>NZ_KZ819027.1 GCF_003115845.1 Brenneria roseae subsp. roseae | reverse complement strand
GTGTTTTAGAGAGACGAAGATATTTTAGCTTGTTCAAAGATTGAAGATTAAGGTGTTTGCGTATAACGCAGACATTAAACAGCGCGGAGCGCTGGCCTGAAAAGGGAACAGACAAAATCGTCGGGAACGATTTTGTACGTCGCAAAGCGACGGCCCGAAGGGCGAGTCTCAGGAAGAGACGAGAAATTTGCCTGGCGGCGATAGCGCGGTGGTCCCACCTGACCCCATGCCGAACTCAGCAGTGAAACGCCGTAGCGCCGATGGTAGTGTGGGGTCTCCCCATGTGAGAGTAGGGAACTGCCAGGCATCAAATTAGAGAGAAGCCCTCGTCGAAAGACGGGGGCTTTTTGCGTTGTAGCCCATTCGGGTGCGGAGGGTTTTGTTAGATAAGGTGGTACTTGTCGGCCCCTGCTACAGAAATAAAAGCCTGCTCTCTGGCAGGCTTTTACGGAACGTTTTGCTTGGTATCTTTTCTATTAGTGAAGGATTTGTGCCAGGAACATTTGGGTGCGTTCAGAACGCGGACTGGAGAAGAAGATGTCAGGTGAGGCCTGCTCAACGATTTCTCCTTGATCCATGAAGATCACCCGATCGGCAACGGTTTTTGCAAAGCCCATTTCATGAGTTACACACAGCATGGTCATTCCGTCCTGAGCAAGCCCAAGCATGGTATCCAGCACTTCTTTTACCATTTCAGGATCCAGTGCCGAGGTTGGTTCATCAAACAACATGATTTTGGGTTTCATACACAGTGAACGCGCAATCGCGACACGTTGCTGTTGTCCTCCGGACAGCTGACCTGGGAACTTGTGCGCGTGGGCTGCGATGCGAACACGCTCCAGGTAATGCATTGCCAGTTCTTCAGCCTCTTTTTTCGGCGTATGGCGTACCCAGCAAGGGGCCAGCGTGCAATTCTGCAATACGGTTAAATGTGGGAACAGATTAAAGTGTTGGAATACCATACCCACTTCTGTTCTTATTTTTTCGATGTTCCGCAAGTCACCATTTAATTCCACACCATCAACGACAATACGTCCTTGCTGATGCTCTTCCAGATGGTTGATACAACGTATGGTCGTGGATTTACCTGAGCCTGACGGGCCGCAAAGTACAATTCGCTCACCCTGTTTGACCTGCAGGTTGATGTCTTTCAGTACGTGGAATTGCCCAAACCACTTATTCACATTCTCTAGTGTGATCATGTGATCGGCTGATTGCGTTAAAGAATTCTGATTCATGGATGGCCTCAGTGCGACTTATGTCCGGTGTTAAAACGATTTTCCAGATGTTGGCTATAGCGCGACATGCTGAAACAAAAGATCCAATAGATCATGGCGGCAAAAACATAGCCTTCGGTCGACATACCAAGCCAGGTCGGATCGACAGTTGCCTGCTGAATACTGCTGAAGAGATCGAATAAACCAATGATGATCACCAGACTGGTATCCTTAAACAGAGCGATAATGGTGTTCACCAATCCAGGGATCACCATTTTCAGCGCCTGTGGCAGAATGACCAACCCCTGCATGCGCCAATAGCCTAATCCCAGTGACTCTGCTGCTTCATATTGGCCTTTCGGTAATGCCTGTAAGCCGCCGCGGACAACCTCGGCAACATAGGCAGACTGAAAAAGAATGACCCCCACCAACGCTCTCAGTAGCTTATCGATACTGGTTCCTTCCGTTAAAAATAACGGGAGCATGACCGAGGACATGAACAATACGGTAATTAACGGCACACCCCGCCAGAACTCGATGAACACAACGGAGAGCATACGAACGATAGGCAATGTGGAACGACGTCCCAACGCCAGCAGAATACCAAGCGGTAAAGCGCCAGCTATACCAACCGCAGCAATGATTAATGTCAGCGTCAACCCGCCCCATTGACGGGTTTCCACGCGAGGAAGCCCGCCGAATCCACCGTAGAGCAGCCACCAGGCGATCAATGGATAGGCAACAGCCCAAATTGCAATGTAGCGTCCACGATGCGGAAGATGGCGCAAAAACATTGGCAGAATGCTGAGCAGGCCAATGACCAATGCAAAATTAATGCGCCAGATTTCCTCTACCGGATAAAGCCCATACATGAAATGACCGAATCTGGCATGGATAAAGACCCAGCACGCGCCGTCTTGTGTACAGTCGTTACGGGTAGTGCCAACCCAGTTTGCCTGGAATATCGCCCAGTTTAATAACGGAGGAATGGCAATCCATAGTAACCACAGGCAAAGCAGTGTGAGCAGGCTATTGGTTACGTTGGAAAAAAGATTTTGTCGTGCCCAATGGATCGCTCTGAAAAGAGGGGCCTGACGGTTCTGAATAGGTTGAATCATCGTCATGAGTCCTCTTAACGTTCAACGAGAGCAATCTTGCGGTTATAGATGTTCATCAACAGGGATATCAGCAGGCTGATGATGAGGTAGACCGACATCGTAATAGCGATAGTTTCGATTGCCTGACCCGTTTGGTTCAGCACCGATCCGGCGAACAGCGAGACCATGTCTGGATAACCGATAGCGGCTGCCAACGAAGAGTTTTTGACGATATTAAGATACTGGCTGGTTAACGGAGGAATAATCACACGCAATGCCTGTGGGAGGATAACTTTGCGTAAGGTTACCGGGTTTGGCAGGCCTAGGGAGCGTGCGGCCTCATGTTGACCATGAGAAACGGATTGGATCCCCGAGCGAATGATTTCGGCAATAAACGATGAGGTATAAACCGAAAGGGCCAGCGTCAAAGCCGCCAGTTCAGGAATTAATACCATTCCGCCGCGGAAGTTGAACCCTTTTAATTCAGGTATATCCCAATGTATCGCTCGTCCAAAAACCACGTGACTCAATACGAGCAGTATGGCCAATACGCCCAAAACGACGGGCCATGTCTTGCGTTGCTGACCCGTTAGGGTGTGGTAGCGTTTATTGGCACGAAAGACAGCAATCGCAGTGACTAACGTAATCATAACGGAAAGGCAAAATGCTATTGCTCCCGGCCCTGCTTCTGGGGAAGGCAGGTAAAAACCACGGTTGCTGAGAAAGGCGATATCAAAAGCGTTAATGGATTGCCGTGGTCCAGGTAAGTTACGCAGTACGGCAAAATACCAGAAAAAGATCTGCAATAGCGGCGGAATATTACGGAAGATTTCAATGTAGATGGTGGAGATTTTCCGCAATAACCAGTTATCCGATAAGCGTGCCAGTCCAATGATAAAACCAAGGATAGAAGCGAAAACAATACACAAGGCTGACACCAGCAGCGTATTGAGTAATCCGACAAGAAAAACGCGTGCGTAGGTATCGCCCTGTTGATAATCAATCAGATGCTGGACAATGCCAAAGCCCGCGGTGTTGTTTAAAAAGGCGAATCCGGACGTGATTCCCCTCTGGGCCAGGTTAGTAACGGTGTTATGTAACAGGTAACCAGCGGTAGCTAATACGGCGATAACAACGATGATTTGATACAGCCAGGCGCGCACCGCTGGATTAGTTAGTGATAAATCACTTTTCACGGTTGGGCGTTGTAGCATGTTGAAGCCTCAATAACGGGGATACAGAGGGTGCAACCTGTTGTGGCTGCACCCGGTGTCTGCAGGTAATTAGCGTACGGCTGGCGCGTACTGGATCCCGCCATTATTCCACAGCTCGTTCAGACCGCGTTTGATTTTCAACTCGCTGCCCATACCGACGTTGCGTTCGAAGATTTCACCGTAGTTGCCGACTTGTTTGATGATTTTGAAAGCCCAATCATTAGGTAATTTAAGATCTTTACCGTAGTTGCCTTCGTGGCCAAGCAGATGAGACATATCTGGCGTTGTTGGTTTTGCTGCCAGTTGATCGACGTTCTGGGATGTTACGCCCATTTCTTCGGCGTTCAACATTGCAAACAGCGTCCAGCGAACGACAGAGAACCATTCTTCATCACCGCGGCGGACAACAGGTCCCAGCGGTTCTTTAGAGATCACTTCTGGTAATACGATGAATTCGCTCGGATTGCTCAGTTTGATACGCAGCGCATACAACTGAGACTGGTCAGAAGCCAGCGTATCGCAGCGGCCGGACTCCAACGCTTTGGCGCTTTCGTCAGAACGGTCGAACGTCACCGGGGTGTACTGCATTTTGTGTGTTTTGAAATAATCAGCAACGTTCAGTTCGGTATCCGTACCAGCCTGGATGCAAACGGTTGCGCCATCCAGCTCTTTCGCACTGGTTAACCCGGCTTTATTGTGGGTCAGAAAACCGATGCCATCATAATAGGTTACGCCAGTAAAGAGCATGCCCATGCCGCTATCGCGAGAAGAAGTCCAGGTTGTATTACGAGACAGGATATCGACTTCACCGGATTGCAGGGCGGTAAAACGTTCTTTAGCGGTCAGCGGGGTATATTTTACTTTATTTGCATCGCCAAATACCGCTGCTGCTACACCCTTGCATACGTCAACATCAATACCAGAGTATTTGCCGCTGGCATCTGCGTAAGAAAAGCCGGGTAACCCGTCGCTGATACCACATTGTACGAAGCCTTTTTTCTGAATCGCATCCAGGGTTGCGCCAGCATGAGCCTGATTAATCGCGGCAAATAATGAAGCGCCGGCAACCAGAGTAGAAATAATCACTTTTTTCATAATCATCCTAGTAGCTAGATAGTTATATGCTGTTGTGTTGCGGCGCACAATTTTAGGTGCACCATTCCTGTCAGTCGGCTTACCGCCGTGGCAAGAGCTAAGCAAACAAGATGCCAACTATTTATCTATTTGATAATTAATGTAAATGTTATAAATAATCTGTTTTGAGGAGCAATGTTCAGGAAATATTGATGCACCAGAATAAATGCAAGGTAGTTACCTTGCCCTGTTTTAGTGCGCAAAAACTGATGGTTTGGGAACTATTGATTCGCAGCGGCGTTGAGGAAAGCGATAGCTAAAGGCGGTGTGATACCTTTCAGCGCCGCAAGAAAAAAGGATTGTCTTCAGGATATTGAAGATTGGGATAGGCCAGCCAGAACATCAGCACAGGCTGGCGAACAGAAAATCAATGCACAATATGACGCTGGTAATATTTCTCCAGCTTCACCTGTAACTGACTGAGCACGGTGCTGAACATCAGGTAAATCAAGGCGGCTTCGATGTAGAGAATCAACGGCTCGTAGGTGACGGAAACAATCCGCTGTGCGGACAGGAACATTTCTGGAACGGTAATGACGGCGGCCAGCGATGTGTCTTTAATTAACGAGATAAACGTATTGGATAAAGGCGGCAACGATACAAAAACGGATTGCGGAAAGATGACCCAGCGGATTGCCTGTGTGCCATTCATGCCAAGAGAGTAAGCGGCGCTCCATTGGCCCTTGGGAACCGACAGGATGGCTCCCCGGACGATTTCAGAGCTGTAGGCGCCGACGCTGATAGTAAAGCCGATTAATGCAGCGGGAAATGCATCAAGCGTGATACCGGCGCTGGGAAGCCCATAAAAGATGAGGAAAAGCTGCACCAACAGCGGTGTTCCACGGATAACCCAAACGTAGAAGTCACCCAGCCACTTCAACGGTTTTGGACCATAGAGACGAATCAACGCAACGGTCACGCCAACGGCCAATCCAAATATAAAGGAAAGAATGGCGAGGGGAACGGTGAATTTAAGTCCCGCAGACAGCAGACTCCAAAAGGAGTCTGCCATAAGTTGTAGCCAAGGCGGCATGAAAAATAACTCCGATAACAATGCGATTATTGAGATACATCCTGCCCGAAGTATCGCACAGCTATCGTTTTATAGGTGCCATCCGCTTTAATTTCATCCAATGCTTTATTCAACGCATCGACCAACTGTGGCTGGTTTTTGCGGACCAAAATAGCAGAGGGCTCGCCGGTAGGGGAGGTCGCAATGATTTTAACATTGGCGTCCGGCTTTTGTTTTTTGAAATCGAGGAAGGACAGATTATCGTTTAACGTGGCGTCGGCACGACCGCTGAGTACCAGATCCAGTGACTGGTTAAAGCCATCTGTCGGGACAATTTCCGCACCGTGACTGGTTGCCAGCTTGGCGTAATTACTGGTCAGACTTTGCGCGGACTTCTTCCCTTTCAGATCGCTGAAATCCTTGATAGAAGTATTGTCACCACGGGTAATCAAGACGGCTTTTGAATCAATATACGGCTTAGAGAAGTCGTATTTGGCCTGACGCTCTTTGGTCACGCCGACTTGGTTAATCACGGCGTCATAGCGTTTGGCATCGATACCGGCAATCAGGCCATCCCAGCGGCCTTCAATAAACTGGGCTTTGACGCCCAGTTTTTCAGCGACGGCGCGGCCAATTTCCACATCAAAACCAACCAGTTCACCTGATTTGTCATGATAGGTATAAGGCGCGTAGGTGCCCTCTGTTCCGATTTTAATGACACCCGCAGATTTGATAGCGCTGAGGTCATCTTGTGCCTGAGCGAATGCACTGGTTGCGAACAATGCGCCAGCCAGTAAAGCAAAACTGATTTTCTTCATTACGGAAACCTCATCAGGACGGCAATCTGCCGTTATTAGCGTTAAACCAAGCGAATCTACGTTATGTCATATTGTTTTGCTAATCATATAAAGCGATGGTTTATATCAACAATGAATATAGTTTTCATCCGCTGTTTTGACCATGATTTCGCGGTGGATTAACCAGAGAAAAGCGCGGTGCGGCTGAAAGTGAGAGTGGAGGTGATTAAGGTGGCAACAATCTGTCAGGCACAAGAAAAAGGCGCTTAACCAAAGAGGTGGAAGCGCCTTTTTTCAAACAGTTAACCGATTAGTATCAGTTCATGCCGTATTTTTTCAGTTTCTTACGCAGGGTGCCGCGGTTGATACCCATCATCAGCGCTGCGCGGGTTTGGTTGCCGCGGGTGTATTGCATCACCATGTCCAACAGCGGCTGTTCAACTTCAGCCAATACCAACTCATACAGGTCATTAACGTCCTGACCGTTCAGTTGAGCAAAATAGTTCTTCAGTGCCTGTTTAACCGAGTCGCGCAGGGGTTTTTGGGTTACCTGAGCCTGAGAGTTTACGGTGGAAACGGTCAGTACGTCAGAATTCACGCGTTGTTCGAACATAGTTCTGTCAGCTCTTTTTCTGTTTACGCAAGATTTTCAAAATATGCCTTCAACGCCTCCAGCTGCTCGCCGGCATCCTCAATGGCGTTGAACGTGCGCCTAAACTGGTCGTTTGGAGCGTGCTCCTGGAGATACCAGGATACGTGCTTACGAGCAATACGAAATCCCTTGCCTGGACCATAAAAGTCGTGCAATTCCCGTATATGCTCGATCAACAAGCGCTTAACCTCTGCCAACGGCATCGGTGCCAGCAACTCCCCTGTGTCCAGATAATGCTGGATTTCCCGAAAGATCCAGGGTCTTCCCTGAGCGGCTCGTCCTATCATCAGGGCATCAGCCCCAGTGTAATCAAGAACCGCTCTGGCTTTATGCGGGTCAGTAATGTCGCCATTCGCAATGATGGGAATGGAAACGGCCTGCTTAACTGTCCGAATACTGTCGTATTCCGCCGAACCATTGAACAGGCACGCACGGGTGCGTCCATGAACGGTCAGGGCCTGGATACCACAATCTTCGGCCAATCTGGCAATCTCTACGCAGTTACGGTGCTCTGGCGCCCAGCCGGTACGGATTTTCAGCGTCACCGGTACGTCTACCGCTTTCACTACCGCTGAGAGGATCTGTTTAACCAAATCCGGATACTGCAATAATGCAGATCCTGCCATCTTGCGGTTCACCTTCTTTGCCGGACAGCCCATATTGATGTCGATGATCTGTGCGCCGAAATCAGTATTGATTCTGGCGGCCACAGCCATTTCATCCGGATCACAACCCGCAATCTGCACGGCTCGGATACCCGGTTCATCGCTATGTACCATGCGCAAACGTGACTTATCTGAACGCCACACTTCCGGATTGGAAGAGAGCATTTCAGACACGGTCATTCCAGCGCCCATTGCATGGCAGAGTGCTCTGAACGGGCGATCGCTAATACCCGCCATCGGGGCTGCTACCAGGCGATTGGTAAGCTGAAATTGTCCAATGCGCATAGACAAAGAGTGACCATACTGTGTCTGCAAGGGCGCGTATATTACGCATTTTTTACGTCAGATGAAAGGCCAAACTTTGACCAATTTGCCGCTATCGATCAATGAAAATGCAGTTTGTGAAGTTATAGGAAAATATTATATATATTTAACAATAAGTTGAATGATTATGCTTGTTTTTTGCTCTAAAAAATATTCCTCTGGCAACAGAATTTTATCTGCGCACGGTGCCATTTTTAGCCGGCATTCATCATCTGAAGTCGGATTTTCCAGAGCAATCCTTTGATGAGGCTGCAAAAAAACCACGGTAAATCTTATCCGATTTACTGGCTGTCATCGCAAACTGAGCCGACAACAGGCTATGACAGGGTAAAAAGCCGATAATCAGGCGGGCACAGAATCCACTGTAACGCCAGTTACAGTGGATTGCCGGTCTGCGGGATTATTTGCGCCGGCCCGTAATACGACACCACTCTTCACGTTCGGCGACAGGATCGAGGGTGAATTTCTCTTCGTAGGCTTCTGCCACGCCCTCGGCTTGTGTGGCCAGGACGCCCGACAGGCCGAGATAGCCACCAGATTTAGGCAGGTCACTGATAAGCGGCGCCAGTTCACGCAGGGGGCCGGCCAGAATATTGGCCACGACAACATCTGCCGACAAGTTAGCGGGCTGGTCTTTCGGCAGGTAGAGTTCAAGGCGGTCAGAGACGTTATTTCGTTGCGCGTTATCACGGCTTGCCTGAATCGCCTGGGGGTCGATATCAATGCCGATAGCACGGGAAGCGCCCAGTTTCAGCGCGGCGATCGCCAGAATGCCAGAGCCACAGCCGAAATCGATAATGGTTTTACCCTGTAGGTCCAGTCCATCCAGCCATTGCAAACACAGTGCGGTTGTCGGATGCGTCCCGGTGCCAAAAGCCAGTCCGGGATCGAGCATAACATTGACGGCGGTTTGATCGGGGATGTCGCGCCAGCTTGGGCAAATCCATAAACGCTCGCCGAAACGCATCGGATGGAAATTGTCCATCCATTCTCGTTCCCAGTCTTTGTCTTCTAACTGCTCGATTTTGTGTTTAAAACCGACGCCCAGCAACGGTTCCTGTTCCAGCGTGGCGACAATATCGACCATCTCGGTTTCCGCGTCATATAAGCCAATGACATCGGTATCACCCCATAAACGGGTTTCCCCGGGCAGTGGCTCAAACACCGGCGTATCGTGAGTATCCTGAAACGTAACGGATACCGCACCGCTCTCGATTAGCGCATCACCCAGTTGTTCCGCATGGCTACCAGAGGTATTAATTTTCAGTTGAATCCACGGCATGGCAGTCTCTATTACATTTAAAGTGAAGTTGAAGCGGCAACCGGTTGAGGGGCCTGATGACCGAACCGGTTGCCAACCATAAACGCCATCAGGCTCAGCAGCAGCGATGGCACAATGGGGTGAAAACCGGCCAGTTGGAGATTGAAGCTGGCCAGTAAGGTATAGCAAATGGCGCCGCTGAACATGGCGCTCAGCGCACCTGCGGCATTGGCACGTTCCCAGTAAAGACCCAGTACCAGCGGCCACAGGAACACGGCTTCCAGACCGCCAAACGCCAGCAGATTGAGCCAGATGATCATTTCCGGTGGTCGCCAGGATGCGACCAGTACGAGTAATCCCAGCAACAGCGTCGTCATGCTGGAAAGGCGCTTGATGTGCCGCTCATTGTGTGCCTGCCGTGGTCGTACATTGAGATAGAGGTCTTTGATGATTGTGGCCGCGGCCTGAAGCAGATGCGCATTTATGTTGGACATGATAGCCGCCATTGGCGCGGCGAGAAAGATGCCTGCCGCCAGAGGAGGCAAGACGGTCACCATCAGGGCTGGCAGCACCCGATCGGGAATGGTCAGATCTGGCATGACGGCCCGGCCCAGTGCGCCGGCCAAATGCATACCCAGCATGAGAATACCGATCACGATGGTACCGATAATAATTCCCCGATGCAGCGCCTTACTGTCACGGTAGGAGATACAGCGCACGGCCGTATTGGGCAGACCGATCACCCCGAAGCAGACCAGCACCCAGAACGACGCCATAAAAGGCATGGACAGGATCTGATCGCTGCCCTGCGGCGTCACCAGCGCGGGATCGATTTGCTGTAGCTTATCCACGGCGCTGTGTAAGCCGCCTGCGGCATGGATAACGCCCACCAGCAGTATCACCGTGCCTAACAGCATGACGATGCCCTGCATGGCATCGTTTAGTACGCTGGCGCGAAAGCCGCCAAAAGCGGTGTACAGGGCGATAGTGACGCCAAAAATCAACAGGCCGATATCGTAGGGAATATTGGCGGCGGTCTCCAGCAGGCGTGCGCCGCCAATGAATTGTACCGCCATGGCGCCGATAAAAGCGACGAGCAGGCTGAGGCTGGCGAACCATACCAGCAGGCGGCTGCCGTAGCGGGCATACAGCATGTCATTGAGCGTGATGGCATTGTAACGTCTGGCCAGAATGGCGAATTTTTTCCCCAGAATGCCCAGTGACAACAGCATCGTGGGCAACTGAATCATTGAGAGCAGTACCCAGCCCAACCCATACTTATAGGCTGCGCCCGGCCCGCCAATAAACGAGCTGGCGCTGACATAGGTGCCGATAAGCGTCATTGCCAGGACAAAACCGCCCATTGAACGCCCGCCGAGGAAATACTCATTGAGAAAGTTACCGGCCTGGCGACGGCGGTAAGCGTATACCGAGAGCCCGAAAACCAGCAGCAGATAGCCTAGCAATGGTAAAAGCACTTCATTTTGCATCGTCATTCTCCAGGGAGATGTCGCGGAAAATGAATCGCACCATCAGCCAGCACAATAGCGTAAAAATAAGTGGCAGCAGCAGGCATGCCATTTCAAACCAGTGGGGCAGCCCCGTGATGCCCTGTGCGCTGTCGGGCAGGTAAGCCGCCAGAATCCAGGCGAACAGGTAGGCCAGCGTCAGGAAAAAAGCCCAACGGGCTTCCCTATGCGCTTGCATGAAACGTGTATCCATTTTTTCCCTATAATAAGCTGGAGTAAGGAGGGTGATAGAAAATTCCCTTTGTTTTTCTCTCTTCCCTGTCGATGAGTTCAAGATTAATCATTGTCGGCCTTCACGCGCTGTCCGTCAGGAGCAGCGCGTCCAATAATCCGGTTAATCCTGTTTGCGTAGTTGCAAGCTGTTGTAGTTCCAGATACTCAAACCCGATCACTGCCGCATACATAGCCTGCCCGAACAAGGTCGCACGCTCGTCGGAAAAACCGGCGCGCACAAATTGTTTGGTCAGATAATCCAGTCTTGCAGCGTCGACCTCGAGTAGGGCCTCAGCGACGCAATGGTTGGTGACCGCCCATTGTCTGATGGCGCTTTCGGAGCGTAATCCTCCATTGCTCTCATCACGCAGGTCGGTAATGATGCGTACGAGCGTCCGCAGATCTTCCTGTGGGGATGCTTTTGCCTGTTCCACCGCAGCAATCACCCCTTCGTTCGCCCGTAATCTCCAATAGGCCAGCATGGCCGCTTCAAAGTCAGCGACATCTTTGAAATGCCAGTAAAACGACCCCTTGGTTGTTTTAAGTTCACGTGCCAACGCCTCGGCTTTGAGCGCAGACGAACCGGCCCGGGAAAGCGCGCGAAAGCCGGACAATATCCAATCCTCACGCGACAGTCTGTTTTTCTTTTTTTGCGTCATGTCCGCAACCATACGTTAGCGTATTGACATTTTCAAGAAAATAGGCAATACATACGCATCCGTATGGTTTTGAGTAACCACAGCAATGAAACCCAACTCTGCTCAGAAAGGTTTATAAAGGGAAATTCTATGAATAAACCACTTTTGGTCGCGTGCAGCCTGTCGTTCCTCACTTTTTTTATTCATGTATTCAAAGGCGGGCCGAAAATTCATGATGCTATTATTGCAGGCAACGTATCCGACTATGTAAGCGCGGTCGGCTCTGTTGTCTGGCACGCTACTTCTGCCATCTTGTTCATTAATTCAATCGCACTGTTTTACGCAGCCCAAAAACAGGTATGGAGAAAGTCGGTTACCCTGCTGGTATTCGCTCAGTACCTCGCTTTTACCGTGCTTTTTCTCGGCTATGGTTTTGCCCGCTTTGGCTCAGTTCTCGTCGTGCCGCACTGGATGGCATTTGCCGTTATATTATTTTTAGCGCTTTGGGGGCTGAGTTCCTCAAGGGAGAAAACATGACGGGTTCTCATAAAAATTCGGCGCAGGCGCCAGTCAAATATAATGTCTTACTCGTTATCGCTGCGGGGCTGAGTGCCATTGCCGCGTTACTCCACATTGCCGTTATTCTTGGCGGAGCGCCGTGGTATCGTTTCTTCGGCGCTGGAGAACGAATGGCATCGGCCGCTGCCGCGGGACAGTGGTATCCGCTGCTCGTCACCGCAGGTATCACATTGATCCTCTTACTGTGGAGCGTCTATGCGCTTTCAGGAAGTGGCGTTCTTCGAAAGCTGCCAATGCTTAAACCTGCTCTGTGCATCATCACGGCAGTGTATTTGCTGCGTGGACTTGTGGTAATTCCGCTTCTTATTACCGCAGGCGGTCAGATCGCTCCCTTCGATATGTGGAGCTCGCTTATTTGCCTCGGCTATGGGGGCGTTCATCTTTTTGGCCTGATGCAGACCTGGCGGCGGCTTTAATCGCGCAGACATGGCGTAGTGGGAGTTATATGGACGGCAAGTGGGTAATTACCCGGTCTGAATTGACCGAACAGCAAAAAGGCCGGTTTTCACCGACCTTTTACCTTCTTAACGATAGAAAACCGGTGATATTTACTGCAAACCGAGTTTCTTCTCCAGATAGTGGATGTTTGTGCCACCTTTCTGGAAGTTTTCATCGTTCATGATCTTCATCTGTAGCTCAACGTTGGTTTTGATGCCATCGATAATCAGCTCTGCCAACGCATTTTTCATCCGGGAAATGGCGACTTCACGGGTTTCACCGTAAGTGATCAGCTTGCCGATCATGGAATCATAGTACGGCGGGACGGTATACCCGGCGTAGATATGCGACTCCCAGCGAACGCCGAAACCGCCCGGCGCGTGGAAGCGGGTGATTTTACCCGGACTCGGCAGGAAGGTGTTCGGGTCTTCGGCGTTGATACGGCATTCCACCGCGTGACCACGGACGTGAACGTCTTTCTGCTTGATGGACAAGGGCTGACCGGCAGCAATACGCAATTGCTCCTTGATCAAATCCACGCCGGTAATCATCTCGGTAACCGGGTGTTCCACCTGAATACGGGTGTTCATTTCAATGAAATAGAACTCGCCGTTTTCATACAGGAATTCAAATGTGCCGGCGCCGCGATAGTTGATATCAATACAGGCTTTCGCACAGCGGTCGCCGATAAACTGGCGCAGTTCACTGGTGATGCCCGGCGCCGGCGCTTCTTCCACCACTTTCTGGTGGCGGCGCTGCATGGAGCAGTCGCGTTCCGCCAGATAAATGGCATTCCCCTGACCGTCAGCCAGTACCTGGATTTCCACGTGACGTGGGTTTTCCAGATATTTTTCCATATAGACCATATCGTTGTTGAAAGCGGCTTTGGCTTCCGCACGGGTCATATTGATGGATTGTTCCAGTTCTTTATCGCTGCGTACAACGCGCATCCCGCGACCGCCGCCGCCGCCGGACGCTTTGATAATTACCGGATAGCCAATACGCTTGGCAAAGGCGCGGTTCTTATCCATATCGCTGTCTAACGGGCCGTCGGAACCCGGAACGCAGGGTACACCGGCTTTTTTCATGGCGCTGATCGCGGAGACTTTATCGCCCATCAGGCGAATGGTATCGGCACGCGGACCGATGAAAATGAAGCCTGAACGCTCAACCTGCTCGGCAAAGTCGGCATTTTCTGACAGAAAGCCGTAACCGGGATGAATCGCCGCCGATCCGGTAATTTCCGCGGCAGAGATGATTGCCGGGATGTTCAGATAGCTTTTGGTGGACGGCGCCGGGCCGATACACACGGTTTCATCCGCCAGTAATACGTGTTTCAGATCGCGGTCTGCGCTGGAGTGAACGGCAACGGTTTTGATGCCCAGCTCTTTGCAGGCACGCAAAATGCGCAACGCAATCTCTCCGCGATTAGCGATAACGATTTTATCTAGCATGGTAAGCCTCGTTATTCGATGACAACTAATGGCTCGTCAAATTCAACCGGTTGACCGTTGTCGACAAGAATCGCTTTGACCACGCCTGCTTTGTCGGCTTCGATTTGGTTCATCATTTTCATGGCTTCAACGATGCAAAGCGTGTCACCGACATTCACTTGCTGACCCACTTCGACAAACGCTTTAGCGTCAGGGCTTGGGGTGCGGTAGAACGTACCAACCATTGGAGAACGAACGATGTGACCACTGATTGCAGCCGGTGCAGCCGCTGCTGTATCCGCGGCTGGCGCTGGTGCGACTGCGGCAGCCAGAGCAGGCTGCTGTTGCATCATCGGCGCATAGGCCTGCTGCATTACTGGATAGCTTGGTGCTGCCGGGGCACGACTGATACGTACTGATTCTTCACCTTCAGAAATTTCCAGTTCGGCGATGCCGGACTCTTCAACCAGTTCGATCAGTTTTTTGATTTTACGAATATCCATGGATGTGGTTCCGTACTCTTCTTGTTTAATTGGAAGTTGACAAACGTTTTACCGCTGTCTGTAAAGCATAGTTATAACCATCTGCCCCGAGTCCGCAGATCACGCCTACCGCGATATCTGAAAGGTAGGAGTGATGACGGAAAGCTTCACGTGCATGCACGTTGGACAAATGAATTTCGATAAACGGGATGGCTACTGCCAGCAGGGCATCACGCAGAGCGACGCTGGTGTGAGTAAATGCCGCCGGATTAATCAAAATAAAATCCGTGTTTCCTCTGGCCTGATGGATTCGATCGATCAAGACATGTTCCGCATTGGACTGCAGATGGGAAAAACTCACATCCAGCACCTGTGCCTGTGTTTCCAGGTTACTGACAATCTCGGCCAGCGTCGTACTGCCGTACTTATCCGGCTCGCGGGTACCCAGCAGATTGAGGTTTGGACCATTCAAAAGCAAAATGTGAAACTTTTCTGCCATTGTGCTGCTATCTCCCGCGATTCGCCCAGATTGCAAAAATGGTGTCGCACAAAATAGCGCGAAGCTATTCGTTTGTCACCTTTCGCGTGAAAATTGTCCGGCGTTGAAAAATTAAAGTCGTGCATTATAACCATATCGTAGCAATTAGCAGCTAAATACTGGTCTTATCTGCGGAGATATTCCCGCAGTAGCCCGATATGATCGGCGAAAAGAGCGCGGTTTTAACAGCAAGCATGAACGTCGTTGCCCCATTTAGCGCCACCACTGGCGAAACTTTTTATAACGCAATAACAATAAAGCCAACACCGCCAGCGAGTACAAAATGGGTTGTGGTGATAGCGTTTTGACTGACCAAAGATAGTGTATCGGGGCGAGAATGGCGACCAGATAGACGAAGTTATGCAGTTTTTGCCAGTGAGATCCCAACTTGCGCATTATCACCCGTGGTGAAGTCAGGGCCAGCGCCAGTAAAATCAGCCAACTGATGATACCGATCGTTAAATAGGGACGAGAGATCAACTCTGCTCCCAGCAAGGCCAGATGATTCAGACCCAGTTCCAACACCGAATAACTGATCAGATGCAACGTGGCCCATGTGAAACACCAGAGACCGATCATACGCCGACAGTGAATCAGCAGCGGTTGTTTGGCATAGCGGGCCAGTGGAGTAACCAGCAAGGTGGCGATCAACAGCTTAAGCGCCATTCTGCCGGTAAAATGCTGGATATCTTTGGCCGGATCGGCGCTCAGCCATGATTGAACGACGGCCAGGATTAACCATAAAAGCGGTAACGCTGCGGCTAAATGGATAATGACCTTGAGCCACTTAATCTGTTGAAGCGTCAGTCGCATTCTCTTTTCCTGAGATCGTTCGTCTTGATGACAGACGCCTGAGCGCGTAAGGCTGCGTCGGGATCTGTACATCGCCAGAGCAAGTTAAAAGTTCTCCCGCAGGTCCATGCCCCGATACAGTGATGCAACCTGCTCGGCGTAACCATTGAATAGCCGTGTCGGCTGGCGCTGTACATCAAGCAGACCGCCGGCACCAATGACGCGCTCTGTCGCCTGTGACCAGCGAGGATGATCCACATGCGGATTCACATTGGCGTAGAAACCATATTCATCGGGTGCGGCAAGGTTCCAGGTCGAGGGGGGACGATCGCGGGTGAGGCTTATCTTCACGATGGATTTGATGTTTTTAAAACCGTATTTCCACGGTGTAATCAACCTGATCGGTGCGCCGTTCTGGGGAGGCAGCGTTTTGCCATACACGCCAACGGTGAGAAGAGAAAGCGGATGCATGGCTTCATCCAGCCTCAATCCTTCGACATAGGGATAACTGAGTCCGCCGCCGATAAAACGATCTTTTTGTCCCGGCATTTGTTCCGGGTCGTAGAGTGTCTGAAACGCAATATAGCGCGCGTTGCCGGTGGGATCGGCAAACTTGATCAGTTTTGCCAGTTCAAAACCAACCCAGGGGACAACCATCGACCAGGCTTCGACACAACGGAAACGGTAAATTCTTTCTTCCAACGGGAAACGTTTAATCAGATCGTCAATATCCAGCGTGATGGGTTTGGCGACTTCTCCGTCGATCTGGATTGTCCAACCTTCGGTTTTCAGTCCCCCCGCATTGGCGGCCGGATCGGCCTTGTCCAGACCGAATTCATAGAAATTGTTGTAACCCGTGACTTTATCTTCCGGCGTGAGCGGCAAATTGAGCCGCCAGCCGGCTGGCTGAGCAAAGGATAACGGTTTTCCTGGCGGCGCTTTGGGACGATCGTTGCCCTTGAACCAGGCGAACAGATCCGCTTTCGCGGTTAGAGGCAATGACAGCGCCGCCGCTGTTATCCCCAGCGTTTTCAACACGCGTCGTCGGTCATGAAAAACAGATTCCGGGGTGACATCGGCTTCGGTTAATTTGCGATGTTTATGCATGGTGTACTCCAGCCAGTTTTTATTATTACTGACGTAATGTGGTGTCTTTTACATAGCGGCTTACTTAATTTATAGATGAATTATGTGGGGAACACCGCGCAGGCAAACGAAATACTTCTTTGCAGGGTGTAACAACCCACCTGATTGCATGGTCGCGCGTCTGTTCCGGATCAACATCCGTCGATGAACGCTGCGCAGGATAAAAAAGATGTGGAATTATTTAACGACTATATTTGTAACAGGTAGTATATATCCGTCATCTTTCAGGTTATTGGTGAGCTGGCGTTATGACCCGGTTTCTCTTTGGGCCTCACCCTTTGGGAGCATCGCAGGCAGCATTCCAATCTGCGCCGGGCAGGGATGCATGCGGTTGGCGTTTGCTCGCATCCTGAAATCTATTGGGTATAAAGCGAACCGATAAAAACAGGACACTCGCAGAAACGACATTTATCCGGAAATAGGACGCAGGGATGGGATTTACGACCAGGTTCTCCATACTCATGACGCTGCTGACGGCATTGGCGATTTTTCTGATGCTTTCCAGCAGTATCTTTAGCCTCTTCTATTATAGCCAGCAGCGAACTTCACAACAGTTAAGAGAAGTCGCCGCCAGTATCGATCAGGCACTTTTGGTGCAATCGCCCGAGAATATCAAATTCTGGCTACCGGCCATGATGAAAACGGCCGGTATCGTCGCGTTAGAGATTATGGATGCGAATTCGGTTCTGTATTCGGTGCAACTGCCTGAAGCCGGGGATGTCCGCAGTTATCGCTATAGCGATACTCAACTTGATTTGATGCATCATCTGGATCTGGTGGTGGTTGTCACCTATCTCGATCCCCTGATTGGCGCCCCGCGTTTTCTGATGTCGACGCTGTCGGTGCTTCTGGCCATTGGCTTAATGGTGCTGGTGCTTTATTTGTCTATTCAATGGCTGCGTCACCAAACCGCCGGACAGGAGGAGCTGGAAGAACGGGCCCGGCGAATTCTGAATGGCGAACGAGAGTCGGTGATGCATGGTTCCGTAAGGGAATGGCCGGTAAACGCCAGCGGCGCGATCGACCAGTTGCTGTCTGATTTAACCGCCGCGCGTGAAGAACGCAGCCGCGTTGATACATTAATCCGCGCATTTGCGGCTCAGGATGCGGAAACGGGCCTCAACAATCGTCTGTTTTTTGACAATCAGCTGACGACACAACTGGAAGACATTGAAGATGTCGGTACCCACGGTATCGTCATGATGATCCGGGTGCCTGATTTTGAAACGTTACAGGAAACGCATGGTTATAACGGTGTGATCCAGGAATACCGTTATACGTTGGTGAATTTGCTGTCGACCTTTGTCATGCGCTATCCCTCGGCATTACTGGCGCGTTATTTCAATAATGATTTTACGGTATTATTGCCGCACCGTACCCTGAAAGAAGCCGATAATATTGCCGCTCAGTTAGTCAATGCCATTGATATTCTGCCTGCAACCCCGCGGATTGATCGTGAAGATATCCTGCATATCGGGATTTGTGCTTATCGCAGCGGACAAAGCCCGGAACAGGTGATGGAAAGTGTCGAAGACGCGACCCGTAACGCGGTATTGCAGGGAGGAAACGGCTGGTGCGTGTTTGACCGACAGGTGCCGGATAAAGGCCGGGGCAGTGTGAAATGGCGAACGTTGCTGGAGCTGACGCTTGCAAGAGGCGGCCCGAGGCTGTATCAGAAACCGGCGGTCACCCGGGAGGGGGTCGTACACCACCGTGAAATGATGAGCCGTATCTACGATGGTACTCAGGAACTGCTGGCCGCGGAATATATGCCAATAGTTCAGCAACTGGGGTTGACCGCCAGTTACGATCGGCAGCTTATCTCCCGCATTCTTGCGTTATCGGCAGGCTGGCCTGAAGAAACGCTGGCGATGCCGGTAAGTGTTGACTCGCTGCTGCAAAAGCCATTTATCCGATGGCTGCGGGAAACGCTGATGCAATGTCCGAAAAAACAGCGGCAGCGCATTTTATTTGAACTTGCAGAGGCGGATGTTTGTCAATATATCGGCCGTCTGCGCCCGATTCTGGATCTGGTGCTGGGCCTGGGCTGTCGTCTTGCGGTGACACAGGCTGGGTTAACGCTGGTCAGTACGACTTATATCAAGTCGTTGTCAGTGGAAATGATTAAGCTCCACCCGGGGCTGGTGCGCAGTCTTGAACGTCGTCCGGAAAATCAGTTATTCGTACAAAGTCTGACGGAAGCCTGTAAAGGTACTCAGACGACGGTTTTTGCCGCCGGCGTTCGTACTAAAGAAGAGTGGCGCACGTTATTGGAGAAGGGCGTTTATGGCGGACAGGGGGATTTTTTTGCCGCTTCGCTTCCGGTGGGGGAAGAGTTGAAAAAATATTCACCTCGCTATCGTGTTTAGTGTAAAAGTCCTGGTCAAATTGACGTAGAATGAGTCGGTTGTCGAATGGGTTAGTATGTACTTACGTTAGCGGCAATCCGATTAAATGTTAGCTTTTATGTCCTGTGTTCGTACTATTCTGTCGGGCGGAACGCGATAGTCTACCTCGCCGCCTGGAGGAAAGACCGCTGTGTGCGGGTTCCTTTTGAAAGCCGAACGGTACAACACAGACTTTTTTCACCGGAGCAGAGCGTTTTCGTGCCTTGTCGCTGCTTCGTGTGGTTGGTAAAGTAGGCGGATTTATTTTTCGCCCCCAGCTTGCAGGATTATCCTTTAGTTATGTTTAAGAAATTTCGTGGCATGTTTTCCAACGACTTGTCCATCGACCTGGGTACCGCCAATACCCTGATTTATGTTAAAGGGCAGGGCATCGTACTGAATGAACCTTCAGTGGTCGCTATTCGTCAGGACCGTGCTGGATCTCCGAAAAGCGTCGCCGCTGTCGGTCATGACGCTAAACAAATGCTGGGTCGAACGCCTGGTAATATCGCGGCTATTCGTCCGATGAAGGACGGCGTGATTGCCGACTTCTTTGTGACTGAAAAAATGCTACAGCATTTTATCAAGCAAGTGCACAGCAATAGCTTTATGCGCCCAAGCCCGCGAGTGCTGGTGTGCGTGCCGGTTGGCGCCACGCAGGTGGAGCGGCGTGCGATTCGTGAATCTGCGCAGGGGGCCGGGGCGCGTGAAGTCTTTTTGATTGAAGAGCCGATGGCTGCTGCGATTGGCGCGGGCCTGCCTGTTTCTGAAGCCACGGGTTCCATGGTTGTGGATATCGGCGGCGGTACGACGGAAGTGGCCGTGATCTCCCTGAACGGGGTGGTATATTCCTCTTCCGTGCGTATTGGTGGCGACCGCTTCGATGAAGCGATTATCAACTATGTTCGCCGTAATTACGGTTCACTGATTGGTGAAGCCACGGCAGAGCGTATCAAGCATGAGATCGGTTCGGCATATCCGGGTGATGAAGTGCTTGAAATTGAAGTCCGCGGCCGTAACCTGGCTGAAGGGGTGCCGCGTGGCTTTAACCTGAACTCTAATGAGATTCTGGAAGCATTACAGGAACCGCTGACGGGGATTGTTAGCGCGGTGATGGTGGCGTTGGAACAGTGTCCGCCGGAACTGGCTTCTGATATATCTGAACGTGGCATGGTGTTGACTGGCGGCGGCGCACTATTGCGCAACCTCGATCGTCTGCTGATGGAAGAAACGGGTATTCCGGTCGTGGTGGCCGAAGATCCGCTGACCTGTGTCGCGCGCGGCGGTGGTAAAGCGCTGGAAATGATCGACATGCACGGTGGCGATTTGTTCAGCGAAGAATAATCTGGCCGGGAAAAAGGGGGACCGTATGGATGAACGCGTGCGTTTTTCATCCCGCACGGTTACCCCTTTTTTCGTATGGGGCATGCATAAGACTCGCCCTGCGGAACAACGCGTCGCGTTATACGAAATCGTCTCCTGACGATTTCGTATAATTGGGTTTTCCCTGCCTGCCATCCTCCGGGCCTTTGCGTTGCCACGTTGAAAATCGCTTCTGGCGCTTTTTGACTCGTCTCATCCGTGAGACTCGCCCTGCGGGCCAACGCTTTGCGTTGTTAAAAATCGCGCCTGGCGATTTTTTATTGTTGTCGAGGAATACACGAATTTTATGAAGCCGATTTTTAGCAGGGGACCTTCCCTGCAGTTACGACTTTTTCTTGCTGTCGTCACCGCGATTTCTGTGATTATTGCTGACAGTCGGCTTGGCACGTTCACTAAAATCAGAACGTACATGGATACTGCGGTCAGTCCGTTTTATTTTCTGGCAAATGGCCCGCGTGAAGTGCTGGATAACGTCTCGGCATCATTGGCAACCCGTGAACAGCTGGGGATCGAAAATACCGCGCTGCGTCAGGAATTGCTGATGAAAAACAGCGATCTGCTGCTGTTAGGGCAACTCAAGCAGGAGAATGCTCGTCTTCGTGAGTTGCTGGGATCGCCGCTGCGTCAGGACGAGCAGAAAATGGTGACGCAGGTGATTTCCGCCGGTACCGATCCTTATAGCGATCAGATGGTGATCGATAAAGGTCGGGTAAACGGCGTATATGAAGGCCAGCCGGTCATCAGCGACAAAGGCGTGGTCGGTCAGGTGGTGGCGGTTGGGCAGTTTACCAGCCGGATTCTGCTGATTTGTGATGTTTCCCATGCGTTGCCGATTCAGGTGCTGCGCAATGATATCCGCGTGATTGCCGCGGGAAATGGCTGTGCAGACGACCTGCAACTGGAGCATTTGCCCAATAACACCGACATTCGCGTTGGCGATGTTCTGGTCACGTCTGGATTGGGCGGACGTTTCCCTGAGGGGTATCCGGTCGCCGTGGTGTCGTCAGTTAAAATTGATACCCAGCGCGCTTATACGATTATTCAGGCGCGTCCGACCGCGGGCTTGCAGCGCTTGCGTTATCTGTTGCTGTTATGGGGCGTGGACAGAAATACCAACACCGTGTTGCCACCGGAAGAGGTTCATCGGGTCGCCAATGAACGGCTGATGCAGATGATGCCGCAGGTATTACCTGCTCCCGATGAAATGGGGCCGCCGCCTCCCGTTACGACATCGCCGGGAGGCCGTCAATGAACCGCTATCGCAGACACGGCAACTGGATTATCTGGCTCTCGTTTTTAATCGCCATGGTATTGCAGATCATGCCGTGGCCGGATGAAATCTATATTTATCGTCCTTCCTGGCTGACGTTATTTCTGATCTACTGGGTGATGGCGTTGCCGCATCGGGTTAATGTCGGTACCGGATTTGTGCTCGGCATCATTATGGATCTGATTTTAGGGTCTACTCTTGGCGTACGTGCGCTGGCGCTCAGTATTGTTGCTTACCTGGTGGCATTTAAATTTCAGCTTTTCAGGAATATGGCATTATGGCAGCAGGCGTTGATTGTCATGCTGCTGTCGCTGTTGATGGATTTGATTGTGTTCTGGGCCGAATTCCTGGTGATTAACATCTCGTTTCGGCCTGAAACTTTCTGGAATAGCGTGGTTGACGGTGTACTGTGGCCGTGGTTGTTCCTGCTGATGCGGAAAATACGTCGTCAGTTTACCGTGCAATAAAAGGTTAATCATGACTCAGCTTTATCTGGCATCCGCTTCGCCTCGCCGCAGGGAACTGTTGTCCCTGCTCGACATTCCTTTTTCCGTGCTGAATATCGCGGTGGAAGAACAGCGTTTGCCTGATGAAACGGCTGAAGCCTATGTTCGCCGACTGGCGCATGAAAAAGCGTCGGCAGGCGTACTCGCGGCGCCTGCCGATTTGCCGGTGCTGGGGGCGGATACGATTGTGGTATTGAACGGACAGGTACTGGAAAAACCCCGGGATGGCGGGCACGCGGCACATATGCTGGCGATGCTTTCCGGACAACAACATCAGGTCATGACGGCGGTGGCATTGGCCGACAGAGACGACAGCCTGAGTACGCTGGTCAAGACGGACGTCGTGTTCCGTACGCTTTCCCGCCAGGATATTGAAACTTACATTGTTAGCGGCGAGCCGATGGATAAAGCCGGGGCTTATGGCATTCAGGGCAAAGGCGGATGCTTTGTTCGGTCGCTCAACGGGAGCTATCACGCGGTGGTAGGTTTACCGCTGGTAGAAACACATGAGCTGTTCAGTAATTTTGCTGCGCTGCGACAGGCAAGAGGAAAACATGACTGCTGAGTTACTGGTAAACGTCACACCTTCAGAAACGCGGGTTGCCTATATTGATGGCGGAATCCTGCAGGAAATTCATATTGAGCGTGAAGCCAAACGCGGTATTGTCGGCAATATCTACAAAGGCCGGGTGAGCCGGGTATTACCGGGCATGCAGGCGGCGTTTGTCGATATTGGTCTGGATAAGGCCGCCTTTTTGCACGCCTCCGATATCATGCCGCACACTGAATGCGTCGCCGGTGACGAGCAGAAGAACTTCCACGTTCGTGATATTGCCGAACTGGTCCGTCAAGGACAGGACCTGATGGTTCAGGTGGTAAAAGATCCGCTGGGCACCAAAGGGGCCCGTCTGACGACGGATATCACGTTGCCATCCCGCTACCTGGTTTTTATGCCGGGGGCTTCACACGTTGGCGTTTCGCAACGCATCGAAAGTGAAGCTGAACGCGAGCGTTTAAAGAAAACGGTCGCGGACTACTGTGACGATCAGGGCGGTTTTATCATCCGCACGGCGGCGGAAGGTATCGGCGAAGAAGAGCTTTCTCAGGACGCGGCTTTTCTGAAGCGCCTGTGGGGCAAGGTGATGGAGCGTAAAAAACGCAACCAGACCAAATGCAAGCTCTACGGCGAAGTGGCGCTGGCGCAGCGTATTTTGCGTGATTTCGCCGGTGCGGCGTTGGATCGCATTCGCATCGATTCCAGGCTGACCTATGATGCGCTGCTGGAATTTACTGCCGAATATATTCCGGAAATGACCAGCAAACTGGAGCATTACGCGGGCAAACAGCCGATTTTCGATCTGTTCGATGTGGAAAACGAAATTCAGCGCTCGTTGGATAGAAAAGTCGAGTTGAAGTCCGGTGGCTATCTGATCATCGATCAGACCGAAGCGATGACGACCATCGATATCAATACCGGGGCTTTTGTCGGCCATCGCAATCTTGATGAGACCATTTTTAACACCAATATCGAAGCCACTCAGGCGATTGCCCGGCAGCTGCGTCTGCGTAACCTCGGCGGCATCATCATTATCGACTTCATCGATATGAACAATGAGGATCACCGCCGGCGCGTATTGCATTCTCTGGAGCAGGCGCTGAGTAAAGATCGGGTAAAAACCAGTATTAATGGTTTCTCCCAACTAGGATTAGTGGAGATGACGCGTAAGCGCACCCGTGAGAGTATAGAGCATGTCTTGTGTCATGAATGCCCGACCTGTCATGGACGCGGTACGGTGAAAACCGTCGAAACGGTCTGCTATGAAATCATGCGCGAGATTGTGCGCGTGCACCATGCTTATGATACCGATCGTTTCCTGGTTTATGCCTCACCTGCGGTAGGGGAAGCGCTGAAAAGTGAAGAGTCACACGCGCTGGCCGAGGTGGAAATTTTCGTCGGCAAGCAGGTCAAAGTGCAGATTGAACCCCTGTATAGTCAGGAACAGTTTGATGTCGTAATGATGTAAATCGCGATGATATAAGTTCGTGCCCCCGTCGTCAGCGATGAAAACAAGGAGAAATACGTGAGGCGACTGCCCGGAATATTATTCGTCACGGGCGCCACTCTTATTGTGATTGTTGCGCTGTTAGTCAGCGGTTTAAGATTGGTGCTGCCACAGCTCGATCACTTCCGGCCACAGCTGGTGGCATGGGCACAGTCTGTCTCTGGGGTTCCGCTGGAGCTCGGATCGCTAAAAGGGCGCTGGGAATCGTTTGGCCCTACGCTGGAAATTGACAATTTTCGTACCTCGCTGCCGGAATCCGACTGGCAGGTTAAACGCATCACGCTGGCGCTGGATGTGTGGCAATCTCTGCTGCACGGACGCTGGCAGTTCCGCGATCTCACCTTTTATCAATCCCGCCTGGCGCTCAATACGACACTAAACGAGCAGCATCGGGATGGCGGGCTGATGGAATCGGAAAAATTGAACGATCTTTTCCTGCGCCAGTTCGATCATTTTGATCTGCGTGATAGCACCATCTCTTTTCTTACGCCATCCGGAGCGCGTGCGGAGCTGAGCATCCCTCAACTGACCTGGCTGAACCAGGATAATCGCCACCGTGCCGAGGGGCTGATCAGCCTGTCGAGTTTTACCGGTCAGCATGGCGTGGTGCAGATGAAAATGGATCTGCAGGATAATCAGGGGTTGCTTAATAACGGTACGCTGTATCTACAGGCCGATGATATTGATATGAAGCCCTGGCTTAGCCGCTGGCTGAAGAGTAATACCGGGCTGGAAAGTGCGGATTTCAGTCTGGCCGCCTGGCTGAATGTGCGTGACGGCAGCATTCACAGCGGAGATGTGTTCCTGAATCAGGGTACGGCAACCTGGAAGGAAGGCGAAAACGGGCACCGTCTGAATATTGATGACATGGTGTTGCATGTCAGTCGTCAGGAAAATGGCTGGCAGTTGAATGTGCCGGTGTTGAACGTTGCGACAGATGGCGTTGCGTGGCCGACCGGGCAATTATCGGCGCTATGGTTGCCGAAGGATGAATCGATGCTGGGGCCGGATCGTCAGGAAGAATTGCGTATTCGGGCCGGGAATCTGGAACTGGAGCGTCTTGGCTCGCTGCTGCCCCTGCTGTCTACCACCACACCCGACTTGAAAACGCGTTGGGAATCACTGCAACCGAAAGGTAAGCTCACGGCGCTGGCATTGGATATTCCTCTGCAACAACCGGAAAGAACCCGTTTTCAGAGCAGTTGGCAGGATGTCAGCTGGCGGCAGTGGGAACGGCTGCCGGGAGCGAATCATTTTTCTGGCTCGGTCAGCGGCAGCGCCGAACAAGGGCAACTGAATATTGATCTGGTCAAGAGCACGTTGCCTTATGAGGAAATGTTCCGCGCACCGTTGGAAATCAATCAGGTCAAGGGGGTAATTCACTGGCGTTATAACCCGCAGAGCTGGGAACTGTGGAGCCACGGGTTGGATGTTCAGGCCCAATCGCTATGGGTTAATGGCGATTTCCGCTATCAACATCCTGAAAAAGGTGAGCCCAGACTGGATATTCTGGCCGGGATTCGCCTGACCGATGCGGCTGATGCGTGGCGCTATTACCCCGAGCCTTTTATGGGCAAAGAACTGGTGAATTACCTGAGCAACGCGCTTAAGAGCGGGCGGGTGGACAATGGTACGTTGATTTTTGCCGGTAATCCGCAGCATTTCCCCTACGAGCATAACGAAGGACAATTTGAAGTCTGGGCGCCAGTCAAAAATGCGGTGTTTGAGTTTGAACCCGGTTGGCCTGCCCTGACGCAGTTGGACATCAACCTTGATTTCGCTAATAACGGCCTGTGGATGTTTGCTCCACAAACCTGGCTGGGCAAGGTGGAAGGCAAGAACATCAGCGCGGTTATTCCGGATTATAAAAAAGAGAGATTACTGATTGATGGCGAACTGGAAGGCGCGGGGCCGGAAATCGGTAATTATTTTCAGCAGACGCCGCTTAAATCATCGGTGGGCGCCGCGCTGGAAGAACTGAAAATTGCCGGCCCCGTGAAAGGTTCCTTACATCTTGATATTCCGCTGGATGGCGCGAATGTGCACGCCAGCGGCGATATCGTATTGAATAATAACAGTCTGTACATCAAACCACTGGCGGCAACGATAAAGAACCTCACGGGGCGTTTCCATTATGACAACGGCAACTTGCGCAGTGAAACGTTGAATGCCAATTGGTTGGATCAGCCCATGCAGGTGAATTTCACGACGGAAGAGCAGGCAAATGCATTTCTGGTGAATGTCGGGTTACAGGGGGCGTGGCAACCTTCCCGCTTGCCGGGCATGCCAAAGCCGCTTGTCAGTCAGGTCGCCGGGTCGGCGGACTGGAAAAGTGTGGTCGCCGTCAGTTTGCCCCATAAGGGAAAAACCACGTATAGCGTAGATATCGATGCTGAACTAGAGAAAGTGAGTAGTCACTTACCTGCTCCTTTAAATAAGGCGTCCGGGAAGCGTTTGCCGTTACAGGTCAAGGCGAAAGGCGATCTGAACGGGTTTGTGCTGAATGGTCACGTTGGTGAGGGAAACCGGTTTAACAGTCAGTGGTTACTGAAGGGGAATGCTGTCACTCTGGCGCGCGGCAGTTGGAAAACCAGCGCCGATACGTTGCCGTCGTTACCGGAAAGCTCTGCGCTGGTGCTCGATCTGCCTGCACTGGATGGCGAAAGCTGGCTTGGATTGTTGCCATCAATGCGTTCATCGCTGAGTGGGAATGGCGCAGGCAGCCGTTTTCGCTTCCCGACGGAAGTCACATTGCACACGCCAGAACTGCAATTGCTGGGACAGCAGTGGCATGATTTGTCGGTTACCAGTAGAGATAGTCTGAACGGTAGCGCAGTGCAGGCTCAGGGTCGCGAGATTGACGCCACGCTTGATATTCCGCACCGCGGTATATGGCGTAGTGATATCCGTTATCTCTACTACAATCCTCAATGGAAAGGTGATGAAGCGACCAATCCGATTGCGTTGGCCGAGAAGAAATCGCCGCTGAACGATCCCAGCATCAGCTTTCAGGATTGGCCTGCGTTGCAGCTCAACTGCCGTGAGTGCTGGATTGTCGGACAAAACTTTGGCCGCGTTCAGGGAACGCTACAGCCTGAGAAAGACAGACTGACCCTGAGTGACGGTGTTATTGATACCGGGAAGGCGCAACTGACGGTAAACGGTAGCTGGCAGGATAACGCCGAAGGGGTCCGTACTGCGTTGAAAGGACGTTTGACTGGCGACAGCCTGGAGCAAAATGCCGACTGGTTCGGCATTAGTACACCGTTGCGCGCCGGGGCGTTTGATGTGGACTACGATCTTTACTGGCGTGGCACTCCCTGGGCGCCGGATATTGCCAGTCTGAGCGGTATCCTGCATGCGCGGATAGGAAAGGGGGAAATCGCCGAAGTGGGGACGGGTCAGGCCGGGCAGCTACTGCGTCTGGTCAGTTTCGATGCTTTACTGCGTAAGCTGCGGTTTGATTTCAGCGATACGTTTGGCAGCGGTTTTTATTTCGATGGTATCCGCAGCACGGCGTGGATTAAGGATGGCGTTCTGCATACCGACGATATGTTGATTGATGGGCTGGAAGCGGACATCGCCATGAAAGGCGATGTCGATTTGGTACAGCGTCAGGTCAATATCGAAGCGGTGGTTGCGCCGGAAATTTCTGCCACGGTGGGGGTCGCCACGGCATTTGTCGTTAACCCGGTGATCGGTGCGGCAGTTTTTGCGGCCAGTAAGGTGCTGGCGCCGCTGTGGAACAAGATTTCGCTGATTCGTTACCACATTTCCGGTAGCATCGATCAGCCGAAGATTCAGGAAGTCCTGCGTGAGCCAAGTAAGAAGAAGGGCGAATAGCGCAGTTCGTTCACCCGATTTCATCTAATAAAGAGTGAAAAAATATGAGTCTGTCATTTGTCAGTGAGCAATTACTCACCGCTAACAAATTGAACCTTAATGACCTTTCTTCCGTATTGGGATTATTAAATGAACGTCGCCTGGATTATGCCGACCTTTATTTTCAGTCGAGCTACCACGAATCATGGGTGTTGGAAGACCGTATCATCAAGGATGGCTCCTACCATATCGATCAGGGCGTAGGTATTCGCGCGATCGATGGTGAAAAGACGGGGTTTGCCTATGCCGATCAGATTACGCTGAATGCGTTGCATCAAAGTGCGCAGGCGGCACGCAGCATTGTGCGCGAGCAAGGCAATGGCCAGGCGCACACGCTGGGAGAGGTGCCGCATTCTGCGCTTTACCCACAGCTTAACCCGCTTGATAGCCTGACCCGCGAAGAGAAAATTGCCCTGTTGCAACGTGCGGATACGGTCGCTCGTGCTGCTGATGCCAGAGTGCAGGAAGTGACGGCCAGTTTGACAGGCGTGTATGAACTGGTGCTGGTGGCGGCGACTGACGGTACGTTGGCTGCTGATGTTCGTCCGCTGGTGCGCCTGTCGATCAGCGTGCTGGTTGAAGCGGACGGTAAACGTGAGCGTGGCGCCAGCGGCGGCGGTTCGCGCAGCGGCTATCACTATTTCTGGGAAACGCTCGACGGCGAATCTCGTGTGGAAGCCTGGGCGAAAGAGGCCGTGCGTATGGCGCTGGTTAACCTGTCGGCGATTGCTGCACCCGCGGGCTCGATGCCTGTTGTGCTGGGCGCGGGCTGGCCGGGCGTGTTGCTGCATGAAGCGGTTGGGCACGGTCTGGAAGGCGATTTTAACCGCCGTGGAACCTCGGTATTCAGTGGTCAGATGGGCAAGCTGGTGGCGTCCGAGCTTTGTACGGTGGTGGATGACGGTACGCTGACAGGACGTCGGGGCTCGTTGGCTATGGATGATGAGGGAGTGCCGGGTCAGTATAACGTGCTGATCGAAAACGGGATTCTGAAAGGTTACATGCAGGATAAACTGAATGCTCGTCTGATGGGCGTTGCCCCGACGGGCAATGGACGCCGTGAATCTTATGCACACCTGCCTATGCCGCGTATGACCAACACCTATATGCTGGCGGGTCAGTCAACGCCGGAAGAGATTATCGCCAGCGTTGAATACGGCCTATACGCGCCGAATTTTGGTGGTGGTCAGGTGGATATCACCTCTGGTAAGTTCGTGTTCTCAACGTCAGAAGCTTACCTGATTGAAAAAGGCCGCGTGACCACGCCGGTGAAGGGCGCCACGCTGATCGGTTCCGGTATTGAAGCCATGCAGCAGATCTCCATGGTAGGTAACGATCTAGCGTTGGATAAAGGGGTGGGCGTATGCGGCAAAGAGGGGCAAAGCCTGCCCGTTGGCGTTGGCCAGCCTACTCTGAAGCTGGGAAGTCTGACGGTCGGTGGTACGGCGTAATTAAACGCTGTTCCCACACTGCATTTTGAAAAACCGCGTTCTTTGCTGACGCGGTTTTTTAATTCAGGAAATGGCGGCAATAATCGATTTCAGTCGCCTGATGTGTGCTGGGTTACGTTGTACCAGAACATCATCATTGATCTTCAGGACAATGCCTTTGAGTAGCGCGGTCGTACTGGTAATTTTTGTGGATATTTTTAGCGTATCAATATTCTGAATGACATGCCTGCCTTTAAGCGAGAGTCGCTTCTCGGATTTCCCCTGCGCCAAATCGCTTTGCAGCAAACGTGGGATATCCTTTGCGGCCTCTTGGTCGGCAGCCAGACGGTGCAGGTAATATTTTATCAGACTGGGGACGAAATCAGGCGCGCCGCCTAATTCGCTGCTGGCCAGGTTAAGAATATCGATCATGTGTGCAGGGACGCGGCTTTCCAGCGATTTACGCTGTACATCCAGTGCTTTTTTGATCATTGGCGTGGATTGATGAGGAACGACCGCGACGTTTCCACATTGATCACATACCCCCACCAGCACTTGCTTCACTATTCCAGTGCCATCGCTAAACGGCACATCTTTGAGCTGAAACGTAACATTTTCACATGACCGGCAGAAGTTGCATAACACGGTCTGCGTATCGCCCACTTTGAAAATTTTCATGCCATAGCCTTAATGATGAACGCTGATAAAAACGCAATTCGGTTCGGTGAAATACCATTTGATATACCACGGTATACAGCGGTGATTGACCCTGATGATGTGAACATCAATGTGTGAAGCGAAATGGTGTGGGGAGCAGGTGTAGGATGAACCATCAGTCCGGTTAATAATATCAATAACATCCTCAAGCGTTACCTGTCCCGTTGCCAGCAAATTCTTGGCGCTGATGCTGCCTCTGGCTTCATGTAACACATTGCCCGTTCGTAAACAGCCAATAACCTGTTTTTTTGCATCCCTGAATCCCATATTATTATCCAATTGTACGTCATATATCGTACTTTTCCAAAGGTGATTTTACTGACCCTGCCTGTGATGGCGTCGCGTCAGTTTCCGCGTGTTGGGGGCCGGTACACGTTTGTAAGTCGCAGGAGGAAAGAGATATAACGCACGGTCTGACATAGCGAGAGCGCTAAGTTGGGAAAGGCGGAAACGCTTCGCAAAATTTACTTTTTATCTTCCTCGCTATTCTGACGATATCCCTGATACGTCAGGGCGACCTGCTTGAAATACTCAATCAGGTAATTGATACAGACCTGCACTTTCAGCGGCAGATTGTCTTTGCGGGTATATAACGCATACACCGGGCGGGGATCGGAGTGGTAACGGCTGAACAGAATTTCCATTTCGCCACGCTGGATTTCTTCAACCACCCACATCAGGGGAACATAGGCAATTCCCGCCCCGGCTTTTAACCAGCGCACCAGCGTCTGCGGATCGTTAGTGACAAAACGACCCTGCGGAGCCAGCCGGGTAGAAATGCCTTCAGGAGCAATCAGTTCGAATTCACTATCCGGGCGCACGCTATATTCCAGCCAGGAAAAGTTCACCACGTCGGCCGGCTTTTCCGGCGTACCGTGCTGTGCCAGATAGCTTTTGGCGGCACAGACCACCATAGGCATCGATCCCAGTCGTTTGGAGAACAGGCTCGAATCCTGTAACGCGCCAACCCGAATGACAATATCCAGACCATCGGCGATCAAATCAGGTGCGGGAATGCCCGTGACCAGATTAACGGAAAGTCCCGGATATTCTTTCAGCATATCGGCGGTCATGGCGGACAGAACGTTCTGCGCCATGGTGGACGAACTGCCGATGCGCAATGTGCCGGTGGGGGTACTGTTGAAGGCGTAAAGCTGCTCATGTACCTCATGGGCTTCTTGCAGCATGCGGCGGCAACCGTGGTAATAGATTTTCCCCGCTTCGGTCAGACCAATACTGCGCGTACTGCGATTAAGCAGTTTGATCCGCAATGCGTCTTCAAGCTTGGTGACGGTCTGGCTGACGGCGGAAACGCTCATCTGGAGCTGGCGCGCGGCGGCGGTAAAGGAGCCGCACTGCACCACTCTGGCGAATACCGACATGCTTTTTAATCGTTCCATTATTAACTCTGACTTAAAAGTGATTTAGATCACACTATGTAGATAAGATGATAATAAGCATCCATAATATAGCCTATCCGGTGATTCCGGACGGGTCATATAAAACCTTCAGTCATTCATTGTTATCACCGTAGCGTAAAAAACGCTGATTGAACATCGCTTATCGAATCAGCAGTCAGCATCTGCAATCGCCATGTACATGTCTCAGTTTAATGCCATGTTGGCCTATCGGCTATGGAGCCTGTGGGACGAGCCTTTGCTGCTGATGCGCCACATGGTGGTCCGTTGATCATGAATTAATCACGGTAACGTGTCATCCCGACGCGTTATACCTAATGAAACATAAGGAAAAGAGGATGAGTTCACTCCCGGTTATGGTGTTGTTCGGCCTGTCGTTCCCGCCGGTCTTCTTTGTCTTGCTGGTTTCACTGACGTTATTTTTCGTTGTGAACCGGCTGTTGCAGCCGACGGGTATTTATGACTTTGTCTGGCATCCCGCGTTGTTTAATACCGCATTATTCTGCTGCCTGTTCTATCTGCTGTTTCGTTACGGTCTTTGAGGTTCTTTGTGAAATCTTTCTTTATCGCCACGCTCATGAAAAAACTGGGTCGTGTGGTTATCACGCTGGCCGTGGTGTTATTCGCCGTTGTGGCGGTATTTCGTATCTGGGCGTTTTATACCGAATCGCCCTGGACGCGTGATGCGAAATTTACCGCGGATGTGGTGGCTATCGCCCCCGATGTGAGCGGGTTGCTCACCGATGTGCGGGTGACAGACAACCAGTTGGTGAAGCAGGGTGATGTGTTGTTCGTGGTGGATCAACCCCGCTATCATGAAGCGCTGGCGCAGGCGGAAGCCGATGTGGCCTATTATCAGGCGCTGGCGGTGGAGAAAAAACGGGAAGCGGGGCGCCGGGCGCGTTTGGGCATCCAGGCGATGTCGCAGGAGGATATCGACCAGTCGGGCAATGCGCTGGAAACGGCGACACACCAGCTTGCCAAAGCACAGGCGGTACTGGCGCTGGCAAAGTTGGATCTGGAACGCACGGTGGTGCGCGCGCCCGCCGATGGCTGGGTAACCAACCTGAATGTGCAGACCGGAGAGTTTATTACCCGCGGTTCAACCGCCGTGGCGCTGGTGAAGGAAGATTCATTCTATCTGCTGGCTTACATGGAAGAAACCAAACTGGAAAGGATACGCCGTGGATATCGGGCTGAAATTACGCCTCTTGGCAGTGAGCGTATCTTCTACGGCACGGTAGACAGCGTGGCAGCCGGGGTGAACAACAGCAGTAGCAGCGTTGACAGTAAAGGTCTGGCAACGGTTGACTCCAACCTGGAGTGGGTGCGTCTGGCACAGCGCGTACCCGTGAAAATCAAGCTGGATCGCCAAATGGGCGAGCTGTATCCGGCCGGCACTACCGCTACCGTCGTCATTACCGGCGAGCAGGTCGACAATGATAAAAAGCCGTCGCCGCTGATTCGCTTGTTATATCGCCTGCGTGAGTTCGGCTGATATCATGAAAAGCCCGATATTTGTTCGCTTCCGCTTTGCATTTAAGCTGAGCTTCGCCATTGTCCTGTCTTTGCTGCTGGGTTTCCATTTGCAGTTGGAAACCCCGCGCTGGTCTGTGCTGACAGCGGCGATCGTCTCTGCCGGACCGGCCTTTGCGGCGGGTGGCGAACCGTTTTCCGGCGCTATCCGCCATCGGGGCATGTTGCGTATTATCGGAACATTTATTGGCTGTATCGGTGCATTAGTCATCATTATTACCACGATTCGCGCACCGGTTCTGATGCTGATGCTGTGCTGTTTGTGGGCGGGAGTTTGTACCTGGATCTCTTCACTTGTCAAAGTTGAAAATGCCTATGTGTTTGGGCTGGCGGGCTATACGGCGTTAATTATCATTGTCTCCACCCAGGGCACGCCGCTGCTGACGCCGCAGTTTGCCGTCGAGCGCTGTAGTGAAATTGTGCTGGGGATCGTGTGCGCCATTGTGGCCGACTTAGTGTTCTCCCCGCGCTCGATAAAACGAGATATTGACCGCAGTATCGAAGCGCTGCTGATGGATCAGTATCGGCTGCTGCAATTATGTATCAATCAGGCGGAAAAAGAGGCGATTGATGCCGCCTGGCATGCGCTGGTGCGTAAAACGACGGCGCTGAATGGCATGCGTAATCATTTGATGATGGAATCGTCGCGCTGGCAGAACAGCAATCGCCGTTTGAAAGCAATGCATACGCAATCGCTGGCGTTGATTACGCAGTCTTGCGAAACCTATCTGATTTTGCAGGATAATCCTTCATGGGTGAAAGGCAGCCTGAAATGGGTTATCGATCAGCCGGTTGAATCCATGCAGGATATCCACCGGCGTCTGAAATCGCTGCGGCGCCTGATTGTTGCCAGCCATAGTCAGGATATGCCGCCCACGGTAAGTGGCTGGGTTGGGACCGCAACACGTTACCTGTTATTGGCCAAAGGCGTACAGACTAACGGGCGTATCAGCAAAGTGGAGGCTGACGTGCTGAACAGCGATGTTGAGGTTAAAGCGTCCTCGGCCGAAGCTCACCATGCCATGATTAACGGATTACGGACGGGGGTGGCCACCGCGCTGGGCTGTTTATTTTGGCTGAGCACCGGTTGGACTTCAGGTAGCGTTTGCATGGTCATGATTGCCGTGGTGACGTCGCTGGCGATGCGGCTGCCAAATCCCAAAATGGTGGCGATTGATTTCCTTTATGGAACAATCTTTGCGCTGCCACTGGGGGCGCTGATGTTTATGCTTATCATGCCTTCAACGCAGCAGAGTCTGTTGCTGTTATGCTTCAGCCTGGGCGCGATGGCTTTCATCATTGGTATTGAAGTGCAAAAGCGACGCCTGGGATCGCTGGGCGCGCTGGCGAGCACGATTAATATTCTGGTGCTGGATAATCCGATGACGTTCCATATCGGCCAGTTTCTGGATAGCGCTATCGGGCAGATTATCGGTTGTTTTCTGGCGCTGCTGGTTATTCTGTTGATCCGTGACAATGCCAAAACCCGTACCGGACATACCTTGCTGAATCGCTTTGTTTACAGTGCGGTATCGGCATTAACGACCAATCAGGCGCGGCGCAAGGAAAACCATTTGCCCGCACTCTATCAGCAGCTATTTCTGCTGTTGAATATGTTTCCCGGTGATATTGCCAAATATCGTCTGGCGCTGTCGTTGATTATCGCGCATCAGCGTCTGCGTTCACTGGATATTCCCCGGGATGAGGAGCTCTCCGCTTTTCATCGCCAGATTCGCGCCACGGCGGAACAGGTGATCGGCGCGCGACGGGATACCATCCGCAGCCAATCTTTTGCGCGACTGTTGGATGAACTTGGGGAGTATCAGCAGAAACTGGCGGAGCGGCGGGTGTCACCGGGTATCACGGCGCCAGTCGGACGTTTAATCACCATGTTGCATAAATATCAGCATGCGTTGGGTGATTAGATGCGTTAACTCAGGGTAACCGCGGGCACCCTGAGCCGGCTATCACGCTTCGCTTTCTGACAGCTCACGCAGATACTGGAAGATCTGGCGGGTCGATTTTGGCGGCTTATTCGCCGCCTGCTCTTTTTGCGCATTGCGTACCAGCGAACGTAGCTGCTGGCGATCTGCATGCGGGTAAAGCGCCAGAATATCAGGAATGGCGTCATCCCCTTCGGCTACCAGCCGGTCACGCAATAGCTCAAGCTTGTGAAAAAGCACGACCTGCTGATTGTGACGGTTTTTCAGTTTATCCAGCGCAGCCTGAATCGGTTCTGGATCGCGGGCCCGCAGCAGTTTACCGATCAGTTGTAACTGGCGGCGGCGACCCTCTTTCTTGATGCGCTGCGCCAGCTCGACCGCCGCACGCAGGTCGTCATCCAGCGGGATTTTCTCCAACGCGTTCTTACCCAGTTCAACCAGTTCCGCACCGAGATCTTTCAGCGCTTCCGCATCACGTTTTATCTCGCTTTTGCTGACCCAGATAATTTCATCATCGTCGTCTTCATTATTGTCCGGGACGTCATCAAGCCAGTCTTCGGTTTTTTTGCTCATGGTTGGTTCCTAAAAAATTTCCGGTAAAAAAACGCCAGACGCGTTTTTCAACGTCACGCAGTGACGGCCCGTAGAGCGGCGGGCAAGGATTGCCGCCATAAAAAGAGGCTGATCCTAACAGGTTTGGGCTTTGTGCGAAATTGTCTGCGGATCCTGTTAGACTCAGGAGCATTATGCTACACCTTTTATGCGGATGGATGACGATGAATTGCGTGGAAATATTCATGCATGGAGACCTGACCGTGCAGCGGGACTGTGGCTGCATGGGCATTTCCCCAGCGTCACCTATCGAAACGGTTTCCTTACTCATTATGGCAGAACAATGACAATAATCACTCAGGTTGCACAACAGCGTGAAACGCTGGAACAAGCGGTTGTACAGGCGCTGGAACTGGCGCGAGCGGGTTCTGATGCGGCAGAAGTTTCCGTGTCGAAAACGACCGGTATTGGCGTGAGCACCCGTTATGGTGAAGTTGAAAACGTTGAATTTAACAGCGATGGCGCGTTGGGTATTACGGTGTATTACCAGCAGCGTAAAGGCAGCGCTTCATCAACCGACCTCAGCCCGGATGCTATCGCGCGGACCGTGCAGGCGGCGCTGGATATTGCTCGTTACACCTCCGTCGATCCTTTTGCTGGTCCGGCAGACAAGGATCTGCTGGCTTTTGACGCACCGGATCTGGATCTGTTTCACCCGGCGGAGCTGGATGCCGATCGTGGTATCGAACTGGCGGCACGTGCTGAACAGGCGGCGATGAAAGCGGATAAGCGCATCACCAATACTGAAGGCGGAAGCTTCAATAGCCATTATGGCATCAAAGTATTTGGCAACAGCCACGGCATGCTGCAAAGCTATTGTTCCAGCCGTCATTCGATGTCCAGCTGCGTGATTGCCGAGATGAATGGTGACATGGAGCGTGATTACGCCTATACCATTGGTCGTTCGCTGGATGATTTGAAAACGCCGGAGTGGGTGGGTGAAGAGTGCGCGCGCCGTACGTTATCCCGTTTGTCGCCGCGTAAGTTACCCACCATGCAGGCGCCGATATTGTTTTCCGCGGAAGTGGCGACAGGGCTGTTCGGCCATCTGGTCGGCGCAATCAGCGGTAGCAGCGTATACCGTAAATCAACCTTCCTGCTGGATAAGCTGGGCCAGCAAATTCTGCCGGAGTGGCTCACTATTGAAGAATTGCCGCATTTACGCAAAGGACTGGCATCGACGCCGTTCGACAGCGAGGGGGTACGCACTCAGCGGCGTGAGATTGTGAAAGACGGCGTTTTGCAAACCTGGCTGCTGACCAGCTATGCCGCGCGTAAACTGGGCATGAAGAGCACCGGACATGCTGGTGGTATCCATAACTGGCGCATCGCCGGACAAGGGCTGGATTTCGATGGTCTGCTCAAACAGATGGGTAAAGGGCTGCTGGTGACGGGATTAATGGGGCAGGGCGTCAGCGGCGTGACGGGGGATTATTCCCGTGGCGCGTCCGGCTTCTGGGTGGAAAACGGTGAAATTCAGTATCCGGTCAGTGAGATTACCATTGCGGGTAATCTGAAAGACATGTTGCGCAACATCGTCACGGTAGGCAACGACATTGAGACGCGCAGTAATATTCAGTGTGGGTCAGTGTTACTGCCCGAAATGAAGATCGCAGGAGAATAAACGGGAACCGCGTGGCGACGGGAGAGTGGCCGTCACCGTCGGCATTGTCCGACGGTTTGTCATTCTCTGCGTTATCGCCGTTTAGCGGTGATATTCACCCGCCGATTCCGGCTGATAAAGCAGTTCCAGCACCTCGATATGCGTTTCTTCACCATTCGGCAACCGCCAGGCGATGGTGTTTCCTACATGCATTCCCAGCAATGCCGCGCCCAGCGGAGCCATGACAGACAAGTGTTCCCTGCTGTCTTTCACTGCAACCGGGTAAACCAGCGTGCGGATGTGTTCCTCATTAGCGATCAGATCGCGAAAACGCACCCGACTGTTCATGGTTACCACATCCGCAGGGATATTGCCGGAAGGTAAAATTTCCGCCCGATCAAGCTCGTCATTCAGGGCCTGAGCGACATCGCTGCCGGCAAAGGCGGGCTGCTCCAGTAACATATCCAAACGTTCCGCGTCCAATTCACTGATTGTCAGGTTAGGTTTCGTCATACTCCTCTCCAGGTTTTATTTCCAGATGACATAAAAGCAACACCCCCGCGCCAGTGGAGCGGGGGTGTATAAGAAAAACTGATATCAGAAGATAGTAGGGGCTTACGGTCAGAAAGAAAAGCGATCTCTATCACGAAGATGAGCAGAGAGCTTTCGGATCGGGTTACTCTTCATCAAACCCGGCGTCAAAGAGCTCAATCACCGCGGCCAGCGCCTGTTCTTCATCCGGGCCCGTCGCTTCGACTTCAATAAGCCCACCCTTGGCTGAATCCAGCATCAGCATGGCAATAACGCTGCTGGCCTCGGCTTCGGTACCGCTGTCATTGCGCAGCATCACTTCCGCGTCAAAACGCTGCACCAGTTCAAACAGTTTCATGGCGGGCCGGGCATGCATGCCCAGCTTGTTTTTGATTTCAACCGTTTGTTTTATCGTCATTATTGGGTCTGGCTATTATGATTTACGCTTTTCCAGCGTGCGGTGGCGGGACTGCACATTTTTGCCGCGGGAACGAAAGTAGTCCGCCAGCTGTTCCGCAATGTAAACGGAACGATGTTTGCCGCCGGTACAGCCAATTGCCACGGTCAGATAACTGCGGTTATTGGTTTCCAGCATGGGAAGCCAGAGTTCCAGATAGCTGCGCGTCTGGTAGATAAAATTATGGACTTCCGTGTGCCGATCGAGGAAGGCGGCGACGGGCTTGTCCAGACCGGTCATCGGACGTAATTTGGGATCCCAGTGCGGGTTGGGCAGAAAACGCACGTCAAATACATAGTCGGCATCGATAGGAATACCATGCTTGTAGCCGAAAGACTCAAAGACCATCGTCAGTTCGCGTTCCCGTTTGCCCAACAGGCGGGTACGCAGCATTTCAGCCAGTTCATGCACTGACATTTCAGAGGTGTCGATGATCAGATCGGCCCGTGAACGCAGTGGCTCCAGCAGATCGTTTTCTTCATCAATGGCGCTTTCCAGCGACAGATTCTTACTGGATAAGGGGTGCAGACGACGAGTATCACTGTAACGACGGATCAGCGTATTGCGATCGGCATCCAGAAATAACAGCTGTGGTGAGAAACTCTGCGGCAGCTGTTTCATTGCATGCTCAAAGATTTCCGGCGATTCCGGCATATTGCGCACGTCAATGCTGACTGCTGCGGAGATATTGCGTGTCGCAAGCGTATTGGCCAGCTCCGGCAATAAAACCACTGGCAGGTTATCTACACAGTAGAACCCCATGTCTTCCAGCGCGCGCAGAGCGACAGATTTTCCTGACCCTGAGCGACCACTGACAATCATCAGCACCATCTGACGACTCCCCTATGGCAACGTGATGGCGAACTCTCTATGCCATTATGTTTATAATGAATTGCTAGAAAATGAACAAGTAAAACACGGATTGCAAGTAATCTCCGGTTCCCGATTGGATCACCATATATCGTAAGCATGACTGCCACTGACTTAACCGGCTTCCGTCATGATCTGGTACAGCTCTTCATCGCTTTGCGCCGCCCGCAGACGCCGGCAAATCGCTTTATCTGTCAGACGTTTGGCAATAAGCGACAGCGTATGTAAATGGGTTTTACATTGTTCTGCCGGAACCAGCAAGGCAAAAAGCAAATCAACGGCTTGATTATCAATCGCATCGAAAGCGATAGGTTGATCCAACTGGATAAATACCCCGATTGCTCCCAGCGCGTTTTCATCCTCAAGCTTACCGTGGGGAATGGCAATACCATTGCCAATGCCGGTACTGCCCATTCGCTCGCGGGTGAGAATGGCATCAAAAATAATCTGTGAGGGGAGATTAAGCTGTTTGGCAGCTAGCTCACTGATAATTTCCAGTGCTCGTTTTTTACTTTGGCAATGGACAGAACTTCGGGTGCACTCTGGACGTAACACGGTACTGAGTTGCAAAACGGGAACGTTATTCATTTTATATTCACTTAACGACACTTTCACTGCTGGTGAGCCCAGCCCATAGGATGCATGGGCTGGGTCTGTTTTCTTGCCCACGGGCAAGAAAAAAACTAGTGCTGTTTCAGCTTATCCTTATGCTTATTGAGCTGGCGAGCCAGCTTATCGATCAGCAAATCGATAGCGGCATACATATCTTCCGCTTCTGATGTAGCGTGCAGCTCCCCACCGTTGACGTGGACTGTAGCATCGGCAATTTGTTGTACTTTCTCCACTTTCAGTACCACGTTGACCTGATTGATACGGTCGAAATATTGCTCTAACTTGGCAAACTTGGTATTCACGAAATCGCGTAAAGGTTCGGTAATTTCGATGTGGTGTCCGGTAATGTTGAGCTGCATAGTGTCTTCCTTCTCTGTTGAGATCAAACCAGTTGTTTACGCTGATTTGATGGTGGGATAGATAAAGACTCTCGATATTTCGCCACCGTACGCCGCGCCACGATAATGCCCTGTTCAGAGAGCAGCGTGGTCAGTTTGCTGTCGCTTAAAGGCTTGGCGGGGTTTTCTGCGGCGATTAACTTTTTGACCAGCGCCCGGATAGCCGTTGACGAAGCTTCACCGCCGTTGTCGGTATTCACATGGCTGGAGAAGAAATATTTTAGTTCAAAAATACCGCGTGGACTGTGCAGAAACTTTTGTGTGGTCACGCGGGAAATGGTGGATTCATGCATATCCACCACCTGGGCGATATCAGCCAGCACCATCGGTTTCATGAATTCTTCACCCTGTTCAAAAAAATCCTGCTGTTGTTCGACAATACAGCGAGTCACTTTGAGCAGGGTATCATTACGGCTCTCCAGACTTTTGATTAACCAGCGCGCTTCCTGTAAATGGCTACGAATAAACTGACCGTCGCTATCGCTACGGGCGCTATTGCCCAGCGCGGCATATTGTTGATTGATCTGGAGCCGGGGCACGCTGTCGGTATTCAATTCGACCACCCAATGCCCCTGGATCTTGCGTACCAGCACGTCAGGAATGACGTATTCGGACTCACCGGTATTGATGGATTGGCCCGGACGGGGATCGAGGGATTGAATCAGCGCCAATGCTTCTTTCAGTACGTCTTCTTTCAGACGGGTTGAACGAATCAGGCTGCGGAAATCATGATTGGCCAGCAGGTCGAGGTAGTCGCTTACAATCAGCTTCGCTTCCGCGAGGCGCGGCGTATCCTCAGCAAACTGAGAAAGCTGTACCAGCAGGCAATCGCGCAGGTCGCGCGCGGCAACCCCTACGGGATCAAAACGTTGTACCCGCTTGAGTACGGCTTCTACTTCATCCAGCGTGACGTTTTCATCCCCAATGCTGTCCAGAATATCTTCCAGCGGCACGGTGAGATAGCCGGTATTGTCCACCGCATCGACGATGGATGTCGCTATCGCCGCATCGGTATCTGAAAAAGGCGTCAGTTCCACCTGCCACATCAGGTAGTCCTGAAGGGTCTGTGTCGTTTCTCCCTGGTAGATCGGTAACTCTTCATCCCGGTAATCCGTACCGGTACCGGAGGGCGTGCCTGCGGAATAGATTTCGTCCCAGGTCGCATCAAGCGGCAGCTCTTCCGGCATATCTTTCTGTTCCAGTGCTTCGCCGGTATCCAGCGAATCACTGTCGACCGTCTCGAATGACTCTATTTCTTCGTGGTTGTCCGTCTGCTCAAGTAACGGATTGCTTTCCAGCGCCAGTTGAATCTCTTGTTGCAGTTCAAGCGTGGACAGTTGCAACAGACGGATTGCCTGCTGTAGCTGTGGAGTCATGGCCAGTTGCTGGCTAAGCCTGAGTTGCAAACCTTGCTTCATAAGTAGCGCCAACTTCCTTATATATTATTCAATGGAAACACTACCCTATCAGAGTCGGAAGCCTTCGCCCAGATAGACGCGTTTTACCTGCTCATCGGCTAAGATTTCGGTCGGGGAGCCGTGGGCGATCAGGTGCCCCTGACTTACAATATAGGCGCGCTCGCAAACATCCAGCGTTTCACGGACGTTATGATCGGTAATCAACACACCAAGCCCGCTGTCACGCAGATGCTCAATTATTTTTTTTATATCAATGACCGAAATGGGATCAACGCCGGCAAATGGCTCATCCAGCAGGATGAATTTGGGATTTGCCGCCAAGGCCCGGGCGATTTCAACCCGGCGCCGTTCACCACCGGAGAGCGATTGTCCCAGACTATCGCGTAAATGAATAATATGGAATTCTTCCATTAGTTCATTCGCCCGGTCTTCCTGTTGCTCCGAGGTCAGATCTTTACGGATTTGCAAAACGGCCATCAGGTTGTCATAGACGCTCAACCGGCGAAAAATCGACGCTTCCTGCGGTAAATAACCGATCCCGCGCAGGGCGCGATCGTGTAAAGGAAGCAGGCTGATATCGTCGTCATCAATCACAATTCGCCCTTCATCGAGCGGGACAATGCCGACAACCATATAAAATGTTGTCGTTTTCCCGGCGCCATTCGGCCCCAATAGGCCGACAATCTCGCCGGAGTTGACGGTAAGGCTGACGTTTTCCACAACCCTGCGGCCTTTATACGCCTTAGCCAGATTTTCTGCGATTAATGTTGCCATAAGTTATTCAGTGACTCGTGGTTGCGGTTTTTGAGAGGGGGAGGATGAGCTCTTGTTCGTTTTCTCCTGAAGCTGAGAAGGAACCAATACCGTAGTAACACGTTTACCTTTGTCGCTGAAGGCTTCCATCTGCTGTTGCTTCACCAGATAAGTGATGCGATCGCCTTTCACATTGCTGTCCACCTGCTCCAGATAGGCATCACCGGTCAGCACCAAAAAGTCATTAGCCAGTTCATAGCGAACTTTCCGGGCATTGCCTTTTACGGGTTTGCCGTTGTCCTGCATCTGATAGAACGTCACGGGGTTACCGTAGCCTTCAATAACTTCACGACCCTGTGCTCCCTGTGGCCGGGTAACGACGACTTTGTCGGCTTTGACCTCAATCGTTCCCTGTTTCACCACGACATTGCCGGTGAACGTTACCGTGTTGCCCTGCATGTCCAGAGATTGCTGCTCTGAGTCAATATGAATAGGCTGATTGCTATCCCCGGTGACGGCCAGCGTGGAAACGCTGACGGCTAACAACGAGCTGGCGATCAGGGTGCTACGCATCAGGTTATTGGTTTTGGATTTCATAGGAGGTTTTTACCTTTTCGATCAACTCGGCTGTCTTGTTACGCAGATTTCCGCGCATTTTCATCCCGTTGGAAGTAAAGCTGGCGCCATACAGGGTGACTTCATCATCGGAAGAGACATCCTGAGTGACCAGATTCACCTGGGCATTGTTTGTTTTGATTCTCTCCAACTGTGAGTCGTTTGTCAGGCTGTTAACCTCGACATGCCCATACAGATAGAGCACCTTATCTTTTGTCAGCTTGGCGCGGTCGGCGCGCACTGACCAGGTTGCCGTTCCCTGTTCGTTAAACAATGTCGCGATAGGCGTCGTAAACCAGCTCAGTTGCTCGTCATCGAAATATTCCGCCTTGTCCGCGATCAGACGGTAGCTCAGCTTCCCGGCCGGACTGTAAATCTGGGTGGTGGTTTTCTCGCTGGTATACACCGGTACCGCAGGGGTAGCGGTGTCTGCCGGCGGCGCCGTTTCGTTATCTGCAATATTCCAGCCGATCAGAATGAGAGCCAGCAATGCCAGCAAAGCTGTCAGCCAACGCTTGGTTTTACTCATATCGACAACCCTTTGGCATGCTCCAGCTTATCCTGTGAAAACAGGATCAAATCGCAAAGTTCACGCACCGCGCCACGTCCACCCGCGATGCGCGTAACGTAATCAGCCCGCGGCAACAGTAACGGATGTGCGTCTGCCACGGCAACGCTCAGGCCGACCTGCGCCATCACCGGCCAGTCGATCAGATCATCGCCGATATAGGCGGTCTGGCTGGCCGTTACGGATAGTTTATCCAACAGATCGTTGAAGGCCAAAACCTTATCGGATTGTCCCTGATAAAGATGAGTGATCCCCAGTGTCTTGCAGCGATCCACCAACAGGTTGGCCGACCGCCCGGTAATAATGGCGACCTCAATACCGGACGTCAGCAGGCAGCGGATGCCATAGCCATCACGAACGTTAAAGGCTTTCAGCTCTTCACCGTGATTGCCCATATAAATCAGGCCATCCGACATTACTCCATCAACATCGCAGATTAACAGGCGAATTTCACGGGCCTTATCCAGTACCTGCCGATCGACAGGTCCATAGCAGGTATCGGTTTGTGCCCTGGTTTCACTCATTGACGTTTATCCTTGGTTCTTTTGGCTCTACGGTGTGTTGACTTCGCTATCGCGTATTTTCCGTGCGATAACGGGTTATCTGCGAGGGCATATTACACCACGCCTGCGCGCAGCATATCGTGCATATGAACGATCCCGACCAGACGATCGTTTTCCGCAACCAGCAGCGACGTAATATGACGTGACTGCATCAGGTTCAGGGCATCCACGGCCAGCGTTTGCGCTGTGACCCGGATACCGCCGACGGTCATCACATCAGCAATGCGTGCGCTGTTCAAGTCAATCTTCATGTCGAAGATTCGGCGTAAGTCCCCATCGGTGAAGATACCGAGGATTTTCATGTCCGCGTCGCAAATGACCGTCATTCCCAAATTTTTGCGCGTAATTTCCAACAGGGCGTCGCGCAGAGAGGCGTCATGGGGAACATGAGGCATTTCTTCACCCGAGTGCATGATATCGCTGACGCGCAGCAAAAGTTTGCGGCCTAGTGCGCCACCGGGGTGGGAGAGGGCAAAATCCTCGGCGGTAAAGCCGCGTGCCTGTAATAGCGCGACGGCCAGCGCATCTCCCATCACCAGCGTCGCGGTCGTACTGCTGGTCGGCGCCAGGCCAAGCGGACAGGCTTCTTGCGGAACATGGATGCACAGATGGATATCCGCCGCTTTCCCCATGGTGCTTTCGGGGTTACCGGTCATGCAAATCAGGAAAACCCGCAGGCGTTTCAGCACCGGGATCAGCGACAGGATTTCGTGGGATTCGCCGGAATTGGAAATGGCGATCACGATGTCATGCGGCGTTACCATGCCCAGATCGCCATGGCTGGCTTCTCCGGGATGGACAAAAAAAGCGGGCGTTCCGGTACTGGCAAAGGTGGCGGCCATCTTACAGCCGATATGGCCGGATTTTCCCATCCCCATAACGACCACTTTCCCCTGACAGTGGAAGATTTTTTCACAGGCTTGAGTGAAATGATCATCAATGTATTGATCCAACTGTGCCAGGCCTTCGCGTTCAGTATTCAGAACCTGTTTGCCTGCCTGCTGAAAATCAAAACCGGGTTGTAGTTCAAAATGTGACATACCTGAATAATCCTGCTTGTTTTGATGTTTTGGTTAATACCCTGATGTTCTGGTTAATCAAACAATTTGCTAATCAGACCACGGGCTACTCAAACAAAGAACAATACCGAGAGATAAACGACAAACGCGCAGAGCAACAGCGCGCCGGCACCTTGCCCGATACGACGCTTTCTGCTGAGGCACAGCGCCGCCAGCAATGCGCTGGCTCCCAACATGACCCAATAATCACGCCCGAAGGCAAGGGGGTTGAGCGTACCTGGCGAAAGCAGCGCCGGTACGCCCAACACGATGACGATATTAAAGATATTCGAACCGATGAGATTACCCAGCGCAATATCATCTTCCTTTTTCAGCGTACCAACAATGGCGGTGGCCAATTCGGGCAGGCTGGTGCCAATCGCCAGCACCGTGAGGCCGACGGTCAGTTCGCTGATATTAAAATAGCGGGCAAGTACGGTGGCATTGTCGATCACCATACGGGCGGCCATGGGTAGAATAATCAGGCCGAGAATCAGCCATAAAACGGCGACCATTTGATTGCTGTCGGCCTGCGGCAGTTCGGCTAACTGTTCCCGCGTCAGGCTGTCTACGCCTTCCTGCTGCGCCAGACGGGTCATGCGGATCATCAGGAACAGGAATATCCCGGCGGCGGTCAGGAGAATCACGCCGTCGGTACGGCTCAGATAGCTATCATGAAGTAAAAAGCCACATAAAACGGTGACCAGCAGCATAAGCGGAAATTCACGGCGCAACAGCTCTGAATGCACGGTCAAAGGGCGGATCAGCGTGGCACTGCCGAGAATTAACAGGATATTGGCGATATTGGAGCCCAACACGTTACCGACGGCCATATCGATCTGATGGTTCAGCGCGGCGGTCACGGAGACAATCAGTTCGGGCAGCGAGGTACCGAAACCGACGATGGCAAGGCCGATAATGAAAGGCGGCAGACCCAAAACGCGCGCCAGAACGGCGGCGCCATATACCAGACGATCGGCACCATATACCAGTAATACCAAACCGACGATCAAGAGTACTGTCGCAAAAAGCATGCCGCGTCCTTTATTAAGGTATAATCACTGGTTCACTGATTGATAAGCCCGTATTTCTGGACGAATTTCGAACAAAAAAACGCTTTTCATCATTAGCGTTAATTCTGACTGTGTAGGGCGGAAAAGTAAAACCTATGGCGGTTTTGTTCAGCCATTTGGGACAAGAACTTACGGTAAGTTTTTGTAAAACTCGGGCTTTGCAGGATATCAACCATTAGGATTTAGAGATGGGGCCGCATTACCGCTATTCGTTTAAAACTGACGATCGCAGCTAATACGCTGATTCGGTAAGGAATATGAGATAATGAACCATAAGGATACCAACCTGGTTGAGATTCGCGGCATGAGCTTTCGACGCGGAGATCGGCCGATTTTTACAGATATCACGTTGAACGTTCCCAAAGGGAAAGTCACCGCGATCATGGGACCTTCCGGTATCGGTAAAACAACATTGCTTCGCCTGATTGGCGGGCAGCTTCCGCCGGACAGCGGGGAAATCTGGTTTGATGGCGACAATATTCCGTCGCTGTCACGCACGGAACTGTACAATGCCCGCAAAAAAATGAGCATGTTATTTCAGTCTGGCGCGTTATTTACCGATCTGAACGTGTTTGATAATGTCGCCTGGCCGCTGCGTGAGCACAGCCGGTTGCCGGAGCCGCTGCTGCGCAGCACGGTGATGATGAAGCTGGAGGCCGTGGGGCTACGGGGAGCGGCCGACCTGATGCCGGCGGAGCTTTCTGGCGGGATGGCGCGGCGTGCGGCGTTGGCGCGGGCGATCGCGCTCGATCCGCAGCTGATTATGTTCGATGAGCCTTTTGTCGGACAGGATCCGATCACGTTGGGAACGCTGGTCAAGTTGATTGATGAACTGAATCATGCGCTGGGTGTTACCTGTATTGTCGTATCTCATGACGTGCCGGAAGTCATGAGTATTGCCGATTACGCTTATATTATTGCCGAGCGGCAGGTTGTGGCGGAAGGGACGCCGGAACAGCTGAAAATGAACGATGACCCCCGGGTGCGCCAGTTTCTGGATGGCATTGCCGATGGTCCCGTTCCTTTCCGCTTCCCGGCGGATGATTATAAAACCGCACTGTTAGGTTCAGGGGGTTAACGAACTCATGTTATTACAGGCGTTGGCGTCGTTAGGACGTCAGGGAATTTCTACCTGTGCCTCGTTTGGCCGTGCCGGACTGATGCTGTTTAATGCGTTGGTGGGCAAACCTGAATTCAGGAAACAGTGGCCGCTGCTGATCAAACAACTGTATAGCGTCGGTGTTCAGTCACTGTTAATCATCATGGTATCCGGTCTGTTTATCGGTATGGTGCTCGGTTTGCAAGGGTATCTTATTCTGACCACCTACAGTGCGGAAGCCAGTCTGGGCATGATGGTGGCGCTTTCGCTGCTCCGTGAGCTCGGGCCGGTGGTTACCGCGTTGCTGTTTGCCGGACGTGCCGGATCGGCGCTGACCGCGGAAATTGGTCTGATGAAGGCGACCGAGCAGTTGTCCAGCATGGAAATGATGGCGGTTGATCCATTGCGTCGCGTTGTCGCACCGCGTTTCTGGGCCGGATTAATCAGTATGCCGTTGCTGGCGATAATTTTTGTCGCCGTCGGTATCTGGGGAGGGGCGCTGGTCGGCGTGGACTGGAAAGGCATCGACAGCGGGTTCTTCTGGTCTGCCATGCAGGGCGCGGTTGAATGGCGGCAGGATGTACTGAACTGCGTGATTAAAAGTATCGTCTTCGCGATTACCGTGACCTGGATTGCGCTGTTTAACGGCTATGATGCGATTCCGACTTCAGAAGGAATCAGTCGGGCGACGACCCGTACCGTTGTGCACTCATCACTCGCGGTACTGGGATTGGATTTTGTGCTGACAGCACTGATGTTTGGGAACTGATTCAATGCAAACAAAGAAAAATGAAGTTTGGGTTGGCGCATTCATGCTGATTGCGCTGTGCGCCATCATCTTTTTGTGCCTGAAGGTCGCCGATCTCAAATCGATCGGTAGTGAACCGACCTATCGTCTGTACGCGACGTTTGACAATATCGGCGGTCTGAAAACGCGTTCGCCCATTCGAATCGGCGGCGTGGTTATTGGGCGGGTAGCGGATATTTCGCTTGATGAGAAAACCTACCTTCCCCGCGTAGCGATGGATATTCAGGCGCGCTATGACCATATTCCTGATACCAGTTCTCTGGCAATCCGCACCTCCGGCCTGCTGGGCGAACAGTTCCTGGCATTGAATATCGGTTTTGAAGATGAAGAGATGGGGACTTCAATACTGAAAGACGGCGGCGTTATTCAGGACACCAAGTCAGCGATGGTATTGGAGGATCTCATCGGTCAATTCCTATATAAGAGCGGTGGCACCAGCGAGGATAATGCCGGTCAGACAGGTTCTGGCCCGGCAACTGGCGAGGCGGTGACGCCCGAACCTCAGAGTCAGCCCGTTACTTCACATCCATAAGAGGATATCTGCATGTTTAAACGTTTACTGATGGTGGCTTTACTGGTGGTTACGCCATTGGCCAACGCTGCCGATCAAACGAACCCTTATCGCTTGATGAATGAAGCGGCGGAAAAAACTTTTAATCGCTTAAAAACCGAGCAGCCGCGCATCAGACAAAATCCAGACTATCTGCGTAATGTCGTACGCGAAGAGCTTCTGCCGTATGTACAGGTCAGATATGCCGGCGCGTTGGTTCTTGGCCGGTACTATAAGGATGCGACACCCGCTCAGCGCGATGCCTATTTCAAAGCCTTTGAAGCCTATCTGGAACAGGCATACGGGCAGGCTCTGGCGTTATATCACGGGCAAACCTATCAAATCGCGCCCGATCAGCCGTTGGGCGATGCCAACATTATCGCCATTCGCGTGACGATTATCGATAACGGCGGCCGGCCGCCGGTACGTCTGGATTTCCAATGGCGTAAAAACAGCCAAAGCGGCAACTGGCAGGCCTATGACATGATTGCGGAAGGCGTCAGCATGATTACGACCAAGCAAAATGAATGGGCGGCTACGTTGCGTCAAAAAGGCGTTGACGGCCTGACCCAACAGCTTGCCGCCGCAGCGAAACAGCCGATCACGCTGGATCGGCAAAACAACTAATCTGGGTAGAGACATGGCGAATGCACTGAGTTGGCAGTCACTGGAATCGACGTTGGTATTAACCGGCGATCTGGATCGCGAAACGCTGTTACCGCTCTGGGAACAGCGTGATACGTTGCTGTCAGGTAAAACGGCGTTGGATGTTTCTGGTCTGGAACGTGTTGACTCGGCGGGGCTGGCTTTGCTGATACATTTTTATTACCAGTCCGCTTCGCAGGGAGGCGGACTGAAAATTATTGGGGCTGGCGATCGGCTAAAGACGCTGATTGCATTGTATAACCTGAATGAAATCATCCCTGTGTCTCAAACTGCATAGCGCGCATCGACAATTCGTTGTCAAATCCCCCTTTTTTGCGTTATGCCTATACCAATAGATTTCCAGCCGCGGGACACGCGCCTGCGGCTTGAAAGATGAAGGATAGGGGGATTTCTTTGTTTAAGATAATGCCGTATTCATCTAAGATACCACCCTGTTTATCATCCCCCCTGACATAGAAATCGAGAGTGATGGAAAATAATGAAATTAAAGATGTGCTGATGAAGGCATTGGCACTCGAGGAAGTCCATGTTTCTGGCGATGGCAGCCACTTTCAGGTCATCGCTGTCGGTGAGCTTTTCACTGGCATGAGTCGGGTGAAAAAACAGCAGGCAGTGTATGCTCCGCTGAAGGAGTACATCGCGGATAACCGTATTCATGCGCTGTCGATTAAGGCGTATACGCCGGAAGAGTGGCAGCGTGACCGCAAGCTGAGTGGTTTTTAAGCTTGTCGTCATATGACGCAATATTGAATTGAAACATTGAGAAACAGCGACTATGGATAAATTTCGTGTGCAGGGGCCAACCCGGCTAACTGGTGAAGTCACCATTTCCGGAGCCAAAAATGCCGCACTGCCGATTCTGTTTTCTGCCCTGCTCGCAGAAGAGCCGGTAGAAATCCAGAATGTGCCGAAGCTGCGGGACATTGATACAACAATGAAGTTGCTCTCTCAGTTGGGAGCGCGTGTTGAACGTAATGGTTCAGTACACGTGGACGCCAGCGAGGTTAATGTTTTTTGTGCGCCTTACGAACTGGTGAAAACCATGCGCGCATCAATATGGGCATTGGGACCGTTGGTGGCGCGCTTTGGGCAAGGTCAGGTTTCTTTGCCCGGTGGTTGCGCGATCGGCGCGCGTCCGGTGGATTTGCACATCAATGGCCTTGAGCAATTGGGGGCAAAAATCACGCTGGAAGAAGGCTATGTGAAGGCTTCCGTCGATGGCCGCCTGAAAGGCGCCCACATTGTGATGGATAAAGTCAGCGTGGGCGCCACGGTGACCATAATGAGTGCGGCAACGCTGGCTGAAGGTACCACCATTATTGAGAACGCTGCGCGTGAGCCGGAAATTGTTGATACGGCGAACTTTCTGAATACGCTGGGCGCTAAAATCAGCGGTGCGGGCAGCGACAAAGTGATTATCGAAGGTGTGGCGCGACTGGGCGGCGGGGTTTATCGCGTTCTGCCTGATCGTATTGAAACCGGGACCTTTCTGGTTGCGGCAGCCATTTCCGGCGGTAAGGTGGTTTGCCGCCGGACCCACCCGGAAACACTGGATGCGGTGCTGGCTAAACTGCGTGAAGCAGGGGCCGACATCGAGATCGGTGAGGACTGGATCAGCCTGGATATGCACGGAAAACGGCCGAAAGCGGTAACCGTTCGTACTGCGCCACATCCGGGTTTCCCTACCGATATGCAAGCTCAGTTCAGCCTGCTGAACCTGGTGGCGGAAGGGACGGGGGTCATTACCGAAACGATTTTCGAGAACCGCTTTATGCACGTGCCGGAACTCATCCGCATGGGGGCACAGGCGGAAATTGAAAGCAATACGGTAATTTGCCACGGCGTGGAAAAACTGTCCGGTGCGCAGGTCATGGCAACCGATTTACGTGCTTCAGCGAGTCTGGTGCTGGCAGGTTGTATCGCCGAAGGCGTAACCATCGTTGACCGTATTTATCATATCGATCGTGGTTACGAGCGCATTGAAGATAAATTACGTGCGCTGGGGGCGAACATTGAGCGTGTAAAAGAACACGATTAAGCGTGAGCGCGACGTCGGTATTATGATTAGCAGCCGGGTGGGTTTCCCCACCCGGTTTTTTTATGGCAGAGCTACCCCTGCCCGCCGAATTCAGTTGGCCGGAAACTCCTGAATCGTCATGTCTAACTTGATTTCTTTAGGGCCGCGCTTGATCACCACGGGAACGACGGTTCCGGGCCGTATTTCTGCAATTTGATCCATGGTTTCGATAACCGAACGTGTCGGTTTATTGTTAACGCTGACTAATATATCTTCGACCTGAATCCCTGCTTTATCCGCGGGGCCTCCAATGTCGACGGTTCTGACCTGGATACCGTTAGGGCGTCCCTGGCGGCTGCCGTTTTCGATACTTTCGATATCTTCTATCTGTACCCCGTTGATGCCGATATAGCCGCGAATGACGCGGCCATCGCGGATCAGTTTTTCCATCACCTTGGTCGCCAGCTCAACGGGAATGGCGAAACCAATCCCTTCTGGCGTTTCACCGTCGGCACTTCTGTCAAAGGACAGCGTATTGATGCCAACCAGTTCCCCCAGCGTATTCACCAGAGCGCCGCCGGAGTTACCATGGTTGATGGATGCATCGGTTTGCAAAAGATTTTGCCGGCCATTTTGTCGGCTGTCCTGTCCGACCGCGCTCAGCCCGACGCGTCCTGTCGCACTGATGATCCCCTGGGTAATGGTTTGTCCCAGGTTGTAGGGATTGCCGATAGCCATGACGACATCGCCCACGTGCGCGATACGACTGGTATTGATCGGGATAACGGGCAAATTGACACCGTTAACTTGCAGAACCGCCAGATCGGTCAGGCTATCTGAGCCGACAACCGTTGCTTCATAGAGTCTGCCGTCCTGAAGCGCGACCAGAATTTGCTGTGTGTTATTAATAACGTGCTTGTTGGTCAGGATATAGCCTTTGTCACTCATGATGACGCCAGAACCCAGCGTTCGAATATTGAGTTCGGTCGTCTGTTCCGTATTGGGAACTTTGTCATAGATGATCACTACGGCTGGCGCTGCACGGCGGACCCCGTCGTAATAGCTGACTGGGGTGGCGGAGGCTGGTGTGTCATCGCTCTTCTGCCATGCCGTAGGGCGCAGCGTGGGAACCGCAGCCAACAGAATGCCCGCGGCGATCACGCCGAGTAGGATGGAACGTAATAACTTAGCAAGCATAAGCGTGTTTTACTGTGCAAGATGGATATGATGCCGAGAATAACACGAGATTACCGGACACAGCAGGATACTGTGTCCGATTTTCAGACCGGGTAGGTGTCCGTTGTTCGGCAAAACGGCACGCAGTAATCTTCCCGGTGGCGATTAACGCAGAAGCAGGTAAATCGTTTCGTCGCCGCGAACGATGTTCAGAGCCAGCACGGATGGTTTGGCTTCCAGCAGCTTGCGGAGCTGGGTAATGTTTTCCACTCGCTCACGGTTAACGCCGATGATGATGTCGCCTTTCTGCAAACCAACCTGCGCGGCCGGAGAGTCTTTGGTGACATTATCGATCTGTACGCCTTTGCTGCCGTCTTTCAACTGACCGTTGGTCAGAGAAGCGCCTTGCAGGGCCGGAGACAAGGTTTCCGCGCTGGTGGTGGACGTTGCGCTGTTATCCAGCACGACGGAGACTTCCTGCTGTTTACCTTCACGCAGTAAACCGATTTTCACGGTTTTACCCGGCGCGGTGGTGCCTATCTTGGCGCGCAATTCGGCAAAACTGCTGATGGGTTTCCCATCCAGCGAGGTCAGGACGTCACCCGCTTTGATTCCGGCCTTGGCCGCAGCAGATTTTGGCAGCACTTCGCTGACGAACGCGCCGCGCTGTGCATCGACCTTAAAGGCTTTCGCCATTTCGGACGTCATCTCGCTGCCTTTGATCCCCAGAACACCCCGTTTGACTTCGCCGAATTCAACCAGTTGCTGAGCCAGGTTCTGCGCCATGTTGCTGGGAATGGCAAAGCCAATGCCGATATTCCCGCCGCCCGGAGCCAGAATGGCCGTGTTAATCCCGATCAGTTCACCGTTCAGGTTAACCAATGCGCCACCGGAGTTGCCGCGGTTGATGGAGGCGTCGGTCTGAATAAAGTTTTCTAACCCTTCCAGATTCAGCCCACTACGACCCAGTGCGGAAATGATGCCGGAGGTGGCCGTCTGTCCAAGGCCGAACGGGTTACCCACCGCAACGGCGAAATCACCGACGCGTAGCTGGTCGGAATCCGCCATTTTGACGGCAACCAGATTTTTGGCGTCCACTAACTGAAGCAGGGCAATGTCGGATTGTTCATCGCGCCCAATCAGTTTGGCTTCATATTCGCGCCCATCGTTCAACTGCACGCGAATTTTATCGGCATTGTTGATGACGTGATTATTGGTCAGGACATAGCTTTTGGCCGCATCAATAATCACACCAGACCCCAGTCCTTCAAAAGGACGTGAGCTTTGTTTGTCGGTTGGGAAATTGGGACCGAAGAAGAATTTAAACTCTTCCGGTACGCGCTGGCGTTGTACCTGCGTACCTTCCACATGCACGCTGACGACCGCAGGCAAGACTTTTTCAAGCATTGGCGCCAGGCTTGGCATCTGCTGTCCCTGAACCACGGCGGGCAACGCGGCATTCGCCGCCGGGAGCGTGGACAGGGTTAAGCCGATGCTCATTGCTAATGCACTAAATAATAAAGATTTTTTCTTCATTGTTGATTAACTCTCTCACGACCAGCGGATGAATAAAATGATGATATATAAACTTAAACATGCGGTGAAGAGTCAGACTGGCGATTAGTGTGTAAAGTTCACTGATGTTTCGTCAGTAGTTTGTAACTATAGCCTACGGCGGGGATACCGCGGGGACAGGGAAGGCGTGAGGTTCGATGAAACCTCACGCAGAAATTCTCCTCATCACGTCTACTTGCGGGTTGGGCGTTCTCCCCGCAGTAAACCTGACGCGCCATCCGAATAGTCACGAGGTGGCATATCAACCGGCGCCTGATCGTTATCGGCTTCGGCTTCCGTCAGACGATATTTGAACGGATTATCCTGGCCGGGAACATCAGGCAGCAGGTTATTGGAACTCTTCGCCATATGCTGATAAAGCTGGCGGTAATCGTGCGCCATGTTATCCAGCAGCTCGGCGCTACGGGCAAAGTGTCCGACCAGCTCCTGACGATATTCCTCCAGTTCGGCTTTGCTTTTCTCAAGCTCGTTCTGCAGAACCTGTTGTTGCCGCAGCTTACGGTTGCCAAAACGCATGGCGACAGCACCAATAATGATACCGGCAACTAAACCAATCAGCGCATACTCCCAGGTCATAATGACTCCTATTTTGACTTCGTTGTCCACGTAGGGTTTTTTCACTTAATAATAGCCACTATAACCGCTAACCTTGTCTGAGTGGAATCCTGAAGCGTGATGACTTAGGGTAATGTTGATGCATCTCAGGCATCAAGGCAGTTAACTGCTACGATTACGGTTCAAATCGACGACAACTCGCGACAAAACACAATTAACTTTTTTCTCAGGGATTGCGATCATTATGCAGCGAACGACACCATTGGCGCTTTACCAGCAGGCACTTTCCGCCGGAGAGTATCAACCTGATGAGGTACAGCATCAAACCGTCATGCGGTTGGAAACCATACACCAGGCATTGTGTGAGCGAGCGGCGCAGGCGTCGGACGAGACGGCCGGCCGGCTGACGAAATGGCGTTCCTGGCTTGGCTTAAGCGATAAGCGTTCGTTGTCCCCCGTGCAGGGATTGTACATGTGGGGCGGGGTGGGCCGGGGGAAAACCTGGCTGATGGATATGTTTTTCCACAGCCTGCCCGAACCGCGCAAACTCCGGCTGCATTTTCATCGTTTTATGCTGCGGGTTCATCAGGAACTTAACCAACTACAGGGACATGAAAATCCGCTGGAAAAGGTTGCCGATGGGTTTAAAGCCGAAACGGATGTACTGTGTTTTGATGAATTTTTCGTCTCTGATATTACTGATGCCATGCTATTGGCCGAGCTACTGCGTGAGCTGTTTTCCCGGGGCATTACGCTGGTGGCGACCTCGAATATTCCTCCGGACGAGTTATATCGCAATGGGTTGCAACGCGCCCGTTTCCTGCCCGCCATTGAACTGATTAAACAGCACTGCGACGTGCGCAATGTTGATGCGGGGATCGATTATCGATTGCGGACATTAACGCAGGCCCATCTTTATCTGACGCCGCTTGACGCGCAGACCGAAGAAACCATGCAGCAGATGTTTACCCGCTTATCGGGAAAAACGTGGGTCACGCCGGGACCCACGCTTGAAATCAATCATCATCCCCTGCCGACGTTTGGGGCGAGCGATGGCGTGCTGGCCATTGACTTTGCCACGCTGTGTACCCAGGCGCGCAGCCAGAACGACTATATTGCGCTTTCACGCCTTTATCATACGGTGCTGCTGCATAACGTGACGGTGATGGGGACGAAAGAGGAAAATAGCGCCCGCCGTTTTCTGGCGTTAGTCGATGAGTTTTACGAACGGCGAATTAAACTTATCATTTCCGCACAGGCCCCCATGTTTGATATTTATCAGGGTGAACATCTGAAGTTTGAATATCAACGCTGCCTGTCCCGCTTGCAGGAAATGCAAAGCGAGGCGTATCTACGCCAGCCGCATCTGGCGTAGCTCACCGTCTGCGTTTGGTCACAGATCGTGAGGAGGGGGTGAGATGGCGGTTTTTCTTGGTTTACGCGTGAAAAAAGGTCGATCTTTGGGGGCGACTTCTCTATAATCCTGCGACCCCACGTTACAACAAAGTTTTTTTCCCAAAAACTTTATAGTGCCGGCAATGGCTATTCGAAGGGGTAGGTTTGCTGGACTTGATGGTCGTGTGAGCCTCAACTGTTTTTGAGCGTTGGGTGAACACCTGCGTGTAACTAATTATTGGGTAAGCTTTTAATGAAAACTTTTACAGCTAAACCAGAAACCGTAAAACGCGACTGGTATGTTGTTGATGCAGACGGTAAAACTTTAGGCCGTCTTGCTACTGAACTGGCTCGTCGTCTGCGCGGCAAGCATAAAGCGGAATACACCCCGCACGTTGATACCGGTGATTACATCATCGTTCTGAACGCCGATAAAGTTGCTGTTACCGGCAACAAGCGTTCTGACAAGATTTATTATCATCACACCGGTCACATCGGTGGTATCAAACAAGCGACCTTTGAAGAGATGATTGCCCGCCGTCCTGAGCGTGTGATTGAAATCGCGGTTAAAGGCATGCTGCCGAAGGGCCCGCTGGGTCGTGCAATGTTCCGTAAACTGAAAGTTTACGCGGGCACCGAGCACAATCACGCGGCACAGCAACCGCAAGTTCTGGACATTTAATCGGGATTATAGGCAATGGCTGAAAATCAATACTACGGCACTGGTCGCCGCAAAAGCTCCGCCGCTCGCGTATTTATCAAACCGGGCAGTGGTAATATCGTTATCAACCAACGTAGTCTGGAACAGTACTTCGGTCGCGAAACTGCCCGCATGGTAGTTCGCCAGCCGCTGGAACTGGTCGACATGGTTGGTAAATTCGATCTGTACATCACCGTTAAGGGTGGTGGCATCTCTGGTCAGGCTGGTGCGATCCGTCACGGTATCACCCGCGCTCTGATGGAGTATGATGAGTCCCTGCGTAGCGAACTGCGTAAAGCTGGTTTCGTTACCCGTGATGCTCGTCAGGTTGAACGTAAGAAAGTCGGTCTGCGTAAAGCACGTCGTCGTCCTCAGTTCTCCAAGCGTTAATTTCTTGCTGCTTTGCAGCGAAATCAATGCGAAAAACCCGGTGCTGGTCACCGGGTTTTTTATGACGGGCTGTCCTTGCCCGCCACCCTTCGGGCCAACGCTTCGCGTTGTTGAAAAATGTCCCCGGCGTTTTTTTCTCCTGGAAATTTTTTATTCCTGAAAAACAATTATCGTAGATAAATAATCTTTATTTTCAAGTTGTTAATGATGAAGTTGTGCTTATATCCCCACAGAACGAACAAAATCTGATAAACTATTTGCCGATTTTGTGCCTGTTTACCCGCCAGGTTTTTTTCTGAAAACGACTGATTTTGTCCGGTGGTTTTTTCAACGCTGAGTGGCAAAAATGCAGCACATGGGTTTGCAGGATCATAGCAGATCGGTTATTCGCCGTATTTTCTCGATAAACTTGGAGGTTTTCATGGCTGTCGCTGCCAACAAACGTTCGGTAATGACGCTGTTTTCTGGTCCGTCCGACATTTTTAGCCATCAGGTCCGCATTGTCTTGGCGGAAAAAGGTGTGAGTGTCGAGATTGAGCAGGTAGACATGGATAATCTGCCGCAGGATCTTATTGACCTCAATCCTTATGGTTCAGTTCCGACGCTGGTTGATCGGGAACTGACGCTCTATGAATCACGTATTATCATGGAGTATCTGGATGAACGTTTTCCTCACCCACCGCTCATGCCCGTGTATCCGGTTGCTCGTGGCAACAGCCGTCTGATGATGCACCGCATTGAGAACGACTGGTATTCTTTGCTGAAGAAAATCACGCAAGGTAGCGCGCAGGAAGCCGACTCTGCCCGCAAACAGCTGCGTGAAGAGCTGCTGGCGGTAGCGCCCGTCTTCAATGAAGCGCCTTATTTCATGAGCGAAGAGTTCAGCCTGGTTGACTGCTATCTGGCGCCGCTGCTGTGGCGTTTGCCGCAGTTAGGGATTGAACTGAGCGGTTCTGGTGCGAAAGAATTGAAAGGCTACATGACGCGCGTATTTGAGCGTGATGCGTTCCTGGCTTCCCTGACGGAAGCTGAACGTGAAATACGTTTGCAAACCAGAGGTTAAACGAATGGCGTTGTCTCAACTGTCTCCGCGTCGTCCGTATTTGCTACGGGCCTTTTACGACTGGTTACTGGATAATCAGTTGACGCCTCATCTGGTAGTCGATGTGACTCTGCCTGGTGTTATGGTGCCGATGGAGTTTGCCCGTGATGGGCAGATTGTGCTGAATATTGCACCTCGTGCCGTTGGTGGCCTGGAGTTAGCTGATGACAGCGTTCGTTTCAACGCTCGCTTCGGCGGCGTTCCACGCCAGGTTTATGTTCCGATGGCGGCGGTGTTAGCCATTTACGCGCGTGAAAATGGCGCGGGCACCATGTTTGAGCCAGAACCCGCTTATGAATCAATGGGCGAAGAATTTGACAACTTTCAGGATGAAACCGCCAGTTCCGGCACCGTGATGTCGATAGTTGATAATAAGCCTGACGCCGATGCAACGGATGGCGATGATCATCCTGATGATGAGCCACCGCAGCCTCCCAAGGGAGGGCGGCCATCATTACGGGTCGTTAAATAAATCACCGGACTCATCAAGGGCACAGCGACTGTGCCCTTTTTGCATCTGAGTAACCGTCATGCTCGCAGAGCATGACGTCGTGCCAGTGAAGGAGGGAAAAGTGAATCATCAAGGCAGTTGTTTGTGCGGTGGCGTGACGATTTCCACCACACATCAGGTAACGGACGTAACGGCTTGTCACTGCGGTATGTGTCAGACGTGGGGCGGCGGGCCCTTTATGGCCGTCGAATGCAAAGACCCGGCAATCAAGATAGAAGGCGAGGAAAATATTACTGTCTGGCAGTCTTCTGAGTGGGCTGAACGGGCGTTTTGCCGCGTGTGCGGTACGCATCTGTTTTATCGTTTACGGGGATCGGATACTTACGAGATCCCGGCTGGTTTTTTTGCCGATGAAACGGAAAAAACACTGGTATCCCAGATTTATATCGATAACAAGCCGGGTTATTACAATTTTGCTGAAAAAACCAGCGTACTGACAGAGCAACAGATTATCGATTTGTACAATACGTGACGGCGCAAGCGGAAGGGCAGCCCGAGCTGCCCTTGTGTGCGCTGTAAGCCTCTTCAGGCCGGTGTCTTGGTCTGTATCGGTTCGTTGATGGTCATTAGCACCAGCAGGCACAGAAACGAGCAGAGAGCCATAAAACCGAACACGTAATCCCAGCTGAAATTATCCAGCAGCAGTCCTGCAATTAAAGGACATGCCGCGCCACCCAACTGTCCTCCGGTGTTGATAATGGAACCGGCAATAGGAAACACTTCTTTGGTTGTGAGCGCCATGGGATAAACCATATAGGCGGAGAAGCCCAGGTTGAACAGGATGCCGGTTAGCAACAGCAGTCCTCCAAGGATCATGGGATTATCCGGCGCGTTGATCAGCGTTATCATCATGACCACGGTTGCAACGGCGGATGCCATCATCAAGGGTTTTCTGCGTTTATTCAGCAGCCTGTCGGAACACCATCCTCCCACCAGGTTACCTATCACCGCACCAATCCAGGGGGCAGAGGCCACCATGCCCATCTTCATTACCGAGAAGCCTTTCTCATTCATCAGATAGGTGGGAATCCATGCCAGCAAGACGTTCACGATACCCATCATGAAAAAATAACCGAACATACTGCCAAGTACATTCCATGATTTAAAGATTTCTTTCTTGGTGCTGAGCAACGGTACTTCTTTGGTCCGAATTATCTTGTCTAATAACCTGAACGTTTTTTCGTTGGCATAGATAGGTTGTGATTTTGGCGTGTGTTCTGCGATCCCTCCGGCGGGGATTTTCTCTTCAATGAGATCTAACTCTTCGGGTGAGCAAAATCTGCTTTCCTGTGGAGAGTTAGTGACAATTAAATACCAGATGACGGCAAGAAATATGCCCGGAATGGCAAAAAAATAGAAAACATAGTGCCAACTGTAGTAATAAATAATGATGGCGCATAAAGGTGGAACAAGGACCGGACCGAATTTTGCCGCGGATAAAAATATTGCGGTGACAATTCCTTTTTCAGAGGCTGGAAACCAACGGTTAATGGTCGAGGTAATACCAATGGGTAACGGTCCTTCCGCCAGACCCAATATAAATCGGGATACTTTCAATCCTAGAATTGAACTGGAGAAACCAACAAAGCAAGTTGCCAGCGAGGTCAATATTATGGATATTGAAAATATCTTTCTCACGCCAAATTTCGCATAAAGAAAACCGCTGGGTATTTGTGCTATCGCATAGGCTAACAGGAAAAGACTAGCCAGTGCGCCGGCCTCGGTGTTGGACATATGAAAATCAGATCGGATAAAGGGTAACACAACACCAATATTTGCTCTGTCGGCAGCAGCTACGGTATAAATGCAAAAGATAAGTGATGCAATGACCCAGCGAAAACGCCCTGGTTTATTATTTGTGATATTCATTGTTTTTCCCATCAAAGATAAATACAGTTTTTTCCCAATAATTTTTCATCTACCCATGACATATCCCATTCGTCATTTTCTATCTGGGTTTTGATATTTTCTTCTTTTTCCGTAATGAGTTTGGTTTTTTCTAATACTGATTCAAGGTCACTTTGCCTGATAACGACAGCGCCATCAAGGTCTGCAACAATCACATCTCCGGGTGAGATAACAACGCCATCAATGGAGATGGGGAAATTAATCTCACCAGGACCGTCCTTAAAAGGCCCCGCGGGGGTTGCCCCTAAAGCGAATACCGGAATAGGCGATTGTTGAATAAAACCAAGATCGCGGATCATGCCATTGATGATGATCCCCGCGATGTCTTTTTTTATCGCCCAGCGCAGCATCAGTTCACCCATCAGGGCATTTTTTTCCCCGCCTTGCCCGTTTACCACAATGACATCTCCTGGCGATGCCATTTCGATAGCCTTGTAAAATAGAAGGTTATCTCCGCTACGCAGATTGACGGTAAACGCGGGGCCGGTGAGCTTTAACTCATTAAGCGGCTTGATTTTATTACTCAGGCAAAACTGACGATTCATCACATCGCCGATGTTTGCTGCGGGTAGTTTTCTGAACTCATCTATTAAATATTTTTTTGGTCTATTAAAATATTTTTTAATTTGAAATCCATTGTTGGACATAAATACTCCGGTTCAACGCAATTAAAATTGTGACGTACTTCTAAAAAATAAAATTTATTTACTTTCTGGCTGATAAAAATGGCGGTAATTAATTATTGGTGGATTAAGGTAATGACATATTTAATTATTCAGTCTTTTGGTGTAAAGAGAAAATAATAAATATTAAATATCAATCTTTGGAATATATACAGGTGGAAAAATGAATGCTATCTCACTGAAAACATTTTTGACCATTGTGAATGCCGGGAGTATTAATAAATCAGCCGAGGAGCTTTTTGTTGCTCAATCCACTGTGACAAAGAGATTACAGGTACTTGAAAACGAACTAGGCTTTGATCTCTTCGAACGAAATAAGGGAATAAGAGAAATAAAACTGACAGAAGCAGGTAATTCTTTTCTTGAAATTGCTGAAAAATGGTATGACTTTTTTTTAGAAATAGAAAATGTAAAAGCAAATGAATCGAGAATAAATATTACAATAGGCTGTCTTAATAGTATTAATTTTGCAATATTTACGCCTCTTTATCGGGAACTGATTAATCACGAAAGTAAAATGAATGTGAAAATCGTGACAACACATTCCATCGATATTTTTGGTCTGATTGAAAAGCGATTAATTGATGTTGGGTTTTCTTTCTCGGATTTAAAATCTCAAAACACCATGAGTTTTAAATTATACTGTGAGCCTATGGTCGGATTGTGTCTTCCGTGTTCGATTCTGGCGGGAAAAGAAGATGTTAAGTTTGAGCAACTTCAGGTTAAAGATGAGTATTATGTCCGTTGGGATGAGGATTTTGAGCGCTGGCACATGCAAGGGTTTGGTCGTATTCATGGTTTTAATGCTCAGTTTGATAATGGTCATTTGATCATGAACTTATTATCATCTGAAACAGATTGGGCTATTGTTCCCAGTTCTACGGCTTTATTTGCGCAGAAACAGCACGGATGTGCATCGTTTCGTCTGGCTCAAAATTGTCATCCGCCCAGTAGAGTCGTTTATATGGTTATGCATAAAAACCAGAAGAAAAGCACGCAAAAAGGCGTTGCTAAACTGGTTGCTTTATTAAATGAATTATCGGAGCTGTTAACGAAAGAAATACCGGGTATCAAGTTTTATACACAAGATATTATTGAGAGTTTGGCGGCTGACTGAATACCCGCAATAGGCCGCTAATGGCTGCGGTGTCATGAAGATAGAAAAGGGCGGCATGGGCCGCCCTTTTGAGAAGAGGAAGAACTTAGACTTCCAGGAAGTTAAGAATACCGTCAGCCGCTTTACGGCCTTCTGCAATCGCGGTAACCACCAGATCGGAACCGCGTACGGCATCGCCGCCCGCAAAGATTTTCGGGTTGCTGGTCTGGAAGGCGTTTTCGTGACCTTCCGGCGCGATGATGCGGCCCTGACCATCCAGTTCGACGCCGTGTTCAGCCAGCCATGCCATTTTGTGCGGACGGAAACCAAACGCCATCACGACCGCATCCGCTTCCAGCACATGTTCGGAGCCTTCAACGATTTCAGGACGGCGGCGGCCATTGGCATCAGGCGCGCCCAACTCGGTACGTGCCATTTTGATGCCGCAAACCTTGCCGGAACCGTTGATTTCCACGCTCAGCGGTTGCAGGTTGAATTTGAACTCGACGCCTTCTTCACGCGAATTCTTCACTTCACGTTTGGAGCCAGGCATGTTTTCTTCATCGCGACGATAGGCACAGATCACGTGCGTTGCGCCCTGACGAACAGAAGTACGCACGCAGTCCATCGCCGTATCACCACCACCCAGTACCACCACGCGTTTACCTTGCATGGTGATGTAAGGCTCTTCTTCGGACGCATCGAACCCCATCAGCTGTTTCGTGTTGGCAATCAGGAACGGCAGGGCGTCATAAACGCCTAGTGCGTCTTCATTCTCCAGTCCGCCACGCATGGACTGATACGTTCCCACGCCAAGGAATACGGAGTCATATTCATTCAGCAGCGCTTGCATCTGAACGTCTTTACCCACTTCGGTATTCAGGCGGAATTCGATACCCATCCCACTGAAGATTTCACGGCGTTTGACCATGACTTCTTTTTCCAGTTTGAAGGCCGGGATGCCGAAAGTCAGCAGGCCGCCGATCTCGGGATGACGATCAAATACCACGGCCTGCACACCGTTGCGCGCCAGTACGTCGGCACAGGCAAGGCCCGCCGGACCTGCGCCGATAATGGCGACGCGCTTGCCGGTTGGCTGTACGTTCGAGACATCAGGCTTCCAGCCCATCTCAATCGCTTTATCATTGATATAGCGTTCAATGTTGCCGATGGTTACGGCGCCGAATTCGTCATTCAGCGTACAGGAACCTTCACACAGGCGATCCTGTGGACACACGCGGCCGCAGACTTCCGGCAGGCTGTTGGTCTGGTGTGACAATTCGGCTGCTTCAATGATGCGGCCTTCATTCGCCAGTTTCAGCCAGTTGGGAATGTAGTTATGAACCGGACACTTCCACTCGCAGTATGGGTTACCACATGACAAACAACGATCTGCCTGTGCTTTGGACTGACTCTCTGAGAACGGTTCGTAAATCTCTATAAATTCAATTTTACGAATTTTCAGCGGTTTTTTAGGCGGATCAACGCGCTGTAAGTCGATAAATTGGTAAACATTTTGACTCATGATAACCTCTTACTGCGCCTGAACCCGCAGCTCGGCTGCGGAACGACTGCGGTGACCCAACAATGCCTTCACATCACTTGACTTCGGTTTCACCAGGGCAAATTTCGATGCCCATGCCGGCCAGTTAGCGAGGATCTCTTCTCCACGTTGTGAACCGGTATGCTGCACGTGCTCGGTAATCAGACCGCGTAAATGTTCTTCATGAATAGCCAGCAGTTCTACATCCAGCACTTCTACCAGTTCAGGGTTGACGCGTTTACGGAATTCGCCGTCTTCATCCAGAACGTAGGCGAAACCGCCGGTCATCCCCGCACCAAAGTTAACGCCGGTACGCCCCAGCACACAGACAATACCGCCCGTCATGTATTCACAGCCGTTATCGCCGATACCTTCGACTACGGTGATCGCCCCGGAGTTACGCACGGCGAAACGTTCGCCGGCACGGCCTGCGGCAAACAGCTTACCGCCGGTGGCGCCGTACAGGCAGGTGTTGCCAATGATGCTGGCTTCGTGACTGCGGAACGCGGAACCCACCGGCGGACGGACGGAAATGCAGCCGCCAGCCATGCCTTTGCCCACGTAGTCATTGGCGTCGCCGGTCAGCGTCAGTTCAACGCCACCCGCATTCCAGACCCCAAAGCTCTGCCCGGCCGTGCCGGAGAAGTAGGCTTTGATCGGATCGCTTGCCAGCCCCTGGTCGCCATGTTTGGCGGCGATCGCACCCGACAGGGTCGCGCCGACCGAGCGATCCGTGTTGCGGATATCAAAATAGAGCGCCTTGCTCTGTTTGGCATCCACATGCGGCTGTGCCTGCGCCAGTAATTCTTTGTTCAGCAGGCCCTTGTCGAATGACGGGTTGCTCTCGGTACAGTACAGCGCTTTTCCTGGCTGAGGCTGTGCGGTATGCAGCAGCGGTGACAGGTCCAGCTTGTTCTGCTTGGCGGTGAAGCCATCCAGTTCGACCAGCAGATCGGTACGGCCAATCAAATCCACCAGACGGCTGACGCCCAGCTCAGCCATCAGCAGCCGGGTTTCGTGTGCGATGAACTGGAAGTAGTTGGTAACGCGCTCTGGCAGGCCGTGATAGTGGTCGCGGCGCAGTTTTTCATCCTGGGTGGCGACACCGGTCGCGCAGTTGTTCAGGTGACAGATACGCAGGTATTTACACCCTAATGCGACCATTGGACCCGTGCCGAATCCGAAGCTTTCCGCCCCCAGAATCGCCGCTTTAATAATATCGAGGCCGGTTTTCAGACCGCCATCCACCTGGAGGCGGATTTTGTGACGCAGGCCGTTGGCGACCAGCGCTTGCTGCGTTTCCGCCAGACCCAGCTCCCACGGGCAACCTGCATATTTCACCGAAGTCAGCGGGCTGGCGCCGGTGCCGCCATCGTAGCCGGCAATGGTGATCAGATCGGCATAGGCTTTGGCGACACCGGTCGCGATGGTGCCAACGCCCGGTTCAGAAACCAGTTTTACCGAGATCATGGCTTGCGGATTGATCTGTTTCAGATCGAAAATCAGCTGCGCCAGGTCTTCGATAGAATAGATATCATGGTGCGGCGGCGGTGAAATCAGGGTCACACCGGGTACGGAGTAACGCAGTCGGGCAATGTATGGCGTGACTTTATCGCCCGGTAACTGGCCGCCTTCGCCCGGCTTGGCGCCCTGCGCCACCTTGATCTGAATGACATCGGCGTTAACCAGATAGGCTGGCGTTACGCCAAAGCGGCCGGAAGCCACCTGTTTGATACGGGAAACCTTGTTGGTGCCGTAACGAGCCGGATCTTCGCCCCCCTCGCCGGAGTTGGAGAAACCGCCCAGACTGTTCATGGCTTCAGCCAGTGACTCATGGGCTTCAGGGCTGAGCGCGCCAATCGACATCGCCGCGGTATCAAAGCGCTTGAACATTTCTGTTACAGGCTCAACATCGTCGATGGAAATGGCCGCGCCTTCCTGTGGTTTCAACGCCAGCAGGTCACGCAGAGTGGCGGCCGGACGTTCGTTCACCAGCCTGGCGTATTGCTCGTAATCGCTGTATTCACCGCTTTTAACCGCGGTTTGCAGTGTGGTAACCACATCCGGGTTGTAAGCGTGGTATTCGCCGCCGTGTACGAACTTTAACAGTCCGCCTTGTTCCAGCGTCTTGCGTTTCAGCCAGGCGCGTTTGGAAAGATTCCGCAGGTCCTGTTCAAAATCACTGAAGTTGGCCCCGCCGATCCGGCTGACTACGCCCTGGAAGCATTGCTCAGAAACGTCTTTATGCAGACCCACAGCTTCGAACAGTTTGGCGCAGCGATAAGAGGCCACAGTTGAAATGCCCATTTTGGACATGATCTTGTACAGCCCTTTGTTGATGCCGTTACGATAGTTCAGCATCACCGTGCGGTATTGTTTGTCGATCGTGTGATTGTCCACCATCCGCGCCAGCGTTTCATAAGCGAGATAAGGATAGATGGCGGTCGCACCGAAGCCTAACAGAACCGCAAAATGGTGCGGATCGCGGGCACCGGCGGTTTCAACAATAATGTTGGCGTCGCAGCGCAGGCTTTTCTCAACCAGACGGCGCTGAACGGCGCCAACGGCCATTGGCGCCGGCACCGGCAGGCGTTTCGCGGAGATGGCACGGTCAGACAGCACCAGCAAAACGGCGCCGTCGCGGACTTTGTTTTCGGCATCGTCACAGAGTTTTTCAATCGTCTCTTGCAGCGTCTGTTTTTCCGGTTCGAAAGTCAGATCCAGCACATCAGCGCGATAGTGCTGCTGATCCTGTGAAGTCAACTGCTTGAAATCGGAATAAAGCAGGATCGGCGATTTAAAGCTCAGACGGTGAGCCTGACCTTCTGCCTCGCAGAATACGTTCATTTCGCGGCCGATACAGGTCGCCAGCGACATGACGTGCGCTTCACGCAGCGGATCGATCGGCGGATTGGTTACCTGCGCAAACTGCTGGCGGAAGTAGTCATAAATAATACGCGGACGGCTGGAAAGCACGGCGAATGGCGTGTCGTCCCCCATGGAACCGGTGGCTTCCTGACCGTTTTCACCCAGCACCCGGATGATCTGATCCAGCTCTTCGCTACTGTAGCCAAACTGCTTCTGATACGTTTCCAGCAGTGAGTCATCAAATTCGCGGCTGCCCACCTGATCGTCCGGCAATTCTTCAAACGGCACCAGGCGCTGGACGTTTTTCTCCATCCACTCTTTGTACGGATGGCGGCTTTTCAGATCGTCATCGGTTTCGGCGGAATGCAGGATACGCCCGCTGCGGGTATCGATAACCATCAATTCACCCGGCCCGACACGGCCTTTCTCCACCACTTCATCCGGCTGATAATCCCAGATGCCCACTTCAGAAGCACAGGTAATCAGTTTGTCTTTGGTAATGACGTAGCGTGCCGGACGCAGACCGTTACGGTCCAGGTTACAGGCGGCATAGCGGCCGTCGGACATGACGATGCCGGCCGGACCATCCCACGGCTCCATATGCATGGAGTTAAAGTCGAAGAAGGCACGCAGTTCGGGATCCATGTCCGGGTTGTTCTGCCAGGCGGGCGGCACCAGCAGACGCATGGCGCGGATGATATCCATACCGCCGCTGAGGAACAGTTCCAGCATGTTATCCAGTGAACTGGAGTCGGAGCCGGTTTCGTTCACAAACGGTGCCGCATCCTGCAAATCAGGGATCAGCGGCGTTTTGAATTTATAGGCACGGGCGCGCGCCCATTGGCGGTTACCGGCAATAGTATTGATCTCGCCGTTGTGCGCCAGATAGCGGAACGGCTGCGCCAGCGGCCAGCGCGGTACGGTGTTGGTCGAGAAGCGCTGATGGAACAGGCAAATGGCCGATTCCAGACGCAGGTCGGCCAGATCAAGATAGAAGCGCGGCAGATCCGCCGGCATGCACAAGCCTTTATAGATCGTCACCAGATTGGAAAAACTGCAAACGTAGAATTCTTTGTCTTCAATACGTTTTTCGATACGGCGGCGCGCCATAAACAGGCGGCGCTCCATATCACTTTGTAACCAGCCGGCCGGAGCGTTGACAAAGATTTGTTCAATGCGCGGCAGGGATGACAGGGCGATTTCACCCAGTACGTCAGGATTGGTCGGCACTTCACGCCAGCCAAGTACCGAAAGCGTTTCGTTTTGCAGTTCTTCTTCTACAATCCGACGAGTGGCGCGGGCCAGATCTTCGTCCTGATTGAGGAACATCATGCCGACGGCATAATTCTTGGCTAAGCGCCAGCCGCGCTCTTCCGCGACCAGACGAAAGAAACGATCGGGTTTTTGAAGTAATAAGCCACAGCCGTCGCCGGTCTTGCCGTCAGCAAGGATCGCGCCACGGTGTTGCATACGGGCCAGTGCGTGAATCGCGGTACGCACTACCTTGTGGCTCGGCTCACCTTCTATATGGGCGATTAATCCGAAACCACAGTTGTCTCTCTCTTGGGATGCATCGTACAACATATTAGTGAACCTCCCCGGGCTCTGTGTGACTCTCACAACCTACTGCGAGAAAGCACCTTGGCGTTGAGCGACTATTAACCCTGCCGCTCTCTTCTTCGGCCTCTCGTGACGGTCTCACAAGTGGTAAATGACTTGTTTTTAGAGGGAGTCTTCATTTACTGCATAAATATGACGAGTCATGGACCCGTCAGGAAAGCTTCCAGCGGATTTCCAAATTAGCGAGAAAGCCTGTTCAGGTCAAATATCAATGCAAAATGTGCCGTTAAGAGATAATTTTTGGTTATATCTATGAAAGCTAATGATTTTTTTGACAAAAATATGTCGATAAGCGGTTATGGGATTTGATCGAACTGTGAGCTGTATCACTATGTCGGTATCACAATATCTCCTCTACATGCTGCTATATCTCTGCTTTCTGGAATCTTATACTGTGTGACTTGGGTTTTCTGATTTATGCCACTGTTTTTCACTTTCTTGTCATCTTTTAATGAAGGTGATCGCCTGGATAAGAAAAATTAATTACCTTGAATATGAGTTTCTTTGCAGAAAAAGCGAATAATCATGCATTTCAGATGAGGAAAGGCGATTGATCGGCGTCATCGCGCCGAAGAGGCTGACAGAGTAGGCTGCTCTTTCTAAAGAGGGCTAATAAGAATATGCAATTACAAAAATTAATCAACATGTTTGGTGGAAATCTTCAACGTCGCTATGGAGAAAAGATACACAAGCTTACATTGCATGGCGGTTTTAATTGCCCAAACCGTGATGGAACGCTGGGGCGCGGCGGCTGTACTTTCTGTAACGTCGCCTCTTTCGCCGATGAGCAAATGCAGCAGCGCAGTATCGCCTGCCAGTTGGCGGCGCAGGCGGGGAAGGTAAACCGGGCAAAACGCTATCTGGCTTATTTCCAGGCTTATACCAGTACTTATGCAGAAGTTAAGGTGCTGGAGAGCCTGTATCAGCAAGCATTGAAACAAACCGCGATGGTCGGGCTGTGCGTGGGAACCCGGCCTGACTGTGTGCCTGACGCGGTGTTGGATTTGCTGTCCGGCTATCATCGGCAGGGTTATGAGGTCTGGCTGGAACTGGGTTTGCAGAGCGCCAGTGATAAAACGTTGCATCGCATCAATCGCGGCCATGACTTTGCGTGTTATCAGCAGACGGTAAGACGCGCCCGCGAACGGGGACTGAACGTGTGTTGTCACCTGATCGTCGGACTGCCGGGCGAGGATGCGCAGCGCTGTTTGTTGACGCTGGAACAGGTTGTTGAGACCGGCGTGGAGGGCATTAAGCTTCACCCTTTGCACATCGTGGAAGGGAGCATTATGGCCAAAGCCTGGCGGGCGGGACGTTTGCCTGTGCTGACGTTGGAGCAATATGTCGAGACGGCCGGTGAGATGATTCGCCATACGCCTCCCGAAATTATCTATCATCGTATTTCAGCCAGTGCCCGCCGCCCGACGTTGCTGGCGCCGCTCTGGTGTGAAAATCGCTGGACCGGCATGGTTGAACTGGATCGTTACCTGCAAACGCATGGCGTACAGGGATCGGCACTGGGCCGGCCCTATCAGTACGATGAAACCCGGATCTGATACTGATATATAGAAACCACAACGTCTTTCTATGCTTTAGATTATTGGTGAAAGCGCATTGGCGCACGATCGTGATGTCATGAATCTTCCGGTGTCATCACCGCATATATCGCCAATTTACGATATGATTTGGTGGTTCGTGACTAAGGGAAACCGCTATGAAGCAAATCCGCCTGTTGGCTCAGTACTACGTTGATTTGATGGTAAAGCTGGGGCTTGTTCGTTTTTCACTGCTGCTGGCCTCGGTATTGGTGCTGCTGGCGATGGTGGTGCAGATGGCCGTTACGCTATTGCTCAGCGGCGCAGTGGAAAGTATCGATGTTGTTCGTTCCGTCTTTTTCGGGCTGCTGATTACGCCCTGGGCGGTTTACTTCCTTTCCGTCGTGGTCGAGCAACTGGAAGAGTCCCGCCAGCGATTATCAAAGCTGGTCGCTAAACTCGAAGAGATGCGGCACCGGGATCTGGAATTGAATGCGCAGCTTCAGGGCAACATTGTCCAGCTCAATCAGGAAATCGCCGACCGTATCAAGGCGGAAGAGGCTCGTCTGCTGGTCGTGAGCCGCCTGAAAGATGAAATGGCGCGCCGTGAACAGGCGCAGATTGAGCTGGAACAGCAGTCGGCGCTATTACGTTCCTTTCTGGATGCGTCTCCCGATCTGGTTTATTACCGCAATGAAGACAAAGAGTTTTCTGGCTGCAATCGCGCAATGGAACTGTTGGTCGGAAAAAGCCAGAAGCAGCTGATCGGCCTGACGCCGCGGGACGTTTATTCCCCCGATATTGCGGAAAAAGTGATGGAAACGGACGAGAAGGTGTTCCGCCATAACGTTTCTCTGACGTATGAACAATGGCTGGTCTACCCCGATGGCCGTAAGGCCTGCTTTGAACTGCGCAAAGTGCCATTTTACGATCGGATGGGAAAACGGCACGGATTGATGGGCTTTGGACGCGATATAACGGAGCGTAAACGCTATCAGGACGCGCTGGAAAACGCCAGCAGGGAGAAGACGACGTTTATCTCAACGATCAGTCACGAGCTTCGTACGCCGCTTAATGGCATTGTCGGATTAAGTCGTATCCTGCTGGACACGCAGCTTGAGCCGGAACAGCAGCGATATTTGAAAACGATTCACGTCAGCGCCATCACGTTGGGCAATATCTTTAACGATATCATTGAAATGGACAAACAGGAGCGCCGGAAGGTGCAACTGGATAATCAGCCGATAGATTTCACCGGTTTTCTGGTCGATCTGGAGAATTTGGGCGGGCTGCTGGCCCAGCCGAAAGGATTGAAGCTGATTATGGATCTGCATCAACCGCTGCCCCAGAAAATTATTACCGATGGTACGCGCCTGCGGCAGATTTTGTGGAACCTGCTCAGTAACGCGGTGAAATTTACGCCGCAGGGAAAAATTGTCGTGCGGGTGTGGCATGAGCACGGCAATCGCCTGCGTTTTGACGTTGAAGATTCCGGGATGGGTATCCCGGCGGATGAACTGGAAAAAATCTTTGCCATGTACTATCAGGTAAAAGATCAACACGGCGGCAAACCGGCGACCGGTACGGGGATTGGTTTATCCGTCTCCAAACGTCTGGCCCAAAACATGGGCGGCGATATTCAGGTTACCAGTACGCAGGGTAAAGGTTCCTGTTTTACGCTGACCGTGACGGCGCCCAGCGTCGACGAGGACATCGGAAAGACGGACGCGGATGATGATATGCCATTACCGGCACTGCATGTCCTGTTGGTTGAAGACATTGAATTAAACGTCGTGGTGGCTCGTTCGGTACTGGAAAAACTGGGTAACAGCGTGGAAGTGGCGATGACCGGGAATGAAGCGCTGGAAATGTTTGATCCTGATGAGTTTGATTTAGTGCTGCTGGATATTCAACTGCCGGATATGACCGGGCTGGACGTCGCTCGTCAGATACGCCAGCGCTACGCCAACCGTAGCCTGCCTCCGCTGGTGGCGTTAACGGCCAACGTACTGAAAGATAAAAAAGAGTATCTGGATGCGGGCATGGATGACGTGCTGAGTAAACCGCTGTCTGTCCCCGCGCTAACTGCGATAATCAAGCAATATTGGGATTATCAGGCAACCCATGTCGATGAGTCTGTCGCGGAGAAAGGTGGCGAAATGGTGAATGAGGAACTGTTGGATATTGCGATGCTGGAACAATATCTGGATCTGGTTGGACCCAAATTAATCCATCAAAGTCTGGATATGTTTGAACAGATGATGCCGGGCTATCTGGCGATTCTTGATTCCAATATGACGGCGCGCGACCAGCAAGGCATTACCGAAGAAGGGCACAAGATTAAAGGGGCTGCGGGCTCTGTTGGGCTTCGTCACCTGCAACAGATTGCGCAGCAGATTCAGACGCCGACATTGCCAGCATGGTGGGATAACGTGCAGGAATGGATTGATGAGCTTAAACACGACTGGCGCCATGATGTTCAGGTGCTGCGGGATTGGGTCGCCGAAGCTGAAAGAAACGCCGGGAGCGTTTCTTAACGCCGCTTGCGGCGGCCCGAAGGGTGGCGGGCAGGATAGCCCGCCATAAAAAGCGCCGGGAGCGTTTCTTAACGCCGCTTTGCGGCGGCCCGAAGGGTGGCGGGCAGGGATAGGTCCGCCATAAAAAATCGGGAGTAACCGCTGGCATTGTGTGTTGCAAGGCATGGGCAGGGAGCGACAAGGATGTGTGGCGGGGGGATAAAAAAATGACCCCGACCGAGGCCGGGGTGCGCGAATTATGCGCCAACACCAGGGAAATCATGCACCTGCATTTTAGATATCAGAGGTCGTGAACTCGCAAGTGCGGATACTGCTGCTTTCGTTAAAGCGTATAGTCTCAACTAAAGTGCATCTTCATCAAGCAACAAAATAGCAAATGTGGAAATCTTTGTTACAAGAATCATTAAAATGTGTGATGTAGATTAGTGTTTGCCAATTAAAAAATCAATTAGTTGATGTAATGAAATGAGGGAAAGATGATGAAACGAGTCGGTATCGTCCTGAGCGGATGTGGTGTTTTTGATGGTTCGGAGATTCATGAAGCGGTACTGACGTTGCTTGCATTGGATCGTGCCGGCGCACAAGCCGTTTGCTTTGCGCCAGATAAACCGCAGTTTCATGTGATTAATCATCTGACGGGTGACGTAACCAATGAGAATCGCAACGTTTTAATCGAATCGGCCCGAATTGTCAGAGGAAAAATTCAGCCACTTTCAACGGCTGATGCGCAGCAACTTGATGCTCTGATCGTCCCTGGCGGATTCGGTGCCGCTAAAAATTTAAGCGACTTTGCCACTCAGGGATCGGCCTGTCAGGTTGATGAATTTTTAAAATTACTCACCCAGGAAATTTATAAGCAAAATAAACCAATTGGTTTTATTTGCATCGCTCCGGCGTTGTTGCCGGCGTTGTTGGGAGAACCGATTCGGGTAACCATTGGTAACGATATTGATACAGCGGAAGCGATTGAAGAAATGGGCGGGATTCACGTGGTCTGCCCGGTGGATGATATCGTGGTTGATGCCGAGCACAAGATTGTCACGACACCGGCTTATATGCTGGCTAACTCGATCGGTGAAGCGGCGCAGGGAATTGATAAACTGGTATCGCGCGTACTGGATTTAATTGAATGATATTCAGGCGACGCGGCAAGGGATTACTGGTATGTCTGCGGCGTCTGGTCGTTCGTGGCCTTCTGGCGATCCTGGGACTATGGCTGGCTGGCATTTTGTTGTTTTCATTCCTGCCTGTGCCGTTTTCGGCCGTCATGGTCGATCGTCAGCTCAGTGCATGGCTAAGCGGCGACTTTGGCTATGTCGCGCACTCGGATTGGGTTTCAATGGATGAGATAGCGCCAGCGATGGCGCTGGCTGTTATCGCGGCGGAAGATCAGAAGTTTCCGCAGCACTGGGGGTTCGATCTGGATGCGATTAACTCGGCGTTAAGGCACAACGAGCGGAATACACAGCGGATCCGCGGGGCATCAACGCTCTCTCAACAGACGGTAAAGAATCTGTTCCTGTGGGATGGCCGCAGTTGGCTGCGCAAAGGTCTTGAAGCCGGGATCACCGCAGGAGTGGAACTGGTCTGGACCAAACGGCGGATTTTAACGGTTTATCTGAATATCGCCGAATTCGGCCCCGGCCTCTTTGGTGTGGAAGCGGCGGCTAACCATTATTTCAACAAATCAGCCAATCGATTAACGGCAAGTGAGGCGGCGTTGCTGGCGGCAGTATTGCCAAACCCGATCCGTTTTCGGGTGAATGCGCCTTCTGGCTATGTGATTCAACGTCAGCAATGGATTTTACGTCAGATGCGCCAGATTGGTGGCGAAGCGTTTTTGCGTGCCAATAATTTGCTGGAATAAATGGGGGCGGACTGCGCGATAAAAAATCGTCCGAAGCGATTTTCAACGTCGCTTGCGACGGCCCGCCAGGGACGCGTAAAAATAGCCGGCCATAAAGAAAATACCCTGTCAGCGTATCGCTTACAGGGTGGGGTGACCATCATGACCATCACTTCAACCGCTGACGGTGACATCAGCGGTTGAAGCGTTACGAGCGGTGAAGGTTATTGCAGGTAGGTAAAGGCAGTGGTGACGTGTTTCACACCGCTGACTTTACTGGCGATTTCCGCCGCTGATGCGCCTTCACGTTGGGTCACAAGACCTAACAGGAAGACTTCACCGTTTTCGGTGGTGACTTTCACGTTGGATGATTTGACTGTGTCGCTCGCCAGGATCTGTGAGCGGACTTTAGTGGTAATCCAGGTATCCATTGAGGCGGTTCCGAGTGAAACCGGGCTACCCTGACGGATCTCGTTATAGACTTCGGCCGCGCCTTCCACGCCGAGGGCAATCTGTTTAGCTCGGTTGGCGAGTTCGGTGTTTGGGGCTTGCCCCGTCAGCAGCACTTTCCCTTGATAAGCGGTAACAACAATTCGGGCGTCTTTTTTCAACTGCTCATCTTTGCTGATTGCATTGGTTACGCGAACTTCCAGCGTACCATCGTCGACCTGCGTCCCTACCGTGCGGGGGTCGGTGGCGCTTTTGGTGGCAACCGCCGCGCTTCCGACAACTACCGCGCCGACACAGCCTTGTAGCAGCAGGGCGATAGATAGCACGGCAAATGCAGAACTTATCCTCATGTAGTGCTCCTTAATCGTTCTGGTGTGGAAAAAGGGTGTTATCAATCAAATCGCACAGGCAGTTAACGGTCAGCATGTGCATTTCCTGGATACGGGCGCTGCGATGGGAAGGGATGCGTATTTCCACATCCTGTGGGCCGAGCAGTCCGGCCAGTTCACCGCCATCGTAACCGGTGAGGGCGACGATGGTCATATCTCTGGTAACCGCCGCTTCCACCGCTTTGACTATGTCACGGCTATTTCCACGAGTCGAGATCGCCAGCAACACATCGCCAGCCTGTCCCAGCGCCCGGACTTGTTTGGCGTAGACCTCTTCCTGTAGCCGATCGTTGGCTATCGCAGTTAAGACCACATTATCGGCATTAAGTGCAATAGCCGGTAAACTGGGGCGTTCGGTTTCAAAGCGATTGATCATACTGGCGGCAAAATGCTGCGAGTTGGCTGCCGATGTTCCGTTACCGCAGCACAGAATTTTGTTGCCATTCAGCAGGCACTGCACTAATGCGACGGCGCCGCGGGAGATGGCGTCGGGCAAGGCCTCCGCCGCCGCTATCTGTGTTTGAATACTTTCGGTAAAACAAACTTTTATTCTATCCAGCACGTTGAATTAACCTACTTTAATTAAAGTCCATGAAGCGCATCTCATCCCTGCGCATTAAAAGCGTTAGGAAGCCAGATAAACTGGTCGCCCGTAATGGCCAGCACATCGAAACGGCAATCTACCGTATCAAAGCTGGCTCCACGTTGAGCCAGCCAGACAGCGGCGGCATGCAGCAGCCGCTGCTGTTTGCGGTAGGTGACACTGGCTGCTGCGCCACCGAAGTCGGCGTTTCGTCGATATCGTACTTCCACAAACACCCAGGTTTGCTGGTCGCGCATCACCAAATCGAGCTCGCCGCCGCGCAACGCGACATTGGCTGCCACGAAGATCAGGCCGGCGCGCTCAAGATAATACCGGGCCTGTCGCTCATAGCGGGCTCCCGTCACTCGCTGGTTCAGGAGGCAGGAACCAGTTGTCCCTGACGATATTGCAGCCAGGTCAGTTGCCGATTGATCGTACAATCCTGTGTGGAACTCAGTATACCGGTGGCGCCGGCAATCTGGTGTCCCGGGATCTGGCGCATTTCACCAAAATGGTTGGCGAGGGTCCAGGCATCCATTCCCATGGCATAGAGGCGAACCAATGAGTAGTCGTTTTTAAACTGACTGCTTACCTGCTGCATGAGCGCGGGATTGGCGCCGGTCAGCAACGGGATATCGCTGAACTGCAATCCTTCCATTTCGAAACGGAAATCAGGGCCGCTGCCTGCCTGGAAGCTGCGTGAACTGGCATATAGCGCGGGCCGTGAACGCGATGTGGTACGCATATCGATCATCGGTTTGAGCAGGGACAGCTCATCCGGCGTGGCGATGATATATACCGCATCGATATTGCCGCTGACCGAGGTACTCACCGTGGGCTGTACCTGCGCGGGAATGGTCAGACCCGCGACGGTAATACCCGGTTGGCTCTGTGCGGGCGCGATATTGACTGGCTGGCCGCTCAGGCTGAGTCCGGCGCCGCTATTGATGGCTTGTTTTAACTCAAACGCACTACCAAAGCGTTGCTGCAACAGACCGCCACCGCCTTGTTGATCCCATGCCTGGGCAAATGCGCTCACGACGCGATCGCCCAGATTGTTGCGCGGCACCAGCAACAATGGCTGTTGCTTGCCTTGCTGATGGATAAATTTCGCGGCATCTCGCGCTTCATCTTCCGGCGACAAGGCGAAATAGCAGATGTTAGGCGTGTCCTGCACATGCTCCGGTTGGTTAAGCGCTAAAATGTTGAGCGGAGATTGATCGCCAGAGAGCTGTTCCACTTCGTTTTTTAGTAACGGCCCGACGACGAGCGAGGCGCCGTCCTGCTGCGCCTGCGCCAGTACATTTGCCAACGGCTGTGAGGATGTGTCATAGACCCTCACTGGCAGTGAACTGACCGCCTGCTGGTCAATCGGGTCGGGGCTGGTCGCAGGGACAATCTGTTCGCTGTATTCAGGTTGTGATGGCGTGGTCTGGTTATCCGCAAGAGCGGCATTGGGATCAACCGCTTCATCCTGAGTATCCGTGGATGGCAGGTCGGCCGGCATCGTGGCCGCCATCATCGCCTGGCCGCTTCTTGCGGCATTGAACCCCTGCTGGATGGCGTTGGCGAATACCTGAGCCTGACCGTTCAACGGCAACAGCAAGGCGATGCTGTTAATGGCGGTCTGCTGGAAATTCAGCAAATTATTCAGTTGGGTCGGCAGTGTTTTCGCAGCCGGATGATGAGGATAGCGGGTCTGCCAATCCAGAATAGCCGGTTTTAACTGATCGGGAGACGGGCGGTTATTCTGATAGGTATTCAGCAAATCCACCCAGCCCGCCAGCGTGTTTTCATTCGCATTGATCAGCAATGACCCCGACTCTTGCGGGCTCATTTGTGCCAGCGCCTGCCAGGTTTGATCAAGATTTGCCTGGCGCTCTTCACCTTGCAGCAGTGGCTCCTGAGCGATATAGGCGCGCAGCAGCGTAATAGAAGGCCGCCCCTGATTGGCGTTAATCTGGACCTGATAGTAGCGGCGCTTTTGCTGTTCGCCAAGCGTGTTGACATCCAACTGGCCCAGTGCCGCATTCGCGGCGTCCACGTTATGCTGCGCGGCGGACAGTTCAGCACTGAGTAATTGTTGCTCCAGCTTCTGTGTATCGCTTAATTTTTCAGGCAATGCGCTAAACTGCTGGCTTGCCTGCGGCACCTTGCCTTCCTGTAGCAAAGAACGAATCGCAAGTAATTGCCAGTCAGCCTTGTTATTATCGCTGCTTTGCTGCATCTGTTGCAGATAATAATCAGATGAAGCATCGGCCTTGCCCTGAACTTCGGGGGGCGGGCTTTGCGGCGCCTGACTTGGACAGCCTGCAAGAAACAGCGCCGCTAACAAAACAGGGATAACACGCCCTGCCTGGGTACGGACGAAATGAAAGGGAAGCATACTGTATCCAGTGATTTTTTTTAAAGATGCTCAATATTAAATCGGCAACCCGGATGAAACAATGAATCAAAACCAACAAGCAGACATTTCTGCATCCACCCTCTACATTGTCCCTACGCCGATCGGCAATTTGGGCGATATCACGCAGCGTGCGTTGGCCGTGCTGCAGCGTGTTGATTTGATCGCCGCTGAGGATACCCGTCATACTGGCCTGCTGTTACAACATTTTGCAATTAATGCGCGACTGTTCGCATTACACGATCACAATGAACAGCAGAAAGCAGACACGCTGCTGGCGAAATTGCAGTCTGGACAAAGTATTGCGCTGGTTTCCGATGCGGGTACGCCACTGATTAACGATCCCGGTTATCATCTGGTAAGGCGCTGCCGTGAAGCCGGTATCCGCGTCGTGCCGTTGCCGGGGGCCTGTGCGGCCATTACCGCTCTGTCGGCTGCCGGACTGCCCTCCGATCGTTTTTGCTATGAAGGTTTTCTGCCCGCCAAAACCAAAGCGCGAAAGGACGCGTTGCGCGAACGGATGGAAGAACCGCGGACGCTGATTTTCTATGAATCAACCCATCGGTTGCTTGATAGTCTACAGGATATGGTTGAAGTCATGGGACCGCAGCGTTATGTCGTACTGGCACGGGAAATCACCAAAACCTGGGAGTCGATTCAAGGGGCGCCAGTGGGAGAACTGCTGGCCTGGGTGAAGGAAGATGAAAATCGCCGTAAGGGCGAGATGGTGCTGATCGTGGAAGGCCACCAGGCGGATGAGGACGCGTTGCCGACCGCGGCGTTGCATACGCTGTCGCTGTTGCGAGCGGAACTGCCATTGAAAAAGGCCGCCGCGCTGGCGGCGGAAATCCATGGCGTGAAGAAAAACGCGCTTTATCGCTATGCGCTGGAACAAGACGGCGATAGTGGTGAATCTGAGGATGACAAGTAGGACAATTTGTCCTATTATCCGCGCCGGAGTTGACCAGACAGTCGCCGCTTCACTGCCGTCCCTTTCGGGGGAGACAGGTGGAGGGGAGGAAAGTCCGGGCTCCATAGGGCAGGGTGCCAGGTAACGCCTGGGAGGCGCAAGCCTACGACAAGTGCAACAGAGAGCAAACCGCCGATGGCCCGCTTAAGCGGGCACAGGTAAGGGTGAAAGGGTGCGGTAAGAGCGCACCGCACGGCTGGCAACAGTGCGTGGCAGGGTAAACTCCACCCGGAGCAAGGCCAAATAGGGGTTCACATGGTACGGCCCGTACTGAACCCGGGTAGGCTGCTTGAGCCAGTGAGCGATTGCTGGCCTAGATGAATGACTGTCCACGACAGAACCCGGCTTAACGGTCAACTCCAATTCTTTTATAAAAACCCGCTCCGGCGGGTTTTTTTTGTCTTGTGCGAACAGGCAAAAAGATAAATGACTGTCCACGCCCCTTCAAATTTATTGAATCTCTCCATCATAGATATCCGGCTTTTTCAACGGCACAAAGGGCGTAAAGTAGTCCCCATAACGTGCTACGGCACATGCCGATCTTTTTCTGAGGATATTTTGATGAGCAATACTGCCCGGATGCCCGCACTGTTCCTCGGCCATGGTAGCCCGATGAATGTGTTGGAGAACAACCCTTATACCCAGGCGTGGCAAGCTCTAGGCGAATCATTGCCGCGGCCAAAAGCGATTGTTGCCGTTTCAGCCCATTGGTACACCCGCGGCACTGCCGTGACGGCCATGGAAAAACCGAGAACCATTCATGACTTCGGCGGCTTCCCGCAGGCGCTGTTTGATACGCAATATCCCGCGCCCGGTTCGCCTGAGCTGGCGGCGAGGATCCAGCAGGCGCTGGCGCCGTATCCCGTCGTAGCCGATCAGAGCCAATGGGGATTGGATCATGGCTCCTGGGGTGTGTTGATAAAGATGTATCCACATGCGGATATCCCGGTGGTACAACTCAGCGTAGACGGTACTCAGCCCGCGGCATACCACTATGAATTGGGCCGCAAATTGGCTGTGTTACGCAATGAAGGCATCATGATTGTCGCCAGTGGCAATGTCGTGCATAACCTGCGCATGGCTAAATGGGATGGCGCTGCGGATGCTTATCCGTGGGCGACATCCTTTAATCAGTTCGTTCGGGATAATCTGACCTATCAGGGCGATAACCATCCGCTGATAGACTTTATGCAGCATGAAGGAGCCGCATTATCTAACCCGACACCGGATCACTATCTGCCATTGCTTTATGTTCTGGGCAGTTGGGATGGCAAAGAGGCCGTTAGCATCCCGGTCGACGGCATTGAAATGGGGTCGCTGAGTATGTTGTCGGTACAGGTGGGATAACATTTCTATGCGGGAAGAGGCGCAGTTTTAACCGCGCCTCTTTTTGACGGAATCAATCCAGGATGATATGCGGATAGAAACGTGACAGATCCTGCGTGATCAGTTGACGATCTTCGCGCATGCAGATACCGCAAGGCTGGTCGTTGACCAGCCAGCTGCCGATCAGCGTATAGCTGTCCCCGAATTTCGGCAGAGGATGATATTGCTGAATGATTTTGCCTTCTTCACCGTAAGGCCCCCCCGCTGAAGCAATTTCTTTACCGTTTTCCACGATTTGGATGTTGGCGCCTTCACGCGAAAACAACGGCTTGATGACGTAATTTTCCAGCGCGGGGTGATCATCTTCGGCAAAATAGGCGGGAAGCAGGTTAGGGTGATTGGGGAACATTTCCCACAGCATCGGCAGCAGCGCTTTATTGGAAATAATACTCTTCCAGGCGGGCTCCAACCAGCGGACTCCGGCATCCTCAAGCTTGGTGGAGAACATTTCACGCAGCATGAATTCCCATGGGTACAGCTTGAACAGGTTGCTGATAACCTGATTTTCCAGATCGGTAAACTGGCCTTTCTCACCAAGTCCAATCTCTTCCATGTACAGAAATTCGCTTGGTAAGCCGGCTTCCAGCGCGCAATCCTGGAGATATTGCACCGTACCGCGATCTTCCTCGGTATCCTGACAGCAGGCAAAATGCACCAGTCCAAAGCCATGGTTCAGCTTCAGATCTTCGAAACGTTCGATCAGCTTTTCCTGAATACTGTTGTACTGATCGGCGGTTTGCGGCAACTGCCCTGACTTGATCTGATCTTCCAGCCACAGCCACTGGAAAAACGCCGATTCGTACAGTGACGTCGGGGTATCGGCGTTATTCTCCAGCAGCTTGGCCGGCGTTTGGCCGTCATAAGCCAGATCGAGACGCGAATAAAGCGACGGTTGATTGGTGCGCCATGAGGTTCTGACAAAATCCCAGGTATGTTTGGGAATGCGAAACTTCGTCAGTAGCTGTTCGCTGTCGACGACCTTATCCACCACTTGCAGACACATCTGGTGCAGTTCTGCCGTTGTGTCTTCAAGATCTTCGATTTGGGCCAGAGTAAACTGGTAGTAAGCCTCTTCACTCCAGTAGGGCTCGCCATACATGGTATGAAAACGGAAACCGAACTCGGTCGCTTTTTCACGCCAGTCAGGACGTTCTTGAATATCTATCCGCTTCATTAAATACGTCCTCAGCCACCCATGCTACGGGAAGGGCTGGAACTTGAACTGCTGCTGCGCTGCATGGTGGTCTGCTTGGCGACGGTTTCACCGAAGCCGCCACGAGTAATGGTTGATGTTGTCGCCGGTTTCGGCGCCAGCGCGGTTTTCGGCACGTTGATGGTACGGCCAGTGGTGGCATTGCCGTAGTTCTTGCCGGTAGCATCGACGAATTTGCCGTTTGCCGGACTGGTCGGCGATTTTGAGGTAAACAGCGGCTGCTGTGCGTAGCCTGCGCCACTCATCATGCGGCCCATCATATAACCGGCCATCAGCGGCATCCAGAAGCTGCCACTCTGTTGGGATTCCGCGGCCATACCTGCCTGAGCAGGCGCCGGCGCCGGTGTACACTGTGCTTCGCCAAACTCTGCTACGCAGTCTTCGCGGGTGGCATATTTGGGCGCCGTTTTCTCTGCTTCTTTCAACGCATTATTGTATGCCGTGGTGCATTGTTCGCTCATGGATGGGTTGGCGGCGGAGCAGTCGTCGGCATTCTGATACAGAGAAACCGTTTCATCAGCCTGTTCGCAACTCGCCAAAACAAATACGGCACTGACCGCCAGCGCGATGGGGGCCATGCGGTATGTTCTCCATCCCTTACGAAAAGTTTCCTGATTAATATCTTTTGTACGTTTCATCGTGTTAATCCCAGAGAAAAGGCATCATGCCGAATAACCAACTAGTGGGGCTAAGAATAGGGGAAGGTTGATGTAATTTAAAGCACCAGTGGCCGTAACCAGGCGACTCTTTACGTTGCTATACATTCAGTTGTGCCGCGTTTCGCTTTATCGACCGGCGAGCGTGGAAAATGCCGGAGGCGATTTTAACGCCAAAAAGGAAGGTTAATGATAACGCGTGATGAGCGGCGATAATGGGGAGATCGTCAAAACGCGGTAAGTCCGTCTCTGGCGCGAACGCTTTACTCTTCTATCCTATTATCACCGTTCTGATTCCGTAAACAGGTTTTCAACCGTCTGAGGGGAACCTGCCGTTCCCCTCGAATCGAGCTGATTACTGGCCTGCTGTCGCGGATACCGTTGTGGTATTGGCAAACGGTGCGCCGCTATTGTCGTCAGAGACCGCCGGTGTGGTCGATACCATCTGACCTAACGCCGCGTTCAGCGTTTGCAGGTCGCTTTCATTCAGCGTACCCAAGGCGTATTTAATGTTTAACTGGTTGATCAGGTAATCATAACGCGCGCTGGAAAGCTGCTGCTTGGCGTTATACAGCGTGGTGGTCGCGTCCAGCACATCAACAATCGTGCGGGTACCGACCTGATAGCCGGCTTCCATGGCATCCAGCGAGCTTTGTGCAGACACTTCTGCCTGTTTGTAAGCATTGATGCTGCTGATAGACGCCGAAATGTTGTTGAACGAAGAGCGCACCGTCTGAACCACGGTACGGTGGGCGCTTTCCAGCAGTTCGCTGGCGCTGACAAAGTTATGCTGGGCCTGTTTCACCTGAGAGTTGGTGGAGCCGCCGCTGTAAAGTGGCAATGTAAAGTTGATGCCGACTTTGTTTTGACCTATGTCACTGTCATTCGCTGCGTTACGGGCGTTATAGTCCGTATTACTCACGCCGGTAGACGCGGTCAGATCCAGCGTCGGCATATAGCCGGTTTGCGCCGAACGGATTTGCTCACGAGCCAGATCCTGACTTAAACGGGCGGATAACAGGTTCAGGTTACGGTTTTCAGCTTCTTTTAGCAGATTGTTAACCACGCCTGGTTGCTGGGTGGAAAAACGTTCGATGTTAAGACCAGCCAACTGCGGGTAGAAATTTCCGGTTACCTGACGCAGGGATTCCAGCGAGTTATCCAACGTATTTCGTGCCAGAACTTCATTGGCCAGCACGCTGTCATATTCTGCGCGGGCGTTTTGTACGTCGGTAATGGCGACCAGACCCACGTTGAAGCGCTGGGTAGTCTGATCCAACTGGCGGTAAATCGCCTGTTTCTGTGCGTTGATGTATGACAGAGAATCAATGGCGCGCAGAACATTAAAATAGGCGGTCGCCGTGTTCAGAATCAGATTCTGCTGGGCGCTTTGATAGGTAACATCTTCAATACCGGCCTGTTTTTCCTGTAGCGTCAGCGCGCGCCATTTGGACATATCGAACAGGGTTTGTGTCAACTGCAATGACGCGCTTTTTACCTGGCTGTTCGTGCCGCTGTTGTCGCGGTAGCCGTTGTTATAGGTATAATCCGCGCCCAGTGCCATCTGTGGCAGCAACGGGCTGCGCGCTTCATTGATTTTTTCAAACGCGGAATCGCGGACAGCGGCGGCACTGCGTAAATCAGGGTTGGTATTTTTGGCTTGCTGATAAACCTGTAGTAGATTTTCCGCCTGGCCCATGGCGCTAAAGCCGCCCAGGCTCAAACCGATAAGAAGAGGGAGCAATTTCTTCATTTGCATTCCTTGTTGTGCAGCAATGTCGCTATGGTTGCGCTATCTATAGACGAATAATTGTCGATTCTATCAGAATCTGCCAATAGGATAAGGTAGCTGAACGTGCCATCTTTCTGTGGACGCTGTCCGAACCGGCTGGTGTTATTGGCGATCCGGGCCTGAATGGTACGGAATTTTTCTGTTTTACAGGATAAACGCGATCGCACCAGAACACCCGTAATCATCAGTCCCCGTTGGAACAAGGACTGAATGTACATAAATCTACCACAAACAGATCTATCAAAAACAAATCTATCCAAAACAACGATGAGTATAATGATAGGGATTTCCGCCATACAATACCGGATTTCATCAATACTCGTTACAGGAGTTTAGTCATGGGGTCTTCCGTATCCGGTCCGGTTACTTTCACGAAAGATGATGTAGAAATTATTGCACGTGAAACGCTATACGACGGTTTTTTTTCACTGAAACGCTACCGTTTTCGTCACCGCCTGTTTAATGGTGAAATGAGTGGCGAAGTCAGCCGTGAGATTTTTGAACGTGGTCATGCGGTCGTCCTGTTACCTTATGATCCTGTAAGGGATGAGGTGGTATTGATCGAACAGATTCGTATCGCGGCCTATGACACCAGCGTTTCCCCCTGGCTGTTTGAGCTGGTGGCTGGCATGATTGAGCAGGGAGAAAGCCTGGAAGACGTTGCCCGGCGTGAAGCACTTGAGGAAGCCGGATTAACGGTAGGGCGCTGCCGCCCGATAATCAGCTATCTTGCCAGCCCGGGTGGCACCAGTGAGCGTCTGGCTGTTATGGTAGGCGAAGTGGATACCCGGACGGCGGCAGGCATTCACGGTCTGGCGGCAGAAAATGAAGACATTCGTGTGCATGTTGTCAGCCGCGAGCAGAGCTATCAATGGGTTGAACAAGGGATTATTGATAACGCAGCCTCTGTCATTGCCTTGCAATGGTTGGCGTTGCACCATGAGAAACTGAGAAAAACGTGGGCGGATTGAATTTATGAAGCGTTATACCCCGGATTTCCCGGCAATGATGAGGCTATGCGAAACCAATTTTATGCAATTACGGCGTTTGCTGCCCCGTATTGACGAAGTCGGTGAAACGGCGGTTTATCACGTTAATAATGCGGCCTATCGCTTAACGATTCTTGAATCTACCCGCTATACCTCATTGGTTGAGATTAAGCAGACCGTACCGGCGGTAAGCTACTGGAGCCTGCCAATGATGACGGTCAGGCTGTATCATGACGCGCTGGTTGCGGAAGTGTGTGCCAGTCAGCAGATCTTCCGTTTCAAAGCACGTTATGATTATCCGAATAAGAAGTTACATCAACGTGACGAAAAGCATCAAATTAATCAGTTTCTTGCTGATTGGCTAAGATATTGTTTGGCGTATGGTTCGATGTCGATTCCGGTTTTTGATACCCAATAGATTGATGACGGGCTATCCTTGCCCGTCCACGGGAGCCAACGCTATGCGTTGTTAAAAAATGCTCCCGGCGTTTTTTCAGGATGCACGGAGAGGCCGGGTAATGAAACCAGCACATTTGCAACGTGAAAGATGACGGGTATAGACAGATTAAGTAACCAAGGACACCATTTGGAAAGCCTGTTGACACTTCCTGTGGCGAGTGGGGCCAGAATCAGGATTTTACAAATAACAGATACCCACCTTTTTGCCGGCGAGCATGAAACATTGCTTGGTATTAACACATATCGCAGTTACCACGCGGTACTGGATGCCATACAGGCTCAGCAGGAAGCGTTCGATCTGATCGTCGCGACAGGTGATTTGGCACAGGATCATTCATTGGAAGCCTATCGCCACTTTTCTCGCGGTATCCGGCAACTGGACGCACCTTGTGTGTGGCTGCCGGGCAATCATGATTTCCAGCCGGCAATGGTGGATGCGTTGGCTGAAGCGGATATCGCCCCTTCCAAACAGGTGCTGGTCGGCGATAAATGGCAGATCATCCTGCTCGATAGTCAGGTATTTGGCGTGCCGCATGGCGAACTGAGCGATTATCAGCTTGAATGGCTGGAGCGTTGCCTGAAAAACCAGCCCGAGCGCTTCACGCTGCTTTTATTGCACCATCACCCATCGCCTTCCGGCTGTACCTGGCTTGACCAGCACAGCTTGCGCAACGCGCACAGTCTGGCTGCGGTTCTGGCTCGTTACCCGCAGGTGAATACCATTCTGTGTGGACATATCCATCAGGAAATGGATCTCGACTGGCACGGCCGTCGCTTGCTGGCAACGCCGTCAACCTGCGTACAGTTCAAACCGCACTGCACGAATTTCACGATTGATGATGTCGCGCCGGGCTGGCGCTATCTGGATCTGATGCCTGACGGCCGTCTGGAGACGGCGGTGTTTCGTCTGTCGGGAAGTGAATTCCTGCCGGATATGGATTCGGATGGTTATTAATGCCAACCTTACTCTATCTTCACGGTTTTAACAGCACCCCCAATTCAGCGAAAGCAACCGCGCTGAAGAACTGGCTGGCAAGCCGGCATCCTGAAATCGACATGCTGATCCCGCAACTTCCGCCTTATCCGGCGGAAGCGGCCGAGATGATGGAGTCATTGGTGATGGCGCACGCCGGCCGGCCGCTTGGGATTGTTGGTTCCTCTCTCGGTGGTTATTATGCAACCTGGTTGTCCCAGTGTTTTACCATACCCGCTGTCGTGGTGAATCCGGCCGTCAGACCGTTTGAACTGCTGCTCGATCATCTGGGGGAATATCAGAACCCCTACACAGGTGAGCAATATGTGCTAGAGTCTCGGCACGTTTACGATCTGAAAGTGATGCAGGTTGAGCCGCTGGAATCGCCGGATTTGCTCTGGCTGTTGCTTCAGACCGGGGATGAAGTTCTGGACTATCGCCAGGCGGTCGCCTATTACACTGCCTGTCGCCAAACAGTGGAGTCGGGGGGCAATCACGCCTTTGTCGGATTTGAGCACTTTTTTGCACCCATAGTGAATTTTCTGGGTCTTACGACAGACTGATCGCCGCTGATTTCATTTAAAACAATCCGTTTAAAAACAAAGAATTCATTCAAACCATGACTCAATCAAGTTATAACGCTGATGCGATTGAAGTACTCAGCGGGCTGGAACCGGTGCGCCGTCGTCCGGGCATGTATACCGATACCACACGTCCTAATCATCTGGGGCAAGAAGTTATAGATAACAGCATCGATGAGGCATTGGCGGGACATGCACGCCGTATTGATGTGATTCTGCACGACGATCAGTCATTGGAAGTCATTGATGACGGTCGCGGCATGCCGGTGGATATCCATCCTGAAGAGGGCGTTCCGGCCGTTGAATTGATTCTGTGCCGGTTACACGCCGGCGGTAAGTTCTCCAACAAAAACTATCAGTTTTCCGGCGGCCTGCACGGCGTGGGGATTTCTGTGGTTAACGCCCTGTCATCGCGAGTGGAAGTGACGGTTCGACGTGACGGACAGGTCTACGATATGGCGTTTGAAAACGGCGACAAAGTGCAGGATCTCACCGTAACGGGAACCTGCGGCCGCCGTAATACCGGTACGCGAGTACATTTCTGGCCGGATGAGAAGTTTTTCGACAGCCCGCGCTTTTCGGTATCGCGGCTGACGCACTTGCTGAAAGCCAAAGCGGTCTTGTGCCCCGGCGTAGAAATCGTTTTCAAAGACAAGGTCAACAACACCGAACAGCGCTGGTGTTATCAGGATGGCCTGAACGATTACCTGTGTGAAGCGGTGAATGGCCTGATTACCCTGCCGGAAAAACCGTTTCTGGGTTCCATCGCCGGGGATACCGAGGCGGTGGACTGGGCGCTGTTGTGGCTGCCGGAAGGCGGCGATCTGCTGACCGAAAGCTACGTTAACCTGATCCCCACCCCGATGGGCGGGACACACGTTAACGGCCTGCGTCAGGGGCTGCTGGACGCCATGCGCGAGTTCTGTGAATTCCGCAATATTCTGCCGCGCGGCGTGAAGCTGAGCGCGGACGATATCTGGGAACGCTGCGCTTATGTGCTGTCGGTAAAAATGCAGGAGCCGCAGTTCGCCGGACAGACCAAAGAGCGCCTGTCTTCGCGCCAGTGCGCCGCGTTTGTTTCCGGCGTGGTGAAAGATGCTTTCAGCCTGTGGCTGAATCAGAACGTACAAGCCGCGGAGCAACTGGCTGAACTGGCTATCTCCAGCGCGCAACGTCGTATGCGCGCGGCCAAGAAGGTGGTGCGTAAAAAACTGACCAGTGGCCCGGCGTTGCCCGGTAAGTTGGCGGACTGCACCTCGCAGGATTTGAATCGCACGGAATTGTTTCTGGTGGAAGGCGATTCCGCGGGGGGCTCGGCGAAACAGGCGCGGGAGCGTGAGTTTCAGGCGATCATGCCGCTTAAGGGTAAGATCCTGAATACCTGGGAGGTTTCTTCTGATGAAGTGCTTGCTTCCCAGGAAGTGCATGATATCTCCGTGGCGATCGGCATCGATCCGGACAGTGACGATCTCAGCCAGCTTCGCTACGGCAAAATCTGTATTCTGGCGGATGCGGATTCTGATGGTTTACACATCGCCACGCTGCTGTGCGCCCTGTTTGTCCGTCATTTCCGGGCGCTGGTCCGCGGCGGACATGTTTATGTCGCGATGCCGCCGTTATACCGCATCGATCTGGGGAAAGAGGTTTACTACGCGCTGGATGAGGAAGAAAAAGCGGGCGTGCTGGAGCAGCTCAAGCGTAAAAAGGGCAAGCCTAACGTGCAGCGTTTCAAAGGGTTGGGTGAAATGAACCCGTTGCAGCTACGTGAAACCACGCTTGATCCGAATACCCGTCGTTTGGTGCAGTTAACCATTAATGACGCTGATATCGATCAGACGATGGCGATGATGGATATGCTGCTGGCGAAAAAACGTTCCGAAGATCGACGTAACTGGTTGCAAGAGAAGGGCGATAAGGCGGAAATCGAAGTATAACGCTTGGGTATACGCTGATGAAAGTCACGCTTGAGGAATTACAGGCTTTTGTCGTGGTGGTCGACACGGGATCGATTACTGCGGCGGCAGAGCAACTGGGTCAGACGACGTCCGGTATCAGCCGGGCGTTGCGGCGTCTGGAAGATAAACTGGGAACGACGCTGTTGCACCGTACCACGCGGCGTTTGTCGCTGTCAGAAGAAGGCGTAATGTTTCTTGAGCATGCGCGAGCCGTGATCCATGCGGTGGAACATGCGGAAGAGCAGGTGCTATTGCGGCACGAACGGCCCGGCGGGCGGTTACGGGTCAACGCAGCCTCTGCGTTTATGCAACATGTCATTGTCCCCCTCGTTCCCGAATTCCGCCGCCGCTACCCGAAGATCATTCTTGAACTGAACACCGACGATTTTATTATCGACCTGCTGGAACAGCATACGGATATCGCGATCCGTATCGGCACGCTAAAAGATTCCAGCATCCACGCCCGCGCGTTGGGGTCGAGCCGTTTGCGCGTGGTTGCCAGCCCGGATTATCTGCGGCGTCATGGGACGCCTGCGAATGTTGAGGCGCTGGCGACACATGTCTGTCTGGGATTTACCCAGGTGGAATCGCTGAATCACTGGCCGTTGCGGTATGGGCTACAGGATTTTTACCCGATTACTCCCGCGCTGGCGGCTTCAAACGGTGAAACGTTGCGCCAACTGGCGCTGCGCGGGGAAGGGATTGTCCGCATGTCTGATTTTCTGATTCGGGATGATCTGGCGACGGGCCGTCTGGTTCAGATTCTCAAAGAGGAAACGGTAAATGTCAGTTTGCCTGTCCACGCGGTGTATTACCGCAACACCCAACTGGCGGTGCGTATTACCTGTTTTCTGGATTATTTGAGCGAGAAACTGTCAGAGCAGCCGCTGTGAGCGTTGCCCACAGCGGCGGGGCGGTACGTTATTATTCTCAGGCAAAAAGTTTGCCCAGATGCTGACGGTAACGCGCGGTATAAGCAGGAATATCCGGTGATTTTATCACGTCATTACAAATGAAGGTCGGCAGCGGGGATAACCCGATAAACTGATTGGCCTTATGAAACGGCAGATAAACCCCGTCCACGCCGACGCCATGGAAGAATTGATCGGGATCCTCGAAAGCTTCCAACGGGGCGTTCCAGGTCAGGGAAAGCATGTATTTCCTGCCTTGCAACAGGCCGCCAGAGCCGTATTTTTTACTGCTGTCGGCACGGCTGCGGCCATCGCTGGCATAGAGTAAGCCGTGACCTGCGGTAAACACTTCATCAATATATTTCTTCAGTATCCATGGCGTGTCCATCCACCAGCCAGGCATCTGATAAATGATGGTATCCGCCCACAGGTAATTCTGGATTTCCTGTTTAATATCGTAGCCGTTATCCACGGTGGTCACGCGCACATCATGACCTTTTTCACGCAGAAAATCGGTGGCGATCTTGGTAAGCGTGTTGTTCAGTTCACCTTTGGAGTGAGCAAATGATTTGCCTGCATTAATCAGAAAAATTTTCTGCATAGGTATGATCCCAAATTAGGTTATTGAAAGATGAGTTAGGCCTAGTCTATTAGGTCTGATTGATAAGAAAAATGTGCGGTAGCGCACAACACCATTGACTAAAATACAATAATGCGGGATTAGGTAAACACGTTATTGCAGTCATTCGGGATGGATGGGAAGGGGCGTATCACTGGTCGTGAATATAGGGTAAGAGAGTAACCTGCGCTCTTACCCTTGTTGTTTTGGCGATGCACCAGCATCGCCCTGTTTTACGTGAGATCGCGTTTTGTGTGAATCAGAAATCCACATTCACGCCCAGTTGGAAGGTCCGGCCCGGCGCGACTGACAGTGCCTGATCGTACAGATCCTGGTTGTTGGCGCTTTCCAGACTATGGCTGCTCAGATAATCCCAGTATTTGCGATCGGTAATGTTGTAGACGCCGCCGCTCAGCTTCACGTTTTTAGCGACACGGTAGTAAGCGGTCAGATCAACCACGCCATAGCCGGGCACCCGCATATATTCGCTGGTGGAATCGGCGATTGGCGTACCGCTGTTGTTATAGCTCTGACGGTTGGTGTAAGTGGCCTGTTTACCTTTGTTGAATGTCGCGGTCAGCGCGGCGCCATAGCGTTTGTCCGGATCGTCATAGGCAACGCCCACGATGGCTTTCATTGGCGTTACGCTGGCCAGATCGACGTATTTGTCGCCCAGGTAGCTGGATTTGGATGCCCCTTCGGCGTAACCGAACGCCAGACGCGCGCTCAAACCGTTAACCTGTTCGAACCAGGTGCCAAAGTTGAATTTGGTACTGATTTCACCACCGTAGATATAGGCTTTATCACGATTTTCCGCCTGATAGACGATGTTGATATTGCTCGGTACGTTGGTGAATTTTTCCGGATTGGTTGTCCGGGCGTAGCGGGTGTAGTCAATGAAGTTTTTATAGTCGTTGTAGAACGCGGCGGCGCTGACCGTAATCCCTTCCACCGCTTCCCCTTTCAGGCCCAGCTCGAAGTTATTGCTGGTTTCGGTTTCCAGATCGGGGCTGCCCAGCAGCGCATATTGCGCGCCATAAGCCGACGCATAGTTTGCCGTCAGGTTAAAAGAGCCATACAGCTGGCTGGCGTTGGGGAACTGGGCGCCGCGTTTGTATTGCAGATAGGTGGTCAGTTTTGGCGTAATGTCATACAGGAAGCTCAGGGAAGGCAACACCTGCGTATCGCTGAATCCTTCGCCATAGAGTTTTTCAACATCCGAGTCGGATATGTTGGCGTCGCCACCGGTCATATTGGACAAATTGGTGGCTTTGCTGTTCTGATAGGCCACACGTACCGCTGGTACCATAGAGAAGTCATGACCGTCCAGATCCCAGGTCATTTTGTCCTGTGCGAAACCGCCCAGAATATAAGTGCGGCTATCTGCTTCTGGTTTGGAAATGTCGTTGTACGTGGTCAATACTGGATCGAGGCGATACGGGCGTTCTGTTTTCGATTCGCTGGCGTTCAGACCCCAGCTCAAACTATGAATGCCCCATTCTTTGGACATCTGAGTTTCCAAACCGTAGGTCTTCACATTGTAATCGGAATAGATGCGGTGAGCCTCAGCCGCAGTGGTGCCCGTGGTTGCCGGAGCCCAGGTATTATCGTGCGCTTCGGTCTGCTGGTAGTACGCCCGGGTTTCCGCCAGATCGATCAGCCGGTTGTCGGTTGGCGTCCAGCGATCTTTCAGGCTGGCGCTCCAGCGGCGGGTCTGGCTGCTTTGCTGCGCTCTGCCGTAAATGGTGCTGGTGCCGGTGCCCCAGTAGTCAAAGTTGGTATGGTTGGTTTTATGATAGTAATCCAGCGTACCGGTCAACTGATGGGTATCCGTTGCCTGCCAGATACCGGACGCCAGTATCGCGTCGGAGTGCCAGTTGGCCGGATAAGCATCGATGGTGCCGCTGTTGTTTTCAGTTTCCTGACCGTCGCGGCGGCTGACTACGATTACGCCGCGCAGGTAGTCATCACCGGCGGCGGCGGTGATGCCGTTGTGCCAGCTGCGGTTGGAGGAATCATAGTCGCTCTGGTAGCCGAAATAGCTGGATTTATTGGCTGAAAGATAATCGTCGGCGGATTTGGGACGGAACGATACCGAGCCGCCCAGCGCGTTGTTGGGATTGGATACCGCAGTGGCGCCGGATTCGATGCCCACGGAGCCATACATATAGGGGTCGATATAGTCGCGGCCGATGCCGAAGGTGTTGGAGCCAGTACGACCGACGGAAGGCCGACCCGTGGCGTTGGGCTGTGCGATGCCGTCCACGTCTATGGCTATGCGGTTGGCTTCCAGCCCGCGGATGTTATAGCCGGTATAGCCGCCGCGATCCCCGGTATAGCCGCTTTTGCCGGTATTGGCGCCACCGGCAGCGCCGGTGGCGCTGATCAGCGGCTGATAGCGCATGATAGTGCCGAAATCGTTGCCGCCCTCTTTCTGCATATCGCTGGCGGTGATGGTTGTCTTGGAGCCTGCCTCTTTCTCCACTTTGGGAGAATAAACCGTCATTACGTCGCCCGTTGGCTCTGATTCGCTGGCTGGATTAGTCTGTGGGGTTGTCTGGCTGTCGGCGGCAGCACTGTTTAACGCAATGCCTGTTAATATACCGGTGAGAAGAATTTTATTTAAATTCTTATTAGTTAACATAATGATACTCTTTGCAATGGGCTGTCCGACCAGCGATGTCGGTAGACGTGCTGGCAATCAATGGCGGTGGCAGAAAAACAAGCTATAACATTATAAAAAATAGGGTAATGATAACTATTATCATATGCTAAGCATTATCATTAACCGTTGCAATAATGATGAATGATTCTTAATAAAACGTTTTAGGCGGGTAATCGATGGGGGATGCGGAGGCAGAAATAAAACAGGCCCCTTTTACGGAGCCTGTCGGTAAACATATCGTCTCAATATAAGCTGACGGTGCCGATAAAGCCGAACAACGCCAGGTTATAAACGGGTTCGGTCAGCGATGGTGAATTTACACCTGTTCAAAGTGGTATTTGTTGCTGGTTTTAACTCCCCACAAACCGGCGAATACGCTGACAATAGCGCCAATCAGCAGGGCAAAGAATGACCAAAACGCTGCCTGTGCGGCGGCGGAAGCAGCGGCAGCGGCCTGTTCGCGGGCTTTTTGCTTCAGTTCGGCATATTGCTGTTTGGCTTGTTCAATACGGGCTTCGGCGTCATTCAACCGCTGATTGACCAACTGTGCCGTTTTATTCTTGGCTTCAATCAGGTTATCGACGGTTTGATTCACTTCTTCCTGCGACAAGGAAGTATGGTCTGATAACGCTTTGGTTACGCTATCACGGTCGACGTCCTGCGCTAATGCTTCTCCGCGTTTTTTCAGCTTTTCGACCAGACTCTGTATAACGGCGTCGCTGTTATCCGGGTTGAGCGCAATGGCTTTTATCGCTGCGCCAATTTCCGTTTTCGCCTCTTCCAGCTGTTTTTTCATATAGTCTGGATGCAATGACTCAATATCGCTGTTGCGTAATGCCTGCGCCACCTCGTTGGTCATCTGTTCTGGTTGCAGCGTGGTATCCAGATCAAGCTGATCAAACGCCTTGCCGCCCAGACTGGCGATGCCTTGCAATCCTCCTCCAACGGCGGATCCCGCGCCGGAAATGGCGTTGCCCGTTAATGATGCAACCGATCCGAGTGCATGACCGGTGGCTTTCAACGCGCCGCCAAGCAGCATGCTGCCTAAAACGGCGGCAACAATCAACGCCGTTGCCCAGACAAGAAAGCCATGAATCAAACCATCAACCGCCGCCAACCGCCCGGCAACAAACGCCCCCGCAGCCAGACTGACAATGATGGATAAGGCAGACCAGATCAGGACGGTGGTTCCCACTCCGTCAACTGGCTCGTCAGACAATGGATCGACAATCGAAAAGCCCAGACCGGTGCCGAGCGTAGAGAGGAGTAATGAAACGGCTAACACGGTTACAACACCGCCAATGATGCTACCCCATGATATTTTTTTCGCTACATGTAATTCATTCGGAATACCCATACCAACCCCTTTTTTTAAGCAATCAAAGCCTCATAGTTCAAGGCAAAATCATTAAGCAAGTTGAAGTATAGTCGTGATTGGAAAAACAAGAGGACTGGCAAACAGTCAAACGATTAATGAAAGGTAATTATGATATTATTCAATTGTTTAAAATGAATAAAAATAACGGTTTCAGTGGTAATTAATGTTTTTTTTAGCGGGAAAGGTATAAATATACCAATAAAACAATTAGCATGATTAATATAAGTCAATCTGCCTTTCTGATGAAAACTGGCTATTGCAGTGGAATGAAGAATCAAGTGATGGTGAAGGGGGGTCATCAACCTTTCAGGGAGCCTGAGCTCCCTGTGTACGGTTATCCGGCGATGGAATCAATACAGGCTGGCTTTTCCCGTCGAACCAAATAGCGCCATTTTATAGCGGATAACTTCTTTTGCCGCGTTGATGGGTTCCGGGTAGATGGCATTGGGATCCCACCAGGTTTCACGGCTGAGGATTTCCCGCGCTTTTTTAAAATAGGCGTATTTCATATCGCTGGAGATGTTGATTTTGCCCACGCCGAGCGTCACGGCTTCGGCGATCTCGGCGTCCGGGTTCGCTGAGCCGCCGTGCAATACCAGCGGGATAGACAGCCGCTGCGAGATATCCCGCAGAATGTGCATTTGCAGCTCTGGCTTCAGGTCTTTCGGGTAGATGCCGTGCGCGGTGCCGATTGCGACCGCGAGCGTATCAACGCCTGTGCGGTTGACGAAATCCTCCGCCTGTTCAGGGTCGGTATAAATAACTTTACTGACGCCGCCTTCTACCGTGGTGCCGGTATCGCCAATGGTGCCGAGTTCACCCTCAACGGAAACGCCGACGGCGTGCGCCAGTTTGACCACTTCGGCGGTCAGTGCCACGTTCTCTTCATAAGGCAGTAGCGAACCGTCAATCATGACGGAGGTGAATCCGCATTGGATCGCGCGCTGGACGTGTGCAATGGAAGCGCCGTGGTCGAGGTGAATGACAAAGGGCACCGGGCTGCGCAGGGTTCTTTCCCGGACATAGGCAAAGAACGTATCGGTAACGAATTCCAGCTCGCTGGGATGAATGGAAATAATAGCGGGCGTATGGGTTGATTCGGCCTCTTCCACCACGGCACGGATAAAGCAGCTATCGGCGACGTTAAATGCGCCAATGGCAAAGCGGTGTTCGCGGGTGGGTTTCAGCATTTCGTGCATGGAAATCAACATGTTTTGTCTCCCTGATAGTGGACGATAGGTAAAGCTTTCCCGCATCAGTGAGGATTCACTGATGTGTCTGACATCAAACGGCCGGCGGTGAAACGGGCTACGGTCGGGCGTTAGGCTTTATCGGCGGCGCCGGACCAACTGAGATAGTCGCAAACCACCTCCCGGCAGGCGGATTCCATCATGGCCAGCAAATCAGCCAGCTCAGCCTCGGGATGCGGTTGCAACGCCTGCTGTAGCGTCGTTTTCCCTGCTTCAAAGACCGCCGCGCCGACATTGATTTTCGCCACGCCGTGGCGGCTGACCCGGCGGATATCATCGGCCCTGGTGCCGCTGCCGCCGTGCAGCGCCAGCGGAATCGGCGATTCCCGATGCAGAGCGTCGAGGCGATCAAAATCAATCCGTGGTGTTACGCCGGGAGGATAAATCCCGTGGGCGGTGCCTACCGAAACGGCGAGCAGGTCGATGCCGGTCTGACGGATAAAGGGCATGACATCTTCCACCTGCGTCATCTTGACGGCGGCATCATCAAGGTCATAAGCCGGGGCATCGGCGATGTGTCCCAGCTCTCCTTCCACACAGACGCCGGCGGTGGCGGCCATTTGCACCACCTGCCGGGTCTGACGGATGTTCTCTTCCAGCGGATGGCTGGAAGCATCGATCATCAGGCCGGTAAAACCGGCGCGAAACGACTGGCCTATCAGCTCGAACGCCTTACCATGATCCAGACTCAGCGCGACCGGAACGGCAGCCCGCTGCGCCAGCGCGCTGACCAACGGCACGGCAAGGTGTGGCGGGAAATGCCGGCAGTGCCCTTGGTAGACATTGAGGATCAGCGGCGCCTGCTGCTGTTCGGCGGCGGCAATAGCGGCCCGCGCGGTCTCAAGGTTGAAACAGTTGATGGCGAGTACGGCATACTGCCGTTGATACGCATCATCAATGAGGGCTTTCATGGGGGCATACATAGCGGCTCCTGTTTATTCGAGGGTGAATTTAATATCTTCATCACGGACGGTGCGATCGTCGATATCATCAAACTCTTCATCTGCCTGAGTAACGCGTTTCTTGAGCAGCGATAGCATCACGCCGCAAATAACCGTACCGATCCCCAATGCCAGACAGAACATCAGCGGTTTGGTAAACAGCGGGACCACGAACATACCGCCGTGCGGCACCGGCGCTTCCACGCCCCAGACCATGATCAGCCCGCCGGCAATAGCCGAAGCGACGACGCAGCTGGCCACGACCCGGATCAGATCGCGGGCGGCTATCGGAATTACGCCTTCGGTAATCATGCAGATGCCCATGGGAAATGCGGCTTTCAGCGCCTCTTTTTCCGACCGGGTGTATTTGTAACGGGTCAGCAGGAAGGAGAGCGTGATGCCGAAGGGAGGAATGATGGAGCCGACAAATTTGACGGCTTCCGGGCCGTAAATGCCGTCTACCAGCATGCCGTCGGCGAACAGCGACATGGTTTTGTTCACCGGACCGCCGAAGTCGAACGTCGCCATGGCGCCCAGAATCGCCCCCATCAGAAATTTCGAACCGCCCTGCATGGATTCAAGCAGATGAATCAGCGCCTGCTGTAGCCAGACGATAGGCTGACCGATAAACGTCATCATCAGTAATCCTGCGATAATGGTACTGAGCAGCGGCAGGATCATGATGGGCATCAGACCCTGCATGGAGACGGGGAGTTTGATCGAGCGGCGCAGCAGCAGCACGATGTAGCCGACCAGAAAGCCGCCAAGGATACCGCCAATAAACCCGGTCTGAATCTGGCCGCAGATAAAGCCCACGATCAGGCCGGGCGCGAAACCGGGGCGGTCGGCAATCGAGTAGGCAATCGCCGCGCTGATCAACGGGACAATCAGTCCCATCCCCCAGCCGCCGATCTGGTTCAGCATCCACGCGATGCTGCCCGTTTTTTCCGCCACGTTGGGGCCGCCAATCACCTGACCAAGCGCGATACAGATACCGGCGGCGACAATCAGCGGGATCATCCAGGAAATACCGGTAAGGAGGTGGCGTTTTATTTCCTGTCCAACTGTATTTTTTCTGGTGTTCATAGTAGTTACCCCGAAAAATGGTTATTCAGGCACGTGCTAAAGAACCCGCGACTTTTTCCAGAAACTTGACCGGAGATTTAATGACAATTTCCGTTTTTACCCGGACGATAGGTTTACCTTTAAACCGTTCTTCCCCCTTTATTTTGATATCGACGGCCAGAATAACGACATCGGCTGCGGCTATTTCATCGGGAGTTAATTCATTTTCGGTGCCAATGGTGCCCTGGGTTTCTACTCGAATCGCGTAATTTAAGGCCTGGGCTCCCTTAATGAGTTTCTCTCGTGCGATATAGGTATGCGCGATGCCCGCCGTACAGGCGGCAACACAAACAATATTCATTTTGAGCCTCGTTTTATGTCGGATTTACAGGGGCTGTTTCTGCATACTGACTAAACAGTCGGATAATTTTATGGGGATCGGACTCGTCTAACAGTCGGGCGATCACCTCATCGTCGGCCAGTGCGCTGGCAACCTGAGACAGCAGGCGAATATGTGTCGTGTTCTGATCTTCCAGACGCACGGCAAAAAGAATGATGCAGCGGACTTTGCTGCCATCCAGCGTTTCCCAGGGAATATCCTGACGCGTGCGGCCAATGGCGAGCGTGGTCTGTTTTACGGCTGAGGATTTTCCATGCGGGATCGCAATATGGTTTTCAAAACCGGTGGAGCCTTCGGCCTCGCGCAACCACACATCGTGAATAAAATCCTGTTTGTTGGTGATGGCGCCATCGGCATATAACAGGTCGGCTAGCTCATTAATCGCCTCATCTTTATTGGTTGCGGACATGGTTAATTTCACGCGGTTGGCATTGAGTATTTTATTGATATCCATTAATCACACCTCATCGATAAATTTAAGGAAATTAATGATCGGCCGCGGAACATTGATGTTCGGCCTGATGCAATTTATTGGCGATAACTTTTTCGGTAACCCGCTTAATGTCATCGTCATTAAAAAAGGCGGACACATAAACAATGGGTATCTGCTGCTCTTCCAGATGAATGGTGGAAATAATCAGCTCGATATTTTCCTGCTGACAAAAAGTCAGCATATTGCTGGCCGAGACCACGCCAACGATAAACCAGTCGGGAAAGGCTCTCAGAATACGGCTCTTCAACAGGTGCGATGTGCCGACACCGCTGGAACAGACCACCAGAATGCGCTTATGGGCGATTTGTCGTTCCAGCGCGGCCTGAAAATGAATGGTCAGGTAACCGACTTCATCCTCGGCTATCGTTTTTAATTGAAATTGCCGACAGACTTTATCCATCGCCTGACGGGTAATCTGATAAATATCCTGAAATTCATTTTTGATATCTTCTAATAAAGGATTTCGAATATGAATCTGATATTTTAATCGGTTGAGTAATGGCTTGATGTGAATAAGCAATCCTTCATGCAGAAGTTTATCCGCGCGTAGGTCTATATTGATTAAATCGGAAAATACCTGAACGATCGCCCGGGTGAGTTGGCGTGATTCTCCATTGGAAAATTGATAGTGAAGAGCCTGATTATCCGCACGTTCCTCCATCACAATGCCGGAGGAAATAATATATTGATAAATAAACCAGACTTCATCAGAAGGTAAACGGTTATCGACGCGTTGTTCTATTCTGGCGACCATATTTTTCGCAATGGAAAATACCCGGTTATCCACCTGCTGATGAATCGCCTCTTCATTCATCATTAACGCTTTTCCCTGCGCGATGCGGTGCATCATAATTAAGGTGTGGGTGAAAATATTTATGTAATAGGGTTCGCCGAGCGGATAGGAAAGCTGCTGTTCCATCTCCTGTAACAGCGATTGCACAAAAGCGACGTCCTCTGCGCCGAAATAATTTATCAGCGCCTTATAGCTGCCGGGATCGAGACGGGAATGGGTAAGGGGGCCGGGTTCTTTGTGATGCATGACATCATTGATTAACGAGGCCATGGCCTGCCGCACGCTGCCCTCACTGCCTTCAATATGCGTACCGCTCTGGCTGCGCACCAGCGACAATCCCAGTGGGTGCAGCCAGCTTTCGATGATCTTGAGATCGTTAACGATGGAGGCGCTGCTGATAAAATAGCGTTCTGACAGTTTACTGATCGATGTTTCATGGGGGGTGTCGCTCAACAACTGTGAGGCGATTTTGACACGACGAGAATTGTTAATCAGTGCGTCGGTATCACCATCATCCACCACAATTTGCTGTTCCAGCAAGGTTAAATGTCGATCGTCGTCAGCGGTTAACATTATTCCCGCGCCGACCTTTTTGTCTGGATAGATATTCCAGACAGAAAGGAAGGCTTCAACAAACTGCATATCGCGATAAACGGTCTTTTCTGACACATCCAGATAATGCGCAATATTTTTAACCGTTACATGCTCCTGATGCTGTAGCAGATATTTTAATAATCGGTTCTGTCTGGAGGTAAGTGGCTGCATCATATTACCCTTGTGTTGAGTGTGAGATTCTCTGATGCTTATATTTCAATTTTTTTTAAACTTATTTCCTGTGCTGTGCTTTCGGGATGTTATTTCAGGTGGTTCTGTAATGATTAATCTAGTCGTGATAATAAATCACGACAATACTAAATGGTGTCCGCTGGATGGGACAAAATTAAAACATTATTTTTAACATTCATTAATTGAGATCGCGATCACATTACGGGCTAAAATAAATAACTGTGATCTTATCTGCATATTAATTATTTTTTTCATAATGGCGGGAAAATAAATGTATTGGCACGATTGGACGAATGCCTGACGCGCTTTCCACCGTTTGTCCCCTGTTCTCTGTGACAGAGCATCATCAGATAAGGTACTATTCTCGCCAAACATACCGCCGTATGGCGTGTCGGAAAGCGTTATAATCGCGCCGCGATGTGAGGAAAGTGAAATAAATGAGTGAGATGACTCATGACGGCGCAGAAAGCCTTGCGCTGCATACGTTTACTGAAAATGCGTATCTGAACTATTCCATGTACGTCATCATGGACCGGGCATTGCCGTTCATTGGCGATGGTCTGAAACCCGTACAGCGACGTATCGTGTACGCCATGTCGGAGCTGGGGCTGAATGCCAGCGCCAAATTCAAAAAATCCGCGCGTACCGTTGGCGACGTGCTGGGTAAATACCATCCGCACGGCGACAGCGCCTGCTATGAAGCGATGGTATTAATGGCGCAGCCGTTCTCCTACCGCTATACGCTGGTGGACGGGCAGGGTAACTGGGGCGCGCCGGATGATCCGAAGTCATTTGCGGCCATGCGTTATACCGAGTCGCGGCTGTCCAGATATGCGGAAGTGCTGCTTGGGGAGCTGGGGCAGGGGACGGTCGACTATGTCCCGAACTTTGACGGTACGATGCAGGAACCGAAGATGCTGCCTGCGCGCCTGCCCAATATTCTGCTGAACGGTACGACGGGCATTGCGGTCGGTATGGCGACAGACATTCCGCCGCACAATATCCGTGAAGTGGCCGCCGCCGCGGTGGCGCTGATCGATAAACCGGACTCTTCGCTGGAAGATCTGTTGCAGTACGTTCAGGGGCCGGATTTCCCTACCGAAGCGGAAATCATCACGCCGCGTGAGGAAGTGCGCAGGATTTACCAGAATGGACGCGGCTCGGTTCGCATGCGCGCCATCTGGAAGAAAGAAGATGGCGAGGTGGTGATCACCGCTCTGCCTCATCAGGTTTCGGGCGCCAAGGTGCTGGAGCAGATAGCCAGTCAGATGCGCGCCAAAAAACTGCCGATGATTGAAGATTTGCGCGATGAATCCGATCACGAAAACCCGACCCGTCTGGTGCTGGTGCCACGCTCTAACCGTATCGATTTCGATCTGGTGATGAACCACCTGTTCGCGACCACCGATCTGGAAAAAAGCTACCGCATCAACATGAACATGATCGGTCTGGATGGGCGTCCCGGCGTGAAGGGGCTGGTCGAAATCCTGAGCGAATGGCTGGTATTCCGTCGCGATACCGTGCGCCGCCGGCTGAATTATCGGTTGGAGAAAGTGCTCAAGCGCCTGCATATCCTCGAAGGTTTGCTGGTGGCGTTCCTGAATATTGATGAAGTGATTCACATCATCCGTACGGAGGACGAACCCAAGCCGGTTCTGATGCGGCAGTTCAGCCTGAGTGAAACGCAGGCTGAAGCGATACTGGAGTTGAAATTACGTCATTTGGCCAAACTGGAAGAGATGAAAATCCGGGGTGAGCAGGATGATCTGGCGAAAGAGCGCGATCAGCTTCAGGCGCTGCTGGCGTCAGAACGTAAGCTCAGCAATCTGCTGAAAAAAGAAATCCAGGCGGATGCGCAGGCCTATGGCGATGAACGTCGTTCACCGCTACAGGAACGCGGCGAAGCGAAAGCCATGAGCGAACATGATTTCGTGCCTTCCGAACCCGTGACGATTGTGTTGTCGGAAATGGGTTGGGTGCGCAGCGCCAAAGGGCACGACATCGATCCTGCCGGACTGAGTTATAAGGCGGGCGATAGCTTCCGGGCCGCCGCCAAAGGGAAAACCAGCCAGCCGGTGGTGTTTATCGATTCTACCGGACGCAGTTATGCTTTGGATCCCCTCACGTTGCCTTCTGCGCGGGGTCAGGGTGAGCCGTTGACGGGCAAATTGACGCCGCCGCCGGGCGCGACGATTGAGCAGGTGCTGATGGCGGCAGACGATCAGCCGCTGCTGATGGCGTCGGATGCCGGATATGGATTCGTCTGTACCTTTAACGATCTGGTCGCGCGCAACCGTGCAGGTAAAGCGATTATTACCCTGCCGGATAAGGCGAAAACGCTTACGCCGATTGAAATCAAAGGCGATGACAACCTGTTGATGGCAATTACCGCAGCTGGCAGGATGTTGCTGTTCCCCGTCTCTGACTTACCGCAGTTGTCGAAAGGCAAAGGCAACAAGATCGTGTCGATTTCGTCCGCGGATTTTACCAGCGGCAAGGATCGTCTGTCCTGGCTGCTGCTGCTGCCTCCGCAGGCGTCGGTCACGCTGTATTTCGGCAAACGCAAGCTGGTGCTGCGCCCCAATGAGCTACAGAAATACCAGTCTGAACGGGGTCGTAAGGGCACGTTGTTGCGCGGTCTGCAACGCATCGATCGCATTGATGTGGATGCGCCGAAGCAAGCTGGCGATGGCGGTAGTGAAGAATAAATAATCAACGCCGGGGCGGGACGATGTGTAGGGCATCTTCGTCCCGGCATGCCTGATCCCTTCGGACATTATCTGATTACCAGAACGCCAATCCGCTGCAAAAGGAATCACCGTGTTTTTTATAGCGAAATCGCTATACTAGCGGCGGCTGTTGGCTAATGAGGTTGCTATGTTATTCGTTCTTCGTTTTATTGTGGTGATCGTATTTTCGCTTCTGATCTGCATTTTTGGCTCCATTTACTGCCTGTTCAGCCCAAAAAACCCAGGTCATGTATCGACATTTGGCCGCCTTTTCGGTCGCTTGTCAGTGGTGTTTGGCCTGAAGGTTGAATTACGTATACCGGAAGAGGCAGCGCATTACGGCAATTGTATCTATATCGCCAACCACCAGAATAATTACGATATGGTTACTGCGTCGAATGCCGTGCAACCGCGTACGGTGACCGTCGGGAAAAAGAGCCTGCTGTGGATTCCCTTTTTTGGGCCGCTTTACTGGCTGACGGGCAACCTGCTGATTGATAGAGAAAATCGTACCAAAGCGCATGGCACCATCGCTCAGGTGGTGAAACATATCAAAGAACGCAACATTTCTATCTGGATGTTCCCGGAAGGGACGCGTAGTCGCGGGCGTGGTCTATTACCGTTTAAAACCGGCGCGTTTCATGCGGCGATCAGCGCGGAAGTGCCGATTGTACCGATTTGTGTTTCGACGACCAGCAACAAAGTGAAGCTGAATCGCTGGAATAACGGCCACGTTATCGTGGAAATGCTGCCGCCGGTCGATACCCGTTCCTATACTAAAGAACAGGTTCGTGAGCTGGCCGCACATTGCCACGACCTGATGGCCGCCAAGCTGGCACAGCTGGATGCGGAAGTGGCGGCACGCAACGCGGCGGAAAAAAAATAACCCTTACTCAGGCCAAATAGTTATTTCTTCCGGATAAGTTACCGGAAGTTAAACTTTGCAGACGGTTTAACAGATTTACGGAGTCATTATGTCACTCAGCCGACGTCAGTTTATTCAGGCATCGGGCCTTGCGCTGTGTGCGGGTATGACGCCATTGACGGCGAACGCAAATGGCATTCCCGGCGCATTACCGATCCCGCCATTGCTGGAGTCGCGCCGAGGGCAACCTTTGTTTCTGACGATGCAACGTGCGCACTGGGCCTTTGTCGGCGATCGCAAAACCTCGGTTTGGGGGATCAACGGCCGGTATTTAGGGCCAACGGTGCGGGTGTTTGACGGGGATGACGTCAAGCTGATTTATAGCAACCGGCTAAATGAACCCGTGGCGATGACGATTGGTGGATTACAGGTTCCCGGATCGCTGATGGGCGGCGCTGCACGTATTATTTCGCCGGGTATGGACTGGTCGCCCGTTCTGCCGATCCGCCAGCCATCCGCGACCTGCTGGTATCACGCCAATACGCCGAACCGTATGGCTCCACATATTTATAACGGGCTGGCGGGGCTGTGGCTGGTTGAAGACAGTATCAGCAAATCGCTACCGCTTCCCAATCACTACGGCGTTGATGATTTTCCGTTGATTATTCAGGACAAGCGTCTGGATAATTTTGGCGTGCCGATTTACAACCCGCCGGCAAACGGTGGATTCGTGGGCGATACGCTACTGGTGAATGGCGTTCAGAATCCGTTTGTGGAAGTTTCCCGCGGCTGGGTTCGTCTGAGATTGTTGAATGCATCGAATGCCCGCCGCTATGTGATGCGTCTGAACGATGGACGTTCGCTGCACGTTATCGCCAGCGATCAAGGGCTTCTGCCTGCGCCGATGGCGGTGAATCAGATCTCGCTTGCGCCTGGCGAACGGCGGGAGATCCTGATTGATATGTCTCAGGGCGGTGAGGTGACGCTGACGGCGGGCGAATCCGCCGGGATCATGGATCGCCTGCGCGGCCTGTTTGAACCTTCCAGCATTTTGATTTCAACTCAGGTTTTAACGCTCAAACCAACGGGATTACTGCCGTTGGTGACGGACAATCTGCCGATGCGTTTGCTGGCGGATAATATCATTGAAGGCAGCATCAGCCGCACGCGTGAGTTTCGTCTGGGCGATAGCCTGCCGGGTATTAACGGCGCCATGTGGGATATGACCCGCATGGATGTGCAAACGCAGTTTGGACGCTGCGAGCGCTGGGTGATCCATGCCGATACGCCACAGTCATTCCATATACAGGGCGTGAAGTTCCTGGTGCGCAGCGTGAACGGCGGGGCCGTGCCGATCGAGGACAGCGGCTGGAAAGATACCGTCTGGGTTGATAATGACGTCGAACTGTTGGTGTATTTTATGCAGTCCTCATCACAGGCATTCCCGTTCCTGTATTACAGCCAGACGCTGGAAATGGCTGACCGGGGCTCCGCAGGGCAACTGATCGTCCAGCCGGCCGCCTGATTATGGCAGCCGGGAATCCGGAAAGTATCGGCGCAGTGTTGCCCAGTCGGGCGCACCCGCCGCGCCTTTACCGGCAACCACGCAGGCGGCAACCCGATTAGCCAGATCGACGGCATCAGGCAGCGGCCAGCCTGCCGACAGCCCGGCCAGCAGGCCGCCGCTGTGCGCATCGCCGGCGCCGATGGTGTCCACGACATTGACCGCATAGGCCCCGATAGTCGTCGGCGCGCCGTCTGGCGGGCAAATCCAGGCGCCTTCCTTATCCAGCCGACAGATCAGCGTCAACCCGCTGCGTTGCGCATAGCGCAACGCTTGTGAAACCGGATCGCCTTGCCCGCATAGCTGTTTCGTCTCGTCACGGTTTAAGGTCAGTATGGTGTCAGTACCAGACAGGGCGGTAATAAATTCCGCTGGGATGAACGGCAGACGCGGCCCAAAATCCACCAGTTTTTTCTGCGGCTGCGCCAGTGTCCATTCGCGTAGTGCCTTTCCCCCCGCGCCAAACAGCTCGTAGCCGTTCACATAAATCCAGGCATTTTCCGGCGGCGTCAGCTGTTGCAGCAGTTCCCGGCTGCAATGCGCTTCGCATCCGGTGATACCGATGAACGTCCGTTCACCGTTGGGTTCCGTCATGGCGATGCACCAGCCATTGTCCATTTCCGTGTTGCGTAACAGCACCGGCAGATTCAGCTCCGCCATGGCGGCTTCGACGGCCTTTCCCCAGGGACCATTGCCGACAGGCATGCCGTTGATGATGGGGACAGTGAGGTGAAACAGCACGCGGGCCACGTTGAAGGCGCAGCCCCCAATCTGCTGACCCAGATCTTCGCCTTCGATATCCTCCCCGCTGACGGGAAGGCGCGGCAACGCCAGCAGCATATCGCCGCAGGCGCCGCCAATAACCACAATCGGGCGTTCAGGGATAAAGGTTGTCATATCTGTTTCGCTTGCGGGTTGACCAGCAGATAGAGCCAATAGGTGATCAGGCTGACGCCGAAAGAGACAAACAGACCCAGGCTGGAATTGGCAAAAATACCGATTGCCAGCGGCCCGTCGATGAAGCCGGTTTTCGTGACCATCAGGCCGGAAATGGCGCCCAGCAGCCAGCAAATCAACGGCACCCAGCGTACGCCAAGGTTTTTGCCGTTCAGTCCAAATACGGCGTCGTTATTGTAACCGTGATGCTGGCGGAGCCAGAGATAGTCGAGGATAAATACCGCAGACCACGGACCAAGAAACAGGCCGCAGAAAATCAGGAAGGAGATAAACGGCGTCAGGAAATCACCGGAAATAAACAGTACATAGATGGCGACGCCGACTACCAGCACCGCGTCAAAAGCAACGGCGACGGACTGACGTACTTTTACACCCACGGTCAGCAGGTTAAGGCTGGCGGAATAGAGGCTGAGCACGGCAATCGTCACAATTCCCGCCGTTGCGGTGAGCAGATAAGGTACTGACATCCAGGTAGGCAATATGCTGCCGATCAGCGCGATCGGGTTGGCGGAACTGGTGAGGTCAGGCAGCTGTGACGACAGCAGGATGCCTGCCAGCATCAGCAGAACCAGCGGTAATGCCGCTCCACCGACCACCGCCGAAAATACGCTGCGGCGGCTGGAGGACGGACTCTGGTAGCGGCTGTAGTCCGCACCCGCGATAGTCCAGCCTACGCCGGTTCCCGCCGCGATGACGGAAACCGCGGGTAGAAAACCCGTTAGCCAGTTGCCTGACGGCAACGACAACACGGCATGCCACGGCGTATTGAACAGAATATAGATGACCACCACCAGCGTCATCGTACCGAAAATACGGGTGATCCAGCTTTGCAAAAAGATCAGTGTGTTTTGCCCCAGAATACTGACGGCGATGGTCAGACCGCCGAACAGAACCAGACAAACGGCTGTCAGCGTGGTGTTGGCGCTGAAGCCCGTTGCTTCAAACAGTGCGGAGAGCGTCAGCGTTCCGGTGATGAGATTCACGGCTTCCCAACCCATCAGGGTAAACCAGCTTAGCGCGGTGGGGGCGATGTTGCCTTTAAAACCGAAAATAGTCCGGGAGAGCGTCAGGGTTGCCGTTCGTCCGGTTTGTCCGGCAAATGAGGTGTAACCGACCAGCGCAAAGCTGGCGACGCCGACGATGGCCGCAAGGATGGACTGAATAAAAGAAAGACCGAACGACACAATAATCGCACCGTAAACAATACCGAGAATCCCGATATTGGCCGCACACCAGATCCAGAATAACTCCAGCGGTTTGCCCGTGCGCTCGGATTCCGGCACCAGATCAATACCGGTATTTTCTACTTTCCAGGTTTTGTTTTGTGATAGCGCACCGGACGGTGCGGAGTCTTTATCTGGTGAAGGTCTGCCTTTCTGCTGTGTTTCACCCATACCGGCGTGCTCCTTTTTAACCCAGGTACACAATGAAGGGCGGCAGGGAGGAGGAAATCAATCACGCCAACTGATTGATGATGGTGAATCCATGCCGCTGGAAAAGTACGATACCCGCCGTCTTGAAATTGAAGCGGTACACTGCCATCCAATATTCCCCATGTCGCGGTGAGGATGGCACGATCCTATTCGTATCACCATCAGAATTGGCGGTGTAACACGAAATACCCACTGACAATGGCGATTATTTCACCGGTTCCCGCTTATCTGCACCAATGCGTTCAGCGTATCATAAAGTTATGTCAATGCCAGCCGATGCAATAGATAGCGATTTCTCTTTTCCAATATCGTTTTTTGGCGGAGTGAAATGGTGGGCGTACAGAAAGAAAAGGCATTTGGAAACCGGTGGTTTTGATGAAAAAGTGGGGCGGCTGTGACTCCACGCCCGGACAAAGCAGGCAACGTACTCCCGGAGACAGCCGCATCACCAATCTTGATTAATGCACTTTCATCGCGCCACCGGCTGACAACAAGACAGCCAAAATGACGTCGTGAGGTGTTTTTTTGAGTCACTCACATGACCCCTGGTGTTGGCACTTCTTATCAGAGTGTACAAATATTACACTAAACGTGCAAGTCCAATTTAATGCCTTTATGATGCCAATCTAAGTCCAAGTGAATGTCGTCTGACGAACGCATTTGGCTCAACATTTGTACTTAACAATTGCGTATGCTGAAAGCAGCATAAAACAATAAAAGGCTGCGATATGCAGGAATTACTTCTTTGGATACGGGATAATCTGGGCGGGCAATCTTCAGCACCGCGTTATATGCAGCTTGCTTCGCTGCTTGAAATGGAAATTGGCCGGCGTAAGGCGTTGTCAGGACAGTTTTTACCTGCTGAAAGATTGATCGCTCAGCAGCTCGGGTTATCCCGCGTTACGGTTTCCCGTTCTATGTCGATGTTGGAAAAGAAAGGGTTGATTGTTCGTCAGCAAGGCGTGGGAACCAGAATCAGTCAGCATCTGAACTATTCGTTAGATTCTGATGAGGCTGGTTTTACCTCACTGGTGCTGCGGCAAGGTGGGGCGGCCGGTAATCTCTGGCTTGAACGGGTCAAAAAGAAATTGCCTGCGTCGATAGCGGCAGAAATGTCTTTGCCGAAAGAGACGCTGGCAACCAAGTTACGGCGCGTTCGTTTAATCAATGGCGATCCGGTGTCGTTGGAGATCACATGGATCCCGCTGGCGTTGTTGCCGGAGCCTGAGCAACTGGAACATTCGCTCTATCAATATTGGGCCGCTCGGAATATCTATCCGGATAAAAAGCGCTATCGATTGAAAGCGCTGGCGTGTCCGGCAGACATCGCTGAGCATTTGCATGTTCCTGCGGGTTCACCCATCTTGTTATCCCGGCAACATACCTACAATACGCGTGGCGAACTGCTGGAGTATTGTGAAATCTACTGTCGCAGCGATGTCTATGAGTTTCAGGTGACAGACTAAAACATGCAGGGCGCACTTACCGGCAAGCGTCATCAGCCTGCCGGCAGCGAGAAGGTAAGTTAGTCGTTTCTGGCCGCATCAGGATCAGGACCGAGACGTTTGCCGCTATCCAGTTTGGCAATTTCGCTGAGTTCATCTTTATCCAGCCGGAAATCAAACACGTTAAAATTTTCCCGAATGCGTGAAGGCGTCACCGATTTGGGAATCACCACCAGCCCGTTATCCAAATGCCAGCGGATGACGATTTGTGCCGGGGTTTTATCGTACTTGGTTGCCAGTTTGCGGATAATCGGTTGATCGAAGATACCCTCGCCACCTTGGGCCAGCGGGCTCCAGGATTCGGTTTGGATATGATGATTCACGTTCCAGATATGCAGCGGACGTTGTTGCAACAGCGGGTGTAATTCAATCTGGTTAATGACGGGAAGAACGCCGGTTTCGTCTTTCAGGCGCTGTAAATGGTGGGCATGGAAGTTACTGACGCCAATACTTTTGGCCAGCCCTTGCTCCTGTAGCTTAATCAGCCCCCGCCAGGCCTCCACGTAGGTGTCCTGCTGCGGCAGCGGCCAATGAATCAGGTACAAATCCACGTAGTCCAGTTGCAGTTTTCGCAGGCTTTCTTCCAGGGCTTTCTGCGGATCCTTCTGATCGCTGTTCCAGAGTTTGGTGGTAATGAATAATGTATCGCGCGGAAGCTCCGCCTTCTGTAATGCCAGACCGACACCCTCTTCATTTTTGTAAATCGCGGCGGTATCGATGGCGCGATAACCTGTGTTTAAGGCTTCAGTGACGGCAGATACCGTTTCTTCATTGTTTGCTCGCCAGACGCCCAGTCCTAACTGCGGCATGATATTGCCGTCAGCCAGTTTAATTTTAGGTTGCGTCATGTCATTCTCCTTTTTAACCGTTAATCAATGTGATATCGGGTGGTTAACGGGAATTTGCAGCCCGTTGATGCGACAATTCGATGCGATATCGCGCTTCGCAAGAACGGGCATGTCGTTTCATTCTAGCCGAAAAATGCGTCTGCGGTTTTGTCCTCTTCGTCATTTCGGCTATCGATTTCCAGAGACGGGGTTATCCCGTGTCGGGTTATTTTTTCCCCGCGCTGAAAACGTTAGAACGCGTAACGATTGACGATGGTTTTGACGGGGAGGTGAGGATTACCGTGCCGCTTCGTAAATCCGCTGACTATCCGCCAGCGTAATGTCATGGTGCTCACCCAGCGCCGTCATACCGTGTTCTTCCAGCTTGGCAACCATTGCCGGGATGGTGCTGCCATCCAACTGATAGTCGGACATCCGGGTGGGAACGCCCATTTTCTCAAAGAAATCACGGGTTGCGGCGATGGCGCCATCAATACGCTGATCTTCACTGCCATCCCGTAAGTTCCACACGCGCTCTGCATATTGCAGCAGTTTGGCGCGCTTCTGCGCTTTCTTCGCCGTCAGCATGGAAGGCAGGACAATCGCCAGCGTCTGGGCATGATCGAGCCCGTGCATCGCCGTCAGTTCATGACCCAGCATATGGGTCGCCCAGTCCTGCGGCACACCTGCGCCAATCAGTCCGTTCAACGCCATGGTGGCGCTCCACATCACGTTTGCCCGGACTTTATAATTCTGCGGTTCGGACAGCGCGCGCGGTCCCTCTTCGATCAGCGTCAGCAGCAAACCTTCGGAGAAGCGATCCTGCACCCTGGCATCAATAGGATAGGTCAGGTATTGCTCAATGGTGTGAACAAAGGCATCCACAACGCCGTTGGCAATCTGGCGTTCAGGCAGCGTGTAAGTCACCACCGGATCGAGCACGGCAAATACCGGCTGAACATGTGGAGAGAAGAAGTGCTGTTTATCGCCGGTAGCACGGCGGGTAATGACTGCGCCGCTGTTTGATTCGGAGCCCGTCGCCGGCAGGGTCAGTACCGCGCCCATAGCAATACCGCTGGTGATGTGGGCCCCGGTGGTTTCCAGAATATGCCAGGGATCCGGCGCGGCCTGGTAGTCCGCTGCGGCCGCGATGAATTTGGTGCCGTCAACGACGGAACCGCCGCCCACGGCCAGCAGGAAATCAATTTTTTCCGCGCGGACAATGTCAACGGCCTTCATTAAGGTTTCATAAGTCGGATTCGGTTCGATACCGGAGAACTCGAGAACATTTCGTCCTTCCAGCGCCTGGTGTACCTGATCCAATACGCCATTGCGTTTTATGCTGCCGCCGCCATAGGTGATGAGAATCCGTGCGTCAGCCGGAATTTCTTTGCTCAATTCAGCGATTTGACCTTCACCGAACAGAATTTTGGTTGGGGTATGAAGTATAAAATTCAGCATTAGGTTATTTATCCCATTTAATAATAAAAATCAGGTTGTCATCTCACTGAGCATCTGTGCTGCCACCGCCTGAGCGGGGTTCGGATGTCTCAATGACAATCATCGGGTTTATTCTTGGGATCTATCATCGATTGCACAATGCTCATTCCTGTTTGGTTATTGCCTATTTCTACAAAATCCAATAGAAAGCGGTGATAAATTTGCTTCTCTATGGCATTTTGTCTCTGATTGACAGAAGAGGTGATGCAATGTCCGTTGATAGCCCGCGTGAGCGGATGGTGAAGCAGGCGATATGCCATTCATCAAAAAACTGGGTGACGCAGTCACCGATTCCACAGGTCAGAATTCTCTATGCGAATGAGCACCATCCACGTTCGCCGGTCATGTATGACCCGATGATTGTCATCATTTTGCAGGGGCAGAAGGTTGGTTATCTGGGCGGGAAAACATTCCGCTACGACCCGAAAAACTACCTGCTGATGACCATACCGTTGCCTTTTGAATGTGAGACGTTCGCCAGCGTCGAACAGCCTTTGATTGGTCTCTCTATCCGTATTGATATGCAGATGCTGCAAGATCTGCTGATTGATATCGGCGACGACGACAGTGTAATCCGGCCTTGTTCCGATACCTGCGGCGTAAATAGCGTGCCTTTGACTGATGAGGTGCTGTGTGCCGTCGAACGTCTTCTGGATGCTATGGATAGCCCGCGCGATGCGCGCGTGTTGGGACCGCACATTGTCCGAGAGATTATTTATCATATGCTGTGCGGCGAGCGCGGCGCATCGTTGCAGGCCCTGGTGAATCGGCATACGCACTTTAGCCAGATTGCGAAGGCGCTGCGTCGAATAGAAAACCAGTATGCGGATAGCCTGAATGTTGAACTGCTGGCGGCAGAGGTCAACATGAGTGTTTCTGCGTTTCACCATAACTTCAAAGCGGTGACCAATACCTCACCGTTGCAATATCTGAAGTCCTATCGGCTGCATAAGGCGCGTTTGATGATGCTGAATGACGGCCTGAAAGCCAGTACCGCCGCTATGCGGGTGGGGTATGAAAGCGCGTCCCAGTTCAGCCGTGAATTTAAACGCTATTTTGGCGCCACGCCGGGGGATGAAGTGGCGCGCCTGAGGTCCGGCAATATGGCGGTAGAAGCGGGCTAATTACTGAAGACGGCGTGTCAGATGTTTACGCCACACCACGACGACCATGCCGATTAATCCGCACAGCAGCAGGATCATGGGAAGAATGATCAGCGCGGTCATCACCTGATCTTCATAGCGTTTTACCAGCGGAATATGGCTCAGGGTGTAACCTAATGTCACGATACCACCGACCCAAAGGAAACCACTGAGCCAGTTAAATATTTGAAAACGGGCGTTATTTAATCCGGCAATTCCAGCTATCGTCGGTAACAGCGTGCGGACAAAAGCCAGAAAACGACCGATCAGTAAGGCGACCAGTCCGTGACGATAGAAAAGGCGGTGAGCCCGTTGATGATAGTGAGCGGGTAACTGCAACAGCCAGCCTTTCACCAGCCGGGTATCGCCCAGCCAACGCCCTTGCAGATAGCTGAACCAGCAGCCGAGGCTGGCAGCCACGGTCAGCAGAATCATGGTCGGAATAAAATTCATAACGCCTTTGGCAATCATGGCTCCCGTCAGTAACAGCAGACTATCACCGGGCAGAAAAGAGGCAGGCAGCAATCCGTTTTCCAGAAACAGGGTGGTAAACAAAATACCGTAAATCACCCAGATGACTTTGGGGTCGGCTAGTGCGCTGAAATCTTGTTGCCATAGCGCCTGAATAATTTCATGAACCATGCTACTTCCCGCCAGGTGACTGAAGCCCTAAAAAACAAAAACAGGACAAAATGCCCAGACCACCATATCGCAATGATGGCGTTGGTACCAACGTAGGGCGATGCGCTTATCGTGTTAATGCCGCCAGTAATATTTATTAGATAAGCGCTGAATTCAGATTAAGGTAAAGCGTTTATCAATATATATGATACACGCTTTGCCCGCCCCGACGCAGGTAAATCAAGCGATGGGGCTCTTATGGCCGTCACACTTCCTGAATTCTGTTAAAGCCCGCAGCCAGGTCTTCAATCAGATCGTCGCAATCTTCAAGTCCGATATGTAACCGAATCAAGGTGCCGGTAAAATCAACGCCGGCAACCGGACGGATGGAGGCCAAATCATCAGGCTGATTGGCCAGGATCAGCGATTCAAATCCTCCCCATGAATAAGCCATGCTGAAGTGCTCGAAGTGATCCAGGTAGTTTGCCAACTGTGTTTTGCTCAACCGTTCTTTCAGGACGAATGAGAACAGGCCGTTACACCCTGAGAAATCGCGGACATAGAATTCGTGGCCTTTACATTCCGGGAGTGCCGGGTGGTTGACGACTGCCACTTCGGGGCGTTCTGACAACCATTCGGCGATGCGGATACTGCTTTCCTGATGCTGTTTCAAACGAACGCCCAGCGTACGCAGGCCGCGGCCGGCAACGTAGGCGGTGTCGGCATCAACCATTTGCCCCATCAGGTAGGAGTGTTCGCGCAACTGCTCCAGACAGCGAGCGTTGGAAACGGCGGTGCCCAACATGGCATCGGAATGGCCCACAATGTACTTGGTGCCGGACTGCACTGAGATATCAATACCAAATTCCAGCGCCTTGAACAGGATACCCGCCGCCCAGGTATTATCCATAATGATGACGATTTCCGGGTTGATACGACGCACTGCCTGCACAATCGCCGGGACATCATGAACTTCCATGGTGATGGAACCCGGTGATTCCAGAAACACCACCTTGGTGTTTTCCTGAATGAGCTCGCTGATACCGGCTCCGATCAAGGGATCGAAATAGGTTGTGCCGATATTCATTTTACTGAGAACGGTATTGCAGAAGCTTTGGGTCGGCTCGTAGGCGGAACCGGTTACCAGTACGTGATCGCCTGTCGAAACGAAGGAAAGGATGGCATTGGCGATCGCCGCCGCACCGCAGGGATAAAGTACGCAGCCGGCGCCGCCTTCCAGCTCGGTCATGGCCTCCTGAAAGGAAAAATGGGTCAGCGTACCGCGGCGGCCATAAAAAAGCGCGCCTTTTGCCCGGTTGATGGTGGCGTGTTTTTTATCCTGAACGGTATCAAATACCAGGGAGGAAGCGCGTTGGATAATCGGGTTTACGGAACCTTGCGTGAATTTTTTACTGCGTCCTGCGGCGACCAGTACCGTTGCCGTTTTTTTGCTTGTCATAACCAATATCACCTTTTCTCTGTTCAGGTCTCGCCGGGTTATTCAAAACGCCTGTATGACCGTGTGTTAGCGGGAGTCTCTCTGCAATAGGAGGCTTTCTACGTTATCACGCCTTGAGCGGCGCGTGGGCGCGTTTTCTATATGAAGGGAAAAAATGGTAAGAGTGACTGTTATTACGCCGTGAGAAGGGGCTTCCTGCTGTGCGAAGATGAACATCTTTCAAGTATCCATGGGGTGAAGGCAAAAACGAGCGATGAAAAAAGCCCGCGGTAAACAGCGGGCTTGGGGCTTGATGCGTTGAGTCGGAATGGCGTTTATCAGCCAGTATGTACGCCGAACAGTTTGGGAAGCCAGAGAGAAATCGCCGGGACATAGGTCACCAGCATCAGTACGAAGAACAGCCCGCAATAAAACGGCAGCATGGCTTTTATCACCTGTTCGATTTTCTGTTTACTGACCGCGCTGGCCACAAACAGGACGGAGCCGACGGGCGGCGTGATCAGCCCGATCCCCAGGTTGACCAGCATGATCATGCCGAAGTGTACCGGATCAATGCCCAGAGAAATGGCGACAGGCAGCAGCACGGGGGTCAGGATTAAAATCAGCGGCGCCATATCCATCAGCGTACCGATCAGCAGCAGCATGATGTTAATCCACATCAGGATGACGTACTTGTTATCGGAGATGGAGGTGAAAAAATCCGTAATGCGGCTTGGCAACTGCATATAGGTCATGATCGCCCCAAACGCGGCGGCAAAACCAATCAGGATCATCACAATCGTCACCGTTTTCACGGTGCGATACATCAGCTTAGGCAGTTCAGACCATTTGTAATCCTTGTAGATAAACATGGTGACGAAGAACGACCACAGACAGGCGATGGCTGCGGACTCTGTTGCGGTAAAAATACCGGAAAGGATCCCACCCATAATGATGACAACGGTCATCAATCCCCAGAGCGTATCAACGAAGATTTTCAGCGCCTGGCGAAAGGGAACCCGCTCGCCTTTGGGATAGCCGCGTTTGTGGGCAAATCCCACGCACATGATCATCATGGTCAGGCTGAGCAGCAGACCTGGTACGATCCCGGCAATAAACAGCGAGGCGATGGAAACCGTACCACCGGTTGCCAGTGAGTAAATTACCGAGTTATGGCTTGGCGGCGTCAGGATCGCCTGAACGGAACCGCTGGCGGTGACGGCTGCGGCAAAATCGCGTGGGTAGCCCTTTTTCTCCATTTCAGGAATCATCACCGAACCGATCGAGGCGGTATCCGCGACAGAGGAGCCCGATATGGCGCCGAAAAAGGTGGAGGCGACAATGTTAACCAGCGACAGACCGCCACGAATGAAACCGACAAAGATATAGGCGAAGTTGACCAGACGGCGGGCGATACCGCCTTCAGCCATAATCGCACCGGCCAGAATGAAGAAGGGGATCGCCAGCAGTGAAAACTTGTTCACGCCGTTGGTAATCTGGATCATGACCGCTTCAAGTGGCAAATCGATCCAAAACGCGCCAACGATGGCGCTGAGCCCGACGGCGTAAGCGACGGGGACGCCGACCGCTAACAATATGGCCATTGCGGCAACTAAAATAAATGCATCCATGGTATTGGCTCCGAATTAAGAACTGCCAAGCATCACCACAGGGCGTTTATCCTGCGGGCCAAAACATATTCTTTCGATGATGAAGAGCAAGGTAATCAGCGATCCGATTGGCAGTGGTAAATAGCTTTCACCTGCCGTCAATAAAGGAAACTCTGCAACGGGCTGATCCCATAGCTCCATACACAGCGTGGTGCTGTAGTAAAGAATGAACAGGCTGATTACCAGCATCAGAATATTGGCCAGATGTGAACAGATTTTCTTCCCTGCATCAGGAAGGCGATCGGTAAGCATGCTAACGGCAATATGTGAACAGGAACGATAGCTGACTGCTGCGCCGATAAAAGTAAAGGTCACCATGCAGATAATCGATATCGGTTCCGGCCAGGATAATGCGGCATTCAATGCATAGCGTGCGAATATGCCAATGGGAATGATAAGCGTCATGATTAATAACGCCAGACCTGAAATCCACATGGCAATAAAATAGAGAATATCCATGGTTGAAATATAAGTGCGTGCCATATTTTCACCTGTATACCATCAATGATGACGGGTAAATAAGCTCTGCTGTTTTACCCGTATATACCCGATATCGTTCAAGTTCAGCAGTGATGTCCGTCCTCATCCACCCCGGCTGTTTAATGTTTTAAACGGCCGGGGTGTCATTCTGGTTACTGTCTTTAGCTTTATGACGTCTATTGGGTATAGCGAATTTATTATTGTACGTCGGCGACGGCTTTAATCAGATCTTGATATTTGGCACCAAATTGATCGCGCACGGATTGAGTCGCTTTGAAATAGTAGTCATTATCTATTTCATGGAACTGAACGCCACCGGCTTTCATTTTATCCAGAGATTGTTGAGTGTATTCATTCCAGAGTACCCGCTGTTCCTGCTGGGCTTCTTTGGCGAATTTCAAAATAAGATCCTGATCTTCTTTAGAAAGTTTATCCCATTTTGTTTTTGAGTAGAGGAATACTTCCGGAATAATAAAGTGTCTGCTCCAGGTAAAGTTTTTGGCAACCGGCATATAGTTATGTGCAATATAGGTTGGCGGATTATTCTCCGTGCCATCAATAACGCCGGTTTGCATACCGCTGAAAACTTCGCTGGTGCCCATTGCAATAGCGTTGGCGCCCATTGCTTTTAACGTCGCGAGTGCAACCTGACTGGTCTGTACGCGAATCTTCATGCCTTTAAGATCTTCCGGTTTGGCGACGGGCTGTTTGGTGATCAGATTACGGGTGCCGGCATCCATCCAACCCAGAAACACCAACTTGGATCTGCTGTTATTGGTAATTTTATCGCCAATTTCCTGTCCGATTTGTCCATCAAGCACTTTGTGCATATGGTCTTCATCGCGGAAGACATAGGGGAGGGTAAAGACTTCGATTTCAGGCAATATTGCGGCAACCGGCGTCATGGAAACACGAATAATATCAATAGCACCTAATTGCGCCTGCTCAATCATTTGTTTTTCATCACCAAGAACACCGCCGGGAAAAGTTTTGATTTCCAGTCGGCCATTGGTGGCGGCTTTCAGTTTCTCCCCCATCTTTTGTACTGCAACGACATTTGGATAACCTTCAGGGTGAACATCAGAGGCTTTAATTTGTTGCGCTTGAATGGCTTGAGTCATAAATATTGCCGCGGAACTCAGGCAAAGGCTTATCAATGTTTTCGACAGCTTCATTGAGTTATCTCCAGAGGTGATGGGTAAGGTAGAGTAAATTTATTCAAATGGTCTATTTAATAAGAATTAAGCCCATTAACGGGCAGGGGTCAGTTGTGAGAGCGGGGGCGGTGTTCCTTATCTGTTTTATTGTCCTGGTGAAGTTCCCTTGAATTCTCAAGAGTAAAGCTAACCTATTATACAACTTTGGAGAATGACCCATATCACAAAAGCCATATGTGATATGAAATGCTGTTTTATATGAGATATTTTTCAAATCAGAAGAGATGATGTTATGTAACTTAATGTTTTTGTTTATTTTAATATTAAATGGCATTTCAATTTCTGTCGGGCAACTTCCGGGGCTAAGGCGGAAAATGGTGTGATAACTTAATGTCGATCACATAACGGAAAACATTAATTCTTATCGTATCGCCATGCTATCGCTTGCGGAGTGTTGTCATCTACAGCGTGTTGATTCGCCGGTCGGGAAGGTGTGAAAGTCATAGTCATGCATGCTCAACTTGCAATAAGCGAGACACAGAATAAAAAGTATCGGCCGTTATTCCTTTATGTAAGTGGGTAAATCATTTTTATACCATATTGGCATTTTCTGCCTGTCACGACGCCATCCGCACAAAGTGCCGCGACAAAAAACGCCTGGCAGAGTGTAAATAATAATGAGAACGACTATCAATTAACTCAGGGTCTGATATTATTTCAGGCTGATTTCTTGCGTCATGATACCCGTCATCTTTCGAGTCGCAGGTGTGTTGGTGCCAAGGTACAAGTATTGAATTAACGGTGGAGGCACAGCGTGAATACGGCTGTCAGTAACATTACTCAACAGGTGTCATCAGCCTGGCAAAAAAAACGTGGCGCGTTCAGCGCATTTTCCCGTAGCGTACTGATTATTCTGCTGTTTAGCGCAGGGCTAAGCGGACATGTGTTTGCGGCTCCCGCAACAGCGCCGATTTCTGGCGATAATTCAGGCGCGGCCGTCGCTCAGCCCACTCCTCCTCCTGAGGCTGAGGCGCCGACACTGGATACCGCAACGCCGGCTCCTGCGACACCGGATAGCGCGACGCCGGATGTATTGGCTCCAGCTTCTCCGCTTTCTCTTCCTATGAGCGTGGATCCGGACACGAACAATCTTATGAGAACGGATTTATCGGTCTGGGGAATGTATCAACACGCTGATATCGTCGTTAAGTCGGTCATGATCGGCCTGCTGCTGGCTTCCGTCGTCACCTGGGCGATTTTTTTCAGCAAAACCGTCGAGCTAATGGGCGCCCGTCGTCGCCTGCGCCGTGAATATCAGGCTCTGGAACAGGCCAGAACACTGGATGACGCGTCAGAAACGGCGGAAGCTTTCAACGCCGGCAGTGTCGCACAAGTGCTGCTGGGTGATGCGCAGAATGAGCTGGATCTGTCAGCGCGTTCTGACGACAACAACGGTATTAAAGAGCGTACCGCGTTCCGTCTGGAACGTCGCGTTGCGGCGACCGGGCGCCATATGGGGCGTGGAAACGGCTATCTGGCGACGGTTGGCGCCGTGGCGCCGTTTGTCGGGTTGTTTGGCACCGTATGGGGCATCATGAATAGCTTCATTGGTATCGCGCAGACGCAGACCACCAATCTGGCCGTTGTGGCGCCGGGTATTGCGGAAGCCTTGCTGGCGACCGCCATTGGTTTGGTGGCGGCGATCCCTGCCGTTGTGATTTATAACGTATTTGCCCGTTGGATTGCAGGTTATAAAGCGCTGGTGGGGGATGTTGCCGCGCAGGTGCTGTTGCTGTTGAGCCGCGATCTGGATGTTGCAGCCAGCAACGACAACCGGGCGTCATCGGCGCATAAACTGCGGGTGGGATAAGTCATGGCCATGCATATGAACGACGATGTGAGTGACAATGGCGAGATGCATGATATCAACGTCACGCCGTTCATTGACGTCATGCTGGTTTTGCTGATCATCTTTATGGTGGCGGCCCCGCTGGCAACGGTGGATATTCGTGTAGATTTGCCCGCATCTTCTGCCGCGCCTCAGCCGCGTCCGGAAAAACCGGTTTATCTGACGGTGAAAGCGGACAAGCAGATTTATGTGGGTGACGATGCGATTAATGAGCAGTCACTGGCTCAGGTTCTTGACGCCGAAACCGGCGCCAATAAAGAAACCACCATCTTCTTTCAGGCAGACAAAAGCGTGGATTATGAAACCATGATGAGTGTCATGGATGCGCTACGTAAGGCCGGTTATCTCAAAGTCGGGTTAGTTGGCGCGGAGTCCGCCGCCAAATAGCTCCAGAAGATGATATTCACGGCGGCATCCTGATTTACTGACGTGAATCAGGATGCCGCCAGTGTATACGGGTCGGTATATAGCGTTTGTCCTCGTCCAGCGGCTGCTGGTCAATTAAGCGCGTAATCATTTCAAAGCTGTTTCTCGCCAGCGTTTCACAATCCTGCGCGATGGTGTCAATCTTCAGCGGTAAACAGTCAAACAGATAGTGATCGTCAAAGCTGCACAGGCGGATATCGCTTTCCATCAGGTTGTGTTGATTCAGATAACGCAGTACCCCTTCCAGCAAGCCGCAGGCGGCAACAAACAGCGCTTTGGGCGGGCGACCCAGCGTTGCGCACAGCTGCGCGAACATTTCATAGCCGGAGCTGGGATGGTAGCTGCCGTGAATAATCCATTCCGGCCGGCATTCCAGGCCCGCACGCTGCAATCCTAACTGAAACCCTGCCAGACGGTCGCGGGTCGGGGAAATGCGGGATTGACCGCCAATGAAATAGAACTCTTCCCGATGCTGACGAGCGATGCGTTCCACCAGCTCCGCCGTTGATTCCACGGCTTCGGAAATCACCAGCGGTAATGTGGAGTCGCCAATTACCCGGTCGAATTGCACCACCGGCAATTGTTGATTGATTTTCTGGTATTCGCTATCGCTGAGCATGCTGGAAGCAACGATCAAACCATCAACCTGACGCTGTATCAGGCTGTTGACGGCCATCATTTCCTGACTGGCATTTTCATCCGTACAGGCGATCAACAACTGTAATCCCGCTTCACGGCACAACATCTCCAGCTCGCGCGAGATAACCGCGAAGCCGTAGTTGGTCATTTCCGGCACAACCAGCCCCAGCGTATTACTGCGGGAAGATCGCAGGGAGCGGGCATGAATACTGGGTTGATAGCGCTGCTCGTGGGCAACGGCCAGAATGCGATCGCGGGTTTCATCAGAAACGCGAAACTCTTTGCTGCGGCCATTCAGTACCAGACTGGCGGTGGATTTTGATACACCGGCCAGTGTGGCGATGTCACTGATTGTTACGCGTTTAGTTTGTTTCACCACGGAGTCTGCTGTCAGAAAAAAGGTGCGGTCATTCTATCACGCATGACGCCAACAGCCAGTGTTGCAGCGTCAGTCTTCCCGGTCCGCTGAAGGAAAGCGTCGCATCGCGATCCGGGAAATAGCGGGCAGAAATCACCGCGGCTCCTTCATTGATAAAAATTTCGATGCTGGAACGATCGCACAGGATCTGCAACTGATTCAGCTCCCCGCGCCAGTAGCGGTGTTCGGGCTCTCCTGTCCGCAGGTTACGGCGGCTTAAGGTCAGCCGTTCGCCATCCCAGCAAAGCACCAGCAGAGCAGCGAAATTCAGCTGGAACTCTCCCTGTACCGTCATCAAAATCTCTGCGCTGTGGATGGGAAGGGAAGGCGCATAATCGGCAGTGCCGCGCCAGGCGTAATGCTGGGTACGCAACTGTTGCAGTTCTCGCGCCGGCTGTTGATACAGCGCGTCGCCACGGAGCGTCAGCTCGCGTGGACAGGTCATGGTATGGATCCAGCCATGCGCTATCGTTGGCTCAAAAAATTCGTTTTCGTCGGGAATCGCCATCCAGGCAAACATCAAGCGTCGGCCATCTTCGCTTGCGGTAGTTTGCGGAGCATAAAATTCAAAGCCAAGATCCAGTTCGTGAAAACCCTGGTGTTGGTAATGGCCGTGCTGATAATCCAGTGCGCCAACGAAGTAGCCTGACTGAAAGGTATTCAGGTAACGTTCTTCTTCTGGCGGAAGCCCTTGCGGACAGCAAATGAGGATTTCCCGTCCGTCGAGAGAGAATAAATCCGGGCATTCCCACATGTAGCCAAAATCGCCGAGCCCGCCGAGCCGGGAACCCGCGATCTCGGCTATTTGTTCCCAGCCGAGCAGATCGTTGGAGCGATACAGCAGCACTTTCCCTTGTAACGCCTTATCCTGCGCGCCTAACACCATGTACCAACTATCGTCGTGCTGCCAGACTTTCGGGTCGCGAACGTGGCCGGTATAGCCTTCGGGCAGCGTGAGTACCGGCCCCAGCTTGTCGTATTCGCCGTTGTTGTTTTCCCGGGCGATACACTGGAAAGCGGTACGCGAACCGTCTTCATACTTGACGTTGCCGGTATAAATCAGCGTGATCGCATCGTTATCCACTACGGCAGAGCCGGAATAGCAACCGTGAGTTTCGTAGCTTTCACTGGGAACCAGCGCGACAGGCTCGTGTTTCCAATGCACCAAATCAACGGAACTCCAGTGCCCCCAGAATTTGGCGCCGTGGGCACAGGATAAAGGATTCCACTGATAAAACAGATGGTAACGCCCGTTGTGATGAATAAATCCATTTGGATCGTTAAGTAGCCCCACGTTCGGTGACAGGTGCCAGGCCGGACGGTAAGGATCATCATGAGTCTGGTTATGACCCGACATCAGGGCATGCGCCATGCGCTTTAATAAGTGGACTTCCTTCATTATTCGCTATCCGTTTTATATTTCAGCAGCAGTGAGATGATAAATGCCGCGCCAAAGGCGATCAGCATACCAATCAGATAGCTGAGAATAGAACCCGCCTGCACAATAGCCAGACCGGGAAAGCCCGTCAGCCCAACGGCCGTCATGTTGACATGATTGAAGACCACCCAGGCGCCGCCCAGTGCGCCGCCGGCCAGGGCCGCCAGAAACGGTTTGACGAATCGCAGGTTGATACCAAATATCGCCGCCTCGGTGATGCCAAGCAGGGCGGAAAATGCCGAGGGAATGGCAATCGCCTTGATCTTCACATCCTTGGTTTTGAAATAGACGGCCAGACACGCGCCGCCTTGCGCCACGTTCGCCATGGCCCAAATCGGCAGCAGGAAATTCACGCCGATACTCGGGTTCCCCAGCAAACCGGCTTCAATCGCATGGAAACTGTGGTGAACGCCGGTGATGACGATGGCGGAATAGAGTCCGCCAAACAGCAATCCGGCCAGCCATCCGGCGTGGGCGATCAGCGTGCTCAGAACGAAGGAAATACCATCGCCCAGCATACGGCCAGCCGGACCGATAATCAGTAAGGCAATAAAGCCGGAAATGACCACGGTCAGGAATGGGGTAACAATGATATCTAACGCATCCGGTACGACTTTGCGCAGCCGTTTTTCCACCAGGCTCATGAACCAGACGGCCAACAGCACCGGGAATACGGTTCCCTGATAGCCCACCATGGCGATATCCAGACCGAACAGGCTCATGGTCTGGAACCCGCTGGCTACGCCCCAGGCGTTAGTCAGCGCTGGATGGGTGAGGATCCCGCCCAGCGTGGCGCCGAGATAGGGGTTTCCGCCAAATTCCCGTGCGGCGGTAAAGCCGATAAGGATGGGCAGGATGATAAAGGCGGCGGAGCTGAACATGTCCAGCATGATGAAAATCGCACTGTCGGCATCGGCCCAGCCATAGGTTTTGATCAAGCCGAGCAGACCCATCAGCAGACCGGATGCCACGATAGCCGGAATGATGGGGACAAAGATGTTTGACAGCAGACGGGCCAGACGTTGCAGCGGGTTTAGTTTTTGTGCGGCTAATGAGGCTGCCTCAGACTTGCTGGATTCGCTGATACCGGCAACTTTGATGAATTCGGCATAAACTTTATTTACCAGTCCGGTGCCGAAAATGATCTGAATCTGTCCCGCGTTGTGGAAACAGCCTTTGACTCCTTCGACATTTTCAATCGCTTTTTTGTCGGCGAGACTATCATCGGTCAGTACCAGACGCAGACGGGTGGCGCAGTGGGCGGCACTGGCGATATTTTCTTTCCCGCCCAATAACGGAATGAGTGCTGTCGCTATGGCGTTAATGTCCATTTTATTCCTCTTTTATCATTTGGATACGAGGTATCCTCAGCGCCGGCCATCGGTTGCGACGACCGGCGGTTGTGCTATCTGCTAGAACCAGGTTTCCATCTGGACGCCAAAGTTCCATTCGCCGCCGGCTTTAAATCCGGTGGAGCCAAAGGTGTCCTCACTGGAATAATTATCCAGTCGTTTATCCCAGTCCATATAGGTTGCAAACAGACGTAATTCCGGGCGACTGAAGAAATTGCCGATATCACCCACTTTGAAGGTCGGCGCGAACGTTAGCTTATAGAAACCGCCGCTGACTTTATTGAGGCTCTGGTAGCCACGTGGATCGAGATCCATGTATTGATAACTGCCTTCATAGGCCAGTGCAAAGTTTTCGGTGATTTCCTGAATCAGACGCGCATTAAACGTCACCCATTCGTAGCTGTCGCCGCTGACGTAACGATCTTTACTGGTCTGGGCCAGAATAGATGGCGCGAAGCTCCAGTTTTTGCTGATCGGCGTCGTGCCGTAGGTGGCCAGACGCCAGGTGTTGGCATCATTGGTCAGGTTGCCATCCGAACCGACGTTTTTCACTTCGCCGCCCAGTCCGTGGCCGTAAAGCACGGCCACTTTGGATGTACCTTCACGCAGGCCAAAGAAGCTGTCCCCGTGATAAGCAGCCATTGCGTGATACCCTTTGTCGCCTGCATTAACATTGGTCACGTCTGCGCTTGTGTTAGGGCGGGCTTCATTATCTTTCGCTTTCATCCCGCTAAGCATGAACTGGAATGGACCGACGTAGTTGTTGGCGGTGAAAACATAGTTTTTAATGTCGTCGTTTAGAGCGTGATCCGATCCGTCCAACGAACCAAAACTACGGCCATAGAGGGAAAAGTTGCTTTTGAAGCTGTCCGTCCATTTCACGTCGTAGATCCCGCCGCCGGTCCCGGCCAGGAAGATCACGTCGCTATCCAGCCAGTGGATATCGAAATTGTCACGGTCGAAGCGTTTACCCGCCCACAGCGTGGTGTCTTTCAGCGCCCCGGTGAAGGAGGGTAGTGAACCGAGTTCGACAAACGCTTCACGCACGTTGAGATCGCTGGTGCCTGCCGTCCAGTCGTTATAACTGCGCTGGCCGTCCGCCATCATCACCTTGAACCGGGTCGTCGCGCCGTTGTCCAGTTTCTGTTTGTGCTCCAGTTTGATTTCGACATAGGTATCGTCTTCGTTGCCCAGTCGACCAACATGCCCACCCGTTTGACCTGCGGGTGACATTCCCGGCCCAATGTCGGTTTTGGAACTTGTTGCCGAATCATTGATGGATAAGCCTGAGCGAGCATAGCCGTGGAATTCGAAACCATCGGCAAATGATTTCTGGCTGGCCAGCTCAGTGGTGCGTTGTTCAACCTGCTGGGTTTTCTGTTCGGTTTGCTCTGTTCGGGTCGCGAGCTGCTGCGTTTTCTGCTCTGCCGCATCCGCACGGGCCTCGGCCGCGGATGCCCTGGCTTCGGCCTGTTGCAGCCGTTGTTCAAGAGCATTCAGGCGCGCCTCAACGCTGTCTGAACTGGCTGCGGAAACGTACAAAGGGGACGAGAGTAATAACCCTATCGTTACGGCAAGATGATTTAGTTTCATGTTGAGTTCTCTTCTTGGGGGAGCTTTATTATGTGTCAGCGTCAGGTTTGCTAAATTGCTAAACCGGTTTTTCATGGAAATTAAAGTGAGAGAATCGGGTTAGCAAGGAATTTCACCAACCCGATTCTGTAACTGTGATCCTGACTGCAAATACAGGCCAATTGACCTTATTAAATTAGGCGGGTTAGTGTTTGGCGAGCGGCGTGGACTTAAGCTGTTGCGCAAACGGCAGGGCGGTCATGGCACCTTTTGCGGTGGTAGCAAGCGCGCCGCACAGTTGTGCCTGTTCGATCACGCTTTCCCATGAGCTTCGATGCGATAAATCGTTATATTCGGCGAGACCTTGCAGCAGTCCGGCAACAAAGGCGTCGCCTGCGCCGGTGGTGTCAACCGGGGTGACATAAGGCGCGGCGAAGTGCTGCAATTTTTGGCGATCGTGCAGCCATACGCCTTCTCCGCCCAGCGTGACCAGCAGTAATTGGATGGGGAAGCGTTGCATCAACTGTGCGATGCCCTGTTCGGGATCGTTTGTGGCGGTGAGAAAACTCAGCTCTTCACGAGATAATTTCACTACATCGGCCAGCGACAACGCCTGGGAAAGCGTGTCCTGCAAGGCTTGTGTACTGTTCCACAAATCCTCGCGGATATTGGGATCGAAACTCACCCATCCCTGTGCGGATCTGATGCGTCGCATTGCCTCGAAGGCGGTGCTGCGTGAAGGTTCCTGCGATAGGGCGATCGAACACAGATGCAACCATTCGCCTCGTTTGAAAGTGGGTAAATCGTCCGTTTGCAGGAACAAGTCGGCGCTCGGGCGTACCATGAAGGTGAAAGAACGCTCGCCCAAAGCATCCAGACTGACGACCACCGTCGAGGTACGATGACGGTTATCCCGAATCATTCGATGCGTGTCGACGCCTTCCCGGTGCAATACATCCTGAAGGAAGTGACCAAAAACATCGTCGCCTACGCGGCCAATAAAAGCGCTGCTGCCTCCCAGTCTGGCAATGCCGACGGCAACGTTGGCAGGTGCTCCCCCTGGACATTTGAGATAACGCTCTGAACCTTCCGGGATGAGATCGATCACGGCATCGCCCATCACCCAAATTTTGTGTGCCATAAATTTACTCTTATCAAAGATGCTAAGCCTGATTGCTAAAATAGAAGAATCGGTTTAGCTAATCAACTTCATTCACGGAAGATGTTTGCGAGCGCACAGGAAATGTATTTTTAATGCATGACACAGGATGAAAATTTTTGCGAGCCAGCGCCCATCATTGGCGGCGTCAGGCTAAATTAAAAAGCGCTTTATCCGATACCTATGGAACGGTACTTGGTTTGAGTACTCTGTGACAGGATTTATGGCGCAAAGGAGAAGGGATAGATATGAGCCAAATCACCTCTTTCTGGGTTCGAAATGAATTCAGCATCATCACCGATCTTCCGCAACCGATCCGTATCGTCACCCCGCTGAGTAACCCGAAAAAACTCAAACTGTGGCAGTTGCCTGAACGGTGCGGTAACCGTGCGTAATTACAATCTGCTATGGGGTTTGTGGGCGGTCTGGGCATTATTGGTCGTCATCTGGTTTATCGATATCTACCTGGATTTACCCGCGCTGGATTACGGGCAACTACTGGCCGCTATTCTGGGTGCTGGTATAGTTGTGCTGATGGTGTTTTTTTATAATCTTAAAAGGAGTAACCCGATGTTTTCATTTGATAAAAGAAAAAAGAGCGTAGAAGAGCCGCAAGAGAGTAGTGAAATAAGCAACCCGCCGGAGTTGGTTAATTCAGTAAGCCCTGTGCGCGTTAAGAAGGATACGTTTATCGCCCAGGGGACGCAGCTGACGGGCAAGGTAGCGGCGGATGGCAATATTACCGTCGAAGGCCATATCGAAGGCGATGTACAGTGTGAAAACACCATCCGGGTGGAGCACATTGGCAAAGTTAAAGGTGAAATGAAATCGCAGCAGATTGTGATCAATGGTTATGTGGAAGGACGTATTTATGCCCACACGGTAACCATACTGGCGCAGGGGAAAATGGTCGGCGATATTTTTTCTGATGAACTGTCGATTGAGAAAGGCGGTATCTTTTTGGGCCAGTCAAATCAGTTGAAACAGGGACAGCACAGTCAGGAAACACTTGCTTACGCAGAAAAAGCGGACGACCTGATAGAAGGCGGGAATATCATGGCGCTGGTGGAGAATAATCCGTCAGCGTAAGTTAATTGGGTGGGAATAGGGTGACGGGGTGAATGCAGATGGCGAATGAAGACGCAGCCGATCAGCGTTATTTTCGTTATTGGGGAAAAGCCCGTAAATCACCGGATAAGCTGGGCGGGGATGATTATCATCTGCTGCCTTACCATTGCCTTGATGTGGCCGCCTGCGGATATTTTTTATTAAAGAAAAATTATTTCCAGGCTGACAATATATTCTCTGAACTTGAATTAGATAATGAAAACGGGGCACAGTGGTTTGCTTATTTTCTGGCGTGGCATGATATTGGAAAGTTCGCCCGTGGGTTTCAACGGAAATATAGTCATCCCGACTCGCCGTTAGTACAAAACACAGGACAGGTCGATTCCGCCCGACATGATTCATTAGGTTTCTGGCTGTGGGAATATCGTGACGATATTCCGCCGATTTTTCCTTTTGGCGATATATCTGGTTCCGTTCAGAAAACGCTGGATATCTGGCTGAACATCATGACCGGGCACCACGGCAAGCCTCCTGAACCGGGATGCAAGGGAAAATTGGCTTTTCACGCTGATGATTATCTGGCGGTTAAGGACTATCTGTGCGATCTAACTTCCGTTTTCCCCGATCTTTCTTCCTTGCCCGCCTGTTTTGCCGACCGACGCTGGCAGGCAACGCTGAAACAACAGAGTTGGGCGCTTGCCGGGCTGACCGTTCTGGCTGACTGGCTGGGATCGCGTCAGCAGGATTTTCGCTATTGCAGCGAGCCGATACCACTGTGCGATTACTGGCAGCGCCATGCGTTACCGACGGCGGAAAAAGTCGTCTCACGTTTACCGCGCACGCCGGCGCCTTCGTCTTTTCAACATATCCAACAGCTATTTCCGTTTATCCAGCAACCGACGCCGTTGCAACAGCAGGCGCTGGGGGCTGATATTTCCACCGACGGACCGCAGCTTTTTATTCTGGAAGATGTCACCGGCGCGGGTAAAACGGAAGCCGCGATGATCTTGGCGCATCGGCTGATGACGCAGCAAAAAGGCGGGGGCATTTATGTCGGTTTGCCGACGATGGCGACGGCCAATGCCATGTATCAGCGGTTATCCGCAGCATACCGGGCGCTCTATCGGCCTGATCATTCTCCGTCCCTGATGTTGGCGCACGGCGCGCGTCATATGTCGCATACCTTCACGCAATCGCTGTGGGAGGGCGAAAGTCAGGGACAGACGCAGTACGACAATGGAGAGAATACCGCCAGCAAAGACTGCAATATCTGGTTTGCTGATTCGCGTAAGAAGGCGCTGCTGGCGGATGTCGGGGTGGGAACGCTCGATCAGGCATTGATGGCGGTGATGCCGTTCCGCCATCAGTCGCTGCGTGTGCTGGGATTACAGCATAAGATCCTCATTCTGGACGAAATCCATGCCTATGATGCCTACATGAGCAAGCTGATCGAACATTTGCTCGGTTTCCATGCCCGGCAGGGAGGCAGTGCGATCGTGTTGACCGCAACGTTGCCGCTCAGTCTGCGTGAAAGGTTGACGCGGGCTTTTGCGCAGGGATTGGCATGTGAAACGGGATGGCAACCCGATCCTGATGCGCGTTATCCGTGGTTTACCCAGCTTAACCGGCAGGGATTGCGGGAAAATGCGCTGGAAACCCGACAGGAAGTGAAGCGTGAAGTCACCATCGGCTGGCTGACCGCCAGAGAACAAGGTATTGCGATCATCAAGGCGGCAATAGCGGCGGGACAATCAATATGCTGGATCAGAAACAGTGTGGATGATGCCATTGCGGTCTATCGCCAACTGGTGGCGGAAGGCGTGGCACAGGATGACATGTTGTTGTTCCATAGCCGTTTCGCCTTTTGCGATCGTCTGTCGATTGAAGAACAGGCGCTGAGCCGGTTTGGTAAAGACAGCACGCCCGCACAGCGTTCGGGCAAAGTGCTGATTGCCACGCAGGTGGTTGAACAGTCGCTGGATATTGATGTGGATAACATGATTAGCGATTTAGCGCCGATTGATTTGCTGATCCAACGAGTCGGGCGTTTACAGCGGCATATTCGCCGTCTTGATGGCCGCCGGAAAACGGCGCGGGACCAAGCGCCGCTGACCGATGAGCGCCCCGCTGCCGTACTGCATGTTCTGGCGCCGGAATGGCAGCCTGAAGTCGACGCCGACTGGCTGGGCAGCGAACTGCGCAACAGCGGCTATGTGTATCCCGACCACGCGGCATTGTGGCGCACGCAGGCTATCCTGCGTGAACGTGGGGCGATCAGAATGCCGGAAGATGCCCGGACCTTGATTAACAGCGTCTATGAAGAGCAGATTGCGGCGCCCGCCGCGTTGGAGGCAATCGCCAACATCGTGCTGGGGAAACAGTATAGTCAGCGGTCGATAGCCGGACAGTCGTCGCTGGCGTTAGTGCATGGCTACTGCGCCAGGTCCAGCGACTCGGGTTGGAGTGACGCCGTGGAAATTTCCACTCGGCTGGGGGAAGCGACGCTGGATATTTATCTGGCGCGTGTGCCGGATGAAGAAGGTCATCTGCCGCTGCCTTACGCTCCGCCAGAAGAGTTTGCGTGGGAAAAAAGCCGCTTGCAGATACGGGAAAGCTGGTGGCAGAAACATAAAAAGTCATTGCCCGTGCTGGAAGGCGAAGCGCTGGAGCAGTTTCGCCAGCAGTTGCATCGGCCGCACGCTGAGGTGCTGCTGTTGAACAACGTGGAAAGTCACGCCTTTTACAGCAAAACAGTGGGGTTGAGTATTCAGGATACGCGATATACCAACGGGTAAGGACAATTTCCAACTGAAAGATAGCCTTGAACTTACCCGGGAGGCCTGATTCTCTATGCTATTACGTTATTTGAAAATAGGCGCTTATTGTGGGTCAATAAGGTTGATCAATTTAATAATGACATCTTGCGTAAGCACATCCTCTGCTACCGTTTCAAATGTGGCGCCTTTTGCGATGAGATCTACCGCCTGAGCCTGGTGGCATAGAACCACACCTCGTAAATCACCGCGATCCGTATCTATTGGGGTAACAGCGACGGTCACGCCAGCGGAACGGGCAGCTTCGGCTTTGGTTGAGATAGGGCAGCAAATGGCGACACCTAACGCTGCATTCAATGCTTCTTCCGTGATGACGATGCAATAGTGATCGCCTTTTAACTCCCGGTCAAAAACGGGATCGGGACTAAAATGCCAGATATCGCCTTTTTGGGGAATACGAGCTCCAACCATTACCAGTATTCCTTGCCTGTTGGCGCAGCATCGGTAAACGTCTTAATGTCTTCGTTAAGCGCTGCGATCTCTTCACTATCAATTTGAGTCAGTAGTTCTTCTACAGTGAACTTACCACGCGGTTTTCTTTTAGCCGGTTGCAGATTTATCCCTTCACCATTGCGTTCAACGGTGATCTCTGTTCCAACCTCCCATCCCAGTTCATTACCATAATCACGCGGGATGGTGACGATTAAGGCTCCGCCTTGCTGGCGAATTTTTACTGTTGGCATATTAGCCTCTCTACAGTGCTACTTTGTGGAACAGAGTGGCACTTTGTAGTTACCTGTCAATTAACCTATGAGTAGCACGAGCCGTTCAGTATGGCGCTATTACAGGCTGATAGATAGCCACAGGCAAGGGGAGCGTTTTTCTGGTAGCAGACTTTGCGAGCGATGCCGCATCCGTGCGGCTTGTCCCCGCGGTTGCGGGGAACACACTTAGGCCGTCACTTGAATACCCGCGCCGCCGCCCGGTTTATCCCCGCTGGCGCGGGGAAGTATGAAAGAGCGTTTCCATTATTGGTTAATCCCTCTCATAGAGGGAACCGCCAGAGTTTAACTTAATTAATAGGATTTTTAGTGATATTAGACTCTGTTTTTTAGAAACGTGACCCATATTTCTGACATGGCTTTTTGAATAAGTTAATAAATATCAGGCGGTAGCATCATCACCATAAGAATATTGCCGCACGGACGCGGCATACTCAGGAGGAATTGATGTTTTCATTGATTGAAACACAATGGCTGCCCGCCGTGCATGCGGATGGCCGGATTGACAAGATTTCCCCGCAGCAACTCGCCGACAACGACATTATCGATCTCGTCTGGCCGCGCGCCGATTTCCAGGGGGCGGCCTATCAACTGCTTATTGGGTTGTTACAGACCGCTTATTCCCCCGCCGATGACGATGCGTGGGAGGATATCTGGGAGGATGGCCTTGGCGCCGGCTGGCCGCAGGCGTTGGCTTCATTGGCGCCCGCAATGCGGTTTGGCGCGCACAAGCCCGCGTTTATGCAGGATTTCGACACGCTTGACAGCGAGGCGGCGCCGATATCCGGTTTACTGATCGAGGCGCCCGGCGGTAATACGCTCAAGCTGAATAAAGATCACTTTATCAAGCGCGGCACGGTCAAGGCCGTGTGTCCGCACTGCGCGGCAATGGCGCTGTTCACGCTGCAAACCAACGCCCCGTCAGGCGGGCAGGGGCACCGCACCGGCATGCGCGGCGGCGGGCCAATCACCACGCTGCTGATGCCGGAAGATGCCCATCTGCCGCTGTGGAAAAAACTCTGGATGAACGTCGTCACGCGGGAGGCGATCCCCGCCGGCGCCGTTGATGCGTCGGTTTTCCCCTGGCTGGCCGCCACGCCAACCAGCGATGGCGCGCATCCGCCGGTGACGCCGGAAAACGCGCATCTGTTACAGGCCTACTGGGGGATGCCGCGCCGCATCGAACTGGATTTCACTACCGTGCAACAGGGCGAGTGCGATCTGTGCGGCGCAATATCGACGTCTCTGCTCACGCACTATCGCAGCAAAAATTACGGTATTCAGTACGACTGCTGGCGGCATCCGTTGACGCCCTATCGGCAGGCGCTGAAAGATGACGCAGCGCCGTTCCTGTCGGTTAAAGGCCAGCCGGGCGGGCTGGCGTACCGCGACTGGCTCGGTCTTATCGTCAAAAGCGAGGACAAGCATAACCGGATGTTCCCAGCCACGGCGGTGCGACAAAATGCGCAACGTCGGCCGCTGCGCAAAGCCGGATTATGGTGCTTTGGTTATGACATGGACAATATGAAAGCGCGTTGCTGGTATGAGCATCGCATCCCGCTGTTGCACGATAGTCTGCGTGAATATAAGGATTACCTGGAACTGGCGGTCGATCTGGCGCGGGACAGCGTAGGGTTGCTGCGGCAGTCAATTAAGGAAGCCTGGTTTTCGCGCCCGAAAGACGTCAAAGGGGATTTTAGCGCTATTGATGTCGCCTTCTGGCAGGAAACCCAACCGGGATTTGTCCGTTTTTGTCAGGCGCTGGGGCAGAACGTCAGCCCGGCTGTTGCACTCAAGACATGGCGGCGTTCGCTGTATCACTATTTGCTCTCCACCTACGACGCCCGCGTATTCACTAACCCGGATGAACACCGCGATCTGGCGGCCGCGGCCGCTACGCGTAAAAAAATGACCGCGTTTTTCGATAAGCAAAAAGCGGCGCAGCTCATTACTCAGATGCAGGGATAAACGTAGGAGGCATTTTATGGCGAACACGGCCGATCTTCTGGTGATCAACAGCGATGAGGCAGACAGGATTAACCGCTGGTTTGATGGCCTACAGCACCGTCGTAACCCGACGTATAACGGTCGCGCGCGGCGAGCTGAATTGCGCCGGGCTAACGCGCCCTATGGCGTGCTGACCTGCGTCGGGTATCACGATCTGGCGGCATCGCTGAGCCAGCGATTGACCAGTGAAACGCGCATTATGGCGCTGTCCATTTTTGTTTCCGTCGCGGCTCATGCGGCAAGAAACACCTTACCAAAAGATAAAAAAAGTTTTGCCGCGCAGCTCGGCGAGAAAATCAAAGGCAGCGACCGCGCTTACCTGTCCCCACTGCGTTTTGAACGGCTGCAACGGGCGGCGACGCCGGATGAGTTATATCGCCAGCTTTTTCGCGCCGTAAAAATACGCGGCGAAGACGGCGTGAACCTGCCGTCGCTGGCGGACGGCATTTTCCTGTGGGCGGATGAATGGCAGGCGCGCCGGGAAAATCGTATGCCGGATATTCATCCGCTGCGACGCAATGCGGTGCGCTGGGCGTGTGAATATGCGCAAGCTTCGCAGGATTCAGGCACAGAAGGCCAGACGAACACAGCCGAACCATCAGATAAGGAATAACCGATGACAACCTTTATTCAGCTCCATTTTTTAACCGCTTACCCGTCCTCCAACCTGAATCGTGACGATGCGGGCCGGCCGAAAACCGCGATTGTCGGCGGCGTTGAGCGCCTGCGTATTTCCTCGCAGAGCCTGAAACGCGCATGGCGTACGTCCGAGGTATTCGAAGAAGCGCTTGATGGACATATTGGTACCCGGAGTCGTCGGCTGGGGCGCGAGGTATACGTCAAGCTCACGGCGGCGGGCCTGAATGAAAAACTGGCGGATAAAGCGGCACTGAGCATTGCCGCTCAGTTTGGCAAGCTGAAAAAAGAAGAGAAGGGCAGCGAAGACAAGCTGGAGAAATATGACATTGAGCAACTGGTACACTTTAGCGTGCAGGAAAAAGAACGGATCGACCAACTGATTGCCCGTCTGGCGGCGGAATCACGTGAGCCTGCCGGCGATGAACTGGCGCTGCTGCGCAATGATGCGACCAGCGTGGATATCGCGCTGTTTGGCCGGATGCTGGCTTCCAGTCCCGCATTTAATGTTGAAGCCGCCTGTCAGGTGGCGCATGCGCTGGGCGTCAGCGCGGTGACGATCGAAGATGATTTTTTTACCGCGGTGGATGATCTGAATACGGCGGAAGACAGCGGTTCGGCCCATATGGGTGAACAGGGCTTTGCCTCATCGCTGTTTTACCACTATCTCTGCATTAATCGCGATCTGTTGCTGGAAAACCTGAATAACGATGAGGCGCTGGTGGAGCGCACGTTGCGTGCCCTGGCGGAAACGGCGCTGACCGTCCCGCCGGGCGGTAAGCAGAACAGCTTCGCCAGCCGGGCGTATGCTTCCTATGCGTTAGCGGAAAAAGGCACGGCGCAGCCGCGTACGCTGTCCGTGGCGTTCTTTAAACCCGTTCGCAGCGAGGATCAGGTGCAGGATGCCATTGAGCTGTTGCGTAAACAAAAGGCCAGGTTTGATCGCGTTTATGCGCCGGAACAGGGCAGCCAGTCTTATGAACTGGACGTGGAAGCGGAAAACGGAACGCTGAAGGGATTGCTGGATTTTATCAGCCGGTAGGAGAACAACATGGACAACTATCTGGTTTTCCAGATTTACGCTCCGCTGGTGTCATGGGGAGAAGCGGCGGTCGGCGAGGTGCGTCATACCGCTACGGTGCCCAGCCGGTCGGCGCTGTTGGGGATGCTGGCGGCGGCGCTGGGGATTCGGCGTGACGATCATCACGCGTTGCACACCTTCAACCAACATTACCATGTGGCGGTGCGTCCATTGTCAGGGCGCGATACCTGGCTGAACGACTATCACACGGTACAGATGCCAAAGGAAAACCGCAAAGTGCCGCGCTATACCCGACGTGATGAACTGCGTCCGGAGTCCGGACAGTCGCTGGAAACCATGTTGACCTCACGCGAATACCGCTGCGACGCTTATTATCACATCGCGATTAGCGAAACGCCGGGCGCGCCCTATTCGTTAGACGCACTGTGCGAGGCGCTGCTGTCGCCGGTGTTTACGCTCTATTTCGGGCGTAAAAGCTGTCCGCCTGCGCTGCCGCTTGCGCCACACTTGTTTTCCGGTTCGCTGGCCGAGGTTTGGCGGCAGGCCAGCCGGGAGCCGGCGCTCAACGATCCGGCGCTGATAACCATTAATCTCGCGGACGGATTGTGCTACTGGGAACAGGAAAGCGATACCGGGCTGAGGTTATCGCATCAGATATCGCGTAACGATCAGCCTGCCGACCGTCGGCGCTGGCAGTTCACGTACCGCGTACAATACGCCGGCGACTGGAAAGGAGAGAAATAATGTATTTTTCCAGAATAACGCTACGGCTTTCCGCCTTACCGCGCGTTATGGCGGAGAAGCGGCAGAATGCCGGCGGTTATGCCAGCCACCAGTGGCTCTGGCAGCTTTTCCCCGACCAGCCGCAGCGTCAGTTTCTATTTAGAGAGGATGTGCGTGAAGCGGAAAGCGTGTTTTTCCTGCTTTCCAGCCAGCCGCCGCAGGCTGAGCATAATCTGTTTCGGATAGAAACCAAACCTTATCAACCGCAGTGGCGTAACGGCATGGCGCTGATATTTTCGCTGCGGGCCAACCCGGTGGTAACGCGTGACGGCAAGCGCAGCGACATACTGATGGATGCCCGACAGCAGGGAAAAGCCGCCGGACTGGATGGCGAGGAACTCTGGCGGCACCAGCAACAGCGCGCGTTCGACTGGTTACGGCGTCAGGGCGAAAAAAGCGGTTTCTCCGTTGAGTCGCCATGTCGGGTGGATGGATATCAACGCCATCGTTTCAATAAGCCCGGTCAGTCCGCCGCGATTATGTTCAGCAGCGTTGACTATGACGGCATATTGCACATTACGGACGCCGACCGCTTTGCCGAGGCGGTCCGGCAAGGGCTGGGGAAAAGTAAAGCGTTAGGATGCGGATTACTGTTACTGAAACGAGCGTAGCACTGGTTATGACAAGGAGGGTTGACCATGTATGTTCCCTTGAATCCGATTCCGCTGAAAGATCGCGTCTCATTGATTTTTCTGCAATACGGACAGATCGACGTCATCGATGGCGCGTTCGTGCTGGTGGATAAAACCGGCGTTCGCACACACATTCCCGTCGGTTCGGTGGCTTGCATCATGCTGGAGCCGGGAACGCGGGTTTCTCATGCGGCAGTGCGGCTGGCAGCGACGGTGGGAACGCTGCTCGTCTGGGTCGGCGAGGCGGGCGTGCGGCTGTACGCCTCCGGACAGCCCGGCGGCGCGCGGTCGGATAAGTTGCTCTATCAGGCCAAACTGGCGCTGGATGAAGAATTGCGCCTGAAAGTGGTGCGGAAGATGTTCGAACTGCGCTTTGGCGAACCGGCGCCAAGCCGACGTTCGGTCGATCAATTACGGGGTATTGAAGGCGCCAGAGTCCGGCAAACGTACACGTTATTGGCGCAGCAGTATGGCGTAAAGTGGAATGGACGGCGTTATGATCCGAAGGATTGGGCGCGGGGCGACAAAGTTAATCAGTGCATTAGCGCCGCTACTGCCTGCTTGTACGGTATCACGGAGGCGGCGGTGCTGGCAGCGGGGTATGCCCCCGCGATCGGGTTTGTCCACAGTGGTAAACCGCTATCTTTTGTTTATGACATTGCCGATATCATCAAGTTTGACGGTGTGGTTCCCAAAGCCTTTGAAATTGCGGCGCGTAATCCAGCCGAGCCCGATCGTGAAGTGCGCCTCGCCTGCCGCGATATTTTCCGCAGCCAGAAAACGCTTGGCAGACTTATCCCCCTCATCGAAGACGTGCTTTCTGCCGGAGGTATCAACCCGCCGCTGCCGCCTGAAGACGCGCAACCGCCAGCCATTCCTGAGCCCAAAACGCTTGGTGATATCGGACATCGGGGGCATCGCTGAAATGAGTATGTTAGTGGTTGTGGTAGAGAATGCACCGCCTCGTCTACGCGGACGTTTGGCTATTTGGCTGCTGGAGGTGAGGGCGGGCGTCTATGTCGGCGATACGTCGCAGCGCATCAGGGAAATGATTTGGCAGCAAATTGTTGAATTGGCTGAACAGGGAAACGTGGTGATGGCATGGGCAACGAACACCGAGTCCGGTTTTGAATTTCAAACCTGGGGAGAAAACCGCCGTATGCCGGTAGACCTGGACGGACTGCGGTTAGTCTCATTCTATCCACCTGAAAATCAATAAGTTATAGTTCTTTAAAAATAGGGAAAGTTTGGTGGATTTTATCCTTTCAAATAAACCTTTATAAAACAATACACTACACTTAGTGTATTCCCCGCGCCCGCGGGGATAAACCGAAGGACGGCCATAAGTGCCGCTCGTCAGCAAACGTATTCCCCGCGCCCGCGGGGATAAACCGCGATTTCAATATCTCCCGCCATCATTGCGCCAGTATTCCCCGCGCCCGCGGGGATAAACCGCATTCCAGGTTGTGGAAACATACGCGTCCGGTGTATTCCCCGCGCCCGCGGGGATAAACCGTGAGTATGGGAGTTCGTCGGCTTTTCAGATACGTATTCCCCGCGCCCGCGGGGATAAACCGCGGAATTGAAATATTTTTAGAAAAACCTGTTGGTATTCCCCGCGCCCGCGGGGATAAACCGAGGCATTAATTGAGCGTTTGCCGGCACTTATCGTATTCCCCGCGCCCGCGGGGATAAACCGTAGTCTCTCGTTTTCTTCATTCGCACACCCCCGTATTCCCCGCGCCCGCGGGGATAAACCGGGGGATATGTGTTACCGGCGTACCGGTCAATCGTATTCCCCGCGCCCGCGGGGATAAACCGGGATCTATCTCGTTGTAGTAGGCGGTCATTGTGTATTCCCCGCGCCCGCGGGGATAAACCGTATGTGATGATAGACACGGCGGCGAAAGAATAGTATTCCCCGCGCCCGCGGGGATAAATCGATTTCTCTACCTTTGAGAAACTTTTCGAACAAGTATTCCCCGCGCCCGCGGGGATAAACCGTAATAACTCAGGGATCTTTGTGGTGAACGAAAGTATTCCCCGCGCCCGCGGGGATAAACCGCTCGCGTATCAAATCCCGTAATTCTGCAAACCGTATTCCCCGCGCCCGCGGGGATAAACCGTGGAGCTACTAAGAATGACGAGCCTTGATATCGTATTCCCCGCGCCCGCGGGGATAAACCGCGCTAGCCATCAGAATGCTCACCACGACATGTGTATTCCCCGCGCCCGCGGGGATAAACCGATAGATGTCTGATATTTGCAGATTGGAGTAATGTATTCCCCGCGCCCGCGGGGATAAACCGTACTGCGGCTGCTTTGAATTCGTAGAAAAACTGTATTCCCCGCGCCCGCGGGGATAAACCGGCTAACCAGACCTTAGCCAGTTCTGTATACATGTATTCCCCGCATCCGCGGGGATAAACCGCTGTTACCGGCTTCGACGATGAACAACCGGGGGTATTCCCCGCGCCTGCGGGGATAAACCGTTGCCGATGACCTGGCCGGCTTTGGCGCGTTTGTATTCCCCGTACCAACGGGGATAAAAAACGATTCTTGACTGGCAGTACCGGATTGATGCGAGTGGTTCCTGTATCCGATGCCGAGCCTGGCGGCGTCTGGAATGAACGCGTAGCAGAGGGCTATGCTTCGATTATGGAGTGGTACTCAACCCCGACATCAGGGCACAGGGTCCGAAGCAGGTCAAGCAGGTGATCCAGCCCGGCTTCCATAACGGCATGCTCGATGCCGGGGACGCCGTCAATGAAGAAAAGTACGTCACGGGTAGTGTCGGTAATGCGCGACTTGTCGTCCTGGCCGTAGATAATGCTCAGGATGATGCCATCCCGGTCTTTGAGGCAGATGTCATTGAGCTTCGGCTGAACATCACGGTCGCCGGCTGCCAAATAGTGCTCGTTACCCTGCGACACATCAATGGTCAGCGGCAATGTCAGATGTTGCAGGTCATGGCCGGCAATCAACAGTGACGTGGTGAGCTCGGCCAATAACAGCGCCTGTATGAGTCCCGGAGCGTCAGGCAGACTTTTCCCGTTCAGCGCTGATTCGATTTGCGGGAGAACGTGATAGGTTTTCTTGAATTTTTTGTAATAGCGCACGTAGGCGGCAAGGGTATGGTCGGCATCGACCAGCGCTTTTCTGTCCCTATTGCCATGCGTCTGCCGGAGTTTCGCCAGTTCACTGTCCGCCTGCTCCCGAAAACGCCGTAATCCCCCGGCGCTTTCCTGATATCCCCGCAGCGCCAGGACGCCAAAAGGTGTGCGGCTGTATCGCTCTGTCATACCTGCTGTGATTGAAATCATCGTTTTTCCTTGTACCGGCAGCGGCATTAACGCTGCTGAGCCGCCGCCCTGAGTCCCGGAGTAATCAATATCATGCCAATCAGCTTTCCCTGCCAGCGAACGAACCACGCTTCGCGTTCTCTTGAGAACGATAAATTAATAGCTATGGTTGAGAAATGCGATTTAGTGGGGAGCATCACTGAAGTAATGGGTGCTCCCGCATAGTTAAGAGCAGTTCTGGGGCGAAAGTCTTGATCCGTCGCATATCCGCGTGACTCTGGCCAGCAGTTTTATTTTTGTCCACGTATAATTCCGCGCTCTGTCCCCTGGTTAATAAACTATCAAATATTAACCGGGTTGACCTAACCCCAATTTTGACAACGAAGAATGCCATGCCAATCAGCCTGATCCAGCCCGAACGTACACTGTTCTCATACCCGCGCTATTGGGCCGAGTGTTACGGTACCGCCCCCTTTTTCCCGATGTCGCGGGAGGAAATGGATGAACTGGGGTGGGACAGTTGTGATGTGATCGTGGTGACCGGTGATGCATACGTTGATCATCCGAGTTTTGGCATGGCGATTATCGGACGAATGCTGGAAGCGCAGGGATTTCGCGTCGGCATCATTTCCCAGCCCGACTGGACGTCAAAAAACGATTTTATGCGTCTCGGTAAGCCCAATCTGTTTTTTGGCGTCACCGCCGGAAATATGGATTCAATGATCAACCGTTACACGGCGGATCGCAAATTACGTCATGACGACGCCTATACGCCCGACAATATCGGTGGGAAAAGGCCGGATCGCGCCACGCTGGTGTATAGCCAGCGTTGCAAGGAGGCTTATAACGACGTACCGGTGATTCTGGGCGGTATTGAAGCCAGCCTGCGGCGTATCGCGCACTATGACTACTGGTCCGACACCGTGCGGCGCTCGGTGCTGGTGGATGCCAAGGCGGATATGCTGGTCTATGGTAACGGCGAGCGCCCGTTGGTGGAGGTTGCGCATCGGTTGGCGGCGGGTGAAGCGATAAGCGATATTCAGGATGTGCGCAATACCGCCGTGATGCGTAAAACCGCGTTGATTGGCTGGACGGGGGTTGACTCAACGCGACTCGACAAGCCCGGTCGCATTGAACCGATCATGAATCCTTACGGTGAAGATTTACCCTGCGTCGAAGGTGAACTCCCCGTGCAGGATTCGGCTCAGCCAATCACCGTACGAGCAGCGAAGCCTAAGCCGTGGGAAAAAACCTATGTGCTGTTACCGTCCTTCGAGAAAGTGAAGGGCGATAAGGTGATGTACGCCCATGCGTCGCGGATATTGCATCACGAAACCAATCCGGGGTGTGCCAGAGCCTTGATGCAAAAGCATGGCGACCGTTACGTCTGGATTAATCCGCCGGCGATCCCCCTCTCGACTGAAGAGATGGATGCGGTATTTGCCCTGCCGTTTCAGCGTGTCCCGCATCCTTCTTACGGTAATGCCGTCATTCCCGCCTACGATATGATCCGTTTTTCGATCAATATCATGCGCGGGTGTTATGGCGGCTGTTCCTTCTGTTCGATCACCGAACATGAAGGGCGGATCATCCAGAGCCGATCGGAAGCGTCGATTGTCAAAGAGATCGAAGAGATCCGCGATCGCGTACCGGGATTTACCGGTGTTATTTCCGATTTGGGCGGCCCGACGGCAAATATGTATATGCTGCGCTGCCAGTCGCCGCGCGCCGAACAGACCTGTCGGCGGGCGTCCTGTATTTACCCCGAAATCTGTTCGCACATGGATACCAACCATGAGCCGACCATTAAGCTTTATCGGCGCACCCGCAGCCTGAAAGGTATTAAAAAAATCCTCATCGCTTCCGGCGTCCGTTACGATCTGGCGGTGGAAGATCCGCGTTATATCAAGGAACTGGCCGAGCATCATGTGGGCGGATATCTTAAGATCGCGCCGGAACACACCGAAGCGGGGCCGCTGTCGAAAATGATGAAGCCCGGCATGGGCAGCTATCATCGCTTCAAACAGCTGTTTGACACCTATTCAAAACAGGCGGGAAAGCAGCAGTATCTGATCCCCTATTTTATCTCCGCGCATCCGGGAACCCGGGATGAAGATATGGTCAATCTGGCGCTATGGTTGAAGGAAAACCGTTTCCGATTGGATCAGGTACAAAACTTTTATCCTTCCCCGCTGGCGAATGCCACCACCATGTATTACAGCGGTAAGAATCCGCTGAGCAAAGTGGATTACAAGAGTGAAGATGTGGTGGTGCCATGGGGCGAACGTCAGCGTCGCCTGCATAAAGCGCTGCTGCGCTATCACGATCCGGCGAACTGGCCTCTGATCCGCGACGCTTTGGTCGCAATGGGGATGAAACGGTTGATTGGCAACCGGCCTGACTGCCTGATCCCGGCAGAAGCGCCGGGGGAACGCGCCGCGCCGCGCGGTGGTTCAGGCACAAAGGGCGGATCACCCAGTCGTCCTGCGTTGACCCGCTTTACTGCGCCGCCGCTATCCCCTAAGTCATCAGCGAAAAAAGCCGCATCAGGCCGTCCGGCTGTGGCTAAAAATGGCAAAGCGGGTAAAAAATCGGGCCAGACAAGATGCGTTATTCAAGGGAAAAAATCGTCTTAAGATATGGAGCAGCCCGGAAACCAATGCCGAGTTTGGTGAAGCCTCTGCAAGCCATGTTGCCCCACTCTGCGCAAGGGCGTTTATTGACTGCGCAGGATACGTTTGTGCAGAAACTTGATTGAAGGAGCCGGCATGTCAGAAGAACCCAGAGAGACGGCGCTCGCGCTTGATGCTATTTCTCGTTATCTAAAGAAGCTGCACGTGCTCACCTTATGCGTGGGCGATAATTCGGATTTATGGTGTGCGAGTTGCTTCTATACTTATGACCAACAGCAGGTAGCCTTTTACCTGATGACGGAGTTACACACTCGTCATGGTGAACTGATGCGACGGCAACCGCGGGTTGCCGGGACGGTCAGCGGCCAGCCGAAAAGCGTCATGCTGATCAAGGGGGTTCAGTTTCAGGCGCGGGCCGAGCTATTGCAAGGGGAGGATGAGCAACAGGCAAGAGCACATTATAACTCCCGTTTTCCCATCGCCCGATCCGTCAAGGCGCCCGTGTGGCGCTTACAATTAACCGAACTGAAAATGACGGACAATACGTTGGGTTTTGGGAAGAAACGCCATTGGCAACGAACTGAGCAATGACGTCATGATGTTAAAAGATAGATAACCAGAGGAAAATGTATGAGCCGGGTATTGCTATTAGGTGCGACGGGGCTGGTAGGCAATGAACTGTTGCAGCTTTTAAAGGTCAATCACCGGGTTGAAACGATTTACGCGCCTACTCGTAAACCGTTGCCTCCTTCTGAAAAATTGGTGAATCCACACAACGCCGATCTCTCTGTGGCGCTTTCCCAGTTGATTTCCCCCATTGATATCGCTTTTTGTTGCCTCGGGTCCACGATCAAAACGGCAGGAAGCAAAAAGGCTTTTCGCTATGTGGATTACACGCTGGTGGTGGAAGGCGCAAAAGTGGCATTGGCGCTGGGAGCAAAACATCTGCTGGTTGTCAGCGCGCTCAGCGCGAATGCGGCCTCGCCTTTCTTCTATTCCCGGGTGAAGGGAGAAACGGAGGAATCCTTACGTCAGCAGGGCTGGCAGCACCTGACGCTGGCGCAACCGTCGATGTTGCTGGGCGAAAGAAAAGACAGCCGTCTGCTGGAAAGTCTGACTGCGCCGCTGTTTCGGTTGTTTCCGGCCAGGTGGCGCGCCATTGAAGGGAAGATCGTGGCTCAGGCGCTATTGAATCAGGCATTCTCCCCCGAACCTAAAGCGCGTGTCACGGTGCTGGAGTCCGATCGGCTGCGTGCGCTGGGCGGGCAGAAATCGCTGCAATAATTAATAAGGTCGGTTACTGGCAGCCGCTTTTCCTGAGCGCCGGGTGGAACAGGATGGCGGAGCGGCGTCAGCGCAGGTGATGAATAACCTGATTGCTGCTGCCGCGCCAGATTAACGAAGGGTCTTTCAGATCCTGCACGAATTTGCCGTCAACCAGTACGTTGATCAGATCCACCACCTGTTGCTGTTCCGCCGTCAGTTCCGCCAGTACATAGCCCGTCCACACCCAGATATCTTTGCCGGGGCATTCCGCGCGTATCCGCTTAACCAGTTTCAGGATCTCAGGAACATTTTGCGGGTGGAGCGGATCGCCGCCGGACAGGGAAATACCCTGCCGGGGGATCTCGGTGTCTTGCAGATCGGCGATAATCCGGTCCTGAATGGTCTGGGTAAACGGCTGACCGGAATTAATCCGCCAGGTGCTTTTGTTGTAACATCCAGGGCACTGGTGCACGCACCCGGCGACAAACAGAGTGCAGCGCGTACCGGGTCCGTTGACCACATCAACCGGGTAATACTGGTGATAATTCATGTCGATAAAGCCATTTGATAAAGGTGAGGCCGCGCTCCCTGCGGCCTGAGATAATCACCCCAGTTGACCGTTAGCCAAGTGCTTGATCCGGCGTTTGACTTCTTCCTGCTTACCGGCGTTGAACGGGCGGGCATCCGGGCTGCCGAGGTAACCGCAAACGCGACGGGTGACGGAGACGCGAGATGAGTCATGATTTCCGCATTTCGGGCAGGTGAAGCCCTTGCTGGTACACTCGAATTCGCCGGTGAAGCCACATTCATAGCACTCATCTATCGGCGTGTTGGTGCCGTAATACGGCACGCGGGTATAGCTGTAATCCCAGACGTCTTCCAGCGCTTTCAGATTATGTTGCAAATTCGGATATTCGCCATAGCAAATGAATCCGCCGGTCGCCAGCGGCGGATAGGGCGCTTCAAAGTCAATCTTCTGGTAAGGATTGACCTTTTTCTCGACGTCCAGATGGAAACTGTTGGTGTAGTAACCTTTGTCGGTGACGCCCGGCACCACGCCGAATTCGGCCATATCCAGACGGCAGAAACGGTCGCACAGGTTTTCACTTGGCGTGCTGTACAGGCTGAAGCCGTAGCCGGTTTCCGCTTTCCACCGATCGGTGGCGGCTTTCAGATGAGCAACAATCGCTACGGCTTTCGCCCGCAGGGTTTCATTGTCGAAGACGTGGGCTTCGTTGCCAAACAGGGCGTTGATGGTTTCATGAATCCCGATGTAGCCCAGAGAAATGGAGGCGCGACCATTTTTGAAAATATCCGCCACACTATCGTCCGCCTTCAGGCGTACACCGCAGGCGCCTTCCATATAAAGAATCGGCGCTACGCGCGCTTTCACATTCTCCAGTCTGGCGATGCGTGTCATCAGCGCTTTTTTCGCCAGCGCCAGACGCTGGTCTAGCAACGTCCAGAAGCGGACTTCGTCACCGTTGGCTTCCAGCGCTATACGCGGCAGATTGAGGCTGATTACGCCCAGATTGTTGCGGCCGTCGTGAATTTGCTGACCATTCTCTTCATATACGCCGAGGAAGCTGCGGCAGCCCATCGGGGTTTTAAACGATCCGGTGACGTTAACGACCTGATCGTAGTTCAGGATATCGGGGTACATGCGCTTGCTGGCACATTCCAGCGCCAGTTGCTTGATGTCGTAATTCGGATCGCCGGCCTTGTGGTTAAGGCCATCACGGATAGCAAAGACCAGCTTGGGGAAAACCGCCGTTTTATGGTTTTTGCCCAGCCCGGCAATACGGTTACGCAGGATGGATTCCTGAATCAGACGAGATTCCCAACGGGTGCCCAGACCAAAACCGAAGGTGACAAATGGCGTCTGACCGTTGGCGGTGTGCAGCGTATTGACTTCATATTCCAGCGATTGGAAAGCGTCATAACACTCTTTTTCCGTGCGGGTACGGGCATAGTCGTCGGCATTGGGGATCTGCCATTCGTCAGCAATTGCCTTATGTTTGGCATGGCTGGCGGTGACGAACGGCGCCAGAATCTCATCGATGCGGTTAATCGTAGTGCCGCCATAAATATGGCTGGCAACCTGGGCGATGATTTGCGCGGTCACCGCGGTGGCCGTTGAAATCGATTTCGGCGGCTCGATTTCCGCATTCCCCATTTTGAATCCCTTGGTCAACATACCGTCGAGATCGATCAGCATGCAGTTGAACATCGGGAAGAAAGGCGAGTAATCGAGATCGTGATAGTGAATCTCGCCACGTTCATGAGCCAATACGACATCACGCGGCAGAATATATTGTTTGGCGTAATGTTTGGCGACAATTCCGGCCAGCAGATCGCGCTGCGTCGGAATCACTTTACTGTCTTTGTTGGCGTTTTCGTTCAGCAGCGCCACGTTGCTTTGTTCAACCAGACCACGAATTTCCTGATTGAGACGGCCCTGACGCTCACGCGCCACATCACGGTCATGACGATATTCAATGTAGGTACGAGCCAGCTGTTTGTAGTTGCCGGACATGAGCAGGTTTTCGACTGCATTCTGAATTTCGTGAATATCGACACGCGATTTATCCTGCATTTGTTGAGCGACCGCACAGGCCACGGTTGCGCAGTAATCAGCATCATTAACACCGGCCGCATGCGCCGCGCGTTCAACCGCCTCTTTGATACGGACTTCATCAAAAGGCACCTGGCAACCGTCCCGTTTAATCACTACTGGTTTCACGTTTTCTTCCTCTGTCAATGTTATCCACAGGCAAAAACCGCAGCAGGCAAGGGCTGCGATGGCTGTGGATGATATTGTGGATAAACACTACATATGGGTGATGTTTATAGGATAGACACTATATATTGAATTTGGTGCGCAGATCTCACCATTTTATTGATGTAGAGCAAAGAAAATAGCATGTCGAAGACAATTCATACTTGAACAAAATATAACCATAAAAGCAGCGCTGCCGGCAAAGGCTTGGTATATGCGGTGTTGCAATGGATTGCCGGTATTTAGCTATCAAGGCATCTAGACATCCAGAAGTGCTTTCAGTAATGTGTTCATAATTTTTTTATTAATGCATCAGCGTAGTGACGATGGCGGAAAGCGTTCTGATTCTTGGACAGAGGATAGGATGTGAACGGGGCGCACAGACGCGTCTTCTCGTCCGTCAACGTGGTCACGCGGCGATAAAATCGCCATAACACGTCATAAGTGTATTTTTGATAACGATAATAACCATATCACTCCACGAAAGATGGAATAACGAAGGGAATATAACATCATGAATCGCCGTCATTTTATTAAGGGTGCCTGTGCTGTTTCCGTTGCCGCCGCGACAGCGGGCTGGCCGTTGGGCTATGCCTGGGGGGCGCAAGCCGATGAGACGCCGAAAAAAGGCGGGCATCTGATTGTGGGAGTGGATAACGCTTCCAGTACCGATCGTCTGGATCCTGCGTTCTGGTTTGAAACCTACATGTATTTTGTCGGCTCCCAACTGTTCAATAATTTGGTGGAACTGGATGAACAAGGGGATCTCATCCCATCGCTGGCTGAATCCTGGGACAGCTCGGAAGGCGGTCGCCTGTGGATTTTAAAAATCCGTTCCGGCGTCCAGTTCCACGATGGTCGTCCGTTGACGGCGAAAGATGTGGTTTACTCGCTTAATCACCATCGTGGCGAAACATCCAGCTCGGCGGTAAAAGGCTATCTGGACCCGGTCACGTCGCTGGAAGCGACGGGGGCGCTTGAAGTGACCATTCGCCTTAGTGAGCCGAACGTCGAATTTATTGCATTGCTGGGTGATGTGCATTTCGCCATTACGCCGGAAAATGAATCCTTCGATAAAGGGATCGGCACCGGCGCCTTTATTCTGGAAAGCTTCCAGCCGGGCGTGCGTACGCGGGTGAAACGTAATCCGAATCACTGGAACAGCGAACGCGGACATGTCGATTCGGTGGAAACGCTGGCGATGAACGATTCAACCGCACGCGTGGCCGCGCTGGTCAGTGGCTCCGCGCACATTATCAACCGCGTAAACCCGCGTATTGTCAGCCGCATTGAAAATATGCCGAATCTGCAACTGCTGCGTTCACGCGACGCGTTTATTTTCACGTTCCCCGGCCTGGGTAACGTCGCGCCTTTCACATCGCAGGACGGGCGTCTGGCGTTGAAGTACGCCATCGATCGTCAGCAGATCGTCGATACCGTGCTGGGCGGTTACGCCAGCGTGGCGAACGACAACCCGATTTTCCCGTCGAATCGCTATTTCGCCAAAGACATTCCACAGCGTCCTTACGATCCAGAAAAAGCCAAATACCACTGGCAGAAAGCCGGATTCAGCGGCCCGCTGGTGTTGTCCGTCGCCGATGCCGGTTTCCCCGGCGCGGTGGATGCGGGTCAGCTCTATCAGGCATCAGCCCAGCGTGCCGGTATTCCGCTCACGGTGGAGCGTGTGCCGGACGATGCTTTCTGGGATAATGTCTGGATGAAGAAACCGTTTGTGTCTTCCAACTGGTCAATGCGACCGACGGCTGATGCGCTGCTGTCGCTGGTATTTACCAGCAAAGCGCCGTGGAATGAGTCTTTCTGGCATGAACCTGCGTTTGACCAACTGGTGGAATCCGCGCGTGGCGAACAGAATGAAGACAAACGGCGTCAAATCTACCACGATATCCAACTGATGTTGGTGGAACAGGGCAGCGAGATTATCCCGTTGTATGCTGATGCGCTGGATGCGTGCAGCACTAGAGTCAGAGGACTGAACGCGGTTCCTGGCTTCCCGCTGAGTGGCAACCGTGCTGCGGAGAAAGTGTGGCTGGCAAGCTGAATACAGGTAACCTGATGTCAGGTAATGGCGGGTTTTTTAGCGATCGTTTTCCACTGCTGGCGATGATTTTACGTCGCCTTGTGGTGGGCGTTCTGATGATTGTCGTGGTGTCGGTGCTGATTTTTGCCGGCATTCAGCTGTTGCCGGGGAATCCGGCGACGGCCATTCTGGGGCAATCCGCCACGCCGGAAGCGGTGAAGGCGCTGAACCTGCAATTGGGGCTCGATCAAAGCGCGCTATCTCGTTATCTCTCCTGGTTGGGCGGAGTATTGCGGGGGGATTTCGGGCAGAGCTTTACCAGCCGTCAGGATATCGCCCCCGTGCTACTCTCGCGCCTTGAAAATACGCTGTTTCTGGCAGGCGTCACCGCTGCGGTGGCGGTGCCGCTCGCCTTGTTGATGGGGTTTCTTTCCGTGCGCTATCAGGGGAGTTGGCTCGATCGATTATTAAGCCTGTTTACCCGCACGGCGGTGGCGCTGCCGGAGTTTTTCTCGGGTTATCTTCTGATCCTGATTTTCTCTATCACGCTGTTCTGGCTGCCCAGCAACAGCAGCGTGAGTGAAGGCATGCCGTTATCATCGCGGTTGACCGCGATAGCCTTGCCCTGCATCACGCTGGTACTGGCGGTGTTGGGTCATATGAGTAATATGACCCGCGCGGCGCTCATCAGTGCGCAGAGCGCCGCCTATGTTGATACCGCCTTGCTGAAAGGCATCTCGCCTTCTGGTATTTTACTCCGCCATGTGCTGCCGAATGCCTGGGGACCGATTATCAACGTCATCGTCCTGAATCTGGCTTATCTGATGGTCGGCGTGGTTATTGTAGAAAACGTCTTCGTTTATGCCGGACTGGGACAGTATATGGTCGATAGCATCAGTAAACGCGATATGCCGGTGATCCAGGGATGTGCGCTGGTGCTGGCGGCGATTTATATCTTGCTGAATCTCCTTGCGGATGTGGTCGCGCTGATCGCGAATCCTCGTTTGCGTCATGCTCGTTGATTCCCGGGGCAGCGTAAGCCACGTGGGAGAATGCAATATGTTAAGAGAAATGGATTCTACCGAATGCCTGCGATAAAACCTTCCGCGCTGCTCGGCCTGTCAGGGCTGAGCGTTTTTATTTTGGTGGCGTTGCTGGCGCCGTGGATTGCCCCGTATCCGGCTGAACAGGTGATCGGCGGCGCCTGGCTGGGGCCGATGGATAACGCCCTGCTGGGGACGGACAATCTGGGCAGAGATCTGTTCTCACGGTTGATCTGGGGAACGCGAACCTCGCTGGCGGTCACGGCTATGGCGGCGCTGCTGGCTTTTTTGCTTGGCACGCTGCTGGGATTTCTGGCGGGCGTGTGTGGCGGTTGGGTGGATCAGCTGATTTCCCGTGTGAACGATGTGCTGATGGCGATCCCGACGTTGATTCTGGCGCTGGTGGTGCTGGCGATGCTGCCGAAGAGTACGCTGACCATTATTCTGGTGCTGGGGGTGCTTGAGGCCACGCGGGTATTGCGTGTGGCCCGTGCGCTGGCGGTGGACATCGCCGCGCAGGAATTTATTGAAGTCGCGCGGATGCGCGGCGAATCCATGCGCTGGATCCTGTGGCGGGAAATTTTGCCTAACGCATTGACCACGCTGGTGGCGGAGTTTGCCATGCGGTTTATTTTCATTCTGCTGTTTCTGTCCGCACTGTCATTTCTTGGCATGGGGATCCAGCCACCGACGGCGGACTGGGGGGGACTGGCGCGCGACAATAAAGACGGCATCCTGTTTGGCGTCTGGGCGGCGCTGGTGCCGGGGGCGGCGATCGCCCTGCTGGCGATTTCGCTGAATGCGGTAGCCGACTGGCTGCTGAGCCGCAACGAACGCAACTGGCAGGGAGGCCGACATGGATGATTTATTGCGCGTTGAGCAGCTTTGCGTTGTGGCGGGCGACCAGACGCTGGTGCAGGACATCTCCTTCAGCCTGAAAAAAGGTGAAGTGCTGGGGCTGATTGGCGAATCCGGCGCCGGGAAATCGACCATCGGGCAGGCTATTCTCGGCCATTGTCGTCATGGCATGCGTATTCAGCACGGCAATATCTGGTTGCAGAATATCAATCTGGCCGCGCTTACGGCGCGGCAGCTGCGAAAAATCCGCGGTATGCGCATCGCCTACGTGGCGCAATCTGCCAGTGCGGCGTTTAATCCGGCGCAAGCCATCGGCGAACAGGTGATTGAGGCCGCCGTGCGTCATCATGTGTTGTCCCGCAAGCAGGCGATTGAACGGGCGCTGACGCTGTTCGGTCTGCTCTCTCTGCCGGAGCCCGCGGTGTTTTTCAAGCGCTACCCGCATCAGGTATCCGGCGGACAACTTCAACGCGCAATGATTGCCATGGCGATGTGCGCCGGGCCTGAGCTGATTATCTTTGATGAACCGACGACGGCGCTGGATGTCACCACGCAGTTGGGCGTACTGAAAGCCATTGACGACATTATTCGTTTAACCGGCGTCGCCGCGCTTTATATCAGTCACGATCTGGCCGTGGTTGCTCAGCTCAGCAACCGCATCATGGTGTTGCGCAACGGCCGTCAGGTTGAAACCGGAGAAACGGCGCAACTGCTGGCTCAGCCAAAGGAAGACTATACCCGCCAACTGTTGCAGGTAAGAGGCGGGCACCGGCAGCCTCTGCCGCCGCCGGATGCTACCCTGCTGGATATCCGCACGGTCAGTGTTCATTACGAGCGTCAGCGCGTACTGGCGTCGGTTTCGCTGCAACTTGGCCGCGGACGGACGCTGGCGGTCATTGGTGAATCCGGCTCGGGAAAATCGACGCTGGGGCGTGCGGTCTGTGGGCTGATCTCTCCGACAAGCGGTGACATTTTGCTACATGGCGAGCGCCTGCCAGCCCGATTGGCGAAGCGTACCCGTCAGCATTTGCAATCAATACAAATGATCCATCAGCATCCTGATACCGCGTTGAATCCACGTTTGACGGTAGGGGTGCAGATTGAACGCACCATCGCCTGTCTGACGGACTTACCTGCTGTGCAGCGGCGTATACGCGTTGGTGATTTGCTGCATCAGGTTGGGTTGCCGGCGACGGTTGCCGAACGCTACCCGGCATCGCTTTCCGGCGGTCAGAAGCAGCGCGTTTGCATCGCCCGGGCGTTGGCGGCTTCACCGGCGGTGATTGTCTGTGATGAACCGACGTCTGCGCTGGATCCGCTGGTGGCGCGGGATGTACTGGCGCTATTGGCGCAGATTCAGCAGGAAACCGGTGTCTCTTATCTGTTTATCACCCACGATCTCCATGTTGTCCGGGAAATCGCGGACAACGTGGCGGTATTGAAAAACGGGCAGATTATTCGTCAGGGCGCGGTGGACGAAGCGCTATCGCCGCCGCTGGATGATTATACCCAACGGTTGTTGGATGCCGTACCGGAAATGCGCTGCGGCTGGCTGCGGGAAGTGATGGACGCCGCTGACGCATAGCCTTCTGGTGGTCGTGAAGCGGCTATTTTTGTCTCTCAGGGAAGGGAGGAAGCTGACGGAATGTGTTCAGCAATCCTTCCGCCCACGCCTTGCGGATGGTGGCAAAATAGGGGTTATTCTCGGTGATTCGCTGTTGTTCGCTGACGTCAAAACTGTTGTTGCGATAAATCATGACGTCCAGCGGCAGCCCGACGGACAGATTGCTGCGCAGGGTGGAATCGATGGAGATTAATGCACAACACATCGCCTGTTCCAGCGGCGTATCCATACTCAGCACCCGATCGATAATCGGTTTACCGTACTTGCTTTCGCCGATTTGGAAATAAGGCGTATCGCGGGTGGCTTCGATGAAGTTGCCTTCAGGGTAAATATGGAATAACCGCGGTTCTTCATCGCCAATCTGGCCGCCCAGCAGCAGATTACAGCCGAAGTTGGTATTGCTGCCGCTCTGCTGGGACTGGCTATCGCGATAAATCACTTCACGCACGGTTTCTCCCAGCAGCGTGGCGGCGTCATACAGGGAATTGACCTGCATCAGGTTGGGCGTGTGCTGTGCCTCAATGCGGGCGTTGAGCAGGCTGATGATACTCTGCGTGGTGGCCAGATTACCTGCGCACTGAATCACCAGAACTCGTTCACCTTCATGATGAAAAACATGAAGTTTTTTGAACGTTGCAATGTGATCGACACCGGCGTTGGTGCGGGAATCTGAAGCAAATACCAAACCGTCGGACAGACGCATGGCCACACAGTACGTCATAGATACCTTCTCGTTAAAAAATTTACTGTTGCTGCTGTACCTGTTGCTGTTGTTCAAACAGGCGTACTTCAGCCTCTGAAAACATCTCTTCACACCCGCCGCCAAGCCGTGTCCCGCGTACCGGACAGGCATCCAGATAATCCATGCCCACCGCCAGCCACAGGTGTTGATGGAGCTCCCGGGTGTTATTGGTAATATCAAATCCCTGCCAGCGACCGTCCAGCCAGACTTCGGCCCAGGCGTGCATCGCCACGTGCTGGGTATCCTGACTATACACATAGCCGCTTACATAGCGGGCCGGGATATGCAGGCTGCGGCAACAGGCCAGAAAGACGTGGGTGTGATCCTGACAGACGCCTTTCTGCATGGCAAACGCGACGGCGGCGGTATCCTGAACCTGCGTCGCGCCGGGAGTATACGGCATTTTCAACTGTAATTCCGCCATCAGCGTATTCAGGCTTTCTTCCGGTGCGTCGGGCCGATAATAGCGCATCGCAAACTCACGAATGCTGCTATCAGCCTCGGTCAGCGGCGTGGCTCGCAGAAACACCAGCGGTGATAAGGGATCAGTCTCATTACTGTGATAAACCTCTTCTGCGTTATCGGCGATTTCTACCACGCCTTGAGCGTGAATCGTGATGTCGTGATGCGGAACATCGAGGGTCAGCACGTGCAGAACGTTACCGTAGGCGTCGGTGGTGGCAACGGCCGAGGCGGGCAGCGTCAGTTTCCATTCCCGAATCTGCTGGCGGGCCGAGTTCTGCGGCGTCAGGCGCAGGTACTGGGTGCTGAATTTCACTTCCTCATCATAGTGATAATGCGTCAGGTGATTGATGGTGAGTTTCATAGCGCCTCCAGATAGGTATGACGGATGCTGTCAGCCAGTTCATTGATTTTGCCGATAAAATTATTGAGATAAAGGTGCAGATCGTCGGCCAGAATGTCATCCAGCGTGCTGAAGCGCAGCTCGACGTGCAGCAGGTGGGCGAGACGATGGGGGACCTTGGCCCGCTGACTACCAATGGCTTCCAGTTGCTGTACCAGATCGCCCACGCAGGCGTGCAGCGAACGCGGAACATCCTCACGTAATACCAACAGTTCGGTCACGGTTTCACGGCTCATCGGCTGGCGATAGATACTGTGGTAGGCTTCCCGCGCGCTGACCGATCGCAACAGCGTATCCAGCCGATAATATTCTCGCACCGGATCGGGATCGCTATTCAACTGCTGGTCTTTCACGTTGAGCAACTGCGCGGTGGCGTAAGCTCGCTCTATCAACGTTCCAAGACGAATAAAGCACTGCGCATCGTTACGCAGCAGCGTGCCGAACATGGCGCCCCGGAACAGGTGAGAACGCTCTTTCACCCAGTCAAAGAACGCATCAATGCCAATTTTATCGACCCCTTGATGGCGCAGGTTGCGGATATCAATCCGGGTGGTGTTAATGCACTCCCAGACTTCGGAGGACAGACTGCCGCGCACGGCATGGGCGTTGTTCCACGCCATCTCGATGCAGTTGTAAATGCTGCTCGGATTCTGGCTGTCCAACGCAAAGAAGTTCAGCAGGTTATTCATCGAAAAACGAACGTAGCGTTGCTGAAACAGCTCGTGGGTGTAGGTCAGGTTGAGCGGCAGCGCCAGATCGTTCTGCTGCTGGCTGTGGCGCGGCATCATGGAGAGTTTATAGGTCACATCCAGAACGCGGGCGAGACTTTCCGCCCGTTCCAGATAACGGGCCATCCAATAGAGTTCACTGGCTGTGCGGCTTAGCATGATTCATCCTCCTCCATGACCCAGGTGTCTTTCGTACCGCCGCCTTGCGACGAGTTGACCACCAGTGAACCTTCCGTGAGCGCCACGCGGGTCAGACCGCCCGGCACCAGACGGATCTCCTCGCCAAACAGCGCGAACGGGCGCAGGTCAATGTGGCGGGGAGCCAAACCATCTTCGACAAAGGTGGGACAGGTGGAGAGCGCCAGCGTTTCCTGCCCGATGTAATTATGCGGGTTTGCCAACAGGCGCTGCCGGAAGTCGTCTATCTCCTGACGCGAGGCCCTCGGGCCAACCAGCATGCCGTAGCCGCCCGCGCCGTGGACTTCTTTCACCACCATACTGGCCAGATTGTCGAGCACGTAGCTCAATTCTTTGGGATCGCGGCACTGCCAGGTCGGAATATTGCCCAGAATCGGTTCTTCGGACAGGTAGAAGCGGATCATATCCGGCACATAGGGATAGATGGACTTATCGTCCGCCACCCCGGTGCCAATGGCATTGGCCAGTACCACTCCACCCGTGCGATAGACCGACAACAGGCCCGGCACGCCGAGCATCGAATCGGCGCGGAACGCCAGCGGATCGAGGAAGGCATCGTCCACGCGGCGATAAATAACGTCCACCTGACAGGGGCCTTCCGTGGTGCGCATATAGACCGCGCCTTCCTTGACGAACAGGTCGGCGCTTTCCACCAGTTCGACCCCCATTTGCTGAGCCAGAAAGCTGTGTTCGAAGTACGCACTGTTAAAGCGCCCCGGCGTCATCACCACAACGGTAGGATCGTCGACGGGCGTGCTTTCACGCAGCGTTTGCAGCAGGTAGCTGGGGTAGCGTTCGACAGGTGCGATATGCTGTCTGGCAAACAGATCCGGGTAGAGCCGCATCATCATTTTGCGGTTTTCCAACATATAAGAGACGCCGGAAGGGGTCCTCAGGTTGTCTTCCAGTACGTAATAATTGCCGTCGTTGTTACGCACCATATCGATGCCGGTGATATGGGCGTAGATATTGTTGTGCAGATTGACTCCCTGCATACAGGGCTGGTACTGATCGTTCGCCAGCACCTGCTCGCTGGGAATAATACCTGCTTTGAGAATATGTTGTTGATGGTAGATATCGTACAGAAACGCGTTCAGCGCCTGTACCCGCTGACGGATACCGCGATCGAGCTGTTGCCATTCATGGGCCGGAATAATGCGCGGCACGCTGTCGAAAGGAATTAAACGCTCGGTTCCTCCTTCTTCACCATAAACGTTAAAGGTTATCCCAACCCGATGAAACAACAGCTCGGCCTGTTCCTTTTTCTGACGGATTGCCTGCTGATCGGTCTGTTGTAACCATTGCCAATAGGAGTTGTAGTGCTGACGTTGTTTGCCTTCCTCCGAGATCATCTCGTCGTAGTAAGGCGCAGTCGGAAGTTTCATTTTTATCATTGTCATCCCCAGGCATCACGCTTGATAGCGATAATAGGACAATGCATAAAATGCGCCATTTTGACAAAGTGCGCGTCCGTCATTGTTTAGTGAAAAATTTTGCACACTGATGGGGCGTTTTATGAATGGCTATGCACCATAGCCATTCATGTCAGGGGCGATGCGGTGAGAGAGAACGAAAAAATTACCGGGAGAAATTTTTTAACGTCACCGGGTGACGGCCCACAGGGTGACGGGCAGGGGCAGGACCGCCCGTCAAAAAAGACGCTGCCAAATGGTGCGTCTTTGGGGAGGATGATCAATAACGGGGCTTAGCGACGAACGGCAATCGCTTCAATCTCGATTTTGACGTCTTTCGGCAAACGAGCGACTTCAACACAAGAACGAGCCGGGAACGGCGCTTCGTGTTCGTTGAAGAAGGCTTCATAAGCGGTATTGACGAGAGTAAAGTCGTGCAGATCTTTAACGAAGACGGTGGTTTTGACGATGTCGGAAACTTTCAGACCCGCGGCTTCCACAATGGCCTGAACATTTTCCAGAGACTGACGCGTCTGAGCCGTAATATTGTCGGCAACCAGACCGCTTTTCGGATTTACCGGAATCTGTCCGGATGTGATGATCAAGCTACCGAGGTCGACACCTTGTACATAAGGGCCAATGGCGGCTGGAGCGTGTTCAGTGCTGATAGTGCGTGACATGGTATCTCCTGATTAGGGCGTAAAAGGAACGCAGGGAGCCTATCGGGATAGGCTCTGACGCTGCCCATTATTCAAAAAAGCCCTGCATCAGGCAATGTCCGTGAGCAGGGCAATGAAAGAAAGTCGTCAGCCGCTACGCTGGTAAGGCTTAGCGATCCTGCAATACGGCCTGACGTTCGAACTCTTTCTCGCAGTATTTACACTTCAGGTGTACTTCGCCTTCCCGTTGTTTGACGCTGAACGAGGACGACACCGGCTCGCTACGGCTGATGCAGTTGCTGTTGGGGCAGGTGAGTACATCGTCAATGTGTTCCGGCAGCGTCGGCACCAGCTTGCGAACCACATCATAGTTATCAATCTGGTTAACGGTGGCCTGCGGCGCATACATCGCCAGTTGATTTGCCTGCTGTTCAGTCAGGAAGATATTTTCAATTTTAATCAGATCCTTACGGCCCAGTTGGTTCGACGGCAGATTCAAACCGATAGTAATGCGCTGGTCGGTGGCCGTCAGCTTGAACAGCGTCAGCAGCTTAAAGCCGACTTGAGCGGGAATGTGGTCGATTACCGTGCCACGTTTGATGGCTTCTACCTGTAGTTTATTATCGTGAGTCATGGCTATTCCTCTTTCTCTCACAAAACCAGTTCACTATTCAGTACCAGCGCCAGCAGAGCCTGACGTGCATAGATACCATTACCTGCCTGCTGGAAGTAGTAGGCGTAGGGCGTCGAATCCACATCGCTGGTGATTTCGTCCACGCGCGGCAGGGGATGCAGCACCTTCAGGTTTGAGCGGGCATTTTGCAGGTCGGCGGCCCGCAGAACGAACTGAGACTTGATATTGATGTATTCGGATGGGTCCAGACGCTCTTTCTGCACGCGGGTCATATACAGAATATCCAGCTCGTCCACCACGTCTTCGATGCTGTTATGCAGGCTGTAAGGTATGTTTTTCTCTTCCAGCATGGTCAGGATGTAATCCGGCATGGCCAGCGCGTCCGGCGCGATAAAGTAGAAATGGTTGCCATCGAATTTCGCCAGCGCCTGCGTCAGCGAATGTACCGTACGGCCGTATTTCAGGTCGCCGACCATGGCGATATTGATATTGTTCAGACGGCCCTGCGTTTCCTGAATGGTAAACAGATCGAGCAGCGTTTGCGTTGGATGCTGGTTGGCGCCGTCGCCGGCATTCAGGACGGGAATGCCGCCGGAGAATTTGGCTGCCAGGCGGGAAGCCCCTTCCTGTGGGTGACGCATGACGATGGCGTCAACGTACTGGCTGATGACTGAAATGGTGTCGGCCAGTGTCTCGCCTTTTTTGCCAAGCGAAGTGTTATTGCTGTCGGCAAACCCGACCACGGACGCGCCCAGACGATGCATCGCCGTTTCAAAAGATAATCGTGTTCGTGTAGATGCCTCAAAAAAACAGCTGGCAATCACTTTGTGCTTTAACAATTCTGGCTGAGGCTTGGCTTTCAGACTGGCAGCGACCTGCAAGGCCAGCTCCAAATCCTCTCGACTGAGATCGTTAATCGAAATGATGTGTTTTTGATAAAGCGGATTGACCATTGTTGTTTTTCTCCTAACGGTTGGCCCGGTAAACACTGGACTGGTAGACAGGCAAAAAAAAGCCCCTCAATTGAGGGGCTTTTTTAAACGATCGGTTGAGCAACGGAAAGGAAAACGCTGGCTGGCTGCCGGATGGCAGTCGTGGCTGGTAACCAACATCAGCAGCGGCGATTTTATTTATGCAGCAGTGCATGACCCCTCCCGGCAAATTGTCGGAAATTATACGCGCCGAGGACGCTAATTCAAGCGAAAAACGTGATTTTTTACGCATGGCAATCGGTTGCGAAATGAATATTCCCGGCATTAAAAATGAATAGTGAAACTCAGTTCACTTTTTCGGGCCAAGGCGCTGGCGGGCATCACATTTGGGGAGTATAAAGTTCTCAGCTATAACTTTATAAAACAAGGGTTCATTTTAAAACGGGGAATATATGATCACTGGCAATATCCATCACCTTGAGCTGGTTCCTTACCTGCCTGCCAAACTGCGCGATGCCATCGAATATGTTAAACAACACATCACGGCGGATACTCCATTGGGCAAGCATGACATTGACGGTAATAATGAATTCGTTCTGATTTCCAACGACAGCACTGACCTGCTGGAAAAACGCCGCGCCGAGTATCACGCCAAATATCTGGATATCCAGATTGTGCTCTCTGGTGCGGAGGGCATGACGTTCAGCAATCGGCCTGCGGGCGAACCGGATACCGATTGGCTGGCGGATAAAGACATCGCCTTTTTACCCTCCGGCGAACAGGAAAAGCAGTTTGTGTTGCAGGAAGGGGATTTCGTGGTCTTTTTCCCCGGCGAAGTACACAAACCGCTGTGTGCAGTGGGTGAACCTGCGCACGTGCGCAAAGCCGTAGTGAAGATTGACGCCTCATTGGTGCGTTGACACCGGCTGCTTTGCTCCGCGTCCTCCCCCGATCGGCGGGGGGACGCGAGGGCTGGCGTTCTAATCCTGACTTAACGTTGCCACCATTACCGCTTTAATGGTGTGCATGCGGTTTTCCGCTTGATCGAACACGATACTGTGTGCGGATTCAAAGACCTCGTCCGTCACTTCCATCCCGCCGTGCAGACCGTATTGCTCCGCCATTTGCTTGCCAAGCGTCGTTTGGTCATCATGAAATGCAGGCAGGCAGTGCAGGAATTTCACCTGTGGATTGCCCGTCGCGGCAATCATTGCCATGTTTACCTGATAAGGTTTCAGCAGCGTAATACGTTCCTGCCAGGTTTCTTTCGGTTCACCCATGGAAACCCATACGTCGGTGTAAATGAAATCAACGCCAGCGACACCAGCGGCAATATCTTCTGTCAACGTGATCGCGCCGCCGGTCTGTTTGGCGGCAGCCTGACATTCGGCAACCAGTCCGGCTTCCGGCCAACAGGCTTTGGGTGCGACCAGACGCAAATCCAGCCCGGTCAGCGCCGCCGCTTCCAGCATGGTGTTGCCCATGTTGTTGCGCGCATCGCCCACATAAGCCAGTTTTAATTGCGACAGTGGTTTGCCGGGCAGGTGCTCCTGCATGGTCAGCAGATCCGCCAGTAACTGGGTCGGGTGGAATTCATTCGTTAGTCCGTTCCAGACGGGAACGCCGGAATATTGCGCCAGTGTTTCAACAATTTGCTGGCCGTGGCCGCGGTATTGAATACCGTCGTAGATTCTTCCCAGTACGCGGGCCGTATCCTTGATCGATTCTTTATGGCCGATCTGGCTGCCGGCCGGGCTTAGATAGGTCACCTGTGCGCCCTGATCGTATGCAGCAACTTCGAAAGAGCAACGAGTTCGGGTCGAATCTTTTTCGAAGATGAGTGCGATGTTTTTGCCTTGCAGGTGGCGGATTTCATTGCCGCTTTTTTTATCGGCTTTCAGTTTGGTTGACAGGGCTAAAAGATTGGCGATTTCTACGGGGGTAAAATCCATTAATCTTAAAAAATTGCGTTTATAAAACGATTTCATGACATACATCTCCATACGGCTCAACACCAGTGGTTGAATTAAAATTCACTTTATATGTGTAATTATTCAATTTCAAGTGCTGATATCAAACTTTATAGTGGAGACCGTTGCAACGCTGTGGGACAATGACGAAATATTACGTCGATTAATGAGGACTGAGGCATGGCAAACCGCGAATTGCTGGAAGAACAACGTGAAGAGACACGCCTGATCATCGAAGAATTGCTGGAAGATGGCAGCGATCCCGATGCGCTTTACACCATTGAGCATCATTTTTCAGCGGAGAAGTTTGACGTGCTGGAAAAAGTCGCCGTGGAAGCGTTCAAGTTGGGCTATGAAGTGACGGATGCGGAAGAACTGGAAGTTGAAGACGGCATTTTGCTGATGTGCTGTGATGCGATCAGCGAAGTGGCGTTGAACGCCGAATTGATCGACGCGCAGGTGGAACAACTGTTGTCGCTGGCTGAACGTCATGGTGTGAACTACGACGGCTGGGGCACGTACTTTGAAGATCCTGATGGCGAAGACGGCGAGGATGGAGAAGACGAGGATTTTTATGACGAGGACGATGACGGGAAGCGTCATTAAGTTTTAAAGCCTGCCTCGTTCAAGGCCGCAGATGTGAAAGCATCTGCGGCTTTTTACTTTTCCGCTCGGGGTCTTCGGTTACAGCGTCTTCAACATGGTCACTTCACAGTCGGTATGACCGGTATTGCCCATGGAATGCGGGATATGCTCGAATCCAAGCGATTGATAGAGCCGGATGGCGCTGGTCAAATGTCCGGTGGTTTCCAGATAGCAGCGGCGAAAACCACGCAGACGGGCAAATTCCAGCGCCTGCAAAGCAAGTTGTCTTGCCAGCCCTCTGCCGCGTACGACGGGTAAAAAATACATCTTTTGTAATTCGCACACGTCATCATCGCCCGCTATCAGCGGAGCAATACCGCCGCCGCCAACCACTTTACCTTCATATTCCACGATCCAATAGGCGCTGTCTGGCTGACTGTACAGTGCGAACAGATTATCCAGATTCGGATCGGACACCGTGTAGCCTTTGTCCGCTGTCAAACCGAATTCAGCCGACACGCAACGGATAACGTGGGCGATGGCAGCGTTGTCTTGTGCTGTAATCGGGCGTACCCGAAGGCTGACGGGAATTGCGGTTGTCATCATGCTCGCTCTTGTCTTTTTGCTCTGGCCGTGTCAGGAATAATTTTATACCAATCTCTATCCGTCATCTTTCACGTCGCAGGTATGTTGGCTACCCGGCTCCATCCCGGGTCTTTCTCCTTCGGGACGCAGGCCGGTTGTCGCGCTGCCCTGCATCTCAACAGTTCCTGGATAGATGCAGAGTGTAATACCATTTAACCCCATTTTAATGCAATAACCGATTTTGGTTACTGTATTTTTATTTTTGTTAACAGAGATTGTCGTGCGTGGCAGGTCGTGATTTAATAAGCCGCTATTTTTACATGCTAAATGACCCTTAACGAATAAGGGTTTATGATTTATTTCTTTTAGGATGAAAGGATTTATGGATATCAATACTTCGGAAAATAAAACACTTCACCAAGTAAAATTTCATGGCAAAGGTGGGGAGTATTTCTCTATTTGGTTAGTAAATGCGTTATTAACAGCGATTACTTTAGGGATATATTCTGCCTGGGCGACCGTACGCCGCCGTCGTTATTTCTATGGGAACACGGAAATTAATGGTGACCGTTTTGACTACCATGCGCAGCCCATGCAGATTCTTAAAGGCCGCCTGCTGGTAATTGGCGGCATTATCATATTTTACGTGCTGTTGGCGCTGTCACCGGTTATGGGGACGCTGGTGTTAATCGCTTTGATGGGGTTGGTGCCGTGGATCATTATCCGCAGCTGGCGTTATAACGCCATTATGTCAAGCTATCGTGGTGTGCGTTTTAATTATCACTGCAAAACCGGCAAAGCATATTGGGTATTGTTGTTTTTCCCGATCATTTTGGTATTAGGACTCTATCTCGCGCTGCTGGCGATTGGAATGCTGGCTGGGTTGACAAATAGCCCGATGTTTACCGGTTTGTTAGCCATTGCCATTTTTATTCCAGGGTTTGCTGCTGTTAACGGCATGATTGCGATGATGCAGAGCGATCTGTATATCAATAATATGTTCTTCGGAAAGGTGGCGTTCAAAGCCGATCTGAATAAAGCGCCCTTTATTAAATTTTCTCTGATTAGCCTGCTAATCTTTATTCCTTTCCTGATCGCGGGATTGTCACTCATCAGTTCATTCCTTTTCGCCATGTTCCAGGCGGGAATGATGGGAGAAAGAACGGACGAGATGGCGGGTATGATGTTGCTGAGCAACATGTTTAATCTGATTATGATGTTTATTGTGATGGGCTTTGGGGTGCTGGTTTCCAGCAGCTACCTGGTCGTCGCCCAGCGAAACTATCTGTTTAATCAGACGGTGTTAAACGGTGATATCAAATTACGTTCCACCATGCAGACCCTGTCATACATGGGGTTGCTGATAACGAACAGTTTGATCACCGTATTTTCATTGGGATTGGCCGCGCCGGTTGCCGAAGTCCGTCACGCGCGTTATATAGCGAATTCGACAGCCATCGAAGGCGATCTGTCTCTGCTAAATGTACAGGCGCATCAAGATAGCGCAAATACGGCAGTGGCAGAGGAGGCGGTCAATGCGCTCGATCTGAATATTGGCATCTAAGGCCACATCATGATCATTGAGGGGCATTACCAGTACCCTGGACAGGCAGCCCGTGAGGCTGCCTGTCTCGATTTAAGCGATAACGGTTCGCTGCTGGTCTTGAAAACGCAGAAAGCGACCGTCACCCACCCATTGGAGCAGGTTGCTGTGTCCGATGCATTGGGTTCTATCCCTTTGACGCTCTCGTTTTCAGACGGTGGGCGCTTTGTGCCCGATAATGACCCGGCTTTTCGCGAATGGTACGAAAAACGCCGTCCGGCCGGACTGGTACATCGGCTGGAGCGTTATAAACGCGGGGTGGCGTTGACCCTGCTGGTCACGATTCTGGTTGCGTTCAGCTATGTTTATGTCGTGCTGCCCTGGGCCAGCTCGGCCATTGCGTTACGTATCCCCACCATCGTCGAGCTGCAACTCGGCAAACATACGCGAACGTTACTGCAACATAGTGATTTCAAACCTTCCGCATTACCGCCGGCCCGTCAGCAGGAAATGCAGCGGCTATTCCTGCAAGTGATACCGCCGGAAATGCGCGACGAGAGAACGCCGCTGCGTCTTGAACTGATGTCTGCCCCGATCGGCCCCAATGCATTCATGTTGGTAGATGGTTCGCTGATTATCAGCGATGATCTGGTCAAACTGGCAAAAGACGACGATGAGCTGGCTGCCGTGATGCTGCATGAGATGGGACATCATGCCCATCGGCATCCGATGCGGATGCTGGTGCGTTCTTCGCTGGTGTCATTGACGTTTATGTGGATGACGGGAGATGTCAGCGGGATTGGCGATACGCTGCTGCAATCCACTGCATTCCTGAATGAACTACAGTTTTCACGGGGGATGGAGCGGGAAGCGGATGCCTGGGCGATAGCGGAAATGCAGCGTCAGGGACGATCGCTTCAAGCGATGCAGACGATGTATCAGGCATTGATGAACCATGCGCACAACGATAATGAATCACTGGAACTGCCCGGCTGGCTGAGCACGCATCCCAATATGCAGGAACGGCTGGATGCCATCAAAGCACAAAACGCCCAGTCACAATAATCCATGTCGGCGGTGTTAAACCGCCGACCTGTGACTCAGCGAGTTGCCATTCCTGAGTTATTTCACTACCGAACCATCTTTTAAGATAAACATCAGATTTCCCCGCCAGAATTCGGCCAGAAAAATATTTTCCAGTTCAATGCCACGTCGTGATATCTCAGTGGAAAGCCAGTCTTCGTCTTTTTCTATTTCACTCAGTTCGTATTTTCTGGGTTTACCGTCTTTAACGACGATCACGGATGGCATATCCATGTCCTCGCAGACAACGGTTAGCTGTCCGTTTGGCTCAATCTGGGCGTAATTGATTTTTTGAAAAGAATAGATGCCTTGTGTATGAAGTTGTGAGGCGACGTTGATAATATCGATTTTATTTCTTTTCTTCAGAATATTGTCCATCAGAAAATGCCCTTTCTTGATGATTGGAATAGGGTCACCAATGCTGACGGAGCGAAAAAAATAAATATGTTTGCTAACGGCATTGAGCAGTGAGATTAAGCCAACGCCAATAAATAGTACGATAATGTATTGATAGAGCGGGATGCTGTCGCTATAGATAACGCCACCAATTACGCCGCCCAGTACAAAGTTGCCAATAAAGTCTACAGGCGTCATTTGCGACAGTTGTGTTTTGCCTGAAAAATTTAAATGAGCGATAACAATAATAAATCCTATTATGAATTTTAATAATACAAATCCGTAGTACTCCATTTTATTCTCCCTTACTCACTTTCTTGCCTTTCATACTGTAGGTTTGTCTACTGCGGTATAGTGAATATAGCAATATTGGACGAGATGAGCTGGCGATCTTCACGATTTACCTTCAAATGAGATTGAAGCCAGATAGCAAAGCCCTGACGTTGTCGTCAGGGCCTGTTTACAAGGATAAAGAGGGGTCGAGAGTTATAGTGCGGCGATAACCGATTGCTGTTCCAGCAGTTTTTCTTTGGCGACGGCATAGCCATCCAGTTTTTCGCGCTCTTTGGCGACAACCGCTTCAGGTGCGCGAGCAACGAAACCTTCGTTGGATAGTTTGCTCTCGATACGACCGATTTCAACTTCGATTTTGGCGACTTCTTTAGCCAAACGATCCAGCTCAGCGGCTTTATCGATCAACCCCGCCATCGGAATCAGCAGTTCTGCACCTTCGATCAGTTTGGTCACAGAAACCGGGCCTTTATCACCCGCGGGCAGCAGCGTAATGCTTTCCAGACGCGCCAGCGTTTGAATAAAGCTGCGGTTTTCGTCTACCCGGCGTTGGGCGTCGGCACTGGCATTGCGCAGCAATACATCCAGCGGTTTACTCGGCGCAATATTCATTTCCGCCCGGATATTACGCACGGCAATAATCGCTTGCTTGATCCATTCCAGATCGTTCAGCGCCAGCGTATCTTCCTGTGCGTCGTTAAATGCCGGGAAAGGCTGCAACATAATCGTGTCGCCGGCAGTCCCTTTCAGCACTTTCACCCGCTGCCAGATGGTTTCGGTGATGAACGGAATGATCGGATGGGCCAGGCGCAGCAACGCTTCCAGTACGTTCACCAGCGTGTTGCGCGTACCGCGCAGTTCCGCTTCCGTTCCGCCGTTCATCACCGGCTTCGTCAGCTCCAGATACCAGTCGCAGAACTGGTTCCAGGTGAACTCGTACAGGATATTGGCCGCGATATCAAAGCGGTAGCTGTCCAGCGCTTCACGGTAGGCTTTCACGGTGCGGTTAAATTCCGTCAGGATCCAGCGGTCGGCCAGCGACAGCTCCTTCTCTCCGCCGTTGAAGCCGCAATCCTGATCTTCGGTATTCATCAGTACAAAACGGCTGGCGTTCCACAGCTTGTTGCAGAAGTTGCGGTAACCTTCCAGACGCTTCATATCCCAGTTGATATCGCGCCCGGTGGAGGCCAGCGCGGCCAGCGTAAAGCGCAGGGCGTCCGTTCCGTGCGGCTCGATACCGTTCGGGAACTGTTTCTCGGTACGCTTGCGGATTTTTTCCGCCAGCTGCGGCTGCATCATGTTGCCGGTACGTTTTTCCAGCAATGCTTCCAGCGAAATACCGTCCACCATGTCCAATGGGTCAATCACGTTCCCTTTGGATTTTGACATTTTCTGGCCTTCTTCATCACGAATCAGACCAGTCATGTACACGGTATGGAACGGAACCTGCGGCTTGCCATTTTCATCTTTGATGAAATGCATGGTCAGCATGATCATGCGGGCAATCCAGAAGAAAATAATGTCGAAGCCGCTGACCATCACGCTGCTGGGATGGAACGCTTTCAGTTCCGGCGTCTGTTCCGGCCAGCCCAGTGTAGAGAAGGTCCACAGTCCGGAAGAGAACCAGGTATCCAGCACGTCTTCGTCCTGATTTAAGGCGATATCGTCAGACAGATTGTTTTCACGACGAACTTCTGCCTCATCGCGGCCAACGTATACTTTGCCTTGCGCATCGTACCAGGCCGGAATACGGTGACCCCACCACAGCTGACGAGAAATACACCAGTCCTGAATGTCGCGCATCCAGCTGAAGTACATGTTTTCGTACTGCTTGGGCACAAACTGGATTTCACCCTGTTCGACGGCTTCAACCGCAACTTTGGCCAGTGGCGCGGTGCGAACATACCACTGGTCGGTCAGCATCGGTTCAATCACCACGCCGCCGCGATCGCCGTAAGGAACGGTCAGGTCGTGCGCTTTGATTTCTTCCAGCAGGCCGAGTTGATCAAAGGCCGCAACGATGGCCTTACGCGCAGCAAAACGTTCCAGACCACGGAGGGATTCAGGGATAGCGCTGCTGTAGGCGGTACTGGCTTCGCCATGGGTATCGAACACTTCGGCTTCCTGACGGATATCGCCATCAAACGTCAGAATGTTGATCATCGGAAGCTGGTGACGTTTGCCGACCTCGTAGTCGTTGAAATCGTGGGCCGGCGTGATCTTCACGCAGCCGGTGCCTTTTTCCATATCGGCATGTTCGTCACCGACGATCTTGATGCGGCGGCCCACCAGCGGCAGGATCACTTCTTTACCGATAAGGCTCTGGTAACGCGGATCTTCCGGGTTGACCGCGACACCGGTATCGCCCAGCATGGTTTCCGGACGTGTGGTGGCAACCACCAGATAATCTTTGCCTTCAGCGGTTTTTACGCCGTCGGCCAGCGGATAGCGCAGGTGCCACATGGAGCCTTTAACGTCACGGTTTTCGACTTCCAGATCGGAAATCGCGGTGCGCAGTTTCGGATCCCAGTTCACCAGACGTTTGCCGCGATAAATCAGGTCTTCTTTATAAAGACGAACGAATACCTCTTTCACCGCATTGGACAGGCCGGCGTCCATGGTGAAGCGTTCACGTTCCCAGTCGACAGAGTTACCCAGACGGCGCATCTGGCGGGTGATCGTGCCGCCAGACTCGGCTTTCCACTGCCAGATTTTATCGATAAACGCGTCACGGCCGTAATCATGGCGCGTTTTACCTTCTTCGGCCGCGATCTTGCGCTCAACCACCATCTGGGTGGCGATACCCGCATGGTCGGTACCCGCCTGCCATAGCGTATTTTTACCCTGCATACGCTGATAGCGGATCAGCGTATCCATAATGGTTTGCTGGAAAGCATGGCCCATATGCAAGCTGCCGGTGACGTTGGGCGGCGGGATCATGATACTGAAGCTTTCTTTACTCGTATCGCCGTTCGGCTTGAAATAGCCTTGTTCTTCCCAGCGCTCGTAGAGCGGCTGCTCGATATCTTGCGGGTTATATTTCGTTTCCATTATGCTCAAAATTCAGTGAGTTGGCGGCTTAGCCGTAGTCAATTGAAAGCCGACGCTGCGATAGGCTTTATAGCGGTCGCGCGCCAACTGTTTCAGGGATTCTTCGTAAGGGACAAAGTCTATCACTTCATGGAAAGCGGTGGCAAAATCTGCGAAGTGAGGCAGCAGGCTGATTAGCAGATCCCGTGGGGCATTTCCGCGCCGCTCCGGCCACGCCAGTTCGACGGGCGCCCCCTGACGCGGTCCTTCTCCCGCCAGATTGTGCGGAACAAAGCTGTGGGGATCGCGTTGCCACAACGCTTCATCCAATCGCATGGCCTGCTGCTCATTTTCACAGGCAATCAACACTCGCTTTCCCGCGCGCCAACGTTCCGCCGCCAGTGTGCACGCCAGCACCTCGAAGGCGCTGAGATCGCCGCTTTTACTGTCGTGTTCAAGAAGATAGAACGTTGCGTTTTTCATTATCTACACTATTGATAAAGGCCGGAAAGTCCGGCCCGGTATTGCTGATTGAGTCAGGCGCAGATGATGGCGCCTGACAGACTGCCGTCATTCTACGTCGTTCAGTCCGGCGCGGTTAAGCAGGAATTGCGACAGCAGCGCCACCGGACGACCGGTGGCGCCTTTGGCCTTGCCTGAGCGCCATGCCGTTCCTGCGATGTCCAGATGCGCCCAGCTGTATTTGCGCGTGAAGCGTGACAGGAAGCAGCCGGCGGTAATCGCCCCGCCGGGACGACCGCCGATGTTTGCCATATCGGCAAAATTGGATTCCAACTGCTCCTGGAACTCATCGGTTAGCGGCAAACGCCAGGCGCGGTCGCCTGATTGCTCGGACGCGCCCAGCAACTCATGCGCCAGTGGGTTATGGTTCGCCATCAGGCCCGTGATGTGATGACCAAGGGCAATCACGCAGGCACCGGTCAGCGTCGCAACGTCAATCACCACGTCCGGCTCATAGCGCTCAACGTAGGTCAGGGCGTCACACAGCACCAGACGGCCTTCCGCGTCGGTATTCAGCACTTCGACGGTCTGACCTGACATGGTGGTCAGCACGTCGCCCGGACGATAGGAACGTCCGTCGACCATATTTTCACAGCCGGCCAGCACGCCGATGATATTCAGCGGCAGCGCCAGTTCGGCGGCCATGCGCATCACGCCGTAAACGGTGGCGGCCCCGCACATGTCATATTTCATTTCATCCATGCTGTCGGCAGGTTTGATGGAGACGCCGCCGGAATCGAACGTCAGGCCTTTGCCGACCAGCACAATCGGGCGGGTATCCGCAGACGGATCGCCTTTGTATTCGATGACGGACATCAGTGATTCATTCTGCGAGCCCTGGCCGACAGCCAGATAAGCGTTCATGCCCAGCTCTTTCATCTGCTGCTCGCCAATGACGCGGGTGGTGATGTTCTGGCTGTAGGTATCCGCCAGTTGACGAGCCTGCGACGCCAGATAAGCGGCATTACAGATATTTGGCGGCATGTTGCCGAGGTCTTTGGCGGCTTTAATGCCGGCGGCAATGGCCAGACCGTGCTGAATAGCCCGCTCGCCGCTGGTCAGTTCACGGCGCGTCGGCACGTTGAACACCATTTTACGCAACGGACGGCGCAGCTCGATTTTGTTGCTCTTGAGCTGGTCAAAGGTGTAGAGCGACTCTTTGGCGGTTTCGACGGCCTGACGCACTTTCCAATAGGTATTACGGCCTTTGACGTGCAGTTCAGTAAGAAAACAGACCGCTTCCATCGAACCGGTTTCATTCAGCGCGTTGATGGTTTTCTGAATGACCTGTTTGTACTGACGTTCATCAAGCTCGCGCTCTTTGCCACAGCCAATCAGCAAAATACGCTCTGAAAGAATGTTGGGTACATGGTGCAATAGCAATGATTGCCCCACTTTGCCTTCCAGTTCACCGCGGCGAAGCAACGCGCTGATATAGCCGTCGCTGATTTTATCGAGCTGTTCGGCAATTGGGGACAGGCGACGCGGTTCAAACACGCCGACGACAATGCATGCACTGCGTTGTTTTTCCGGGCTACCGCTTTTTACGCTGAACTCCATGTACTCTCCTGAATCTTAAAGACAAAGGCAGGATCAACGGATAGAATGTGACACTCCGTAATATTTTCCCGCCGTTGCGTTAACATAACCTGTGTTAATCTTAACGACGTAACGAATCTGTTTTGGTGACTATAAGCAGGTTCTGATACAACAGCTCAAACGCAGTATGTTGTAATACAGTTTTAGCTACGAAGGTTGCCACAAATGAGTATAAATGGCGAGTTAGCGAAGAAACTATCGACTTTCCTGCAAAAAGACAAGTTTTCACAGGCGTAATTAAGCGTGATCATCATTCGATATCTGGTAAGGGAAACATTTAAAAGCCAAGTGGCCATCCTTTTCATTCTGTTACTGATTTTCTTTTGTCAGAAATTAGTGCGGATACTGGGCGCTGCGGTTGATGGCGAAATCCCGACAAATTTGGTTATCTCTCTGCTGGGGCTGGGAGTGCCAGAGATGGTGCAGCTTATTCTGCCATTAAGCCTGTTTCTTGGATTATTGATGTCGCTTGGCCGCCTGTATGCAGAAAGTGAGATTACGGTCATGCATGCCTGTGGGCTGGGTAAAAGCGTTCTGTTAAAAGCGGCGCTGGTACTGGCGGTGCTGACGGCGGTGATGGCGACCATCAATGTGCTGTGGCTTAGCCCCTGGTCTTCCCGGCATCAGGAAGTGGTACTGGCGGAAGCAAAAGCCAATCCCGGCATGGCCGCGTTGGTCGAAGGACAGTTTAAGTCCGCTCAGGGCGGTAATGCCGTGCTGTTTGTTGGTAATGTAAAAGGTCAGGAGTTTGAACACGTTTTTCTGGCGCAGCTGCGGACAAGCGGCAATGCCCGTCCTTCCGTTGTGGTGGCCGATCGTGGTCATATCACGCAGAATAGCGAAGGTTCGCAGGTGGTGACGCTGGATAACGGCTCCCGCTATGAAGGAACGGCATTACTGCGTGACTTCCGTATTACCGACTTCACCAACTATCAGGCGGTGATTGGTCATCAAACGGTTACGCTGAACAACAAAGACGTACAGCAAATGGATATGCAGACCTTGTGGCATTCAAGCGAGAATGATGCACGGGCCGAATTTCACTGGCGATTGACGCTGATTGTTTCGGTGCTCATCATGGCGCTCATGGTGGTGCCGCTCAGTGCGGTCAATCCACGGCAAGGGCGGGTACTCAGTATGCTGCCGGCCATGCTGCTCTACCTGATTTTCTTTCTGCTGCAAAGTTCGCTGCGTTCCAATGCGAGTAAAGGGAAAATCGATCCCATGTTCTGGGTCTGGCTGACCAATCTGGTGTATTTCGGTATCGCGGTGGTTCTCAACCTCTGGGACAGCGTTCCAATGCGCAAAGCGCGTTCTCGCTTTAAAACTCGTTCTTTTAAAACACAAGGGACGGCCTGATGTTTGGTGTATTAGACCGCTATATCGGCAGAACCATTTTCAATACCATCATGACGACGCTGTTCATGCTGGTATCGCTATCCGGCATTATCAAGTTTGTCGACCAGTTGCGCAGGGTTGGGCAGGGAAGCTATTCGGCGTTGGGGGCCGGACTTTACACTTTGCTCAGCGTGCCAAAAGATATCGAAATCTTCTTTCCGATGGCCGCGCTGCTCGGCGCTTTGCTGGGGTTGGGGACGCTGGCGACCCGCAGTGAGTTGGTTGTGATGCAGGCTTCAGGCTTCACCCGATTGCAGATTGCCGGAGCCGTAATGAAAACCGCGATTCCGCTGGTGTTGCTCACCATGGCGATTGGTGAGTGGGTTTCCCCTCAGGGTGAACAGATGGCGCGCAACTACCGTTCTCAGATGATCTCGGGTGGTTCGATGATCTCCACACAAGGCGGGCTGTGGGCAAAAGATGGCAATGATTTTATCTATATTGAACGGGTCGTCGGCGACGGTGAACTTTCCGGCGTCAATATTTATCATTTCGACCAGCAAAACAAACTGTTGTCTGTACGCTATGCGGCATCGGCGACCTTCGATAACGGCGTTTGGAAACTCTCACAGGTTGATGAATCCGATCTGAGCGACGGCAAGCAGATTGGCGGAAGCCAGACGCTTAGCGGGGAATGGAAAACCAACCTGACGCCGGACAAACTGGGCGTGGTGGCGCTGGAGCCTGATTCGCTCTCGATTCGCGGACTGCACGATTACGCCAACTACCTGAAACAAAGCGGTCAGGAAGCGAGTCGTTACCAGCTCAACATGTGGAGCAAGATATTTTCACCGGTGTCCGTCGCCGTGATGATGCTGATGGCGGTTTCCTTCATCTTTGGACCGTTGCGTAGCGTATCCGCTGGTGCGCGGATCGTAATTGGCATCAGCTTTGGTTTCTTGTTCTATCTGCTTAATGAAATCTTCCGACCGCTGAGCCTGGTATATGGCATTCCCCCGATTCTGGGGGCTATCTTGCCAAGCGCAGTGTTCCTGGTTATCAGCGTGGCGTTGCTATTGAAACGTCGCTAGCCTGGCCTGAAATCTTGTAAAAAGGCGTTGCCGGGAAACCGCGCAACGCCTTTTTTATGCCGAGAGGTAACCAAAGATTAGGGAGCGTCGGTCGCGGGGCCAATGTGCATTGGCCCTCTAAAATGATGTTAACATCTTGCCAAAGATGATTTTTTCAGCACTTAACCCGACACAGGGCGGAATAGAGTTGCGCACCAGTCGGCAAACGGTATAATGCACCCGTTTTCCGCATACTACTTCAGTGCCGAAGTGGCGAAATCGGTAGACGCAGTTGATTCAAAATCAACCGCCGCAAGGTGTGCCGGTTCGAGTCCGGCCTTCGGCACCATCGTATGAAAATCAAGTCACCTCAGGGTGGCTTTTTTTATGTCCATAGTCGTCCAGTTAAGTCCATATCTATCTGTAAAATAACGATTTTAATTTCACAATCCTTTCTGAAATTTTGTCTGTTTTATCCACAGTGGTCTTTTTTCGTCCATTGACATCCAGAGGATTTGGGGGTCAAGATGAGGGTCAATTCACTTCGATTATGAGTTGACCCCCAAATTATGGCGCTGACCGACGTTGTTGCCCGTACCGCCAAGCCTCGCGAGCGGCTTATATCCATAAAGCGGAACATCTGGATGAGCGCAGGCTAATGCTGCAATGGTGGGCGGATTATCTGGATACGAACCGGGAAGAGTATGTGGTGCCGTATGAGTTCAAAAATGTCTGAGTCATTCGGGGGGAGCGATGAAAAAAACGGAAAAACAAACGATAGCGCTTACTTCTCTGATTGAAAAGGAAGAACAGCGTCACCAGAGCGTTTTACAAGGTCTTACCGATGTTGATGCCGGACGCGTTGTGAATCACTCCGATGTGCAGGAATTTATCGCCAGACTGAAGAAAGCATAATCGATAGAAATACGGGGCGTATCCTGCATCGAAAGCGTATGCATTAAGCTCCGCGCCAGCCCCTTTTTGGGTAGGGGCTGGCGCTCATTTTTCTTATGTGAGTGGCTTTTCCTACGGCTCATAATACTCCAGTACCATTTCCGCCGGACCGTCTTCTACCGTATAGAAATAGCAAGCTGGAACATGTAGCACCGACGCTAACCGGCAGGCCTAAGTTCATCAACGCTCGCCAATGTGTTTTCCTGTCCGTGGACGAAAGGGGAATGGCTTGTGGCTACGGCGCTGGACGTGCATCCTGCGGAAATCTGGCCCAGCCGTTATTTTGATGATTCGGGAATATTGCTTGATCGAAAGCCAAGAAGGAAAAAGAGATAAGGCAGGGTAAATAATTATACCCAAGATCATTGAAACTGCTTGATTTTGTACAGCCTGGAGATCATGCTCAGTGAATGAATGTTGAAGTCAGCCTGAACAGATAATTTTCATATATTAAGGCCAGTATCTTCGAATTAATCGGGTATGGAGTTTGTCGCTAACTGGAGGGTATGTGCCTGAAATAAATAGCCTTTTTGCATTCTCGCTAATAGCTCTTGGGATGGTGCTTACGCCGGGGCCCAATATGATATACCTTATTTCACGTTCTATTTGCCAAGGGCGTGCTGCTGGACTGATTTCGCTCGGAGGCGTCGCGCTGGGTTTTGTGTTTTACATGATCTGTGCAGCATTTGGTATAACAGCGATAGTGATGGCTGTTCCTTATGCTTACGATACGATCCGGATCGCGGGTGCTATTTATCTCTTATGGCTGGCATGGCAGGCAATACGTCCAAACGGAAGGTCACCATTTCAGGTTAAAGTATTGCCGAAGGATAGCGCTCGGAAACTGTTCGTTATGGGATTCCTTACCAATTTGTTAAATCCAAAGATTGCCGTGATGTATTTATCGTTATTACCACAGTTTATCAACCCCGCTCATGGCAGCGTCTTAACGCAGTCGTTAGCCCTCGGTATGACACAGATAATCATTAGCGTTTCAGTCAATGCCGTAATCGCCATATCTGCCGGAACAATCGCGCATTTTCTCACGAAACGGCCGTCCTTTTCGTTAATCCAACGCTGGGTTATGGGGTGCGTTCTGACAACCCTCGCCGTCAAAATATTAGGTGAATCTCGCCGTTGAGGACAATTCCCAGAAGGCTTCCAGCTAAAAGCCCGATGTTTATTTATACCTTCCGCAGATAAAGGTGCAGGGTAAAACCACTGATTCACAGCTTCATTACTGCGGGGGTTGCCCTGCATCTTGAAGTCTATTAGGTATAAAAACAATCCCTCACCGTTCCTCCACTTTATTTCGTTGCGATAACGGCGTAATACGTTCCCCGTCAAAGGCGATCAGGCCATCCTTTTCCAGTTTGTCCAGCCAGCGTGGTCATTTCACGACTTAATTTACTCATGTAACTTCCCCCCATAATTTCAACTTGATGCTTTTCTCTGGTGCATGGGAAAGGGCAGAAACAATCGGAATTGAACTGCCTTGAACGATACCTGTGCGCCAGAGCGGACAGTAGTTGAGGTCTTGGGAGGTGTCGGTTATGCACTCGGTGCGGCCGCCTGCGGTTGCAGGTTTTCCTCTCAGGCCGTTAGGCCTGCCTCGGTATCGGTTCAATCTCCTGTAAAAAAAAGCGATCAGTCCGGCACAAACGGGTGTGTCAGAATTCATGACGCCTAGGTTGAGGTGGCTTGTCTCTGGGGCTGATGGCGTCTTAGACTGCGGCGTCACTTTCATCCGTTGACACAGAAAAAGTGACGCCGGTGCAGACGTTGCAGACGTTGCAGGCAGGCGCTTAGCAGCGCGCACGTTCACACGCGCAGACGCAAATCATTGAGACGAGTAAAGTCTAAGTTGCACGATAACGTGAACTTACGAGGATAAGCGCTGTTTAAGCCACTTATGAAGTGAAATCACCACAACGATTTGCAGCTACAGGCCAGTCTCCTACGGTATGGAAGCCGCTCTCTGGCTGGGTATAGTGAAGCCCACTGCAATATTGGGCTTGAAGTAAAGTAGTGGCCTTCATCGTCACGCTCATAGCGGCCCTGACGACATCTGCTTGTAGAAGTTAAGCAGATTTACCGCGCTTCTAACCGCGCTCCCTTCCTTTCAAGGGTATCAAGTGGTCGCCCGAAGGCGTCAGTCTCAGACCACGCTCCATTCCCTATGACTTTGGCAGTGTGACCACCCGGAGGCGTTTCTCACAGGTCACTCATATCATCCCGATACTGGAAACATTAGTGGCTGTCATCGACAGCAGGGGTTCGTGGTTAAAAACATGACAAAGTTTTGCAGACTTCAAGCGCTTTGACTCTGCCAGAAAAAAAAGTAATCTAGCACTTAGTGCTATAGTTAAGGTTACAGGATGTCGGCCTGATGCGTGTATTCAAAACCAAATGATTCACTAAGGCGGCTAAATCCCACGCCATCAAAGATAGCGAGTTATATCAGTCTATTGAGGTGGTGATGCCGGTAGCTGTCAACGAAGTTGTCACCCTTAATGAGTTTTCAGGCTGCTTTTTCTGATGCGTTTTGTGGCTTATCCGGATTTAACATCACCACGCCTTCACGCTGCCATTGACGACATTGCCTTGACCATCGACCCGGTCTGACTTTCCTCGCCGCTTCATATACCGCTTTTCTGTTTGCCAGCAGACTTATATCTTGTCCCTAGTGGCGCTGTTCCGGTGTGACATAACCGATGCCGCTATGCCGATGCGCTTCGTTATACCAGCGGCTAAAGCGCTCAACCCACCGTCTGACTTCATAGACCCGTGAAGCCGGCTGACGGCCAGCCCGGCACATATTTTAACGTTCTGAACAATGACTCCACGAACGGATTGTCGTTACTGACCCGAGGCCGACTGTGCGAACCCGTGATATTCAGCTCTTCCAGTTTTGCCTTTAACGTTTGGGACTTCATCGGTCCACCGTTGTCGGCGTGCAACACCAGCGGTTGCCGGTAGCATCGCTCACGCAGTACGGCACGGTGCAGCAACGCGGCAGCGTGCTCACCGTTCCCCTCTTCATGAACCTCATAACCGACGATTTTCCGGCTAAAAATATCTTCTATCAGATACAGATAAAAATAACGGCCTCGTACCCGTGACGCACACCATGTCACATCCCAGGTCCAGACCTGACAGGGGGCGACGGCATGGTAGCTGGTCGGCTTACTGATGGTTACCGGCGCCCGACTGCGGCCGCGATGATGAACCTGACCATGGCGCCGAAGTATCCGGTAAAACGTTGATTCGCTCGCCAGATAGACGCCATTGTCCGCCAGACGCGGCACGATCTGCGCAGGGGGCAGGCTGGCGTATTCCGGCTGGTTACACACGGTCAGTACCTGCTGTTCCTCCGCCAGCGTCAGTTTATTGCCCGGGGTCGGACGTACTGCGGTGGGACGCCGATCTTCGGCCTGCCCGTGCCATCTCTTCCAGGTTCTCAGGCTGATATTCACTTCCCGGCAGGCCAGAGCCAGACGTGCCCCCTGGCTCATCGCCTCCCTTATCCACTGGATAAACTGCACGCGTTCGAGGACGGGCGTCAGTCGTCCTCGTCTTCCATCCCGTAGTAACGGTTGAGCTTTTTTCGCAGTACCAGCAAGGCGGCAGCCTCCGCCAGCGCTTTTTCTTTTCGCGCCAGTTCACGTTTAAGTTGCTTGTTTTCTTTAGCCTGTTGCTTTAACTGCGCTTTATCCGAGGGGCTATCGTTATTCTGTTCGATAAAAGCCTGCTTCCACTGTGCTATTTGCTGTGGATAGAGTCCCTTGCGACGACAGTATTCCCCTAATTCCGCCTCACTGAGCGTGGCGGTTTCAACAATGACGGCAAAACGGGCTTCGCTCGACCATTGCTCAGTGGTTTTATTGGCTCCGGGCACCGGTTTCCCCTCCAGTCTGGCCTGATTACGCCAATTATACAGGGTTGCGTCAGAAATTCCTTCCTGCTGAGCCAGCAAGGAGACGGTCATGTTTGTAAGGCGGCAATAATTTTACCAATACCGCGGCCTTAGGTTCCGGTGAATAACGTTTCATATCAGGCTCCATTGCCCCCATTTAGATTTTCAATAGGGGGTGACAACTATCCTGACAGAGGGGGGTGGCCGTAGGCCGCAAGAACTGGCTCTTTGCCGGGTCGCTGCGTGCCGGGCAAAGGATGGCGTCTATCCTGAGTCTGCTGGAAACCGCGAAACTCAACGGCCACGATCCTTATATCTGGCTGCGTGACGTATTAACGCGCTTGCCTACCTGGCCCAACAACCGGATCAGCGAGCTGTTGCCTTACGCCGAAAATAGCTTTAGCTAATACCGACCAGTCTATAATGTTACTTCAGGGCGCAATGTGAGTTCGCCGAGCGGTTACGAAAGAAATCCAGGTCAACGTCGCCTACCGCTGGTTCCTGCGCATGGGCCTGACCGAAAAAGTGCCTGACGCCTCCACCCTCAGCCAGAACCGCCTCCGCCGCTTTAACGACAGCGAGGTCTTCCAGCAGATTTTTGACCATATCGTCGAGCAGGCGCTGGCAAACGGAATGGCCAACGGCCGGGTACTGTATACCGACAGTACGCACCTGAAAGCCGACGCCAACCCACGCAAGGCGGTGAACGAACGGCGCCCGGAAGGGGTGAGCGAGTATCTGGAACAGCTTAACGCCGCCGTGGAGGCCGACCGGAAGCAACACGAAAAAAAGCCGCTGCCCGCCGTAAAAAGCAAGCCAGAAAGCGAAGCCGCCGTTAAGAACACCAAGGTCAGCACCACCGGCCCGGAAAGCGGCTTCATGCACCGGGACAACAAGCCGCAGGGCTTCTTCTATCTGGACCACCGCACGGTGGACGGGAAACACGGCATCATCATGGATACCCATGTGACGCCGGGCAACGTGCATGACAGCCAGCCGTATATCGGCCGACTTGAGCGGCAGAGACAGCGCTTCGGGCTGGAGTCGGTGGCAANCGTGGAGGCCGACCGGAAGAAACACGAAAAAAAGCCGCTGCCCGATAACCGTCAGACGGCAACGTCTGTCGCCGAAACGACCGGGCCACTGTCGCTGTAACTGCCGACGTAGTGCTTCACGCTCTTCCTCGGCCAGCAACGGATCATTGTGAGTCAGCACACCCGCTTTCCAGTAGCTGACAAACTCCAGGCTGATGCTGCCCGCCGCCTGATTCCACAGCAAGGCCAAATCATCCCGGTTCGGCAGCCAGAAAAAACCTTTACTGCGGTGTATGCCAGTACCGAGAAACTGATGATAGGTATCCCAGAGCCGCTGCGGGTGGAAAGGCCGGTCGTCTTCCAGCACTCGCGCTTCAATGTCGTAAGGTTGTCCCGGAGTTATTTCGATTTCGGATTCCAGTTCGTCAATCAGCATCGCTACCCGGTGAAAATCGTAATCTGGCATGGCAAGTACTTCGGCAAGTTGCAGGTTGCCCCACGGCACGGCCATCACTGAAACGCAAGGATTGATGGTATGAAGGCGTTGCGCCATATCGGTAACTCGATAAAAAGGCAGGCGATCGTTCTTGGTCAGCAATAGGTGGCTGCAAAACAGCACCTGTTCCGCCAGCAGGTTTTCCATTCCCCGACGACCGTGCCGCAGATTCTCCTGCCACATATCGAGCAGCGTTTCTCCGCCATCAAAATCGTCATGCAGCATCACGGCATCCACCAGCGTTAACAGCCCTTTCAGGCTGACCCGCGGATGATTGCGCAGGTACTTCACCAGCGGCAGCGGATGACTACTACCGGACGTTTCCAGTAAAATATGCGCTGGCTGCTGGTAAGATAGTAACTGGTTCAGCGCGGTATCCAGTTTCTGGATACCACTGGCGCTGCTGATACTGTCGGCGGAAATGGTCACAAAATTGTGCTTTTCCGCCCCGACAATTTCCGTATTGGCAATCAGGACACCGTCGACATCCAGTTCGCTCATATCGTTCACGATGACGCACACCGAAAGCTGCTGCTGGTGTGCCTGTACCAGCAGACTCTTTAATAGCGTGGTTTTTCCCACGCCAAGAAAGCCGTTCAGGATCGTTAGCGGTACTCTCTCCATTCATCTTCTCTCAGCGGTAACCGGTCAACCGCAGCAATTTGACCGTTCCGTCCGCATAACCTGCCGTCAGATATTCTCCTTCCGGATGCCAGCACAGCGCGCTTACTGCTTCATTATCCACCAGAACCGCCAGTTGCCGACGGCTTGCTGTATCATAAAGAAACAGGCTACAGTCCTCCGCCGCACCACTGGCAATCCACATACCAACAGGGCTGAACGAAAGCGCTGTTATCGTTCCCAGATGTACCGGCAAGTAGTCAGGCTCCGAGCCTTCAGGCCCGTCACCACCGCAATCCCAGATCAATATTTCCTCGCCGCCACCGGTAGCGAACAACCGACCATCATGGCTCCAGCAGAGATGACGAACCTTGGCGTTATAACCGCTCATCTGGCACGATTTTCCTCCAGATGTCGTCCATAACTGCACGATACCTTCCTGGCTGCCCGCCGCTATCCACGCGCCATCCGGACTAACCGCCAAACTGAGCAGCGACCCTTTCCAGAAATAATTCCGTACTGGCTCTGCCTTGCCGGGACGCCAGCGGCTAACCTGGCCGTAACACGCCGTCAGCAGACTGCCGTCAGCCATCCACTCCAGCCCCGTCAACGTACTGTCCGCCGGTTCAAACGCCTGCCGCAGTAAGCCCCGTTCATCCCACAGTTTGAGCTCCTTACCGGCGATGCTGGCGAGAACACCATCAGGTGACCAGCTCAGCTTTTCCACCCAGCCCCGGCCTGCTTTCCAGCATCCCCACGGTTCGCCGGTTACCGGTTCCCATATCACGATATGGTCATCCTGCCCTCCGCTGGCAAGTCTCTGCCCGTCCGGCGACCAAGCCAGCGCCGTCGTACCTAATCCATGTGCCGAATGCCGCCACAGCAAATGCCCGTCGTCTCCCGCGTACACGGCCACCCCGCCGTCTGCGCTGGCGCAGGCCAGTAACCGTTCTGTCGGTGACCAGGCCAGCAGGTTGATATAGTCATGATCGTGCGCCATCCACAGCGGAACTAACTGCTGTCGGGGTTCAGATCTACCCGTCACGCCAGACATGCCTGCACTCCACGGTTCAACATCTCGCGGTCCAGATTGCGACCGATAAAGACGATCTCGCTGCGTCTCGGTTCACCGGCTTTCCAGTCACGATCAACTTTGACATCCATCAGCATATGGACACCCTGGAAAACCACCCGCTGGTTTTTTCCTGCCAGATTCAGGATCCCCTTGAAACGGAAGATATCCTGCCCCCGCAACCTCAGAAGCAGGCACAACCAGTTGTTTAATTTATATTCCGAAAGTGCGCCATCCACAGTAATGCCAACGGACGTCACTTCCTCGTCATGGCTGTGCGCTGCACTGAAAGCACGGGACACGATGGGATTCTGCACCACACCATCGTAGTGCAGTTCGAGGTCAAACTCGTCGGGCAGGTGTTCGGTCACCAAAGCATAGTCCCCTTCTTCGGGGATAGTCAGCCTAAGCGTCTGAGTGCCGGTTTCTGGCACCAGCAGCGATACGACCCGAGACGATGGCGCTAATTCGTCCTCCACTTCACCACGCAGACTGTCGCGGGAAAAAGCCTTATCCGCCTGTTCGGTAAGCTGAGTAAAGGTTTTCTCGTCGCTTCCCGCCACAGCAGTGAACAAGGCGTCGATGAACGGATCGGGGCCAGCGGTGTAATGCAATTCGGCCACGCTCGCTGGCAGATGCCAGATACCTGTCCACTCGAAAGGATATTCTGGTTCCAGGAACTGCGGGCGTTCCTGTAACACGCGCTGTAAATCAAATCCGCCGACGTCCAACACCGTCGGGATATCCACATCCGCATTGACAGTGCGATAAATGCGCGCCAGAGCATTCATGCCACGCAAGCGCGTCTCCAGTTCGTCGAGTTCGGCGGGTGTGACCAGATCGGCCTTGTTCAGCAGGAGAACATCGGCAAACGCAATCTGTTCGCGAAGTTCGCTGCTGTCATTCAGATGCAACCCAGCATGTCTGGCATCCACGACGGTGATGATGCCGTCAAGGCGCAGAGCAGCGCTGACGTCTTCATCAATAAAAAAGGTCTGTGAAACGGGGCCGGGGTTCGCCATCCCGGTAGTTTCAATCAGGATACGGTCAAACTTATCGCGGCGACGCATCAGCCGATTCAAGATACGGATCAGATCGCCCCGTACCGTGCAACAGATACAGCCATTATTCATTTCGAAAACTTCTTCATCGGCATTGATGACCAGTGCATCGTCGATACCGATTTCACCAAATTCATTCTCTATTACGGCCACGCGTAACCCGTGCTGCTGGCTGAGAATATGATTCAGTAACGTGGTTTTACCTGATCCCAGGAATCCGGTCAGGACGGTTACGGGAATACGATTATCGGTGTTCATGATTCGCCTCGGATAGCAAAACACCGCCTGCTACGAGGAAGATCGCACGGCAGTCGGCTTCACTTTTCTTTTCACTTCAAATTGATATGTTATAACATAACATCAGAAAATCAATCTAGACTATATTCTTTTGATCCAAGAGAAATCATGGCAACACGACTCTTTTCTCTGCCTCGTCTGGCAGTAGGTGGTTTATTCTTCACTTTTAGTCAATTCCCCGACGCGGATATCACCCGCGTATTGCAGATGTATGTTCCCGGCCTGTATGTCGCGCCCAAAGACGGTCCTTTCGGTATGGTCAACGGCGGCGAGTAAAATCGCATGGTTGGAACAATCCCCGGCCTTATCACATCTACGGGACGTACGGGAAAAACGTTATATCGTCATCCCGTTCACACATCTTTATCCGGGAATTTACAGCGGTGATGCACTGTATTCCCTGGCGCTGTTTTCAGGGAGAAGATCAGTTCGCTGTTTCAGCCAGTTGCCCATAGAATCCACGACGCAACAGAATGAGGATAGAACATGTCCAGCGTAGAGAGGCTCAGGGGCTTGATTCAGACGAGCAAGAAATTTTTGATAAGCTTCTGGATTTGCCATAATGATGCGCGGTTCGATCAACGCAACCTCAGCAACAGCACGGACATCTCCAGTACAAAATCAGTACGGTTTTTCCTTTGGCTTTCGCTGCACGATCAATAAGGCCGCGCTCCGCAGGTTTGATACGTAAATTCAATGTCCCGCGTTTAGCAGAAACGCCTTTTGCTACTGGCATAATGTTATCCTCCGCCTTTCCCTCTGGAGAGTAATTATACCGTTCGCATTAGGAAAAATATGACAAGAGAGTCGTTAACAATGAAGAAGATATTGGTATTAATGCTGCTGTTGAGCTTATCTTGCTCTGCTTTCGCAGAGGACACTAATGATGTAGAGCGGCTCTATGATCGCCTTGAACAGCAAGATGTCGTCGCACTTACCGCCCTCATCGATTTAGCAAAACATGCGGATCCTCGGGCACTCTCCACGTTGGGTTTTGTCTATGAATTTGGCGTTTCCGTTCCTAAAGATACCCAGCAAGCAATAGATTATTATCAACAAGCCTGCGCACTAGGCGGATACTACGGCTGTTATAACGCAGGATATTTTTATCAATATGGCATTGACGTGCCGGAGGATAAAGAGCGAGCCAGCCAACTGTTGGAAAAGATTAACGCATCGGATATTGATATTGAGATTACCAGAAAGCTCGGGGACACAATTTATAAGGCCAAAGCAAAGGCAGAAACCGATGCAGAGATGCGTGTACCGGTACTGGAGTATGTTTCCCGTTTTTTAAACTCTGCAGATGCCGAGACTCTGCGCATATTCAGCCGTATCGGATTCAGTAAAAGCGACACGTTACGGTTGGCAAAGCGTTGGGCGCGACAGGGCGATCCTAAAGCCAATTTCTACGTTGGACATTTTTATAATTTCGGTTACTCCACGGTTAAAGATAACAACGTTGAAGCGTTACGCTGGTTTCGTCGCGCGGCAGAGGGGGGTGAACCCGAATCACAGAATCTTCTTGGTTTAGCCTACCGAGAAGGGCGTTGGGGCGTAAACGCCTCTCCGCAAGAAGCCATCACGTGGTTTGAGCGCGCGGCACAGCAGAGTAATAACTATGCCATTATCAATCTTGCAGAGATGTATTACACCGGTGAAGGTGTTAACGTTGACTACAGCAAGGCGCTGACGCTATTTACCAAAGCCTATGAAATGGGCATATCGAGATCAAGAGTGGCAAAATATCTGGCATGGAGCTATTTCAATGGGCAAGGTGTAACGGTTGATTGTCAGAAGGCCTGGCAATATCGTACACAGACAAGTATGGGCGATAACAAAGCCGATTATATTTCGCACTGCATTAACGATAACCTCGCTCGTGAACAAAGCAGCCAGACGTTACCTACGTTGATATTGAAAACCAACGGTAGATTTTTTGGAGGTAGCGATCCTGCGATGGAGTGTGAAAATCATTTTATTGTCGATACGGATAAAATCGGTGAAATTACCAATCTTCGCGTGGCCGTCACATTAAAAAATACTGAGGGCATCACTGGGAAATATACGCTGGCGTTTGCACCTTTTGGCATGAATACCATGAATGAGAGCCTGAATGGTCGGGAATATAGTTCCTTTCGCTCATCCACACTGGTTCCCCAACAAACAACAGATTTTTGTCAGAATGACTTCACACTCCATATTGATTCCGCAACAGCGCGAATAAATGGGCAGGAAAAAGATTTACTGGCGGCCAATATTATCAGACTGAATGGGAATTAATGCCGGATGACAAGCCTATTTTTTAAACAGGCATTGTTATCACAATAAGGCGTACTCCGGTATGCCTGGCAAGCGGAGCCTGAAAGCGCTACTGTCTTGTCCCACCAGTATATGCTGAGCGGCAAAAAAGTGGTCTGGCGGCAACCGGAAATATCAATGGGCGAGATTGTCGGACATTAATTTATGCCGTTGTTGAAATTTAAAACTCCCAAGCAAAAGAGATCCTTTCTTTTATTTTGTGAGAAAGGCTCGATACTCTGTATCGTAGCTATCAAGAAGCAGAAGTAAGTTAATATCTTATTAATAAGTTTTTCTGAAACACAAAAAGGGCTTCCAAACCCTTTTTCTAGACTGCGATTTAAATCATATTTCTCCACCTGAGATCTGAATAATCACATCTTCAGCAAAAAATTTCACACCCAGTAATGCTTCCAGCAAGATAGCCTGTTCCTTAGTGACGTTAAATCCTCCAATGCCACTGATAAAAGAATCTTTATCGCTACCTTCCCACTTCATAATTTCAGCAACTGCGTCTATTTTTGATTTTGAGATGTTCACTTCACGAACAAAATTTTCAGTCACTTTGTCATAAATTTCGACAGAATAAACTATCATTATTTTTCTACCCTTCTGCGTGAGTCGGCTGACTTTGTTTGTTCACCAGTGACTGGATCAAATTCCCCCAGATGCGTTCTTCCCGACCGATCATACACTTCTACTGTCCCATGTTGGGAGTCCCACTCATAAATTTTTCCATCTGAATCTTTCCATCTGGCTCTTAATCCGCCACCACCTTGTATCGGTGTTTTGCGTGGTGAGCGTTTAGCATCAGGAAAAGCCGGAAGAGGAGGATTTCCTTTTGGAGGAGTATGGTACTTGTGAGCCTCACTCAAATAAACATAGCAACAACGGGTTTCAAGACCCCATATTTTTCCATATTTGATAAATCACTAAAGTCCAGAACAAGGTTATTCATCCTGTAAGCACACTTGCTTTAGCTCCACGCAACACATGTAACGCTAATGTCATTACATCACGATATGTTGGCATCCTGGAAAATACGCCTCCCAATATTACGTCCGGCTTCGAGACAAGCCTCAGATGTTTTCAACTCCGGCATCAGCAGCATTTCAGAGGTCACCACCTGCGCACCGCAATAGTCAAAAATCCCGTGTACTATCTGTGCATTAAAGGCATCGGAATAACCGTGCTTTTCGAATGTCCTTTGATCGGCGGCGCCCAGCGCAATAAGGTGCACCGGCAAATGTCCCAGTTTCTTTAACACGTTTCCATCCGCAGTGTCTTCATAAGCCCAGCCGTTTGAAAAAACGCGATCGATCCACCCTTTCAGTAACCCCGGCATTGACCACCAATAGATCGGAAATACCAGAACAAGCGCATCCGCGTTGTCGATACGCAACTGCTCGGCAGCGACGTCGGGCGGCGTTTTGCCTGTTTGCTGAAAAGCAGCTACATCTGACGCAGAAAAACTCGGATTAAACCCTTCCTGCATAAGATCCGCTATTTCAAACGTATTTTCCGGATTTGATTCAGCGATCCCTTTCGCTATTACGGTAGCGACACTATGGGTCAGTGAGGTATTAAGAGGATGAGAAACAACAATTAATGCATGCATTCGGGGACTCCCTATTGCGATGAAACGGCACCACAGTTAGTCTTATATACTAACAGTAACCTACCAATGGTAAGTTACCTTTGGTATATAATCATGTCAACAGGAAATATCGGCAATGCCCATACCGCGCGCACGACAGCGTTTATCAAGAGAAGAGCGCCATGTACAGCTGATAGAAGCCGCATGGCGGATTATCCGGGAGGAAGGTACAGAAGCGCTCACGCTAGGACGCCTGGCGGAGCGAGCAGGCGTGACGAAACCCGTGGTTTACGATCATTTTACCAGCCGTTCCGGGCTGTTCGCCGCACTCTATAAAGAATTTGATCATCGCCAGACGGCGCAGATGGATGAAATTATCCGAAATACAGAGCCAGTGCTTGAGCAACTGGCGTCGGTCATTGCCACATCATACGTTGAGTGCGTGCTGCTTCAGGGGCGTGAAATGCCCAACGTAATGGCGGCGCTCACCGGAACTCCCGAACTTGAACAAATCAGACAGGATTACGCCACTACGTTTACGGAGAAATGTCGCAAACTATTTGCACCGTTCTGCGGTGGTCAGCCGCTTCATGACGCCGCGCTTCGGGCAATGCTCGGTTCCGCCGAAGGGTTATCTTATGCAACGGTTCAAGGGGTTATTACGGAACAGCAGGCAAAAGATGAGCTGTTCCATGTGATTCTCTCGATGGTACAGAGGAATCGCATCGGGAACTAAAACCTCATGACGACGTTATCGTGGCAGCCTCATCCATGAGGCTCGCCCTTTTCTGCGGCAACGCACGCCGCCCGACGCTACCTCTGATTATCTTTCAGCACAATCAGCGGCTCAATATCACTCTCTTTTTTGATGACCAGCGAATCATCGCCACGCAGGCAGGCGCCGCCATAGTTGCCGCCAACGGTAAAGGTACAGACCTGAATGTATTTTCCGGCGACATTGGGCAGGCACCACAGCTGCTGGTAGATATTTTTCCGATCGACGAACTTGCCGGAAGTTCTATCGAGCACTTCATCGTGGTGGCTGACCAGGTCAATGTTGCTGCCGCAGCGTCCGGAAATCGGTTTGATCGCGTAACCGGTTTTCGCCAGTACGTCGGTCACCTCAAAATCGGTATCCAGCAGATAGGGATGATGCGGGAACAACGACCACAGCACTGGAAGAATCGCTTTATTGCCGGGGATCACCGTCCACAGCGGCTCAAAGACCATCACTTCGGGACGCAGAAGCACATCGATCAGGAGAACTTCGTTATTCGGGTGCCCGGTACGGATCGGTAGCGCCGCATATTCGGTTGCGCTGACCTCACGCACCTGTTCTATCGCGGTCTCCCAGGCCCATGTTTTCCAGACGCAGTTAACCAGCCGGCCATCGCTATCGATGAGTTGCCCAGCGGCATCCCAGCGCAGCTCATCAAGCCCGTAGAGTATTTTGCTGTCGAAACCGGCCTGCGTCAGGGCACGTTGCATAAACTGGGCGTGGTAATTCTCCTCCAGATCCTTGTCCTGCATGATGTGGACAAAGGGGCGTGCCAGACTGTGTTTCCAGGCGCCGGTCAGCTCGCCTAACAACTCTTCCGCCGGATTATTCCCCTTGTCAAAGCCCCCTTTGCGGGCCCACTGTTCGAGGATCAGTCCGCCTTCGGTGTGACAGGAAGCGGAATCCGCATTGTATTCATAGACTTTCAGGCCGCGCTCATCCATGCAGAAATCCATGCGGCCAGTGATCATATCGTGTCGACGCCGCTGCCAGGAAAGCCGTAAACGCGGCCAGAGAATTTTGGGGATATCAAAAAGCGCCAGTAAATCGTCATCTTTCATCACTTTATCGGTAGCGTGCAGGTACATCAGATGCAGTTCATTGGTCGCCTTGATCAGTTCCTGCTCGGCGCATTCGGTGATGGTGAAATATTGATAGGGATCCTGGTTGATAACGTGGCCGCCATTCGCCTTCACATAGGCCATCTGCAAGGGATCCTGCTCGTTGAGCCACTTGCCGGCGAACTGGCCTTGATTGTCCAGCCGCGCACCGTGAATGGCCAACGCCTCTCCGGGAATGATCGGCTGCGGCAGACTGTGCTCCGTCTCGTCGGTCTGAATCATCCAGCCGAGGATAGTGGTGTCATCGAAAGTGTCGCGAATAGTGTAATGGCCGTCGGTCACTTCCAGCGTCAGCTCGCGCGTCCACTGCTGCCCTTGTGGCAAGAGTGTGTGAAGCACGTTCTGCTCGGCGACGCGAACTTTATTGCCCAATAGCTGGGTAATCACCGCTACGTGCCCGGTATCCTTAAACTCGCCGCCTTTTTGCCAGATAAGCAGCGAACCCGCCGCCGGCGCGCGGCGAGAACCGTTGGCAAAGGCTTGTAAAGGCAGGATATTGTCATTAACGACCTGGCGCAAAAAGCGCAGAGAGAAGATTTCATACGCCATGCTGACGTCGGTAAAGACGAAGCCATAGGTCAAAAACAGAAAACGACGGGCAAACTCGACGCACTGCCATTTATGCCCCATATATTCGTTGTCGATATAGCTACGAAACGAGGCGTCATCCGGCATGTTTTGCGGATCCAAACTTCTGTAATTTGATGAATAAATCGCTACACCGCCCGGCGCGTACCCCAACAATGTTCCAAACGGGGCGTCACTACCTGTTGTTCCTTTGCTCATTGCCTGACCTCAAATTAATGCTGCCCGGACCGTTGGCTGTAGAAAATCCCTCTCATTATCCCGTCCAGGCAATACCCGACAGAGGGAAGATTTATGATAGCACTCATTCAACATGATAATGACGCACGGCCAGAAAATTACCCGGCTATCCGCGTTTTTGCATCCGGCATTGTCACTCTCCTTTGACGATAAAAGCCCGACTTCTATGAAGGCGGGCTTTTATCTCAGACAGAGAAAATCAGAAGTTGTAGCTGGCGGTTACCGAGAAATTACGCGGTGCGCCGTAGACGGCGTATTGGGATACGTAGTCGTAATACTCTTTGTCGAACAGGTTGTTGAGATTGGCCTGCACGGCAAAGTTTTTCGTCACCTGATAACGGCTGAACAGGTTGACGATGCCATAGCTGCCTTGCTCCGCCCGAGTATCGCCCTGAGGGCCGGCAACCGCATTCCAGACTTTGTTCTGCCAGTTCACGCCGCCGCCCACGGTCAGTTCGGGTAGCATCGGCAACTGATAGCGGGTGAACAATTTCAATTGGGTACGAGGCTGGTCGGGATTGACTGCCGTACCGTCTTGAGCTTTCACAAGATAACGGGTCGCGCCGAAGGTGAGCTGCCAGTTATCCGTCAACGCGCCATTCAGCTCAAACTCCACCCCTTTACTGACCGTACCGTCCACCGAATCGTAGGCAAGTTCGCTGCTGCCCGGGATGTAATTGCCGGTGGACTGGGCAACATTATCCTGTTCGATTCTGAATACGGCCAGAGACGTGGTCAGACGGGTGTTAAACCAATCCGCTTTAATGCCTGCCTCATAGCTTTTACCGGTGGTGGGATCGATAAAGCGTCCCTGGATGTCGCGCTTATCCTGCGGCTGGAAAATAGAGGTGTAGCTCATGTAAGCAGACCAGGCGTCGTTAATGTCGTACACCAGACCGGCATACGGGGTGACATCACTCTTGTTGCTGGTGAAAGTGCTTTGTGGAGAGGTAGGTGGATTATATTCCGCGTCCCAGTCTGTATAGCGGGCACCGACGATCAGGTGCAAAGGATCGGCAAGCGAGAAGCGCGCGGAGCCATAAACCGATTTCTGACGCAGAGTATCCTTGCTGTAAAGTGTCCACGGCGTCCACTGCGGATCGGCCAGCGATCCATCCCACGTCAGGAAGTTATCGATCGGGATAGCGCCATAAAGACTATCAGGCATGGAGTTATCGTAATGGTTGCGCTGACGGCTGTAGCTGCCGCCAAACATCATTTCATGCTGGCGACCAAAGAGGTCGACAAAGCCGCGAACATAGGCGTCTATGGCGTCCTGTTTACGCTCGCCCCGGTTCCAGCCGCCGTAGCCGGTGACGCCCGCGCCGGTCTCTTTATCCGGGTAGCCATCACTGTACATCAGTTTGCTATCGAAATTTGTTTCCGTATGCATACCGTTGATATGCGCTTCCCAGCCGTCGCCGAAGCGCTGCACCAGACTCGCGAAGACTTTTCTGGCATCTTTATCGGAATATGCCCAGTCCGGCGCAGTATTAAAGCTGCGATCGAAGTGCGTTTTGCTGCCGTCGCTGTACCAGGTTGGCAAACCACCCCATGTCGGGCTGTCGCTGTGCGTTTCCTGGTATTCATAGCCGACAGAAAGAGCCGTTGAATCAGTCAAATCCGCATCAACCACGCCGTAAAGGAATTTCTTGCGGTAATGATAATTATCCAGCCAGCTGTCGTTATCCTGATAACCGGTAATCATGCGGCCACGCACGTTGCCGGATTCGGTCAGCGGGGCGGAGAGATCGAGAACATAGCGCTGCTTGTCCCAACTACCGTAGCTGGCGGAGGCCGAACCGGTAAATTCCCGGCTGTCGGCGTGTTTACGCACCATGTTAACGTAGGCAGAGGGGTTGCCGGTACCGGACATCAGCCCGCTCGCGCCGCGAACCACTTCAATGCGATCGTAAATGGCGGTATCGGCGGCGGTGTCGCCAAAGTCCCACACTTCGCTTATCGAGGTGGGTAAGTCGTCGTAGGAATAGTTACTGATGAAGAACCCACGCGAGTAATACACAACGCGATCGCTATCCTGAATCTGAGCTGATACGCCGGTGGTGTTGGTCAGCACCTCGCCGATAGATTGCAGGTTCTGATCTTTCATCCGCTGCTGGCTGATCACGCTCACCGACTGTGGAATATCACGTGGTACTAACAGTAATTTCGTGCCGGTAGTCGTGGTTTTAACGCTGTAATCCTGCTTTTCAGCGTTGTTCTCGTCACTGGAAGTGGCATCAACAATCACGGTGTCCTGCGGCGTCTCGGCTTGTGCATGGCGGGATGCGCTGAATAACGCGCAGGCGATGCAAACCGCCAGTAGAGCAGGCACGGGTCTGCCAGTGACGTCCCCCGTTGTGATCGAATAAGACATGATTACCCCATTAATGAATGATGAAATAGCTGCGTCGTTCGTTCAGCCGCTGGCCAATCCCCGCAGTACGGGGGAATAGTAAGGGCAGACAAGTCAGCGGCTTTTAATAAGAATGATAACTATATGCATTACCAATTAATCTGTAAAATGAACGCCAAACGAGGTAATGCAGATATGGGCTTTGATGCTGCCCGTATTGCAGTCCGGGGAATAACCGTCATGGTTGGAAAAGAAGAAAGCACGGTATAGGGACATACCGTGTAACCTTTTGACATTCATAAAATCAGAGGGGCTAACCGGGGCAGATTGGATTAGGCCATGTAAATTACAGGCGGCCCGGCGGGATTAAACCATTTCCCCGCCTAATAGCACCATATCAAATGTTCTTTTAAGGTCAGCGTGTCGTCAGGGAAAGAATCCAGAATTGGACGATAGCGGACGGCATCCTTGGGATAGCCTCGTATCGACTGTAGCAACACGCGCAACGCGCTGTCCCAAACAATGCCCTGTAAATCGCGATAGGGCCAGAGATCGGGCTCGGCGATGAACGGAATCAGATACTCAATCCCCAGCTTTACGCAGCGGCCGTCTCGTACCGCATTCCAGCGGTCAAATTCCACATGTTCCGCATAGCGGTTCAGCAGCAGGTGCGCTTCAAGGTTGAATAGCGCGGAATGGAACGGCGCAGCCCGCTCCATCTCCATGGTCTGTTTGCCATCCTGATCGATCTGCGCCGCCATCCGTTGCGTGATGCCCTGCTGAATAATGCGGGCCACCAGACCCTTATCACCGTAAAACAGCGCGTTTACCGCCCGCTGAACGTCATACCAGAAAAGCTGGCGCGCGGCACCCGCTGGAGCCTGCTTGACTTGCCCTTTTACCGGAAAATGCTCACGTTTCCGTTGCAGATCCTCATGCCGGAGGCGACTTTTCCGCGCCTCAACGACTGCATCGCCGGGCAGGAAGAACTCGATCACAGTCATATCTACGAATTTGCCTGGGCCTGCTACAAAGACGAATATTATGCCGCCGCACTGCGGCATATCTATCGCCATAAACCACGTTGTAATATCGATACCCTGCTTTACGGTGAAGACACGCTGCCGGAAACACAGGTTGAACTGATCCCCAGCCAGCAACAAGAAGGCGGGTAAAACAGGGGAACGAACGCCATACTCCTGATTCGCCTGAGTATAATGAGCGAGGCAGCACCTTCCCCGCTCATTTGCACATGCCGTTACAGCCCGAGAACTTTATCCAGCATAACGTTTAATTGCAGCCAGAACGTATAGCCGTTCTCAGATTTGACGCTGGTATAGGGGTACTGCCAGTTGCTGTTATTCCAGGTACGGGCGCCGATCATCTGTAAATTGACTTCCGGCGTCAGCATGATGGAGGCGTCGATGCTCAGTTGGTACTCGTTATTCGGCACCTGCCACCCCGTTCCACCCGAAACGTCATACATATCTTGCAGATAATTCTGCTCGCTGCCGGTCAGCTTGGCCCAGCGGAAGGTCAGGCCGTAGCTGTCATGAGGACGGCTCTGCCACGGACCGGACCAGATCAGCCCGGTATCCGCCAGCGTGGAAATGCCCCGGTGAGCGTGCGATTGCAGCGTCTGCGTTACGCTACCATGCAGACTGATGGCGCTAGGCGCCGGGTTCTGAGGATCGGCTCCGCCGTCGCGCCGCCACAACGCCTTCTTGGCGGTGAGATAGACACCGGAGACGCCCTTGTGAGTACGCACCGGCGAGCTGCTGTCGTACACTTTGGAGGTGCCGTTCACCGTATAGTAGACGTCGTCATACTCCTTGAAGTTATGAAACGCCATGGCTTCCCAGTTAAAGGGATACGTTTCCTGCTGCCAGTTGACGCGCTTAGCCACGTTGGCGACCAGCAGGGTGTTGCCGCTGCCGAAATCGTCGTCCCATCTTTCCCAGCCGTTGGTGAACGGAAACGCCTGATAGGTGCGCCAGGCTCCGATGCCGGACTCCAGCGCCGGCGTAAAGCGGTAGCCGATGCGCGCGCCCCAGCCGGCATAAGGCGGCGGCGCGAATACCGCGGTTTCATTCAGCACGGTATTCACGCAGGCCGATGGAATATTGCAATTGGTGAAACCGAAGAACTGGCCGGGATTGCTCTTACCGACCTCGATCGATAGCCGATCGTCGAACAGCTTCTGTTCGTAGGTAAAGCGCATCAGGTGCGCGGTTTTAGGAATATAGGGCGGCGGATTGCCCGCCAGCACCCCGCCAGACTGGTTGCCAAGCTCCAGATTATGAGTAAAAGGCACCCACAGCTGCATAAAATGGATGTTCCCGCCGGGAATCAGCCCCATGCGATCCAGATCGAAATCTGCGCCGGCCATAAACATCGTCAGCGTTTCGTGCTGGTCGGTGAGCGTCCCCGCGCTGGGGTTACCCAAATAGAGCTGAGAGGCGATCAGATGCGGGGTGACGCCATGCTCCGCCAGCCATTCTCCCGCATCGGACAGCGGACGTTCCGGCTGTTTCTCGTCGGCGGCAACCGCCGCGCCGTTCGTCAGCATCATACCGGACACGACAACGCCGACGGACAGCATTCTCGTCCACATATTGTGATGTGTGATTTTCATTGTTCTATCCCATTGAGATCAATGAGACGGTAACAGCGGTCATTGAATGACAAAAAACAACAGAGCGATCTATAGACCTTATTTCATTGTCCGTTATTTATTTCCACTTCCGGATCTCCGCTTATATGCAGATAACCGTTACCGGCGAATGCCGATATCCTCCACGGGCAAGCGAAATTACGATCAACAGGCGTTGAATAAAGTTTTCCTCACACTCTTTTCAGTCATAAATATACCCGTCATACGTCAGATTGCCGGTGCGTTGGCCGGTCTCTCAGTGAGCCTCGCCCCTATAAGGTCGCCGCAAGCGGCGTTCAAAACGGCAACGTTTTGCCCTGCAACCCGAATTATTTAAGATATATATTTTATATGACGGCACGGCGGTAATCTTATTCCGCTGATAGCCAGCTTTATTATTTTTACCGCGTTGTTTCCGTCTCGGGTTTTTATTAATGCGGCACATGCTGTGCCGCATGGTCTATACCCGTCAGACTTCAAATTGCAACGGTCTATTATTTTTTCAGAATATATTGAGCCGCATGTTCACCGGCGATACGGCCGGAGTTCAGTGCAAAACCGTTCGCCAGGCCCTGATAAGGCGGATAACCCGGTACGCTGTAGAAACCGGCCGCATTGTTGCCAACCGCATACAGGCCGTCGATGGGCTTAAGGTCCGTATTTGTGACCTGCAAGTCAGAGTTCACCCGTACACCGCCCAGAGAACTCAGGCTGACCACCACCGCCTTAAACGCATAGAACGGTCCTTTTTCGATGCCGTATGCCAGATATTCAGACTTCTTACCGAAATCCTTATCCTGTTTGGCCTTCACATTGCCGTTATAGCGATCAACGGTGGCTTTCAGACTCTCAGGCGCGATCCCCATACGCGACGCCAGTTCGGCAATGTCCTTGCCCTTGAGGATCGATTTGCTGGTTCCGCCTCTGGTGCCCGCATCCGCCAGCGCGACAAAGTCGCCGGGTTTAGGCGGGTTGGCCGGTCCGGCCCCTGACAGCGGGAACGGCATGGCGTTTTTGGTGAAGGATTGCAGCGTGGGCGTATCGACAATGATGTAATAATTGCCGCCGACCGAATAGGCGACGTTGGCCCAGAAGGCGGTATCGTAGATATGGCCCTCGTCTGCAAAGCGTTCCCCGACCGTATCCACCCACAGCAGCGGCGATTTCAGCAGCCAGATCAGCGGGCTGTCCAACGCCGCCGCGTCGCCGCCGCCGTGATGCGCCCCCTCCGAAGGCTCGATGTCAACCAACTGCGCGGCGTGAATCAAGGCGGACTGCATATCCCATTTCGCGCCGCCGGCCGCCCAGGCCATTTGCAGCCCTTCACCCATATTGGGCCATGCCAGCGGGAAAATGTTCGACGTCAGCATCGCTTCATCCAGCATCTTCTTGTTCGCGCCGAAGCCGCCGCTTGCCAGAATGACGGCCCTGGCGTGTACGGTTAACGTACCGCCGTCCTCTTTTTCCGCGATCAGCCCGATCACTTTCCCTTTATCATCCTGAATCAGCGATTTACCGATAGTTTTGGTCATCACTTTTCCGCCCAGCTTGGCGAACTCCGCGTACAGCGTCTGGTAAGCGGCCTCTCCCCCGTTTTTGATACGGTGATACACATCCGATTTAATCGGATCTTCAAGGTGCGCCTGCTGTACGGAGCTCTGCTTGGCGTCGCGCGTCGTTTCCACGATTTCCAGCTCTACGCCATGCTTGATCATCCAATCGACCGTTGATGCCGATTTATCGACGATCCTTTTGGTCAGCGGTCCGTTGGACAGATACTGGTTATATTCCAGTAACCGCTGCGTCAGCTCGGCGGCGGTATATTTCATACCTTTCGCTTTTTGCAGCGACGACTCTACCGCGGTAAACCCGCTGGCCATCCGGCCCGCGCCGCCCAGCACCGGCATCTTCTCTATCACCAGCACCTTGGCGCCTTTTTCCGCCGCGGCCAGCGCAGCGGCAGTGCCGGATACGCCGCCGCCGACCACCACCACGTCAACGCTGGTTTCCTCATCCTGCCCTTGTTTAACGACCTTTCCCTGGTAGCGCGCTACGTCCGCGCCCGCCTGGCTCAGCGCCGCTGAGACCGCCTTCTTCACTGCGTTACTGGTATTGGTCGCGCCGGTCACGCCGTCCACATTCAGACTCTGATGCTCGACAATCGCCTTGCCCACCGCCGGACCGGCCTCGCCGCCCAGTTCCGGCGTTTCCTGACTGGCATCCACCGCGATATCTTTGATGACGCCTTCCGCATCAACGGTGACCGTCACATTGACCATCCCTTCATTGCCTTTTTCCGTCGCGCTGTACTGGCCGGCGGTAATCGCGGCCTGGGCCGAGCCCATCATGCCGCACACCAACAACATCATGGCAAGTCGCCATTTATAGGTGCGTCCCCTATTTTTCGTTATCATAATTTCACCTTTATAGAGATATTTTCACCATGCTAATACCGCATTTGATTTCTCAACCCTTTATCTTTACTCATCCAAATAGCCACATTTGATTTTTAATATCAGTGACATAAACAACGAAACTCTTTACCTCGCGCCTATTTATATTTACCCGGCGTTATTCCTGACTTTATTTTTTCGAATGATTTGCGATTTCCATACATTGCGTTCAAAGGCGCTCCACTATCATCGCCACCCCCTGCCCGCCGCCGACACAAAGCGTCGCCAGCCCCAGCGTTTTATCCTGTGCAGCCAATGCATGTAATAGCGTCACCAGGATACGGGCGCCGGACGCGCCGATCGGGTGACCCAGCGCAATGGCGCCGCCGTTAATATTGGTTTTATCCATATCCAGCTTCAGCTCATGACCGACGGCGACAAACTGGGCGGCAAAGGCCTCGTTGGCTTCCACCAGATCAAGATCGCCGACCGTTAACCCCGCCCGATGCAACGCCATCCGGGTTGCCGGCACCGGACCCAGCCCCATCACGGCGGGATCGACGCCGCTGACGGCATAGCTGCGGATCCGCGCCAGCGGTTTAATACCATGCTGTTTGGCCCACGACTCGCTCATCACGACCAGCGCGGCCGCGCCATCGTTAATCCCCGATGCATTGCCCGCCGTTACGGAACCTTCGGGATCAAAGGCCGGCGACAGTTTTGCCAGACTTTCCGCCGAGGTATTCGCCCGCAGGTGCTCATCAACCGCAAACACCGTGTCGCCTTTCTTGCTTTTCAGCGTTACCGGAATGATTTCCTGCTGAAATGCGCCACGCTCAATCGCCGCCGCCGCCCGGCGCTGGGAAAGCAGCGCCACTTCATCCTGCTCCTGACGGCTGACCTGACAGCGTTTCGCCACATTTTCCGCCGTGACCCCCATGTGATAACGGTTGATGGCGCAGAACAGACCGTCATTGACCATGCTGTCGGTGACCGATTGATCCCCCATCCGATACCCCCAGCGCACCTGATTAAGCAGGTAGGGCGCCGCCGACATGTTTTCCATGCCGCCCGCCAGCACCGCATCCGCGTTACCGGCGGCAATGCTTTGCGCGGCGAGGATCACGCTTTGCAGTCCGGAGCCACAGACCATATTGACGCTGGTGGCCGGCGTGGTATCCGGCAGACCGGCTTGCAGCAGCGCCTGACGGGCGGGGTTTTGTCCCAGCCCGGCCTGAAGCACGTTACCAAAAATCACCTCGTCGATGGCTGAGGGTTCAAGTCCCGCCCGACGAACCGCCGCATCCATCACCAGGGCGCCCAACTGTGGCGCGCTGAAGGTGCTCAGGCTGCCGCCAAATTTGCCAATGGCCGTCCGTGCGGCGCTGGCGATAACAAGTGATGTCATAAATGCCTCGTTATAATAGAGATACTCTTCACACTGAATTTGATTTGGCATCAGGCCGAATTAATTCACGAATAACAAACCGACAGATAGCGTTATTTATGTTTTCCTGAAGTTAAAAATTCGCCGCCAATATTAAACACGCCAATATTCAGTGAAAGTTAATTAATGGCATACTGAATCCGAGGTGAAGGAATGATACATCGGCGTCATTCTTTGCCCGTAGCGAGAATAACATCCGCGCATTTATCGAGAACGCGCCAAAATCATAGGCCAATAAAGGCCCTGCCAGCACATGCTCCATTTTATTTCCTTCACCATAAAAACCCGGAACTGCGGGCACCGCTTTCCCATTAATTTTATCGTCGGTGATTTGCCTGGTATAATTTCCAATTAATCCCAAGGTAAAATTATTAATGCTTTTGGCGACGGTCATATCCAGATAATAGGTCATGCCTGAACGGTAATCGGTTGTCTTATTGGTGGTATTAAAATCCAGCAAATTATTAACCGTAATATTCCAGCCATCAGCCAGATAAGTTAATGCCAGACTCGGCTCCACCGTCCAATAATCATTGCCGATGGCCGTGGACGCTTTCACATTACGCCTGGCGGACGCATCGTAGTCGTAGCGGAATTTCCCATTATCGGCATAGAGGGTCAGCCCGGTTGCCAAATAGTATCCGCCGCCCAAATTCCATGACAGGATAGCCGGCGTGATAGCGGTATTAACCATGCCGCTGCTACGCACGACATCACTGCCGTTTTCATCGCTGACCCGGGTCCGCGCCCATTTATACGGTTGCGCAATGGCCGCGGCATAGCGCGCGCCCAGCACTTCCCAACCCGGCACCCAAGTCAGCGCCACGACGGAACTGACGTTTGACGCCTTAATGCGTTGTCCGGTCGGCGTCCTGGCCGTTTTGCCCTGCTCATTTTTCAGCTTTCCCCCTTCAGACGCGACATCCGCCATCAAATACCATCCCGGCGGCGGCAATGCTCCGGCGGCATTGCCCGTCGTCGCGCCGGGTTGCAGAGGGCTGATGCCCTCCGCGGCAATGGCGTGGCCGGCTGTCACAGAGAGATAAAGCGCCATTGCACGAACCATATGCCTGGATATTGATTTAATTTGAGTCATTCCTCGCTCCCGGTTCCTTCAGTGCCCACGCTGACATCGACGGGCGTCACATTGGTCATCAAGATCAACAGAAATGCGACGGCGCCGACCCCCACCAGCAGCAGATAAGCGCCGGTATAGCCGCCCAGATACGCCAGGCCGAAAGCCAAAATGGAAAAGGCGAAACAGCGCACTACGGATTGAATCGGATGCACAATGCCGATGGCGCGAACGTAAAGGCGACGGGGAAATTTGGTGGCAATCAGCGCCGTGCTTAAGTTAGTGGCACCCGGCAGGCTGAAGCCAATCATCAGCAGGGAGATCCACAACATCACGGCATGGTGGGCGAACAGGTTAATCACCACGGCCACCATCCACCAGAGGGTATAAACCAGCAGCGCCCGCTTGACCCCAATGCGGTGATTGAGCCAGCCCCAGCCGTATGCGCCCAGCGTGCCGAACAACGCTGACATGGTCATATAGAAGATGGCGGTGTTTAACTCATAGCCCATCTCCATCAGCCGGGGAACGATCTGGCTGACGACCCCTACCAGCATGATATAAATGGCGCCGGTGGAGATCCCCATGAACCAGACATCGCGCATGCGCAGCAATTGTCTGACGCCGAGCGGACAAACATAGCTGTCATGCTCACGCACCCGCGCCCCCAGTTCAGCGGCGGTGAGCGGTTCGTTATCCGGAGCAAGCCCGACATCCTCAGGTTTATTGGCGATGAACAGCAGCACCAGCACGGCCATGATGAACATCATGACCGAGATACCCCAGAAGCCATGAATGATCCCCAGCCAAACGAACAGCGCCGCCAACGTGGGAACGAAAAAGGCGCTGGAGAACGTCTGCCCCACCGTACACCATCCTAACGCCAGCCCTGCTTTGCGCACGAACCAGCTGGTCATGATGGCGGTGCCGCCGACATAGGCAAACCCGGTGCCGAAGAAACAGACGCCCGCGAACAGCAGTGCGAATCCGGTCAGCGAGCCGCAATATCCCAGCAGGCCGAAGCATAGCCCGCAGGCCACAAGACAGAAAACGATGTTGAACTTGGCGCCTTTCTTCTCGCACAGCCAGGCGCAAGCCGGACCGGCGGGAATCGAAGCCCAGGACGCCGGCGTCGCCAATGCCAGCAGCGCGCTGTAGTCCAGATCGTAGGTCTGAGATAACGCAGGCAATATCACGTTCAAACCGTGGGTCACAGCACCCGCGGCAATCCAGAACATGATGGCCTGAAAGATGATAACGGTCCAACCGCGCGCGCCAAAACCGTTGCGATCGGCGGCGGCGGATGGCGTATCATCCTTGATAGAACACGCAGTCATTTTATTTAACGCGATATTATTTTTTTGCCCAGTCATAAAGTGTGCTCCACGGCGCGAACAGGGTAATGCGGGACCGTCGCCGTTATTAAGCCTGCATAATCGTCAACCGATCGGCGACGATCAGTTGGGGTTCGACCTGACGTTGAATATCTTCGGGCGTCAATCCTTCCAGCAGCTCGACCAATACCAATCCGTCGCGCGTGACGTCAATCACACACTGTTCGGTCACGATATGGTCGACGCAGCCCTCGCCCGTCAGCGGATAACTGCATGATTTGACTATCTTTGGCTCGCCTTTCTTGGTGCAAAGCTCCATGGTGATAATCACTTTCCGCGCGCCGTTGACCAGATCCATCGCGCCGCCCATGCCGAATACCCGGCCGGGCTGCGCCCAGTTGGCCAGATCGCCGTTCTCCGCCACCTGCAACCCGCCCAGCACCGTCGCCGCCAGTTTGCCGGCGCGCACCAGGGCGAAGGATTCGGCGCTGTCGAACGCGCAGGCGCCAGGCACCGGCACAAAACGCAGCGCGGTGGCGTTGGAGAAACCTTCCACCGCCAGCAGCCCGTCGACCAGCGGCCCCATGCCGACCAGACCGTTTTCGGTATGGAACATGACGCCGGGCGGCGCATAGTCGCTGCACAGGCTGGGGATACCGATGCCGAGATTGATGACGTCGCCGTCCGAAAAATATTGCGCGGCACGTTTGGCAATTCTGTCGCGTGCGTTCATAGCCGTTCTCCTTGCAACGTCAGGATCTTGTCCACATAGGCGCCGGGAGTGATAATGCTGTCGACGCCGAGCTCATCCACATCCACCAGCATGTCGGCATCCACCAGCGTCAGGCGGGCGGCTTTAGCGACTAATGGGTTGAAATTGCGCATGGTGCCGCGATAGGTCAGATTGCCGAGCGGATCGGCGGTCCGCGCGCGAACCAGACCGATATCCGCCTGTAGCGCCGTTTCCAGCAGATAGCGCTCGCCGTTGACCATCACCGACTGTTTGCCTTCTTCCACCATGGTGCCGATGCCGGTTTTGGTCAGCACCCCGCCCAGCCCCGAGCCGCCGCAGCGCATGCGCTCGGCCAGGCTGCCCTGCGGCACCAGCTCCAGTTCGATTTTCCCGGCGGCGACCAGCGCCACCGTTTCGGTATTGCGCCCGATGTGCGACGCAATCAGTTTGTCCACCAGTCCGTGATGGATAAGTCGGCCTATCGTGAGATCCGCGTCGCCGGAGTCGTTGGAAATCAAAGTGAAGTGCCGCGCGCCGCTGTCAATCACGCATTGAATAAGCCGGTTAGGCACGCCGTGGTTGGCAAAACCGCCGCACATTAAGGTTTGTCCGTCCCGAAACAGGCCGATAATTTCATCTGTTGAAGTAAATTTTCCCGGCATCATCATTCCCTCGTCAGCAGGACCGCAACGCCCTGACCGCCGCCGACGCAAAAGGTAATGACGGCATTGTTCAGATGACGGCGTTGCATGTCATAAACGGCTTTGGTCGCCAGAATGGCGCCGCTCCCGGCCAGCGGATGTCCCAGCGCAATCGCGCCGCCGTTCGGGTTAACCCGATCCGGATCCATGCCGATATCCCGGATACAGGCCAGCGACTGGGCGGCAAAGGCTTCATTCAGTTCCCACAGGTCAATGTCTTTAACCGTCAGGCCGGTCTGTTGCAGTAATTTGCCCGTGGCAGGCACCGGCCCCAGCCCCATATAGTTGGGGTCGACGCCGGCGGCGGCATAGCCGCGGAATACCGCCAGAATTTCCCGTCCCTGCGCTTGCGCCAGCGAGCGTTCCATCACCACCAGCGCGCCCGCGCCGTCGCTCATCGGCGAGCTATTGCCGGCGGTGACGATACCGTCGTCGCAAAAAGCAGGGCGCAGCGCAGAGAGCGCCGCCAGCGAACAGTCGGGGCGCACCGATTCATCCTGCCGCACCACGATTTCCTTTCCTTTTCTATCCGGTAATGAAACCGGCACCACCTGCTCGTCAAACCGCCCCTGCTGCCAGGCCGCCGCAGCCAGCCGGTGGCTACGCAGCGAAAACTCATCCAGTTCTCCGCGGCTCAGCTCATAGCGGCGGGCAATATTTTCGGCCGTGATCCCCATGGAAGGATTGCCCAGCCGATCCGGCGAGGTATGAATATCCACCCAGCGCGGCGGCTGCACCGAATACGCCGTTTCCGTTTTTTCCATCGACCAGGTACGCCTGGAATCGCTTTCCACGCCGCCAACGACCACGGTTTTGGCGAAACCCGCCATAATCTGAATCGCGCCATAGGCCAGCGCATTAAGCGACGCGGCGCACTGACGATCGAGCGTGATGCCCGGCACCGAAATGGGCAGCCCCGCTTCCAGCGCCACCATCCGCCCCATATTGTTGATTTCGTTGTTCATTAAATTGGCGAAGATAACGTCATCAATACTCTCTGGGGCTATTCCGGCCCGGCGTACCGCCTCTTTCACCGCCAGCGCCCCCAGCTTATGCGCCGGAACCGGCGCCAATACGCCGCGGCACCTGCCGATCGGCGTGCGAGCCGCCGAAACAATGACTGCTTCTTTCATAATTCTTTTCCCGATGTAACCGCATAAAGGGATAACTACAGAGGACGAATCCCCAATATTTTTCTGGCGCTGGCAGGCGTCGCCACCTGCTTGCCCGCCAGGCGAATGGCCTGTGCCGCGCGCTCCACCAACTGTGGATTGGTGGCTTTCACGCCCTTGCTGAAATAGACGTTGTCTTCCAGCCCTACCCGCACGTGTCCGCCCAGCGCCAGGGTGGCAAACAGAATCGGCAGATGGTGCTTGCCGACGCCAAACGCCGACCAGGTGGCATCCGCCGGAATATGTGAAACCAGATAGTTAAGGTTCTCTACCGTGGCGGGCATCCCCCCCGGCACGCCGAGACAGAATTGATAATGGAGCGGCGACTGCAGCTTGCCCTGCTCGACAAAATAGCCGGCAACGCCCAACATGCCGCTGTCGAAGATTTCCACTTCCGGCTTGATCGACCGTTCCGTGAGGATTTCACCCAGCTTTCCCAGGAACTGCGGAGAATTGATAAACACGCCGCCGGGCATCCAGTTAAACGACCCGGCATCCCAGGAGGCCATTTCGATCCCGTCAAGCGTGGAAACGTGCGCCATACGCTGCGCGTCGCTGGCGCGATGATCGCCGGACGTGGTGCAGTTGATAATCACATCGCAGTCACGGTAGTCGCGCAGCAGACGGATAGTCTGGGCAAACTTCTCGCGGTCCATGGTGCCCATGCCTTCATCGTCACGCATATGAAGGTGCACGATGGCGGCGCCCTGCTGCCAGCAACGGTAGGCATCCGCCGCGATTTCTTCTGGCGTCAGAGGAATATTTTCATTGATATCTTTTGGTGTTACCGCGCCGGTCAGCGCGGCGGAAATAATAATGTCGTTGCCTGTGTTCATGGATCTTCCCCGCTCACAGTTTTTATTTTATAAAAATCAATATCTTACATATTCACGCCTGCTATTGTGGCGCGGTTCCTGACGACGGGCGATGCGCTATGCCGTCGTCAAGTCCGGCGACCGTATGAACGGCCGCCGTTGACCGAATGGCGATGACGCTCAGGTGCATAGGGTCAGTCAAAGCCAGCAGCAGGCCCTTACTTGATTTCGTCTTCTTCCTGCCCGCCGCCGATCCTTGGACGAATAACCTTGCCTTTCTTTTCGGCAGCCTTGACCAGCTCGGCCTCTTCGTGGGCCAACATCCAGTAGTTGGCTTCGTGCGGAGAGTGCTCGGTGGCGGTCACAAACATTTCGGTAGCGAAGGCGTTGCGCAGTTCGTTGGCGATGTCTTCCTTCCAGGCTTTACGCAGTTGCTGCGTGGTGATGCGGCGGGTAACGCGGGTGCCGGTGCGCATAATCAATTCGGCAATTTCCCAGGCGCGGTCATAGGCCGCTTCCGTATCGGGGCAGATTTCGTTGACCATGCCGAGGGCAAGCGCCTTGCGCGCGGTAATGATTTCGCCGGTCAGTTCAGCGTAGGCATAGCGCTTACGGCCCATCAGCTCGCGCCAGGCGATTTGAATACCGTCGCCGGGCACCATGTTGGTGCGGAAGTGCATCTCCGTAGTCCATGCGTCTTCGGTACACAGGGTAAGGTCGCTGAACAGCACCAGGTCGGTATGGAAAGCCGCGCCGTTCCAGACGCCAATGGTGGGAACCTCTACATCAAAGACCTGGCCTTCAATGTCGTTGGTGCCGTCATAGTACTGATATTCATACATTTTCCATGCTTCGTCCGGCGCCGAAGAGAACTCGGTGGCCGGAAGCCAGTTACCGTTTTCATCCAGCCGGCCGATGCCTTTCATAAAATCCTTACCGGTGCCGCCAAGAATAATGATCTCGTTGTCCGGGTCCCTGCCGGCCCAATCAAAGAAGTAGTGAAGCGCCTGATGCGCCGGCGCGCCCCATTGCAAACTATCGCCGTTGGTATGGAGTCGGGCTTCAAGAATTCCGTTCTTCCGCTTCATGGTGAAGCAGTGTTTGAGCTTTTCTGAATATTCTTCAAAAGGCATATGGGGAATCGTTCCCAATTCCTTATGTGACATTTCTTTACGCTTGTCGTGATCAGACTCATAATTGGCTTTAATCACCATGAGTTACTCCTTTATATTTCTTTATTTGAATTCATTGGCATTTATTGGAAGAGATGCCGTTTTATATGATGTAATTCACATTTTTATTCCGGCACTTCCGGGGCAATAAAAACGTATCATCGCCCCCCGAACAGGAGAAATTCTTTTTATTAACACGGCTATGCATTTTTAGCATAGCCATTTATAAAATCATGATGGAAATATTATATTTCACTTTAAAAACAACAAGATATATATTTTTTAAACCGGAAATTAATAATATTAAAACCCAAAATTGACGGTGGCTGATGAGATATTAATGGGATGTATATCACATTTGATTATTTCCTCTTAGCTCTTCCCATATCATCCGAAAATTGAATTAGATATCGTTACCGATGACAACGGCGTCAACCTGAGCAAAAAAGGGTTTAATGCGATAAACCGGGTTGTTTCCCGGTTATGCAATCGCCAGCGTCTGCTTCAGGAATTTTTTCTCAGGGAAAATTGATTAACAACCCACTATATTTCGAAAAAACACATGAAAATCTTAAATAATATTATTTATTCTTGAGAAAGGTGTGGAGAAAGGCCAATGTACCTGTAAGGTGGAAGGAGGCAGACTTACATTCATGACTGCAATTCCCTGGTATTGAGGAAACTTTTAAATTCGTTTAAAAACATAGCAATACAAGGGTTTGTATTTTTATCATCCCATACCAGCTCCAGATTAAACCAGTAGTCATCTTCTATCACTTCCAGTAACACGCTATTGCTACCCAATAAATACCCCCGATGCTTCGGCATGAGTAACGCCACCCGATCCCTGAACTCAAGATTAAAACAACAGGTTTTCAGGTTGGGGTATTCTTTATCCAGTGTAAAAGGAATGTGGTAGCAATCGAAAAATCGAGTGCTGTATTCTTCAGATAACAAAAACTCACGAGGATCCACGCGAATAATGGGCCACTCGCTGACTTCCCTTAACGACACTCGCTCTCGCCCAGCCAATGGATGATTCTTGTTCACCGCCACACACAGCGGATCGGTCTGAAACGATAGAGCACAGAATTTTTTATTCTCCAGAAAATTAGGCCGAATCAAAAAACCCAAATCGCAGCTATGATCCTCCAAAAAAAGTAATGCTTCATCCAGTTCACTATCACGGCACTCAACAACAATATCGGCATTCTCCTGTCGGAATTGTGTTAAGAATTTTATCAAAATATATTGAATAGCCTCTCCCAAGAACGTGATAGTCAGTCGGCGGCGACTTTTACCGGTGAACGCATTAATGACTGAGATAGATGTTTCATACTGATAGATTATTTTTCGCGCTTCTACAGAGAACAGTTTGCCGGTCGAAGTCAATTCAACGCGGTGCGTATCACGTCTGAACAATTCTACACTGAACTGTTCTTCAAGGTATTTCATATGGCGACTTAACACAGGCTGAGTTATATTCATTTTTTGTGCAGCCTTGCTAAAATTAAGTAATTCCGATAACAGGATAAATTCGTATAGAAGCTGTATTTTCATCAATTATTCTCTTCACATTTAAAAACGGCCTCAATGCATTGTTAACACTATAGCGAAATCACATCGCATTAACTGTGAAAGCTATCAAATAGCGTTTTATCAATATTCAGAAAAACCGCACACGAAAAGATTCCGCCGGGCCTACGAGAGTCAAAGAAATCGAAGATGTTCGCATCAGAACCACAAACGCGACGCCATGACACCGCTGGTTGATTGACATCAGAAACGGCTATCCGGAGAGTCGCCCCCGAAACCGGATTTTTCAGTAAAATGCGCTAAAACATGACACGCTGTGCAGGCACGCAGGACCTTATCTAAAAGCGGATGGCCCGCTTTACCAGATAGTTTCCGGTATGACTTCTGTCACAAGGTTCGGGGGAACTGAAAACAAGGCAATAACACAAGAATGTTCTCTAATCACGAATATTGCATGCCATCTTTGACTGTACGGTGCTGATCAGATAGGTATATTTTGTCAGCATTTCTATTTTTATCACATCATTCTCGCCAAGTATGGGAATAGCATTGTCCGGCGCATTGTCATTGATATTCTTATCTACCGCGATATTGCGAACAACCAAATGATACGAGCTCCAGATAGCATCAAAGCTGAAGACTCGCCGGATGGTTAGCGGTACACCGTCTTCCCCGATGTAAATTCCATTAACCAATACCAGTGCTCTATTTTTATCATTCAGATAGAAATAGACATTATATTCTTTTCTGATGTCATTATTATTGTTTCCTTTTATCTTGATCTTGGCTTCGGCCTGACACATCAGCGTTTTTTTATATAAATTAACTTTCAGACAAAATGACATACTCAATAAAAAAGCAATAAGTAATACTATAGCGATGAAAACAATACGCCTTCTTACTTTAATTATTAACATATGTCACACATCCTTTACCATCTTTATTACAGGAAATCACAATCTCAGTTTTTTTATTCAGGTCTCCAGAGATATGTATGTTCTTTGACAAGAAAAACAAAACATTATCTGCACACAGACTTTCATAGTCTGTCGGAATAGGGTAATCAACGCTGTCATACAAATAGAACAGATCGCACTTTCCCTGCACATCCACACTCGAGAGATATCGATAGGGAAAAGGATTGTAATTCATCAGCAAACCCAAAATAAGGATAAACACCCCACCTAAAACAAGAAAAAACTTTGCATATTGGCGTTTATCAATCGGTTCAGATACGACGTGATAACGTATCGATAATGCTGGTTTCTCTGCGCGACGAACCGTTACCTCCGCCTCTTCCTTACTCCCAATCTCGTCTTCATTTTGATAACACTCGATACTGGTAACATTAAAAACAACACCCAATTTAGGGATCGTCACTATCGCCTCTGCAAGCTCAAACTCCCGCAATGCTTTTCTTAATAATGAGAGATAATTATTAAGGTTATTGATAGAAGGAGAAAGCGCATTCTTCTCCAATGCTTCTTTTAGTAAGACCTCACGGCTTAACGTCACCCCCGCATTCTCCATGAGTAGAAGAAATAACCGGGAAACTGGAAAACCAAGAGAGATAGCCTCATTCTCACGATCGCGCCAGGCAAGCGTTCCATCCTTTTCATTAAAAAGGATTAAATGATTAATCAAATAAATCATAAAGACTCTTCCATTACGACTAAGGTGTGACGCTATTTAAGCGTTATATAACGGTCCTGATAGCTTACCCGCCCCCTCCCTGGGCCTCGCCCCGGCGGGGCCACTGCAAGCCGCGTTCAAATCTCACCGAAGGCCAGCCGTTGGCTGCCTTCCTGCGGCTCGAATTATTTAGCTATATAAAAATAAAATTTATATAAATTACATAGATTATGGCGTCGGGAAGGATAAAAACTTACCTATTTATTGTCAAAGGATATTTTATTTATATTTAAGTTTTATATAGATAAAAACACATTTTATTATTTTTATAAAATCAAAAAATAAATAGCCGCCTATCCTTTTGGTAAAATCATAAAATTAAATAACGCATTGAATTAAAATAAATTTTCCCCATCAGGCTGAAGATTTTATTGATTCATACAATATAATTCCAAAAAATAGAAATCAGAGCTTTATTCTAAATAAACATAAATTTAAGACATATAATCTAAATAAAACCAAAATAAATAATACATTTGACCAACAAGGTGAGCGTACATACCATACCCACACATCCTGACAGTGCTGAAATGGCATCAGGGAAAAATTGATCGGTTACCAAGTCGGTCACTAAGAACGCGATAGAAGTTACATTCATTCCTTTAAATAAAGGGTGAGATACCCAGAGTGTATATTCGTGGAATAGTTACGACATGATGACGCTGGGTCGCTGCTCTCTTTTTCAAGGAAGGTAATTTTTGCCGCTGTTTTTATAATCACAGACATCTTCATTAATGTATTTTTTGAAGTTTTTTATCAACATATCGTAGATTCAAAGAGAGTATATATTATGAAATTATCAAAAATCGCCCTGACATCCATCGTCACAATGATGTGTTCTTTGGGTGCTAATGCCGCTGACTCACATAATGGTTCAGTCACATTTAAAGGGAAAATTATTGATACGCCATGTTCGGTTTCTCAGGAAGATCTGCAACAAACGGTAGAATTTGGTGAAATCAGCAAGACCGTTTTAGAAAACGGCGGTACATCTGATATTAAAGTATTTGATATTACGCTGAAGAATTGCAGTCTTGATACGGCAACAAGCGCTAAAATCGTTTTTTCAGGCGGGAGCGCTTCCGGCACGAATAACGAGTTACTGGCATTAAATGGCAGCGCATCCGGTGCAGGTATTGCCGTTGAATATTCCGGTAGCAAAATTAAATTTGATGGTATCACCCCTGCGGTTCCCGCTACACCGCTGGCAAATGGCGATAACACATTCTCATTTACCTCTTATGTTGAAAAACTTCCGGTACCGCAGGAAGGAGAGGCGGCGGCAATCATGACCGGTACTTTTGCCAGTACCGCTAATTTCGTCGTCTCTTATCAATAAATAATGGAGTTAACGGCAAGGACGCCGACGCCAGAACCCTTACCTGAACAGAGAAATAATGAAGATGATTTTTCTCAATGTCAGCGTTTTATTCTTTCGAGTGAATTCATTTGATAGGAAATGGATGCCCGAGAGTTGACTGTGCCACCGTAAGAGCGCTGCCCGACTGGTGTTTTACCATTTTTTGAATACACAATTTTCGCAGGTTTTTATTTTAAAAGCACGCGCAGACCATGAATATGACAATTATTATGTTCAAAGAAAAAATTAAACGCGCGTTATTTCACTATGGTATTTTTATTTTATCGTTGGGTACAACTTCCCCCGGTGCAACAGAGTTTAATATTAACGTACTGGATGTCGATGAACGTAACGAAATTGACCTTAGCCATTTTTCCGATCCTGAATACGTTACACCTGGGGAATACCTGCTATCGATTAAAGTCAACTCCCGGGAAATACGCCAGCAGATGGTGAGCTATCTGCCAAACGGCAATCACATCACTAAGCCAACGGCCTGCCTCCCGCCGGATATCGTAGACAAGCTGGCGCTGAAAAAAGAAGCGCGGAAAGAAATCGTGTTATGGAACGACGGAATGTGTGTCGATCTGACGCCCATTCCCGGTGTAAAAATCTCCAACCAGATTGGTATGGGAAGCCTCAACATTACTATCCCCCAGGCATGGCTGATGTATAACGACAGCAACTGGGTTCCACCGGAACAATGGGATCACGGCATTGGCGGCGCGCTGCTGGACTACAATCTGGTCGGCAACATACGCCACGATACCCATAATGGGGACGCTTCACGCTATTTAAGCAGCTACGGCACCGCCGGCTTTAATCTGGGCGCGTGGCGTTATCGCGCGGACTATCGCTATTTCCTTTATAAGTCCAACCACTCAACCCGCGATCGGTTTTCGTGGGATCAGTTTTATGCCTATCGTCCTCTGCCGACGCTATCAGCAGATTTAAAACTTGGCGAAATGTACTTCAATAGCGACCTGTTCGACAGCTATCGCTTCACCGGTATTTCAGTAGAAAACAACGAAAATATGTTGCCGCCTTCGCAACGGGGCTACGCGCCTGAAATTCGAGGTGTCGCCAAATCCAACGCAACGGTCACCGTCATGCAAAACGGCCGGATGGTCTATGAGACTACCGTTCCCGCCGGCCCGTTTGCCATTCAGGATCTGAAAAATGGCATCAGTGGGACAATGGATGTCAGGGTGACGGAAGAAGATGGCACGGTCACCACGTTCCAAACCGAGGCGGCCAGCCTGCCTTATCTAACGCGTCCGGGACACGTGCAATATAAGCTTTCCGCGGGCAGGCCGTCGGATACGGATCATCATATACAGGGGCCGGCATTTTCTGCGGCGGAAGCATCGTGGGGATTATCCAACGCCTGGTCGGTGTACGGCGGCGCCATCCTGTCCGACAATTATCAGTCCTGGTCGGCAGGGATTGGGAGAAACCTGTATCTGCTTGGCGCGCTGTCTGCCGACATTACGCAATCACATGCGACGATCCCGACAACATCCTCATCCCTGACCGGCCACTCTTTTTCCCTGAACTGGTCAAAATATTTTGACTCCATCGACAGTCAGATCAGTTTCGCTGGTTACCGTTTTTCGGAAAAGACGTACATGAGTATGTCGCAATACCTTTACACCCTGAATCATGACGACAGGTATCACAATGAGAAAGAACGCTACACCCTGACGCTCGCCAAAAACTTTGCGACGCGGGAAAAACAAACGCTGCTAAGCGGATTATCCACGTATTTGTCGTATACGCATCAAACCTACTGGAATGCCACACAGCAGGATCGTTACGGTATTTCACTGAACAAATACGTCGATATTGGCGCTTTCAAAGGCATTGCGATCAATTTTTCCGCTTACCGGACCGAATTCAATAAACGCCAGGACGATAGCCTGTATCTGAGCTTTTCCATTCCACTCGGGGAAAAAGAACGCCTGAGTTACAGCACCGGACACGATAACCGCGGAAGTAATCAGACGCTCACCTATACCAACAATGTTAACCCGGGGAGTTCCTGGAACCTGAGTACGCGTTACGACAGCCGGGAAAATATGTATCTGAGCGGTAACTACACACGCCTCGCGCCGATGGCCGATGCCAATGTGGGAATTGCCTGGCAACAGGATAGTTACACCTATCTGAGCGGTGCGCTTCGCGGTGGCGTTACCGCGACCAGACACGGCGTAGCCGCACACCCCAAAGGAAACAACGGCGGAACGCGCATCATGGTCGATACGGATGGACAGGCCGACGTACCGTTTTCCGGCAGCCAGGTGAAAACCAACCGGAACGGTCTGGCCGTTATCGCCAACACCAGCAGTTATTATGACGTTTCGACACGTATTGATGTACAGAAACTACCTGAAAATATTGAAGCAACGACCACTGTCGTTCAGGGCACGCTGACGGAAGGCGCCATTGGCTACCGCAAATTTGATGTTGTCAGCGGGGAAAAAATATTGGGGCACGTGACATTGAATAATGGCAAATTCCCGCCTTTTGCCGCACTGGTGAAAAACAGGAAAGGTCGTGATATCGCCATGATTACCGATAACGGGCAGGCCTATATAACAGGCGTATCGCCCAATGAAACCCTGAGCGTGATATGGGACGGGAAAACACAGTGCCATATTACTTTACCGGCAAACCTGAATCATCTTGAGTCGCTTCTTTTACCGTGCAAACCAGCTAATTGAACAGCAAAAATTTCGGAGAGTTATTTATGAAATCGTCCTCTTATATGCGAACGATAGGGTTATTTATCAGCAGTGTTTTTTTGCTTCCCGCAGCATATAGCGCAATTAATCTCGATCGTACCCGCGTCATTTTTAATGATGACGAACAATCGGCCACGGTGACATTAATGAATCAAAACGCAGAGAATCCCTTTCTGGCACAGGCCTGGCTGACGGATGAACATCACAATAAAATGACGGCGCCGCTGATGGTGTTGCCGCCGTTGCAACGTATTGAACCCAGAGGCTACAGCCTGATCCGTTTGGTAAAAACAGCACAGATTATCCAATTGCCAAAAGATCGTGAATCGCTCTTTTATTTGAATGTACGGGAAATTCCGCCCAAACCGGAAAAGGCCAACGTATTACAGATTGCCATTCAATCAGAAATTAAAGTATTTTTTCGCCCCCGAGGCATTACGCCAGATAAAAACGATATATGGCAGAAAAAATTAATCATCAGAAAAACGGGGAAAACGTTTACCGTAGAAAACCCGACGCCGTATTACATCACCGTAAGCAATATTTTAAAGCAGTCAAAAAATACAAATCCGAATCCGGCCAGCTTATTAGATGGAAAGGCCTTTATGCTGGCGCCACGCTCAACGAGCAGCATCAGCGTGACGGATAATACGGTCAATACTTTCTATCTGTACTACGTGAATGATTACGGCGGGCATCTGGAATTACCGTTTACCTGTACGCAAAACCATTGTCAGCCTGTTAATCAAGGATGAAACAGGGCGATCGATTCAACATCAGGAATTAGCTATGTCTTGGTTATTAATTAGTAGAAAATATCATGTCACGCCATGCGCCATACTCTTCCTGCTGGCGCTGACCTCCTTCAGCGCCAGCGCGCTGGAATGCCGACTGGGAACCGTCACCGGGCCGGTATCGGATTACGAGGATGTCGGAACGCTAAAAATTCCGGCAACCTTGCCCGTCGGCAGCCGTCTCTGGACGTCAAAAAGCTATACCCGAAATCTCGCCTGTTGGGCTTATTACACCGTGAGACCACAGGGAGAACTATCGTATTTCTATCCAAATCCTGAAGGAAAAGTCATCAGCCAGGGCATTGGAATCGGCATCATCTATAACGGAGAGGATTTAGGGATTATTACGAATGGCGGCACCACGGCATCCCGAGTCTCCACCGGACAATGGATCGCTCCGGGTCCCAGCGGCACGCTCCCCCCTAAAAATCCGACGATGTTAAACGTCACGGTACAACTCTACCTCGAAAAAACGGGAGAAATCACCGATACCACCGCCGGCGTCAACGCCCTGAAAGTTTTCCAGATCGATGGCGAGGGCGGTATCAATAATAAGCCGAACAGTAACTATGGGTTGAGCCTGTCGGGGCTTCACGGCATTGAAATCATGCAGTGTGCGGCCAATATTGTGGTGTCGCCCGACAGCTACATTGACTTCGGTACGATTAAAGCATGGGCAGGATCGGAAGCCGGCGTACTGGCACAACAGGAATTCCGTATCGATGTCTCCACCGATGGCGGCGAAGACTGTGGCAAAGGTTTCGATCTGTCCGTCAATTTCGATGCCGCTTCCCGAGGAAATACTCTCGTCGGGACGGATGGCATGGACATGAGTAATGGTTCAATGCTGAAAATAGCAGATACGCGCAACGGAAATAATGTGAAATTTAATCAATTTATTGATTTTGTTGATGGTTTAACAACCTCAAGCGGCATCGTCGAACGACGCTATGTAGCCCAGTTATATGCATCTGGTCCGGCGATAGTGGGTGATACCGAAAAAAACATCATTCTGCGATTTAATTATTATTAATTCGCCATGCCGCCTGGGATTTCGAATGATAGCAAGACGTTCTCCCCTCTCGCCCACATGCCGGCAAAGTGAAACAGGACGAACAGCGTCTATCAACAAACGATAAAGAGACCATACCGTAATGAGAAGAATTGCTTGCAACACCCTTTTGTCCATCACCGCCGGCATGATGGCTTTTATTTCAGAAACAACCGCCAGCCAGACCAAAACACCGCTCACCGATCATGATGTCACCTTCCATGTTTTGGTCGTTGATGCGCCCTGTAATGTCAGTACCGAGGCCAGGGACATTGTGGTCAATATGAACGAAGTCTCGACCCAGGACATAAAAGCCAACGGTTACGGTAGCTGGCACGACTTTACGATTAATCTAACCGATTGCAACCTTGATACATACCAAAGCGTCACCGTCAGTTTTTTAGGCCGGGAGGAATCATTGTTACCCAAACGATTGGCGCTGGACAGCCTCTCCAACGCCAGGGGCATTGCCATCGGTATTTATCATGATAATAAATTGATGGGTATAAACGACAGCACCGGCGCGATCGCCCTGCAAAGTGGGGATAACGCGATTCCATTTTCAGCCCGTATTGAAAAAATACGGGACGACCTGATTCAGGCTGGCGATTACGTCGCAACGGCGAATTTTAAATTAAGTTATCTGTAATGGTTTCAATCGATATCGTACGCAACCTGAACCGGGAGAGCGGCAGCCGTCACCCGAACGCCGCCGGATCGTCTCCGGCGGGCAATGACCGGCTGATGTTTCATTTAATAAATGAGCGAGCGTTAAATACTTTATTTACTGAAAACAACCGGCACTCTTTTCGAAAAAATAAAGTACGGTATCCAACCCGCCACGCCGATGGTCGCGGACATAAGCGCAGCAATATCATTTCTGTCCAGCGCCATATTAAACAGCTGTGCCGGAAGTAGCGTCATACAACAGATAACGACAAAATTAATGCCATAATAGGCAATCATGATATTACGCGTACCCTTTTTCCTGCTAAAAAAAGTCAGCGCGGCGAATAGCGCCATCAAAAGGGAAACCAACTGGCAAAACACGACAAATAAGCCGAAATAGCCAATAAACCCGGTTTGTTGAAAATGAATAACCATCGCTCTGACAATAGAAAATAGAGAAAACGGCGCCAGGATCAGAGACAGAATCAGTCCCAATGCGGGAAGATATAAAATACCGTTTATCTTCCGCATCTCCATTTTCTCGCATTCCGGGCACAGGCCAGATTCTTTTAGCGCATCGTTATCGCAATTCAAACATTTCATTTTTTATCCCTATCCAAGCAATAAAATCAAAACAATAAAGAAGAACACAGGCGTTGCATTACTGTTATGGAATGCGGCGTATCCATCGGTTTATATTCATCCTTTATTCCGCCATCAGTTTCCGGAGCATTCGTTCAGGGTTATTCAGGAACAAACGGGTGATCTGATAATGCTCCGTCTCCTCATAGGCCACCTGCTGAATACTCTCTTCGCTGAACTGGAAGATCGTGGTTTAAGTTTTTTGTGCCGCCTTCAGGATTAAACCCCATCGACACCGCAAGCGATTCCAGCAGCGTGGATTTTCCGGAACCGTTCTCGCCGATAAAAAAGGTGATTTTCGGGTGAAATTTCAGCGTTTCAAGCGATCGGATGGCGGACCCGCGGCGCTGGGTGAACGTTCCAGACTCACCTTTTTCATACCAGATGCTCAGTTAAATAATCAATGAACGCCGTGATTCTGGCCGGCACGTGCCGTCGTTGCTGGTAAACCGCGTGAATATCGGCCGCCGGTATCTCAAAATCAGTCAGCAGCGCAATCAATTCCCCCCGTTCAAGGTACTCTCGCACATCCCAGAACGAGCGTAGAATAATCCCATGTCCATCCAGTGCGTAATGCATGATTACCTCGCCGTCGTTACTCGACAGGCTGCCATAAACTTTATGGGTAAACTCTTTGCCCGACCGATAGAAACGCCATAACGCATAGTCACTTTCATATTGCCTCAGCACAATGCAGTTATGGGCGGACAAATCGGCGACGGTCTGCGGCGTACCGACACGGTCAATATAAGCTGGCGACGCACACAAAATACGGGGATTATCCAGCAGCTTTCGCGCAATCAGACGCGAATCAGGCGGCTCGCCAACGCGGATATCAATATCAATGGCGGCATCCAGCAGATTGATTGGCTGACTGGAAAGCTGAAGCTGAACCTCAAGACCGGGATGTAACCGTGAAAAAGACGAAATCAGCGGCGCCACATACCGACGACCAAACCCGAAAGAGGCATTCACGCTGAGCTTGCCGCAGAGCGAGCGCTGATTTTTAGCCACCGCGCTTTCCAGTTCAGCAATCTCTTTCAGTATCGGCAACGCGCCCTCAGCGTAAAGCATCCCTTCCGCCGTGAGATCCAAACGCCGGGTAGTCCGCTGTATCAACTGTACGCCAAGCCGTTTTTCCAATTGCGTCAGCCGCTTGCTGACCGCAGGCAGAGAGAGCCCCAGTTCGCGAGCGACGGCGGTCAGGCTACCTGAGGCCGCAATCCGGCTGAAAAAGAATAAATCGTTAACCGTCGACATAGATTCTTCTCTTAAATTCAACAATGCCTTGCCATTTAGGCCAATTGTTCACCATTTGCCAAGGAAATACACTCAATTCTCCCCCTACAGTGAAAAAAGGAATCCCCGATGTCCGGAAAAAAACACAGAATCGCCGTGATCCCCGGTGATGGCATTGGCAAAGAAGTGATGCCTGAAGGCGTGCGCGTCATACAGCGCGCCGCAGAAAAATTTGGTATCGCCATACAATGGGACTGGTTTGATTTCGCCAGCGCCGACTATTACCTGAAGCATGGAAAAATGCTGCCGGATGACTGGTTTGCAACCCTGAGCCATTACGATGCGATCTACTTCGGCGCGGTCGGCTGGCCGGATATCGTGCCAGACCACATCTCTTTATGGGGATCGCTACTACAATTTCGCCGGGAATTCGATCAATACGTCAACCTGCGTCCCTGTCGATTAATGCCTGGCGTCAAAGCGCCACTGGCCGGACGCAACCCAGGCGACATTGACTTCTATGTGGTGCGGGAAAATACCGAGGGAGAATACTCCAGCGTCGGCGGCGCCATGTTCGCCGGCACCGACCGTGAAATTGTCATTCAGGAAACGGTGATGACGCGCGTCGGGGTCGATCGAATCCTTAAGTTCGCCTACGAACTGGCAATGAAACGCCCGAAAAAGCATCTGACTTCCGCCACAAAATCCAACGGCATTGCGATTACTATGCCTTACTGGGACGGACGGGTAGCCGAGATGGCAAAACAGTATCCGGAAATCAAAGTCGATAAATTTCACATCGATATCCTGACCGCCAATTTTGTTCTGCACCCCGATTGGTTTGACGTCGTGGTCGCCAGCAATTTGTTCGGAGACATCCTGTCTGATTTAGGTCCCGCCTGCACTGGAACCATCGGTATCGCCCCTTCAGCCAATATTAATCCGGAACGAAATTTCCCCAGCCTGTTTGAGCCGGTCCATGGTTCTGCTCCCGATATTGCCGGTAAAGGACTGGCGAATCCCATCGGGCAGATCTGGTGTGGCGGCATGATGTTGGAACATCTGGGATATCCCGCAGCGGGAGCGGCGGTGTTGCAGGCGATTGAAACGGTACTGTCGCAGGGACCGGAGCAGGCGCCCCTTACCCGGGATTTGGGCGGCAAAGGCAATACGGAAACAGCAGGGAAAGCCATTGCGGCTGCGCTGTGACAGGCAGTGATACGGCAGTCAATCCGGCCTGCCATTTTATGGTCTGTCACTGATGAATCTCACAAATTCAATGCATAAAAAAGGCCGTGTAAACGGCCTTTTTTCAGGTAGTTAGTGCATGGCACCCGGCGGGATGTCTTTATGCGCATTGATGTAGATTTCCAGAATTTTTTTCAAAAAATTACGCATTTTATTCACCTTGATACGTTGTCATGTTGTTATCTCTAGGTAAAAGATTGTACGATTCAGCATCATCCATTGCAATATTTTTGTGATGAGCATCACAAAAATATTGCACTTTCGTCTCTCCTGGATGGTCTCTCACCGGCGGTGCCAAAAAACCGCCTTACCCCGCCATGCGCGGCGACAATACGTTTTGTAGCGAATAGTTACCGGACATTTGAGCAACAAAATAGCGCGCTATGTTATGCTTTTTATAAGAGATGAAAGTTTAGTCACCCTTCGTTATTTGTTGATATTAAAACAATTCAGCGCGCGGCTGCCTGATTTTCACCGTTGGCAATCTGCTTATTGAGGCTTGCTCCGCACACCATGGAAACCTGGAAACTCAATTTATTTTCTGCCTGGCTAGGGTGCTTTTTTACCGGTCTGGCCATGAGCCAGATATTACCCTTTTTGCCCCTGTATATTGAGCAACTTGGCGTACATTCACATGAGTCATTAAGCCTTTGGTCTGGTTTGATTTTCAGCTCTTCATTTATGGTCTCTGCGGTAGCGGCGCCGCTATGGGGAAGTCTGGCCGATCGCAAAGGACGTAAACTCATGCTGCTGCGTGCCGCGTTGGGGATGGCGATTGTCATGACGCTGCAAGGTTTTGCCACCAACGTATGGCACTTGTTTATTCTGCGCGCCATGATGGGGCTGACGTCCGGTTACATTCCCAACGCCATGGCGCTGATCGCCTCTCAGGTGCCGCGGGAGAAAAGCGGTTGGGCATTGGGTACGCTGTCTACCGGACAGATCTCCGGGGTTATTATCGGCCCGTTATTCGGCGGATTTATGGCCGATCATGTTGGTCTGCGGGTGGTATTTTTTATTACCGGCGGCATGCTCTTCATCAGTTTCCTGATTACGCTTTTCGCCATTAAAGAGAACATGATAAAAGTCAGCAAAGCGAACCGCCTGAGCGGCAAGGCGGTGTTTTCTTCCCTGCCTTATCCAGCCCTGATGGTCAGCCTGTTTGTCACCACCATGATGATCCAGATGGCAAACGGCTCAATCAGCCCCATTCTGACGTTATTCATCCGCGATCTCGCGCCCGGCACTGACAATATTGCCTTTATCAGCGGCGTGATTGCCGCCGTGCCGGGCATCTCGGCCCTGCTCGCCGCGCCTCGTCTTGGCCGACTGGGCGATCGCATTGGCGCGCATCGCATATTGATTGTTTCTTTAGCCTTCAGCGTCCTGCTTTTTTTCATCATGTCCGTGGTGCAAACGCCCACTCAGCTAGGGATACTCCGATTCATGCTGGGCTTTGCCGATGGTGCGCTTATGCCTGCCGTACAGGCGCTGCTGGTAAAATACAGCAGCCAACAGGTCACAGGCCGGATCTTTGGCTACAACCAGTCATTTATGTATTTAGGTAATGTGGCCGGCCCGCTGATTGGTTCCGGCGTGTCCGCCATGATGGGATTTCGTTGGGTATTTCTGGTCACCGCAGTCCTGATATTGTGCAACACGATACAGATAATCTTCAGCTTCCGTCGGGTGCCGGGAAAAGCCTGAGTACATCACATTACAGGAACACCGCTTTGTCCCCATGTTGACCACGGTGCGCCAGCCGGTTGAACAACTGGTGGAACAGGTGCTGATCAATTTGGCATTAGTACTCACCGATACCGCGAGCGGCGGTGTTACCGTACGCGTAAAGCCAATGTTGGTCATACGTTAACATGCCGGTATTTTTATTGGCATTCGATAATAACACGATGGTTTATATATGGATTCTCTATAAAAACCGTAATCTGCTGGTGAGGGGTTCCGGAGCGCAGTAGGATCGATTCGGTTTTATCGTCAAACGAAGGAGGTTAACGTGTACAAAGCGTATGACAGATACAGAAATCCGATCGACTCCGGTTGCCGCGTCATGCAGGCCGGTTCCCGTCTGGTCGGCACTATTGCGGCGATCCATGCAGAAAACCTGAAACGCGAAGAAGTTCGCCGGGCAAAATGCGTTGAACTGCAAGGCGTGAGTGGGTACTTTGCCCCGGAAGAGCTGATGCGTCTGGGACGTTCCTAGTTTTACCAGGTCTGTTTTTTAGGGCGGACCGTCACTGCGTGACGTTTTTTATTAAGCCTCGTTTTTATTCGGCTTGAGTTTTGTTATTCGGGCGTCGTGATGTCGCCCGACATGGATTGTCATCTCATGCCGATGCTCACATCGCCCCGTCAGGAATGTTCGAACCAGTCGCTGTTCTGCTGCGAAATAGGTGTAATCGAGTAAATCATTTCCTGTAGGTGTTCGCGAATCGCCTTTTCGGTGGCATCCGGATCGCGCGCCTTCAACCCGCTAAAAATCAGGTAATGTTGCTGAATCAGACTCACCGGCGGCGAAACCTGACTCAAACTGAGAAAGCGGACTCTGTCCATTGTGGCTTTGATCGATTCAATGGTTTCCCACGCCAGCGGACAATTGGCAATCTGCGTCAAAAACTGATGAAAGCTATCATCCAGGCTAAGAAATTCACGTATCCGGTTATTCTGCGCCGCCAGTTCCTGCCGGCGCAGATTATGTTCCAGAATCAGCAGTTGCTCATCGGTGACCGCTTCTGCCGCCCGGCGGGCAATCGCACATTCCAGCGCCTGGCGGATAAAACGCGCATCGGCTACCCGTTGTTCAGAAATTTTCATCACAAACGTGCCGCGTTGCGGCAGGATTTGTACCAAACCGGCTTCAGCCAGTTTAATAAACGCTTCTCTGACAGGCTGGCGGGACACGTCAAAACGTGTGGAGATTTCTTTTTCAGACAGCAGTTTACCCGGAGGAATATTGCATTCCACAATGTCTTTACGCAGCACACGGTAAATTTGTTGATTTACAGGTTCGTTGTTGTTGATCTGAAAAGAAGTATCCATACCGTCGCTTTTTACACCAAATGTTTATGGATTATGATACATGTTTCACGCTCGTCGCCCTAGGTGTAATTGCCGCTAAAATTTCAATAACCCGGGATTTTCGGTGATAAAAACCGCGTAAAAAAAAGCACGGATAGCATCCGCTACCGTGCTTCTTTCCGGCAAAGGCCATATTTACCAGTCAACGGTTGCTAACGTTCCCCGGACGCCTTTCTCCAGCAACGTCAGGTAGTACTGCATCACCGTGTCCACGAAGACGGTATTTTTCGGTAAATCCTGACCAAAGATAGCGTTCAGAGAAAGCAGCGCCGTCACACGGGCTTCACCTTCGGCACTGTTCTGCACGGTGTGGGCAATGACATCCTTCAGCGGATCGCTGATTTCAATCGGCTGCCCCTGCTCATCCACGCCGCCGACGTAACGCATCCAGCCTGCAACCCCCAACGCCAGCGCATCGAAACGGCTATCGTGCGCCAGATGCCAGCGAATAGAGTCCAGCATACGCTGCGGCAATTTTTGCGAACCGTCCATCGCAATCTGCCAGGTGCGGTGCTTTAATGCACGATTGCGGTAGCGTGCCAGCAATGCATCCGCATAGGCAGCGAGATCGACGCCCTGAGTACGCAATGTCGGGGCTTGCTCCCGCAGCATGAGATGGTGAGCGGCGGCGACCAGCATGTCATCCTGCATGCACTCGCTGATATGCTGATACCCGGCAAGATAACCCAGATAAGCCAGAAACGAATGGCTACCGTTCAGCATACGTAGCTTCATCTCCTCAAAGGGCAGCACATCCCGCACCAGTTCCGCGCCGGCCTTTTCCCAATCGGGGCGGCCGTTGACAAAGTTGTCTTCGATAACCCATTGAAAGAATGGCTCGCAGGCAACGCCTGCCGGATCGACAACCCCCAGTTGCTGCTGAATCGTCTCCAGGGTTTCAGGCGTAATCGCCGGAACAATCCGATCGACCATCGTTGACGGAAAGGTAATGTTTTTTCCAATCCACTGCGCCAATTCGGTGTCCTGCTGCTCGGCCAGTTGCACAATCACATTGCGGGTAACGTGACCATTTTCCGGCATATTGTCGCAGGACATCACGCTGAAAGGCGGCACCTGACGTTCACGCCTGCGTTTAATGGCAGCCAGGATCACGCCGGGCAGGGAGCGTGGCTGGTCAGGAAACGACAAGTCATGGCGAATCAGCGGATGTTCGATATTTAACAGGCCCGTTGCCGGAGAGTGGCAATAGCCTTTTTCAGTGACCGTAATCGATACGATAGCAATATCCGGCGCGCTCAAGGCCTCCAGAACCGCATCAATACCTTCAATTTCGGCATGCAGGGCTGACGTCGCGACGCCAATCACCCGGCTCTGCCATCCGGTATCCGCCATTTCGGACACCGACCAGAGCAAATCCTGCTGGCGAATCGCGTCGATTTGCTGTTCGCCGCCAATCAGATTGATCTCGCAATATCCCCAGTCGCTGCCGAATTCTGATGCCAGTTTATCCGCACACACGGCCTGGTGCGCCCGGTGAAAGGCGCCAAAACCAAGATGGGCGATACGCGTTTTTAACTTGCTACGATCGTACCGGGGTACGATAACCTGCGGTTTAAGCTCATTAAACTCAGTGATATTCATAATTTTCTCTGATTTTATACTCAAAAAATACAGCCTGGATTTATGCCGCGTCTTCCAGCTCATCCAAATCGCGATCTTTTACCTCAGGCATACAGATTGCGGAAATTAGACCTATCAGCGAATAAACAATCACCATTACCGCAATAGGCCACCAGGAGTCGGTGATATTACAGAAAATACCCGCCAGTAACGGGCCGAATCCGACGGCAACCAACCCGCCCGTTTCTTTGGAAATCGCCATTTGCGTAAAGCGGTTCCGGGCGCCGAACATTTCCGCCATCGTGATATTTTCCAGCGCAAACAGACCTAATACGGCGAAGTTATGGATAACAATGATACAGGTGATAATAATGTTAACATCTGCGTTTTTATCCACGATAATTGAGAGCATCGGATACGCTAATAAAATCGCAGAAATATTCAGAATAATATAAGGCGTCCGACGACCTATTTTATCAGAGAGCCACCCCAGCAATGGAATCGTGATAAACCCGATAATAGAGCTGATCATAAGCGCATCGGTGGGAATATATTTCTCAAATAACAGCGTCTGTACCAAATAGCCTGCCAGGAATGTCTGAATCAGCCCCGAATTACCGGCTTGTCCAAACCGTAATCCCGTCGCCAGCCAGAAAGACTTGCCTTTGAACATTTCCAGTATGGATTTCGGTCTGTTTTGCTCAACAGCGGCAGTCGAAACGGAATTCATTTCCGCCGCCTCGTTGCTGACTTTTTCAAAGACCGGACTTTCTTTGAGGTGCATACGCAACCAGATGGCGAACAGCATCACTATCACACTGGCCAGAAAAGGAATACGCCATCCCCAGGCCAATAATTCTTCTCTGTCGAGCGCAAAGAACATCACCGCCCATATCGCCGTGGCGCTGAGTGTTCCGCAGTTGGTTCCCATCGCCACCAAAGAAGAGATAATGCCACGTTTGCCTTTCGGCGCATATTCAGCCAGCATCGTACCGGCGCCAGATATCTCCGCGCCCGCGCCCAGCCCCTGAACAATACGCAACGTCACCAGCAGTATCGGAGCGAAAATACCGATCTGGGCGTAGGTTGGTAAAACGCCGATTAACGTCGTACAGATCCCCATCATCGTGATGGTAATAAACAGCACTTTCTTTCTGCCTACCGAATCGCCCATTCTGCCGAAGATAAAGGCGCCGACAATACGCGCCACATAGCCTGCGCCGTAAGTGCCCATTGCCAGAATCAACGCCATCGCCGCCGATTGTTCAGGAAAGAAGATCTCATGGAAAACCAATGCCGCACCGAGTGAATATAACTGAAAATCCATAAACTCCAATGCAGTCCCTAACCAACCGGATACGGCCGCCTTGACCAAATCAGCGGTACTCCTTACAGGCTTATTTTGTCCAGACTCTATTTTATGCTTATTCATATATACTCTCGACGGTTTTAGTTATGGGTAGAGCACAGCAATAAAATCACTGCTTATAATGGTGTCATAATGCGATCCAGGTCTCATAAAATAAGATCTGGATCAGTACAAAAAGAAATAACTGCTATTAAATAAATCGTTACATGTGAATATAATTTATATTGGCTTACCTCTTGAAAATAACCCCAATATTATTAACGTTATCAGTCGTTAAATGTCAGTAACACTTTGCAACAGTTTTTCTGATCTTTCTCAAAAACCTCAATAGCTTGAATTACCTGCTGATATTCAAATTGATGTGTAATTAATTTTGACGGATCAATACTTTTATTTTTCAACCAGTCAATCACTATTGGGAATTTATTGGCATTCAGTCTGGACGAGAATATAGACAGTTCCTTGCTGGTTATTCCCTGCTGGCTTACCTGACAAGGCTCGCTGGAAAAACCCATAATGGCGATGCGTGCCGCAGGCGAAGCAATCGTAATCGCTTCTTGCAAAATGGACGGATGGCAAGCAGCGTCAATAATCAACGTGGGCTTGATATTCAGCGCGTCCAGTTCTTCTTTCAATGACAGCGACGTATTATTAATGACTCTGTCCGCTCCATTACGCTGCGCCATTTCCAACCGTTCGGGGATACGATCAACGACAATGATCTCTTTAACCTTGTACACCCCCTTCAGAACCTGAACGGATGTCAGCCCCATTGGTCCCGCACCATAAATCAGCACAACGTCCTGTTCCGTCGGTTTTACCTGCGCGGTCACATTGGCGGAAATGGTAAACGGCTCCACCATTACCGCGAATTCATCCGGGATATCATCCGGAATGTGGTATGCATTTTTCGACGGTACGACGGAATATTCACTGAACCCGCCATCACGGTGTACACCCAGCACCACCAGTGATGTACAGACATTCGGTTTGCCGATGGAACAAGGATAGCAATGGCCGCAGCTCACCACGGGATCGACCGATACCCGTTCGCCAAGGCGCGCCGGATCGACGCCATCGCCTACTGCGTCGATGACGCCAAAGAATTCATGTCCAATCACCCGCGGATATTTGGCAAAAGGATTATGTCCCCGGTAAATATGGCTGTCCGAGCCGCAAATACCCGCCAATTTTACCTTAACCCGCACTTCTCCTGCGCTGGGCTGGGACAGGCTGCGCTCTTCGATCACCAGTGTATTCGGCTGCTGTATCACAATACTTTTCATGTAATTAACCTCTTATTACCAATTCCACAGCGTGCCATCTTCCAGGCGAGCCACCGGCAGGTAGGCAGGCTCATAGGGATATTTGGCTGCCAGCTTTTCATCAAACTCGATACCCAGCCCAGGCTTGTCGCCAGGGTGCATGTAGCCATCGTCAAAGACCCAGCTATGCGGGAACACTTCCAGCATTTGTTCCGAATACCCCATATATTCCTGTACGCCGAAATTAGGCACCCAGAGATCGAAATGCAGTGCCGCCGCCATACAGATCGGTGACAAATCCGAGGGGCCATGAGAACCGGTGCGAACCTGATACAGGGATGCGAAATCAGCAATCCGGCGCATCCCGGTAATCCCGCCGGTGTGGGTGATCGTGGTACGGATGTAGTCGATTAACTGCTCTTCAATCAGCTGCTTACAATCCCAGATACTATTGAATACTTCACCAACCGCAATCGGGGTAACGGTGTGCTGGCGGATTAAACGGAAACACGCCTGATTTTCAGCCGGGGTGGGATCTTCCATCCAGAACAGGCGGTAATCTTCAATACTCTTGCCGAAACGGGCGGCTTCTATCGGCGTCAGCCGGTGGTGCATGTCATGCAGCAAGTGCTCCGAGAAACCGAATTTGTCACGTACCGCTTCAAACAGTTTTGGGGTGAAATCGAGGTATTTTTCTGTCGACCACAGTTGCTCTTCCGGCCAGTTTCCTTTGGTTGCCGGCTCATAGGCCAGCCCCTTCCCTTTTGCCATACCGTAAGTCGTTTTCATGCCGGGGACGCCGCATTGCACGCGAATAGCCTTAAATCCCATATCGCGGTGTTTGGCATAATCATCCAGCACTTCATCAATGGTATGCCCGGTTGTGTGGCAATACACCATCACGCCAGTACGCGATGCGCCGCCCAGGAGCTGATAAAGCGGCATATTGGCCACTTTGCCTTTAATATCCCACAGCGCCATATCCACCGCGGAAATGGCCGACATCGTAACGGGGCCGCGACGCCAGTAGGCGCCCTTATAGAAATACTGCCAGATGTCTTCAATCTGATGCGCATCACGCCCAATCAACTGCGGGCATATATGATCCTTGAGGTAAGAAGCGACCGATAGTTCACGACCATTCAGCGTCGCATCACCAATACCGGTCACACCGCTGTCTGTCGTAATTTTCAGGGTAACAAAGTTACGCCCCGGGCAAGTAACAAACACTTCAGCGCTGACAATTTTCACTTTACTTATCCTTCTCTACTCATGACTGTTCATATCTTCAATGGCAACTACCATACAAGTATATCTAGTATTATAATTTGAATCACTTCACATTTATGCTGAAAAAATGTTCAGGAGGCGGGAAGGCGGTGCGCGAATGGCTACGGATGAGCGGCGTTAATCAATACATTCGGCATCCCCCATCAAAACGGGAATACGATAATGAAGGCACCGAAAAAGAAATATGAATCCTGGTATTACCTATTTCCTCTGGTAAGCCAATACTTACCCTGCCAATAAAGGTGGTTTCAATATTCATGAAACGATTATGAAATAGATTAAAAATGTTGTAATAGTTCAAGTAATTGAAAATCGGAATAACGTCCACCAGCAATAAATCGTCCGATCTTTCCCCGCCTTATTGCAAATGACACGTTTGGCGTTCGTAATACGGAACAACGCTTTGTCAACGGCTTACTCTTTCCCCTGAGAGCTAAAACGTTTTACATAACCCTGATAAAATAAATAAAAATCAAATAGTTATAAAAAATCAATTCAATAAATCCATTATAATATGACATAAATCAACTAATATAAAAATGCGCTAACGGCCAAATAAAAACAACTCTCATTACCAAAACCTTTATGCAAAAATAAATATTGGTTATGCATAAAATATTCACGTGCGATAAAAATGAAGAATTACCCGACTCGCTCAGATAACAGGCATTTATAATAATCCGATAGGTAATTTATATAGCGGTATGAATAAATAAATGTGACTAAGAGCACAACTACATTCCGGCCCCTATGGTCAAATAAAATGCATAATAAAAGTATGGTTTACGAGTAAATATGTTGTCTGAAATGCAATATTTTCAGTCAATATCCCCGACCGGATTTCAAGACGCAGGACGCCAGACGCCCTGCGGTTAGAAAGCCGTTCGGGAATAAATGACGTCTTATTCTCGGTGCTGTCTCAGCGCGGCTACCGCTTCAATGTGAAGGTTTATGTTATGGAAGAATTTTCTCGCCGTCGTTTCATTGCTTATATAGGAAGCGCGATTGTCGTCACCGGGAACACCAGCCTCGCGCGAGCGCAGACGCAGGACGAACCCGCGAACACCGCCAAATCAACCGCGGTCAAATATGGTCTGTTACACAACGAACAGCGCTGTATCGGCTGTAACGCCTGCATCGGCGCCTGTAAAACCACCAACAGCGTGCCCGATGGCGTTACCCGACTGGAGATACTGAAAACTGTCGATATACCGGCGACGGAAACCACGCGCTCCTTCAAACAGTATTTCCGTAAATCCTGTCAGCACTGTGAAAATCCGCCGTGCGTCTCGGTATGTCCGACCGGAGCGTCCTTCAAGGATGCATTAACCGGCATTGTCGATGTTAACGATAAACGCTGCGTCGGCTGCCGTTATTGCATTGCCGCCTGTCCTTATCATGTGCGCTTTATCAACCCGGTCAGCAAGACGGCGGATAAATGCAATTTTTGCCGGGAAACCAATCTGGCCGCCGGGAAACAGCCGGCCTGCGTGGAAATATGCCCGACCAAAGCGCTGGTGTTTGGCGATCTGAACGATCCCGACAGCGATATTTCAAAAATGATCAAGAGCAATTCAACCTATCGGTCAAAGGTCTACCTTGGCACCGAACCGCAACTTTATCGTATTCCGGGTAGACGGGGAGAAATCGACAATGCATAACGCCTTCCAGTTTGACTCCCTCGTCTGGGATTGGCCCATCGCCATTTATCTACTACTCGTCGGTATTTCGGCAGGGATGGTATCGCTATCGATTCTGATCAGGTATTACGTTCCTGCGGAATACAGCGGCAGCAATATTGTGATTAAATCCACGGCCATCGTCGCCCCGTTGGCCGTTATTCTGGGTCTGGTCATTCTGATTTTTCACCTGACGCGGCCAATGACGTTCTGGTATCTGATGGTGTTCTATAATCCGACCTCCATCATGTCCCTCGGGGTCATGCTATTTCAGGTGTACTTTGTGGTCATCCTGCTATGGATAATTAATCTCTATAAGGAAGGGCTACTCAGCCTGATTGAAACCCGATTGCACCGCCCGGCGTTGACGTCGCTGGCGCAAAGCATCACCGCCATCATCGCCAAAAAATCCGCTTTGATTGAAAACGTGCTGCTGGTGCTGGCTATTCTGCTCGGCTGCTATACCGGTTTCCTGCTCTCCGCGCTGAAATCTTTCCCGCTGCTCAATAACCCGGTGCTCCCCGTGCTGTTTTTGGCCTCAGGAACAACGTCCGGCATTGCCGTGATGATGCTTGCCAGCGCTATGAGCCGCCAGTCCTCCGGTAATACGGCAACCTTGCACTTTATTCACCGAATAGAAAACCCGGTGGTCTATGCGGAACTGTTCCTGCTGTTTGCCTTCTTTATCGGCTTGTTACTGGGGGGGGGACAGAAAACCGTTGCCGCACACACGGCGCTCAGCGGCTTCTGGGGCGGCGTATTCTGGATCGGTATTATCGGTGCCGGCATTGCCGTACCGCTGATCGCCGGTTTTATGCGTAACCCGCATGCGCATCCTGGTAAAGGACACCTGGTTGCCATGGCGACGCTAAGCTTGCTCGGCGTGTTCCTGTTACGCCTGTTCGTGCTCTACGCCGGACAAATGACGGTGGCCTAGTCAATGAATACGTCATGGGTCTTATTCTGGATTGCATCTATCACTTTTTTTATGCAATCCCTGGATACCACCATGCTGTATATCGCTATTCCGGCCATCGCGGATTCACTGCATCAACCGGTGCTGCATATGGAAATGATCGTGATTTCCTATGTCATTACCGTCGTGGCGTTTACGCCAGTCAATGGCTGGCTGGCGGAACGTCTGGGGGAAAGAAAAACCTATTTGCTGGCGATAGGCATCTTTTCACTGGGTTCACTGTTATGCATCACCGCGAATTCTGTCATCAGCTTAAGCGCCTTTCGTTTTATTCAGGGGATCGGCGGCGCATTGATGTTGCCCATCATCAGAACCGTGATATTAAAAACGACGCCGCAGACCATGAAGCTGATCTTCCTCAATCGGATTACCCTGCTGGGTTTATTGGGAACGATGATTGGACCGGTATTAGGCAGTTTGATCGTTAATCTTTTTTCATGGCGGGCGATTTTTATTGCCAATATTCCGCTGTCGTTGTTTTGTCTTTTTCTGGCGAGGAAATATATTCCAAACGAAAACAGGGAAACAGAACGGCGCACCGACCCTTATGGCCTGATATTGCTGGTGATCACGTTATTTTTAGCCGCGTTTATCCTGACCGCCATACCGAAAAACATTATCCCAATGCCTGTCGCTCTATTGTTAAGCCTGTCTGGTATCGGTCTGGCGTTTCTTTATTTCAAACAGGATATGACAAAGAAGGAGTCATTATTCCCTGCGTCGCTGTTTGAAATAAAAACGTTCTCCATTGGGATGATTGGCGGCATGTTAACCCGGATTTTACTGTCGTCCACCCCCGTCGTGCTCTCATTAATGCTGCAAACGACCCTGGCGTGCAAGCCGGTTGAAACCAGTATCATTCTGCTGCTGTTCTCCACCGGGGCGCTACTGTCAAAAGTGCTGTTCGAGCCCATGATAAAACGTACCGGCTATAGACGGCTGCTGATGTTGACGACCGGGTTTACATCGATATGCATCCTTGCTTTGAGTTTTGCCGTGCAGGAGAAATCGATGATGCAGATCGGCGTTATTGCGGCCATTCTGGGCGTATTGATTTCAACCCTGCATTCGGCGGAAAGTACGCTGGCCTTCAGTAATCTGAACCACGCCACGTATAACAGCGGTAATAATATGTTGACCATCACACAGCTTATTTCCGTTATGGTCAGTATGGCCCTGACGTTCCCTATATTACGGTTTCTCTCTCAATTTGAAGTCATCTTTAAATTAAATAGTTTCAGCCTGTTGTTTTTATTATTGGGAATTGGGTTGCCGATTTGCTGCCTGATATTTAAATCACTCAATGACGACGATGGTCATCATTTTATTCACGGGCGATAAGAGAAAGTATCACCCGGCTTTACGAAACGTCAGATTAAAACGATATTCTCCCGGTACGCTGTCGGGCACCGCGCCGCTTTTCAGCGGCAATATCCCGTGGTAACGAAGCCGCGACTCGCCACCCCACACGACTACATCACTATGCAACAGCGAACAGCGCTGAGCCCGATCGCTGCGCTTCAATCCGCCAAATAAAAACAGGGCTCCCAGCCCCAGCGAAAGAGAGACAATAGGCTGGCTGAAATCACGCTCGTCCTTATCCTGATGCAGCGACATCCGCGCCCCGACATCATAGCGGTTAATCAGACAGGCATCAGGCGCAAAATTCTCAAAACCGGCTGCGCTGGCGGCACGCTTCGCCAATTGGGAAAAAACAGCCGGCATAGCGGGCCATGAGTGCCCGCTAAGAGGATCAACCGGCGAATAGCGATAGCCGGACTCATCCGTCACCCAGCCCAGCGCGCCACAGTTGCTCATCGCTACCGACATGACATGCCCGCCCGGCGTCATCATATGGCGCAACGGCGCACGCTTGATGACCTCAGTGATTGCCGACATCAACACCGCAGCCTCCGGATAAGCAAATCCGTGCAGAATAACCGCGCCCGATGCCAGCGTTTCCGTCCATCGTTCCGGGGCTTCATCCGCAAATAAATCAAGATTCATGATATGCGACTCCTCGTTTTCCACCATCACCCCTTGTCCGCCGAATCGCGCTTAGCCAACGTCGCAGGAGGTCTATCGCCCGCGAGTAACGTTTCCTGTGTTAACAGGGCTCGCTTACGCTCCACGCCCCAGCGATATCCCGACAGTGCCCCATCGTGACGAACCACCCGGTGGCAAGGGATTGCCACCGCCAGACGGTTGGCCGCACAGGCGCCCGCAACAGCCCGAACCGCCATCGGCGATCCAATCTGAGTCGCAATCTCCCGATAGCTGGCCGTCTCGCCAACGGGAATATCCCGCAGCGCCTGCCATACCCGCTGCTGAAAAGCGGTCCCCCGGATATCAAGCGGCAATGCGAGCCCAATATTCGGATCATCGACAAAACCAACGACCTGCGCCATGCGTTGTTCAAAATCCGCATCGCCGCCCACCAGCTGCGCATGAGCGAACATAGCCTGCAATTCATTGACCAGTTGCTGCGGTTCATCCCCTAACAGAATGGCGCAAACCCCTCGATCGCTTTCAGCGACCAGAATGTCACCAACCGAACAGACGCCGACGGCGAAGTAGATCGTCATCCCTTGTCCTTTGTTCTGAAACGTCGTCGGCGTCATTCCCAGCAAGGCATTGGCTTCCGAGTAGAAACGCCCATTGGCGCCATAACCGGCGGCCAATATCGTTTCCGTAACCGAACCATTTTCCGTCAACTGTCGGCGAATCTGCTGGTGGCGATGGGCACGGGCATACTGTTTCGGCGTTACGCCCGTTATCGATTTAAACAGACGATGAAAATGAAAAGTACTCAACCCCACCGTCTTTGCCAACACCGCCAGCGCTGGCGTATTCTCTGCCTGCTCGATGATGCGGCAGGCATGGGCAATCTGTTCCGCCTGCTGAGCCGCCCTGGATATCCGGCCCTGACGGCAACGCTTGCAAGGGCGAAACCCCGCCGCTTCCGCCTTATCAGGCGAATCAAAAAATACCACGTTTTCACGCCTTGGCTGACGCGAAGCGCAGGAGGGAGAACAATACACCCCGGTCGTTTTGACGGCATAAACAAAGTGGCCATCTGCCGCTTTGTTTCGGGTGCGTAAAGCCAGCCAGCGCAGGTCTTCATCCTGATCGGGTTGAACAACCTGATGAATTTGATCGTTCTGTTGGCGTGGATCGGTTAGTTTCATTTTTCACCTCGCGCGTCATGATTGTCGGAAGCCTTTTTAAGGGCGTCCTCCACCATAAGATGAAGAGAAATGGTGAACACGCCCAACTCTTGCTTTTTAATTCCAGGCATCGCTCATGATCATCCATAGCGTAGCGGATCATCCTATAATCGCCTATGCTCAGGTTTTCTGACCGATAGGTTACATTCGTTATCCTTCAAGCTCAGATGCGTAGATTACCTATTGAAACCTCAAGAATTATCCTCTCGATCATGGAAAAACAGTGATGACGCCCAACTCTCAGCGGGATTTTGATCGTAAAGCCATTGCACACCTCAGCGCCATTAGCGAACGCTGGGCCAGCCTGATATCGCAAGTGGGAGTATGTCGTCATCAAACCGCACCTCACAGAGAACCTTATGAGGCATTGATTCGGGCGGTCGCTCATCAGCAGTTAACCACCCGAGCCGGTGATTCGATGGTGACAAAACTGATCAATATCCACGATGGACAATTTCCCAGTGCGGAACAGATGGTTGCCTGCTCAACGGAAACCCTGAGACAGTGCGGGTTTTCCGCCCGCAAGGTAGAAACGCTGCATGCCATCTCCCACGGCGCCCTGAGCGGTTTGGTGCCCAGCTTAAAACAGGCCGCCGACATGGATGATGAAGCCCTTATCAGGCAGTTGAGTTCATTAAAAGGGATTGGGCGCTGGACGGTGGAAATCTTTCTGATTTACTCGCTGGAACGTCGTGACATTATGCCGCTTGACGATCTGGGCATCAGGCAGGGATTGCGCTATGTCTACAATCTGCAAGACATGCCGACTCGCTATGTCCTGCGCGAACTGAGCGAACCATGCCAACCCTACCGCACTATCGCGTCGTGGTACTTATGGCGCGCGCTTGAACTGCCAACCTATCAGACGTTCAAACTGGCACTCCGGCCGCCATCCCCGACCGTCAGCGCAGGCGGGAATTTACCGACTCGCCCCGCATCCCGGCGTGACGACGATGAATGATGCGCTCTCGCAGCGTGTCATAGATCCAGTTATAGGCCATGGTGTAAGGCAGGAAGAACAGGAAAAAGCCAATCTCTACCATCAGGGCCTGCCACAGCGTTATATTCAGCATCCAGGCGGCCAGCGGCAGGCCGATCAAAATGAACCCGCCTTCAAATCCTAATGCGTGGCCAATACGCACCGGCAAACGTCGTTTCACTCGCGTCACGGGCCACAGCCGATCAAAGACCGAGTTATAAATGATATTCCAGATCATCGCCACGCTGGATAGCATGATGGCCAGCGCGCCTATATCAAATATCGGTTTATTCATCAGCCAGGCGCCGACTGGCGCGCAAATCATCAATGCAATCAGCTCAAAGCCGGCCGCATGGCAAATGCGCTCACGTATTGTTTTCTTTTGCATAGCACTTTCACTCATTCTTCAGATTGCGCGGCATACATACATAGTTTCCGCTTTCACGCCTTTTCTCCTCATAAAGAGAATAAGCGTGACGCATTTTCATCGTAATAAGTGATAGAATAAAATTAGAATCCATCGATAAAAACGATAGAGATGACAATGCGCTACTCCCCTGAATCGCTCATGGCTTTCATGGCAACCGTAAATACCGGTTCTTTTTCCGCTGCCGCCCGCCAGTTGCACAAGAGCCAATCCACAGTGAGCGCCGCAATAGCCAATCTGGAAACCGATCTGGGATTAATACTGTTCGATCGCTCAGGTCATCAACCGGTGCTGACCCAGCCAGGCAGAAAGGTGCTGACGCATATACAGGCCATCCTCTCGGCCAGCGATGCACTGGACGAACTGGCAATCCGGTTGGCCGATAATATTGAGCCTCGGCTGACCTTCGTGCTGTCCGACACCTGGAAAACCACGCATTATGAACCGGTGCTTCAGCGCTTTGCCCAGCGCTTTCCCGATATTGAGTTTGAATGCCTGATTGCGGAAGATGACGATGTGATTGACCTGCTGCAATCCGAGCGTGCACACGTAGGACTCTTGCGCGCCCAGGCCGATTATCCGCCGGATATTGCCGCTTCCCGCTTGCAGATCAAAACCGAAATGGCGGTATTCGTCGCGGCTAGCCATCCTCTGGCATTGGCAAAAAAGGTCACCCGCAGCCAGCTTGCCACCGTTCGGCAGCTCTACCTGAACACCTATAAACGCAGCGATCGGCTACAGGCGGAAGGTATCGTGTGGTCGGCTCCTTCTTATCTGTTGTTGCTGGAAATGGCGCAACAAGGTTTTGGCTGGAGTATTTTGCCGCGCTGGCTGGTTTCCCGCTATGATCATCAAATGCTGGTGGAACTGCCGGTGGCAGGATGGCCGCAGCTCATTGAGGTCGATGTAGCCTGGTCCAAGCCACATCCGCCCGGCCCGGCAGGCCTGTGGATGATTGATAACCTCCTGGCTCAACAGGAAAATACGCCAGATTTCCGAGACTGAATCGCTTTCATATTCGTCGCTGAGAAACGGTGATATTTCCCCCACAGGAGGGGGAAGCGTGGTTTATTTGCTTATATTATTTTCGCCTTACGCAATCCGTTTAAAAAAATAACGGAATTAATTGAATGGTTATTATTGTCAAATGGCGTTATTACTTTAATTAATAAAGTTAATTAAATAACTTAATATCCCGAATCCTAATAATCAAACCTATTTGATTACAATGATTTTACTTTTCCTCATTAAGACACAAACGTAAAGATAATATCGCGATTGATTGCCAATTATGTGATGTATCAAAGTGGTACTCCCCGACACAAAACCATACTATTATAAGGACTATTACTTTTGTATTTGTGCCAAATGAGAATGCCACAACGATAAAGAACCGCTTTCGATACCCGCGTGGGAGAGGTGTTCGGACTGATACAAAAGTCATTAATAGAGAATTGAATCATACCAGATACAAGCCTACTAATAATGCGAACGCGAGTGAGAAAAAATGTCGAATAAACCCTTTCATTACCAAGACCCTTTTCCGCTAGGTCAAGATGACACCGAGTATCGTCTGCTGAGCAGCGACTTCGTTTCTGTAACGCAATTTGAAGGTCAGGATATTCTCAAGATTGAGCCGGAAGCCCTTACCCTCCTCGCTCAACAAGCCTTCCACGATGCCTCTTTCATGCTTCGGCCTTCCCATCAACAGCAAGTCGCCAGCATCCTTGACGATCCGGAAGCCAGCGAAAACGACAAATATGTCGCCCTGCAATTCCTGCGGAACTCTGAAATTGCCGCCAAAGGCATTCTGCCCACCTGTCAGGATACCGGCACGGCGATCGTCGTCGGCAAGAAAGGCCAGCGGGTCTGGACCGGCGGCAATGATGCCGAGGCGCTATCCCGCGGTGTGTACAACACCTTCACCGAAGATAACCTGCGCTATTCACAAAATGCCCCGCTGGATATGTACAAAGAGGTGAATACCGGCACCAACCTGCCGGCACAGATCGACCTCTACAGCACCGATGGCGAAGATTATAAATTCCTGTTTGTCACCAAAGGCGGCGGTTCCGCGAACAAAACCTATCTGTACCAGGAAACCAAAGCGTTACTGAACCCGGGAAAACTGAAAAGCTTCCTGATTGAGAAAATGCGCTCGCTGGGTACGGCGGCCTGCCCGCCGTATCACATCGCGTTTGTCATTGGCGGCACCTCTGCCGAAACCACGCTTAAAACCGTTAAGCTGGCCTCCACCAGATACTATGATGAACTGCCCGCTGAGGGGAATGAACACGGTCAGGCCTTCCGCGATATCGCCCTGGAACAGGAAATTCTGGAAGCCGCTCGCGATCTGGGTCTGGGCGCACAGTTTGGCGGCAAATACTTTGCTCACGACGTGCGTATTATCCGTCTGCCGCGTCACGGCGCATCCTGCCCGGTCGGCATGGGCGTTTCCTGCTCGGCTGACCGCAACATCAAAGCTAAAATCAACCGTAAAGGGATCTGGCTGGAGCAACTGGAACAGAACCCGGGTAAATACATCCCTGAACGTTTGCGTGAAGCGGGTGAAGGCGATGCCGTCAAAATCGACCTGAATCGTCCGATGGCGGAGATCCTGAAGACGCTGTCGCAATACCCGGTGTCGACCCGCCTTTCCCTGACCGGCACGATCATCGTTGGTCGTGATATTGCGCATGCCAAACTGAAAGAACGTCTGGATAACGGCGAAGGCCTGCCGCAGTACGTCAAAGATCACCCGATCTACTACGCCGGCCCGGCCAAAACTCCGGCAGGCTACGCTTCCGGTTCATTAGGCCCGACAACCGCTGGCCGTATGGACTCGTATGTTGATTTACTACAGGCCAACGGCGGCAGCATGATCATGCTGGCAAAAGGCAACCGCAGCCAGCAGGTTACCGACGCGTGTAAGAAACACGGTGGTTTCTATCTTGGCAGCATCGGCGGCCCGGCGGCGATTCTGGCACAGAACAGCATCAAGAGCCTGACCTGCGTGGAATACCCGGAACTGGGTATGGAAGCTATCTGGAAAATCGAAGTGGAAGACTTCCCGGCCTTTATTCTGGTGGATGATAAAGGCAATGACTTCTACCAGATGATCCAGAACGCCAAATGCACCCAGTGTGCATAAGAAAATGCGCTAACACGTTCCCCGGCGTACCACGCCGGGGATGTTATATATGATGTCCTGATTAGCCCCAGTGCTCTACCGTCGTTTCCCCCTACCCGTTCCTTTGCCCTCTGCCCCTATTTAGGTTGAAACAAATATTGCATTTAAAATACATATTTATTGATCATCACCCATACCGATTCATAAAATAGAGCGATGAAGCGTACATACCGAGGTGAAGATGCAAGATCTCATTTGTTATAAAAAAATGCCGCAGTGGAATAGCCTGACGTTGCCCACAGCCTTTCAGGAAAAACACAATACCAAAGAAGGTACCTGGGCCAGGCTCACCATTCTTCAGGGGGAGATGACTTTTGCGCTGTTACACGAAAACGGTGACGTTCAGGAAACGTTTCACTTCTCAGAACAAAATCAGCCGCCTTTCATTGAACCGCAGGCATGGCACCGTATCGTCTCTTTTTCTGACAATTTAGAATGTCAGCTGAGTTTTTTCTGCACGCCAGAAGATTTTTACCATAAAAAATACGGACTGACGCGCGCACATTCCGAAGTCATTCATGCCATGCAATACGTCAAACCCTGCAAAACGCTGGATTTAGGCTGCGGCGGCGGGCGTAATTCACTGTATTTGAACCTGCGCGGGTTTGATGTCACCGCCTGCGATAAGAATGAGCTGAGTATTGCTTCGCTCAAGGAAATCATTAACAGTGAAGCGTTGACGGCGATTCAGGCGGGGGTTTACAACATCAATCTGGCTGAAATCAAAGAACAGTACGGCTTTATTCTCTCGACCGTCGTGTTGATGTTTCTGGAGCGCGATCGCATCCCGCATATCATTCGGAATATGCAGGAAAGCACCTCAAACGGCGGCTATAACCTGATTATTTCCGCCATGTCGACCGATGATTACCCGTGCCCGATACCCTTCTCTTTCACTTTCAAAGCAGGAGAATTGAAGAACTACTATTCCGGCTGGGACATCATCAAATACAACGAAGATATCGGCGAGTTGCACAAAACGGACGCAAACGGCAACCGCATTAAACTGCGTTTCGCCACCCTGCTGGCGAGAAAGAAACCGGAGTGAAAACGTCATTGCCTGTTATCAGGCCACATCATGTGGCCTGATAATCTACGCCGCACAGGCGAAGCCGTATGCGACGACAAGCAATATCACGCAAAAACGACCAAGGGCCGGAATAACCGGCCCTTGGTGTTAATCACAACCGTCTGAGAAATCAGCTCGCCTTACGCGCCACCGCCTGACGGTAAGCCACCAAATCTTCGATGGTCAATACCGGCATATTGTGTTGTCTGGCGAACGCGATCACTTCTGGCGCATGGGCCATAGAGCCATCATCGTTGGTCAATTCGCACAGCACGCCCGCCGGTTTCAGCCCCGCCAACGTCGCCAGATCGACCGAGGCTTCAGTATGTCCGCCCCGGGTCAACACGCCGCCCGGCTGCGCACGCAGCGGGAAAACGTGCCCCGGGTGATTCAGATCGCTCGGTTTCGCATCATCCGCAATTGCCGCACGGATCGTAGTAATACGATCGGCAGCGGAAACGCCGGTGGTGACCCCTTTTGCGGCTTCAATCGTGATGGTAAAGGCGGTCTGATAAGGGCTGGAGTTATGCTCCACCATCATCGGCAACGCCAGCTGTTGACGGCGTTCTTCAGTCAGGCACAGGCAAACAATGCCGCTACCGTAACGAATTGTCAGCGCCATTTGTTCTACGGTCATGCTTTCAGCTGCAAAAACAAGATCACCCTCGTTTTCACGATCTTCATCATCCAGAACCAAAACGCCGCGACCGTGACGCAATGCATCAAGTGCGCGTTCTACGCGTTCGGTGGGATTGCCAAATTCAGAAAGTAATGTCTGATTCATGGTAAAAAAACCTCAATATTTATATGGATTACCAGAATCAGGGCGAGCTTTGAGGAGTAACCATTACCACTGGCTGCATAGTAATAGCTAACAAAAATAACGCGAGCGGGCACAATGCCCGACAGGTACCGTTACTCTCTCCCATCCGGACTATCACCGTCGGCCCCGGAATTACACCGGATCTGCTGACCCCACGTTGAAAAACCAGACGGTTTCGCCGGTCAATCAAACAATGAGCGCTCGCGGGCTTCCAATCCGTATACGTTGTATATGACTGGTTTACCGCCGGTGGGGAATTACACCCCGCCCTGAGAATAAGCGAGATAACTATAGCGCTAATGAAGTAGCAGGGCAATTGATTAGCCACGGGAAATGTGACATGGAAACGATGAATCTAACAGTACAAGTTCGAGGTTTTAGTTTATCCAACATTCAACTAGCATTACACTGACTAATATGATCATCCGACATAACATATCAGGAAAACGCCATGATTGACCCGAAGAAGATTGAGCAGATTGCCCGTCAAGTGCATGAGTCCATGCCAAAAGGTATCCGGGAATTGGGCGATGATGTGGAGAAGAGAATCCGTCAGGTGCTACAGGCCCAGTTTACCCGGCTTGATTTGGTTAACCGCGAAGAATTCGACATTCAAACCCAGGTGCTGCTGCGGACCCGCGAAAAAATCGCGCAGCTGGAACAACGCCTGAGCGAACTGGAGGCCAGGCTGTCCGCGACACAACCAACGGCGGCCGAGCCGGATAACGAATAACCGCCTCGACGACAATGCCGCCAACCGACCGGCGGTGGCGGCATTGTCTTAATGAAAATCTGGTTTAATGGGAGGCCAGTTCGGTTTGCCTGCGGGGCAGGAAGGCCCATAACAGTGCCAGCATGGTCAGCGCATACAGCGATTTCCAACCAATCATCACCAGCAACGCGCAACACAACACACTGCCCGCCGCGGCCATCACTTTGGCCCGCCCTTTCAGCAAACGCCATCCCGCCAGCATACACAGCAGATAAACCAAAACGAAAATGCCATTGGCATACACGATGAGCGTCTCTAATGGCAATCGCAACCAGTAGATCAGCAGGCAGCAAGCCAGACAGCACGCCACCACGATAGATAACGCATTAACCGGCGCCTGTCCGTCGGATAATTTCGCCAACGCGCTGCTCTGCGGCGCCTGCGACCACACCAGCCGGGCAAACCCTTGCGTATAAATATTCACACTGGCAAAGCAGGCCAGATACCCCACCATGCAGGCGATCCACAGCGCATGCTCGCCAAACAGCTGCACCACAATACCCGGTAAGGAAGCCGTCGCCGCCATCCCTTCACCATAGGCTTTAAAGTGTAAAACAGCGACCGTACAGCCCCAGTAAACGGCGCCGGCCAGCAGCATACCAATCAGCAAGGCGCGCGGAAAATCACGCTCAGGCGTCCGAAATTCTGTCGCCATATGCGCGAACGCTTCCAGCCCGACAAAACACCAGAACATCACCGCTAATGCGCTAAACGTATTCGGCCAGGAAAGCTCGCTGATGGTCGGCCACGGAATGTGCGCCGGTGTAATATCCCCTTGCCACCAGATGGCCGCCACCAGGCCAACCACCAACAGAGCAATAATAATTTGAATATTGGCGCTGGACCCGGCGCTGCGCAGCCCAAGAACCCAGATGCCGCCCAGCGTCAGTAGCTGTACCATCAACAATCCCAGATCGCTCCAGCCTAACGCCGCCTGCCAGAAACCGGCCGCTATTTGTAACGCCGCGGGGAGCCCCAGCGGGATCACAGAAAGAAACAGCCAACTGGTCACGCGGGCCAGCCGCGGCCCGAACGCCATATTGACGAAATGGGCTGCTCCACCGGCGTTAGGGAAATGTTGGCCTAATGCCGCAAACCCGATCGCAATAGGGAACACAAACAGGATTAACAGCGGCCATGCCCACAGGCTATCCTGCTGCGCCAGTTGAGCAACCAGCGCAGGTACGGCAAATACGCCGGTACCCAGCAATGAAGTGGAAAGCAGCCCCACGCCCTGAATCACCCCAAGTTCCTGTTTTAATCCTTGAGCCTTACTCACCGCCACTCACCTTATTTTTCGTTGTTGCCCGCGCCCATCAATACCACGCAACCGCTATAACCCATTTGGCACGGCAAAATATCAACACAGTAAATAGTCCGATAAAAAAAGCCTCCACGGTCGGAGGCTTTCATTTGCAATCGCATCATAAGTCATCAGGCATTGGCTTTCAGTACATCGCGAATGCGGGCTTTGTACGATTCCACTTTCTGCGGCGTCATCATCCGACGCTCATCATCCAATACCACGCCGCCGACATCATCCGCGATACGCTGTGCGGATTGCAGCATCAGCTTGAAATTCTGGCCGGCATCGCCATAGGACGGCACCATCATGAAGATGGACACACCCGGCGTAGAAAACTCCGACATTTCATCCGGGTTGAACGAACCGGGTTTGACCATATTCGCCAGGCTGAACAACACGGGCCCGGCGCCGGCAGGATTCACATGGCGGTGGAAAATATTCATCTCGCCGAACAGGAAGCCTGCCTGCAATACACTTTGCAGCAGTAGCTCACCACCGATGACACCACCGTGGTGTGCGGCGACATGAAGGACTAAAACCGCTTCTTTCGGCTGTACATCAACAGGTTCATTTTCAACGGAATGCTGGGAACTGGTCTGGGCCGGCTTCGTTTCTTCATGCAGACGCGGTTCGTCAGCAGACGCTGTGTCATTTGCGAAAGTTGTGTCATTGGCAAAAACAGAGGGTTCCCGCAATGGCTCCGATTGCGGCGCAGCAGGACGAGATTCTGGTTCGGTACGTACCGCAGGGCGCGACACGTCATCAGGCGTCACTTCACCCAGTAAAGGATCGTAAGCAGACGAGGGCTGAAGCGGCTGCTTCCCAAATGGAGACTGAGATTCAGGCCGTGGGCTTTCTTTGACGTCATAAGCGCCGAAGGAAGGCTCATCTTTCGGACGCGCGCTTTTGACTCGCACCTCGCCAACGCCTTCATCAAGCTCCTCAAGCGGCGTTTCGTCGCGCTCTTTTTTTAAGCGTTTAACCGGGCGATCACGAAAAAGGGACGAACGCTCTTTACGGCTGGTCCACAAGCCGTGCAGTAATAGCGCTATTATAGCGATCGCGCCAACGACGATTAATATCAGACGCAAGTCCTGCATCATTGCTATCCCAATTGTTCCAATACATTGCCAATACGGCAGACACTTATATCACTAACTCTATTTGCCTGCGTACACAAGTGCAAGTCTGTACGATACATTCTGACAATAAAGATAGATACAACGCACTTTTTTGCTGTTTTTTCATCCAAATGCAGACTGGTCAGCATAAAATCATACCGATATGATGCATCTATAAACAAACGGCTGAGAATTATCACAACATGTCCTACTCCAATCCCAGAAATACATCGCATAGCGGAATACACTATTTTGTCGAAGGATGGCGTCTGATTTCGCTACCAGGCATCCGGCGTTTCGTCATCCTGCCGCTGTTGGTCAATATTGTGCTGATGGGAGGCGCGTTCTGGTGGCTGTTCACCCGGCTCAATGACTGGATCCCACAGCTGATGTCCCATATCCCGAATTGGCTCCAGTGGCTCAGCTATCTCATCTGGCCGCTTGCCGTGTTGTCAATCTTGCTGGTTTTCAGCTATTTGTTCAGCACCCTTGCCAATTTTATCGCCGCACCGTTTAACGGCCTGCTGGCGGAGCAGTTGGAAGCCCGCCTGACCGGGCATACGCTGCCGGACAGCGGCATCCTCGGCATAGCCAAAGATGTACCGCGAATCATGAAACGGGAAGTCCAGAAGCTGGCCTATTATCTGCCGCGCGCCTGCGTACTGCTCGTGCTGTATTTTATTCCCGGTATTGGACAGACCGTCGCGCCGGTGCTCTGGTTTCTGTTCAGCGCCTGGATGCTGGCGATTCAATACTGCGATTACCCTTTTGATAACCATAAGGTCGCGTTTCCGACCATGCGGCAGGCATTACGGCGGCACAAAATCGTCAATATGCAGTTTGGGGCGTTGATTAGCCTGTTTACCCTGATCCCGTTCCTCAATCTGGTGATTATGCCGGTCGCGGTTTGCGGTGCGACCGCGCTGTGGGTAGAACGCTACCGGAACCTATCGGCGACGCTGCCAGGGCAATCCATGTAAAACAATATTGAGAACTGGCGCACAGGAACTCGTCCTGCCTATTGTAATGAAAAGATATTTCTTAAGAACATAACGATATAGCAATTCTTTACTTCACTGACGGGTGTGAACGAGTATTCTCTCTATGTTCGCAAAAATTTCATACAGTTATAAGGACAGGCTATGAGCAAGATCTATGAAGACAATTCTTTTACAATCGGCCATACGCCGCTGGTTCGTTTGAACCGTATCGGCAACGGACGCATTCTGGTTAAGGTTGAGTCTCGCAATCCCAGCTTTAGCGTTAAATGCCGTATCGGTTCCAATCTGATTTGGGATGCTGAAAAACGCGGTGTGCTTAAACCAGGTGTCGAACTGGTTGAACCAACCAGCGGTAATACGGGTATCGCACTGGCGTATGTCGCCGCCGCCCGCGGTTATAAACTGACGCTGACGATGCCAGAAACGATGAGCATCGAACGCCGTAAGCTGCTGAAGGCGCTGGGCGCGAAACTGGTCCTGACCGAAGGGGCCAAAGGCATGAAAGGGGCAATCGCCAAAGCAGAAGAAATTGTGGCCAGCGATCCCGAGCGTTTCCTGCTTCTCCAGCAGTTCAGCAACCCGGCCAACCCGGAAATCCACGAAAAAACCACCGGCCCGGAAATCTGGGAAGATACTGACGGCGCGGTTGACGTGTTCATTGCCGGTGTAGGTACTGGCGGTACGCTGACCGGCGTCAGCCGTTATATCAAAAACACCAAAGGCAAGGCGATCACCAGCGTAGCGGTGGAACCGGCCGACTCTCCGGTCATCAGCCAGGCGCTGGCCGGTGAAGAACTGAAACCCGGTCCGCATAAGATTCAGGGTATCGGTGCTGGCTTCATCCCGGATAATCTGGATCTCAAGCTGATCGACCGCGTTGAAAAGATCACTAACGAAGAAGCCATCAGCACCGCTCGCCGCCTGATGGAAGAAGAAGGCATTCTGGCCGGTATCTCTTCTGGCGCCGCCGTTGCCGCCGCGCTCAATCTTCTGAAAGAAAAAGAATTTGAAGATAAAACCATCGTGGTGATTCTGCCATCGTCTGGCGAACGCTACTTGAGCACCGCGCTTTTCGCCGATCTCTTTACCGAGCAGGAATTGCAGCAGTAACCGCCTTTCCACGCCCGAAACAAAAAGTAAGCGGATTGTTAAAAAAGCACCTATTTAGGTGCTTTTTTGTGGTACAGATCAAACTTTTCACCACATAAAGATTGCTTTTCTGTAGTAGGTTTAGTATTTAACCGAACAATTATTTTGATGCGTGAAATTAATATCCGCCAAACATCGCGGTTTCTCGTTCAATTGAAACCGGCGCACGATTGGCTCAATCATCGTTTTTCGAACCAGATTCAAATAATGATGCGAGAACATCGTGATATTTGATGGTATTTTATTCTGGAAACACTGTTCACCGTTTCCTTGCCGCATCCCGGCCTGCCCCTGTAACATGAATCAGGTGCTAACCAAACAGGCTAAAGTTCAGTGGATAAACTAAACTTTAGTTCCACAACATTAATCTAATCCATAAGTTGGGGAAAACAGAATGTTCCAGCAAGAAGTGACTATTACCGCTCCGAATGGCCTGCACACTCGTCCCGCTGCCCAGTTTGTCAAAGAAGCTAAAGGATTTACTTCAGAAATCACCGTTACGTCCAACGGCAAAAGCGCCAGCGCCAAAAGCCTGTTCAAGTTGCAAACCCTCGGATTGACGCAGGGAACGGTAGTGACCATCGCAGCAGAAGGCGAAGACGAACAAAAAGCAGTGGAACATCTGGTTAAGCTGATGGCAGAGCTTGAGTAACAGACAAGCCTTTTTAGTGAGCATCAGAATCGAGTAAGGTAGGGTTATGATTTCAGGCATATTAGTATCACCGGGTATTGCTTTTGGTAAGGCACTGTTGCTGAAAGAAGATGAATTAGTCATCAACCGGAAAAAAATCGCTGCGGATCAGGTAGATCAGGAAGTTGAACGTTTTCTGACCGGCCGGGCCAAAGCTTCCAAACAGTTGGAAGCCATCAAAGCCAAGGCTGGCGAAACGCTGGGCGCAGAAAAAGAAGCCATCTTCGAAGGGCATATCATGCTGCTGGAAGATGAAGAGTTCGAGCAGGAAATCATAGCCCTGATTAAAGATGAACACGCTTCTGCTGACGCTGCCGCATTCTCAGTCATTGAAAATCAGGCAAAAGCACTGGAAGAACTTGATGATGAATATCTGAAAGAACGTGCGGCAGACATGCGCGATATCGGTAAGCGTCTGCTGAAGAACATTCTAAATATGACCATCGTCGACCTGGGCGATATTCAGGAAGAAGTCATTCTGGTCGCAACCGACCTGACGCCTTCTGAAACCGCACAGCTGAATCTGAACAAGGTACTGGGTTTCATTACCGATCTCGGCGGACGCACTTCCCATACCTCCATCATGGCCCGTTCGTTGGAATTACCCGCAATCGTCGGCACAACCAACGTCACCCAACAGGTTAAAAACGGCGATTACCTGATTCTGGACGCGGTCAACAACAAAATTTATCAGAACCCGACTCCTGAAATCATTGAGGAGCTCAAGGCCGTTCAGAAACAATATCATTCTGAAAAACATGAACTCGCCAAGCTGAAAGACCTGCCAGCAGTTACGCTGGACGGTCATCAGGTCGAAGTCTGCGCCAACATCGGTACGGTACGTGACGTTGCCGGTGCCGAACGTAACGGCTCCGAAGGCGTGGGCCTGTACCGTACCGAGTTCCTGTTTATGGACCGGGACTCTCTACCTACCGAGGAAGAGCAGTTCCAGGCTTACAAGGCCGTTGCCGAAGCCGTTGGCGCTCAGGCCGTTATCGTCCGTACCATGGACATCGGTGGCGACAAAGATCTTCCTTACATGAACCTGCCAAAGGAAGAGAACCCGTTCCTTGGCTGGCGTGCAATCCGTATCTGCCTGGATCGCAAAGAGATCCTTCACGCCCAGTTACGTGCTATCCTGCGCGCGTCCAGCTTTGGCAAGCTGCGCATCATGTTCCCGATGATCATTTCCGTAGAAGAAGTTCGTGAGCTGAAAGCCGAACTGGACATGCTGAAAGCGCAGTTAAGAGAAGAAGGCAAAGCCTTTGATGAGTCTATTGAAGTCGGTGTCATGGTTGAAACGCCTGCGGCGGCGGCCATTGCCCATCACCTGGCGAAAGAAGTCGACTTCTTTAGTATTGGGACAAATGACTTAACCCAGTATACTCTGGCAGTTGATCGTGGTAATGAGCTGATTTCTCATCTCTATAACCCGATGTCTCCAGCAGTCCTGACCCTGATCAAACAGGTCATAGACGCATCCCATGCCGAAGGTAAATGGACAGGAATGTGTGGTGAGCTCGCTGGAGATGAACGTGCTACACTACTGTTATTGGGAATGGGTCTCGACGAGTTCAGCATGAGTGCAATCTCTATCCCGAGCATCAAAAAAATCATCCGTAATGCAAATTACGAAGATGCGAAGGCGCTGGCGGAACAGGCTCTGGCCCAACCAACAGCCCAGGAATTGAGCAACTTGGTGAGCCGATTCATTAAAGAAAAAACGCTCTGCTGATTCCGCTCTTACCCGATAGATTTCAGGCGCGGCTAAGTAGCAGTGAACGAATCCCCGGAAGCTCAATATCCTTTTTCCGGGGAATTTAAGGAAGCCAACGTCGCGGCAACTTGAAAAATGACGGGTATATGCTGGCCCAATATTAATGCTTAGGAGAAAATCATGGGTTTGTTCGATAAATTGAAATCTCTGGTTTCTGATGATAAAAAAGACACAGGCAGCATCGAAATCATTGCTCCATTGTCCGGCGAAATCGTCAATATTGAAGATGTTCCAGATGTCGTATTCGCTGAAAAAATCGTGGGTGACGGTATTGCGATTAAGCCAACCGGTAACAAGATTGTTGCACCAGTAGATGGTACCATCGGCAAGATTTTTGAAACCAACCATGCTTTTTCCATTGAATCAGACAACGGCATTGAATTGTTCGTCCATTTTGGTATTGATACCGTTGAACTGAAAGGCGAAGGTTTCAAACGTATTGCTGAGGAAGGCCAGCGGGTTAAGAAAGGCGATCTCATTATCGAGTTCGATCTGGCGCTGCTGGAAGAGAAAGCCAAGTCAACACTGACTCCGGTGGTTATCTCCAATATGGATGAAATTAAAGAGCTGGTTAAGCTGAGCGGCACTGTGGTCGTCGGCGAAACGCCGGTTATCCGTATCAAGAAATAAATCACCCTATCGATCATCAAGCATGATCGGAAAACGGCACCTGTCTGGTGCCGTTTTAGTTTGTGCGATTCACCACGCGCGAATAAGACAACATCAATCAAAGTGACCGAAAACGCGGCACGCACAGACGGATGGTCAAACCGCCCTGCTCCCGATTTTCCGCTTCGATACTCCCGCCATGCGCCAGCACAACCCTACGGGCAATCGCCAATCCCAGACCATACCCTTTGCCCGAAAGCGGTGATTCGATACGAATGAAAGGATCGAAGATACTGGATAACTTACTTTTCTCGACGCCCGGCCCTTGATCGGATACCCGGATCGTCCATTCATTATCATCACCGGTCAATGCCACGCAAACCTGCTGGGCAGGCTCCGAAAAGCGCAGCGCATTACGCACAATATTGTCGATGGCCCGCCGCATCAATTCCGAGTTGCCCTTGACCGTATAATCGTCGTTCTCATCAGCCTGTAACAGAATCTCTACGCCGGGTATCTGCGCCTCATAACGCGCATCGTTCACCACCGCGTTAACCAGTCCCAACAGGTCGAAATATTCCTCTTCGACGCCGCTGTTTTGCGTTCGCGACAGCGTCAGCAATTCACCGATCATTTTATCCATACGTTCCGCTTCCCGCTCTATGCGCAGCAGCGAGTTTTCCGTGTTATCCGTATGTTGACGGGCTAACCCAATCGCTAATTGCAGACGGGCTAACGGCGAACGCAGCTCATGCGATACGTCATGCAATAGCTGTTCGCGGGCGCTGACCAGGACGTCCAGCCGCTCTACCATCGCGTCAAAATCCCGTGCTACCGCACTGATCTCATCATGCCGTCTTCGCATCAGCGGGAATAACCGTACCGTGAGATCGCCCTGCGCCACCCGTCCGAAACCGGCGCGCATTTGACTCAAGGGCCGGGCCAGGTTCCAGGCCAGCAACCAACTGAAAAGCAGCCCGCCGACGCCCGCAATCCAGACAAAAGGCGTCGGGATATTCAGAAACTCCATCGGACGCGGTGGGCGGAATTCACCGCGTAATTGTTCCACATCGTATCGAACCTGATACCACTCGCCATCTGCTCCACGCAGCCTCTCAACAATATCCTCGGCGCGCCGGCTATTCGCGCCCAAAAAACCCGGGGGCGTCATGCGAGGTTTGGGCGCCGCCTCCGGGAATGGCGACATCGTGACCGAAATATATTGCCGCTCACGTTCAGACAGAAACAGCATCACTTTGCTGACCTCGGGCAAACCGCCATGGCGTAATGCCGTCGTTACCATCTCAGTCTGAATGCCGGCAATACGCATCACCGCCATATCTTCCAGCGTTTTATGCCGATCGCCATAGAGGGAAAACGCTAGCCACAACAATTGTGAAATGACAATAAACGTCAGCCAGAACCCCAATAAAATTTTCCAGAACAGCCATCCGCGTATCATCATCAGCGAATCCGGTATCCCACACTGCGTACGGTTTCAATCGTCATGTGATTACCGTCCAATGCACTGAGTTTCTGACGTATATTGCTGATATGGACATCCACACTGCGATCGTAAGCTTCACGTCTGCGACCCAGACATTTCTCAGACAGTTCGTCTTTTGACACCACGCGCTCAGGTGAACGCAGCAGCAGCTCCAGTAGATTAAATTCGGAGGCAGTCAGGTCAAAAGCTTTTCCCCGCCACTCGCTGGTTCGGGTTGCCGGATTGAGCACCAGATCGCCCGATACCGCCAGACTTTCATCCACCTTTTGACTCGACTGTTCGGCATAACGGCGCAGCACCGCCCTCAGTCGGGCCACCAGTTCCCGCGGATAACAGGGTTTTGGCATGTAGTCATCCGCCCCCATTTCCAATCCGATCACGCGGTCGATATTGTCGCCTTTTGCCGTCAGCATAATGACCGGCAACTGCTGATTTTTTCTTATCTGCCGCAGCACATCAATGCCGCTCATGTCCGGTAGCATGACATCGAGAATAATCGCGGTGTATTCTCCCGACATCGCGCCATCAATCCCTTCTTTGCCAGTCAATACCCTTGATGTCGCAAACCCTTCGGCGTTCAGGTATTCGCCCAGCATATTTCCCAGTTCTACGTCATCATCGACCAGTAAGATTTTCATATCCTGTCCCCATTCTCGGATGTATCGTGTATTCTCAAGCCTGAATTAAATCTTCGCAGCCAGATTTACCGAATCCTTACCATTTCTTTCAGCAAAGATTACCGATTCCTGTACGCACTCAGAGTAGATTAGCCCTTTTGATATTTACTTTGGCCCTGATGCATTTATTAAGGACGAATTCCCCTGATGCAATCACGATTTTTCACCTTTCGCCGCATGGCTATTATCGTTGGCGCCGTGTTCGCAGCTGTGCTTATTTACCTGTTTTTATCAAAACCGACTGCTGCTCCAAACTATATCACCGCAACGGCGGAAGTGGCCGATCTTGAGCAAACCGTGCTGGCGGACGGCACGATTGAAGCGCAAAAACTGGTTAGCGTTGGCGCACAGGCTTCGGGGCAAATCAAAGCGCTGCATGTCGCATTGGGTGATAAAGTCAAAAAAGGGCAGTTGATCGCAGAGATTGATGACCTCACCCAACAGGATGCGCTGAAAAACAGCGAAGCCGCATTGAAAAATGTCCAGGCGCAGCGGGCGGCCAAGCAGGCTGAATGGAGAAATAGCACCTTAAGTTGGCAACGTCAGCAGATGCTGATGAAACGCGGCGTGGGCGCACAGGCCGATTATGACAGCGCCAAAGCGACGCTGGACGCCGACCAAGCCAACATCGACGCGCTGGACGCCCAGATTGTACAGGCACAGATTGCCGTTAATACCGCGCAGTTAAATCTGGGCTATACCAAAATCGTCTCCCCGACAGATGGCACCGTCGTTGCCATTCCGGTGGAAGCCGGGCAAACCGTCAATGCGATTCAAACGACCCCCACTATTGCCAAAGTAGCCAATCTGGACACCATGACGATCAAAGCTCAAATTTCAGAAGCCGATATCGTTAAAGTCAAAACCGGTATGCCGGTCTGGTTCAGTATTCTGGGTGAACCCGATAAACGCTATGAGGCGCAGCTTAGCTCAATTGAGCCGGCGCCAGACTCTATCGATGATGATACGACGACGTCGTCCAGTTCGAGCACCACCACCACATCCACCAGCAGCGCGATCTACTACAATGGCCTGTTCGATGTGCAAAACCCTGAAGGCGTCTTACGCATTTCGATGACGGCTCAGGTTTATATTCTGCTGTCGTCCGTTAAAAATGCCGTTGTCGTACCGGCTACCGCGCTGAGCACGCATGATGGAAAATGGTATGTTCAGGTAGTTGACGCAAATAAAAAAGTTGAATCCCGAGCCGTTACCATTGGGCTGAATGACAACGTCCGCACCCAGATTCTCTCCGGTATCAGCGCGGGCGAACAGGTGATTATCAGCCAGCAATCCGGTAACACGGCCACGACCCACCCCGGTCCGCCAATGGGAAGGTAATCGATGTCCACGCCATTACTCAAGCTGACCAATATCACCCGGCGCTTCGCCAACGGCGAACAGGCCGTCACCGTATTGAAAAACATCAACCTGACGATCAATCAGGGTGAAATGGTTGCGATTGTCGGCGCATCGGGTTCAGGGAAATCCACGCTGATGAACATTCTGGGCTGTCTGGATAAACCGTCGGCAGGCGATTATCTGGTCGCCGGACGCGCCGTAGGTCAACTGAACAACGATCAGTTGGCTGAACTGCGCCGGGAACACTTTGGTTTTATTTTCCAGCGTTACCATTTGCTGGGCGATCTGACCGCACAAGACAATGTCGAAGTCCCGGCGATTTATGCCGGAAAAGGCCGCGAGGCGCGGCGTCAGCGGGCGGCAGAACTGCTTACCCGGCTGGGGCTGGAAAACCGCCTCAATTACCGTCCTAACCAGCTTTCAGGCGGCCAGCAGCAGCGGGTAAGTATTGCCAGGGCATTGATGAACGGCGGCGGCGTCATTTTGGCGGATGAGCCAACCGGCGCGCTGGATACGCAAAGCGGCAACGAAGTGCTCAATATTCTTGGCGACCTGCATGCGCAGGGCAATACGGTCATCATCGTGACGCACGATATGCAGATTGCGGAGCACGCTCAGCGGATCATTGAACTGCGCGACGGGGAGGTTATCGCCGATCGTGAGACAAAACCGGCGACCACCCCGCGCTCACGTCAGGAAACGTTCACTCCGCCCGTGACCTCTGCGTTGAATCAGTTCAGGGATCGCTTCGTCGATGCCTTCAAAATGGCGCTGCTGGCCATGAACGCCCAGCGAATGAGAACGTTTCTGACCATGCTGGGGATCATCATTGGCATTGCGTCGGTGGTCTCGGTCGTGGCGCTGGGCAAAGGCTCTCAGGAACAGGTACTCGCTGATATCAATTCCATGGGCACCAGTACGCTGGAAATTTTCCCCGGTAAAGATTTTGGCGACATGAACGCCAGCGCGATCCAGACATTACGCGCCAGTGATATTTCCCCCCTGTCACAGCAGTCCTATGTGCACAGCGTGACGCCATCCATCTCAACCAGCGTCACGCTACGCTACGGTAATATCGCGGTATCCGCGAGTGTCTCCGGCGTAGGTGAACAGTTCTTTACCGTGCGGGGCTACACGGTAAGCCGCGGCATCATTTTTCCCCGCAGCAGCGTTGATAATCTGACGCAGGACGCCGTGATTGATGAAAACACCCGTGACAAACTCTTTCCTCACGGTGAAGATCCCATTGGGCAAGTGATTCTGCTGGGTTCGCTTCCCTGCCGGATTATCGGCGTGGTCAGCAAGAATAAAAGTGGGTTCGGGAGTGATGAAAATCTGAACGTCTGGGTGCCCTATACGACGGTCATGAAACGGATGGTCGGACAGTCATACCTGAAGAGCATTACTATTCGGGTTAAAGACGATATTGACATGAGCGTTGCGGAACAAGGCATTACACAACTTCTGACGCAACGGCACGGCACAAAAGATTTCTTTGTCATGAATACCGACAGCATCCGCCAGATGATAGAGAAAACCACCACGACCCTGACGCTGCTCATTTCAATGATCGCGTTGATCTCGCTGTTGGTCGGCGGGATTGGCGTGATGAATATCATGCTGGTTTCAGTCACCGAGCGTACCAGGGAAATTGGCGTGCGCATGGCGGTAGGCGCCCGAACCAGCGATATCATGCAACAGTTTCTCATTGAAGCCGTGCTGGTTTGTCTGTTCGGCGGCATGCTGGGCGTCGCGCTTTCTCTGGCTATCGGCGTGGTATTTAGTCAGTTCAGCAGTAACTTCGCGATGGTCTATTCCAGTACATCCATTGTGGCTGCCTTCCTGTGCTCCAGCCTGATTGGCATCGTCTTTGGCTTTTTCCCTGCCCGCCGCGCCGCGCGGATGGAACCCATTCATGCGCTGGAGCGGGAGTAAGGCTGAAATCACGCCTCTGCGGCCCCCACTATAGGCCGCAGAGGCGCTGTTCAAAAACGCGCCAGCCTCATTTTTTTCTGGCACGGACGACTGACCGTCCGCTGCCTGAAACGACCATCAACTGAATAAAAAAACAAACCCTGGTGTTAGCAATAATTAAATAATAAATATAATCAACTAATTTTATTAATTTACTATAAAACAACCATCTTATTACTCTCAGGATGTTAGCCATGCCAACGGGACCATGACCAACTGCGGGAAAATCACCAGCAGGAATAATACGACGAACTGGGCCAGCACAAACGGCCACACGCCCACCAGAGCCTGATTCATAGAAAGTCCGGCAATTCCCCTGACCACATTTAACACATTCCCGGCTGGCGGTGTTAATAATCCGATCGCGTTATTCATAATAAACAGTACGCCGAAATAGACAGGATCAATACCAGCCTGTACCACAACTGGCAATAATACCGGGGTGAGAATCAGAATGGTTGGCGTGAAATCCATAAACATTCCGATGATGATGATAATCACCATCATGATCAACAGCATCACCATCGGCTTATCACTAAAAGGACGTAACATATCGGCGAATTCCGCCGGAATATTGGCAACGGTGATCATATAAGCGGATAGCATTGCGGCAGCAACCATCAGCATAATCACCGCGGTTAATTTGGCGGCATTCAGACACAATTCAAAAATATGACGTAACTTTATTTCCCGGTAAATCACGACGCCGACAAAAAGCGAATAAACGGCGGCAACAACCGCAGCTTCTGTCGGTGTAAATAGCCCCATCCTCAAACCGACAATAATAATCACTGGCAGCATTAGCGCCCAGACACTACGACGTGTTTCGTGCCAACGGTCACGCAAACTGACTTTCGGAAAAACTTTCAACTGACCTATTTTATCAGTACGCCCCATCAAGATATACCAGGTCACTACCAGAGAAAGAGCCATTAATAAACCGGGCACAATACCGGCCATAAATAATTTCGTAATAGAAACGTTGCCAATAATTCCAAATAAAATCAACCCGACTGACGGCGGCAACACCGGGGCAATAACACCGCCAGCGCCCAGCAAACCAGCAGAACGTCCCAGATCATAACCCCCCGCCCGCATCATCGGTAATAGCATGGCAGCCAGCGCGGCAGTGTCGGCCACTGCCGACCCGGACAGACTAGCCATAATCAGTGCGGCAAAAATGACCACATAACCAAGCCCGCCGGGAACATGGCCGACCCAAGCCACCGCCAGATTGACAATACGCTTTGACAATCCGCCCGCCAGCATAAACTCACCGGCCAGCAGGAAAAAAGGGATCGCCAGCAATGCAAAATTATCAGCGCCAGGAATAATGGTTTGAATAATAATTTGTGGATCAAACATCCCCTGGGACACCATTAACACCACACCACTGAGCAACAGTGCGAATGCCACTGGAACGCCTAATGCCAGAGCACCTAACAGGGTGATAATAAATAGGGTTATAATCATATTTTATCCTAAATTAACTGACAGTCTAATATGGTGGCATATGGCGAATCACACCGAATTATTCTATTTCAGTATCTATCTCTTCGGATTTCTTTTTCCCACCGGGCGCCATTGAGTATTCATCCTCACTGACTTTATTCATCAATAATCGAAAAATATTATAAATATATATTAACGCCATACTTCCTGATGAAATATAAATCACCCCATAGACTAACAGTAGCGGAATACCGCTGACCGGAGCAGGATCGTCGACAAATAATTCATGTTGTAACCAGAAACCATAAAACATCAGTACACAGCACACCATAACCAGTAATTGCGTTATCCCCCAGCATATTTTTCGAGATAATCGGGGTAATAGCTGCTGTACGGTATCCACACTTAAATGACGCTGATCGCGCGATGCACTAATAACACCTAAAAAAATCACCCAGAAAAAGCAGAACCGAGATAGTTCGTCAGACACAGGAAAGCCGGAATGAAAACCATATCGCATAACCACATTGCCAAAAACCATCACCACCATACTGATGATGCATATCACCAAGATAATATCCACTAATCTGAATAATTTATTTATGATATAAGCCATATATTCCTCGTTACCAGTACGGCTATCGGTACAGAAATATTTATCTTCTATGTATTAAGGTCCGGCACACCGCCGCCGGACCACAGTAAAAACCGTTTAGCCACTCACTTTATTGTACTGTCTGCTGGCGAACTTTCTCTATCTCATCAATAAATTTTTTGACAAAATCAGCGCCGATAATATCGGTATGTTTTTCGATAACCGGCTTAACGACGGTACGGATTTTATCCAGCTCTTCTGGCGGAAGAACGCTGATTTGCATACCAGCCTGTTCCAGTTGATTAACGGCATCGTCAGCCTGACGTATTTCTTCGGCGCGCTGAAATACCTGAGTTTCCTGAGCAACTTTATGAATAATATCCTTCTGCTGAGGGGTAAGCGCATCAAACCATTTCTCAGCCACTACCAGCACTACCGGGGTGTAGACATGACGAGTAACGGTAAAATATTTTTCGACCTCATATACTTTGTTCTGGTACATATCAACCACCGGATGCTCATGCCCATCCAGTACCCCTGTTTCCAACGCCGTAAAAACTTCGGTATAAGAAAGAGGAACCGGATTCATACCGATAGCCTGGAAACTGTCGATCGCCACTTTCGTCGGCATCACGCGAATCTTCAGCCCTTTCATATCGGCCATGGTATTCACCGCATGTTTATTGTTAGCCAGGTCACGAAATGCACCGCCGCTCCACGTTAATCCATACAGCCTGAGTTTCGACAGATTCTTCAGCATCTCCTGTCCAACGGGACCATCCAGGACGTTGGCGACTTCGTCATGATTCTGGAATAAGAAAGGAAAGTCGAAAATCTGCAACGTTTTTTGTCGGCCGGCCAACGGCGAAACGGATCCCAGATAAAATTGCTGTACGTTGCTTTGGGTAGCCTGCAACATCTGTTGCTCCGATCCCAGCGAAGCAGAACCGAAAACATCAATTTTAATTTCGCCATTGGTGGCTTTATTGACTTCATCGGCAAATTTCTGCATGGCAATGCCGCGCGGATGATGATCGGTAAAGCTGTGTCCCAACCGGGCTGTTTTTACGGTCTGAGCACTACCCATCTGGGCAAAGGTTACGCAACAGAAAGTAATCGCCGCGATCAGTCCGGTTTTCTTTAATCCGACAAACGGTTGAAATGGCATAGTAGACTCCGTATTTATTATCGGTCAGAGGTATTTGTTATCATTATCGGTGCCGCCGGTGCGGGGACAGGAAATCGCGCCCTCGTTACCAGAGGAAAAATTACAATACGGCCAGCCAGCCACCATCAACATAGACGATCTGTCCATTCACATAGTCCGAAGCGGATGAGGACAGATAAATCGCCGTACCGATCAACTCTTCCGGATGACCCCATCGTTTAGAGGGGTTGCTGGCTTTCACCCAGGCGTCAAACTCCTGATTTTCAATCAGCGCCGTGTTCATGTCGGTAAGAATGTAACCTGGGCCGATAGCGTTGGTCTGAATATTAAACTCCGCCCATTCCGCGGCCATGGAGCAGGTGAGCAATTTAATCCCTCCTTTGGCGGCGGTATAAGGCGCGACAGTAGGACGGGCAGCCTGACTGGTGAGTGAACCAATATTGATGATTTTCCCGCCCTTTCCCCGTGCAATCATGCGTTTTGCCGCCGCTCGTGAAACAATAAATGTGCTGGTCAGGTTGGTATCAATCACGCGTTGCCATTGTTCCAGCTCCAGATCGACCATCGGTTTACGATATTGGATACCGGCGTTATTGATCAGGATGTCCACTTGCAGGCCTTGCTGATCCAGCGCGGCGAATGCACTTTCTACAGCGTCTTCGCTGGTGACATCAAAGGCTATGCTATGTGCCTGATATCCTTTTTCGCACAGTTTTTGTACTGATTCATCCAGTAACGTTTCTCGTATGTCGTTTAAGATCACACGGGCGCCGGCAGTGGCTAGCCCTTCAGCATAGGCCAAACCCAGACCACGCGCGGATCCCGTGATCAGTGCCGTTTTTCCAGTCAAATCAAACAGAGCAGACATAGAAAATCCTCATTTTTATCATTAAGAGAGATGAACGCCATTAACTTGTATGACATCACTCATATTTAACTTGTTCTACGATTACTTTTAAATCAACAGACATCGGTTAATTTTGCAGAACCGATCACAAAACTAACTTACACTTCTTTGTCTGCATTAAAAATATTAAATTAATATTTTGATTTTAATCAGTTATTTTTCATTTTGAATGAAAGGACATAATACTTAAAAGCTTCTTCAACAATTAATTGAACAATGATATAACTAAAACCAACTTGTAGGACGACTACTGACATTACAACAAAAATAGCGAGACGTTGGTTGTTGGTGGAAAGCCGGACATACAACTGCGCACTGGACAATGAAATATAATATTTAACTTTAAAAATAAGGAGTTACTGTGAGTAATATAAAGATTACCGCGGTGAAGACCATCCTGACAGCGCCAGGCGGTATTGACCTGGCGGTAGTGAAGGTTGAAACCAGCCAACCGGGTCTTTATGGGCTGGGCTGCGCGACCTTTACCCAGCGCATTCATGCGGTTAAAACGGCTATTGATGAATATATGACGCCTTTCCTGATCGGTAAGGATCCAACGCGTATTGAGGATATCTGGCAGTCTGCCTGCGTAAGTGGTTACTGGCGCAGCGGCCCGATTATGAATAATGCGCTATCGGGCGTGGACATGGCGCTGTGGGACATCAAAGGCAAACTGGCCGGGATGCCGGTCTATGAGCTGCTTGGCGGCAAATGTCGTGATGGCATTCCATTGTATGTTCATACCGATGGTGGCGACGAGTTTGAAGTCGAAGACAATGTCCGTGCCCGCATGGAAGAGGGATATCAGTATGTCCGTTGCCAGATGGGTATGTATGGCGGGGCGGGTACCGACGATCTGAAACTGATAGCCACCCAGTTGGCACGGGCGAAAAACATCCTGCCTAAGCGTTCTCCGCGCAGCAGCACGCCGGGTATCTATTTCGATCCGGAAGCCTATGTGAAAAGCGTTCCGCGTTTATTCGAACATCTGCGCAACAAACTCGGCTTCGGCATCGAGTTTATCCATGATGTCCATGAGCGTGTGACGCCGATTGCCGCTATCCAATTGGCAAAAACATTGGAACAATATCAATTATTTTACCTCGAAGACCCGGTAGCGCCTGAAAATATCGACTGGTTGAAGATGCTGCGCCAACAGTCCTCCACACCGATTTCGATGGGAGAGCTATTTACTAATATCAATGACTGGAAACCGCTGATCGCCAATAATCTGATTGACTATATTCGCTGCCACGTCAGCACAATAGGCGGTATTACGCCAGCGAAGAAACTGGCAACGTTCAGTGAAATTCATGGCGTGCGAACAGCCTGGCACGGCCCCGGAGATATCTCACCGGTAGGTGTTTGCGCCAACCTGCATCTGGATTTGAGCGTAACCAATTTTGGCATTCAGGAATACACGCCAATGAACGAGGCGTTGCGTGAGGTCTTTCCCGGTTGTCCAGAGATAGAGCAAGGCTATGCCTATCTGAGTGAACGTCCTGGATTGGGAATCGATATCGATGAGAATAAGGCTGCGCAATATCCTTGTATTGGCGGTATTCCGTCCTGGACAAATGCCCGCACCCCGGATGGTACGGCGTCTCGTCCTTAAGCGGTCAAGCAATGGCTGCTAAGCAGCCATTTTCAAACACTCATTCGGCGGCATCTGATTCCTGCTGCTTCAGCTTTTCAATTGCTGTCACATTCTCTGACATCGCCTCATCAAGCACCGCGACAGCCGTTGAAGAGTCGCGGTTCTTAATCGCCATAAATACCTTGATGTGAGCCTCGACGCTCTCAAGTGAGATACCGAGCGCGCGATTCAATTCTTCCAAATAATAGTAGTAAATATCCTTAATGGAATTCATCACATTATAAAAAACTTTATTCTGAGAAGCTTTCGCGATAGCCAAGTGAAAATCGAAATCGGCCTGGGAATATTTTTTATAATCGTCTTTGTTTATCAGCATACGATTCAATGCCTGTTCCAGCGCCGCAATATCCTCTGCGGTGGCATTCTGAACCGCTAACTCCATGCATTTGAATTCAACGGTTTGACGAAATACCATCATGTCATGAAACTCTTCTCTGCTGAGATGCATGATCGGCTGCTGTTCATTGAACAAACTATGGTAATTGAGATTTTTGGTAACGAAACTGCCTTTCCCCTGTTGGGTAATCACAATACCCAGATCGCGTAATCGCTGTACTGCGCTGCGGATGCTGACACGGCTAACGTTGAATGAGGCCGTAAGTTCAGACTCAGAGGGAAGTTTACAGCCCGGCGGCCAACTGCCATCCAGCAGTTTTTCCTTAATCTGCTCATAAACGGCATTGACCACACTGTGTTTCTGGATTGATTTAATGCTCATGAAGCCTATCGTATATAAGTTGTCCTACAACATATTATTGATATAACATGCGGGGTGCGGCATGTGAAGTCTTCGCTGCTGTTTGTGTTCTGAATCTAACTGAAAATTGACCGCACTCACTCTTAAATCCCTTTCCTGGCGTGCCATGGCATTATATGGACATGACTCCATCCTTGTTCTGCTTTCAGAAAGCATCAAACACGTCCGTTGATAAATAGCGATCGCCGCGATCGCAGGCTATCGCCACAATCATACTGCCCGGATTTTCTGCCGCCAGACGTAATGCGCCGGATACGGCCCCGCCGGTGCTGACGCCGCAAAAAATGCCCTCTTTACGCGCAAGCTGACGTAGCGTGTTCTCCGCATCCGGCTGCGACACATCCATGATGCGATCGACGAGATCGGCGCGGAAAATCCCCGGCATATAATCCGCGGTCCAGCGACGGATGCCGGGAATATGGCTACCTTCCGCGGGCTGTAATCCTACCGTGCAGATTTCATGATTCTGCTGTTTCAGATAGCGGCTGACGCCGGAAATGGTGCCGGTGGTTCCCATGCTGGAAACAAAATGCGTTAATCTACCCGACGTTTGCCGCCAGATTTCCGGGCCGGTGGTTAAAAAGTGGGCGAGCGCGTTATCCGGATTATTGAATTGGTCGAGGATTTTGCCCTCGCCCGACTGCGCCATCTGACGAGCTAAATCGCGCGCGCCCTCCATTCCCAACTGGCGGTTGACCAGCACCAGTTCCGCGCCATAGGCGCGCATCGCCATCTGACGTTCATGGCTCATATTTTCTGGCATCAGCAGACGCAGGCGATAACCTTTCACCGCCGCAATCATCGCCAGCGCAATGCCGGTATTCCCGCTCGTCGCTTCAATCAGCCGGTCGCCGGGCGCGATCTCACCGCGTTTTTCCGCCTGCTCGATCATGGAAAGCGCGGCACGATCCTTGACTGAGCCCGCCGGATTATTGCCCTCCAGCTTCAGCCAGATTTCGCTGTCCAACCCCTGCGTCAAACGCTGTAACTTCACCAGCGGGGTATTGCCAATACAATGCTCAAGTGTTGTCAAAAAACCTATCCCCGTAAATATCATGTTCGACGCTTGTCAGATGTCCACCGCCTCCTAAATGCCCCGGTTATCATACCCCGTTATTCATCATTCGGACTACTGCTGACGGATTTGTACAGATAGCCGCGATATGGCGGCGAGAGAGGAAGAGAGCGGTAAGACAGGCCGCCCCGCCATAACGACCATGACGGGACGGCTGCAAGAACAGGAGGGATTACAGCGTCAGCAGACGAGTCAAAGAAGGCGCAAAGAAATAGCTGCCGCTCACGGCGCGGGTAAAGCGCAGCATGTCGTCGCGCTTGCCGTCCCGCTCACCAAACATGCTGAGCAATTGCTGCTCGATATTGTGCAAGCGCGCACAATAGGCAATGAAGTACAGCCCATGTTTACCGCTTGCCGTACCGTAAGGCAGGCTCTGACGCAGGATCTTCAGCCCTTTTCCGTCTTCTTTCAAATCAACGCGGCTGAGATGAGAGGTGACCGGGCGCTGTTCAGCATCGAGCTCTGCATTATCCTGCTTGGTCCGGCCAATTATCTGCTCCTGTTGTTCAACGCTAAGGCGCTGTAACTGCTTCAGGTTATGCTCCCAGCGTTGGACAAAAACATAGCTGCCGCCTGCGTCGGGTTGATCATCGGGGATAATCGCCACCGTTTGACGATCTTCACCCTGCGGATTCTCCGTACCATCAACAAAACCGCTCAGGTCACGATCGTCTACCCAACGGAAGCCATGCGTTTCTTCTTCAACATGAATGGCATTGCCAAATGCCGCCAGCGCGGCCTGCGCCAGGCTGAAATTGACATCATGCCGCAGTGACTGAATATGGATCAGCAGATCGCGCTGGGTTGCCGGCGCCAGACCTTTGCCCAATGGCGTGAAGGACTTGAGCTCCGCCGCGCTGTTTTGGCAATCCAGATCGCGCCAGATATCATTGCCAAACGCCAGAACCGCGCCCAGTCCGGCATCAGGAAACTGCCGCTGCAAGTCCGACAGTGTCTGACAAAACTTTTTGCATCCCTGCCGGATGGCATCAAATTCCCCCTGGACCATGGCTTCCATAAAAATGGCAAAACGGCGATGCTCCAGCAAAATACCGCTTTGAATTGGTGTCATTTCTGCTCCCTCAATGTCAGATTCTTCTTTTGTTGTTATTTTTAATACGGTTGCGACGTCGGATGCCGACGCAATGCCGCTATCATACCGGAAGATGTCTGATTTTTACTTTGCGTGAAAACAAAATTAGTCTCGTGCCTGCGCATGCCAGACAATCTTGCTCACCCGCCAGCCCTGGAGAATATCGTCGGACGGCATCAGCCCCTCCGGCCCGCTCCATTCGCCTGAAAACAGGTAGCTGACATGTTTACTTTGCGGCGCGACGCACTCGACGCTTTGCGCGTCATCGCCCTGCCCCAGCTGACATGAACCAAATGCCTTGCTGTAAGACGAGGCAAAGGTATCCCCGAGTTTGACGCCCCACGCGCTGTTGATCGCGCTATCCATTACCTCAACTTTCTGGACGCTGCTGCGGGGCTTGCCGCTGATGACCAGCTTCACGTCCTTGCCGTCCAGCGCCTGATAAAACGCCACCAGTTGACCATCGGACGTGCCCATACCGCTGCGCAGCTGATAACCACCATTCAGTGCTTTTTGCAAAGCCGCTTCGGACAACGGCGTTCCCGCATTAATGCCGCCGACGCCCGCATCCGATACCTGCAATGCGCTGCCGAACCAGTTAAACGGCGACAAACTGGACCAGGAAAAATTGGCCAGCGTACCGCATCCGGTCAGTAATAACGGTAAACCCAATAGCAGGGGGCGAAATCTCATTACATTTACTCCTCAATATTGAATGGCGTCTATCTTTAACCGTCATCACCTGATGAGGTGTTTGAGTATCAGGTCGACGGAAAGTGCCGTAAAAAACAGGATAGTCACGGTGAGGATTATAGGGACAATGCGATGAGAAACCTACTCGCCCGTTGGTTTCCGGCGATCGGGGAAACCAACGGACAAAATAAACCCTATCAGGCGTGTTGAAACGCCGTCAGGTCATATTGGTGAGGGAACATATCATCCAGTTCATTCTGATGCGTGACCGCGACCACCGTACACATCGGCAATTCCTGTTTGATCAGCAACAGCAGCTTCCTCGCCGACGCATGGTCAAGGTTGCTGGTGGCCTCATCCAGATACAGCGTTTCCGGTTTGGCGATCAGCGCGCGGGCGAACGCCAGCCGCTGCCGCTCGCCGCCGGAAAAAATCCGATCCCAGCTCCGTTGCTCGTTTAGCTTGTCGCGCCAAACGCTCAATCCGACTTTATCCAGTACCTGACTCAGATATTCGCTGTCAGCCAGCGCGGGCTGCGGGTAGCACAGAATTTCCGCCAGCGAGCCATGGCCCAGATAGCTTTGCTGAGGCAACAGTAAACTGCGTCCTTCAAGCGCCTGCCACTGACCGTCGTAATAAGGCCAGAGTCCGTTCAGGGTACGCAGCAGCGTCGATTTTCCTAATCCGCTATGCCCGGAAAGTTTGCTCCAGCTCCCCGCTTCACAGCTAAACATCACATTTTGCAGCAACGGGGTTCCCTGCGGCGTCGCAAAAGAGAGTTTGTCCACCTGTAGCCGTTCACCGACCGGGACGTCCCCTGCTTCGGACTGACAACGCCGAATCTCCTGTTTGAACTGGCTGAGACGCTCCATACTGGCGGATAGCGTCACCATCTCAAGATACATGCGGATAAACCAGCTCAGCGCGATATGCACCTGATTAAACGCGCCGCGGATCTGCATCAACCCGCCCAGCGTCACCGTTTTACTGAGAAACGCCGGCAGCGCGGCGAACACCGGTACAATCTGGCTGACGCGCATATAGCCGGTGGTGAAAAAACCCAGATTACGTTCGGCGTTCATAAAGCGCCGCCAGTTGGACACGATAAAGGAGAAATGGCGTTTGAGGTACAATTTCTCCTGTTGCTCGCCGCCATACAGCGCGATTTGTTCGGCGTTATCATGCTTGCGCAGCAGCGCGGCGCGGAAATCCGCTTCGGCACGCTGCTTTTCATAATTAATGCCGTGCAGTTTCTTACCAATAACATGGGTCATCACGCTGCCAAACAGCGTGTAAAGCAGCACCACCCAGACCAGATAACCTTTGATCACCCACTCCTGCCCGAACAGGGTAAAACGCTGAACGCCCGAGAGTTCCCACAGAATAAACAGGAAAGAGGAAAGCTGCGCCGACACGATCAAAAATGAGACCGACAGGCTGACCACCTTGTCCACGAACAGATTGATATCCTCGGCGATACGCTGATCCGGGTTATCGATTTTGCCGTTCAGCGACATGCGATAGAACGCTCGTTTCGCCATCCAGCTATTGACCAACTCCTCGGTTAATACGCTGCGCCAGCGGATAATCAGCAGCTTGGTGAACCATTCCTGATGGACGAACACCACGATATAAATCAGGATGTAAATGCCATAATCTTTCATCAGGGAAAACAGCAGGCCGCTGTTGAATGCCCCCAGCGCATCGTAAAACGCTTTGCTCCATTCATTAATGAGCACATTGAGATAGACGATCATCCCACCCATCGATACCGCCACCAGCAATAACAGCCATGCCTTCCAGCTTCCCGCGCCCCACCAGAAAGGACGGCAGAGATCGCCAAGCTGCGCCATAATTTTTTTCATTCCTGCGCCTCGCGTGGCAATGAGATATACAGAACGCTATTCTGCGGATTGAACAACCGTGCCGACATGGCGCGCACGCCTTCCAGCGTAATGCTGTCCGCCAGTTGGGCGGCATCGGTCAAATAACGAGGATCGTCATAGTGGCGATAGCTCAGGATCAGACGGCGCTGTATGGTCGTGAGATCGTGCCGGCGTCCTTGTTCAGCGCGAATAAACTGCTGCTTTTGCTCATCCACATCCTGCTGGGTAATCTTCGCCGGCAGTTCCGCGAACCCCCGCTCCGCCAGTTGCCACAGCTCCTGCGCCCGTTCAGGCGCGCTGGTGAAACTGACTTCGGTTTCAATGCGCTGCCGAGTGTCCTCCAGCCCGCTGTCCAGTCGCATGCGATAAATGCCGAGCGCATCGTCACGCAGGCTGGCTTTGAGATATTTATCCGCCAGATTACGGGCGATACTCACCTGAACCGCCGCCTGCGGCGTCCAGGTATAAGGCGTGAAGCTCCAGGTACGAATATCGGCGCGGGGCTCAATGCTGATTGCTGACGAGGCTTCGTGTCTGCCTTCCCGCGCCAGATGAGATCGGATCTCTCCGATCGGACGGCGCGGAATCGACGCCAGATAACGTTCAACCTGCGGTAACAGCTGTTCGCCGTCCATATCGGCCAGCAGATAATAAGTCACGGGTGCGGCTGAAGCCTGATGCCACTGCGCCAGCAGCGTGGAGGCCGTGAGCTGCTTTAACTGGGCAATTTCCGGCTCCTGCCAGGCAGGATGACCAAAACGCAGCGTGGCTATCTCGCGCGAACGCATATCCATCACCGATTGTTCGCTGTTTATCCGCTGGCGCACCAGCCGCATCATGCTCTCTTTCATCACATCAGGATCAATTCCCGGGGAAACATTCAACGCACGATAGAAGCCCAGCAGATCGGCCAGTTGCTCGACCGATGCCTGACCGCTCATCGTTAACCGATCCGCATCCTGATTGATACTCAGCGACAGTGATTTTTCCTGTTTCCAGTTTCTCAGATCTTCCGCACGCCAGTCGGCCGGGCCACTCTGGGAAACCAGCTGGCTTGCCAACTGTGATTGCCATGGATTCAGCGAACTTGCCAGGTATCCTGCCTGACTCATCGCGGTCAGATAGATCTTTTTGTCAGCCTCTGGCGTACGCAGCCATACCACGCGATCGCCGTTACTGAGCTGCCACTGCGTCACGTTTTGTTCAGCAAATATTTTTACCGCCGTACGTTTCCCGCTTTGCGTGACGAAAGGCAGTTCAGGGATAACTTTCGCCTCCGGAACGCGCGGCGGCGCCAGCGCCGCCATCGTCCACTGTTGTTGCTGTGCGCGGATAGCATCGGGCTGAGGCAATGTGAAAGGGGCAGCGCCAGGCACGCTGAACTGGACCAGCGTATCGGTTGCAGACAACCAGTTTTGCAGGTGTTTATTGACGTCCTGCGGCGTAATGGAGGCCAAAATACCCATCGCTTCCTGAGCACGCTGCCGGCTCCCGACATACTGGCGTCCTTGCAGCCAGACTGTCGCCAGTTGCTGCACCCAATCGGCAAAATAGCGCGCCTCAGGTTGGTTAACCATCTGCTGAGCGGCCTCACGTATCTCGGATTTGATGTCAATAATGTCGCGCTCGCGCAGCGGATAACGTTTTACTCTTTCCAGCTCTTTCAACAACACGGACAGCGCGACATCATGCCCTCCCGGCATGACATCCGCGAAAAGTCCCAGCGCCACCGTGGTCTTGCCAATATCCGATTTACGCACCACCAGACTACCGACTTCCGGCGGCAGATCCGCTTTCTGGCGGCGCACCTGGCGACTCAAGGCAGAAAGGGTAATCTGATTAAGCAGACGATGACGAAGATTTGACCGACCGTTAGCGCCGTTATCCTCAAAGCGATAGACAAACGACACCTGACTGCTGCCGCTCTGGCTATCCTGCAACCGCATCACGTTCAACTGTGGTTGTAAACGCGGTTCATAATAGTCCCGCAGCGGGACGGCAACGTTCGGCAAAGCCGAAAAAACGCGCTTAATCTCGCGCTCCGCTTCTTCTATCCGCACATCGCCAATCAGCAACAGACGCATATTCGCCGGGCGATACCAGCGTTGATAAAACGTCTGCAACACGCTGACCGGCGTTTCTTTAATCGATTGTTCCGAGCCCATCACCGGGCGGGAAGGGTAACGAGAACCATGGCGAATAGCCTGTACACGCTGCTGGTTCATCCGCTCCGCCACGCCCAGTTTGCCACGCCACTCTTCGAGAATAATTTTACGCTCATCGTCCAGATCGCGCGGTAGCAGGCTGGCGTGGCCGACCATTTGGTTCAGCGCCTGCAACGTAAACGCGAGATCGCGACCGCCCGCCGGCGGACTCATCATGTACGTCGTCCGCTCATAGTTGGTCATGGCGTTATAGTGCTGCGCCCTCACCCACCCCTGCTGATGCAGGGCGGTGCTCACGCCCTGTGGGAAAGCCTCGCTGGCGCGGAAAACCATATGTTCCACCATATGCGCCACGCCGGACTCATTATCCAGCTCATCAACCGAACCCACTTCGACGCTCAGGCGGATATCCACCCGTTTATTCTGTCCTTCCAGCGGCACCAGCGTATATTTAAATCCATTCGCCAATACGCCTTCTTTTATTATCGGCAGCGGACTCTTTATTTCATCAGCCTGGCTGATAGCGCTGGCGATTAACAGACTGACGGTTATCGCCAGCCGATAAAATGTCTTCCAATTCATAACGACCTTTCATTTTTGTTATTTTCACGCTGAGGCTGTCCGCGCATGCCGAAAAGCCTTATCCCGCTACGCCGGACAATCGGCGTAGCGGGTATCGGGTGTTACCAGGTGTAGGCGACGCCCAGCCAGAACTGGCGGCCGGGTTTGTAGGAGACAACACTGGTATTGGAATTTGCAAAGGTCTGAGAGGTTTCCACTACGTTATCAAGCACGTTCAGCACATCCAGCGTAATATCCACCGTCTGGTTTTTATAGACCGGCTGCGAGTAGGCGAAACGCCAGTCATAAGAGAAGAAATCGCTATACTGCACTCCGGTATATATGGTCGGCCTGATGGCCTCACCAGAATAATCACCGCACAAGGCATCGGCCCCAGGGCAAGTGATATAGCCTGAGTTGAGATATCCTTTATAGCCGGAGGTGTAACTCAGCCGCTGCCCCCAGGTCAGACGCGCGGCGGGGAAATAGGTATCCACATTCAGGAACGCCTTCCACGGCGTGTTGAAGTTCAGAGGATCCATATCGCGTCTCTGCATCAGCTTTTCGTTAAAGATGACCCAGACATCATCCTGATTACTATTGTCGTCATAAATCATCTGAGAACTGGATTTGTTCTTCATGATATTGGCGCCCAGCGCCCACTTCACTTCCGCCCACTGGAACTTATACGGACTGATCGGCTCAACCGTCAGAGAGAAGGTATTGCCCTCGGTGCTGGCGCTGTTGCTCAGGTAATAGTGCCATTTATTATTGGCATCACGATAACTTTCCTGGCCGAACTGCTCACGGCCTTTACGATGCACCCATTTTACCGTCCAGATGGTATCCATCACACGCTGTGACAGCCCCAGATTCAGTTCATCGCTGAACGGCGTATTGAGACCTGAAACATCATAAGTCGCCACGTTGGGCGTAACTGGCGCATTCCAATCACCACTTGTGGTGCGCGATTGGGTATAGCGTTCGTTGATCCCGGAACGCAACTTATAAGCCAGCATATTCTGCGCGTAATAGCGGTTGGCGCCGCCGAACACGCGGGTGGAACGATCGCCAAACACATCATAAGAGGCGGCCAGACGCGGCGCGATATTCAGATTTTCCAGATAATCGTCATAAGACAGGCGCACGCCCGGCGTCACCTCCAGACGTCCAAACGTGATGCTGTCCTGAAGATATGCGGCATAGTTGGTATAATCGCCTTTAACAGAACGTGCCGGATATACCGTGCGGAAGTAAGCGAACTGTTCGCCATCAATACACATGGCATCACCCGCCTGACAAACCACACCAGCGTTGACATAGTTTGCATTGGCAGACACCTGGCCGACATAAACATCGCTGAAGCGGCGATATTGCGCGTTATAAAAATCCATCTGCCAGCCGAAATCCAGCTGATGCTGCGTGCCCCATAAGGCCAGCGGATTCAGTTCGTAATCCTGTTTCAGCGTGGTGGTGTTTTTTTCCGTGGCATAGGTGCCGTACCCGCCGATCTGGGAAGTGTTAGCCGACGTTTGCCAGTCAAGCGAGTCAGAAGTAAAACCGAGTGTCGGGCTGTAGTAAACCCAGCTAATGAACTCATTGGATTCATGTTCGATCTTGTTCTGCTCATGCTGATATCCCGCCAGACTGGTCATTTTCCCCCAGTTGGCGTTATGCTCCCATTCAATATTGAAGCGATAACCGCCCCCGTTATTGGTATAGGAACCGTCTTTCACATTTTGCTTGTAATATTTGGACTCATGCGGCGCGTACATGCCGGTCAGGCGCACGGTATCGCCGTTGTCGGTCAGGTAAGTGCCTTTCAACAGGTAGGTTTCGGCAATTCTTTCCTGATCCGTCCACTGATCCAGCCAGGTGTGATAGTACGGGATATCTGACTGCTGGCGGTTATAGGCAAAAATAAAGCCCGCCTTATCGCTCAACGGTTGGTTAAAGGTGGCGGTGTAAAACTGCTTCTTGAACTGCGGTTGGTAATAAAGCTGGGTTGCTGATTCAAAATTTTCCAGATTGTCCACGTCAACATGATAACGCGTCCAGCTATCGCGCGTGGTGCGATAGGAAACTTTACCCGATACCTTACTCAGATCCGGATCTTTCAGCTTGGCGTCTACCACCCCGCCGGTGAAATCGCCGTATTTGGCAGAAACATTACTGTCAAATACCTCCAGTTGCTCAATCAGTTCGGAATTAATCCAAAAGGATTGCGCACCGCCAGCCGGTAAATCCCACGGGTTATAACCATCGGGATTTTTAGGCAATCCCGTCTCCTCATAACTCCCGCCGCTGGCCCCGGGATTCAGATTATTATTGTTCGACAGACCATCGATCATGTAGTTGTTCTGGTAAAACTTCTCGCCGTGAAACGAGACATTCTCCGGTGCGATTTCCCCCGGCGTATTGCTATTTTCCGCCACTTTGGAAAACTGCACGTTGGGATTGTTTTTCAGCAATTCCGTCATCGATCCATTGCCGGTCGGCAACTTTTTAATCTGCTCCGCGCTCAGGATCTGCGTCCCCATCGACTGACTGGTCGGCGTGGAACGGACTAAAATCGTATCTTCCTCTTCATCCCCGGATGCGTCATCCAGAGAATCATCCTCTGTTTCAACATCCGTTTTCTGCTGATTGTTATTGGTTGACGTATCATTCTGCTGTGCGAGCGCCGGCCCGGCTAATAATGCCAACAGCATCACTAAATAGACGTTTTTTTCCATTTATTCAAAATCCCCAGTGAACTTTATTATTTGAAAAATAAACTTATTGTTTTAATTAACGCGTTTAATGCTAATTATCGAACTGAATACGACCATCCAGTTTGAAAACAATGGAAACGACCTGATTTTCAACAGACGTCTGCGTTTGATAACGCCACCGCGCCATGTCTTTCACCACGTCATCGCCAAAGACACCATCAGGGTTTTCCGACAAAACCCGGATATTGGTCACCGTACCGCTGCCGGTGATATCGAATTTGACGCGAACTTTACCCTCAACGCCCATGGCTTTCGCCCGGGCGGGGTAGTTCACGCGACGATGCAGCGCCTTCAACCTTTGGGTATTCGCACTGCCCGCGCCCTGTTTCGCCTGGCCGCTGTCACTTTCTCCCGTCTTCGCGGTCACAGCGCCGGAGGACATAGCGGAAGTCGATGACGAATTAAGCGAAGGGGTATCGCTGACCTCACGCGCGGCGACTTGAGAAGGGGGTTGTTTTTCTACCGGTTTTACCTGCGATTGTTGGGAAACGCGCGTTTCCTGACGTGTCTTTTCAGGCGGTTTTTTCTCACGCGCCAGCGGCTTTTTTTCGACCGCGGCAGTGACGGGCTTAGGTTCGGCGACAGGCAGTTTAATGACCGCGGTTGGCTGGCTGGGTAAGGTCACTGAGGGTTCGGGTATGCTGACCTGTACGACGGGGACGGGTTGTTCTGAAAGCTCGGCAGACGGATCCGGCAAAGCGATAGCGGATGGCATCATCATGACTTGCATGCTTCCACCTTCGCTACCCGCCATTTTCTCCACATTTTCCTGTGGAGAATAGCGCCAGAGAAATAGCATCACTAAAACCGCGTGAGCAAGAAGCGATAACGTAAAAAACGTCGCGGAACGCCAGCCAGACCGGTATCCCAGCGGTCCTGTAGTCAGATATGGATGAGTAAAAGAGGCTGCCTGAGTCCCCGATACATGAAGATTGTCACTACGCACGATCCAGCTCCGTCTTTTTAACAACAATTCCCTGGGTTACAGCGTTGGTCACAATCTTCCAGGCGATAAAAATGCCGGCGTTATTCCCGCTAACACGGCGTTGCCCGCCACATATGGCGGGATAGCGAGATTAACGCTGTACAAATTACATTCGCGAATAATAATACAAATGAGAATTATTTTACAAATAAAAGCTATTCGTAAACTAAATAAAATATATAAACGATCACAAAAACAGAAAGTAACAATATGAATTAGTTATGGATGAAAAGAGATGCGCTAGCGGCGGCGCATCCGGCTTTCTTTCAAGAGGGCGCCAGGCTGAGGAAAATGTGTGGGCTACGAATATGAGGTTATCTTAATACTCCTGATCCTCAATCAGGCGTTTTCCCAGCGTTACGCTGTCAACGATTTCGTAATCAAGCTTTTCGTACATGCCGATAACGGCGTCATTATCTTCCCGCACCATCATATGGATCTTGGGACAACCGCGGGCAATGAGTTTTTTCTCCAGCCGACTGATCAAGGCATTGGCAATACCGCGGCCGCGATAATCCGGATGTACGCCAAGATAGTACGCGGCGCCACGATGCCCATCGTATCCGCCCATCACTGAACCCACCACTTCGCCACCCACTTCCGCGACCAGAAACAGATCCGGGTCATGATTCAGCTTACGTTCAATATCCATTTCGGGATCGTTCCACGGACGCAACAAATCACAGCGTTCCCAAAGGGTGATCACTTCTTCAAAGTCATCTTGCCTGAATATGCGGATTTCCATCACGTTCGCCACTTTGTAATTAGGTCTGTTCTGATTATCGCGTGATTTTTGTCAGACGCAATCTCAAATTGCGGTTCACCGGCGGAGGCCATCACGCGCTGGCGCCGCGACCGTCTTTATCGCGCATCAATAATCGTTATACTGGCCGCATTTGTTGCCCGACTTCGGACCGGATAAAAGGATGTGCGCATGTCAACCATCAGTGCTGTAAAACAATTTCTGCTTAATTTGCAGAATGATATCTGCCAGCAGCTCGCCGACGCAGATGGCACAACCGATTTTGCTGAGGATATCTGGCAGCGGGCCGAGGGCGGCGGCGGACGCACCCGGGTGTTATCCGGCGGCGATGTCTTCGAGCAGGCCGGGGTTAATTTCTCTCATGTCGCCGGCCGTTCGCTTCCGCCATCCGCCAGCGCCCACCGCCCAGAGCTGGCGGGCCGCAGCTATCAGGCGATGGGCGTATCACTGGTCATTCACCCGCAGAATCCCTATGTTCCCACCAGTCATGCCAACGTGCGGTTCTTCATCGCGGAAAAACCGGGTGAGGATCCCGTATGGTGGTTTGGCGGCGGCTTCGATCTGACGCCGTTTTATGGCTTTAAAGAAGACGCGGTGCACTGGCACAAAACCGCGCGCGATCTGTGTCGCCCGTTTGGCGCCGATGTCTATCCGCGCTATAAAACGTGGTGTGACGACTATTTTTTCCTGAAACATCGAAATGAGGCGCGCGGCATTGGCGGGCTGTTCTTTGACGATCTGAACACTCCTGATTTTGATACCGCTTTTGCCTTTACCCGTGCGGTCGGCGAAGGATTTCCGGATGCTTATCTGCCAATTGTCGAACGCCGCAAAGCGCTACCGTGGGGAGAACGGGAACGCGAATTCCAGCTTTATCGCCGCGGACGTTATGTCGAGTTTAATCTGGTGTGGGATCGCGGTACGCTGTTTGGCCTGCAAAGCGGCGGGCGTACCGAATCGATTTTAATGTCCATGCCGCCGCTGGCGCGCTGGGAATATCAGTATCACCCTCAGCCCGATAGCCCCGAAGCCGCACTGTACCGGGATTTCCTCCCGGTCAGAGACTGGCTGGACAATGATGACGACAATGTCGCCGAAATGGAGTAACACACTATGCAGATTTGGGTTGATGCCGACGCCTGTCCCAATGTCATCAAAGACGTGCTGTACCGCGCGGCGGAGCGTACGGAAACGCAGACCACGCTGGTGGCCAACCAGTCGCTGAAAGTGCCGCCGTCGCGTTTTATCCGCACGCTGCGCGTTTCAGCCGGGTTCGATGTCGCCGATAACGAAATTGTTCGCCGCGTCGGACCAGGCGATTTAGTCGTAACCAGCGATATCCCGCTGGCAGCCGAAGTGATCGAAAAAGGGGGCATCGCGTTAAATCCCCGCGGCGAACGCTATACGCCCGATACCATCCGTGAGCGGCTTAACATGCGGGATTTCATGGATACGATGCGGGCCAGCGGGATACAAACCGGCGGCCCGGCGACGTTGAGCCAGCGCGATCGGCAGCAGTTCGCCAACGAGCTGGACAAATGGTTGCATCAGCTCAGGGGGAAGCCATAAATCTTGCCTCCGCCCCGGCTGACTCCTGACGTTCAGCCGATATAACCGGCGCGATGATAGGTGCCGTCTATTATTTCACAGCGTTGATCCGTCAGCTCACGATCGACCCATGAACGCTCGGCCTGCCCGGCTTGGGTAGCCGCCAGTTTTTGGCTGTCGCGGATTTGATACTTCCGCGCCTCCTCCAGTAAAGACGCGGCGTCAGCAGAGGCGATAGCAATCACGCCATCCCCGTCGCCGACGATAATATCGCCTGGATTCACCATAATACCGCCGCAGGAGATCGGAACATTGACCTCCCCCGGTCCCGATTTAAACGGCCCGCCCGGGGTGCTGCCCGTGCCATAAACCGGCAGCGTCATGTTCTGAATGCTGTACAAATCACGCACCGGGCCATCCAGCACGATACCCGCCGCCTGTTGCAGCCCGGCGTAGGTAATCATGATTTCCCCCATCAACGATTGATTTTCCGCGCCGTCATTTGATACCACCAGCACATCGCCGGCGGATAACATATTCAGCGCCTTGTGCACCATCAGGTTATCGCCGGGTCTGGCCTTTACCGTCAGCGCCACCCCGACCATATTGTCGCGCATCGGCGCGGACAGCAGACGGATCCGGCTCTGCATGGCGCTGAGCCGCCCCATGCAATCCGCGATATTCGCCACCGGAATGGTTCTGAATTGTTCAACCAATTCCCGGGCAGGTAAGTCACGCCGCGTAAACACCCTGAATCCAATACTCATTATCGTTACCTCATTCTTCTTTGATGAGCCGGGAATGCTGGTTTGACGAACCAGTCCGTTCCGCCTGAAACGTCTTCTGCATCATTTCTCTGTCCAGCACGCCGTCCCATACCGACACAATAATGGCGGCGATACCATTGCCGATGAGATTCACAATCGCCAGTCCGGTACCGACAAACCGGTGAATGCCCAGAATCAGCACCATCCCCGCGACGGGAACCACCGGCAGTACGATAAGCGTACTGGTCAGCATGACAAACGCGGCGCCGGTGATGCCGGCCGCGCCTTTTGATGTCAGCATGGCCACCAGAATCAGAATGATCTGGCTGGTTAACGTCAGTTCCGTATTGGTCGCCTGCGCAATAAACAGAATCGCCATCGTCATATAAATATTGGTGCCGTTGAGATTAAAGGAATAACCGGCCGGTACGACCAGCGCGACAACCGATTTAGGACAACCCATCCGTTCCAGTTTTTCCATCAGGTGCGGTAATACAACGGAAGACGATCCGGTGCCGAGAATAATCAGCAATTCTTCTTTGATATAACGTAAATAGGCCAGCAGACTAAAACGGCAGAACCAGGCAATAAAACCGTAGACCGCCAGCACGAAGGTAATTAATAAGACATAGAACCCCAGCACCATTTTTATCAGGGGGATCAGCGACGACAGGCCATAAGCGCCAATGGTATAGGCTATCGCGCCAAAGGCGCCGATGGAGGAAAGTTTTGAAATAAGGTGAACATTGTGAAAGAAAACTCGTGATGCGCCTTCAACGAAGGTAAAAACGACTTTCCCTTTTTCCCCGATGGCCGACAGTGAATAACCAAACAAAATAGAAACCAGCAGGATAGCCAGTACATTGCCGGAAGAAAATGCATTAACAAAGGTTGAGGGGATAATGCTCATCGCAAAATCAACCAGATTAACGTCTTTCGCACTTTCCGTATATTTAGCTAATGCCGACGTATCCAACGTTGAGGGGTTAACGTTAAATCCCAGACCTGGCTGAATAATGTGCCCGCCAATCAAACCAACGATTAATGCGACGATGGAAATCACCGTGAAATAAATTAACGCCTTTCCTCCCACTCGCCCCAGTTCTTTCATGTCGCGCATGCCGGCAATGCCGACCACTACCGTACAGAAAATAATGGGGCCGATGATCATGGCGATCAGCTTGATAAATCCATCCCCCAGCGGTTTCATTTTGACAGCCAGATCGGGAAAGAAATAACCTAAAGATACGCCAATCACAATGCCGACAATCACCTGGAAATAAAGCTCTTTATAAAATGGTTTTTTTTTCATTTTTATCAGCCCAGTATCGTTATCCGGCGCTGTCTGATAGCCGTTCCGATTCAGACAGTGCCGAAGGTATTGACCGAATAACGAATCCCTTCATCCCGCTTTATTCGTGTATTTTCGGAAACCCGTAAAGACGCGCGGGATTATCAACCAGCAATTTCTGCCGCAACGCCGTATCAGGACAAAAATCGAGCATCAGATCGACCAGTTCGCCATCATTCGGCATATCGTTGCTGATATTGGGATGCGGCCAGTCGGTTCCCCACAATACCCGGTCTGGCGCAGTATCAATCAGCGCCTGTGCGAACGGGATCGCATCATTGAAGGGGCGCTTGCCAGCGGAAATACGCTCCGAACCGCTGACCTTTACCCAGGCCAGCGGATTATCCGCCAGCAGCCCGCGTAACTGGGTAAACGCCGCTTGCTCCAGGCCGCGTTCCGTTTTTACCCGCCCCATGTGGTCGATAATGAACGGCAGGCGGATCTTCTGTAGCACCTCGTCGTAGGTCAGGATATCCTGCGCATCCAGATGCAAAACCACATGCCAGCCAAAAGATTCAACCCGATCTAAAATAGAGAAGAAGCGCGGTAATTCCGGCGCCCCGCCCAAATGCTGAACGAAATTAAAACGGATCCCGCGCACGCCGCCCTGATCCAAACGTTCCAGCTCTTCATCGCTTTCAGATCCGTCGATCATCGCCACGCCAAGATAACGCCCTTGGCTGCGGGCAATGGCGTCCAGCATGGCGCGGTTATCGGTGCCATGACAGCTGGCCTGCACAATCACGGCGCGGGTGATGCCCAGCCAGTTGTGCAGTTCCATCAACTTTTCAAACGGCGCATCTTCCGGCGTATATTTTCGGTTGGCGCCGTAGGGAAAGGTATGGCCCGGTCCGAATACATGGCAGTGTGCATCACAGGCGCCGATAGGGAGCGCCGCTTTAGGTTTGACCGGATGCGGATCGGGAGCTTTACAGGTTTTCATAAGATGTTCCTCGCGCTGATTATTGTTGTTAGTTATGCCAGTTCGTTCGCTACCTGCGGGAAGATGCGCTGATAGCCTTCCGCATATTTAATTTTCAGATTGGAATTGCGTGATGCCTGTACGCCGCGCTGTAGCGCGACGCGGGTGTAGTATTCCCACAGATGCTCCTGTGCAGACATGCTTTCAAACGCCTGACGCTTGATTTCCCAGACGTCGCTGATATCAAGCAGTACCTGGGGTTTCCACTCGCACTGTTCCGGCTGATGCGGCTCAAATAAAAATACCGGCGGCGCGCCGATTACCGGCGTGTCCGGCTGATGACCGTGCGCCTGCGCGATAATTCTTGCTTCCTGCGCAATATGCGTGGCGAGCGGATGGTCGAAGTTATAAGGATCTTTTAATGAGTGGGAGAGGACGAATTCCGGGCGGATTTCACGGTATAACGCCGCCAGCTCAAACAGCACGGCATCGTTGACCCGCATGGGGTAATCGCCCACATCCAGAAAGCGAATATTCCCGGCCCCCAGGATCTCCGCCGCCTGTCGCGCCTCCTGTTCGCGGGCCTGTTTCACGGTCGCCATATCCATGCCGGGCTGACGCCACAGTTTGGCGGACTCACCCCGTTCGCCAAAAGAGAGGCAAACAATGTGAATGTCCCAGCCACGTTTCGCATAGAGCGCTATCGCGCCGCCCGAGCGCCAGACAAAATCGGCAGAATGCGCGCTGACTACCAATGCCGTTTTACGTTGTTCGTTCATATCTTCTCCTGGAATCAGATAAATAGCCGTCTTACGCCATCTCGCTATGAATAAAAGACCTCGCCCTGCATCAGCAGACGCGCGGTTCGCATCAGCGCCGCCTGCACGACGTCCCCCTGTTCATTCAGCGTTAAATAAACGCTCAGTTCACCGGTTGGATGCTCAATCACCATCTGTTTTTCGCTACCGGCGACGGTTTGAGCCAACTCACTGGCCACCGTTCCCGGCAGCGCGGCGGCAGTAGCCACCGTAACCGCCCCCAGCACGCCAATCGCGGCGTGACAGGTATGAGGAATAAAAGTACGGGTACAGAGCGTGCCGCCTGATTTCGGGGGAGCAACCAGGCAAATTTTAGGCACCGTTTTACCGGCCACATTTTCAATGTTCATTAATGGTCCGGCGGCCAGGCGCAGCGCCTCAATTCGCGCCGCCAGCGCTTTATCGCCGTTCAACTGGTCTTTGGTTTCATATCCGGAAATCCCCATATCGCGGGCGGCGACCATCAGCACAGGCATGCCGTTATCGATACAGGTCACGCGGACACCGGCAATATGATCGCTGCGATTTCCCGTCGGAAACAGCGAGCCGCAAACCGATCCCGCCGTGTCGAGAAAATTCAGCAATACGGGAGCGGCCGTGCCGGGAACCCCATCAATGCGGGCTTCGCCGCTATAGCAGGGCTTACCGCCGGGGGTTTTCAACGTCACCTCGGCAATCATGCCGGTATTCAGCGTACGGATCCGCAGACGTGTCCGATCGGCGTCGGCGTGAATCAGTCCCGACTCCAGCGCGGCGGGTCCCGCCGCCGCCAGCATATTGCCGCAGTTTGGGGTGGTATCGACTCGCGCTTCGTTAATCAGAACCTGTCCAAAAAGAAAATCGATATCGGCGTTGTCATCATGGGAAAGCGAAATAATCCCAATTTTACTGGTCAGCGAATCCGCGCCGCCGATGCCGTCAATCTGTCGGGGATCGGGCGATCCCATGACGGATAAAAGAATACGATCGCGTTCGGCGATATCGTCCGGTAAATCCTCTTTACGAAAAAATGGTCCTTTTGACGTCCCGCCACGCATAAACCAGCAGGGTATTTTTTTCATACCAACCTCTTCGTTTATTCAGCCTGGATAATAATGTCATTCCGTTCGCGTTTATTGATTAACCGCTAAACTAGCAAAGCCATAAATAATAAGAAGAGGATGTAGGTACTAGCTGATTTGCATGTTTTGCATAACGGGATTTAATTGTGATGAATATCACAACAGCGAGGAATAGAGTATTAATTAAGGTTGTACCCCATGGAAATTATACCGCTTTGTAATATTTCGATGGTCTTTTGCGCCAGCGGCGTCAGCGTCCGCTGTGATGACGTTGCCAGAACAACCCGATTTATTAATGCCGGCTCAATGGGAAGCGCCTTTAATCCATCCACCTGCCCCACCCCATTCAGAGCGTTCGCCGGTAAGATGGCATAGCCGAACCCTTTCTTCACCAGCAAAAGTAGAGAGGGAATCGCATCAATTTCAATCACTACATTAGGGGCAATGCCATGCCGGGCACATTCGATTTCGACCAGATGCCGAATCATATGTCTGCCACCCGGCATAATCAGCGGGTAATTAATAATTTCACGCAGCGCAATGGAATTAACGGTATCGTCAGAAAAAGCGGAAGGAGCGATCAGACACAACTTCTCTGTCCATAAAAGCTGATAATTAAGGTATGCGCTGGGGGCGGGATTATATAATAACGCAATATCCAGCTCGCCCAATATTAATCTTTTCTGTATCCAATAAGTCAGATTCTCCGCAATGGAGAGTGAGCTATCCGGATATTCGGCAAAAAAAGCGGTGACCAGATCGACGGTCAGTAATTTCCCCAGCGTGGGGGTCATACCAACATTGACTTTACCTTTGTGAATACCGTCGATATTTTTCAGCGCCTGTTCCGCCACCTCAACCTGCCGCAGAATACCTTTACCATGCTCCAGCAGACGCCGCCCCGCCGCAGTCAACGTTACCCCGCGACCATTACGCTGCAATAACGTCTGCTGTAGTTCCACTTCCAGCTGCCGTACCTGCCGGCTAACCAGCGATTGCGACTGATCCAGAATCAGCGCGGCCTGAGTAAAACTGCCTGATTCAGCGACCCGGATAAAACAATGAAGCCTTTTCAGATCCATACGACATCCCCCGGTTGATGAAATCTGTCAACGCGACATTTTCCCTTAACAGGCTCGCCGATACTGCTTTTCCTCCCACATTCTGTGAATGTCTTCGCCAACCCGCTTCACATTACCCGATAAATACTTTCCGGGATGAAAGGGGCAAAAAAAATGGCCGAAGTCAGATTCTATCTGCGGCCATTCAGAAAAAAACCCGCGTCTGAGGCCGCGAACGGCGCCAGACGCTGTCATAACGCTTACAGCGGTTGTGTTTGCGCTTCCACCACCGCCAGCGCCACCATATTGACGATACGGCGTACCGACGCGATCGGCGTCAGAATGTGTACCGGTTTGGCAACCCCCATCAGCACCGGCCCAACCGTTACCCCCTCGGAAGAAGAAACTCGCAGCAGGTTATAGCTGATACGCGCCGACTCCATGTTGGGCATGATCAGAATATTGGCCGAGCCTTTCAGCGGACTGTCGGGCATTTGCTCACGTCGGATCGCTTCAACCAGCGCGGAATCACCGTGCATTTCACCATCGATTTGCAGTTCCGGCGCCAGTTTATTGACCAGCGCCAGCGTGGCCCGCATTTTCTGCGCCGTCGGCGAATCAGACGTACCAAAACTGGAGTGGGACAGCAGCGCCACTTTAGGCTCGATACCGAAACGACGCACGGTTTCCGCCGCCATCAGGGTGATTTCCGCCAGTTGCTCCGGCGTTGGATCGGCGTTGACGTAGGTATCGGCGATGAAGGTATTGCCGCTCGGCAACATCAATGCGTTCATGGCGCCGGCAACATGGACGCCTTCGCGATAGCCGAAGACTTTTTCCACCACGTCGAAATGTTCTTCATACGTCCCAATGGTTCCGCAAATCAATGCATCGGCTTCACCACGCAACACCATGATAGAACCGATCAACGTCGGATTACCGATCACCGCACGCTGCGCCTGTTCCTGCGACACGCCGCGGCGCTTCACGATCTCGAAATACTCGCTCCAGTATTCCTTGAAGCGCGGATCGGATTCATTGTTGACCACTTCGAAGTCTTTACCGACGGTCAGCTGCAAGCCCAGTTTTTGTAAACGCATCTCGATGACGCTTGGACGGCCAATCAGAATCGGGAACGCCAACCCCAGCGTAACCAGTTCCTGCGTTGCATGCAGCACGCGCGCATCTTCACCTTCGGCGAACACGACGCGTTTCGGCTGCTGACGCGCCTGAGAAAATATCGGCTTCATGAACAGATTGGTTTTGTAGACAAACTGCGTCAGTTTTTCGATATAGGCATCGAAATTCTCAATCGGACGCGTCGCGACGCCAGATTCCATCGCCGCTTTCGCGACCGCCGGAGCAATCTTGATGATCAGACGCGGATCGAACGGTTTCGGAATCAGGTATTCCGGGCCAAACGACAGTTCCTGATCGCCATAGGCGGAAGCCACCACTTCGCTTTGCTCCGCCAGCGCCAGATTGGCGATCGCGTGAACGCAGGCCAGTTTCATCTCTTCGTTAATGGTGGTCGCGCCGACATCCAGTGCGCCACGGAAGATAAACGGAAAGCACAGCACATTGTTCACCTGGTTCGGATAGTCGGAACGGCCGGTACAAATAATCGCGTCCGGGCGAACTTCTTTAACCAGCGGCGGCAGGATTTCCGGTTCCGGGTTCGCCAGCGCCAGAATCAACGGACACGGCGCCATGGTTTTCACCATATCCTGCGTCAGTACGCCGGGACCGGAGCAGCCGAGGAAGATATCCGCATCGGGGATCACGTCCGCCAGCTTGCGCGCACCGTTATCATCGATGGCATAAGCGGCTTTGGTTTCCGCCATATTTTCTTCACGGCCTTTGTAAATCACACCGCGAGAATCACAAACCACGATGTTGTGTGGCTTCATACCCAGCGCCACCAGCAGGTTCAGACAGGCGATCGACGCCGCCCCCGCCCCCGAAACCACCAGACGAACATCGGCGATATTCTTCTCAACCACCCGCAGTCCGTTAAGCACCGCCGCGGTACAGATGATGGCGGTGCCGTGTTGATCGTCATGGAATACCGGAATCTTCATGCGCTCGCGCAGTTTTTTCTCAATGTAGAAACATTCCGGCGCTTTAATGTCTTCCAGGTTAATACCGCCAAAGGTTGGCTCAAGGGCAGCAATGACATCGATCAGTTTGTCTGGATCCAGCTCATCCACCTCAATATCGAATACGTCAATACCGGAGAACTTTTTAAACAGGACGCCTTTGCCTTCCATCACAGGCTTGCCAGCCAGCGCGCCGATATTGCCGAGGCCGAGAACAGCGGTCCCATTAGAAATCACCGCGACCAGATTGCCTCGCGCGGTGTATTTGTAAGCAGCCAGCGGATCTTCAGCTATTTCCAGACATGGGGCCGCCACACCGGGAGAATAAGCCAGCGCCAGATCGCGCTGGGTCGCTAACGGCTTGGTGGGCGAAACCTGAATTTTCCCGGGAACCGGATACTGGTGAAAATCAAGCGCGCTTTGCTTTAGTTGTTCATCCATTTTTTAATCCTTTATCGGTTTTTGTTGTGACATGCATATAGGGTCAGGAATACCCAGTATAGTGTTTGCAAATTGTTAAACTATGAAGGACGGCAAAAACCGGAAGTGAATACCGATTAATATAGTTATTTTATTTGATGGTTTTTTGTTCGACAGATGTATCATTATTAAGACGCTACCGTTACGCGCATAACGCTGCGCGCAGGCGGATCGCGCCGATCGTCAGCGTTGCCGGTCACACGATTACGCACTGACGCACAACCTGACTTTTGTTGAGACAGCGAAAATCAGGTCGGATAAAACATCACGCTGCGGGAAAGGGCTACTGCGTCATATTCAGAATGGTGCGGATATTACCCGCGCTGGTGGCGATAATATCAATCGCACCGGTGCGCAACGCGCCGAGGATCGCCAGTGCCTTGGTGTTTTCGGAAGCAATGGCGATCACACAAGGAATTTTGTGCAGTTCTTCAATACTGACGCCAATCACCCGATCGTTCATCACCGTATCAACGTGCTGTCCGTGCGCATTAAAGAAATCATACCCGGCGATATCGCCAATGACGCCCTGATTGAGGCTCGCATCGATAATCTCATGCGGAGTGAACCAACCCAGCTTCACCATATAGCTGTTTTCATTCATATCACCAATGCCCACCAGCGCGATATCCGCTTTGCGCGCCCGATCCAGCGTTTCCTTGATGGTGCCATTCTGCATAAACGCGTCTTTCAGCGCCCGATTCTCGACATAGGCGGGAGCATAAAGCGTTTCGCTGCTGCCGCCGAACTTCTTCGCCAGACGGCGGCTAATATGGTCGGCGTTAATCGCATCGCCGGGGCGATGCGTCCCCCCGATACCGCAGATAAAGCGGCAGTTACGCTCAGCCACATTACTGACGTGATCGGCCACCGCCGCGACGTTGCGCCCCTGTCCGACGGCTACGACCGCGTCATCCTTGAGAGTCAGCGCCAGATGGCTGGAAACCAGCGCAGCAACCTGTCGCCGCTGCTCTTCTTCATCCTGATAATCCAGGGCGATCAAGGCGCGTTTTATCGGAAACCGCTCCAGCATTTGCTGTTCAAGGCGGGTACTGAATACCGGATGATAACGCACGGTAATTTCAACAATCCCTTCCTCCTTTGCCCGTTTAAGCAAACGACCAACCTTGATGCGTGAAAGACCAAACTTCTTTGCGATCTCTTCCTGAGTAATTTCGTCCTGATAATAGGCGACGGCAATTTCAGTCAGAAGTTCGTTTTCCTGAGATCCTGGTTGCTTTTCCATCTGGTAAAATTTTCCTTAAATAAGATTATGCGGTCATAAAGCTATTTATACAGACGCGATAGCTACAGATGAAAACCGGTGGTGACAAGAGATTGTTACATGCTGGAGAACCCGGCTCAATCCCGGCGCCGTGATACTGATACAACGTCGTAAATGGTACAAATTATAATACAACAGAGCCAGACCAACAGGCGGGTTCTGGCGATATGGAGCGCGGTGACGAACCGGCCTGCGACAGCTTTCTGGTTGCTTACCGCCCCTCAGGATGTTTTCCAATCACAGTAATCAGAGAAAACGCATGTTATTTTGACTGCGAGTGGTGCAGTGTGTTGCCCTGCGTTACTGGTTTTTATTCCGCTTGCTTCCCCTTTTTCACTTCTATTCAAGGAGCTTAGCCATGAACCAACTAGAAGCCCTTAAACAGTTCACCGTCGTCGTCGCCGACAGCGGCGATATCGACTCCATTCGCCAGTTTGCGCCGCAGGACGCCACCACCAATCCGTCCCTGATCCTGAAAGCCGCCAGCCTGCCCCAGTATCAGCCGCTCTTCGATGACGCCCTCGCCTACGCCCGCCAACAAGGCGGCGGCAAAGACACCCAACTCATCAATGCCAGCGACAGACTGGCGGTGAATATTGGGGCCGAAGTGCTGAAAAGCATTCCGGGCCGTATTTCCACCGAAGTGGACGCCCGACTCTCGTTCGATCGTGGAATGTGCGTGGCAAAAGCCCGTAAGCTTATCGGACTGTATCAGGAAAAAGATATTCCCCGCTCACGCATTCTGATCAAACTGGCCGCGACCTGGGAAGGTATTCGCGCCGCCGAAGAGCTGGAGCATGAAGGCATCAACTGTAACCTGACGCTGCTGTTCTCCTTTGCCCAGGCCCGCGCCTGCGCTGAAGCGGGCGTATATCTGATTTCACCGTTTGTCGGCCGCATTTATGACTGGTATCAGACCAAACAACCTGCCAGTGATTATCGGGTCGAGAACGATCCCGGCGTCCAGTCGGTACGCAACATTTATGATTACTATAAGCGCCACCGCTACTCAACCGTGATAATGGGAGCCAGCTTCCGCAAAGTGGAACAGATTCTGGCGCTGGCAGGCTGCGATCGTCTGACCATTTCTCCGGCCCTGCTGGAACAGCTGAAAAACAGCAGCGCTCCCGTAGAGCGCCGGCTAACGCCATCAACAGAAGCGTTTCATCAACCGTCGCCGTTATCCGAAGCGGAATTCCGCTGGGAACATCATCAGGACCCGATGGCCGTTGATAAACTGGCTGAAGGCATTCGTTTGTTCGCCGCTGACCAGCAGAAGCTGGAAGCGATGCTGGCGGCCAAACTGTAGCGTCCAGAGTAAAGCCTGTCCGTCCGTAAAGAATGCCAATGCCATCCGCGCGCTGAGCATGGATGGCATGCAAAAAACCAAATCCGGTCAGCCGGGCGCACCGCGGGGTAGGGCCGTTTGCGTTCTCCCATTTTTCCTATCCCCAGCGCTGGCTGACGGACTGATGCATTTATCGTCTTTCTGCTTCCTGAAATTTATGCAAGATACAGCATATTGAAAAATTTCGTTTTTTCACCCATCCCGTTTTTAGCGACTATGCTTATATCCAATAGATTTTCAGGATGACATAGCAGATACACGCCGCTGAGATTATGCGTTTTCGTCATGCGGACCTGCGGCGTTATCACTGCATCGCCCCGAAAGGCCATTCTTATTTCTTTTGCACTGTGAGCTGTCGATACCGGGAGAGCGGTTCACGGCACGCCATGACCGCAGCCGTCTTCCATGCTTTGCAACCTTATCATTCACCAACACATCATCGAGGTAGATAGTATGAGCCACTTCATTTTCTCTTCACCAAGAAAATACGTTCAGGGCCGCGGCGTACTTGATGAACTGGGCGAACAACTCAAGCCGTTAGGAGCGAAAGCGTTTCTCATGGCAGACAGCACCGTTTGGGACATCATCGGCCAACGCGTGGAAACCGCCTTAAAGCAGGCGGGCATCAGCCACCACTACGAGCGTTTTAACGGCGAAGCCTCCGGCAATGAGATCACCCGCCTTGCGGCGCTGGCTCGTCACGCCGGCACTGATATCATCGTCGGACTGGGCGGCGGCAAAACCCTGGATACCGCAAAAGCCATCGCGGACGAGTTGAAATGCAATGTAGCGATTGTCCCCACCGTCGCGTCAACAGATGCGCCATGCAGCGCCCTGTCGGTGATTTATACCGATGACGGCGTCTTTGAATCTTATCGTTTTTACGATAAAAACCCCGATCTGGTTCTGGTCGACACCGCCGTGTGTGCTCAGGCTCCCGCACGCCTGTTCGCTTCCGGTATTGCAGACGGTCTGGCAACCTTTATCGAAGCACAGGCCGTACTGCGCTCTCATTCACTCTCCATGCTGGGCGGCAAACCCACACTGGCAGGGATGGCGATTGCCGAAGTTTGTGAGAAAACCCTGCTGGCCTATGGCTATAGCGCCTATAAAGCGGTAGAAAAAGGCGTCGTGACACCGGCGGTGGAATCCGTGGTTGAAGCGAATACGCTGCTTTCCGGATTAGGGTTCGAGAATGGCGGTCTGGCCGGAGCCCATGCGATCCACAACGGTTTTACCGCCATAAAAGGCGATATACATCACCTCACTCACGGGGAAAAAGTCGCATACGGCACGCTCACCCACATGGTACTGGAGAAACGTGCCGATGAAGAGATTGCCCGCTATATCCGTTTCTACCGGGCGATCAAGATGCCAACCTTGCTGAAAGATCTGCATCTGGAAAATGAACCTTTTGAAAATTTGGTCAAGGTTGGCAAACTCGCGTGCAGTCAGGAAGATACGCTGAAAAATCTGGACAGTGCGATAACGGCAGAGGATGTTGCCCACGCCATTATCGCCGTCGATGCTTTCAGTAAAACGATCGATTAACAACATCGTCCGTTAATACGTCATGTCTCCCGATCACGCCGGGAGACATTGTTTCACCGGCTACGGATTGACGATCACGGAGTTAATCGATCCGGGCGGCAGGTTAAAACGCCAGCTTTCCCCCCCAGCCGACAAGCACAGCTCCCGTTCCTCGCCAAATGCATTGTTGACGTTCACAATCAGGCTTTGGTCCGGATTTCTGAATGCAATCGCATTACCGCTCATTTTTCCGGTTACGCCGACCCGATGGGCCCCTTTTTGTACCAGTGCGGAGAAATGGCGAACAACATAATATTCCGGGTTATAGGTAACCGCTTTTTGCTGCCTGTCGATAGAAATCATACTGTTTTGCCTCCATCCCCAGGCGCTTTCGCCGCCGGTCGCCAACACCGGATTCCAGTAAAAATATCCCGTTGCCCCGTTTACCAGATAATGACGGAATAAACCAAACACATAGTGGGCATAGGACCAGTCATTCCGGCCATCGCCGCACTCATTTTCCGTCTGGTAGATACGTAACTCAGGATAGCTCTCGGCTGTGCGCTGAATCGCGTTTTTCCCCGCCCACTGATAACCCACGCCGGACACGAAGGAATAAGCGGCGGTGTCGCTCAGGACATAATTTGCATAATCGTCATAATCTTCGCCGACTTCCTGCATAAACGCAGGCGCATTGATGGTCCCCAGCCAGATTTCCGTTTCCGGCAAATACGCCCTGAAACGCGGGCCAAGATAGTCGGCAATAAACCGGCGCAGTTGCTCGCCGCTCCAGACACAGGACGGGAATTTCTGATCGGCGGCGACTTCATTCTGTATATGAACCTGCGCAATCCGAATGCCTTCGGCCCGATAATGTTCAATAAATTTTTGGAAATAAAGGGCATAAGCATTCAACGTCGCCTCATCCATCTTCAGACGACCGTAGTTATACACCGGGTGGGTCTTCATCCAGGTTGGCGGACTCCACGGAGAACCGAATAACACCATCTCCGGCTGTCGCCGTAAGGCTTCCTGAAGGTAAGGGATCAAATACTGCCTGTCCCGCGCCAGGGAAAAATGCGTCATGGCATAATCATCCGGCGTCTCATTCAGGCTATACCAGGATCTCGCATAATCGCTGGCGCCAATAGGAATTCGCCCCATATTCAATCGGCATTCGCCATCGGGCGAAAAGAGATTGTCAAAAATAACGTCCCGCTGCGCGTCATCAAGATCGGCAAGCGCAATCATCCCTAATTCATTAAAACAGCCGCCAAACCCCTCTATTTCCCGGTTGTCAGCATCCCCCAAAAACAGATTCGCCTTTTCCCCTCCGCGGGCGATATCCGTATTGACCTGCCATTGCCGGGTATCGTTACTGCTAATCCAGGTAATTGATGACATCGCCCTCTCCTCTTATTAATGCAAATATGATGATGTGGTTTCGTACGGTTGCTGAGCGCATTCGATGTTTCTGTTTTTTATTTCCCTGATTTTTTCATCGGTTAATGAATCGCAATGCATAATGGCGTAGCGGCAAGCTGAATAAAATTCATCACGATAACCAATGCAAAGATCGAAATAACATTTTTCGCTTCAATAAATAAAACAATGATCGCAATGCCGCTTATCATGCCATCGCATAATTAGACATTTTTACCTTGTCAATATATTTAAATAGATATTACAACATCATCGCAACGAATATTCCCCGATAATAGTCGCGTAGCCAGATCGGGACGTTTCATGACGCTATTGATATAATTTTTCTTTTACAGATAACTTTATTAAAGGCGCAGATATGACAGCAAGCATTTCTATCCCACCTTAAGAAATACGGTTATTTTTTAAGAGTTCACTATCATGATAGCGCTACTGTATTCTTATCGCCCTTGTTGTATGATGAATTGATAATTTATTGCATTATTTACTGCGCATATATATATAAACAGGGTAATTACATAAGGAATCTGAACTCGATGAGTGACCGATATCCCACTTTTGAGAATATCCCGGTAATGCCGGGGGAAAAATTCACGTTACGTCAGGATCGCTTCGCACAATTTAGCGGGCTTTACGTCGAAACACATTTTCATATGATGAATGAGATTATGTGGTTCAGACGGGCCGGCGGCTCATTTGTGATCAAGGATAACGCCTACCCCATCAGAAATAATACGCTGGTCTATATACCCACACTGTTTATGCATGAAATGACGCTGGAGCCCGGCCACGGGCATTTACGATATTTACTGCAATATGAGGAGAGCTGGTTGGAGGATATTCGCTTACCTGTTCAACCCATTCAGCGTATACAGCCAATGGTTGCTTATCTGGAGGAGGAAGACACGCAAAAGGTTGAAACACTGTTTGCCTGGGCCGGTGAAAGTATGCCGCATGCCGCTGACTTATCATCAAGCCTGCTGCGATCCATTATCATTTTCGCCACCCCAAAACTGGCCCGGGACGCAACGCCAAACCCGTCTTTGCAATACCATCAGCAATCCGCGCGGCTTATCAAACTGATTCAGCAAATTGACGATCAGAAAAACTATACGATCGGCGTGATGGAAGCAGCGCAGCAGTGCGGCTGGTCAGACTCTTATTTTTCCCGCACATTCAGGCATTTCTTTGGGCAGACATTCAAGGAATTTATGCTTAAAAGAAAAATCTCACTGGCTATCGATCTGTTAATCCATACCGACCTGAAGATTTCCGATATTGCTTACCATGCGAGCTTCACGGATTGCGCTTATTTCTGCGCCCGTTTCAAACAATTTGTCGGCATGTCGCCCAAAACATTCAAAGAGAATATCTATTACCATCATGATACCCAATGAGCCTGAGGCGCAGGAAAGCAAAAATCAAAGTCGGGGCCCGCTACTTCGCAAACCATCCCTGAATCTGCGCATGCTGTAATAGCATAATGGTCTTGCCGTCTTTAATCCGGCCGTCGCCGATCATTTCCATTGCCTGCGTAAACGGCAGTTCCAGCACTTCAATATCTTCGTCGTCCACACCGCCACCCGCATTATCACGCAAAGATTCGTCATACTCCGCCGCGAAGAAGTGCAGCCGTTCGGTGATGCCACCGGGTGACATATAGGCATCGAACAACTTTTCGACCTTGCCGATCGCATAGCCGGTCTCTTCGATCGCTTCATTACGGATACACTCTTCCGGCGAATGATCGTCCAGCAATCCGGCGCAGGCTTCCAGCAACATGCCGCTTTCATTACCGTTGACATAGGTGGGAATCCGGAACTGGCGCGTCAGCACCACCGTGCCTTTCTCACGGTTATACAGCAGAATAGTCGCGCCATCGCCCCGGTCGTACACCTCACGGATCTGACGAACCACGCCGCCATTCTTTCTTTTTAAATCAAACACATATTTATTAAGAAGAAACCAACGGTCAGACAGGAGCTTCTTTTCAATGATAGTAATCGGCGACGACATAACTGAACCCCATTAAAGAAAGAATCAGTGCCTGATAATAAGACGACGCATGCCGGAATGCACGAACCTTCACCACCCCAGAGCAGTGCTGATGAGCAGATAAAGATTAAGCGAAACAACGATAAAGACGATCGCTTTACCCGTGTTCTGTACCAGACGGCTATTCACCATATCTCCCATCAGCGCCTTGTTGCCGGTAAAGGACAGCAGAGGAACCAGCGCCAGCGCAATACCGAAACTCAGCACCACCTGACTCAGGACCAGTACGCGGGTCGGATCCATACCAGAGAGAATAACGATAAACGACGGCAACATCGTGACCGTTCGCCGTACCCACAGCGGAATATGAAAGCGCACGAACCCCTGCATGACCACCTGTCCGGCCAGCGTACCGACAACGGTTGAAGACAGCCCAGCCACGACCAGACTCAGCCCGAAAATGGTTGCCGCCGCTTGCCCTAACAAGGGTTCCAGCGTCAGATAAGCCCGATCGAGATCGGCGATATCCTGATTACCGCTGAAATGGAACGCCGCCGCCGCTGTCGCCATCATCGCCAGATTCACAAAACCGGCGATAGTCATGGCGATGGCGACATCGACTTTGGTGGCGGAATAACGTTCCGCACGGGTATGTCTGCCCTCATGCTGCGTCAGAGAAGAATGCAGGTATATCACGTGAGGCATGATCGTCGCCCCCAGCACGCCGGCAGCCAGTAGCACGGCATCAGAGGTCGGCAAACTGGGAATCATCATCCCTTTTGTCAGGGCTGACAGTTCAGGGCGAGAGAACACCAGCTCGACAATGTAAGCCGCGGCGACAAACAGCAGCAGCCCGCCGATCACCATCTCCAGCGGTTTTTGTCCGCGCTTTTGCAACGTTAAAATCAGGAAAGTCGCAATGGCCGTCAGGGTCGCACCTTCAAGCAGCGATACTCCCAACAGCAGTTTGAAACCGATCGCCGCGCCGATAAACTCCGCCAGATCGGTCGCCATGGCAATAATTTCGGCCTGAACCCAATAAGCCCAAACCGCAGGCCGGGGAAAACGCTCGCGGATCAGCTCGGCCAGATTGCTACCGGTCGCGATCCCGAGTTTGGCAGACAGCAGTTGGATCAGCATGGCCATGATATTGGCCCAAACCACCACCCACAGCAGCGTATAGCCATAGGCCGCGCCCGACTGAATATTCGTCGCGAAATTACCCGGGTCAATGTACCCGATCGCCGCAATAAACGCGGGCCCCATCAAAGAAAGTTTGATCTTTCTTGATGTACGGCTGACTGACCCGACGGTACGGCTATCCGGCATAGTATGCCCCTTCTAACCCTGTTGTTTTATCAACTCTCACATAAATGATAATGATTATCAAGTGCATCCAGAGCGGCAATACCAATTCTTCCAATAGCCAGAGATGATGATTTATCACGCGGATAAAAACATCTTTTTAACAAAAAAGACCAACAAAATATAAACAAAAAACCCCACGCCTGAGCATGGGGTTGACGCTGACGCTGGGTCAACGAACGAAGCGGGCGAACAGGGTTATTCTTTCGCCTTGGAAACGGCCACCATCGCAGGGCGCAGCAGGCGTCCATTCAACGTATAGCCTTTCTGCATCACCATCATCACGTAGTTAGGCTGATGATCGGCAGACTCCAGCATGGTCATCGCCTGATGCACTTCCGGATTAAACGGCACGTTCACCTCGCTGACCACTTCAATGCCAAACTTGTGCACGGCATCCAACAGGGATTTCAGCGTCAGTTCAACACCTTCAATCATTGACGCCAACGCGTCATTGGATTTGTCCGCCATATCCAATGCGCGCTCAAGGTTATCGATCACCGGCAACATTTCGCTGGCGAATTTCTCCACCGCAAATTTATGCGCCTTCTCAACATCGATCTCCGCACGACGGCGAATATTATCGGCTTCAGCGCGGGCACGCAGTACACTGTCGCGTTCGCGCTGCTGCAATTCACTCAGTTGCGCTTCCAGTTCGGCAATGCGCTCATCACGCGGGTCAGCTACGTCTGTCGTCTCTGGTACAGCTTCCGATTGACGCCTTTTTGCTGCATCCATTTGATCCAAGACTTGCTCGTCAGGCGTGTTCTGTTCTTTACTACTCATGAAATTCTCCGCGGTTTAGCATTAATCTCGCTAGTTGCTATTATGGGGATCAAAACCGGGGTTTCAAGGGAACCAGTCACATATACCCAATAGATTTCAAGTTGCGGGAAGGCGGCAGCCGCAGGGACAAGGCCCACGGATGGAGCGGGTAGTGAGCGCAACCAACGCGCCTGCAACCTGAAAAATGACGGGTATATTGGTTTTGCAGAACGTCGGCACACCACGCTGAGGACAATGACAGCAATGAATAAACCATTTAATTGTATTGGTATCGTCGGCCATCCGCGACACCCTACCGCGCTGGCCACCCATGAGATGCTTTATCATTGGCTGAGCGGCAAAGGTTATTCGGTGCTTATTGAACAGCAGATTGCCCGCGAACTGAACCTGCAAGACGCGCCGACCGGCAGCCTGGCCGATATCGGACAGCTGGCCGATCTGGCCGTGGTGGTCGGCGGCGATGGCAATATGCTCGGTGCCGCACGCGTTCTGTCCCGCTACGATATCAACGTCATTGGCGTTAACCGCGGCAACCTAGGTTTTCTAACCGACCTGGATCCGGATCATGCCCAGCAACAGCTTTCGGAAGTGCTCGACGGCCATTATCTGAGCGAGCGACGTTTTATGCTGGAAGCGCATATTTGCCGCGCCGAACAGCCAAACAGCATCAGCACCGCCATCAACGAAGTGGTACTCCACCCCGGAAAAGTCGCGCACATGATCGAATTTGAAGTCTATATTGACGACAAGTTTGCGTTTTCACAGCGTTCGGACGGCTTGATCATCTCCACGCCCACAGGCTCTACCGCTTATTCGCTCTCCGGCGGTGGCCCGATCCTCACCCCTTCGCTTGATGCCATTGCGCTGGTGCCGATGTTCCCCCACACGCTCTCGGCGCGTCCGCTGGTTATCAACAGCAGCAGCACGATTCGGTTGAAGTTTTCCCATATCACCAACGATCTGGAAATCAGCTGCGACAGCCAAATCTCACTGCCGGTACAGGAAGGAGAAGAAGTGTTCATCCGTCGCAGCGAACATTATCTTAATTTGATCCACCCGAAAGATTACAGTTATTTCAATACGTTAAGCACAAAGCTCGGCTGGTCGAAAAAATTATTCTAAAATTTTCACCAGCTACTTTACTGTATATAAAACCAGTTTATACTGTATGTAATTACACCTTGTTTTTACATACAGGAAAACTATCATGCTGGCGCAACTCACTATCAGTAACTTCGCCATCGTGCGCGAGTTAGAAATTGATTTTCAGGCAGGAATGAGCGTGATTACCGGCGAAACCGGCGCCGGGAAATCCATTGCCATTGACGCCCTCGGCCTTTGCCTGGGAAATCGCTCCGACGCCAGCATGGTCAGGCCAGGCGCTACCCGCGCCGATATTTGCGCCCGCTTTTCTCTGGTTGATACCCCCATCGCACACCGATGGCTTGAAGAAAATCAGCTGGACGACAGCAATGAGTGCCTGCTGCGCCGGGTGATTGGCGCAGACGGCCGTTCGCGCGGTTTTATCAATGGAACCGCCGTGCCCTTGTCGCAGCTGCGTGAGCTCGGCCAATTGCTGATTCAGCTGCACGGTCAGCACGCCCACCAGCTACTGCTCAAACCAGAGCATCAAAAATATCTGCTGGATGCGTATGCGGATGAACCCGAACTACTTGGGGCGATGCAGCAAATCTGGCAGCAATGGCATCAAAGCTGCCGTGAACTGGCGCAATTGCAGCAGGCGGCTATCGAGCGGGAAGCACGCCGCGAACTCCTGCAATATCAATTGAAAGAACTGAATGAATTCGCCCCCCAGTCCGGTGAATACGAGCAAATCGATGCCGAATACAAACGGCTGGCGAACAGCGGTCAGCTGCTGGCTTTGAGTCAACAAACATTGCAATTGCTCAGCGAAAATGAAGAGCGGAACATACTCAGCATGCTGCACAGCGTTAAACATCAGCTCGGTGAGTTGATCAGTATGGATGAAAAGCTGTCGGGCGTGCTCAGCATGCTGGAAGAAGCCGGTATTCAAATTAGCGAAGCCAGTGATGAACTGCGTCACTACGGCGATCAAATGGATCTCGATCCCATCCGGCTATACGAACTTGAGCAACGGCTATCCCGTCAGATGACGCTGGCCCGTAAGCATCACATCGCGCCAGAAGCCTTACCCGCTCATTATCAGCAGCTACTGGAAGAGCAACGCTTGCTGGAACAGCAGGAAAGCGACCACGAAACGCTCAGCGCAACAGTCAGCGCCTACCATCAACAGGCATTGCACGTCGCGGAACAATTGCACGTTCGCCGACAGCATCACGCCAGTGAATTAGCCCAGCTCATCACGGCCAATATGCATGAGCTGGCCATGCCACATGGTCACTTCAACATTCAGGTGAAATTTACCCCCGAATACCTGACCGCCAGCGGTGCTGACAGCATTGAATTTTGTGTCACAACCAACCCCGGCCAACCACATCAACCGCTGGCAAAAGTGGCATCTGGCGGGGAGCTGTCACGTATTGCCCTGATTATTCAGGTCATCACCGCACGTAAAATGGATACGCCGGCGTTGATTTTTGATGAAGTCGATGTGGGTATCAGCGGCCCGACGGCGGCGATTGTGGGCAAAATGCTGCGCCAACTCGGGGAATCGACACAGGTCATGTGTGTCACTCACCTGCCACAGGTCGCAGGTTGTGGTCATCAACATTTCTTTGTCAGCAAGCAAACCGACGGCGCAGAAACCGAAACGCTGATGCAGCCGCTGGACAAACGCGCACGGCTACAGGAACTCGCTCGTTTACTCGGCGGCAGCGCCGTAACCAAAAATACGCTGGCAAACGCCAAAGAGTTGCTGGCGGCATAAGGCAGACGGAGCCAACGGCTTGAAACGCGAACGACGGTAAAAAAGCTCAACTTTTTTGCCTTCCTGAGGTCATACTGGGGTCTTGCCGGTTTTCAAGTCAGGCAAGGTCTATTATCATCGGCAACCTATGCCCTTAAGGAATGTAATCACTATGCGCTGTAAAACGCTGACTGTCGTCGCCGCGGTGGTTGTTGTTATGCTGACTGCCGGTTGTTCCACGTTAGAAAAAGTGGTCTATCGGCCGGACATCAATCAGGGAAACTATCTGGCACCGGGTGACGTCGCCAAAATTCATACCGGAATGACCAAGCAACAGGTCGCTTATACGCTGGGTACGCCCATGATGCAGGATCCGTTTGGCAGCGATACCTGGTTTTACGTATTCCGCCAGCAGCCTGGCCATGAATCCGTAACACAGCAAACGTTGACGCTGACCTTCAGTGCTGACGGTGTACTGACCAATATTGATAACAAACCGACGCTGAACTAATTCAGTCACGGTTTTGTTGCATGTAACATCACGCTGACAGGGTGAAATATCCCGGGCAAGCAAGAAAGAATTTTACTACTGGATAAGTGGTGACAAAAATAAGGCACGCCGTGCCTTATTTTTTTGAGCGCTCGGCACGCTGACGACGTAACTCTTTCGGATCGGCAATCAAGGGACGGTAGATCTCAACCCGATCGCCATCACTCAGCACATCGGCAAGTTTTGCGGTCCGGCTGTATATGCCGACCTTATTGGTCTGCAAATCAATATCTCTTCGCAATTCAAGCAGACCCGATGCGACAATCGCCTGTTCCACCGTACTGCCCTCCGCCAGAGTAAGCGTACGCAGATACTGTCGCTCCGGTAATGCGTACACCACAACCACACGAATATCAGGCACTGTAAACCTCTTTGGCGCGCTGCGTGAATGCCTGCACCATATTTCCCGCCAGTTCCTTGAAAACCTTGCCAAAAGCGAGTTCAATCAGAACATTAGTGAATTCGAAATCAAGATGCAGCTCCACTTTACAGGCATCCGGACTCAGCGGCGTAAAATGCCAGTCGCCACTGAGTTGGCGGAAAGGTCCATCAACCAACTGCATATTGATATTTTGGTTATTGGTCAACGTATTACGCGTAGTGAATGTCTTACTGATACCCGCTTTGGCCACATCTACCGCCGCCGTCATTTCATCAGGCGTCGATGAAATAATCCGGCTGCCCGTACATCCCGGCAGAAAGGCAGGGTAAGAAGAAACATCATTGACCAATTGATACATTTGCTCAGCGCTGAACGGCACCAGAGCTGAACGACTTATTTTTGGCATACCATTTTCCGTGATTCATAAAACGCGCAAAATAATAGCACTGATAAGCCGACAGATAAAAATTCTGCGCGCACTATCGCACAATATCATCAACAATGACCCAGACACACGGCGGGGATTTCATTCCCTTTTACATCCAGTATAATGACGGCACTATGACAAAGAAAAAAGCGTACAAACCCGGTTCCGCTACCATTGCGCAAAACAAGCGTGCCCGCCACGAATACTTCATTGAAGAGGAATTTGAGGCCGGTCTTTCGTTGCAAGGTTGGGAAGTAAAATCACTGCGTGCGGGCAAAGCCAATATCAGCGACAGCTATGTAACATTCAGAGACGGTGAAGCGTACCTGTTCGGCGCCACTATCACACCGCTTAACGTTGCATCTTCGCATGTTGTTTGTGACCCTACGCGTACACGTAAACTATTGCTCAACAAGCGAGAATTAGATTCGCTGTTCGGACGAGTCAGCCGTGAAGGCTACACCGTCGTCGCCTTATCCATGTACTGGAAAAATGCCTGGAGCAAAGTCAAAATCGGCGTGGCGAAAGGTAAAAAAGATCACGATAAACGTGATGACATCAAAGAACGTGAATGGAAATTAGACAAAGCCCGTATCATGAAGAACGCTAACCGCTAAGTCGGTGGCTTAAGTAGGATAAGTTCTGGTATACTAAAGAAAGTTCCTTGGGGCTGATTCTGGATTCGACGGGATTTGCAAAGCCCTAGGTGCATGCCGAGGGGCGGTTGGCCTCGTAAAAAGCCGCAAAAAAATAGTCGCAAACGACGAAAACTACGCTTTAGCAGCTTAATAACCTGCTCTGAGCCCTCTCTCCCTAGCCTCCGCTCTTAGGACGGGGATCAAGAGAGGTCAAACCCAAAAGAGATCGCGTGGATGTCCTGCCTGGGGCTGAAGCGTTAAATCCAATCAGGCTAGTTTGTTAGTGGCGTGTCTATCCGCAGCTGGCAGGCGAATGTAAAGATTAGACTAAGCATGTAGTACCAACGGTAGAGTAATTCCGGACGGGGGTTCAAATCCCCCCAGCTCCACCAAATTTTGTTCTATAGAACGCCAAAGAAGTCCACTAAGCCCGCATGGCACAAGCCCTGCGGGCTTTTTTACATCTATTGGGCGCTGTGGCGATCTTGTAACTTCCACCATTGTTAGGCACAATTTTAGGCACTCTATGCAGTTTCCCTCATTCCTGTTGGGCCTAAACTTAGTGGAGGTGCCTATGGCAAGGCAAACAAGGCCGCTTAGCGATACCGAGATCAAAGCGGCCAAACCCAAAGAGGCCGACTACTCCCTGTATGATGGTGACGGACTTGAGCTTCTAATCAAACCCGGCGGCAGTAAACTTTGGCAATTCCGCTACTATCGACCTTTAACCAAAAAGCGCGCAAAACTGAGTTTTGGTTCCTATCCTGCCGTCACTCTGGCCGACGCCCGAAAACGCCGCACTGAAACCAAATCGTTAATTGCCAAAGATATCGATCCTCAAGAGCATTACCACGCGCTAAAGCGGCAAGCGCTGGAAACCCAATCCAACACCTTTAAGGTCGTTGCCGAACGCTGGCTACAGCTAAAAAAGAGCAGCGTCACCGCCGACTATGCCTCCGATATCCAGCGATCCCTCGAAAAGGATATCTTTCCCGCCATCGGCGATATCAGCATCACGGATATCAAAGCGCGCACGCTGGTGCAGGCTATCCAGCCGGTGCAGGCCAGAGGCGCGCTGGAAACGGTAAGGCGGTTATGTCAGCGGATTAACGAGGTGATGATCTATGCCATGAACGTTGGTCTGATCGATGCGGCTCCCAGCGTCAATATCAGCAAGGCGTTCGAGAAACCGCAGAAAAAGCACATGCCCAGCATCCGCCCGGATCAACTACCGCAACTGATGCAAACAATGCGGCTGGCAAATATCGAGTTACCGACCCGCTGTCTGTTTATGTGGCAGCTTCTCACCCTCACCCGCCCTGTCGAAGCCGCTGAGACGCGCTGGCAGGAGATCGATCTGGACGCTAAAGAATGGCGCATTCCGGCCGAACGCATGAAAATGAAGCGGGTACATGTCGTTCCGCTGTCAGAACAGGCGTTGGCGATTCTGGAACTTATGCGGCCTTTAAGCAGCCATCGGGAATATGTTTTCCCCAGCCGCATTAAACCGTTACAGCCAATGAATAGCCAGACGGTCAACGCCGCGCTAAAACGCGCCGGATTAGGCGGCATTCTGGTATCACACGGCATGCGCTCCATTGCCAGCACCGCGCTCAATGAACAAGGCTTTCCACCCGATGTCATCGAAGCCGCCCTCGCCCACGTAGATAAAAATGAAGTACGCCGGGCCTATAACCGCAGCGATTATCTGGAACAGCGTCGCCCCATAATGCAATGGTGGGCCGACTTTGTGAAAGCGGCGGACAACGGCAGCGTACTGGAAGGCGGGATCCGGGGACTTAAGGCTATTGGGTAATTATATGAGGCCGTGTTTTCTCTCCCGCCTCACACCATAAGCAAGTGATGGTGTGAGGCGGGAGACGCGTTATTTTTCGCTCATCGTCAATGGACAAATCCTCAACCCCACGTCTTTAGTAACTCTTAAGATAAAGTCACTTAACTGATGCTAAAAAGGAAGAAATTAAAAATATGCCTCAGTCAGAACAAACGATTTCATCGCCTCTGACGGGCATCAACCTAGGTGACTTCGTATGATTGAACAAGACTGGCATCCGGCAGATATCATTGCTGGTTTAAGAAAGAAAGGCACAACGCTGGCTGCGGTTTCCAGAGAAGCGGGACTCGCCTCTTCCACTTTGGCAAATACACTGACGCGCCATTGGCCTAAAGGAGAACGCTTAATCGCCGAAGCCTTGCATAAACGCCCCGAAGAAATCTGGCCTTCGCGCTATAACAGCGGACATCATCAACAATACCGAGATGGAACCTCGGATTAGCCACTAAAAATTTACAAAATTTTTTTCATACTGCTAGTGGATTTAGACGCTCCTTACTGGATTTCTATGGAATAGAAATCCAGTAAGGAGCCAACAAGCGCAGCGCGTTAGCCGCTTGATATACGGATTTTGGCGCAGTAAATTGTCAGTGCTATACCGCTGCTGCACGCAGCACTCCACGTTGCCACGACCTTCAAGGCAACGCACAGGCACAGCCTGTGTGGTCGACTCCCAACCCGCCTCGCTACCAGTTTGCGGGTGATCGCTGCGGCGATGGTAGCTACCTTATTTCAGCGCCTTAGTGCCGTATCCTGTTTGTTCTTGCCTTTCGCATATGCACCGATGTGTACATCCCTTATAGCTGGCGCAACCGTCTGCGGCCTTTTGCTGCCTCAGCGAATGCATCCATGAGGCAGCGGCGTCACTTCATACGGCGCAAAGCCGTTGCAAGTGACGCCGCGAACGATCTCTGCGCCAGCCTTTACGCCACAGCGCTTTCCGGCGCGACCTGTCATCTGACGAACATTTTCTGCGTCAATTCTCATCAACCCACTTATCAGAGGAGGACTGAACCGATACCTGAGGCGGGCTTTCAGCCTGAGGGGATTACCCTGCTGATGCAGGCGGCTGCACCGAGTGCATAACCGATATCCCCGTCATACCTCAACCGCTGCCGCTCCGGCGCGCAGGTATTGTTCAGTGCGGCACGGTAAACCCGTGTCGTAAATCGCCGTGCGCCGGAGAACAGAGGTTATTGAGGATCGGGGGATAGCATATGTCACGATTAAGTCGGGAAATGCAGACGCTGGCCCGACAGGCCGGCGGCAGCCATAAGACGGTACATGACCGACTAAAAATTGCAGAGCGGCTTGCCAGTCACCTGCTGTCTTTGAATATTCAGATCCGCACGGTGCAGCATCTGAAAGCAAAACATATCGAATGCTATATCGCCGAACGGTTAGAACAGGGAATTACACTGCGCACGCTGCATAATGAAATGGCGGCAGTGCGTGTCATTCTTCGGGCTGCCGGACGGAGCAAGCTGGCGGATGCGGACCGATTGAGCAACAGGGCGTTAGGGCTGAGCTGCGCCAGCCGGGACGGCACGCGGCAAGCGATTACGCCGGAGCGCTATCAGGCGGCGCTGTCAACCCTGCAACAGAAAGACGCCGGACTCGCGCTGACGTTGCAACTGGCTCGAATGATGGGCCTGCGCTCACAAGAAGCGGTGCAGTGTTCGCAATCGCTCAAGACGTGGGCTGCGGCATTGGAGCGAGGCGACGAACAACTGACGGTGGTATTCGGCACCAAAGGCGGACGGCCCCGGCAAACGCGGGTTCTGGAGCGGGAAGCGCTAACACAAACAGTGAATCAGGCGCTGGCGGTAGCCGCTGCCCGCAATGGTCGGCTGATTGATAAACCGGATCTGAAAAGCGCCATGAACCGCTGGCGCTCACAAACAGCTCTGGCAGGACTTAAAGGGCAATATTCCCCGCACAGCCTGCGTTACGCATGGGCGCAAGATGCGATGTGCTATTATCGGCGACAGGGATTCAGTAACCGGGAAGCCTGCGCGCTGGTATCGATGGATTTAGGGCATGGGGATGGGCGTGGGCGGTATGTGCAGCGGGTTTATGGGAAAGCGCTATAGAGTGTCGTTGAATAAATCGGCGTGTTCTGACCCATACTCGATCTGGCTCTTTTGCTGATCTGAGCGCAATCTAATCCGGCAGGCGGCTATGTGCCAGAAGCGGAAGTCATTACTTCAGTGATATCG
>NZ_KZ819026.1 GCF_003115845.1 Brenneria roseae subsp. roseae | reverse complement strand
AATTTATGGCGATTTATCAAAAATACTTAATTCTTTGCTGGGGTATCGGTGGCGTCCCCAGTTCAGCATCCCGCCGAGCATTTGTTTCAGCAGCAGCTGTAGCTGAGAGGCTTTAGCCTCAACGTACGGATAAGTCGCGCTTTCATCCATATAGTTACTCTGGGCGAGTTCTAACTGGACCGCGTGGATATCCCGATCGGGCTGGCCGTAGGCCCGGGTGATATACCCGCCTTTGAACCGACCGTTAAGCACATGGCTGAATTGAGATTGTTGTTCACAGCAGGTCGTCAGGATATCGCTTAATTCAGCGGCGCAGCTTGCTCCGCTGTTCGTACCAATATTCAGGTCGGGTAATGTACCGTCGAACAGTCGCGGAATGACTGAGGCAATCGAGTGGGCGTCAAATAATAAGGCATAACCGAATGTTTGCTTTATTCGTGCCAGTTCGGACTGAATTTGTTGGTGGTAGGGTCGCCAAATCTCATCCAGATAGCGCTGGCGTTGCGGGCCAGACGGCGCCATGCCAGCTTTGAACGTTGGTCGGCCATCAAACAGCGTATCCGGAAACAGGCCCGTGGTGGCGGTGGCGTAGAGCGGCTTGTCATCAGAAGGCCGGTTTAAATCGATAACAAAACGCGAGTAATGACCGACCAGGATACTGGCGCCCAGCGAACGCGCAAAATCGTACAAGCGCGGAATATGCCAGTCGGTATCGGAAAGCGGTCGGGCATCGTCGCTTAGCGCACGCTCCACCTCGGGGGTAAGCCGGGTGCCGGCATGGGGAATACTGACTAACAGCGGCGCATTCCCGCTGATAAAAGAGTAAGGATCGGCAATGGTGTCGGTGGTCGGCTGGCTCATTAACGGATATCTCCTCGGTGTTCTCCACGATAAACCACGGTGCAGGGCAGCTGACCGCCCAGCCAGTAAACCAGCTCTGCCGGACGCGACAGCGGCCAATGAATAAAATCAGCCACGTTGCCTGTTTTCAGCGTACCGTGCGATGCCTGTAACCCCAGCGCTTTTGCCGCATGGCAGGTCACGCCCGCCAGCGCTTCTTCAGGCGTCAGGCGGAATAGGGTGCAGGCCATGTTCAACATCAGGCGCAGGGAGAGAGCCGGAGACGTGCCGGGATTGGCATCGCTCGCCAGCGCCATGGGCACCTGATGGCGGCGGAAACTGTCGATGGGCGGACACTGTGTTTCACGCAACAGATAATAGGCGCCGGGCAACAGCACCGCGACGGTGCCGCCGACGGCCATGGCCTGCGCGTCTTCGTCGGTGGCGTATTCAAGATGATCGGCCGACAGGGCGGCGTGTCTGGCCGCCAGCGCACTGCCATGCAGCGACGACAGCTGTTCAGCATGCAATTTGACCGGTAATCCGAGCGCTTCGGCAGTATTAAATACCCGTTCAACCTGTGCCGGTGAAAATGCCAGATGTTCACAGAAGGCGTCTACCGCATCGGCCAGCTTTTCTCTGGCGACCACGGGCAACAGCACATCACAAATCAGGGTGATGTAGTCATCGGCGCGGTCTTTGAATTCCGGCGGCAACGCATGCGCGGCCAGACAGGTCGATTTGACGTCTACTGGCAGCAGGGCATCTAACTGACGGATAACCCGCAGCATCTTTAATTCACTTTCAATACTCAGCCCATAACCGGATTTGATCTCAATACAGGTGATCCCCTCCGCCAGCAGCGGGCGCAGGCGAAACAGCGCCTGCTTCAGCAACTGTTGCTCGCTGGCCTGACGTGTGGCATTGACGGTGGCGATGATCCCGCCGCCCTGAGCGGCAATTTCGGCATAGCTGACGCCATTCAGACGTTGTTCAAATTCACTGCTGCGATCGCCGCCAAACACCAGATGGGTATGACAGTCGATAAATCCGGGCGTGATAATGCCGCCGTCAAACCGGTGCTCTGCCGTGGCGGAAAATGGCGGGCAATCCTGTGTTTTTCCCAGCCAGATAATGCGGCCGCCTTTGACGGCGATCGTGCCGTCTTCAATCGGCGTATAGCGGCCATCCTGCATGGTGATCAAGGTCGCGCCATGCCACAGACTGTCGCAGGGTGATGAATGGGAAGGGCGTGAACCAGAGGTGTTTATTACCGTCATGCGCGGCTCCGGGCTAAATTCTTCTTGTATAGACAACTAAAGTCAACCTAACGCATAACGGGTAGCGCAGCAAGTCGGCTAACGATAGTTTTTTCTTATTGCCGGTGGTGTCAAAGCAATCAGCCGTGGCTGGTAAAGCGTCCAAAAAGTTGATAACGGGAGCCGGGGTAAATCAGGCGCGCCACCGTCACGACATGGCTGCCACTCCAGGTGCGGCGATGAATCAGCAAACAGGGCTCATGCTCTTTCAAGCGCAACAATTCGCGCAGGGTATCGTTGGCGCTGATGGCCTCCACCCGATGCTCGCCGGCGGTGAGCGGGGCAATTTTCATCAGGTAGGTGTAAGGCGCTTCATTATTCATCACCTGTTGCAGGTAGTCGGGAGCCGTTCGCGGATTGACAAAACGCTCTTCGACTTGCACCGGAGTTTCATCTTCATAGTGAACGATTTGTGAATAAAACAGGATCTCTCCGGTCACGATACCCAACTGCATGGCCTGTTCTGCGTCCGACGGGCGGGCTTCGCAGATCAGAATCTTACTGCTATGACAATGGCCGCGCTGAGCGATTTCATCGGCAATATTGTGGACTTCGAGCATCGGCGTATAGGCTTTTGCTTCGGCAACAAAGGTGCCGACCCCCTGCATACGAATCAAAAAGCCTTCGCTGGTCAGTTCGCGCAATGCGCGGTTAATGGTCATGCGGCTGACCCCCAACTCATTCACCAACTCGCTTTCAGACGGTACACGCTGATGAGGCTTCCAGTTGCCGCCGCGAATTTGACTGATAATCGCCTGTTTGACCCGCTGATAAATCGGCGCGGGCGTGTCACTGATGGCGGCGGCCAATTCGGATAGGGTTTGCTGCGAGACATCCTGTTGCGTCATTCCATGTTGAGCAAGCGGCGTTGGTTCCGGCATGGCTCTTACCTCACTTGAAAAATCCACAGAGTTTTCAGAGAAAATGGCCGGCTGACGTATTTGCTTCCAGCGGCGGTCATTTTTCCTGCAACGTTAAAGATCGGCCATGATGGCAAATCAAATTTCAAAAAAAGGGTGGTGACAAGTTTACAGCGCAATCAGGCATATGTATATGTATAGACAAGATCGCTAATCTTTTCGCAATTATTTTTACGCTATCGCCTTATGTTTCTTTGCGCCTATGCCCAATAGGCTCACTGCTGATTCAGGGAACGTTATTATGCCTGCTTATTTTGCTCCACGCGCTTTACTGACCGAAGGCTGGGCCCACGATGTCCGGTTGGATGTTGACGCCAACGGTCTGATCGCTGCCATTACATCTCATGCCGACTCGCAGGACTGCGTGCCGCTGAATGGACCGATCGTTCCTGGGATGCCTAATCTTCATTCACATGCATTTCAGCGGGTTATGGCCGGGCTGGCAGAAGTGGCGGGCGATCCGCAGGACAGTTTCTGGACCTGGCGCGACCTGATGTACCGCATAGTGCAGCGTTTAACGCCGGAACAGGTTGGCGTCATCGCCCGACAGTTGTACATCGAAATGCTTAAGGGCGGCTACACACAGGTCGCCGAGTTTCATTATCTGCATAATGATATTGATGGTCGGCCTTACGATAATCGTGGCGAAATGACGGCACATATCAGCGAGGCGGCGCAGCAGGCCGGGATTGGATTGACCATGCTTCCCGTGCTGTACAGTTATGCCGGATTCGGTGCGCAACCGGCGCAGGACGGTCAAAAACGGTTTATTCAGGATGCTGACGGCTACCTGCTTCAGCAGGAAATCATTCAGCGGCAGTTGCAGGGTAACTTACTGCAAAATCAGGGATTATGTTTTCATTCTCTGCGAGCGGTATCGCGTGAGCAGATACTACAGGTATTGCACGCCTCGGATCCGCATCTCCCCGTTCATATTCATATTGCCGAACAGCAGAAGGAAGTTAACGACTGCATGAGCTGGAGCGGCCAGCGGCCCATAACCTGGCTGTATGACAATGTGGATGTTGATGCGCGCTGGTGCCTGATCCACGCGACACACCCCGATGCCTGCGAACTGACGAGTATGGCCGACAGCGGCGCGGTAGTGGGGTTATGCCCGACTACCGAGGCGAATCTTGGCGATGGCATTTTCCCCGGCGTCGATTATCTGGCGCAAGCCGGGCGCTGGGGCATCGGTTCCGACAGCCATGTTTCGCTCAACGTGGTGGAAGAACTGCGCTGGTTCGAGTACGGACAGCGTCTGCGGGATTTGCGCCGTAACCGTTTGACCACGCCACGGCAGAAATCCATCGGCGACGTATTGTACACCCAGGCCTCGGCAGGCGGCGCGCAGGCCTGCGGCGTCAACATCGGGCGATTGAGCGCAGGTTGCCGTGCCGATTGGCTGGTACTCGATAATCGCTCGCCCTATCTGGCGGCGGCAAAGGATAGCGAAATGCTCAATCGCTGGCTGTTTGCGGGGAGCGCGGCGCAGATTCGTGATGTTTACGTCGGCGGGATTGCCCGCATCGTTGATGGTCAACACGCCCAACAGCAGGCCGCCGCCGAGGATTTTCTGCACTTGCTGAACCAACTGTCGGAGACGGTATGAGCCAGCTACACCGGTTTTCCTTCGATACGCTGCCGCTAAGCCGCTGGCGTAACGGCGGCGGCGAAACCCGTGAGATCGTCAGTTGGCCGCCAGGCGCGGCGGATTTTAGCTGGCGTGTCAGTATCGCCACCATTGCTCAGGATGGTCCGTTTTCTGTCTTCGCGGGTATTGATCGATCCATCACGTTATTGAGCGGCGCCGGCGTGCATTTGCTTTCTGAACATTTATTTGCTGAGCAACGCGTTGACCACGCGCTGATTCATCCGGGAGAGCCATTTGCTTTTTCTGGCGATGTGGCGCTGAGCGCGAGACGGATTGATGGGGCAACGACCGATTTCAACATCATGACGCGCCGTGACGTATGTCGCGCGGCGGTGACGGCGCATGGTGATAGCTTTATTGCTTCCGGGCCGTTGGGCGGCGTGCTTTATGTGATGAGCGGCGTATGGAAAGTGGGAAGCGGAGCTGTCCTTAACGCGGGAGAGGGCGTGTATTGGGCGGCAAAAGACACCAAGGCTTCTGACACGGATATTGCTGTATCTAAAGCGGACACGGAAACCGGTTTTCCCGTCGAGATACAGGGAACCGCAGGAATGATTCTGTGGGGAGCAATAAACGTTTAACCGGCGAATAACGACAGGGACAGGAGGGAGTGCGCTAAAAAAGTGCAATAGACGCACCACTGCGAGTCAATAAATCAGTAAGCAGACTATTGAACACGCCTTTTCACTGCCGATATTCCGGTGAATGCGCAAATGTATCATTAAATAACTTATTGATATCATAATAATTTATTCCTGTAGGGGTATGGCGTATCCGGACGTCGTGCGACGAAATGGCTTCGGCGTTGGTTTCATGAAAATCTGGCACAGGTCTTGCTTAACTTTACTTGTATAGACAAGATTATACAGTGGTGATGACCTCACGATAAATTCCCTTTCTCTGAGACAGATCCTTTACAGGAGAGACAGATGAGCAACATGATTTCCAGGGCTGTATCGAAACGTTCGTTATCTGCAATAAGTCTGGCGATAGCGCTAAGCGGGATCGGCGTGAATGCCGTTCAGGCAGCGGATACGCCGGTGGCTATTGGTATTTCTGGCTGGACAGGGTTCGCTCCGCTTACGCTGGCCGATAAAGCGGGCATCTTCAAAAAGAATGGCCTCGATGTCACCCTGAAAATGGTGCCACAGCAGTCGCGTCATTTGGCGATTGCGTCCGGTTCGCTGCAATGCGCCGCCACCACGGTCGAAACCTATCTCTCCTGGAACGCCAGCGGCGTCGCGGTTAAACAGATTGCGCTGATGGATAAATCTTACGGCGCAGACGGTATCGCGGTACGCAACGATATTAATAGTCTCGCCGAGCTGAAGGGCAAAACCATCAGCGTTGATGCGCCGGGCACCTCTTCCTATTTCCTGCTGGCGTGGTTTCTGGGTAAAAACGGCATGACCATGCAGGACGTCAAACTGGCGACCCTGAGTTCCAGCGCGGCGGCTCAGGCGTTTATTGCCGGTCAGAACGATGCGGCGGTGACTTACGAACCCTATCTTTCAAACATTCGCCAAAATCCGGACAAAGGAAAGATCCTCGCCACAACGCTGGAATACCCGATGGTGATGGATACCCTGGGATGTACGCCAGACTGGCTGGACAACAATCCGCAGGCGGCTCAGGCGCTGGTCAACAGCTATTTCGACGCGTTGGACATGATCAAGAATGAGCCGGAAAAATCCTATGAGATCATGGGCGCCGCGGTGAAAGAAACCGGCCCGCAGTTTGCTGAAAAAGCCAATTATCTGCGCTGGCAGGGCCGTGAAGAGAATAAACAATTTTTCGATGGGGAGATTGTTACCTTCACCAATGAAGCCGCCCGACTGCTGACCGAGCTGAAAATTCTGCGTAACACGCCGGATATAAACACCTTATATGACGCGCAATATGTGAAATAGCCATGAAGGACCAAGAAATGAACAGTCCTGTCGATCAGGCCATCGATTCGAACGTCACCACCAGAGAACCGGAACCCTTACCGGCAAGCAAACCGGTTTGGCATAACCCGATGATGGTGCCCTTACGGCCCGTGGCATCAAGGCTGCGTTGGTTCCTCGGTTTCTGCTTTTTTCTGTTTTTCTTCGGCGTCTGGGCACTGGCGACGTTTACCGGCCTGGTATCGCCAACATTTCTGGCCAGCCCGGCCAGTATGTTGGAAGAGGGCGTGCTCCTGTTTACGGATTTCGATTTCTCGACGGATATCGGTATGACAGTCATGCGTGTGCTCGGTGGGTTCGTGCTGGCATCGGTTATCGCTGTGCCGCTGGGGATTCTGATGGGGTCTTACAAACTGATCGAAGCCTTTTTCGAGCCGTTTGTTTCGTTCTGCCGTTATCTGCCGGCGTCCGCCTTTGTGCCGCTGCTGATTCTATGGGCCGGTATTGGTGAGATGCAGAAAGTGCTGGTGATTTTCATCGGTTCGTTCTTTCAGATCGCCCTGATGGTGGCGGTCACCGTTGGCGCGGCGCGGCGTGATTTGGTCGAAGCGGCGTATACGCTGGGCGCCACTAACCGGAGTGTGGTCCGGCGGGTCATTATTCCCGGCGCGGCGCCGGAAATTGCGGAGCTGCTGCGGCTGGTTCTCGGCTGGGCCTGGACTTACGTGATTGTCGCGGAGTTAATCGGTTCATCAAGCGGCATCGGTCACATGATTGTCAACAGTCAGGCACTGCTGAATACCGGGCAGATCATCTTTGGCATTATCGTCATCGGCTGTATTGGTCTACTGTCCGATGTTTTGTTCAAAGCGGCGAATCGTCGCCTGTTTGTCTGGAGTTCGCTGCAATGAACTATCCCAAGCTGAGTGTCCGGCAGGTTGAACGGATTTTTACCGGTCCGAAAGGCGAGAAAACGCAGGCGCTATTGCCGGTGGATTACACGGTTAATGAAAACGACTTCATTACGATCCTGGGTCCTTCCGGCTGCGGCAAATCCACGCTGCTGCGTATTGTGGCGGGGTTGGATCAACCCACCAATGGAGAAGTGTGGCTGGATGGCAGTCTGGTCGATGGTCCGGGCGCCGATCGCGGCATGGTATTCCAGAGTTACACCCTGTTTCCCTGGCTTACGGTACAGCAAAATATTTGTTTCGGTTTACAGGAACGCGGCGTCAGTAAAGCGGCGCAAAAAGAGCGTAGCGACTATTTTATAAGTAAGGTCGGCCTGCGTGGCTTTGAACACCATTTTCCCCGCCAGCTTTCCGGCGGCATGCAGCAACGGACTGCGATTGCGCGGGCGCTGGCCAATGACCCGAAAATTTTGCTGATGGATGAACCCTTTGGCGCATTGGATAACCAGACCCGGGTCATGATGCAGGAGCTGTTATTGTCGATTTGGGAATCGTCACGCAAGACGGTGTTGTTTGTCACGCATGACATTGATGAAGCAATTTTCATGGCCAATAAAGTCGCGATTTTCAGCGCCAGACCGGGACGGATTAAAACTGAAGTGGGGGTGGAATTTCCCTATCCGCGTGATTATCGTCTCAAAACCTCGCCGGAATTTATGACCTTAAAGGCAAGGGTGACGGAAGAAATTCGCGTTGAGACGCTGCAAACGCAAGCACATTGATTCAAATATGCCCAAATACATTTTGAGGAACAGGAATGCGGCAGCCAACGCCCCTGCAACTTGAAAGATAAAGGGTATAAATACGAACCCGTTCCCGGCAGGCAGAGACGATGCCGGGAATCTTTCTGCATTTACTTGTCTATACAGGATTAGATTATGTCTTCTTCTCACTCTGATTTCACCCTTTGCCGCCTGCATCCGGGAAAGGTCGATCTGGCAATGCTTCGCACCATTTATCAATGCGAAAAGGCGCGTATTGAACTGGCGGAAAGCGCGCGGGCGGACGTGCTGGCATCTCAGGAAACGGTAACGCGCATTGTGGAATCAGGAAAGGTGGTATACGGCATCAACACCGGTTTTGGCAAACTGGCGCAGACCCGTATTCCGGCAGAACGTCTGGCTGAACTGCAACGCAATCTGGTGCTGTCGCACAGTGTCGGGGTTGGCCGCTATCTGGCTGACAACGTGGTTCGCCTGATCATGGCAACCAAGGTGTTAAGCCTGTCGCGCGGTCATTCTGGTATCCGCATGGACGTCATTGATGCGTTGATCACCCTGTTTAATCACCATGTCTACCCGTGCATACCGGAGAAAGGCTCGGTTGGCGCATCGGGCGATTTGGCGCCGCTGGCCCATCTTTCGCTGATGCTGATTGGTGAAGGTCAGGTGACCGTCAGCGGCAAAACCATGTCGGCGGTCGATGGGTTGGCCACCGTCGGACTGACGCCGTTTGAACTGGGGCCAAAAGAGGGTCTGGCATTGCTGAACGGCACGCAGGTGTCGACGTCGCTGGCGCTGTCCGGGTTGTTTGAAGCCGAGCGCGTCTTCTCCGCCGGTTTGGTGGCGGGGGCGCTGTCGCTGGAGGCAATTAAAGGATCGGTCAAACCGTTTGATCCGCGTATTCATCAGGCGCGCGGGCAGGCAGGGCAGATCGCGGTCGCCGCCGCGGTATCTGCGCTGCTGGAAGGGAGTGACATTGTCACCTCTCACGCAAACTGCGGACGCGTCCAGGACCCGTATTCCATCCGGTGCGTGCCGCAAGTGATGGGCGCCTGTCTGGACAACCTGCAACATGCCGCGCGTGTTTTACAAATTGAGGCGAATGCCGCGTCCGATAACCCGCTGGTCTTTGCCGAAAACGGCGACGTTATTTCCGGCGGTAACTTCCATGCCGAACCCGTGGCGTTTGCGGCGGACATTATCGCGTTGGCCGTAGCCGAGATCGGCGCGATTTCTGAGCGTCGTTTAGCGCTGTTGCTGGATTCCGGTTTATCCGGTTTGCCGCCATTCCTGGTCAATGACGGCGGCGTCAACTCGGGTTTTATGATTGCGCAGGTCACGGCAGCCGCGCTGGCCTCGGAGAATAAATCACTGGCGCACCCCGGCAGTGTCGATAGCCTGCCCACCTCCGCCAATCAGGAAGACCACGTTTCAATGGCGACCTACGCGGCGCGCCGCCTTGGCGATATGTGTTTCAACACCAGCGTCGTGGTGGGCATTGAAGCGATGGCTGCCGCACAGGGGATTGATTTTATTCGTCCTTTACAGAGCTCACCCATGATTGAGCATGAGCTGAAAATTATTCGCGAAAGCGTGGCCTATCTGGAACGAGATCGCCTGATGGCGCCCGATGTGGAAGCCATGCGTCTGTGGGCCAGCCGTGAGCGCTGGCCGCAGGTCATTGAAGCGTTATTACCAAGTTTTAATTGATAAGGGATCCGACAATGAATTCAACGCAAAAAAATACCACCGCCAGGGTCATCCGCGCCCCACAAGGCAGCGAATTAAGCTGCCGGAACTGGCTGATTGAAGCGGCATACCGCATGATCCAGAACAACCTTGATCCGGATGTCGCCGAGCGCCCGGAAGATCTGGTGGTTTACGGCGGGATTGGTAAAGCGGCGCGTAACTGGCCGGCCTTTGAAGCCATTCTTGATAGCCTGCGCAAGCTGCGCGAAGACGAAACCTTGCTGGTGCAATCCGGTAAACCGGTCGGCGTGTTCCGCACCCATACCGATGCGCCGCGCGTATTGATTGCCAATTCCAATCTGGTGCCGCACTGGGCCAACTGGGAACATTTCCATGAATTGGACAAAGCCGGTCTGATGATGTACGGACAGATGACGGCCGGATCGTGGATTTATATCGGTGCGCAGGGCATCGTACAGGGAACCTACGAAACGTTTGCCGAAGCGGGTCGCCAGCACTACAACAGCAACTTGCGCGGCAAGTGGATTCTTACTGCCGGTCTGGGAGGCATGGGCGGGGCGCAACCGCTTGCCGGTGTGCTGGCCGGCGCCTGCGTGCTGGCGATTGAATGTCAGGAATCGCGTATTGATTTCCGTATCCGCACCCGTTACCTCGACTATAAGGCTGACAGCATTGATGAAGCGTTGACCATGATCGAAAAGGCGTGCGCTGAAAACAAAGCCATTTCCGTCGGTTTGTTAGGTAACGCGGCGGAACTGATGCCGCGGTTGGTTGCGCGAGCGAAAGAAGGCGGTCTCCGCCCGGATATTGTTACCGATCAAACGTCGGCGCACGATCCGCTGAACGGCTATTTGCCGGCAGGCTGGAGCCTCGAAAAATGGCTGGAACTGCGACAGTCCGATCCTCAGACGGTGGTTCGCGCCGCCCGGGCGTCAATGGCGAAACACGTTCAGGCGATGCTCGACTTCCATGCGATGGGCATTCCCACTGTTGATTACGGCAATAACATTCGCCAGGTGGCAAAAGACGAAGGGGTGGAAAATGCGTTTGATTTTCCCGGCTTTGTTCCCGCTTATATCCGTCCGCTGTTCTGCGAAGGCAAGGGACCGTTCCGCTGGGTCGCCTTGTCCGGCGATCCGCAGGATATCTATAAAACCGACGCCAAACTCAAAGAGCTGTTCCCGGATAACGCCAATCTGATTAACTGGCTGGATATGGCTCGCGAGCGTATCGCATTTCAGGGCCTGCCTGCGCGTATCTGCTGGCTGGGGCTGGGGGAACGCCATCTTGCCGGTTTGGCGTTCAATGAAATGGTGCGTAATGGCGAACTGAAAGCGCCGATCGTGATTGGCCGCGACCATCTTGATACCGGCTCGGTGGCGTCGCCTAATCGCGAAACGGAAGCGATGAAGGATGGTTCTGACGCCGTGTCCGATTGGCCATTGCTGAACGCCTTGCTGAATACCGCCGGCGGGGCCACCTGGGTCAGCCTGCATCATGGCGGCGGCGTGGGTATGGGCTTCTCACAACATGCGGGGATGGTGATTGTCTGCGATGGCTCTGACGCTGCCGATGCGCGGCTGGCGCGAGTATTGTGGAACGATCCCGCGACCGGGGTAATGCGTCATGCCGATGCGGGTTATTCGCAGGCAATTGAATGTGCAGAGAAAAATAATCTGAATCTGCCCATGATCTGATTGAAACCCCGTCCGCAGTTTTGTCTTGCGGGCTCAGCATGCTGAGCCCGCGTTTATGCCGGCGTCGGTGCCGCGCGGTGTTATGGAGGAAGCGTGATGGCTTCTGATGTGGAGCATATTGATTTACAACAGCTTATTCGTCCCGAATTGTGTGCTTTGGGAACCTACAACGCGGGGCTTTCTGCTGAAGCGGTTAAACAGGCGTATCGCGTGAATCATGTCGCCAAGCTGGCGAGTAATGAAAATCCGCTAGGCGCCAGTCCTAAAGTGGTTGCCGCGTTGCAGGCCGACGCGGCGCACAGCGCCATCTATTCCGATGCTTCCAGTACGGCGCTGCGTATGGCGTTGGCAGACGAAACCGGCATCGACAGCGACCGGATCATCATTGGCAACGGCTCAGAAGATATCCTGCACATGCTGGCGCTGGCATTTATCAACCCCGGCGATCGCGCAGTCACGCTGTTTCCGTCCTTCGGCCTGCACGACATTTTTCCGCGCATGATGGGGGCGGAAGTCACGCTGGTTGGTGTGGATGCCCGTCAGCAATTTGATGTTCCCGCGTGGGAAGCGGCGCTTGCCACTCCGGCAAAGCTGGTGATTTTCAGTAATCCCTCGAATCCGGTGGGATGCATACTCGACAAAGAGGGATTCGCCCGGGTTATTGATGCCGCGCCGAAAAACAGCGTGCTGGTGATTGATGAGGCCTATTTCGAATTCGGTAAAATAAGCGCTGATTATCCTGACAGCCTGCGTATGCTGGCGGCGCAGCCGCGTCCGTGGATTGTGCTGAGAACCTTTTCCAAGGCGTATGGTTTGGCCGGGTTACGCGTAGGATACGGGCTGGCGAGTCACGCCGAACTGATCAATCAGCTCGATCGCGTGCGCACGCCATTTAATATCAACCGTGCGGCACAGGCGGCCGCCGTGGCGGCGCTGGACGACAAACAGCATGTTACCGACAGCATTGCGCTGATTGCAGAGCAAAGAGAGAACATGATCGGCGCGCTGCGTGAGCTTGGTTTCACGGTAGTGCCTTCATTTGCCAACTTTCTGTTTTTCGACTGCGGGCGCTCGAGTCATGGACTGGCACTGCGTTTACTCACCTATGGCGTGATTATCAAACCCTGGCGTGAAGCCGGTTATGAACATTGGGTGAGGGTCTCCGTGGGTAACGAAAACGATAACCAGCGATTTATCGATTGTCTGCGTCAGATTCTGCGGGAGGATGCCGCGAAATCATCGGAACCGAGTATCGAAATCCACCATCCACAGACCAACACAACATCCTTATGATGCGCCGCCCAGCGCAGAGTAAGACATTCGGAGAGACCGTTATGCAGGCACAGAACATCCTTTTCCCAGCACAGATCCTTCGCGGACCCGGTGTCATTGCGCAACTCGGCGCCATCTGCGCCCGGTGGGGTTCCCGCGCATTATTAATCGGCGGGCATCAGGCGTTGGCGGCGATTGGGGATCAGGTTCGCCAGCAGCTTGATACCAATGCGGTGACGCTAGTGGGTACGGAATGGTTTGGTGGGGAATGTAGTCAAACGCAGATTGAGCGACTGGCAAAGATCGTACAGCGCAATGATGTCGACGTCATTATCGGCGCCGGTGGCGGTAAATCGCTCGATACCTGCAAAGCGGTTGGTGTGGCAAGCCGTACTCCGGTGATCACGATACCGACTATCGCCGCCACTTGCGCAGCCGTAACGCCACTGACGATTCGTTATCACGACGACGGTCATTTCCGCGATTTATATCCGCTGCCGCAAGCCCCGGCTGGCGTGATTATCGACAGCGCACTCCTGGCCGCGGCGCCGCTGCGCTGGCTGGCGGCAGGGTTGGGCGATACGCTGGCAAAATGGTATGAATTCCGTGCCATCAGCCGTCATCATTCGTTAAGTGGCGTCGCACGTTCTTCCAGCGCCAATAGCCGGATTTGCTATGATCTGATCGACAGCTATGGCCCCGCGGCCTGTCAGTCGGTGCGGGAGGGTAAGTCGAGTGCTGAACTGGAGCAGGTGCTTGATGCGATTTTCATGTTTGCGGGACTAACGTCGCTGATGAGCAGCGGCGCACATGCGGCAGCCGCTCACGCCATTTATGAAGGTTTTACGGTTTGCGACAAAACCCGGGCGTTTGGTCACGGGTTGCTGGTCGGTTTCGGTAATCTGTGTTTGCTGGCGCTGGAAAATCGTTCAGATGAAGAGCTGATGGGGGCGATACAACTGGCTCACGACTGCGCCGTACCTCTACGTTTGCGTGAAATTGCCGATCTGACGGCTGAGGAACTCGACAGTATCGTACAGGCTTCGCTCCATGCGCCGGATATGTCGAATATGCCGTTCCCGGTGAGTGCCGGGGCGCTGTACGCGGCGATTAATCGGGTTGAAGGGATGGCGGAGCGCGCGGGGCTGTAGTGGTAACCGCCGGCCAAGGCAGCAGGGAGAAAAACAGGGTTATCCTGTTTTTCTCCCTGAATAGGACTGACGAAATATCCCGCTTCGGTTATCAGGCTAGTGCCGATTGGCGTGACCGTTGCGAATGGCATGCAGAACCTGTCGTTGCAGGTCAGAAAACTCAGGGCTGGCGATCAGGTCTTCATGACGTGGGCGCGGCAACGGCACCTCAAACGTTGTCTGAATCGTACCGGGTCCCATCACCACAATACGGTCGGAAAGATAGACCGCTTCTTCAATGTCATGAGTAACAAACATGACGGTCAAACGATGCTGTTCCCATATCCCCGTCAGTAATTCCTGCATTTGGTGGCGGGTCATCGCATCGAGTGCGCCAAACGGCTCGTCCATCAGCAGAATTTTGGGGCGGTAAGAGAGGGCGCGGGCAATCGCCACACGCTGCTTCATACCGCCGGAAAGCTCGCTCGGCCAGGCATCGGCAAACGCCGTTAACTGTACCAGTTCAAGATGCCGATCGGCTTTCTCTCGGCATTCTGCCCGTCCGTATCCGGCGGCGTTCAATGCAAACTCGATATTCTGTCGAGCGGTCAGCCACGGTAACAGCGTGTAGGATTGAAACACCACGCCCCGATCGATGCCGGCACCGCGGATGGTTTTTCCGTCTACCTGTACGTCACCGCTGTCGTAATCTTCCAGCCCGGCAGCGATTGACAGCAGGGTGCTTTTACCACAGCCAGACGTACCGACAATCGACACAAATTCGTTGTCGGCAAGTTGCAGGTTGATATCGTGCAGCACTTCGCGCGACTGCTTGCCGACCTGAAAGCGCTTGCTCAGGTTGGAAATGGTCAGAACAGACATCAGACGCGCCTCTTGTTGTAGCGGAATAACACGCGCTCAGCCGCGCGCATCAGCTGATCGCTGATTAACCCTAAAACCCCCAGCAGCAGGATGTAGCCGATAATGGTGTCGGTGGCAAAGAAACGCTGCGAAACCACAATGCGATAACCTAAACCAGATGTCGACGCGACGAGCTCCGCCAGAACCAGCCAGGTCCACGCCCAACCGAGACTGATGCGCAAAGCGTCCCAGATGCCCGGTAGCGCCCCCGGCAGGACGATGCGGAACAGAATTTTACGATCCGGCATGCCCAGCGTGCGTCCCAACCCGACGAAGTCCGCGGGGACGCGTTTCACGGCGTCAATCACCATCAAGACTTGCTGGAAGAAGGTGCCTATCCAGATGATCAGAAACTTTTGCACATCATCCGTACCGGTCCACAGAATGGTCAACGGAACGAAGGCCACCACGGGCATGTAACGGATGAAATCGACCAACGGCTCGGTCAGTGCTTTAAAGAAACCGTAACACCCGGCCAGCATGCCAATAACGATCGCCATTGCCGACGAGATCATAAAGGCAATGCTAATACGGTAAAGGCTGCTCTTGATATCGCTCCATAAGGTGCCGTCCTGCGCCAAACTGACCATCTTCAGCCATACATCGCTGAGCTTGGGCAAAAAAATGGCGGGAACCGCGCCGTTACGCGTTGCCAGCCACCACAGCAGGAACAGCACCATAAATAATGCAACGCTGATAGCGATAAACAGTTTGCGCGAAGGCAGTCGGCCAATCACCATCAGGTTCAATGATTTACGACTAACTTTCATGGCTGGCTGTTCACAAAACTGGCGTCAATAACTTGTGCCGCGGTCACCGGTTTAGGAATAAGACCGGCATCGGTGGCGGCGTGCAGCACATGGGTAAAGGTTTGATCGGCAAAACTGTGGCTGAGAACCTGTTTGTTTTCTGCCAGTGAATAATATTTCACGCCATCAAATGCGGTATCCAGATCGGCTGGCGTTGCGCCCACGGCTTTGGCAATCAGCGCACGGTCAGCCGTCGTGTTGGCCTGATAGTGGGTGAGGGCGTCATCCCAGCTTTTGATCAGTGCCGCAATCTGCCCGGGTTTTTCTTTTAGAACAGCATCGCGCACCACGAAAACATCACTGATCAGACCCGGATCGGAGGAGCCGCTGTAAAGTACCTTTAACGATGGATCCTGTTTTTTCGCAGCTGAAATGTAAGGTTCGTAAGTCACGGCGGCGGTGACCCGTTTGGCGATCAGCGCACTGCCGGCAGAATCCGCCGGCATCGGTACCGGCACGATATCACTCCAATTCATCCCGGCGGAAGTGACCGCGCTGTGCAATAAGATGTCGCTGGTGGCGCCTTCTTCAAAAGCAACCGGTTTGCCTTTCAAATCGGTCAGGCTGGCGATTTCTTTGCTGACCAGCAAGGCATCGGCGCTTTCGCTCTGATCCAGCAGCAGCACGATTTTTATTGGTAAACCGGCAGACACCATTGCCATTGCGGTGTGTGTCGCAATGCTGGCGCCGTCTATCTGTCCGCTGGCCAGCGCGACATTCACGTCTTTATCTTCGGCAAAGTTGATGATATCAACCTTCTCCAACCCGTGTTTGGCGAAGAGATCATGATGCTGCGCAATGTGCCACTGACCATAACCTAACCACGGTTGAATGCCCATTTTGAAGGCGCCGGGTTCAGGGGCGGGCGCCGCCATTGCAGAGGTGGTTAAAAGCCCTGCGCAGCAGGCCAGCGTAATCTTGCTCTTTAATCTGGTAAAAACCGGTTGGTTAAACTTCAGCGAAAGTGACATATCTTTCCTCACAGGTGTCGTAACAAAAAGTCATACATGATACAAGTTTTCAGGTACCGCTTTATCTGGATAAGTATCCGCGTAATGGTGAGAATCAACAACCCATTGTGTAAAAAGTGGTATCTTTTCCTGTCGTTATGGAGACAAGGCGGCCGAAAACCGGCTACCGAAAAATCAAGAGAGAAACGGTATGATAAAAAAAGGGATGTGTACTCTATTGTTGGCGTTGCCGCTATGCAGTTTGGCCGCATTCGGTAATGCTGATCTGATCGCGGGTTATACCTCGCAAGAGCTGGCCACTGCATTACCTGCAAAGGTAATGACGATGACGCAACGCGATGTCGTGGTTGACGAACTCAATCACACGCTGTTATCGGAGTATGTTGACAGCCAGACCGGGAATAAGGCGCTGGTGACGCTTTATACCTTGCCGATTGATAAGCACGGGAAGGTGCCGGAGGCTTCACTCGACAGCGATCTGGACTTTGTTATTATCAGCACAGAAAAAGAGATGCTTCGCCAGCGTATCCGCCCGGATAAACGCGATGTCCCGGTTGACGGAACAACCAAATTCCGCTGTTTGCAGAGCGTGTTGAACAATAAAGTGATGCATTCGCTGTGTTCCATGCTGGTCAAGGGCCGGGTGTTGGAAATTCAGGCGATTAATATGCTGGATAATGCGCAGGATGAGGCTGCCCTTCAGCAGGTGCTCAATCAGCAGAATATGTTGATTACAGAGATCGGGAAAGCGTTGCTGACGTTTAAAAAATAATGCGTTTAACAAACAGGACGTTTAATGTCAGATTGCGGCGGGTTGCTGAAGCTGTCGCCGCATTTATATTTTGCTTTGATAATCAGTAAGTGCTTCCCAAGAGCTTATCCTCTTCAGTGCCACTGATTAGCCGGGTTAATTCATGACAAATAACGATGCGTTCATTTTTCAATGTAAAACTGGCAAAGACCTCTGTAAGAGCACGCTCGCCATTCTTTTTGGAGACGTTGACCAGATGGTGCGTCAAAACCTGATTTCCTTGCTGGGCGATAGTCAGGATTTTTAGCTCCATGGATTCGGTGATCTGCTTTAGCTTTGCCATATGTGCGATAAAGTTATCGTAATCAAGCTCAATGCCATTAACTGTCTGGTGATAATTCGACGCGAAAAAGGATTTTATGGTTTGTTCATCATGATCGGGGCGTGAAATAACGGCTTCAAGCGCCCGGGTAACGCGTTGGATGTTGTTTTCCATTCTGTCTTCCTCATAATTGGTTGTACATGAAGAAGATTACCTCCAAACTGGGAATGTAAGTTAACCGTAGTAAGACAATGAATGCGGTAAATCGGCCATGATCATAGAAAGTATACAACCACTGCGTCATCCTTCTAAGCACACCACACACTGGCACCGGCATCCGACAGGGCAGATATACTGGATCACACGCGGTATGGTCATGGTTGAGACTGAACAAATGAAGTGGGCTTTGACTCCCGGCTCTGTAGGATGGTTTCCCCCGGACTTGCCACATTATGCCTGGATGCCGGTTAACGCACAGGGCGCCAGTCTGCACTTCAGTGCCGGATGCTGCGATGTGCTCCCATCCTCACCCTGTATTCGAACCGCATCCCCATTTTTACTTCTGTTGCTCAAAAAAATCAGCGAAATGGAGGCAACCGACAATAATCCGGAACGTTTGCAGCACTTATTACAGGTTATGGTTGATGAGATCCAACTTGCTGACACCGCACCGTCGCAATTAATCCTTCCCGGTGACAGCAGGGCAAAACAGGTGGCGCAAAAAATATTAACAGGCTCTACTTGTGATTTGACCCAGGCGGCGTTAGCGAAACAAGCCGGGCTGAGTGTAAGAACATTAAGCCGCCTTTTTATTCAGCAGACGGGGTTTACATTTAGTCAGTGGAGGCAAAAAGCAAAGGTAATTATGGCGCTTGAACATTTGCTATGCGGTGAGCCAGTCGGTCAGGTAGCACAATCATCAGGTTATGAGAATGTAAGTTCCTTTATTGCCGTTTTCAGGCGTTTTATGGGGATGACGCCAGGGCAATTTCAATCAATGGCCTAATTGTCGCCTAATGCAAATATTCTGCTCAAATGAGATCATGTGCGTCGTTTGAAAAAATCCACGCCAGCGCGTGGATTTTATAAGGTTTTCCTGTTGTTGTGAGCCTTTAATGGGATCTCATAAGACAACAGAAGCAAATTTACACGTTGAACAGGAAGTTCATCACGTCGCCATCTTTTACGATGTACTCTTTACCTTCTGAACGCATCTTCCCGGCTTCTTTAGCGCCTTGCTCACCTTTATAGGTGATGAAGTCTTCGTAGGAGATGGTTTGCGCGCGGATAAAGCCTTTTTCAAAATCAGTGTGGATTTTGCCTGCCGCCTGCGGAGCGGTGGCGCCAACCGGGATGGTCCAGGCGCGAACCTCTTTCACGCCCGCGGTGAAGTAGGTTTGCAGGTTCAGCAGTTCGTAGCCTGCGCGGATCACGCGGTTCAGTCCCGGTTCTTCCAGACCCAGTTCCGCCATAAATTCAGCACGGTCGGCATCGTCCAGCTCAGCGATGTCGGATTCTACGGCCGCGCACACGGCTACGACGACAGAGCCTTCTTTCGCCGCGATTTCACGGACTTTATCGAGGTATGGATTATTTTCGAAACCGTCTTCGTTAACGTTAGCGATATACATCGTTGGTTTCAACGTCAGAAAGCTCAGGTAGCGGATGGCGGCTTTGTCTTCATCCGTCAAATCCAGCGAACGCAGCATTCCCGCATTTTCCAACTGCGGCAGGCATTTTTCCAGCGCGGCCAGCTCAGCCTTGGCATCTTTATCGCCGCCTTTAGCTTTTTTCTGTACGCGATGTATCGCACGTTCGCATGTGTCGAGATCGGACAACGCCAGCTCGGTGTTGATGACTTCAATATCGTCTACCGGGTCAACTTTATTATTCACATGGATAATGTTGTCGTTTTCAAAACAGCGCACGACGTGGCCGATGGCTTCTGTTTCACGGATGTTGGTCAGGAACTGGTTACCCAGACCCTCACCTTTAGAGGCGCCTTTTACCAGACCGGCGATATCAACAAACTCCATGGTCGTGGGGAGAATGCGCTGTGGCTTGACGATTTCAGCCAGTTTATCCAGACGCGGATCCGGCATTGGCACCACGCCGGTATTCGGCTCAATGGTACAAAACGGGAAGTTGGCCGCTTCGATACCGGCTTTGGTCAACGCATTGAACAGAGTGGATTTACCGACGTTAGGCAGCCCGACGATACCGCATTTGAATCCCATGTTTATATCACCTTAAATAACTTATTAATCAGACAATTACTTTTGATTGCCTGTCAGAATGAAAATATTCCGGCAGATTATACACGGAATGACGATTTATCTCGATCCGCCATCCGCATCGGCGGGTGGATTATACCGCTTTGAATGCGTGTAACCGGTTCATGGCTTTCACCATATCTTCCTGCAACAGGATCTCCGTACAGCGAATGGCTTCATCAATTGCGCCATCAATCAGCGTCTGTTCGCTGACAGGCGGTTTCCCCAATACAAAGCCGGTAACCTTGCTTTTATCGCCTGGATGCCCGATACCGATACGCAAACGATGAAAGTTGGGATTATTGCCCAGCTTACTGATGATGTCTTTCAGACCGTTGTGACCGCCGTGACCGCCGCCCAGTTTTAGTTTGGCAATCCCTGGTAATAAGTCCAGTTCATCATGGGCGACCAGAATTTCATCCGGCTGAATACGGTAGAACGTCGCCATTGCCGCGACAGATTTACCACTGAGATTCATAAAGGTTGTCGGAACCAGCAGGCGAATGTCATGCCCGGCCAGCGTCAAACGTGATGTATAACCGAAGAATTTGCTCTCTTCTTTCAGCGGTTGACGATAGGTGTCGGCCAGACGGTCAACGTACCAGGCACCTGCGTTATGGCGGGTTGCAGCATATTCAGCACCAGGATTCGCCAGCCCAACGATTAATTTAATGCTACTCACGGTAATATTCCAAATTACACAGTATCCATGAAGGGCGCTAGTTTACACACAGGGGCGGTTGAACGCCAAATATCCAGCATAAGGGTATAAATTGTATACCTTATGGCCACTATTCGATTTTTTGTTTATTTATTTGTTTAAACGTAAAAAAATATTACTTTATCCCTGTATCTGTGATCCTCCCCGCAATCATCCGACCACTTCATTGTCTATAATTACACCAAGACAAGAAGAGCGACCGGGTAGCAATCTTATTCATCCGCAGAGTTTATCTGGAGGTAACAGATGAAACGTAAGAATGCAACACTATTGGGTAATGTCCTGATGGGGTTAGGTATGATCTTGATGGTCGGCGGAATCGGTTATTCCATTATCAGCCAGTTTCCTGAATTCAAGATGCCCAGTTATATGACGTATATCGACCTGGTAGGGATTTTTGCCGGTGCTATTTTCTGGCTGGTCGGCGCACGTATTAGTGGACGTGAAGAGGTGGCGGATCGTTATTGGTGGGTCAAGCATTTTGACAAACGCTGTCGCCGTCAGCGCCATTCCTGAATCCCATATCTGAGCTGAATTTTGAAAGCTGCCAGAGCGCTTGCTGTGGCGGTTTTTTTTATTTTTAAACCTTTCCGCTTTCCATCTTTTTTATGACATGACGATTTGGCGCGGATAACTCTCGCTATATTTCCCTTATATATAACAAAACCACCGTTTTACCGGTGGTTTTGTTTATCGTCGGAACCAATAGGTTGGTTTAAAACGATTAATGCTCAAACATGGCGGAGATTGATTCTTCGTTGCTGATGCGACGAATCGCTTCGGCCAGCATACCTGACAGGGTCAACGTACGCACATTTGGCAACGATTTGATGTGATCGGTAAGCGGAATGGTATCGCACACAATCACTTCATCAATGACGGAGGTTTTAATGTTGTCATACGCGTTGCCTGAGAAAATCGGGTGCGTAGCGTAGGCGAATACGCGTTTGGCACCTCGCTCTTTCAATGCTTCCGCGGCTTTGCACAGGGTGCCGCCAGTATCGATCATATCGTCAACCAGGATACAGTCACGACCGGCAACGTCGCCGATGATATGCATAACCTGAGATACGTTGGCACGTGGACGACGCTTATCGATGATTGCCATATCGGTATCATTGAGCAGCTTGGCAATGGCGCGGGCGCGGACGACGCCACCAATATCCGGGGAAACCACGATAGGGTTCTCCAGATTTTGTTGCAGCATATCTTCCAGCAGGATAGGACTACCGAAAACGTTATCAACTGGAACGTCAAAGAAGCCTTGAATCTGTTCTGCGTGCAGATCTACCGTTAACACGCGGTCAACACCTACGCTGGACAGGAAATCGGCAACCACTTTGGCGGTGATTGGCACACGGGCAGAACGAACCCGGCGATCCTGGCGAGCATAACCAAAATAAGGAATAACAGCGGTGATGCGTCCCGCGGAAGCGCGACGCAGAGCATCAACCATAACAACCAGTTCCATCAGGTTGTCATTGGTGGGTGCGCAGGTGGACTGGATGATGAAAATATCACCACCGCGTACATTTTCATTGATTTGCACGCTGACTTCGCCATCGCTAAAACGACCGACTGCGGCGTCGCCAAGGCTGGTGTACAAACGGTTGGCAATACGTTGTGCTAGTTCCGGGATGGCGTTACCAGCAAAAAGCTTCATATCAGGCACGAGAAGAACCTCAGGCTTGCGTCCAGAGAAATATTGTACCTGCTTGCCTTTGGGAACAGGGCGCAATAACAGGCGCAATATGCATACGGGTGTATGAATCAGGTTTGATAAAACACACTTAACAGCAAAGCGCTATTATCAAAACCTAAAGTTGCCCGGAAAGTGTACGTTGCAACGGAGAGACATTAACGCCTCGCGCGACAAACCCATTCAACCATTCCGGGGCCTGGTCAAGCACCTGACGGGCTTCGGACTCGGTGTCGAATTCAGCAAACACACAAGCTCCCGTTCCGGTCAGGCGCGCCGGAGCGTATTCTAACAGCCATGAAAGTAGCTGTTCAACCTCACGAAAACGTTTTCTTACGATAGCTTCACAATCATTGACGAAGGTCTGTTTTAATAACGTTTCTAAAGACCGCACCGGAGAATCTCGTTTTAGCTGTGGATCGCCAAAAATAAGCGGGGTGGCGATACTGATCCCTGGATGGGCAACCAGATACCACTTCTCCGGCGGGGATGCCGGCGTCAGCTTTTCGCCGACGCCTTGCGCAAATGCGGCATGGCCCCGAACGAACACCGGAACATCGGCACCGAGTTGCAAGCCCAGCGTCGCCAGTGTATCCGTATCCAATCCGCATTCCCACAAATGATTCAGCGCAACCAGCGCCGTGGCGGCATTGGAAGAACCGCCGCCCAGTCCTCCGCCCATCGGCAGACATTTATCAATATGGATATCCGCACCGAAACAGACGGGATGAATGCCATGACCTAAACAGTGCTGTTGCAAAAGTCGGGCGGCGCGAACGATCAGATTTTGCTCATTTTCAACATCTTTCAGCGGTGTGAGCAGATTAATGCTGTCGTCCTGACGGCGCGTAATGGTCAGCGTGTCGCCATAATCCAGAAACTGAAACAACGTTTGCAGCAGGTGATAACCATCCGTCCGGCGGCCGGTAATATAAAGGAACAGATTGAGCTTGGCGGGCGAAGGCCACCTTTCAATGCAATTGGGCTGCATGGCTTAGTTTACCGTCCAGTTATCCATTTTTAACTTGATCCGCTGTTCTCCCTGAACGAGTTCGAGGCTTTCCGGCAGCGGCGGGATCATCTTCCGGTTGTAACTCTGATAGTTGACGGTCCAGCTTTGATTCCCCTGACGATAGGTCAGTTTATTCAGCAGAAACTGATCGTCGAGCGAGAAGTCGGTCGCATCCCCCGGCAGACCAATGATCCACTGACGCAAATTGTTGAGGGGGATCGCCATGCCGGTCAACTGCTGCACCATATATTCGGCATCCTTGCCCTCGTAGCGTTTTCCCTGATTATCCGTAATCTGTACGCTACCCGGTTGAGTGCGTAGTTCCAGCTCGGTGCTGCCCAGCGGGTTGGTCAGCAGCAGGCGATAACGCTGTGCCGACGATTCCTGCCAGAAAAAACGCGCATATAGTTTTTTACTATCGGAAAGATAGGCAAAGGAACCCCGCGTCTGATATTGGCTCAATTGCTGTACCTTTTGCTGATGCTGTTGCCACTCTGGCGAGGTCGGACTTTTCCCCGGTCCGGTGGGTTGATTGAGGCTACAGGCGGTCAGTAATAGGCTGGCTAACGGCAGCAGCCGCAGGCAACGGACGGTATTTATTGGCATATCGCTTGATCCTATCAATCGTATTATGTACCACAGGTGTGTCACGCTAACGGGCTTGTCGCTCAGCGTCAACGTTTGTTATTTCACCTCGACGCAGGTTATTCCTGCCATAGAGTATATACCTCATATGAGCCGCATCACGCGCCGTCGCTTTTCTTGCTTCCCCGCATCAAGTAGAATGCCTTTCAGACGAAACCCATACTAACACCGGTATTACTCAAGAATTGTTCAATGACCCTGCTTGCGCTTGGTATTAATCACAAAACTGCTCCTGTTTCTTTGCGGGAACGTGTTGTTTTCTCGCCAGATACGCTGGGGAAGGCTCTCGACAGCTTGTTACAGCAGCCGCTGGTGCAAGGCGGAGTGCTGTTGTCGACGTGTAACCGTACCGAACTGTACCTGAGCGTTGAAGAGCAGGAAAACCAACTTGAACAATTAATTGAGTGGCTGTGTCAATACCATCATTTGGATCCGGATGAAGTTCGCCAGAGCCTCTACTGGCATCAGGATAACGCCGCGGTCAGCCATCTGATGAGAGTCGCCAGCGGGCTGGATTCATTGGTGCTGGGCGAACCTCAGATTCTGGGACAGGTAAAGAAAGCCTTTGCCGAATCGCAGCGCGAACAGTCGCTTTCCGGTGAACTTGAGCGATTATTCCAGAAATCGTTTACCGTGGCCAAACGGGTTCGTACTGAAACCGACATCGGAGCCAGCGCGGTATCGGTGGCTTTTGCCGCCTGTACTCTAGCGAGACAGATTTTTGAATCTCTGACCGAGGTTAACGTGCTGTTGGTCGGTGCGGGAGAAACGATAGAACTGGTTGCCCGCCATCTGCGTGAACATCAGGTTCAACGCATGGTCATTGCCAACCGTACCCGAGAGCGCGCGCAGGCGCTGGCGATGGAAGTCGGTGCGGAAGTCATCACGCTGGCCGAGCTTGATGAACAGCTTGCCCATGCGGATATTGTCATCAGTTCGACAGCCAGTACGTTGCCAATTATCGGAAAAGGAATGATGGAAAGGACGCTAAAAGCCAGACGTAATCAGCCGATGTTGATGGTGGATATCGCGGTTCCGCGTGATATTGAACCGGAAGTTGGCAAGTTGCCTAACGTCTATCTTTATAGCGTTGATGATTTGCATGCCATCATTCAACATAATCTTGCACAGCGTAAAGCGGCGGCCATTCAGGCTGAATCCATTGTTCAGCAGGAAAGCTCCGACTTTATGGCCTGGCTGCGATCGCAGTCCGCAGTGGAAACTATCCGTGATTACCGGGCGCAGGCTGATGAAGTGCGCGCGGAAATGACCGCCAAAGCGCTGGCGGCCATTCAGCAGGGCAATGATGTAGAAGCGGTGATTCAGGAACTGACGCACCGGTTAACCAATCGTTTGATCCATGCACCTACCAAATCCCTTCAGCAGGCAGCTCGTGATGGCGATCTGCAACGTTTACAAATTTTACGCGACAGCCTTGGGCTGGACTAGCATTCATCTCTCTTAACAGGATTTAACCGCCCGCATGAAGCCTTCTATTGTTGCTAAACTGGAAGCGTTACAAGAACGCCATGAAGAAGTTCAGGCGCTACTCGGTGAGTCCAGCGTCATTGCTGATATGGACCGTTTTCGGGCCTTGTCGCGTGAATACGCGCAGCTCACTGATATTACTCGCTGTTTCCAACAATGGCAGCAGGTACAAGAAGATATACAGACCGCAGAATTGATGCTGGATGATGCGGAAATGCGTGAAATGGCTCAGGATGAATTAAAGCAGGCCAAAACCGCCAATGACGCGTTGGAACAGCAACTTCAGGTGCTGCTGTTGCCGAAAGATCCCGATGATGAGCGCGGTTGCTTTCTGGAAGTGCGGGCCGGAACCGGCGGGGATGAAGCGGCGATCTTTGCCGGCGATCTTTTCCGTATGTACAGCCGTTACGCCGAGGCTCGCCGCTGGCGAGTTGAAATCATGAGCGCCAGTGACGGCGAACATGGTGGATATAAAGAAGTGATCGCAAAAGTATCCGGTGATGGTGTTTACGGCCAGCTTAAGTTCGAATCAGGCGGCCACCGCGTTCAGCGCGTTCCGGCAACTGAATCTCAGGGACGGATTCACACCTCAGCGTGCACCGTGGCGGTGATGCCGGAAATTCCGGAAGCCGAACTGCCGGAAATCAGCCCGGCCGATTTACGTATTGACACCTTCCGTTCCTCGGGAGCGGGTGGGCAGCACGTCAACACCACTGATTCCGCTATTCGTATTACCCACCTGCCGACAGGCATTGTTGTGGAATGTCAGGATGAACGTTCACAGCACAAAAACAAGGCTAAAGCGCTATCCGTGCTGGGCGCCCGCATCCGGGCGGCAGAAGTGCAAAAACGCCAGCAGGAAGAAGCCTCTACTCGCCGTAATCTGCTTGGCAGCGGCGATCGTTCAGACCGTATCCGTACTTACAATTTCCCACAGGGAAGGGTGACGGACCACCGCATTAACCTGACGCTTTACCGTCTGGATGAAGCAATGGAAGGGAAACTGGATATGCTGATTCAGCCTGTGGTGCAGGAATATCAGGCCGATCAGCTGGCTGCGCTATCCGAGCAGGAATAATGAATTATCAAGCCTGGTTAACCTCGGCGACGGCGCGTCTTGCCGCCGGGGAAAGTCCGAAACGCGATGCAGAGGTGCTGCTGGGGTTTGTCACGGGCAAGGCGCGTACGTTTCTGGTGGCGTTTGGCGAGACAATGTTGACGGAAACGCAGTTGCAACGGCTGGAATCCTTGCTGGCACGGCGGATGAACGGTGAACCTGTCGCCTATCTGACCGGTGAGCGCGAGTTTTGGTCACTGTCGCTGGCCGTATCGCCTGCGACATTGATTCCTCGTCCGGATACAGAATGTCTGGTTGAACAGGCATTGCAGCGGCTGCCGCCCGGAACCGCCGCCAGCGTACTGGATTTAGGTACCGGCACGGGGGCGATTGCATTGTCTATCGCCAGTGAACGTCCGGATTGCCAGGTAACGGGAATTGACGTTCAACCGCAAGCCGTCGCGTTGGCTCAGCATAATGCCGCCCGGCTGAACATAAAGAATGTTCGGTTCCTGCAAGGCGACTGGTTTTCGCCGCTGGCATCGATGCGTTTTACGTTGATTGTCAGTAACCCGCCTTACATTGATGCCGCAGATAGTCATCTTTCTCAGGGCGATGTGCGTTTTGAACCAGCCAGCGCGCTGATCGCCGCAGAAGGCGGGCTGGCCGATCTGCGCTTCATCATTGAAAACTCGGTGGATTATTTGCAGCCGGACGGTTGGCTGGTGCTGGAGCATGGCTGGCGGCAAGGCGCGGTAGTTCGTCAACTTTTGCAACAGAAGGGGTTTGCACACGTTGAAACCTGTCAGGATTATGGCGGCAATGACCGCGTCTCGCTCGGCCAGTTTTCGCTCGGATAATGGATGAAAACGATAACAACACGATGATTCAGGAGTAAACTCGCGTGGTGCTTTTTCTGGGTTTTGCCTATTTGCATATGGTTACTGTCGGCGCCAGCCTTTTTCTGTTTGTACTGCGCTTTTTTTGGTTATGCCGCCAGCCGGCAATGTTGCAGCAACGCTGGGTGAAAATACTCCCGCATATTAATGATACGTTGCTGCTGCTCAGTGGGTTGGCGTTAGTTTTCATTAACCATGTTTATCCGTTTACCGCTGAACAAAGCTGGCTGACGGAAAAATTGTTTGGCGTTATTATTTATATCTTCCTTGGCTCGATCGCCTTGGGGAAACGCCCACGCAGCCAGAAGGTTCGCTGGCTGGCGTTTATATTCGCCTTGGTATGCTTTTATCTGGTTATGCAGATTTCACTTACTAAGTTACCGCTGCTGATGGAATAACTATGAGTTCTATTGCTGATTTTGAATTCAACCGTTCACAGTTAAGTGAAGGTGTCGTATTAGTTTCACAGGCCATCCGCCGTGACTTCCCCGCCCAGAGTGTGCGGCAAAATCTGCAACAGCTGGTTGATGAAGCTCGTTCTGTTATCGCTGACGATCTTGAACAGGATCTGCAACTGGAGAAATTGATTGAGCTTTTTTTTCACACCTGGGGATTTGGCGGAGCCAGCGGGGTATATCGGCTTTCCGATGTGCTGTGGCTGGATAAAGTGCTTGAGTCGCGTCAGGGGATGCCGGTTTCTTTAGGCGTGATTTTTCTGCATATCGCCCATGAACTCGGCCTGCCGCTGCTGCCGGTGATTTTCCCGACCCAGCTGATTCTACGGGCTGATTGGCTGGATGAAGAGATATGGCTGATCAACCCGTTAAATGGCGATACGCTGAGTGAACACATTCTGGATGTATGGCTCAAAGGCAACATTGGTCCGTCATCCCAGTTGATGGATGAAGATCTGGATGAAGCCGAGAATGTGCTCATTGTGCGTAAGATGCTTGATACGCTGAAAGTCGCGCTTATGGAAGAAAAACAGATGGAGCTGGCCCTGAGAGCCAGTGAAGCGGTATTGCAGTTTGATCCGGATGATCCCTATGAAATCCGCGATCGCGGCCTGATTTACGCACAACTGGATTGCGATCATATCGCGTTGTCCGATCTCAATTATTTTGTTGAGCAGTGTCCTGAAGATCCGGTGAGTGAAATGATCAAGGTTCAGATTCACTCCATAGAACAAAAGCACATTGTTTTACATTGATATTGTTTTACATGGACACGGTTTTGCACGAGTTCATTTTTAATTTATTCAATTTCGAGTTATCCGACATTAAGGTAAAAGTATGAAGAACAAAGTGGTCAAGGTAAGGGATATCCCGGTTGCCAACGATTTGCCTTTTGTACTGTTTGGCGGCATGAATGTACTTGAATCACGCGATCTGGCGATGCGTATCTGTGAGCATTACGTCACGGTAACTCAGAAACTGGGCATCCCATACGTGTTTAAAGCCTCATTCGACAAGGCTAACCGTTCCTCAATTCATTCTTACCGCGGGCCGGGTCTGGAAGAAGGCATGAAAATCTTTCAGGAATTGAAGCAGACTTTCGGTGTAAAAGTCATTACCGATGTTCACGAATCCTATCAGGCTCAGTCTGTGGCCGACGTGGTGGACGTTATTCAATTGCCGGCGTTTCTGGCGCGCCAGACCGATCTGGTCGAAGCCATGGCAAAAACGGGTGCCGTTATTAACGTGAAGAAACCCCAGTTTGTCAGCCCGGGCCAGATTGGGAACATCGTCGATAAATTTATTGAAGGCGGCAACGATCAGATCATTCTGTGCGATCGCGGCAGTAATTTTGGCTACGATAACCTGGTCGTGGATATGTTGGGCTTTAATGTGATGAAGCAGGTTTCCAACGGCTGCCCGGTGATCTTTGACGTGACTCATGCGCTGCAATGTCGCGACCCGTTTGGTGCGGCATCAGGTGGTCGCCGTGCGCAGGTGACGGAACTGGCCCGCGCGGGTATGGCGGTCGGTCTGGCTGGACTCTTTATTGAAGCGCATCCGGATCCGGCCAATGCAAAGTGCGATGGACCTTCCGCACTGCCATTGGATAAGCTGGAACCCTTCCTGCAACAGATCAAAGCCATTGATGAACTGGTGAAAAGCTTCCCTGAGTTGGATACCAGTAACTAAGTGACTTCAATTCAGTGAGATGCAGGTGCCATTTGCATCTGGTTGTCGCTGATGACCAAAATGAAAAAACCCGCTGCTCCGGCGGGTTTTTTCATTTTGGTTTACCCCCGGAAGAGGAGGTAACCAGAACGATTATTTATACAGGTCAGCGCTGATTGTCATGTTGCTGCCTTTATTTTGCGCCTGTTTGGTAATGTGGTAGTACTTGGCGCCTTTTTGCGCGGCACGTTTGGCAACCGCCTCAGAAACAGCCGGTATCGTGGCGAAATTGCCGCGGAAGGTAATGGAATCAAACGGAACCATCTGCGCTGCGGTGGCGTTGTTAAGCTCTTCGATTTTTGTCCCATCGGATAAGGTTACTGTGTAACGACCACCTTTAGACGACTGGGTCTCGAAGAAATTGCCAATATTGCGGCTCGGGCTACCGGAGTTGGCTACGCCGGGGATTTCTACTTTAGCGGCTTCCGCCCCGCCGGCTGCCAGTGCCGCCCGGCCGGCATCGGAATCAGCCGGGATCGCATCCGTACTTTGAATCTGACGTTTTGGCGCATCGGCTTTATAAACGTAAGCCGTAACTTTCTGATTAGCGCCGTCGGAATTCACATCAACCTGACGCACAATATAGAAGGAGTCAGCGTTTTTATCTTTTGCCGCCTTTGCGATGGCATCATTCAGATCGGGCTGGCTACGGAAGAAACCGCTAACGGTGACCGTATCAAACGGCTCCAGAGCGTAAGCTTCATTTTTCGGCAGCTCTTTCACGCCATAAAACGTGCGGTACTCGACTTTCGTCGGGTCCACCTTCGGAGCATCTTTATGATAGAGATCGACCGTTACATTCCAGTTACCGCTAGAATTGACGTCGTTCATACTCTGAACGTAAAACGAATCGGCGCCTAATTTATCTGCGCGCTTTGATGCCGCGGCCACGGCTTCGTTTATGGCATTAAAACGCCCGATAAAGGAAATTCGCTCAAATGGTTTTAGCGATTCAGCCTGTTCCGGCGTGAGTTCCTGTGCTGCGTGCGCTGAAAATGCAGCTAATGAAAGTAATGTGGATACAATAACAGTAGTCTTCAGCTTCATAAAAAATCCTTTCGCCTGATGCATTTGGTTTACAACTTACTGAGCGATCAAGATGTGACAGAATAGTCGCCGATTATCGCACGGAATAAACCGGTACGCTTCAGCATTTTAAGCGACATCCCCGGTTATTTTTTTCTCTGTGGAATAGAGAAAAGCACTAATAATGACGGTTAATGATTATTTTACCATCATAAGGGATATTTATATTGTTCTTTGCATTAACAAGCCCATAACACATCATTTTTGTGAAATGACTCAGAACAATACTTCAATAATAATGCTACAAAAGGTGAAGATAAGCATGATTTCTGACCAAAAAAAGCTGGCTATCCCCGTGATAACTCGGCTTTTCTGTGAAATTCGTTTTATGTATGGATCATCGATCACATTTTCAGTAGGTTATAGGTGAATTTGCTTGAAGAGATACAGGGTGCAGCGGGTCTCGGCTGATCCATATTATAGATACAGTGAAAATAACAACCTTCGTTAAAATAAGCGAAAAGGGAATCAGTATGCGTATTGGTGTACCAAGAGAACGGTTGACCAATGAAGCACGGGTTGCAGCAACGCCGAAAACGGTTGAGCAGTTGCTGAAACTTGGCTTTGAGGTCGCGATAGAAAGTGGAGCGGGGAAACTGGCCAGCTTTGACGATGCGGCATATCAGGAAGCCGGGGCGTCAATTGTTGACAGTACTGAAGTCTGGCAATCTGACATCGTTCTGAAAGTGAATGCACCGCAGGATGATGAAATTGAGCTGACCCGCGCGGGAAGCACCGTAGTCAGCTTTATCTGGCCGGCGCAAAATCCTGAACTGCTGGAAAAGCTGGCTGCGCGCCAGGTGACTGTGCTGGCAATGGACTCTGTTCCTCGTATTTCCCGGGCCCAGTCTATGGATGCGCTCAGCTCCATGGCCAACATCGCGGGTTATCGCGCTATTGTTGAAGCTGCCCACGAATTTGGTCGTTTCTTCACTGGACAAATTACCGCTGCCGGTAAGGTTCCGCCGGCAAAAGTGATGATTATTGGCGCCGGTGTGGCCGGTCTGGCTGCAATTGGCGCGGCTGGAAGCCTTGGCGCGATTGTTCGTGCTTTTGACACTCGTCCGGAAGTAAAAGAGCAGGTCAAAAGTATGGGCGCCGAGTTCCTTGAACTCGACTTTGAAGAAGAAGCAGGCAGCGGTGACGGCTATGCCAAAGTCATGTCTGAAGCCTTTATCAAAGCGGAAATGGAATTGTTTGCCGCACAGGCAAAAGAAGTGGACATCATTGTCACCACCGCACTGATTCCCGGTAAGCCGGCTCCGCGTCTGATTACCAAAGAGATGGTGCTGAGCATGAAGCCCGGCAGCGTGATTGTCGATCTGGCGGCGCAAACGGGCGGCAACTGCGAATTGACCATTGCCGATCGGGTAACGGTAACGGAAAACGGCGTCAAGATTATCGGTTATACCGACCTGCCAAGCCGTTTACCGACCCAGTCCTCTCAGCTTTACGGTACCAACCTGGTTAACCTGCTGAAACTGCTGTGTAAAGAGAAGAACGGCGAGATTGACGTTGATTTCGAAGACAATGTTATTCGTGGCGTAACCGTCGTCAAAGAGGGCGAAGTTACCTGGCCAGCGCCGCCGATCCAGGTTTCCGCTCAACCGCAACAGGCCAAGCCCGCCGCTGCGGTGGTGAAAGAAGAGGCCAAACCCTCGTCTCCCTGGAAGAAATATGCTTTCCTTGCGCTGGCGATCCTGCTGTTTGGCTGGCTGGCTAACGTGGCGCCAAAAGAATTTTTGTCTCACTTTACTGTATTTGCTCTGGCTTGCGTCGTGGGTTACTACGTGGTGTGGAACGTCAGTCATGCGCTGCATACGCCGCTGATGTCGGTAACCAATGCGATTTCCGGCATTATCGTTGTCGGGGCATTGTTGCAAATCGGTCACGGCGGATGGGTGTCTTTCTTTTCCTTTATTGCCGTATTGATTGCCAGCATCAATATTTTCGGTGGTTTCACCGTCACTCAGCGCATGCTGAAAATGTTCCGCAAAAATTAAGGGGTAACACATGTCTGGTGGATTAGTTACAGCTGCATACATTGTTGCCGCGATTTTATTTATTTTCAGTTTGGCCGGTTTGTCCAAGCATGAAACGTCCCGTCAGGGAAATATCTTTGGCGTCACCGGGATGGCGATTGCACTGCTTGCCACCATCCTGGGGCCTGATGCCGGAAATGTGGCCTGGATTATCGTCGCGATGGTGATCGGCGGCTCGATCGGCGTTTATCTGGCACGTAAAGTTGAAATGACGGAAATGCCGGAACTGGTTGCCATTCTCCACAGTTTTGTGGGTCTGGCCGCGGTGCTGGTTGGGTTTAACAGTTTTCTCGATCACGGCGAAATCACCGATCCGGTGATGGTGAATATCCATTTGACGGAAGTCTTTCTGGGAATCTTCATCGGTGCAGTGACCTTTACCGGTTCTGTTGTCGCGTTTGGCAAACTGCGCGGCATTATTTCATCCAAACCCCTGATGCTGCCGCATCGCCATAAAATGAACCTGGCGGCGCTGGTTGTTTCTTTCCTGCTGTTGCTGGTCTTCATTAATACGGGCAGCGTGGCTTTGCAGGTTATCGCGTTACTGCTGATGACGATCATTGCGCTGGCGTTCGGCTGGCATCTGGTCGCCTCTATCGGTGGGGCAGACATGCCTGTCGTGGTTTCCATGCTGAACTCTTATTCCGGTTGGGCCGCTGCCGCTGCCGGTTTCATGTTGAGCAACGACCTGCTGATCGTTACCGGCGCGCTGGTTGGTTCTTCCGGTGCCATCCTGTCTTACATTATGTGTAAAGCAATGAACCGTTCCTTTATCAGCGTGATCGCCGGGGGCTTCGGTACCGATGGTTCCTCTACGGGTGCAAGCGAGGAAATGGGTGAGTATCGTGAAGCGTCTGCGGAAGATGTTGCAGAGTTGCTCAAAAATTCGACCTCTGTGATTATCACTCCGGGATACGGTATGGCAGTGGCACAGGCTCAATATCCGGTTCACGATATTACGGCCAAACTGCGTGCCCGCGGTATTAATGTCCGTTTTGGCATTCATCCGGTTGCCGGTCGTCTGCCTGGGCACATGAACGTCCTGCTGGCTGAAGCCAAGGTACCTTACGATATCGTACTGGAAATGGATGAGATCAATGATGATTTCACCGATACCGATACGGTACTGGTCATCGGCGCCAACGATACGGTTAATCCGGCAGCACAGGAAGATCCGCATAGCCCCATCGCCGGGATGCCGGTGCTGGAAGTGTGGAAAGCGCAGAATGTTATCGTATTCAAACGTTCAATGAATACCGGCTATGCCGGCGTTCAGAATCCGCTGTTCTTTAAAGAAAATACGCAGATGTTGTTTGGTGATGCCAAAGCGAGCGTAGAGGCGATCCTGAAAGCGCTGTAAGCAACGTAATATGAGAAAAGGCGAAGGGGCGATAATATCGCCCCTTTTTTACGGTTTCTAAATCGAGAATGCCGACGGTTCTTTCTACGCGTCCTCGTCTTCCTGGTCTTCAAGCGTAATCGGCGAAACAAAGTCATCAGGTTTGATCGCCAGCAGGTCACATTTCAGGTGATCGATGACGTGTTCCACGGTATTACCGATAAACGCGGCGGAAAGACCGGTTCTGCCGAGCGATCCCAGTACCACGACGCCGGCCTGTAAATGCTCCGCTAAATCGGGAATAACTTCTTCCGGTAAACCTTTTTCCACGTGAGTCACTCGTTCATCCAGATTAAATTTCTGGCGCAGTGATTTCATGGCAATCAGGTGCTGACCACGAATTGCATCGTTGTACACCCCGGGATCAAAATCTGGCAGTTCAATTGCAATGTTGATGGGCGTAACCGGATAGGCGCCGACCAGATGGACCTCCGTTTGGTTGACCTGTTTTGCCAGTTCCAGCGTTTCGGAGACCAGCTTAATATTGAGCGGATCGTGATACGGGTCTTCACTGGCCAGATTAACGGCAACTAAGGCCCGTCCTTCTTCCGGCCAGGGCTGATCTTTCACCATCCAGACCGGACAAGGACATTTACGCAATAACTGCCAGTCGGTTGGGGTAAAAATAACGGCCTCCAGCCGGTCATGCTGATGCGCCATTTTTAGCAGCAGGTCATGCTGTCCGGCAATCACTTCCCGAATAATGGCTTCAAATGGCTTATTGTGCCAGACCACTTTGATCTCTATCGGAACGCCCGCATCAAGATAATATTTACACTGTTCCGTAATCCATTCGGTACGCTGCTGGATGACGCCTTGCCGCATTTCTGTCCGGTCGTCCGGAGAAAGCAGGGTGGTCATTTCATAAGAAAAATCATAGATAGGCAAAAACGCCTTGATTCGGCCGCCGAGCCGCTGAACCAGGTAAACCGCCCGACGCAGCGCTGGTTGGTCATCCTGATTCGGGTCAATAGCGACAAGTAAGTTCTGATACTTTGCCATAGGTCCTCCAAACAGCTGTTGATCCACAGTCTGTAAATTAAGAGTACCCCAATGGAATCGCTTTGGACAACAGATGATGTGGACCGGATCAATAAAATAAGAAAATCACTGATCCGGCAATCAGTTAGGCTTTGTTACGGGGAGTACCAGCCAGTTCGGAAAGCGCATCGATATTCTCGATGGTGATGTATTTGCCTTTTACCGCCAGAATGCCGCTCTTCTGGAAACGACCCAGCAGACGACTAATTGTTTCAACCGTTAACCCCAGATAATTACCGATATCACCACGGGTCATGGTTAAACGGAATTCTCGAGGAGAAAAACCGCGTTGGGCAAAACGGCGCGACAAATTATAAACAAACGCCGCCAGACGCTCTTCCGCGTTTTTCTTCGACAGCAACAGAATCATGTCCTGATCGCCACGGATTTCACCGCTCATCAGGCGCATCATTTGCTGACGCAGATTGGGCATCTTGCCGGAGAGGTCATCCAGTGTTTCAAAAGGGATTTCACACACCATGGATGTTTCCAGCGCCTGGGCGAAACTTGGATGTTGTGCATTGCCGATCGCATCGAAACCGACCAGGTCGCCTGCCAGATGGAATCCCGTGATCTGTTCATCACCCTGTTCGGTGATGGTATAACTTTTAATGGTACCTGAGCGGATAGCGTACAACGATTTCAACTCATCGCCAGCTTTGAACAATGCCTGTCCCTTCTGGATGGGTTTTTTCCTTTCAATAATATTATCAAGCTGATCGAGCTCGTGTTCATTTAAGGTAAAAGGAATACATAGCTGACTGATGCTGCAATCCTGGCAGTGGATAGCACAACCGCCAGACTGAATGCGTCGAATAATTCGCTTTTCCGGGATCATAGACTTTGCTCAGGCGATAATTGATATTGGTCAATTTTAACAGCTTTTATCGTCGGTGATAAGACTACTAATCCGCTGAAAAGACCGATATATAGTGAACTAACTATAAATTCGCGCTAATACTTAGCAGAATATACGTTAACGATCAAAATGTTGTCGGGAAAATACGCTTTATAGCGGCAATATATCTTGCTGCGGAAAATATCCCTCATGGGTTAATAGCCACTGTTTTCGGTGCACGCCGCCGGCATATCCAGTCAAGGCACCGTTGGCGCCAATAACCCGGTGACAGGGCACCACGATACTGACCGGGTTTGATCCATTCGCCATGCCAACGGCGCGCGACGCAGTAGGGCGCCCCAAACGCGCGGCCAGTGTTCCGTAAGTCATTATTTGTCCTGCCGGAATCTGGCGCAACTGGCTCCAGACCTGCTGTTGAAATTCGGTGCCAACCGATGCAACCGGCAGCGTTTCGATAACCGTTAAATCCCCTGCGAAATAGCGTTGCAGACTCTCGGTTAGCCCTCCGGGATTATGGCAAGGTTGCAATGAGAAAGGGATATGTCGATAACGGCGATTTAGCGAACAATATAATTTTTCTTCATATTCACTCCATTCCACTGCCCGAAGGTGATTATTTTTATCTGCAATAATCATTAATTCGCCGATGGGGGTTAACATTTTGTCCAGAAAGAAAACCTGCATATTTATTCCTTATCTGAGAGTTGATGCCGGCATTATTTAACAAAGCGCAGTATCCGGTATACGTCCCGGCATTAAAAAATAAAACGCGATATACATCACAGGATAATGGTGAAAAAGAGAAAAGAATCACGTTTTTAAGCTGAGAATATGCGATGTTAATCACATTAAAATTATGATATTTGCAATTCATATCACAAATTAACCGATTATCCTGATTTTCCCCGCCTCTCTTTTAAAAACGCCATTTCAATCAGCGTTGCTCACTTCTATGCTGTTAACCAGCCACCACGGTTTCAGTCTGCCAAACGACAGCTTTCGGCAAGTTTGTTCAGACGCTCTGGCGTCATCAGCATCGTTAGGAAATGTGGATGAGCATGCCGGTGTTGTAGCAACCAGTTTTGCAGTTCACTGGCAAAACGCAGGGCTTCACCGATTTGCTGTAGCTGACTATTGCGACGGGAAGCCGTCGGGCCGTAGTTCTCAATATACAGGCGATCGGCAATCAGCTGTTTGGTTTGATTGAATAATCCGGTGTAACGCCAGGCATATTCCCAACTGGCTGACAAGCGTGCGGAGAGGGCTTCGGGCAATAACCGGGTCTGTTGAATCTCCCGGGCGGACTGGCGTAAATGTTGTGCGAAAAACAGCATCTGCTGACATTCCAGCGTAATTAATTGCCGCTGAGATTCGCCAAACCCGGGGTCATCGACGGGAAAAAGTGGTTGAAAGGATTGCGCCCAGTTGGCGCTGCGCGTTTCAGCATGCAATAGCTGCATGGCATGTTCAAAACCAAGAGGTATCTGGCTATGATGATGCAACAGGCGTCCCAGAAAATAAGGTGTTTTACACATCCAGTCATAGCTGCTGAAAAACAGGGTCTGTACTGTTTCGAGGCGTACCCTGTTGCGGATATCCACGCCGTTCGTCATCAGCCAACGGTGGAAGATAGCGCTGGCATGCAGATTTTCACCGGATTGACAGGCGATTTGCGACAGGCCAAACAGATTCACTTCGTTGATCGATTCCAACAGCGAGCTGTTGCTGAGCCATTCCCAGCTGATTCTGGCGCTGACGGCTTCCAGTTCGTCACCGGCGACCGCGTGCGCCCAACTGAGACGCCCCTGAATTTCGTCCACCAACATGCAGGGCAACAGTGTCCAACCGTAATCAATACCCCAGAGATCGAATTCGACCCATTTTTTGTAGCCTTTAAAGTCAGCCAGATCCGGGTTGTTGGCAAAACCGGGACGATAGCCCAGCGCCGTCGCTTTGAGAGAGACGCGAACATCATTTGGCAGGCTATTCAGCGTAGTTTGCAACTGACGTCGCGGCCAGCTGTCGTCCGTGTAATCACGCAAAACCAGTTTTTTGCCACGTCGGCGCAAACAGCGGTGCAGTGTTTTCATCGCATCCTTCCACTGTTCGGTATGAAACTCCGGAATTTGCAGGCTCAGGATCATGCCGCTGATATCGGGCAGGGCCGCAATGACCTCATCCAGTATTTCACTGTAAAAGCGGTTCAGAAATTGGCTGCCGCCGCTGCTGCTTTCGTGCAGAAAGAACTCGGGGAATTTTTGCTTTATTTTTGCGTCATTCGGAAACGCTTCCCCCTGAATCCACAGCTGAATGTTTTTCGACTGGCAATAATCGCTAATTCGTTGCAGATAACTCAGCGTACTTTCGCGTTCATGATTCAGGTTTTCTATTCCCGGACCTTTGCTAAATAGGGATGGGCGGGCGAGCAGCGCCAGCATATTTTGCTGATGAATGATAAGACCATTGAAATGATATTTATCAATGACAGCCATGATCTCAAGAAAATGAGGCCAATGCCAAATTAGCGGCGTATTTACCTCCAGCAACCGTAGCGGGGGATGAAAACTCATGTGTTATTCACTGCAACCAGTCAAAGGTGGATAAAGGATATAAAACATTGGCGAAAGCCTGTCAATCAATCGAAATAGCTTATTCAAAGCGCGTCATTAAGAAAGAGGAAATGATGATAATGAAGAAAAAATATGCAGTGGTCGGCACGGGAGGGCGTTCCGGCCTTTATTTGGAGTCTATAGCCAGAGATTATCAGCAGGAAGGGGGCTTTGTTGCATTCTGTGATACTAATCAGACGCGAATGGATTATGCGAATCAAATAATCAAAAAATTCGGGCATGAATCGGTGGCTACTTATCGGGCCGATCAATTCGAGCAAATGATCGCGGAAACCAAACCTGATATTGTGATTGTCACATCCGTGGATCGTACACATCACCACTATATTATCCGGGCAATGGAACTTGGCTGTGATGTGATCAGCGAAAAACCAATGACCATTGATGAAGATAAATGTCAGGCAATTATCGATGCCATCAACCGCACGGGTCGCAAGCTGCGGGTGACGTTCAACTATCGCTATGCTCCGCATCACAGCAAAATCCGTGAGCTAATCGCTGCCGGTATCATTGGTGAGGTGTTCTCGGTACATTTTGAATGGTTGCTCAATACCGAACACGGCGCAGATTACTTTCGTCGTTGGCATCGTGACAAACGCAACAGCGGCGGTTTGCTGGTGCATAAATCGACCCATCATTTCGATCTGGTCAACTTCTGGCTGGCTAGCGAACCAGAAACGGTATATGCCCAAGGCGATCTGCGTTTTTATGGTAAAGCCAATGCGGAAAATCGTGGGGTAACCCAATTTTATACCCGTTCACATAATAGCTCGGCAGCGGAGAATGATCCTTTCGCGCTACATATGAATAAAAGCGAACAGTTGACGGCGCTTTATTTGAATGCAGAACATGAAGATGGTTATCTTCGGGATAAAAGCGTTTTTGACGACGGGATTAATATTGAAGATGTGATGGGTGTGATGGTGCGTTATAAAAATAAAGCCATCATGACCTATTCATTAAATGCCTATTTACCCTGGGAAGGATTGAATGTGGTCTTTAACGGCAGTAAAGGTCGATTGGAAATGAAGCTGGTTGAAAAATCCTATGTGAACGGAGGAGGGCAAAAAGAGGACGAAGGCGCTCTGAATACATGTGAGATAAAAGTATATCCCATGTTCGATGAGCCTTATATCGTCCCTGTTGCATATAAGAAGGGCGGTCATGGCGGCGGCGATCGGGTCATGCTGAATGATTTGTTTGGCACCCCCGAGCCGGACCCATTAAATCGGGCAGCCGATTATCGGGACGGCGCCATGTCTATTTTAACAGGCATCGCCGCTAATCGTTCTTTACGCACTGAATTGCCAGTAAAAATAAAAGACCTGGCCGTGAAATTACCAAAATAAACAATAGAAACCCTGCCTGAGAAAATAACCGCTCAGGCAGGGATCTTGCGTATCCGCACTAGCCACTAACGGGGAAAGCTACCGATAGAACAGGCGCCGGACGTCATACGTATCGTGAGTTATTTTCATGAAAAGCTTTTAAAGGTTTTAATCTTTTCCTAATCTGATTTATATCGTGTATGAATGTTTCGAGCTTTCAGAGGATGACTCATGAAAAAATACGCCCCGAGCCAAATCTTTTTCCACTGGATTATTTTTGTTTTGATTGTTGTGACGTATTGTGCCATGGAGCTTCGAGGCTTGGTGCCACGTGGCTCAAACGCCCGCGAATGGATGAGAGTCCTGCATTATACCTGTGGTCTGAGCGTATTGATTCTGAGTGTGGCTCGTATCGTTATCAAAATTACCCACCAGGAACCGGAAATTGTGCCGCCATTACCGCGTTGGCAACGGATTCTCGCCAAATCCGTTCATGGCGTACTCTATCTCATGTTTATTGGCCTACCGCTGATGGGGGCGCTATCACTTTATTATGGCGGCATCGAATGGTCGTTTTTCTTCTTTCCGATGCCATTCAGCGCGGAGCCGGATCTGATTATGGAGAGCGATCTCATCGATATCCATGAAACCATCGCCAGCGTCGGATATTTTATCATTGGACTTCATGCGGCGGCGGCGCTCTATCATCACTATATTGTGCGCGACAATACCTTAATCAGAATGATGCCGGGGAAAAGAAAAGGGTAAGCGTATTGCTCCCAGCGGGATTCATTCGCAATACTGCTGGGCAGGTGAGCGCACAAAAGCACAGCGGTTTTTGTGCGCTTAACTGATTATTTCTCTGCCGGTTTAATCAGCGTCAGAATATCCCCTAACTGCTCGCGCTGATCGGTACTGATCTCCCGTCCGGCGGAATATCCTGCATTCTGGATAATCATTTCATTCAAACCAACCAGCCAGTCATAGATATAAAAAGCGGTGTTGTTGGTTGGCGTCAGCGCCAGTCTGGTCAGGCGCTGTGACGCACCGAAATTTACCGCCTGTTTTTCCGGCTTGGCAAAGATCCGGTGTCCACGATTAATTCGGCTGGCAGGGCGCAAGGCTTCTTCCATTTGCTGAAAGCCCAGCCATGCCACAAAGTCGCCCAACACGGTCAGGACACGGGAAACCTGACGATCCGCTTTACTTTCGCGGTGAACGCCTAATTGTTCCGTATCGACCAGCATACCAACCAGCGCGTCCTCAATATTCAGGCGAATGCTGGCGGTGATGAGTTCCTCCACCAGAATTTCAATCGTTGCTTTTGTCACGCCCAACAGTTCAATCAGCGGCGAGTTTTCAGGCTGGCCGCGCAGGTGATTAACCCAGTAGCGATATACATGATGGGCGTATTCCGCTTCATAGCCGTGGTCGAGCGTCTGTACCGGCGAGGACGCCAGAGAGTCAGGTTCGATCGGATCGTCGGCAAACAGATCTATCTCGATCCCGATCCCAAAAGGATCGGCACCGGTGGGCGGCGTGCCTGACTCTTCAATCTCTGAATGGTAAGCGGCATATCCCGACGGATCTTGCTGTTTCAGGTAGAGACGGCGCAGTTCATCACGGGAAGGCAACAGACGTTCCAGCAGCTCGCCATGTACGCCGGTTCGCGTTTGCAGTGATTTAAGCAGCGTCTCCGCGATACGCTGTTTCTCCGCCGGGTCGTCAGCCCCGGCAGGCTGATACCAGCACCCCAGCAGGTTGTCACTCAGTTCACGCTGAATTTCGCTGAGCTGCTCGCCGATGCGGCCAAGTTTCACTTCCCGGTGGACTTCAGTTCCCAACCAGGTTGCCATCCGGGTAACGCCGCGTTTATCCATGGCCAACATGGTCCCCCAGGCATCGCCGGGGTTACCGACATAACGCTGTACCGCCGCGTCATGGTTCTGTCCGTGGGTAATGCGGCGATCAAATTTGGTTACCGCCCAAATCAGGCCTGGCTTGCGCCGGCTGCGGATCTGGGTATTTTCTCCCTGCGTCTGGCGTACCCAGTAGTCCAACGCCTTGCCGACGGTTTTGACATCTTCACGTTTACCTGCCGCGGTACAGACCATCAGGACATTCATTTCCTGATTATCGGTGTAGCGTTCCAGAAGGTATGCGCGTTTGGCGCGCAGCAGCGTTAGCGCCAGCGGGTAGTTATCACTGCCGGCTTCCGTCGCCTCGCTGGTATCACCAAATCCCGGAAAATCCAGAATATCGACCTGCTCAAACAGCGCTTCGCGAGGGGGCGAATGCAGCGGAATCAATAGCTCAACGGCCAACATGGTCAATTCCGCCAGAGATAGCTCGACGGTTTTTCCTGCTCGACCGTTTAATACCGGACGCACCAACACGCCGGGATCTGAAGCGGTATTAAGGCGTGTCAGCGTGGCTCCGTGGATAATGCCGTTGGCGGGCTGCTGATTTTCATCGACCAGAATCCTGAGGGGCGCCAGTACCTTGCTTGTTCCGGACAGGTGTTGCAGGGTATGGCCGAAATGACGATAGGCTGCGGTTAACGTTTTAAGGTCACCCCACAGCACTGAAAACAGATGGGCGCGATCGTCAACGCTGAGATAAGGCGCCAGCTCCACCGCGACAGGCCAGTAGTGTGTTTCCAACTGCTTTTGCCGTTTGGCGTCGTGGCGAGCCAGATAATCCCACAGTTCGACCACTTCATCGCGTGTCATACCGTCTACCGGTTCCGCCTGGCGGTGTCGCGACAGCGTTTTCAAATGTTCGCTAATATAGTGTTCATCTAATTCTTCGAACGAGGTTTCCTGATTGAGATCGTACAGGAAGGCATTTGCCATAATCTTGCCGATATCTACTTCGCTGAGCAGTAATAGTTGCACCGGAAAGGACTTGTTTTTTACTCCGGCCTGACGGCTAAAGCGCGTAACCAGGGCCGTGGCCTGATTGGTCGGGTTGATATGCGTCAGAAAGTCTAACTGTTGCCCTTCGAATGACGTTTCCAGTTTGCCGTTTTCGCCAGATGCCAGAGAAGATATCAGATAAGATTTCCCTGCCTGCGACAGACCAAAGAAACCAATGGCGATCTCTTTGAATGACACATTCGCCAGATGTTTCGTTTTGTTGCGATGGCGGCGCAGCGTGACGATCAGACGGTCTGCTTCCATATCCAGACGCGGCGCATTCTGCCGCGTGTTCTCAATCCAGTCGATGGCCTGCTCAACGCCCTCGGTGACGGCTTGTAGCTGGCTGTTGAGTCGGCTGGAGAGTTGTTTAGGCGTTAAAGGTCTCATTTTCTAAATACACTCCCACTATCGATCCAGTAATGCGTCGCGCCTGTTCCGTTAGCGGTTAAGGTGTTTAACTTAAGTCGCAAATGCTGCGCAGGAACAGGGGTGCCATCTTCCAGAACGGCACTTGCGATTTCAAAACGTCCCGGACTATCCTGCCCATCGCCTTTCGTCACGGCGAGTCTGACACGCAGGATGCTATCGCCAACGACTTTCCTCGCCAAATCCTGATCGACGATCGACAAGATATACAGCGCAGACGCTGGCCAACGTTCGTTATCGAGTTGGCGAAAGCCCAGGCAAAGAGAACCGCGCACCTGGAAACTGGCGTCCGGACCTAATTCGAAATCGGCGTCATCCAGATCGATGTCGCCGTAATACACGTTATCCGTGGTCAGGGCGTTATTCGCATCCATCATGCCGAGATAGCGGATCGTGGAATAGGGCTGGAAATCCCCGACTTTGAAATAGAAGCCCGGCAAACGCAAATCGAGCGCCAGCAGACACAGCATGGCGCCCACCGCCGCCGTCGATTTCGGATTATCAATGCGTCCGCGTTTATTGAACGGATACCAGTCATTGGTATGATAACCGTCCAGCGATAACATGCGGTTAATCGGTAGCGGCTGCAAATGCCGGAACAGCGCCTGGATACCGGGGAAACGGGAAGGGCGTCCAGTCAGCAATAAAATGTCGCACGAGTAGAGCGACACCACCTCGGACATTAAACGCAGATTTTGCGTAATACTCATGCGGTTGGACAAGAACTCGCCGTGCAGCTTGCTCAATTTAAGAATGAGCGGCACTTGTAAAATATCAAACGGATTGTCATCTACCGGCAATTCGCGTTGTACTTCCGTGTTGACGTACTCCAGCACTTTCGGTGTCGGATGTTGTGTCAGTAATTCACCAAAAGTAGATTCGATTTCGGCACTGGTATCCAGCGGATCGAAGCTTTCATAGGCTTCCAGAATCGAGCGGCCAATCGGAATGAAGATCTGCAACGTCACCTGTTGACGCAATGTGAGCTGTCCGTCCATACGGCCTTCGCTGCCGAATAGTTTCGCCATCAGCATATCCGGGCTGGCCATACCGGCATTTTTCAGCGCCGCCTGAAGCGCCGGTAAAACGTAAAGTTGAATCACATCAAGCAGGATGTCGTCGCCCGCGACCTTAAAGCCTTCACGGAACAGCAGGCGCGGAATGATTTTAACGTTATTCCCGACGCCGTCATCCAGCAAATATTGTGTTATCGCCAGATCGGTCGTGCCGCCGCCGATATCAATCGATGCGATACGCAACGTTTTACCGGCAGGTTCACCTTCGGCCAGTTCTTTATCCGGACGCGACATGCTGGCAAAAAAGTCTTCCGCACGACCGCCAAAATTTACCTGGGCTTCGTTATACAGGTAGACCATTTGTCCACAGGTGGCTTCGTCCCATTCGATCTGAACCTCCGGCACCGGTACGCGACTTTTCTGCTTGTCCGACGGTGTCGTGAAATCATCATCCAGCGGGTGCCAACCCATGGCTTTCCACACCAGCGCGATCGCTTCATGCATCCGGCGGCGGAAAATTTCACGTTCTGGTTTAGGCATGGCCGAAGGCAACGTCAGAATAATATTGCGTAATTGACGCGGCGCGGACGAGTGGATCATTTTCAGCCGTTGTGCCGCACTGTTCATTTGCATCATTGCCTGAACCAACAACTCGGACAGCATAAACGTCATGATGGAACTGCGGCTGTAGTGCGGAGAGAATACCGGCAGACGTTCGTCCAACGGCTGGTCGTACAGCGGTTGACCTTCATCATTGAGCAGGATGGTCATCGGCATGGCGGTCGCCAGCGGCTCATTTTGCGAATGCGCATCCGGTTGACTGAAACGCCAGCCGGGCGCATAGCTTTCTTCATCCCACAAATAACGACGCGGACTGGAAATACCGGTTGAACCTTCCGTGCCCTGACGCAACAGCGCCATACGGCTGGCTTCGCGGCCAACGCGGGTAATCGAAGGCCAGATAAACGCATCATCCCGGCCGCTTTCCACGGAGAAGTTTTGCTTACCGAACTTCGCCTGGGCAAATTCAACGCGGCTTTCAAATAGTTCGTTATACAGGTAATGCGGTTTACTCAAGTCGCGCAATTGTAACTCGTAGGTCTGTTTCAGGCCGTTACTTTCATCGGCGTGATCTTCAACCAGAATACCGCAGGTGTGAGAGTTACCCACGTCAAGGATCAGGTCAACATTGACGGCCGGTTCTTGTAATGTGTTGGTATTAATTCGAATTTCTGGTATAGACAGCTGGTTGCCCAACATGTCCAGCAGGTTCATGTAGTGCGCCTGATATTCAAATCCTCTGAGTGCGGCTTTGATATCCCGCGCATCCCGATTTTCCTGCCGGGCCGCCCGCTGAGTGAAGACTTCTCTCAGCCAGCCATCAACCCAGGTTTGATCGAGGAATTCGCCCAGTTCGTCACTGCGATAGGCCAATGCAAAGCTGCCACCGGTTTTGATGTCATTCTCATTCGGCGCCAGCGCTTCGTAAGGATGACCTTCTGGATATACTTTGGTATCAAATGCCAGACAGATACGGTGGGTATTACCATCCTGATCCGGTGTGTCCAGCGCGAGGACTTGCATTCGCACCCAGTTATCCGGTCCGCCCATAAATGTACGCGGCGGATTGAAACGCAAAAAGGGCAGCGGCAACCAGATCTTTTCCAGCAGCTTCAGCGATTGTTCAAGCGGAATACTCAGCTCGGGCTTGACCACTTCCGGCGGCGCGCCTGCGGGGGACGGCAGCAAATATTTGTCCGTCCGCTCATCGTAAATCAGGCGCAGTAACGGTCCGTTGGCGCTTTTACGAACATATTTATTCGGAAAATCAAGACTTGCTTCCGGTTTTAACGCGAAATCCAGAAATTGGATCCCACTGTCCTGGATAAGCGTAATTCTTTGTTTGTAATCAGTAATCGTTGCTAGCATTAGGATTTACTCTCACGCTTTATCGTCATAGGGAAAACCGAGTCAGCGTTGTAGCGACCGATACACTCCGCTGCGCCAGTCGCAGCCGCGCCTTGTTTACATACGATTTCCGGCATCTGGAATCTGGAATTATCACTGCACCGCGCTCTGGTACGGCTGTTAATAATCAGATTACCGGAACTCATCAACCCCGCTTCAATATCCGCACGACAAGTGACACCGTCACCATGCGTAATCCGCGCGGTGCCTTTGCCGTTCCTGATTTGATAGCTCAGGCTGGGGGGGCGGCCCGTGATCGGCGGCGTTCTCACATTGACAGCGACCCGCCAGTTTCCATTGAGGAAGTTGATGGAACCCATACGCACGGCATCCGCAGGCATGACCAGATCGTCTTTTCCTGCCGGGACTATCGGCGTTTCTGGAGCAGGAGCGGGCTCTGCGGGAACTGCTGCGATTTCTTTCGGCTCGGTGGTCACCGGTGGTTTAACCGTCGGTGTTTCCGCAACAGGCTCTTCAGTCGGCGCGGTTGTGGCGACTACCGGCTCGGCTGCTGGCACGGTTTCTGGCGGTACGGGTGCCGGCGTCGTGGCGTTACTCACCACCGGTGGCTCCGATTCTGATGTGCTGGCAGAAGAAGGCAAGGCGCGTTTTTCTGGCTTAACGATTGATGCTAATGGCGCGGGTTCTGGCGTCGCGTTCTGTTCAGAAAATCCGCCGCGAATAAAGAAAGACAATACGGCCATTAACGCTGCCGCCGGGAATAACCACCACAGACGTAACCAGGGACGGCGGGCGGCCACGGCAGGTTCTGGAACTGGCTCCGGCGTCGTCATAACAGGTTTTGGTTCAGGCGTGGAGGGCGCAACCGGCGCTTCGGGCGGTTCGGCATAGGCGGAGATGGATGCAGGAACCGTGAATACCGGCTCACTTTCTTTCTCTGTCGGGCGCAGGCAGTCAAGCGCGTCGGTTCGCGATTTCTTATCCAGATTGACAAAACCCCAGAAGGTTAATACGGGGTTACCATCAACCAGATAGACATGATTCGGTCCCGGAAACTGGATGGCTTTCGCCAGCAGGACGCCAAACAGCTTCTGCCCGGCGTTCTCCGCACTTTGCGCACGCCGGCTAATGTCAGCAACGGCGACCTGATAGGTTTCCAACCGTTTTAGCGCAACGTCGCGTTCCTTTTCACTGGCGGCAATCCATGAGGTCACTTTACCTTCGATCGGCGAATACCAGTCAATTCGGTCGCCATTTTCATTGGGTTGGGGAATGGCCAGACAGTCTGCAATCTGTTGTTGTTTCCGAAGACGTAATGTTTCCCGTAACTGAAGTGCTGATGCATAAACCGGCTGCCCATTTTCGCCCAGAGCCAGAAAGTCATCCAAACTTCCACTACGTAAAAATAATTTTGCCACGCAAAAGAGACCTTTTGTAATAGATGCCTAAGGCAGAAAATAGAGTGTAATCTGCGACAGGGTATACTGTAGTGCTAATGATGGCGAATCAAACGCTTAAAGAAGTGACAAAATTAACAAATATTTAAGCCATAGACGGCGCGCAAACCGGGGAGACAGGAGAAAAAACCGCGGTTGCTTAGCTTGATGGATGAAGATAGCCTTAAATAATCCCATGTGAATAAATCAGTTGTCGCCAAAAAAGGATGAATAATGTTTATCGTTAGCCTGACATACAATAAACCGATTGAAGAGGTTGAAGCCTATCTGGAAGGCCATATCGAGTGGCTGAAAAGGCATTATGCACAAGGTATATTCGTCGCGTCCGGTAGAAAAATACCGCGAACGGGCGGGGTGATTTTCGCAAAAACCATGGATCGCCAATCGCTTGAATCAGTTCTGGCTGAGGACCCGTTCAATGCGGTTGCTGATTACGAAATCATAGAATTTGCGCCATCCATGACCACGGATGCCCTTGATGTATTAAAAAGCATTTAACGCTTTGCCAAATGGCAGGATCGCGGCCTGCCATCTTATTTTTCTGTGCGGCCAGCCCATACGCAAAGGCTTAATTATTGTGTTTAACGTCGACCGCGAAGATTGGTATTGGCAGACCATTCATACGTTGCTGTAACATCCGGTTTAAACTTGTTCTTTTTCTTTTCTGCCCGGGCCTTCTTGGCCGCCGCCTCGCGCTCCTTCGTTAAGGTATCAATGTAGTCGTCTTTGATATGGTTATTTTCGGAATTAGTCAGCGGGCGACCGAGCCTTTTTCTTTCCTGATCGAGTAACGTTTTTAACTGTCGTTGCTCACTTTCGGTCATATCTTTCTGAGTTAATCGGGGCATCGCGGTTTTCCTGACAGGGGAAGGTATTTCATTGTAGTGGAAAAGGGCAGTTGGGTCATGAAATACGTGTTTGTAGAAGCGCAGTGGCAATATAAATGTTAACAATATGCTGCAATATTTGCGCTATTAATGAAAATTTAGGCGCTAAAATAGTTAAAAAATATTTAACATCGGCTATAAAAGCACAATAGAATCATACTGGCGTCATCGCAACGCGATAGTGGTTAAATGGAAGCGAGTATTCAGGGCTATCTCTAACAATAGAAACGTTGGGCCGATCGTCACATGGCGATCGGAAGAATGAATCAAATGTTCTAAGTGCATGTCGTGCTTTGAAAAATAAACTGGGAGTTCACCGATGAATAGAATAACCAAGGCCTGCTTTTCAGTGCTATTGGCCGGTAGTTTAATGATGCCGGTTTTAGCAAATGCAACTGCGGCAGCGGATATGAGAGCCATGCAGCAGAGTTATATCAGCGCCAGTAAAGCAGATGATGCTGCAACGCTGAAAGCCGCGCTGACCACGTTCCGTGAAAACGTAACCAGTGCTAAGACACAGATACCACCTGATTTTGCCAACCAATCCGCTGATGACCCTGATAGAAAAGCCTATGTTGAAGGTCTGGATAAAGTCCTGCAAAAAATCGACGATGCATTGACATTAGCCGATGAAGGTAAACTGAAAGAAGCCAAGGCCTCGATTTCCGATATTGCCTTGCTGAGGAATGAATACCATAAGAAACTGAGAGGCTAGGTTAGCCATATCCAGTTAGTCACACTGTTTACCGTTTCCAGAAGCCGTCTGTATCAGCGTTTACGCTGCGGATGGCTTTTTTGTCGCAGCATCCTCATCCATATTCGTGATTCTACCATTTATCTGCGTTGTGCTACCATGTACATACAGCGTAACGACGAGGTGATGCATGACACAAGTAACCCTGAATTTACGAATCGACGCCGAACTGAAGGCTGATTTTCTGGAAGCGGCAAAGGCAATGGATCGTAATGGCTCACAGCTCATCCGTGACTTCATGCGCGAGACAGTTCAGCGCCAGCATGATGCATGGTTCCGGGAGCAGGTACAGGCCGGGATAGCCCAGGCGAATCGTGGCGAAGTTCTCTCTGGTGAATCAGTAGAAGCATCAGCAACTGCGTGGCGCGAACAAGCAACGAAGAAATTGGCTGATAGGTAATGGAAATTCTATGGACGCAATTAGCCAGTCAGGATCGGCGCAAAATTCGGGAATACATTGCAAAAAACAATCTTCGCGCGGCCATTGAGCTTGACGAACGGATCAGCAGCATGGCCGCCAGTCTGACCGACCAGCCGTTGAAGGCTCGCAATGGCCGAGTGACTGGCACGAGAGAGCTGGTTATCCATCCTCATTTCATTCTGGTTTATCGTGTTGAGAATGAATCGGGGGAGATAGAGATTATTCGCATACTTCATACTGCCCAAAAATGGCCTTAATCGGTTCCGATGGGCATCATCTGTATTTTTGCCTTTAATGATGATGGTGCCGAAGAAGTGATAATTGATTACAACAAACCAATCAGCACACACAAATCCACTGGGAAAACGCCAGTTCTCGTCCATCTTTATCTGGGTTCGCATAATGTATATTATGTTAAATTAAGTCTATCGTACATCAAGCTCAAATGATTGGTGTAAGTTAATCCCTCCTCTTTTAGTTCTTGCTGATCGTTATGTTCTGCGTTATGCCTTCAACCGACTGATATTTCCATCAATTTGCTTTTGTATATAATTCAGCGTGTCGCCGGTGATTTGCCCTGGATACTTATCAATGGCAAGCTCACTGAACTTCGCGGCAACGTCGCAAATGTTTTCTATGATCTCCACGACTTTCGCAGGTGATAACTCCGCTTCCTGCTCGCCCAGCGCCTGGAGATGCTTTCTCTCAATATCTAATGCCTCACCCATGACATCCATCTGGTGATAGCCGCCGGGTCCGTCGCAATACGTCACATCATAGGCTGGCGCCAGGGTCCATTGTCCTTCTGCGGACATTAAGTAAGCGAAGTTTTTAGGATGGTCATCCCGGTTGTTGAACGCCACATTAAAAACAACACGTTCAAAGGCGAACGCTTTTTCCCTGACATCATTGGTGCACATTTGCGTGGCACGTAAAAAACTCCGGTAGTCGAGTGAACCCGGGACCTGATAGTTTGCTCCGGTGAATGCGGCCAGACTCTGCATCGGGATACGTATCCCCCGTTCCCGATCAAATCGTCGGGTAGCGAATGCCGCTTTCCCTTCCGGCAGTTCAAAATAGGCTATATCGGGTGTCTGAATACCACATATCCGCAAGCATGCCGAGTATACGGCCTCAATGGCGCAGACTTCAGCGTGTTCCTGTCGGGCCGGAAATTTGATAAGCCAGCTTTCTGCTCCCGGTAAAGGAGATGTGGTGAATTTAAACGTGACAGGGTCACAATATAGCAACGCCTTAGGCCGTGCGCCCTGCGGTGAACCGCCCATCTGCAATAACTTTTGCAGAAACTCCCCGCCTTCCCCGCTTAACACCTCCTGAATTTCCGATGCCAGTTGAACCAGTGGGATCTCTTCTCGCGAGGTGATCGCTGCATCAGCCTGTACAGGCTGGAATGTCATCGCCCCCATTGCATTACTGCCCACCCAGGTGAGCCGTTCCAGAGGGCCAATACGGGCAGCGTTTAACCCTCTTCGCTTGAATAAGCGATCCATGAGTAACATCCCCCAGCCATCGGGTAAAGAGTCATAGACTGGGCCGGGAAGGTTTAACTGATGAGCCGGAAAATCCTTGCGTAATCGTGGCCCATCAAGCGGTAATGTCAATCTGGATAGCTCAAGCCCCTTGCGTATGGCTTCTTCACTGTACTCAAAGGCGATCATTGGTCGCCCCGTAAGCGCCGTCGAGGATACCAGCTTGCCCCAAAGCCATCTTTCACCCCATCCTTCGTAAAAGACGTCTATTTGTTCAGGCATCGCTATTCTTCCTTTTTACGCGCTGACGTACTGCGCTCTTCTCATAACGTAAAATATCAGCCAGGCTATCAATCTTAGGTTTAAACAGATCTTTCAATGCCTCGCCATGCCCCAGTACTACTGCAACCCTGACCAGATTTTCGAAGCCCACATTTCTGCCTGCTTCAAGATTCGATACCGTATTGACACCTACCCCTGCACGGGCAGCCACATCAGCCTGAGTCATCTGTTTTGCCAGGCGTTCTTTGCGTAATCGATCACATAGAAGCGTGACAATTTCTGCGGGAGTGCTAAGATTTAAATCCATAATATTGTATCTTATCTAAGTTTTTATCACATAATACACTATATTATAGAGTTAAGTTGGAGTGGAAGCAAAACTGGCAAGCACAACATTTGACGCCTCTCTTTTCTCGCGTTATGACACAAAAGTCATACCGACAGGCGCATTAATCACTCTTCATATCATTTTGATGGAATATGTGATTAATATGATTGGATAAGTCATTTTCCTGATCCGGCAACCCTTTATACTCACGCTTGCAGGGGGCAGATGCCCTCACCTTACATGACTTTTCTAACCGATGAAGGATTTCCCAATGAAATTGACCAGCCAAAACTTTGAACAAGGTTCGCCCATTCCCGGTGAGTTTGCCTTTGCCGTTCAGGATCCGGAAAATCATTTAGCGTTATCCAGCAATAAAAACCCGTATTTAGCCTGGCGCGACGTTCCTGCCGATACTCAGTCGTTTGTATTATTGTGTCTGGATCCGCATGCGCCAAGCACTCTTGATGATGTCAATCAGGAAGGGAAAGAAGTTTCAGCGTCATTGCCTCGCGTTAATTTTTTCCACTGGGTGCTGGTAGATATTCCGGCGCAGATTCGTGAGATTGCTGAAGGCCGCCACAGCGATGGCATTGCTCCCCGAGGAAAACCGTCACTGCCCGTGGAGGCCGGAATGCGCCATGGCCTTAATGACTATACCGCCTGGTTCAAAGGCGATGAGCAAATGAGCGGCGATTATTACGGTTACGATGGCCCATGTCCGCCATGGAACGATGCCATTGCGCATCACTACACTTTTACGCTCTACGCACTTGATATTCCACGTTTGGATCTGCACGATAAACTCGATGGCCCGGCAGTATTATCGGCGATCGCCGGCCATATTCTGGCGGAAGCGAGTCTGACCGGAACTTACAGCCTAAATCCCAACGTGCGTTAAGACATTTATTTCGTTTGCCGGGAAAGCCGATGAAACATGACATTCGTGACGTTACCCACACTCTGCTGCCCTCTCAGTTGCCGGTAGATCGCTACCGGCTCTATTCGATGGCTCAACCTTACCTGCGATATCCGCATCAGGTCGCTGATTTCCGTTTTTTTGAAGCGACGCTGCTGTTGGTAAAATCAGGACAATTGAGCCTCCGCCGCGATCGGTCATTTATGCAATTGGATAACGCAGAGCACATTATGCTGGTTGCCCAGCATACCGTTGCTAATATAAGTAAAACTCCCGAGCCGGTAAGTGGTTCATTTCAGTCTTTATACCTGAGCTTTTCATCCGAACTCAATGCCGCATTTTATCGCGATCATGCGCAATTTTTTACCACGCAGCCGCCTCTTAGCGGCTTTAAAATACTGTCGTTGGACAGTGAATTGCGGGACACGCTGGATTATTGTTTGCGAGGGCTTAGCATTGAGTCGTCCAGTTACTCAGTGCAGCAACATCGTTTAAGTGGTGTGCTGATCGCATTGGCCGAACGAGGGATCATCTTTATGCCGCGCGCCTCAGCCCCCCTCGGCGACCGTTTGACCGCGTTGCTGGCCGGCTCGCCGGCGTTCGCCTGGACAGCGGCGAATGCCGGTCAGCAACTTGGAATGAGCGAAGCGACATTAAGGCGACGTTTAGCGGAGGAACAGACCCAATTTCGCACATTATTGCAGGATATCCGCATGCACCATGCGATGACGCTGCTGCAAACTACGCGCTGGAGCCTTTCTCAAATCGCCGATGCTTGTGGTTATCGCGCCGCTTCCCGTTTCTCATTGCGCTTTAAACAACGCTTCGGCTGTTCCCCCGCTGATATCCGTTGATATTAGAGATGCAGGAATTCCGCAGACATTACTGCGGTGTATAAGGTTGATAGAAATCTTTTCCCATCCACTCATAGCCGTCGGGGACATTTTTTAGCCGTACCGGGTGATAGCTGGTCGCCTGCTGTGGGTCGCCGTGACCATTATAAACCGCGATACTGGGGTAAGGATAAACCGGACGGGATGCAGTCTGCGGCGGCACCGTTTCCAGTTTGATCTGATTGGCGTTTTTATCCCCGGCCTGCGGTTGACCGAAGTCATTATTACTCTGTGGTGCGGCCTGTCGGGTGATGATGCTCTGCGGTGCGACGCCCTCTTCAACCCACGCCATCATCGGCGTCAGGAAATCGACCAGACTCGGACCTTCACCGTCGGAACAGTGGTACATTCCCGGCAGCAGATACAAACGCTCAAAACTATCGCGTTGGGATGCGCCCATCTGTTGCCCCACCGCCTGGTGATAAGCAATGGAGTTGATCGGAGAGATATGCGGATCCGCCAGACCATGCCAGATAATCAGTTTGCCGCCGGCCTGCGAAAAAGCCGAAAGATCCGGGTTAGTGGCGTCATAAAGCGGGTGGCGCGCGCGCAGTTTCTGGAATGTGTCGGCGTTAAACGCCAGATCGTTTAGCGTAAAGCTTTCCGGTGGATTAGTGGCAAAATGCATATATTTCAGCGTCGGCAGCGCGATGATCTTGCTGAAAATCGGCTCATCCGCCGTACGGGGAATAAAGACTCCCGCCCAGGCCAGTTCAGAACCCGGCAGCGGTCCGCTAATGATCAGTTTTTCACCACTGACAGGTTCGCGCGGGCCATCATAGATCCGCGTCAATGTCGTTGTTTCTGCGCGGGATAAGCAATCTGCCTGCGGTGTGTCCGGCGCGGTTTTGCACTGCAAGACTTGCGGATTAAAGTGGCAGCTTTGCGGGTCGCTAATCAATCCGTCTTTTTGCCCGTCCAGTTCGTCACACTGCGCGATAACCGCTTTGTGGATCAATGGCAGTCGTGAGGTGGTCAGAACCGCATTACCATCGGGCCCGGTGTTGGAAACGGCCAGCCATGAATGGTATAGCCCGTTTTGCACCTGAAAATTCATCGCCGCCGCACCGGCGATAATGCCGTTAAAATCGTGCGGGAAGCGTTGCGCCGCAATCAGCGCCTCACGTCCGCCATCGGAACAGCCATTGAAATAGCTCCATCGAACAGGCTGGCCATACAATGTTTTTATTAGTAATTTAGCCAGTTCAGCCGTCAGATGCTGTGAACGCCAGGCAAAATCCTCGCGTTTTTGCGCATCCTTGCCAAAATCCATCTCCTGACCAGGATGCCCCATATCGGTGGCGGCCAGCACGAATTCACTGTTGTTGAGCGGCATACAGCCCGCTGCTGCGCCGATACTGAGATTAATGTTTCCACACAATCCGCCACAGCCAATCTGCATGTAACGCCCCTGCCAGGTGTTGATTGGCAGCAGGGTTTTCACCTGAATGGTCGGCGCCAGTTGGCTATCCACCACGCAAAACGCCTGACCATTGATCGTCTCCTGCTGTGCGCTAAGTACGTGGCTGCCTTTGCCGCCAAGCGAAGTCAGATCAACCGTCGCCAGCGTAGCGCAGTCGATCACCGGTTTTATCGCCTGCTGCGGTGTTGGTTGTCCATCTTGCGCCAGCGCTAACGGGGCAGACAGTAGCGTTACCGTGGCGAACAGTAGACCCGATACCATCGTTCTGATGTGATATTGCATAATTTCTCCTTAATCATGTCTGGTTATCTGTTGAAATCAGAGACGTTTACTGCAAGCAGCCGTGCTGCCGATGCCACATTAAATTGAGGCAATACACAGCTCTTCGCTTTCCGCCAACTGTGTTTTCAATACGGATTGCTCTACCTGATGGCTGGCGCGTTCCGTGGCTTCCGCCAACGGATAGCCTTTTAAAAGCCACGCGGTTAACTCTGCGCAAAACAGATCTCCCGTCCCCTTTGGTGAGATGGGCAATCTGGCATGGTTGATGACAACCGCATCATTTCGGGTAACACAAATGACCTGAATGTTTTTTGTATCCGATGTTCCCGCCGCACTGGTTACCACCACCCATTCGATATGTCCCTGAAGCAGGGTTTTGGCCGCGGCGACGGTGTCTTCCGCACTGTGAATTGCCCTTCCACACAGACATTCCAACTCAAATGCGTTTGGCGTGAGTCCGGTTGCCATCGGCAGTAAATACCGGCGGTAATATTCGTTGATCTCCTCGCTGACGTAGTAACCGCAGTCGGTATCGCCCATTACCGGGTCAAGAATAATCCGGATGTTTTGTTTAATATCGCGAACGATTTTTAGCCATTCTGCAAGCGGTTGCACCAGTGTCGGCGAGCCAATATATCCAATGACAATGGCTCTGACGTGTTTCAATCCATCTCTTTCGAGCAACCCTTTAAGGAAACCTTCAAACCACTCTACGGGCACTTTACCGCCATAGCAGGTTGGATAATGGGGCGTATTGCTCAGTATTACGGTGGGAACGAATGAAACCCTTAATCCATGCTGCATCAACGCGGGAACCGCGATACTGTTTCCCACACAGCCATAAATGACCTGTGATTGAATTGATATAACGTCATATTTTGCTGGTCCGGCGTGATAGCCGCGGTGAGCGGGATTTGGGGTTATTGGTACGTGTTTCAATGCGATTCCTTATTCATTGCTGTGACTTTCAACAGATCAATAAGTGAGTTCACCACATTTTTTCCCGTGCTGTGTAGCATTTATTTGTTCGCAGAACGGAAATTTCTGTTCCTTTTTGCTGCAAACGCGAAGCCGGAGTATGTCAATTTGCGTAAATGCCGATTTCTGCGTACAGTTAAGTGCAGCGATTTACATCACACTTTATCCGCATTATCAGGTTGATATCTCAGCCAACTGTGAAGCAACGACTCAACACAGCCTTGTACACCCATCGTTATTATCTGTTTATTTCCGATAAATTAGGGGGAACCGATGCCAGTATTGAGCGCTAATCTGATAATTTTCAGCGATCTTGATGGTTCGCTGCTGGATCACGATACCTACAGTTGGGAGCCTGCGCGCCCGTGGCTCGGTCGCCTGGCCCGGTTGGGGATTCCCCTCATTATTACTACCAGTAAAACCGCAGCGGAAGTGGAACAACTGCAAAGCGAGCTGGGGTTAAGCCACTTTCCCTATATTGCAGAAAACGGCGCGCTGATTGCGTTACCCGCACCGTGGCACACACACCCGGATTATCCCCGCAAGATTTTTGACGCTGACTACCCTTCCATTTACGCCCGGCTTCGCCAATTACGCGAACGAGAGTCTTTTCAATTTAAAGGTTTTGCTGACATGGATAACCAGGAGGTTGCCAGCGCGACCGGGCTTTCACTGCAAAACGCTGAACTGGCGCGTCGGCGAGAAGCCTCGGAACCATTGCTGTGGCTGGATGATGCCACGGCATTAACCCGTTTTCGTCAGCGACTGGCTGAATATGGGCTGTCTCTGACGCAAGGCGGCCGCTTTTATCATGTGATGGGATCGCGTGTCAGCAAGGGATTTGCGGCCAGCTGGATAAAAACACAGTATTGCGAGAAATACGAAACCAACGTGATAACCGTCGGTCTTGGCGACGGGCCGAATGATGTCTCTTTGTTAAACGCCATGGATCATGCCGTATTAATTAAAAGTAAGGGAAATCAGGTCGTTGAACTATCTGAGCATTATGTTGGCAAACTATATCGCACGCAGGCCATGGGGCCTGTGGGTTGGTGTGAAGGATTGACGCACTTCATTGGAGCAGGTCTTTCACCGATAAACCCGGCGCATTAAAACATAAACGCAACCTGCGGGAGAATGCGATGAGTGAATTTTATCAGGATGGAATCATTACCAATTTCCACAATCTGACCCAACGCAAGCTGGAAGAGCTGGAATATGAGCTACAGGTATTTTCCGGTCAAAACAGCATGGGATTGATTCTCCCTTCGCTCTATTCCGAGCTGGAAGGCCCTGCATTGGATAACATCGTCGAGCTGCTGTCTCAGGTAAGCTATCTGAGCGAGATCGTAATCGGCCTCGATCGTGCCGATCGGGAACAATTTCACTATGCCCGCGAATTCTTTTCCCGCCTGCCGCAGCGCCATCGTATTTTGTGGAATGACGGACCGCGTCTGAAAGCGCTCAGTGAGGAACTGGTGGAAAGATCGCTGGCGCCGATGGAGCCGGGTAAAGGCCGCAACGTGTGGTTTTGTGTCGGTTATACGCTGGCCTCCCGGCGAACGTCCTGTGTGGCGCTGCATGATTGTGACATTGTCACGTACAACCGGAGCATGTTGGCGCGTTTGCTCTATCCGGTAGCCAATCCACATTTCCACTATGATTTCTGTAAAGGCTATTACGCCCGGGTGGCGGATGGCAAATTTAATGGGCGCGTGGGTCGTTTGCTGGTCTTTCCGCTGCTGAAATCGTTGCAAAAGGTTTATGGCAATTCGGACTATCTGGATTACATGCGGAGTTTCCGTTATCCCTTGTCGGGGGAATTTGCGATGCGCACCCATATTTTGAATAACCTGCGCATTCCCAGCGACTGGGGATTGGAGATTGGCGTGCTATCGGAAATCCACCGGGGAACGGCGACCAGTCGAATTTGCCAGGTTGATATTGCCGATAACTATGACCATAAACATCAGCCGATGTCGGAAGATGATCCCAGCTCTGGTCTACAGCGAATGGCAACCGATATCACCAAGGCGTTGTATCGCAAATTGGCGATACTCGGTGTGAATATTACCACGGACTCGTTCCGGGTATTGCGCGCGACTTATTACCGTACCGCTCTCGATATGATTGACGCGTTTGAGCATGATGCCCGCATGAACGGGTTGCATTTCGATCGGCATACTGAAGAGTCCGCCGTTGAGCTGTTCTCGGATGTCATCACCCTTTCCGGGCAGGTTTACACCGAAAGTCCGGGGGATAAACCATTCGTGCCAAGCTGGAACCGGGTGCAATCAGCCTTTCCCGATATTCTTGAGCGATTGTATAGCGCAGTGGAAGCTGATAATCAGGACGACTGATCCTGTTCTTGACCCATCGTGAATTGCGCGGCTAAATGAGGTCACGCCTTTTGTTAATCTGTATGGATATCAGCTCGTTCTTGCGGCGCAGGCTTCTGCGCCCACGCTCTTTAATTGAAAACCATAAACATCGTCAGAGGAAAATAACATGATTATTTTGGTTACCGGCGCCACCGCCGGGTTTGGTGAGTCAATTACCCGTAAATTTATTAAAGAAGGCCATCAGGTTATCGCCACGGGTCGTCGTCAGGAACGTCTGGACGCACTGAAGGCGGAACTGGGGGACGCGCTGTATACGTTAAAGCTGGATGTTCGCGATCGGAAAACGATCGCACAGGCGATCGCATCCCTGCCCGCCGAGTGGCGTTCTATTGATGTACTGGTGAATAATGCCGGTCTGGCGCTGGGATTGGAACCGGCTTACAAAGCTTCGCTGGATGACTGGGAAACCATGATTGACACCAATAACAAGGGACTGGTGTTCATGACTCGCACGCTGCTGCCGGCGATGGTTGACCGTAACGTCGGGCACATTATCAACATCGGCTCCACGGCGGGGAACTGGCCTTACGCGGGGGGGAACGTGTATGGCGCAAGCAAGGCGTTCGTTCAGCAATTCAGCCTGGGTTTGCGGGCGGATCTATTCGGTACGCGGATCCGCGTCACCAATATCGAGCCCGGTCTGGTAGGCGGTACAGAGTTCTCGGCGGTGCGTTTTAAAGGAAACGACGATAAAGCCAGCAAGATCTATGACAACACCACCCCCCTGACGGCCGAGGATGTTTCTGAGGCCGTATTCTGGGTCGCAACGCTACCCGCCCACGTCAACATCAATACGCTGGAAATGATGCCGGTCAGCCAGTCTTTCGCGGGACTGAACGTATATCGCGAAAGTTAATCGCAGCGGTTCAATGAATTAGGAGGCGGCCCGACGGGTCGCCTTTTTAATTAGATGCTTTCATCATTTCGCAGGGTTAACACTTCATAACCGTCGGCCGTTACCGCGATGGTATGTTCCCACTGCGCGGACAGTTTCTTATCACGGGTCACCACCGTCCAGCCGTCGCGTTTAAGCTTAATTTTCGCGGAACCTTGATTAATCATCGGTTCAATCGTAAATGTCATGCCTTCCTGTAATACAACCCCCGATCTGGGGGAGCCATAATGTAACACCTGTGGTTCTTCGTGCATCTCCCGGCCTATACCGTGGCCGCAGTATTCTTTAACCACAGAATAACCTTGTGCTTCAGCAAACTTTTGAATGGCATGACCGACATCGCCCAATGTCGCTCCCGGTTTGACTACGCGAATGCCCTGCCACATCGCCTGATAGGTATTTTCAACCAGTCGTTTCGCCAGTGGCGAAACCTCGCCGATCATATACATTTTACTTGAGTCTGCGATAAACCCGTTTTTCTCAAGCGTAATATCCACATTTATAATGTCGCCTGATTTCAAAAAATGTGTCGTTGAAGGCATGCCGTGGCATACCACGTCATTGACAGACGTATTGAGCACATAGGGAAAATCATACTGCCCTTTACTGGCGGGTCTCGCATTGAGCGTATTCGTAATAAAGTCTTCAACTAATTCGTTGATTTTCATCGTTGAAATACCGACCCGGATAAAATCGTCCAGATAGGTAAAAACTGAGCTCAGTAATTTGCCTGATTCACGCATCAGCGCCAGTTCATCACTGTTCTTCAGTACTATCGTATTCATTGTTAACCTCATTTTACTCAGCTGAAGCCTGCTTCAGCTGTTCACGCAAAATCTCGATATAGGTCATGTTGGGATTCTTTTCAGCCAACATGCCGATTTTTATCCAAAATTCAGCCTGAGCATTGATAGAACGCACCATTGCTGCGCTGGCTTTGCGAATCTCTTCATGCAGTTCATCACTAATTTTTACAATACCCATAACGATCTCGATATATGAAACATATATGTATCGTATATTTTATTGTCTGTTATTCAGGACAGCAAGCGTTAACCGACCGCGCGACTGAATGCGGTATCCGGTTATAGTGCTGTTGAGACGAAAAATGGTAAGCTACACTTTATGTCATCGTGGTTGTCGTGGCGTTTGTATTAACTATTTGTTCTGTCAAGGTGGAAACATGAACCAACATTCTTTTGCTTCTCTGATCCGGGCCTTGATCCCGCTCTCTCTGGTTGTGGTGGCCGCGGTCTGGCACCCCACCGCGCTGGCAGACACTCGCCACGTTGTGATTGAGTCTGGCGACAGCGCCTTATCCAAGGAAGCCGCTCGTCAAAGCAGTGAACAATGGGATTCAACCCGTTCCCTGCGCAGTAAAGTCAATTCTCGTGTTGAAAAAGAATTCGATAAAGTTGAAAAAGCGGTCGATGGTCGTGAGAAATGTAACGCCAGCTATAACGTGAATGCTTATTGGGAAGAGAATACAGACCGTTGCCTCGACCGTCGTACTGGCCGTCCGGTCGCCCCCTGATTTTTAGTCTACTCTTTTATAGCAATCGTCATCCGCCTGGTGTGTATAAAACACCAGGCGACTGGCAGGATTTATAATCCAAATAACAGGGTGACATTATGAAAAAAATCATCATTTTGGGCGCGGCTTTATGTATCATCGCTCCTCTGGCTGTGCAAGCGTCCTGTGAAAGTGTCAAAGCTGACATATCACAGAAGATCATCAATAACGGTGTGCCCGAATCCGGTTTTTCGCTGGAAATAGTGCCAAACGATCAGGTGAGTCAGGTCGGTGGTCAGGTGGTCGGCCATTGTGAGAATGATTCACAGAAGATTGTTTATATCCGCCATATTGATGGAGACAACGTATCCACTCCATCGGAAAGTGAAAGTCAACCATCGACGCAGTAACGTTCCCTGGTTACCTGCTTAAAGGCGCGATCCCCGCGCCTTTATTCTCTGCTTATTCGGATTTCAGATAACCCCTGAGCAGAGTGCTATTTTCTCACTGCTTCCTGACGCCCCGGTCGTTGACTGGCGGGGATCATGCAGGCCGAAAATAATGTAATAACGGCTATCAGCGCCGAAACGACAAAAACCCAGTGAATAGATGTCGATACCTGCCAGGAGATCAAATGGAGTTGCTCGACGCTCATCGTATTTCGACTATGGACATCCATCAGCGTTTGTAGCGGATCGTCCAGTGTTGGCAACCGCCAGTGCAGGTTTATGTTGAGCGTAGCGCCAAGAATGGCGGTTCCCAGCGCTGACCCCAGCATTCGGGTGAACATGGTTGATGCTGTCGCAATGCCGCGAATGGAGTAGTCTACGGCGTTTTGTACCGAGACCAAAAAGGTGGTATTGCATAATCCCATTCCTGCGCCGATAAGAAACGCCGCGACCCGCGCCCAGTTCAGATTGCTGGCTTGATCGAGCGTCAGCAGCGTCAGACTGCCGGTAATAATCAGAATGCTTCCGCATACAGCGGTAAACCGATAGGACGTGCATAACATCAGGCGTCCGCTCAGCGCGCTGGCCAGCGGCCAGCCAATAGACATCAATGCCAAAATGCTGCCTGCTTCCAGCGGCGTTTTGCCCATCACGCCTTGTATAAAGGTTGGCAAAAAAGCGCTGACGCCCATCATCGCGGCGCCGATGACCAACCCACCGAGATTACCTGCAATGATGACCTTATTACGCCATAGCGCCAGTGGGAAAAGTGGCTCCGGCGTACTCGTTTCCTGTTTAAACAGTAAAACGCCGCCAACCAGTGCAATGATCAATAGAGGGATAACCCAAAGTCCAAACACTTCAGCCTGAAGTAATGCCATTAACAAGCTGGCGACAGTGATGGCAAGGTAAAATGCGCCGGCCCAATCCAACTGATGAGGCCGTTTGTGATTAACCGTCGGCAGATAGCGCGCCAGTAAGAAAATGGAGAATAAGCCGATAGGCACATTAACCCAAAAAACCAGCGCCCAGTTGAAATGTTGAACGATAAAGGCACCCAGCAGCGGCCCTGCAATGGCGGACACCCCCCAGACGCTGGAAAGATAACCCTGTATTTTAGGACGTTCCGAACTGCTGTACACATCTGCGACAATAGTAAAAGCAATCGGGGTGATTGCGCCTGCTCCCAGCCCCTGAATGGTACGAAACAGAATCAGCCATCCCATATGGGTAGAAAAACCGCACAGCACCGACCCCAGCAGGAACGTAATGGTACCAATGAAAAAAATACGCTTGCGGCCAAAAAGGTCGGCCAGTCGGCCGTAGATCGGAATACTGATGGCCTGCGTCAGCAAATAACCGGCAAAAACCCATCCCAGCAGGGAGAAACCACCGAGATCCGCAATAATGGTCGGCAATGCGGTTGCAACGATGGTGACTTCAATGGCCGCCGTGAACATGGCCAGCATGCAGGCAATCAATATCCAGTGACGATGCGGAACCGGGGGATGCTCGAAGTTATGTGCTGTTTTCATTACATTTTCTATGAGGGAGAAAAGTCTGTTTTTGAGTATATCAGGTGTTACCCGGCAGGGGCAGGCATCATGTAAACCTTACTATTCTGATTAAGCGTTTCAAGGCGGGAAACAGTAAGGTCGGCGTTTAATTTGTCACGGCGAAGAGATCGATATAGGTGGATAAATCCCGTTGTTCTGCCCGGGGCAGATAAGGTAACTCACCCAATTGTGGCGCAGGGATCTTTTTGCGTAGTACCGTTATGATTTCCGCATAGTTTGCCAATCCGGGGTTAATACGGTTGGCAACCCAACCAACCAGCGGCAAACCGTCGTTAAGGATAGCCTGAGCGGTTAGCAACGCGTGGCTTATGCACCCCAGTTTGATACCGACAACCAATACGACGGGGAGTTGTTCCTGAATGACCCACTCGGAATAGGGCCGCAGATCGTTCATTAACGTGCGCCATCCGCCGCTGCCTTCCACGACAACTACGTCGGCATTTTCTCCCAGATACTGTAGCCCCTGGGTCATGGCGCTGTAATTGATCGGATGTGCGCTGGCGCTGATTTCATCTTCCGGCAGAGCGATAGGATTCACCTGCTCATAGGCTAATTCCAGGGTAGAGGCTGCCAACAGCAGCTGCGCATCGTGGTTCCGCAGCCCGTCTCCTGTTTCCTGGCATCCTTTCGCGATTGGTTTATAGCCCGCAACGGATTTGCCACTCATTGCCAGTTTTTGCAATAACGCTCTGGAAACCACCGTTTTACCGACGGCAGTATCAGTACCTGTGACAAAAATACGTTTCAACATGAGATAGACTCCGGGCCACCTGAAAAATAACAACCACAGCAAAATGCTTTCCAACCGTGAAAGTCTAGGCGATGCACCGTTCAGGCAGCTTGCGTTAGCTCAATGTTTTGTTTCTCAGGACATCCGCCCCGGAAAGATAGAAATAAGCGGAAGTTTAAAACAGACGATCGGGCAATATATTTTAGCCCTGCAACAGTTTCACCAAAAGCGAACCGTTGTACAAAGCGTCTTTCACTAATGCGGCGCCGGGCATCGTCCCTTGATTATAAAACTGGGTCGCTTCTACCTGAATGTTGTGACTGTATGGCGGGAAAGACTGCTGATGGATACAGCCCATAATCGCCGGATATAAAATACTGGACGCCTTATTAAGCGGAGAGCCGACCAGAATCTTATCCGGATTAAACAAATTCACCATGATAGCGACAATTCGGCCTACGTTATTCCCCACATCGTGAATGATATCCTTTGCCAGCGCATCGCCTTTGAGCGCCGCGGCGCACAGGCTGTCTACCGTAAGTGGAGAACCGTGCAGAATAGAACTCATGGAAGCGTTCATCCGCTGCTGGGCCAGTTCCAGCATATTTTCCGTACTGGCAACGGTTTCGAGGCAGCCATGGTTGCCGCAATAGCAGCGTTTGCCATAAGGATCGACCTGCGTATGGCCGATTTCGACCAGATTGCGGCTGCCCGCATGCAAAATGCGCCCGCCGGTAATAACGCCAGCCCCCACGTTGTGATCGATCACAATCTGAATGACATTCTGAGAACCTCGGGAGGCGCCATATAACGCTTCCGCCATTGTCCAGGCGCAGATGTCATGTTGCAGGTAAACCGGTAGCCCGGTGCGCTGTTCCAGCGCAGGGCCAATAGCCATCTCTTCGACATCATAAAACGGCATACGGTGAATAATACCGGTTGTGGCATCGATAATACCCGGCGCCGTAATGGCGATAGCGGTCAACCGCTCCAGTCGTTTTTGATGACGGATGAAGAACTTGTCAATTTCATTCAAAATGCGATCGAGCAACGGTTGAGAATGTTCGGCGGGAAGTGGAACGTTGTCCTCAACCACCAGTTTGCTGCTCAAATCACGCAGGGCCAGCGTCATTGAGTTGTGGCTGATGCGAGCGGAAAGGAAATGCCATGCCTGAGTATCAAGGATCACCCCGATAGCCGGACGCCCCCTGCTGCCGATATCCTGATATTCCGTTTCCTGAACCAGATGGGCTTCCAGCAGTTCGCGCACGATTTTGGTGATACTGGCGGGCGCCAGTTGAGCTCGTTTAGACAGTTCAATACGTGATATCGGGCCATACTTGTCGATCAGTCGGTATACCGCACCGGCATTCATTTGTTTAATTTGATCGATGTGACCTGGTTGACCATCGGCAATCACAAAGCTGGCTCCTACTCTTCATTGCTGATACTGCGGCTGGGAATCTGTTTTTCTACTGCACTGACTGTTAAATGTTACGACTGTATTCGCTGTCGCTGTGCCATATACTATTTTTCACGCTGCAAAATAAAAAAACTGAGGATATGGTGGGGCTTTTCACTAAAGCCGTCAAATATTTGATTCGTTATGTGATTTAACGCACATATTGAATTTGTTACCGCCCCAGCATAAGCCCGATCAATGTCTGTGCCGCGGCGCTCAGTGGACGATGCCGGGCCGTAACCAGCCACACCTGCGTCGTGGCATCGCTTTCGGCCAGCGATAAATACTTCACGCCATCAACGCGGATCCGGATAAAAGAGGCGGGTAATATGGAAACGCCGAGACCAGACGAAACCAACCCGACAATCGTCATGGCCTCCCCCACTTCCTGCGTAATGTACGGACTGATGCCGTATCTCTTCAGCAACGTCAGTATTTCATCGTAAAGCGCGGTTCCCACCGCCCGGGAGAAAAAGACAAAAGGCTCTTGCGCCAGTTGTTTGATACTAATGGCGCCGCCTGTGGCGTGTTTGGCGAGCGGATGCTCTTCATGAACAACCGCAACCAACGCTTCATGCAGCAACAGCTGATGCTCAAGCGCATCGGGCAAGGGATTATTGCGCATGACCCCAAGATCGAGTTTACCGTTCAACAGCGGTTCGATTTGCTGTTTCGTGTTCAGCTCCATCATCTGAATATGCACTTCCGGGTAAGTCTGCCGAAAACGCAGCAAACTGCGCGACACTTTTTTGATAAACGGTGCGGACGAGGTAAACCCGATCGTCAGTTCTCCGATTTCACCTCGTTGAATACGTGATGCGCGTTCCGCTGCCTGATCAACCTGGCCAATGATAGCCCAGGCTTCTTTCAGAAACATGGCGCCTGCCGGCGTCAATTGTACATTTCGATTATTACGTTCCAGCAGCCTGGCGCCGACCTGCTCTTCCAGAATCTGAATTTGCTGGCTAAGCGGTGGCTGTGAGATGTTCAGTCTTTCGGCGGCACGCCCGAAATGCAGTTCTTCTGCAACCGCAATGAAGTAGCGAAGGTGTCGAAGTTCGATATTCATATGTCAGACGTCTTAATTATAACTATTAATATATTATACAAAAGAATATCACTCTTCTATGATCCCAGCATCTCCTCTGGCTGTTATTTACCTTATATGGTAAGGATTTATCTTGAGTATCCTGTCATCTTCCGCGACCGTCTCTGTTATTGATGATGCGGAAGATCTTCCAAACGTTCCAAATTCAAACGGCAAAGCCCCCTACATCAAACGCGGCACCCCGCAGTTTATGCGTGTGACGCTGGCGTTATTCTCCGCCGGTCTTGCAACATTTGCCTTGCTCTACTGCGTACAGCCTTTGTTGCCTGTACTCTCGCACGATTTCTCCATTTCACCGGCGACCAGCAGCCTGGCGCTTTCGGTCTCTACCGTGATGCTGGCCGTTGGTTTGTTGTTTACCGGCCCCTTGTCTGACACTATCGGGCGTAAAAACGTTATGGTCGTGTCGCTGATGCTTGCCGCTATTTGCACGCTGATTTGTGCGTTCATGACCAGTTGGCATGCGGTTCTGATCATGCGGGCGATGATCGGATTATCGCTCAGTGGCGTGGCGGCGGTCGCCATGAGCTATCTGAGCGAAGAGATTCATCCCAGCGTGTTAGCGTTCTCGATGGGGTTGTATATCAGCGGTAACTCCATTGGCGGGATGAGTGGTCGTCTGGTCAGCGGTGTTCTGACTGACTATTTCGCCTGGCGGATTGCCATTGGCGCGATTGGCGTGCTGGCGTTGGTAGCGGCACTGACTTTCTGGCGCATTTTGCCTGAGTCGCGCCATTTCAGAGCGGGGTCGCTGCGTCCCAAAACTCTGCTATTGAATGTAAAACTGCATTGGCATGATGCGGGTTTGCCACTGTTGTTTTTACAGGGTTTCTTGCTGATGGGGACGTTTGTTACCCTGTTCAACTATATCGGCTATCGATTGCTGGCAGCACCCTATTTGCTCAGTCAGGCGGTTGTGGGATTACTGTCCATCGTCTACCTTACTGGCAGCTATAGTTCCCCCAAAGCCGGCGCACTAACTTATCGTTTCGGGCGCGGTCCGGTATTGAGTATTTCCGTTCTTTTGATGCTGATCGGTTTGGGATTTATTGCCCTGAACGGTCTGGTCTTTATTTTTGGCGGGATGATGCTGTTTACTGCGGGATTCTTTGCCGCTCACTCCGTGACCAGCAGTTGGGTTGGCCAACGGGCGCGTCGGGCAAAAGGTCAGGCGTCGTCCATGTACCTGTTTTCCTATTATCTGGGCTCCAGCCTTGCCGGTACACTAGGTGGTGTGTTCTGGCACTCGTTCGGTTGGTCCGGCATTACCGTCTTTTTAGGTTTGTTGCTGTTACTCTCCCTGCTGATCAGTTTTCGATTGAAACAACTTTAAATCAGGTCTTGTCACGGACTCCGCCGTGACAAGGGCATCTCCCTCTTCCGATCCTCATTCTCTCATAGGCCAGAAATGTAAACCCGGTTGCTGATGGTTTCGATTGAGTATATATATAAGTATGTTGTAACTAAAATGACTGATGATGATGGATCGCTATTCACTGATTGACAGAATGAACGTATGCTTTGCCTCTCTGGAAGAGAGACTGGCGGAAATGCAGATAATGTTCTCATCCTTCCGCCTGCTGGCTGGGCGCGTATATTCACTCCCTTACATTGAAAAAGGCACCGAGCACGATGTTATTGAACAGATTCCGGTAACTCAACATGTCGGCATTGAAGCTCGTGACAAAGGCCTGGCACATTTTCAGCGCCTGTTCATCCATCACTACCCTGCAACAATCAGTAGTAAAGCCGCCATTCGCTTACCGGGCGCCCTGTGCTTTTCCGTTAATCAGGATGAGTATCATCAGGCGAGTCAACTTATTGGTGACATTAATACCTTGAAGAAAACGCTGGAGCAGATCATTACCGTCGAATCAGATCTGGCGCCGGAACAACGCTTTGAGTTTGTGCATACGCATCTGCGCGGGTTGATTACGCTAAGCGCCTACCGTTCGCTGATGTTGCTCACCAATCCGGCTTCAGTACGATTTGGATGGGCAAACAAGCACATCATCAAAAACATGAGCCGTGCGGAACTGCTGGAAAAACTGGAGAAAAGTTTGAAAGCCGAACGGGGTTTGGCCCCCTACAGCAAAGAGCAGTGGGCAGAATTGGTGGAACAGGAAATCGAAACGATATTAAGTCTGCCTGAACACGCGCAATTAAAGATAAAACGCCCGGTAAAAGTGCAGCCTATCGCCAGAGTCTGGTATGCGGAACAGCAGAAACAGGTGCAACACCCCTGCCCGTCTCCGCTGCTGATATTGAGCCAACAGGATAATGGCAACAATGTGCCGATTATTGGTGAATTAAACCATTACGATGCCAACAACATCAAACATAAGCACAAGCCGCAGGCTACGCCACTGCGCTTGCTTATTCCTCGTTTGCATCTCTATACCGATATTCTGTAATATCGAAGTGGAAAAGCGGCTGGTCGCATCTGAGAAGTATTAAAATAATAAATGTCATGCAGTGACTGCTCCCCGTTCTATCGGACCAGGAGCAGTCAAGTTCGTAATTTACGCTTTCAGACTACCAACCATATCCTGCGGTCGAACCCATTCATCAAACTGAGCTTCCGTAAGGTAACCCAATTTCAGCGCCGAGGCTTTTAACGTCAGGCCTTCTTTATGGGCTTTTTTGGCGATTTCAGCGGCTTTGTCATAGCCGATATGCGTATTCAGCGCGGTTACCAGCATCAAAGACTCATTCAACAGTTGATCAATTCGCTCACGATTCGGCTCGATGCCTATCGCACAGTGCTTATTGAAGCTATTCATGCCATCAGCCAGCAAACGAACGGATTGCAGGAAATTATGAATCACCATCGGACGATACACATTGAGCTCAAAGTTACCGGATGCGCCCCCCATATTAACGGCTACGTCATTCCCCATCACCTGACAGCACAGCATGGTCATCGCTTCACACTGCGTCGGATTCACTTTGCCCGGCATGATCGAGCTACCCGGTTCATTTTCAGGAATGCTTAATTCGCCAATCCCACAGCGTGGCCCGGAAGCCAGCCAGCGGACATCGTTAGCGATCTTCATCAGCGAGGCCGCAAGTCCTTTCAACGCGCCGTGTCCGTGAACCAGCGCATCACAGGTGCCCAATGCCTCGAATTTATTCGGTGAGGTGACAAACGGTTGTCCGGTCAACTTCGCCAGTTCGGCCGCCACGCGCACCGCATACTCAGGATGCGTATTCAGGCCCGTTCCCACCGCCGTTCCCCCCAACGCCAGTTCACAAATATGAGGAACGCTGTTTTCAATATGCTTCAGATTATGCTGCAACATTGCCGCCCAGCCAGAAATCTCCTGTCCCAGCGTCAACGGGGTGGCGTCCTGTAAATGCGTTCGCCCGATTTTCACAATGTCTTTGAACTGTTCCGCTTTCGAGGCCAATGTCTGTTGCAGTTCTTTCAGTTCAGGAATGAGATGTTCATTAACGGCAATAACGGCCGCCACATGCATCGCGGTAGGAAAAACATCGTTGGAACTTTGGCTTTTGTTCACGTCATCATTAGGGTGAACCAATCTGCTGTTTCCTCGCTCCCCTCCTAATAATTCACTGGCGCGATTGGCCAGCACTTCGTTCATGTTCATGTTGCTCTGCGTGCCGGAACCGGTTTGCCAGATGGCCAGAGGAAATTCGCCGGGGTGTTGACCAGCCAGCACTTCATCAGCGGCCTGAACAATGGCATTGCCACGTTCGGCAGGCAGCAATTTTAGATCCATATTGACGCTGGCCGCCGCCCGTTTTGTCTGAGCCAATGCATAAATCAACGCTCGCGGCATTTTCTCTTCAGAAATGCGGAAATGTTCCAGTGAACGTTGCGTCTGAGCCCCCCACAGGCGATCGGCAGGTACATCAATCGGTCCCATTGAGTCTTTTTCAATACGCGTCGTTGTCATTACCTTTTCTCCTATTATGGAATAGCCTTAGTTTCACTCTCTGGAATAGTGTCACACAAAACATTACCATGATGTGAACCGGTACAGTGTATTCATCACTGACTGGTTTATTAATTATATTAACCAGTTAAATTATATTAATTAACAAGTTATTCAATCGCAGGGAGCCAACATGCAAAAAATGCTCAACCGTGTCCAGCATTATGCCTGGGGAAGTAAACACGCTTTGACTGAGATGTATGGCATTGATAACCCTAATAATTTACCAATGGCAGAGTTATGGATGGGCGCCCATCCGAAAAGCAGTTCCCACCTTGTGGATGAGAATGGCCGCGAATGTAGCCTGCGCGATCTGATTGCCGGAGATTTATCGATCCATCTGGGAACGGCGGTAGCGCAGCGTTTCGGCGAATTGCCTTTCCTGTTTAAAGTTTTGTGTGCTGAACAACCGTTATCCATCCAGGTTCACCCAAGTAAATCCGCCGCAGAACAAGGTTTTACCAAAGAAAATGCGGCCGGGATCGCACTGGATGCCGCTGAAAGAAACTATAAAGACGCCAACCATAAACCCGAACTGGTTTTCGCCCTCACGCCGTTTCAGGCGATGAATGGTTTTCGAGAATTATCTGAAATTGTCAAATTGCTCCAGCCCGTCTCCAGCGCCCATCCGTCGATTGCTGCGTTTTTACAACAGCCGGACAGTAAAACTCTCGCCATGCTGTTTGCCAACCTGCTGAGTATGGATGGCGATCAAAAAAGCCGGGCGCTGGGCGTCTTAAAGGCGGCGTTGAACAGCCAGCAAGACGAGCCCTGGGCTACCATTCGCGAAATCACCCGGTTTTATCCGGATGATAGCGGCCTGTTTTCTCCGCTGCTGCTGAACGTCATTACTCTGCAACCCGGTCAGGCCATGTTTTTATATGCGCAGACCCCCCACGCATACCTGAAAGGTGTGTCTCTGGAGGTGATGGCCAACTCGGATAACGTACTGCGGGCCGGGTTAACGCCAAAATACATCGATATTCCGGAACTGCTGGATAATGTTAAATTTGAAGCCAAACCGGCCTCTCAATTGTTGACCGTCCCCATCAAACAGGGAAATGAACTAAACTTCCCCATTCCTGTTGATGATTTTGCCTTTTCACTGCATTACCTGAGTGATACGCCGCAGACGCTCGCACAAAACAGCGCCGCGATTGTTTTCTGCGTTGACGGTAATGCGCTACTGCAAAAAGACCGGCAGCAGCTCAGACTTACGGCCGGAGAGTCCTGCTTCATTTCTGCCAGTGAGTCTCCGGTAAGCGTCCAAGGACAAGGGCGTATCGCCCGGGTATTTAATCGGTAAAAACCGGTCATTTCGTTACGCCCTCAAGATGAAGGGCGGCATTATTTAATAAAGGATAAATTAAAATGAAGAAGTCGTTAGTTGCCGCAGGCGTGATTATTGCCCTGGGGGCCGTCTGGACCGGCGCATCCTGGTACACAGGTAAACAATTGGCTCAACAGCTTGATGGTTTTACCGATACGCTCAATGCCCAGTTGAAAAAGAGCTATCCGGATGCCGGCCTCAAAATCGTGTACCGCGATTATCAGGGCGGCATATTCAGCAGTAAATTATCTTATGTTCTTCAGGCTGATGGTACGGCTAAAGGGGTGCAGGTCCTTGCGCCAGGCGAGGAAGTGGTGCTCAATGAAACCGTTTCGCACGGTCCTTTTCCTCTGGCCCAGGTCAGGAAATTCAACCTGGTTCCGGCCATGGCGTCCGTACACAGCGAACTGGCCAACACCGCGGCCGTCAAGGCGTTGTTTGAGTTAACTAAAGATAAGTCATTTTTCACCGCGGAAACGCGGGTCGCCTACAACGGCGATACTCAGTCCGTCGTCACCCTGATCCCGGTGGAGTTTCAGAATAACGATCAGAAATTCGTATTCAGCGGTACAGAACTGCTGCTTGATATCGGCCGCGATTTACGCAGCAGCAGGCTGGAAGGCACGATCAGTAACCTGATGAGTGAAAAGAAAAACCCATGGGGCGAGACCGAAAAACTTGTCGTGAACGATTTCACCCTGAAAGGTAACAATCAGAAAGGCAAGTTCGATCTTGATTTAGGCGATGCGGATCTTTCCGTCAAATCACTGACTTTTTCGGTTGAGGGAGGTGACCCTGTCACGTTCAATAACTTCTCCCTGCAAACCAGCATGACCGAAGATGATAAAAATTTGGCGGGTAAACTGGCGTTGGCGCTGGAATCGATGACTATCGCTGAGCGCAATCTCGGTTCCGGCGCGTTCAACATGTCCATCTCGCAGCTTGATGGCGAAGGCGCCAAACAGTTCGCTACCGCTTATCAGCAGAAGATTCAGCAAATTCTGCAAAATCCAGACGGCATGGACCCGGATAGGTATCAGCACGAGATTGTCATGACGTTCCTGCAATACCTGCCGCAATTACTGAAAGGGAACCCGAATGTCACCGTCTCCCCCATTAGTTGGAAAAACAGCAAAGGTGAAGGCACATTCACTCTCGCGCTGGATCTGACCGACCCGCTGCAAAACAGCGCGAAGGCCACCGATCCCACCGCTTCCGATGAAGAAAAAATCATCCTGCAATCGGTGAAAACGCTCGATGTTAAATTGAATGTACCATTAGCCATGCTGGCGGAGTTGATGATTCAGACCGGACCGCAACCCGCAACCGATGAAGAGAAGAAACAGGTCGCCGACATGGCGCAGCAGCAGGTGCAAATGATGGCGGGCATCGGTCAGATGAACCAACTGTCCGTCACCAAAGACGACGCGATCACCAGTTCACTGCAATATGCTGACGGTCAGGTTGATTTCAACGGTAATAAAATGTCGTTGGCCGAGTTTATCGCGCCATTTATCGGCCTGCCGGCCGAAAGTGGTGAAGAATCTCAACCCAATGCTCAAGATGAAAATGTTCAGGATGAACCGGTTACTCCGCCTACAGCGCAGTAACCGTAGTCATTTTCAGTCAACGTCCTGTGGTGGCCGGTCGCGGCCACAGGACGTCCTGCCTATACCCGCTTTTCCGTCACGAGACTCGATATGCACGCTTTCAGAACCTTCATGGAAACGCATCAGACGGCGATCTACTTTGTCACCGTTATCCTTGCCGCCCTGATGGCCCAGGTTATCCCCGATGCCGAATCGCTGGATGTGGCTATCAATCCAGCACTTGCGTTGATGTTATTTGTAACTTTTTTACAGGTGCCGATGACCGCGCTAGGAAAAAGCTTTACCCAACTGCGTTTTCTTGCAGCACTGCTGGGGGCTAATTTTGTCGCTATCCCGCTATTTATTTTTTGCTTACTTCCTTTTTTGCCGGACGATCCCGTCATTCGATTTGGTATGTTGCTGGTCCTGCTTGCGCCCTGCATTGATTACGTCGTGACATTTTCTCAGATCGGCCGTGCCGATGCCCCACGACTGCTGGCCGCCACGCCCGTCTTGCTGATGGTTCAAATGCTGGCACTACCGCTTTATCTTGGCCTCTTTCTCAATAAGGAAGCCGCCGCTTCCGTTCATCTCACCCCGTTTTTACACGCCTTTGTCTGGCTAATTGCTATTCCTCTGCTGGCGGCGGCCGCTATTCAATGGGGAAGCTCACGCCGTCAGTCGGTAAAAACAATGTCAGATGCCCTATCGTTTTTGCCCGTTCCGGCCACGGCGCTGGTGTTATTCGTCGTCGTGGCCACAGTCATGCCACAGCTTCAAAGCGCCTGGCGAACGGTATTAACCGTACTGCCTTTCTATGTCCTCTTCGCTATCGTCGCACCAACCCTGGGCTGGATGATCGGCAGGCTATTCCGGCTTGATGCGCCAGGCGGCCGGGCGGTTGCTTTCAGCGCTGGAACACGGAACTCGCTGGTGGTGCTGCCGCTGGCGCTGGCGATGCCGGGCGCCACGGCAATATTGCCCGCCATCATTGTCGGCCAGACCCTGGTCGAATTACTTAGCGAGCTGATTTATATCCGAATTATTCCCCGGCTGGGGCGCATTCAAAATTGAAATGACTTTTTTTTGCAACAATTGGCTATTTGTTGCCATTTCTTTTTATACTTCATTGCACTTAACGGACGATTATCAGATTTTGTAAAGAGTACATTATGATTGATTCACAACTCCCACTGACGGATATCCATCGTCATCTGGATGGGAATATCCGGGCACAGAGCATTCTGGAACTGGGGAGACAATTCAATGTTGCCTTGCCTGCCAATGATCTGGCAGCACTGCGTCCACATGTTCAAATCACCAAAAATGAGCCGAATTTGCTGCGTTTTCTGCAAAAGCTGGATTGGGGCGTCGCGGTTCTGGGATCGCTGGATGCCTGTCGTCGAATCGCTTACGAAAACGTTGAAGACGCTGTCAATGCAGGGCTGGATTACGCAGAATTGCGCTTCTCCCCCTATTACATGGCCATGAACCACAAGCTCCCGATTGCAGGCGTGGTTGAGGCTGTCATTGACGGTGTTACCGCCGGTTGCCGCGATCGTGATATCGACATTCGGTTGATTGGTATTATGAGCCGCACGTTTGGCACCGATGCCTGCCAACAGGAACTGGATGCGCTGCTGGCTTACCGTGACCAGATTGTAGCCCTCGATCTGGCTGGCGATGAGTTAGGCTACCCCGGCGAGCTTTTCTCATCACACTTCCGTCAGGCGCGTGATGCCGGCTGGCATATTACCGTACATGCCGGAGAAGCGGCCGGCCCGGAAAGTATCTGGCAAGCGATTAACCAATTGGAAGCCGAGCGCATCGGGCATGGCGTGACCGCGATTATCGATACCGCACTAATGACTTACATGGCCGAACACGGTATCGGCATTGAGTCCTGTCTGACGTCCAATATTCAGACCAGTACCGTTGAATCGCTGGACAAACACCCGCTGCTCCATTTCCTGCGCCACGGCATTCCAGCCACCATCAATACTGACGATCCGGCGGTTCAGGGGATCGAAATCAGGCATGAATATGAAGTCGCGGCGCCTCTGGCCGGGTTAAGCGAAAGAGAAACCCGTCAGGCTCAGGAAAACGGTCTGAACATCGCGTTTCTGGGTGAACAGGAAAAGCAGCAGCTACGTAAGAAAGTGCTGTGCAAGCGCGGCATATCGTCTTGATCTTACCGTTTCCCGTCCTCCCCTTGCCGGGGAGGCGCGGTAATCCATTATCGATTATTCAGCTACCTGCTCAGCCTGTTTGATGCGTCTGGCATAGCGTTGAGCCAACGCCGCGCACACCATCAGTTGGATTTGATGGAATATCATTAAGGGCAACACCATCGCGCCTACCGCAGCGGCAGGAAACAGAACGTTCGCCATCGGAATGCCGTTCGCCAGACTTTTCTTGGAACCGCAGAACACGATAGTAATCTCATCGGCCGTATTGAAACCCAGTTTGCGTGCCGCCAGCGTATTCACAATCAGTACAATCGTCAGCAGCAGCATGGAACAACAGACCACCGCCAATAAAGACCAGCCATTAATCTGTCCCCAAATCCCCTGAACAACGGCTTCACTGAACGCAACGTAAACCACTAAAAGAATAGATGACCGGTCAGTAATATTAATCAGTTTACGATGCCGCTCTACCCAGCCGGCAATCAGCGGGCGTGACAAATGCCCGATGACAAACGGCACCATCAATTGCATGATGATCGAACCGATGGCATGCAGCGTATCGGTTTCCCCACCCTGCGTATGCATGAGTAAACCAACCAGAATCGGCGACAAAAACACGCCCAGAATGCTGGAAGCTGAAGCACTACAAATGGCGGCCGCGACGTTTCCGCCGGCCATCGAGGTGTAGGCGATGGCGGACTGTACGGTTGCCGGCAACGCACACAGATAGAGAAAGCCCAGATACAGCGTCGGCGTCAGCACGACCGGCACCAACATCGACATGCCGATCCCCAGCAGCGGGAAAAGAACAAAGGTACTGGCAAAAACGACGATGTGCAGCCGCCAGTGCCCCATTCCCGCGGTAATCGCCTCCCGGGACAATTTTGCGCCATGCATAAAAAACAGCAGCGCGATAGCTGCTGTCGTCAGATATTCAAAAAAGACTTTCACTTCACCTTCACAAGGAAAGAATGATGCCGTAATGACAACCAAGACCAATATCAGCAAAAACGTATCAATCCGTAACCGCTGTAACCACCCCATTATTCATACCTTATTTCGCAAGCTTAAAATTAGCCCGATTTAAATAGTACAGGCGATCCTAAGATCGCCTGCCTAAACAAAACGCCAACTATCTGCGATAAAAAATCGCCGGATGCCATTTTCAACGTGGCCAGCAACGGCCCGACGGTGGCGGACAGGGATAGCCCGCCATAAAAAACGTCAAATCTAGCTATTTTTTATCGTCATGATTTTTTTCTGTTGGTAAGAAAGTAATCCCAGCTCGATCAGTTCCATCACATGGATGGCCTGATGAACGCTGACCGGATTATCCCCTTTACCACTTAACGCATCACGGATCGCGGCATAGTAAGCCGGATAGTCGCCGGGTAACGTCGGAACGGCCTGCTCGACCATCATGCCATCACGATGCAGCGTCAGCACGCCGTCACGCTTATCCTGTCCCCAGTTCACTGACGGTGGACGTTCGCCCGCTTTCAGATGATCCTCCTGCGGATCAAGACCGTATTTCACAAAGCTGCCCCGCGTGCCGTGGACAATATAACGCGCCGAGGCCGCGGCCACCAGCAGGCTGGCGTGCAGCACGATGCGGCGCTGGGGATAAATCAACGTCGCGTGGAAATAGTCAACCGCTTTGCTGCCGGGTCTCAACTGCGCCATATCGACCTGAATCGCCACGGGTAAACCAAATAGCTGTAGTGACTGATCGAGCAGATGCGGCCCCAGATCGTACCAGATCCCGCTCCCTTCGCTACCGTCTTCCCGCCAGCGATGACGAACTTCCGGACGGAAACGGTCGAAGTGGGATTCCATATAAACCACATCACCCAGCGCGCCACTTTGCAGCAGATTTTTGAGCGTAAGAAAATCACTATCCCAGCGGCGGTTATGAAAAACCGAGAGCAGTTTCCCGGTATGCTCTGCCACGGCGCCGAGCTCATGCGCCTGTGACAACGTGACGGTAAAGGGTTTGTCCACCACGACATGCTTCCCGGCTTCCAGTGCCTGGCGAGCCAGAGGAAAGTGCGTATCATTCGGCGTGGGAATAACAATCAGATCAATATCCGGGTCGTTGAACAGCGTTTGCGGATCGTATTCAACTCGCATGGTTGGCCAGTCGGCATGGACTTTATCCGCATTACTGCTGGAAACCGACACCAGTTCCATCCCCGGCGTACCGGCAATTAACGGCGCATGGAACGTTTTGCTGGCGTAACCATAACCCAGTAACCCAACACGAACTGTGTTACTCATAGAGATTCCCCTTAGATGCGTTTACTGCGTAATGTAAAATTCAGTATAGCATCAGGGGAACCCGCTATTTTGGGCGATGGCAGGCAATTCCGGTCAGGCGCCTACGGCATCTGATATCGGGTTCCCCCACCGTGGAGCCTCGTGTGTTTTGGCCGACGGGTAATTGATTTCACTGCTGCGGCGCCGGAAATCACTGGGGCTAACGCCAACGCGTTTACGGAATACCCGGGAAAAGTACAGTTGATCATCATAGCCGACCACCCTGCCGATATTGGCGATCGACTCCTGCGTCGTCTGCAACAGCAGTTTGGCGCGAATCACCCGCTGATCTTCGCGCCAACGCAGAATGTTGATCCCGACCTGTTCACGGAACAGATGCGCCAGACGCGATGGCGACAGACAAACATGCCGGGCCACTTCATCAATCCGCAACTCACCCGCCAGATTACTGGTAATAAACTGGCAGGCCTCGATCACGCGCGGATCCATAATTTTCTGCGGGCTCTGGGGATCTTCTTCCATTGCTCGCAACAACAGGCGTTCAAGCAAGTTCATCCCCAGCTCTTCCGAAAAACGCCGTCCTGAACGTTGCGTTTGTTCGATATTGGCAAACAATCGATCAAACTCCAGCAACAGCTGATTATTTGGCAGGCTCAGACGCCCCACACCGCAATTCCTGGTATGCCATTCGAGCCAATCAGCCCAGTAGGCGCGCGGTCGGAAATACACCCAGCGGTGATACCAGCAGTCGCTACTGGGGGATCGTCCGTAAAAATGTTTGGATTTAGGGGGAAACAGGAGTAAATCCCCGGGATTACAATAAAAAGCATCATCACCGTCAAACACCTGTCCTTGTCCTTTGATAGTGAGATTGATGATATAACCTTTCATGCCATCGGGCCGATCGATAAAGAAATCAAGCGGTCCTTCCGCCAGAATGGGGGTCAGCCCGGCGACCAGATACGCGTTGAACGAATACCCCGGCAGCAACGGATTAGACTGGGATTCATGCGCCATACGGTGATACATCGAACCTCCGGAACACGTCAGTAAAAACTCAATTTATCCTGCGTCATATCCGTATGGGAAACACACCGCCGGCGGTAGCCCGAAGCGATATCCGTCCGCACGGATATGACGAATCGATAAACGTTTATACGGTTTTCTTCGACAGCTGTTTGTAACGGTCAAAAATCACCGCAGCCAGCAGGATCAAACCACGTACCACATACTGTGCAAACGGCGAAATATTCAGCAGATTCATCGCATTTTCTACCGTGCCCAGAATCAGCACCCCGGCGACCACGTAGGAAATTTTGCCAATACCGCCTTTCAGCGATACCCCGCCCAGCACACAGGCGGAAATAACGATGAGCTCATAACCGATGGAGGTCATCGGCTGTCCGCTGGTCATACGCGATGCCAGAATGATGCCCGCCGCCGCGGAAACCAGACCGGAAAGCGCAAAGATGATGATCTTGGTGCGCACTACGGGCACCCCCGCCAGACGCGCCGCTTCTTCATTTCCCCCAATCGCCAGCGTATTACGGCCAAACGTGGTTTTATTCAGCAGCAGTCCAAACAGGATCATACAGCCCACGGTAATCCAAATCGGTGCGGGCAATCCCAGCCAGTTGGCATAACCTAATTCAAAGAAACGTTCATCTTCAATCCCAACCGCTTTACCGTCGGAAATGATATAGGCCAGGCCGCGTGCAATCTGCATGGTGGCCAGCGTGGTGATCAGTGCGTTGATTTTTAGCCGCGCGATGACGAAACCGTTTAGCAAACCGAACGACACGCCCAGCAGTAGCCCAGCGCCGACACCAATCCACAGGCTTTCACTGATATTGATGACCACCGCGGTCGCGACCCCTGCACAGGCAATGATCGACGCCACCGACAGGTCAAAATCACCGGAAGCCAGGCAGAACAACATACCGCAGGCCACCATACCGGACATGGAGATAGCCAGCCCCAGCCCTTTCATATTAATAAAGGAGGCAAAGTTAGGCACAAAAATAGCGCATCCGATAAACAGTACGGCAAAAACCACCAGCATGCCGTAGTTATCCCAAATGCGGGAAATCCCCATACCGCTTTTCTTCTTTTTTTCGGGGGTAGCAGACGTAACCGTTGACATTATTTTGCTCCTTCGCGGTCAGGCAACCGCAGATTCGATATCGGGGGTTCGTAACATTGCCAGACTCAGTACCTTCTGTTCCGTGGCCTCTTCATGTGGGATCTCACCGGAAACGGCACCTTCACGCATCACAATGATACGGTCAGCCAGCCCAAGCACTTCGGGTAAATCGCTGGAAGCAAACAGCACGGCAATGCCTTGTTTTGCCAAGGCATAAATCACATGATAAATCTCATGCTTGGCGCCCACGTCAATCCCGCGGGTCGGTTCATCCAGCAGAATGACTTTCATATCTTCTGACAGCCAGCGTCCAAGAATGGTCTTCTGCTGATTTCCCCCGGACAGGTTCATGAGCAGCTGTTCCGCAGAAGGCGTTTTGATATTCAGCGCGTCAATACGGCGGGCAGCGTTATCCTCTTCCCACTGATTATTGATGATGAATCCGGCTTTCACGCTTTTACGCCGCGCACTGATATTAATGTTGTCGCGTACCGAGTGAACGGGAATGATGCCATCCGCTTTGCGATCTTCAGGACACAGCATCACCCCTTGACGGATCGCGTCGATCGGCGAATTCACCACCAACGGTTTGCCATCCAGCAATACCTCACCCGATGTAATCCGGGTGGCGCCAAATAACCCTTTCATCAATTCACTGCGGCCCGCGCCCACCAAACCAAACAGGCCGACAATCTCGCCCTGGCGCACATTCAGCGAAACCGTCGATTTTACACCGGGCGCTTTCACGTCTTTCAGCGTCAGGCGTTCTTCACCGTGCGGGCGCGGCGCGTAACCATAGATATCCCCCAGGTCGCGTCCCACCATAGCTTGTACCAGCGATTCGTGGTTTACCTGCTGCATATCGTCAAACGTGCGCACATAGCGGCCATCTTTAAACACGGTAATCGCATCACTCAGAGCGAAGATTTCTTCCATACGATGTGAAACATACAGAATGACTCGCCCTTCACTGCGCAACTCTTTAATCACCCGGAATAGCTGTTCTATTTCACGGGCCGAGAGCGAGCTGGTTGGTTCGTCAAACGCAATAATTTTGGCATTGCGGGCCAGCGCCTTGGCGATTTCCACCATTTGCCACTGCCCGATAGACAGGTATTTCAGCGGGGTATCCGGATCAAGATCCAATCCCAGGTGTTCAAGTTGCAGTTTGGCCTCATAACGCAGCAGCGAATAATTGACCATGCCATATTTGTGCGGTAACTGACCAAGATAGATATTTTCCGCAACCGTCATTTCCGGAACCAGGTGTAATTCCTGGTAAATAATCGCCACTCCGGCATTCAGGGCGTCCATCGTGTTACTGAATTGAACCGGCTTATCCTGAATATGAATTTCCCCGGCCGAGGGGGCATAGTTACCACTCAGAATTTTCAGCAACGTGGATTTACCCGCCCCGTTTTCCCCCATCAATGCATGGATCTGCCCGGCCTGGCAGGAAAAACTGATATCTGAAAGCGCCTTGACACCGGGAAACTCTTTACCAATTCCATGAAACGACAAATAGGGTGACTGTGCTGTCATGTCCGTTTCCTCATGGTTAACCACCGGCGATAACGCCAGTGGGTTTCGATTCCGCCATGCTTTGGCGGGGTGAATCACATTTATGGGTAAACGCACGGACATCCTTGTCCCTCCCGACTTACATCAGCCCTTTTTTCTCCAGTTCGACCTTGAAGTTTTCACGAGTAATCAGCACCACGTCGGTAACTTCGGTGAATTTTTCCGGCTCAACGCCCTTGGTCACCCACTCATTCAGCATCTGGATACTCTTATATCCGTGAATATCCGGACTTGGCAGCAGTGAACCATAGAAGCCGGTGGCCTGAGCTTTGGACAGCTCGCTCACCGCATCCACGCCATTGATGCCGATGCCGATCACATTTGGGGCTTTAAAACCCTGGCCTTCGGTCGCACGAACGCCGCCCAACACGGTGTTGTCGTTCATGCCCACAATCAGCCAGTTTTTCACATTGGAATGCTGAACCAGCATGGAGTTAGCGGCATCAAACGCGCCGGGGATATCGTTGGATTTGGTGGGCACCTGATAGATTTGCTGTTCCGGGAAACCGGCGGCTTTCAGGGCTTCCATCGAACCGCTGGTGCGACGGCGCGCGGTATCCAGCTCATTTGCCGTAATGGCCATGACGGCGGTTTCTTCCACCTTCCAGCCGCGATTGTTCATTTCTTTCCACAGTTCCTGACCTTGGCGCTCACCGATTTTGGTTGCGGCCATCATAACCAGCGGCACCGTGTCCATCGGCTCACCTTTGGCGTTGACAAACTGATCGTCCACCGCGATAACCTTCAAATCGTAACTACGTGCTTTGGCGACGATTGCCGGCCCCAACTTGGGATCGGGCGTACAGATAACAAAACCTTTCGCCCCGCTGGCCGCCAGACTGTCGATAGCATTAAGGGTTTTTTCCCCATCGGGAACCGCAATTTTAATCACATCAAAACCGAGATCTTTTCCTGCTTTATCAGCAAACTTCCATTCAGTCTGAAACCAGGGTTCTTCCGGTTGCTTTACCAGAAATCCCAGTTTCAATGTTTCGGCGATAGCCGATTGTGACATAACGGCAGCCAGCCCGATCGTTGCCAGCACCTTAGTGAATTTATGCATGATGTTCTCCGATATATTTATCTTTTTATACGTCAGCCAGGCTGATGTATATCATCGTTCTCGGTAGGGCAATTTCAGTCTGGATAAAGGAAAAACACAGACTTAGCATCATTCCTTTACTCAGCAACATTCAGACGCTCTATGTTTTAACCGGTATTTTCATCAAGAATATAGAGCGCTATCACATACCGTAACAACGACAGGTTTGTGCATACATTTAGCAAATTTAACCAGTTATTAACTTTTGACCACCATCACAAAATGACTGCTGGCGACAGAAAAATACATACTTCCAGCTAACGGATCCTCACGCCCCGACTTATCCCCTGCCTATTGTTAACAACAATAAAAAGCAGGATTAACAGGAGCGAAACGATGAGTGCGGGTGCGATTACTATTGGCCTCGATTTCGGCAGTGATTCGGTGCGCGCGCTGGCCGTTGATTGCCAGACCGGGCAAGAATTAGCAACAGAAGTGGTCTATTACCCTCGCTGGCGTGAAGGCAGGTATTGCCAGCCCGCCAACAACCAGTTCCGACATCATCCGCTGGATTACATCGAATCACTGGAACAGGCTATCCGGGTCGTTGTCGGGCTGCTGACGGCAGAACAGCGTCAGCGGGTTATCGGTATCGGGGTTGACTCCACCGGTTCGACGCCGGCGCCGATAGATGAACAGGGACAGGTTCTGGCGCTGCGTCCCGAATTCGCCGATAACCCCAATGCGATGTTTGTCTTGTGGAAAGATCACACGGCGATAGAAGAAGCCGAAGCGATCAACACGCTGTGTCGCAGCGGACCATTTCCGGATTACACCCGCTATATTGGCGGCGTCTATTCTTCCGAATGGTTTTGGGCGAAAATCCTGCATGTAACGCGTGAAGATGCGCAGGTCCGTCAGGCCGCCGTTTCCTGGATCGAATTATGCGATTGGGTTCCCGCCCTGCTTTCCGGTACGGTGGCGCCGGAGAACATCAAACGCGGGCGCTGTAGCGCCGGTCACAAGTCACTCTGGCATCCTGACTGGGGTGGTTTGCCGCCCAAAGACTTTCTGCACGCCCTTTCCCCCTGCCTGACCGAACGTTTGCAATACCCGATGTTTACCGAAACCTGGACGGCCGATCGGCCGGTCGGCACCCTCACCCTCGAATGGGCGCAGCGGCTTGGTTTGCCGGACACCGTGACGATTGCGGGCGGCGCGTTTGACTGTCATGTCGGCACCGTTGGCGCCGGCGCGCAGCCTTATACGCTGGTTAAGGTCATTGGCACCTCCACCTGCGACATTTTGATCGCCGATGAGTCCCGTATTGCCGATCGCACAATCGCAGGGATCTGCGGTCAGGTGGATGGCAGCGTGGTGCCCGGCTATATCGGGCTGGAAGCCGGGCAGTCCGCTTTCGGTGACATGTATGCCTGGTTTGGCCGTCTGTTGAACTGGTCTTTGCAACAGGCCATCAGAGATTATCCCGAACTCAATGCGCCACTACAGGCAACGGAAAGTAAATTGCTTGAACGACTCACGCAGGCATGGGCCGAAAACCCAACGCTGGATCATCTGCCCGTTGTCCTCGACTGGTTTAACGGGCGCAGAACGCCTTTTGCCAATCAACGGTTAAAAGGCGTGATCACCGATCTCAATCTCGGCACCGACGCGCCAACGCTGTTTGGCGGCTTCATCGCCGCCACCGCTTTCGGCGCCCGCGCCATCATGGAGTGTTTTGAAAATCAGGGCGTGCCGGTTGAGAACATTCTTGCGTTGGGCGGTATCGCACGTAAATCCCCCACCATCATGCAGGTTTGCACCGATGTCATGAATCGCCCGTTGCAAATCGTTGCTTCCGATCAGTGCTGTGCGTTGGGTGCAGCCATTTTCGCCGCCGTCGCCGCGGGTAAACATGCCGATATTCCGACGGCACAACGCCATATGGCCAGCAGCATTGAACGCACGCTGATGCCGGATAGCCAACGCGTGGCCCGCTATCAGCAGCTTTATGAGCGTTACCAGCAATGGTGTCGCGTGGCTGAACCCGCTTACAACCCGAAAGCCAAGGCAGAAGCTTAATCATCGATTATTTTCTTCCCCTGCGTGGGGATACCGAAACAGGAGTCATCATGGATCATTTTAAGCAGCTTGAAGTCTGGTTTGTTATCGGCAGCCAGCACCTTTACGGACCCGAAACCTTACAGCAGGTAAAAGAGAATGCGGAAAAAGTCGTCGCGGGTCTGAATCAGGACGGCGGTCTGCCCGTTAAACTGGTGCTGAAACCCCTGGTGAAAACGCCGGACGAAATCACATCCCTGTGCCGCGATGCGAACTATCAGGATAACTGTATTGGCCTGCTCACCTGGTTGCACACGTTTTCTCCGGCCAAGATGTGGATTGGCGGACTCCGTATCCTTCATAAACCGCTGCTGCAATTCCATACCCAGTTCAACGCCGAAATCCCGTGGGATACTATGGATATGGATTTTATGAACCTGAATCAGACGGCGCACGGCGGCCGTGAATTCGGTTTTATCGGGGCACGGATGCATCAGGCGCATCAGGTGGTGGTCGGCCACTGGCAGGATAAAAACGCGCACCAGCGCATCGCCAAGTGGATGCGCGTCGCCGCGGCGATTCAGGAAGGCAAACAGCTGAAGCTGGCGCGTTTTGGCGACAACATGCGCGAAGTGGCCGTCACCGAGGGCGATAAAGTCGGGGCGCAGATTCAGTTCGGTTACTCCGTTAGCGCCTGGGGGTTGGGCGATTTGGTTGCCGTTGTCGATGCAGTCGCTAAAGGTGATATCGATACGCTGATTGAAGAATACGAAGCCAGCTATCAATTGACGGACGCCGTCAGGCTGCATGGTCCTAATCGCCAGAACCTGCTGGATGCGGCACAGATTGAACTCGGCATAAAGCGTTTTCTGGAACAGGGCGGCTATAAAGCCTTTACCACCGATTTTGAGAACCTCTATGGACTGAAACAGTTACCGGGGCTAGCCGTACAGCGGTTGATGCAACAGGGTTACGGTTTTGGCGGCGAAGGCGACTGGAAAACGGCGGCGCTACTGCGCATCATGAAAGTGATGGCGCATGGATTGCCGGGCGGAACCTCATTTATGGAGGATTACACTTATAACTTCCAGAATAACAACAATCTGGTTGTGGGCTCCCATATGCTGGAAGTTTGCCCCAGCATCGCCAAAGAACAGAAACCGATTCTGGATGCGCAACATCTGGGCATCGGCGGCAAGGCCGATCCCGCCCGTCTGATCTTCTCTACGCCTGCGGGACTTTCTCTCAATGCCAGCGTCATCGATATGGGAGATCGCTTCAGAATGCTGGTGAATCAGGTCGATGCCATCGAACAACCCCGCCCACTGCCCAAGCTGCCTGTGGCGCGGGCGATTTGGCAGGCCCAGCCGTCATTGGAAGTGGCGGCCGAAGCCTGGATTCTGGCAGGCGGCGCGCATCATACGGTATTCTCGCAGGCACTGGATCTGGACTATATGCGCCTGTATGCCGAAATGCAGAATATTGAATTACTGGTCATCGATAACGATACGCGTATCCCCGCGTTTAAAGACGCACTGCGCTGGAACGAAGTCTATTACAAGCTTTGCACACAGTAAGGTGAGTTAACTGAGGCGGCTTCGGCCGCCTTTTTTCCCGATTTATGCCGCGGTATCAAAAATCAGATTTCTTTTTCTATCCCCCTCTGGACAGCGTTTCTCTCGTGCATATACTTAGTCATCTCAACTACATAACTATTAGCTCATTCATTATGACCGCTTATGACTATTTGCTTAAATTCAGAAAAGTCAGCACCATAGAGAGTCTGGAAAAACTTTTCGATCATCTCAATTATTCTCTGACAGATAATCAAGAAATCATCAATATGTATCGCGCCGCCGACCATCGTCGGGCCGAATTGGTTTCTGGCGGGAAATTATTTGATTTGGGATGCGTACCTAAATCAGTATGGCGTTATGTGATGTAATCCTTTGATGATATGATCCCCCCGCTTCGAATAGTTATGCATCCGCACGTACCTGTGGCTATCGCGTTTTCCCGACGGATAGCCTTTCCCGACCCGGAATATTGATGCAGATACCCCGTTTTTCGCCTATACCCCTACTTTGGGTATGTTGTCGAAAGCCCGACAATACCCGATAATATGCGGGTTTTGTTTTTTTAGGCACTGTAATGACCGAATACGCTTTATTATTTGTTAGCATCCTCCTGGTAAATAATTTCGTTCTGGTGAAATTCCTGGGGCTGTGCCCATTTATGGGCGTGTCCAAAAAACTGGAGACGGCGATTGGCCTGGGGATGGCGACCACATTCGTAATGACCCTGGGATCGATGTTTTCCTGGTTGGTCAACGAATTCATTTTGTTGCCGCTGGATATTCTTTATCTGCGAACCATGGCGTTTATTCTGGTATTAGCGTTTGTCGTTCAGTTTTCCGAGATGTTCGTGCGTAAGGTCAGTCCTGCCCTCTACCGTTTGCTGGGGATTTTCCTGCCGTTGATTACCACCAATTGCGCGGTTTTAGGCGTGGTATTACTCAACGTGAATATGTCGCACGGTTTTCTTCAGTCAACCGTTTACGGTTTTGGCGGCGCGATGGGCTTCTCTTTGGTCATGGTGCTGTTTGCCGCCATTCGCGAGCGTATCGCGGTTTCTGATGTTCCTGCCCCGTTTCGCGGGAACGCTATCGCATTGATCACCGCCGGATTGATGTCGCTGGCATTCATGGGCTTTACCGGTCTGGTGAAATTCTGATGACGACTATCTGGATCGCTATTGTCGCGTTAAGCTCGCTCGCGCTGTGTTTCGGCCTCGTCCTTGGCTACGCCTCCCGACGTTTTCAGGTGGAAGGCGATCCCATGGTCGAACAGGTCGAGGCCATGTTGCCGCAAAGCCAGTGCGGCCAGTGCGGTTATCCCGGCTGCCGCCCTTATGCGGAAGCGGTATGCCTGAATGGTGAAAACATCAATAAGTGCGGGCCTGGCGGCGAAGCCATGATGCTGAAGCTGGCTGAAAAGCTGAACATCGATCCTCAGCCCCTCGACGGTGATAACGCCGTGCTGAATCCCGAACGTAAAGTGGCGTGGATCGATGAAAGTAACTGTATTGGCTGTACGAAATGCATCCAGGCCTGCCCGGTAGATGCCATTGTTGGCAGTACCAAAGCCGTGCATACCGTTGTCAGTGATTTATGCACGGGTTGCGATCTGTGCGTCTCACCCTGCCCGACAGATTGTATTGAGATGCACCCCATTGCGCCCACGCCCGCCAACTGGAAGTGGGACCTCGATACGATTCCGGTTCGCGTTATTCAAGTAGAACAACATGCTTAAGCTGTTTTCCGCCTTTAAAAAAGACAGAATTTGGGATTTCGACGGTGGTATTCATCCGCCGGAAATGAAAACGCAGTCCAGCCGGATTCCGCTGCGTCAAATTCCCTTGCCTGAACAGTTTATTATTCCACTTAAACAGCATCTGGGCCCTGAAGGGGAACTGTGCGTAAAAGTGGGCGAGAAAGTGCTGCGCGGTCAGCCTTTGACCCTCGGCAAAGGGAGAACTCTCCCCGTTCACGCCCCTACATCCGGCACGATTAACGCCATTCGCCAGCACATGACGGCGCACCCTTCCGGCCTGCCAGAGTTAAGCGTCATCCTTATTCCCGACGGCGAAGACCGCTGGTGTGAGCGCCATACGCTGGCCGATTACCGTACACAATCAGCCGATACGGTGCTGAATCATCTTCATCAGGCGGGGATTGCCGGTCTCGGCGGCGCAGGTTTTCCGACTGCGGCAAAATTACAGGGCGGCATGCGCGGGATCGAAACGCTGATCATCAATGCGGCGGAATGTGAACCCTATATCACCGCAGACGATCGGCTGATGCAGGAATGCGCCGATGAAATCGTACAAGGCATCGATATTCTTGATTCTCTGCTGCAACCTCAGCGTATTCTTATCGGTATTGAAGATAACAAACCCGAAGCCATTGAAGCCCTGCGCCATGCATTACGCCAGCGCAGCGACATACAACTGCGCGTGATCCCGACCAAATACCCGTCGGGGGGAGCCAAACAGCTCACCAAAATTCTGACGGGTAAGGAAGTGCCCTTTGGTAAGCATTCTGCCGCCATTGGTATACTGATGCAGAACGTGGGGACGATGTTTGCCATTAAACGTGCGGTTATCGATGGCGAACCGCTGACCGAACGCGTCGTGACGTTGACCGGTGAAGCGCTGCGTCAGCCCGGGAATGTCTGGGCGCGGTTAGGCACCCCGGTACGTCATTTGCTTAAACACGCGGGCTTCCACGTCAATAAACAACCCATGGTGATTATGGGCGGGCCGCTGATGGGCTTTACGCTGCCGTCACTGGATGTGCCGGTGGTCAAAATCAGTAACTGCCTGTTGGCGCCGTCTTACACGGAAATCGAACCCGTTGCCGAAGAGCAATCCTGTATCCGTTGCAGCCAATGCGCCGACGCTTGCCCCGCCGGATTACTGCCGCAACAGTTATATTGGTTCAGCCGCGGACAGGAGCATGAAAAGGCCCGCAACCACCATTTGTTCGACTGCATTGAATGCGGTGCCTGTGCCTATGTTTGCCCCAGCAATATCCCGCTAGTGCAGTATTACCGGCAGGAAAAAGCCGAAATTCGGGCCATCGATGAAGAGGCCCAGCGTGCAGCGCAGGCCAAACTGCGCTTTGAAGCCAAGCAGGCGCGGCTTGAACGTGAAAAACTGGCTCGTGAATTGCGGCATAAACAAGCTGCCGCTGGCGTATCAACCAGCGATAAACAAGCGGTACAAGCCGCGTTGGAAAGAATTCGCCATAAAAAAGCGGCCACCGTTGATACGGTAATTGAAATCGTTCCGGGTCAACAGCCAGACAACAGTGCCGTCATTGCCGCTCGCGCCGCGCGCAAAGCTCAGGCGCGGGAAAAACAATCCCTCGCGGAAACCTTAGCGCCTGATAGTTCAAACAATGCGGAGGCCGATCCTCGTAAAGCGGCGGTCGCCGCAGCCATTGCCCGCGTCAAAGCGCGTAAGGCCGCGCAGCAGGCTGGCGGTACCAATGCTGAGGCGGAACCCGTTACGCCGGAACCTACCGGAAACGTGGATGATGACCTGATCGATCCACGCAAAGCCGCCGTTGCCGCGGCCATTGCCCGCGTGAAAGCACGTAAGGCCGCTCAGGCGGCATCGAAGTTTCAAGAGGAATAAATGGCTTTCAAAATCGCGAGTTCTCCCTTTACTCACAATCAGCAACGCACTCAGCGTATTATGCTGTTGGTTATCGTGGCCTGTATCCCAGGGATGCTGGCGCAGTACTATTTCTTTGGCTACGGCAACCTGATTCAGGTTGGCCTTGCATCAGCTACCGCGCTGATTGCCGAATTCGTGACGGTGTCACTGAGGAAGTTCGATGTCCGCGCGACACTGGCCGATAACTCTGCATTGTTGACCGCCATTTTGCTTGGCATTAGCCTGCCGCCGCTGGCTCCCTGGTGGATGGTTGTCATAGGAACCGCGTTCGCCATTGTGATTGCCAAACAGCTGTACGGCGGACTGGGGCAAAATCCGTTCAACCCGGCAATGATTGGCTATGTTGTCCTGCTCATCTCTTTCCCCGTTCAGATGACCAGTTGGTTACCCCCCGGTCCGCTTCAGATCATGCCGATCGGTTTCTACGACGCCCTGATGACGATCCTGTCCGGTCATACGCCATCTGGGTACTCTGCACAGCAGTTAATGCATACGGTCGATGGCATCAGTCAGGCGACGCCGCTGGATACATTCAAAACAGGCCTGCACTCGGGTCATCAACCGCAGGATATTTTGCAACAGCCGCTGTTCGCGCCAACCATTTTTACCACCGTCATGGTCGGTATCGGCTGGCAGTGGGTTAATATCGGTTTTCTCATCGGTGGACTGTTTCTGCTGGCTCGCGGAACCATACGCTGGCATATTCCAATCAGTTTTTTATTTAGCCTGGTGCTGTGCGCTTCACTGGGTTGGTTACTGGCACCGGAAAAATGCGCACCGCCCGTTCTGCATCTGTTTTCTGGCGCCACCATGCTGGGGGCATTCTTTATTGCCACCGATCCGGTAACCGCATCAACGACCAATAAAGGCCGCCTGATTTTTGGTGCTCTGATTGGTCTGTTAGTCTGGTTGATCAGAACCTATGGCGGCTATCCTGATGGCGTGGCGTTTGCGGTACTGCTGGCAAACATTACGGTGCCATTAATTGACTACTACACTAAACCGCGCGCTTACGGCCATCATCGCTAAGGATCTGCCATGTTTACCACAATGCGCCGCCATGCCATGACGCTGGCACTGTTTGCCGCATTTACCACTGCATTGACTGCCGTGGTAAACAGTCTGACTGGACCAACCATTTCCCGACAGGCGCTACTGCAACAAAAAATGCTGTTGGATCAGGTTGTTCCGTCTGATCTGTATAATAATGACATGCAACAGGAATGTTACGTTGTCACGAATTCGGCGTTGGGTTCAACATCCCCTCGCCAATTATTCATTGCCCGTAAAGATGGCATCCCCGTCGCGGCGGCAATAGAGAGCACCGCGCCCGATGGTTACTCCGGCGCCATACAGCTTCTGATCGGCGCCGATTTTAATGGCAATGTATTAGCTACCCGGGTCACAGAACACCATGAAACGCCCGGATTAGGTGATAAAATCGAGATCCGCATTTCTGACTGGATCACCCGTTTTAACGGTCAATCGGTGCAAGGCGTCGATGATGCCCGCTGGGCGGTAAAAAAAGAAGGCGGCATGTTTGACCAGTTTACAGGGGCAACCATTACGCCACGTGCGGTCATCAATAGCGTGAAACGAAGTGCGCTGTATCTGCAAACGCTGCCGTCGCAGCTCGATACCCTGCCCGTTTGTGGAGAGAATAAATAGATGAGTGAAGCCAAACAAATCCTGATTCAGGGATTATGGAAAAACAACTCGGCGCTGGTGCAATTGCTCGGCCTGTGCCCGTTGCTGGCGGTGTCCTCCACCGTCACCAATGCGTTAGGATTAGGGCTGGCGACCACGCTGGTACTGACCTGCACCAATATCGCGGTCTCCTCGCTAAGACGCTGGGTTCCGGCGGAAATCCGCATTCCTATTTATGTCATGGTTATTGCATCCGTGGTGAGTATGGTACAGATGCTGATCAACGCCTACGCCTATGGATTATATCAATCACTGGGAATTTTCATTCCCTTGATTGTGACGAACTGTATTGTTATCGGTCGCGCCGAAGCCTTTGCATCGAAAAATCCCGTCGGACTGTCGGCCATTGACGGCCTGGCGATGGGACTCGGCGCCACCAGCGTGCTGGTGGCATTAGGTTCCCTGCGTGAAATTCTCGGCAACGGAACATTGTTTGACGGCGCATCCCAGCTGTTAGGTCATTGGGCAACGGCACTGCGGATTGAAGTGGTTCACCTGGACTCGCCGTTCTTGCTGGCAATGTTGCCTCCTGGCGCGTTTATCGGTTTAGGGCTGCTGCTGGCGGCAAAATACCTGATTGATGAAAAAATGAAACAGCGTCGGGCACGTGTCTCCGTTGTGACAAAAACGGCCGCTTCCGAGGCAGCAGGAGAACCATTATGAACAGGGAAAAGCGGATTGAGATCTTAAGCAGACTGCGCGCCAACGATCCCCATCCCACAACGGAATTGAAGTTCAGTACCCCTTTTGAATTACTCATCGCGGTTCTGCTCTCTGCTCAGGCGACCGACGTCAGCGTTAACAAGGCCACGGCAAAGCTTTATCCGGTAGCCAATACCCCGGAAGCGATGCTCGAATTAGGCGTTGACGGCGTCAAAGCGTACATCAAGACCATTGGCCTGTTTAACGGCAAAGCAGAGAATATCATCAAAACCTGCCGTATTCTGATTGATAAGCACCAAAGCCAGGTACCTGAAGATCGGGCGGCGCTGGAGGCCTTACCCGGTGTTGGCCGTAAAACCGCTAACGTAGTATTGAATACGGCTTTCGGTTGGCCGACGATTGCCGTTGACACGCATATTTTCCGCGTTTGTAACCGTACTGGCTTCGCACCGGGCAAAAACGTCGAGCAAGTAGAAGAAAAGCTGTTGAAAGTGGTACCCGCAGAATTTAAGGTCGATTGCCATCATTGGCTCATTCTTCATGGCCGTTATACCTGCATCGCCCGTAAACCACGCTGTGGCTCCTGCCTGATTGAAGATCTCTGCGAGTTCAAAGAAAAAGTTTACGCGTAGTCAATGCGCTACGCGGTTCCCTGAGAAAGCAGGCTTCGAGACCACAACAATTGCAGTTTGACCAATACCCGCAAAAAGGCCAGATAGTCAAACTATCTGGCCTTTTTGTTTGCACCCGCTCTTTACGCCAGTTACTTCACCGGCAGCGTAATATCTTTAAACATCGCCTCGATTTCATCATTAGAGCGTAACGCAACCGCGGTATCCACCACATCACGGGTCAGATGCGGGGCAAAGCGCTGAATGAAATCATACATATAGCTTCTTAAGAACGTGCTGCGGCGAAAGCCGATTTTAGTCGTGCTGTAGCTGAAAATGCTGTTGGCATTGATGGTCACCAAATCGGTTTCTATCTGTGGATCGACCGCCATATTGGCAATCACGCCCACGCCCAATCCCAACCTGACATAGGTTTTAATGACATCCGCATCGGTGGCCGTGAATACAATCCGTGGGGTCAGCCCTGCCCGATTAAACGCGGTGTCCAGCTCTGAACGCCCCGTAAAACCAAAGGTATAGGTGACTATCGGATAGGCGGCCAACTCTTCAATGCTAATGTCTTTCTTTGCCGCCAAAGGATGATCGGGCTTCACCACCACCGCACGATTCCAGTGGTAACACGGTAACATGATCAAATCGTCATAGAGGTGCAACGCTTCTGTCGCAATGGCGAAATCCGCCGTTCCCTTGGCCACCGCCTCCGCGATCTGCGTGGGCGATCCCTGATGCATGTGCAGCGATACGCGGGGATAACGCTCGATAAATCCTTTTATTACGCTGGGTAGCGCATAGCGGGCCTGCGTATGCGTCGTTGCGACATACAGAGAGCCTTTATCCGGATAAGTGTGCTCGCCGGCAACAGCTTTAATGGCATCGACCTTGGAAAGGACTTCACGCGCAATACGGATGACTTCCTGTCCTGCGGGGGTGACCTGCGTCAGGTGTTTTCCGCTACGGGCGAAAATCTGAATGCCCAGCTCGTCCTCTAACATTCTGACTTGTTTACTGATCCCTGGCTGAGAGGTATACAAACCTTCAGCGGTAGAAGAAACATTCAGGTTGTGGTTAACAACTTCAACAATATAACGAAGCTGTTGCAGTTTCATAATTTATCCCATTCCCAATTGAATTGTGCGTGCGGTAGCTAAAGTCTGATGATATTCCATTAACAGAAATATGCTTTGTTATCCGATACTCTGATGCATATACATGCATTTAATGTCATTTAATCATAAAAATAGTTTTTATATAACCACAATCGCATGATGTCCACAAAGAAATTGCGTGAAACCGGCTAAGGGTATATCAACGGATAATTATTCTCTCGGGTAAATCGCCATCCTCTTACCCAGATCAAAAAAAGCCAGCCTAAAAAGGCTGGCCTGAGTGAGTTTTAACGTTCATTTACCCACATTATCTCTGACGGGCAACCGCAAGAACATATGGATAAACGACTTATTTCTTGCCTTCCACCCATTTGCCGTCGACGTAGAAAGCTGACCAGCCGGTAGCCTTGCCATCCTTTTCCGAAGAAACATACTGCTGCTTTGTCTTACGGCTAAAACGCACCATCGCTTTATTGCCATCCTTATCCGTTGCCGGCGCATCGGCCAGATAACGCAATTTTTCAGGCAGACGATCTTTGAAGCGTTGTAATTCTTCAACCAGCGGCGCACGCGTCTCCCGGGATTTCGGGAACGTATTGGCTGCCAGGAAAACGCCTGCGGCGCCATCTCGTAAAACGAAATACGCATCCGACTTCTCACAGGGCAACTCAGGCAGCGGTACCGGATCTTCTTTCGGTGGCGCGACGTCGCCGTTACGTAAAATTTTACGCGTGTTGCCACAGGTCTCATTGGTACAGGCCATGTACTTGCCGAAGCGCCCCATCTTGAGGTGCATTTCCGAGCCGCATTTTTCACATTCAACAATCGGGCCGTCATAACCTTTGATACGGAATTCACCTTCTTCGATCTCATAACCATCGCAAGCCGGGTTATTACCGCATACGTGCAGCTTACGTTGATTATCAATCAGATAGCTATCCATGGCGGTACCGCACTTCGAACAGCGGCGACGCGCGCGTAACGCATTGGTTTCGGCTTCATCCCCTTCCAGCACATTCAGCACTTCTGCCTCGGGGATCAGATTGATAGTGCTTTTACAGCGCTCTTTTGGCGGCAGCGCATAGCCTGAACAACCCAGGAAAACGCCGGTACTGGCAGTGCGTATTCCCATTTTGCGTCCGCAGGTCGGGCAGTCGATGCTGGTCATCACCATCTGATTCGGCCGCATGCCGCCTTCTTCCGGATCCTGCTCTGCGGTTTCCAACTGTTTGCTGAACTCGGCGAAAAACTCATCCAGAACGGCTTTCCACTCCGCCTGATTATTCGCCACCTGGTCGAGACTGCTTTCCATACGCGCGGTGAAATCGTAGTTCATCAGTTCACGGAAGTTTTCTTCCAGACGATCGGTAACAATTTCACCCATTTTTTCAGCGTAGAAACGGCGGTTTTCTACCCGCACATAGCCGCGATCCTGAATGGTCGAAATAATCGATGCATAAGTAGAAGGACGACCGATACCGCGTTTTTCCAGCTCTTTTACCAATGATGCATCGCTGTAACGTGCCGGCGGTTTGGTAAAGTGCTGCCCCGGCAACAGTTTCTGCAATGCCAGTTGTTCACCCACCGCGACCGTCGGCAAAGTACGATCTTCATCATTTTTACGCAGCGCGGGCATGACTTTCGTCCAGCCATCAAATCGCAACGTGCGGCCTTTGGCCCGCAGTTGGTAACCCACGGCTTCAACAATCAATGTCGTGGAATCGTACCGCGCCGGCGTCATCTGACAGGCGACAAACTGACGCCAAATCAGTTGATACAATTTCTGCGCATCCGCTTCCATGTCTTTTAAGCTATCGGCCAATACTTTCACATCTGAAGGACGGATCGCTTCGTGCGCTTCCTGTGAATTCTCTTTACTGCTGTAGTGGTTAGCCGCCTCCGGCAGATAGCGTTTACCAAATTCGTCGCCGATGTACCCGCGAACCATGGTTAACGCATCCTGACTCAGGTTGGTTGAGTCAGTACGCATATAAGTGATGTAGCCCGCTTCGTACAGGCGCTGAGCCATCATCATGGTCTTTTTCACGCCAAAGCCAAGACGGGTACTGGCCGCCTGCTGTAGCGTCGATGTGATGAAAGGCGCGCCGGGTTTACTGCTGGTCGGTTTATCTTCACGTTCGGCGACCACATAGCTGGCTTTCTCCAGCAGGCTGACCGCTGCCTGTGTCTGATCCTTATTAACCGGTTTAAATGGCTTGCCGTTGTGATGAGTGACCTGCATTTGCAACTGATCATCATTACCGGACAGTAAATCGGCGTGCAGTTCCCAGTATTCTTCCGGAACAAATGCTTTGATTTCACGCTCGCGATCAACGATCAGGCGTACGGCGACAGACTGTACGCGCCCGGCGGACAATCCACGGGCAATCTTCTTCCACAGCAGCGGAGAGACCATGTAGCCCACGACGCGGTCCATAAAACGACGGGCCTGCTGGGCGTTCACGCGATCGATATTTAACTTATCCGGTTTCTGGAACGCCTGCTGGATGGCATTTTTGGTAATTTCGTTAAACACCACGCGGCTGAACCGCTTATCGTCACCACCGATGATTTCCCGCAGGTGCCAGGCAATAGCTTCCCCTTCGCGGTCAAGGTCGGTTGCGAGATAGATGTGCTCAGCGTTTTCCGCCAGCGTTTTCAGTTCAGAAACGACTTTTTCCTTGCCAGGCAAAATCTCGTAATTAGCTTTCCAGCCATGGTAAGGATCAACCCCCATGCGATTGACCAGCGCGGATTTTTCATCCTTTTTGACCGCTTTTTTCGTTTTGTCTTTGTTTGAGTCTGCGCTCTTCTTACTGACTGAACCACTGGTCGGCAGATCGCGCACATGACCGACGCTGGATTTCACCACGTAGTCATTGCCAAGATACTTATTGATCGTTTTGGCTTTTGCCGGGGACTCAACTATAACGAGAGCTTTACCCATATGTACTATTACCTGCTTAATTCTTCTGAAAATCAGATATCTTTTGGGGGCATCCACCAAAATAAACAAGGGCGGATGCTCGATTAATTGTGGATCACGGCGTTGCGGATTTATCCTGCGCGGGTGAGCCTTTTTTTCAACGCGACGCCTGTAACCCTCTATTCTGTCTGAACATTAACGCTGTCTATCTACCACATTAAATCAGTGCAGACTGCCATGACGTAAAGAAATTATTCCACCGGCAGCACAAAATCCCACACTCTACCTGATAAATAACGCCACGCAACCTAATTAGCATGGAAACGACGTTTTAGCCAATCTGAACTGAATTCAGTATCGGCAAGCAAGTTGCTAAAATTTAGTGCATTTGCGATAGCCTCGTTTCACGCAGTACAATCTTTTCATCACGGGAAACATCACTATTGATCTGGATAGCACGCACCGTAGTCGCTCCAGCATCGCGATCCTTAACTGTTCAGGATTACGCTAAAAAGCCGACGATGATTAAAGTTTGAACACAGGAGTAGGTAATAAATGTCCAATGAATCTCAGATACGCGCAGAAAAATCCCCGATTGACCGCCAGAGCTTGCTGGCTGAAGCCAATTCAATTATTCAAAATCACGACGATTACCTGCACGGCATGCTCGCCGAGAGCGTAGAACAAAAAAATGACGTACTGGTTTTCCGCGGCGAGTTTTTCCTTGATGCCAATGGGTTACCCACGCTCAAGACAACGGCGGTTTTCAATATGTTTAAACATTTGGCCCAGGTGCTGTCTGAAAAATATTATCTGATCGATTAAAAACAAACCGCCCGCGATAATTCGCGGGCGATGGCGTTACGCGCTATATTTCCACGCTTACAGCAGCGGTTTATTGCCGCGCTGCCACCAGCGCAGCATTAATCGTTCCGCGGTATCCCCCGCGCTGCCTGTCAGGCGATCCAGCAGGCGTTTACGACGGGTGTAACGCACGTTGAGGACTTCGTGGTTTTCCATTTCGGCGATCAGCAGATCGTCACTGGTGCCAATCGCATCGACCAGCCCCAGATCCCTGGCCTGAGAACCGAACCAATGTTCACCGGTGGCGACGGAATCAATATCCAGTGAAGGGCGCATATCCTGTACAAACTGTTTGAACAGCCGATGAGTGACATTCAAATCTTCACGGAATTTTTCCCGCCCGGCCTCGGTGTTTTCACCAAACAGGGTTAATGTACGTTTGAACTCACCAGCGGTATGCAATTCAACGTCAATATCCTTGTTCTTCAATAAGCGATTGAAGTTAGGAATCTGAGCGACCACGCCAATGGACCCCACAATGGCAAACGGCGCGGCGACAATGCGATCGGCTACGCAGGCCATCATATATCCGCCGCTGGCGGCCACTTTATCGACCGCGACCGTCAGGCGAACGCCGCCCTGTCGCAAGCGTTGCAGCTGCGATGCGGCCAGCCCGTAGCCATGCACCACCCCACCCGGACTTTCCAGTCTCAGCAGCACCTCATCCTGCGGTTTCGCCACGGCCAGTACGGCGGAAATCTCTTCACGTAACGAACTTACCTCGCCGGCATCCATACTGCCGTTAAAATCCAACACATACAGACAAGGTTTCGCATTTTTTTCTTCACCGCGTTTCGCACGCTGCTTATCTTGCCGGGCTGACGCTTTTGCTTTCTTTTTTTCTTGCCTGGATAACTGCTTACGCTCAGCGTCATTCATGCAGGCGGTTTGCATTTCCCGCTGCATATCACGGTACTGTTCGCTCAGATTAATCACCTGTAACTCACCTTTGTGCTGACGCTTTCGCTGTGATATGCCAAATGCCACAATCACCAGCGCGCCAATCGCCACCACGATGGTGAGCGCTTTAGCCAGGAACAAACCGTACTGAGAAAGTAATTCCACAAATACCGCCCTCATTAACTGAGTATTGAATATGATGTTGATTATTCTAACCAACTACGACGTCAGCGTCGTGCGCTAAACCGTTAACCTAACTGATGACGTGCGAGATGGCGATGTTATTCACATCGTTTCCATGCTTTCTGCTGCTTTTTACCGCACCCGCGAGAGTGGCCCCGCCATAAAAAAACGCCGGGCGCGTTTTTCAACGTCGCTTGCGACGGCCCGCGAGGGTGACGGGCAGGATAGCCCGCCATAAGAAATGGCGCCACTCTCATTGAAAACTCGCGTTATTTAAGGCATAACTCCTCTATCTTCATCCCCATTGGATGTCTTTGTTCAGCCGGATACCCTGGCAGTACAGCGATGGCATACCGCTAAATCATGGTGTCCGGCAGGTCTGTTATCTGAAACGTGGCATCAACACCGCCACGGTAAGAGGAATTCCCCGTGCATTACCAGCCTAAAAACGACTTGCTGCAACAACGTATCATTTTGGTCACCGGTGCAGGCGACGGTATCGGCCGCGAAGCGGCACTCACCTATGCCCGATTTGGCGCCCGCCTTGTTCTGCTTGGCCGAACAGAAAGCAAACTTCAGGCCGTGAAACAGCAAATTTTTCAGGAAAATGGCACAGAAGCCCACATCATTGTTTGTGACATGTTAACGGCCCATTCCGAACAGTTTTTCCAACTTGCCAACGAGTTAGCCCGTGTCATTCCCCATTTGGATGGCGTACTGCACAACGCCGGACTACTTGGGGATATCGCGCCGATGGCGGAGCAATCCGTCGAAACCTGGCATCAGGTCATGCAGGTCAACGTCAATGCGGCCTTTATGCTGACGCAAGCTCTGCTGCCGTTATTACTGAAGTCTCCCAGTGCGTCACTGGTTTTCACCAGCTCCAGCGTAGGACGCCAGGGACGTGCCGGCTGGGGAGCCTACTCAGTGTCCAAATTTGCGACCGAGGGCATGATGCAGGTCCTTGCGGATGAATATCGTCATACCCATTTGCGGGTGAACTGCATCAACCCCGGCGGTACGCGCACCACCATGCGAGCCTCCGCTTTCCCGGATGAAAACCCGGATAAACTGAAAACCCCAGCGGATATCATGCCGCTGTACCTTTATTTAATGGGTGATGACAGCCGCCGGAAAACCGGGATGAGCTTTGACGCCCAACCCGGCAGAAAAGCCGGCCCCGCCGACTAACCAATCGAGAATATCTGATGAGCGATGAACGTCACCAACAGCGTCAGCAACGCATTAAAGAACGTGTAGATGCCCGTATTGCCGCGGCCAATGACATACGCGGCATTCTGATCATTTTTACAGGGAATGGCAAAGGGAAAACCACCGCTGCTTTTGGTACGGTTACGCGCGCCGTCGGGCACAACTTACGCGCAGGCGTTATTCAGTTTATTAAAGGCGAATGGCCAAATGGCGAAAAAAATCTGCTGCAAAAGCACGGTGTGGAATTTCAGGTTATGGCGACCGGCTTTACCTGGGAAACCCAGAATCGCCAGACTGACACCGATGCGGCAGTGAAAGTCTGGCAGCACGGTAAGCGAATGCTCGCCGATCCACAGTTGGATCTGGTGGTGCTGGATGAGCTGACTTACATGGTCAGCTACGGTTATCTGGCGCTGGATGACGTAATTAACGCGCTGAACCAGCGCCCTGCCGGACAAACGGTGATAATCACCGGACGCGGCTGTCACCGGGATTTACTGGAGATAGCCGATACCGTGACCGAAATGCGCCCGGTCAAACATGCGTTTGAAGCGGGAATCCAAGCACAGCAAGGTATAGACTGGTAAATGGCGTTTTATGTGATTCCAGGGCGCAGGGATCACGCCATCTCGCCAGAGATGTCCCCTGCACGGGAACCTCCCTGGTGAACGTCAACGAGTGGATATTAGCCGTTACGTTTGGGTTTCGGCGACGAGCGTCTTGCCGGCGTCGAATTAATCTGGCTGTGGCGTTTTACCGCACGACGAATCTGATTGGCTTTTACCCGACGACGCTCCCGCTCAACCGGCAGTTTGGTCACGGTCTCTGGCGGCAATTGCACCAATCCCCTCAGGTAGTTAAGATCGTCCAGCGTCATTTCAGTCCAACCGCCGCGCGGCAGCCCTTTAGGCAATTGAATGTCGCCGTAGCGCACGCGGATCAGGCGGCTAACCTGCACATCGACCGCCTCCCACAGGCGGCGAACTTCACGGTTGCGCCCTTCCGTCAGCGTCACGTTATACCATTGGTTAAGGCCCTCGCCGCCTTGATAACGAATCGAGCGGAACGACGCCGGGCCATCTTCCAACTGCACGCCTTTGCTGAGCTGTTTGAGCTTCTCATCATTGATTTCGCCGAATACCCGCACCGCATATTCACGTTCAACTTCATGGCTGGGATGCATCAGGCGATTGGCCAGTTCCCCATCGGTGGTAAACAGCAATAGCCCCGAGGTATTCACGTCCAGACGACCGACGGCCACCCAGCGAGAACCGTGGATTTTCGGTAAACGATCAAATACGGTAGGACGACCATCCGGATCGCTGCGCGTACACAGTTCACCTTCCGGTTTATAATAGATAAGCACACGGCAAACCGCTTCTTCGGTTTCCTTGACGGAAACCACGTGGCCGTCAATACGGATTTTGGTGGCTTTTGTCACTTCAACACGGTCACCCAGCGTGGCAATTTTGCCGTCAACGCTAACGCGTCCTGCCTGGATGATACCTTCAATTTCACGACGCGAACCGTGACCTGCGCGCGCCAGTACTTTCTGTAGCTTTTCGCTCATCGAGCAACCTCTGAGTGTCGCCTTCCCAGGCGTCGGGGGGAACATAACTCACTATTATAATTCAGTGAGTTATGTGAAAATAAGATGTCATAAAAAATGCTGGCGCGATTATACAGAGATTCGCGCCATTTGTATCCTAATTGTTATTGTTGGGCGGACAGAGCAACGCGGCATTCCAGCAACGGGATGTTGTCGCTATCCCTCCATCAATCAGCCCGATGATGAGTTAACGATTACTGAAACGGCGTCACATCCCCGGTGCCTTCACGGACAATCTGCGGCGACGACTCGGTTAAATCAATCACGGTGGTTGGCTGCTGCCCAAGAAAACCGCCGTGAATGATCAAATCCACCTGTTTGCCCAGCGTGTCCTGAATTTCTTCCGGATCGGATTCGGCAAAATCATTGCCCGGCAACATCAGCGTGGTAGACATAAGCGGCTCATTCAGTGCGGCCAGCAATGACAGCGCAATGGGATTGGACGGCACGCGCAACCCAATCGTCTTGCGCTTTTCATTCATCAGGCGGCGGGGAACCTCTTTGGTCGCCTTCAGAATGAAGGTGTAGTTGCCCGGCGTATTGTTTTTAATCAGGCGAAATGCGGCATTATCAACATAGGCATAAGTCGACAGCTCAGACAGATCGCGGCACATCAATGTAAAGTTGTGGTTGCTGTCCAGTGAGCGGATTCGGCAGATACGCTCCATCGCGTTCTTGTCGCCCAGCATACATCCCAGTGCATAACCGGAATCGGTGGGATAGACAATGACTCCACCTTTATGCAGAAAATCCACGGATTGCGTAATCAATCGCGGTTGTGGATTCTGCGGATGGATATAGAAAAACTGACTCATGACACTACCTCGTGCTTCTGAAATACCGGTGTACGCCTTCAGCGCCCCGCGTAGTCGTACAAATATTGGATCGTTATGGTGCTGGTTATTTTAGGGCATGATTATTCCAACACGTTATTTACGCGTGGTTGCCAAGCCGGTTATGGGATAATGACTCACATTCGATCGTCGCCGTTACTGCGCCAAAGCCGGGTGTTGCCAGACGGGCTCAACATCGGCAGGCAGCCACAATTTCCGCCCTAGCTCAATCCAGGCGCAAGGTTGATGGAAATCAGACCCTTGCGACCCCATCAGATGAAAATCTCTGGCATAACGAGCAAGCTGGGTACGTTCATCCGGCGCCTGCTGGCATTGCGCCACTTCCATGGCCTGCCCGCCATTCTCGGCAAATGTACTTAACAGACGCTTCAGCCATTTGGCCGTCAGGTCGTAACGCCCTGGGTGGGCCAACACCGCAACACCACCAGATTGATGAATGGCATCAATCGCTTGCTTTATTGTACACCACTGTGGCGGAACGTAACCGGTTTTCCCTTTCGCCAGATATTTTTTGAATACCTGATTGATATTCGGTGCAACACCAAGCTCAACCAGATAGCGGGCAAAATGCGCGCGGGTGATCTGACCGCCCGGCGCCAACCGGCAGGCACCGGCAAACGCATCAGGGATGCGGGCTTTTTCCAGCCGGATAGCAATTTGCTCTGCCCGTGCCAGCCTTGACTGCCCCTGCTGCTGTAAAAGCGCACACAGAGCCGGGTGATCAACATCCATCCCCAGTCCCACGATATGAATTTCATGGTTTTCCCACAGCGTGGAAATCTCCACGCCGGCAACAAGCCGCAGCGGCAATCGGTGGTTATCAATAGACCGCCGGGCCTCCGCCAGTCCGGTGGTGGTATCGTGATCGGTAATAGCCAGAACATTCACACGCATCGCGACGGCACGGGCGACCAGTTCGGAAGGCGTCAATAAACCGTCTGACGCAGTAGTATGGCTATGCAGGTCATAGAGCGGAAACGATGACAAAATTGATTGAGATTCTTCTGGCACAAATATATCCATGACTGGCGGAGTACGTTCATCACCCGCTTAAGCAGGCAGAAACCGATGGCAAATTTTTCCTGATATCTAATCGGGTCAACAAACGCCAAGACGGCATGATGCCATTAACCTGCGTAAAAGGGTAAATAAGATTCATTTCCTCGACGACCGCTACGCGGCTAACCAAACTATTGCCCGGTCCAATAAAATAATGTTATTCCTGTTGTTGACTTTTGCCACGCGAACCAGTTAACTAGTACGCAAGCTCAGCACACAGATCGTGAGATGATGATAATGACTATGCAAAAGACGATGAAACTTGGTTGGTGGCGCTCTTCCCTGTCGCGGGTGGAGTAATCACGCATAGCTATTATCACGACATGCAGATATTCCCAGGCCCGCTTATCCAGCGGGCTTTTTTTATACGGGCTATTTATCCATCACCCTTTGGGCCGTCGCAAGCGACGTTGAAAAACCCCCGAGTGTTTTTTATGGACACATTGATACAGGTAGCAATAATGCAAACAACAAAACCAACACTGGAACTGCTGCGTACCGAGGCCGTGTATCGAAACGACCCCAGCGCCATTTTCCATCAGCTGTGCGGCGCCAGACCATCGACGCTGCTGCTGGAATCCGCAGAAATTGACAGCAAAGAAAATCTGCAAAGCCTGTTAATCGTCGATAGCGCCTTGCGTATTACCGCACTGGGCCCGTTGGTTTCAGTACAGGCGCTGACGGCAAACGGCGCAGCCTTGCTTCCTTTGCTGGATGCCGCGCTACCCGCCGACATTCGTAATGAACCACATCCGAACGGACGAGAACTGACATTTCCCGAAGCCGATACGCTTCAGGATGAAGATGCGCGACTGCGTTCATTGTCCGTCTTTGATGCCTTACGTCAGATTCTGACGTTGGTCGATTGTCCTAAAGACGAGCGGGAAGCGATGTTTCTCGGCGGACTGTTTGCATACGACCTGGTCGCCGGTTTTGAATCGCTGCCGGCGCTGAGTCAGCAACAACGCTGCCCGGACTTCTGTTTCTATCTGGCGGAAACGTTATTGATTCTCGACCATCAACAACATGTCACCAAACTACAGGCTAGCCTGTTTACGCCGGATAATGCTGAACGCCAACGCCTGCAACACCGTCTGGAACAGTTGCAGCAGCAGTTGACTCACCCGGCACCGGCGCTGCCGTGCCAGTCAATTGAAAGTATGACGTTGAACTGTAATCAGAGCGACGAAGCCTTTGGCGAAGTCGTCAGCCAGATGCAACAGGCTATCCGCATTGGTGAAATTTTCCAGGTAGTGCCGTCACGACGCTTCTCATTACCCTGCCCCTCCCCGCTGGCGGCCTATCAAACACTGAAAGACAATAATCCCAGCCCGTATATGTTTTTTATGCAGGATCAGGACTTCACCCTGTTCGGCGCCTCGCCGGAAAGCTCATTGAAATATGATGCGGACAGCCGCCAGATTGAAATTTACCCGATTGCAGGCACGCGTCCTCGCGGTCGTCGTGCGGATGGTTCACTGGATCGCGATCTCGACAGCCGTATTGAACTGGAAATGCGCACCGATCATAAAGAATTGGCGGAACACCTGATGCTGGTCGATTTAGCGCGCAACGATCTGGCGCGAATCTGTCATCCAGGCAGCCGTTACGTCGCCGATCTGACCAAAGTGGATCGTTATTCCTTCGTTATGCATCTGGTTTCCCGCGTCGTCGGTACGCTACGGGAAGATTTGGACGTGCTGCACGCCTACCGTGCCTGTATGAACATGGGGACGCTAAGCGGCGCGCCGAAAGTCCGCGCCATGCAGTTGATCGCCGGGAGCGAGAAAACCCGTCGCGGCAGCTATGGCGGCGCCGTTGGTTATTTCACCGCGCATGGCGATTTGGATACCTGCATCGTTATCCGCTCCGCCTACGTTGAAGATGGCATCGCCACCGTTCAGGCGGGCGCCGGGGTCGTTCTCGACTCGAATCCACAGGCGGAAGCCGATGAAACACGTAATAAAGCCCGGGCGGTCCTGCGGGCCATTGCCAGCGCGCATAATGCAAAGGAGATGTTCTAATGGCCGATATCCTACTGCTCGATAATATCGACTCCTTTACCTACAACCTGGTGGATCAGTTGCGCGCCAGCGGACACAATGTGGTGATTTACCGCAACCAGATACCTGCCGAGGTCATTATTGAACGCCTACAGCAAATGGAAAAACCCGTGCTGATGCTTTCCCCCGGCCCCGGCACCCCGGCAGACGCAGGCTGTATGCCGCAACTGCTGCAACGTCTGCGCGGCAGATTGCCGATTATCGGCATCTGCCTCGGTCATCAGGCCATTGTTGAAGCCTATGGCGGCCACGTCGGCCAGGCCGGGGAAATTCTGCATGGCAAAGCTTCCGCTATCGATCATGACGGATTAGGCATGTTCAACGGATTACCATCGCCTCTGCCGGTCGCCCGCTATCACTCGCTGGTTGGCAGCAATATTCCCTCAACGCTGACAGTCAACGCGCGTTTCAATAACATGGTCATGGCCGTGCGGAATGATGCCGACCGCGTTTGTGGTTTCCAATTTCATCCTGAATCAATTTTAACCACCCACGGCGCGCGTCTGCTCGAACAAACGCTGAACTGGGCTTTGGCTTAAGGAAGACCGCTATCATGCAAAATACTTTCCCCTTGCAAAACACACTGGAAAAATTATACCGGGCTGAAAACATCAGCCGCCAGGAAAGCCAGGACCTGTTTACCGCGGTTATTCACGGTGAACTGGAAGCCAGCCAATTGGCCGCGGCGTTAATCAGTATGAAAGTTCGTGGCGAACACCCTGATGAGATCGCGGGCGCGGCGGCGGCGTTACTGGCTGATGCCCAGCCTTTCCCCCGGCCGGATTATTTGTTTGCCGACATCGTCGGCACCGGGGGCGATGGCACCAACAGCATTAATATTTCAACAGCCAGCGCTTTTGTCGCGGCCAGTTGCGGTCTGAAAGTGGCCAAACACGGTAACCGCAGTGTATCCAGCCGCTCAGGGTCATCCGATTTGCTGGCGGCGTTTGGCATCAAACTCGACATGTCTGCGCAGACCTCTCGCCAGGCACTGGATGATTTAGGCGTCTGTTTTCTGTTCGCCCCGCAATATCATCTGGGGTTCCGTCATGCGGCGCCGGTACGTCAGCAGTTGAAAACCCGCACGGTATTCAATGTACTGGGCCCGCTGGTCAATCCGGCCCGACCGCCGCTGGCGCTGATCGGCGTCTATAGTCCGGCGCTGGTTCGCCCTATCGCCGAAACGCTGCGTGTGCTGGGTTATCAACGTGCCGCCGTGGTTCACGGCGGCGGGATGGATGAAGTCGCCATTCATGCGCCAACGCAGGTTGCCGAACTCAATAATGGCGAGATTGAAACTTACGAATTGACGCACAAGGATTTCGGTCTGGACAGCTATTCGCTATCGTCATTGCAGGGCGGAACCCCGGAAGAAAATCGTGACATTCTGGCCGCTCTGCTACAAGGTAAAGGCGAGCGCGCGCATGGCGCCGCCGTCGCCGCCAACGTCGCATTATTAATGCGGTTGTTCGGGCAGGAGAATCTGCGTCAGAATGCGCAACAGGCGCTGGAAGTCATACATAGTGGACAGGTTTATCAGCGTGTTATTGACCTGTCTGCCAGAGGATAACGAAGTCATGCAGGAAACCGTTCTGAATAAAATAGTGCGTGATAAAGCCTTATGGGTTGAAGCGCGCCAGCAAAAACAGCCGCTGTCTACTTTTCAGCATGAGATCGTGCCAAGTCAGCGTGATTTTTATCAGGCTCTGCGACATAATAAACCGGCGTTTATTCTGGAATGTAAAAAAGCTTCACCGTCAAAAGGGCTGATTCGTCATGATTTCGACCCCGTCGCCATTGCACGGGTTTATCAGGACTACGCCTCGGCCATTTCTGTGCTGACCGATGAGAAATATTTTCAGGGCGATTTTTCGTTCCTGCCGTTGGTCAGCGCGGCGGTGTCACAACCGGTACTGTGCAAGGATTTCATCATTTCACCCTACCAGATTTATCTGGCGCGTTACTATCAGGCCGATGCGATTTTGCTGATGCTATCGGTGCTTGATGACGATCGGTATCGGCAGTTGTCCGACGTCGCGCATAGCCTGAAACTGGGAGTGTTGACCGAAGTCAGTAATGAAGAAGAGTTACAGAGAGCGATTCAGCTTGAAGCTCGCGTGGTCGGGATCAACAACCGAAATTTGCGCGATCTGTCTATCGATCTCAACCGTACCCGGACACTGGCGCCACGTCTGCCATCTGGCGTGACGGTGATCAGCGAGTCAGGTATCAATCGCTATGCGCAAATTCGTGAGTTGAGCCAGTTCGCCGATGGTTTCCTGATCGGCAGTTCATTAATGTCCGAGCCCGACCTGACCATGGCCGTAAGACGTGTCATTCTGGGTGAAAACAAAGTCTGCGGACTCACCCGCGCCGAAGATGCGCTGGCGGCTTATCGTGCCGGAGCACTTTACGGCGGCCTGATATTTGTGGAAACCTCCCCGCGACATGTCGATCCGTCACAGGCTGAAAAAGTGATCGCCGGCGCCCCGCTTCGCTATGTCGGCGTGTTCCGCGATGCGCCCGTTGACCAGATTGTCAACATCGCCGGGCAGCTTAAGTTAGCCGCCGTCCAGCTACACGGGCGGGAAAACCAACAAACCATTTCACAACTTCGTCAGCAGTTGCCCGCATCTTGCCAGATCTGGAAAGCGCTGAGCATGGATGGAGAACTTCCCGTTCGCAACCTGCGGGATGTCGATCGCTATTTGCTGGATAATGCTCAGGGCGGAAGTGGTCAAACATTTGACTGGTCAGTTCTCAATGGCGAGTCGCTGGACAATGTCATGCTGGCCGGGGGATTGAATGCCGAAAACTGTTCACGGGCAGCTCAGCTCGGCGGTATAGGGTTGGATTTTAACTCCGGGGTAGAAAGCCAGCCCGGACAGAAAGATCCGAATAAGATTGCGGCTGTTTTCAAGGCGTTGCGCACGATATAAGCCGACGATACCGATCACTATTAAATGTATAAAGACAGGAACATTATGACGTTACTCAATCCTTACTTTGGTGAATTCGGCGGACAGTATGTCCCGCAGATTCTCATCCCCGCGCTGCGTCAACTGGAAGAAGCTTTTGTCAGCGCTCAGCAAGATCCTGACTTTCAGGCTGAATTTCTCGATCTGCTGAAAAACTATGCCGGTCGGCCAACGGCCTTGACCCTATGCAAAAACCTGACGGCGGGAACGCGCACCAAGCTATATCTGAAGCGCGAAGATCTGCTGCACGGCGGCGCGCACAAAACCAACCAGGTTCTGGGCCAGGCGCTGTTGGCCAAACGTATGGGTAAAAGCGAAATCATCGCTGAAACCGGCGCCGGCCAGCATGGCGTCGCTACCGCGCTGGCCTGTGCTCTGCTGGGGTTGAAGTGCCGCATTTATATGGGGGCCAAGGACGTTGAACGCCAATCGCCCAACGTATTCCGTATGCGTTTGATGGGCGCCGAAGTGATCCCCATACACAGCGGTTCGTCCACGCTGAAGGATGCCTGTAACGAAGCGCTGCGCGACTGGTCTGGCAGCTATGAGAATTCCCATTACCTGCTGGGAACGGCGGCCGGCCCGCACCCTTATCCGACCATCGTACGTGAATTCCAGCGGATGATCGGCGAAGAAACCAAAGCCCAGATGCAGGAAAAAGAAGGCCGGCTGCCGGATGCTGTTCTGGCGTGCGTGGGTGGCGGCTCCAACGCCATTGGCATGTTTGCCGACTTCATTGATGATGCGTCGGTGCGGTTGATTGGCGTCGAACCCGCCGGCCTCGGCATTGAAACGGGACAACACGGGGCGCCGTTGAAACATGGGCGCGTGGGGATCTACTTCGGTATGAAATCTCCCATGATGCAAACCTCGGACGGACAGATTGAAGAATCTTATTCCCTGTCCGCCGGTCTGGATTTCCCTTCCGTAGGGCCGCAGCACGCTTATCTGAACAGTATTGGCCGCGCTGATTATGTTTCGATCACCGATGATGAAGCGCTGGATGCCTTTAAAGCGCTTTCTCGCCAGGAAGGGATTATTCCGGCACTGGAATCGGCGCACGCGCTGGCCTACGCGCTTAAGATGATCAAAGAAGAGCCGGAGAAAGAACAAATACTGGTGGTCAACCTGTCTGGCCGCGGCGATAAAGACATATTTACCGTTCACGATATTCTGAAAGACCGGGGAGAAATTTAATGGAGCGCTATCAACATCTATTCAAACGTCTGTCTGATAACAAAGAAGGCGCGTTTGTCCCCTTTGTTACGCTGGGCGATCCATCACCCGAGCAATCACTGAAAATTATCGATACGTTGATTGCGGCTGGCGCCGATGCGTTAGAGCTGGGGGTTCCTTTCTCGGACCCGCTGGCAGACGGTCCAACCATTCAGGATGCCACGCTCCGCGCTTTTGCCGCCGGTGTAACACCAGGCCACTGTTTTGAGATGTTGGCCGCAATCCGGCAGAAATACCCGGATGTGCCTATCGGTCTGCTGATGTACGCCAATCTGGTATTCAGTAACGGTATTGATGCGTTTTATCAGCGTTGCGCCGAAGTCGGCGTTGATTCTGTTCTGGTTGCCGATGTTCCGGTGGAAGAGTCGGCGCCTTTCCGTGCGGCGGCTCAACGTCATGGTATCGCGCCGATCTTTATCTGCCCGCCTAACGCCGATGACGATTTGCTACGCGAAATAGCCTCCTATGGCCGGGGTTATACTTATCTGTTATCCCGTGCCGGCGTGACGGGCGCGGAAAAACGGGCGCAATTGCCGCTGCACCACCTCGTCACTAAATTGCGCGAGTATAATGCCGCGCCGCCCCTTCAGGGATTTGGGATCTCTGAACCTTCTCAGGTTCGTGAATCGCTCTCTGCTGGCGCCGCCGGTGCCATTTCCGGCTCCGCGGTGGTGCGGATCATCGAGAAAAACCAGCATCAACCTGCTGAAATGCTGTCGCAGTTACACGCTTTTGTCAGCGAAATGAAAGCCGCGACGCGTTCGTAAGCACTGAAAGTAACCTCTCCTGGCGCCATATCGTTTCTTTGCGGTATGGCGCGTATCTCATGGTGCGGTATATTGGTTTGTTATTGCCTGTCTGCAAAAACGGCGGATAAGAATCCGCCGTTTTTTATGGTTTGTTATCGAATAAAAAAATAAGACGGGCAAGATAGAAACATAACGTTGCCCGTTTATAAATAATCAGAACCGATATCCTACGCCAAACATAAAGACCCACGGATCCAACCGGGTACTGACGCTGTGCTGTTCACCGTTCAGTTTGAACTTCACATCCGTATCAATATCCATCCACCACAACGAGGCGTTAATCAACCAGTTTTCATCCAGGTTGTAATCCAACCCTGCCTGCGCCGCCAATCCCCAGGAATTCTTCAGGCTCAGATCGCTCAGCCCGACGTCTTTCCCGCGTTGATTGAATTTTTCATCATAAAACATAGTATAGTTCACCCCGACCCCAAGGTAAGGACGAAGCTTGTCGGCCTTGTCACCGAAATAGTATTGTGCGACCAGCGATGGGGGCAGATGGTTCACTTCGGCAATGGTCCCGCCAAGGCTGTCCAGCCCAACCCGATGATTAAACGGTGTCGCCGCCAGTAACTCCACTCCGATATTGTCAGTCACCATGTAACTGAACGTTAAACCAAGCTGGGTATTGTTATCAACTTTAAACGATCCCAGACTTCCCAATACATTGTCAGACCCTTCCACCGGACGCACAGTTGCGGACCCTGCACGAACAATGACATCACCAGCCTGATGAGCCTGCACGAATGATGGCACCAGTGCTGCCGCCAGTAATAAGAAAGACGCCTTTTTCATTACCCACTCCCTTTGTATGGTTTAAATTTCGAGCGAAATATACCTCTCTATGGGTATTCTTGTTTTAAGCCAGATCACATCTTTAAAAGGTTTTTTACAAAAAACGAAATTCATCAACTATCGCTAACTTATTAAAAATGAAAGAATTGATCTGAATCAAAAATCAACAATAAGTGCATAAAATGCGCTTCTCGCAAATTACACTCCCAATTGTCCAATTCAGGCGGTAGATTTTTATTCTCACCAACATGATTCAATACCGGTTAAGGGCGGTAGTTAAAATCAAATGAACGACAACACCTGTATGCATTGTGGCGCCTGTTGCGCCTATTTCAGGGTGTCTTTTTACTGGGCTGAAGCCGATGATGGCGGAGGCTCTGTCCCCTCATTACTCACTGAACCACTTTCCCCTTTCCTGCGCTGCATGGAAGGAACCAATAGTAAAAAACCACGTTGTGCGGCGTTAGAGGGAAAAATTGGCGAATCCGTCAGTTGTTCTATTTACGCCGATCGGCCTTCCCCCTGTCGGGAGTTCATGCAATCCAGGGAAAATGGACAGATCAATGACGCTTGTGATCGGGCGCGGGCGCATTATGGATTACCGCCATTGGCGACAGCGTTGGCTGTTCCGGCGCAAGATAATGGCAATAAATGACGCAGTCACAGAGTGGACGGGGTGCCACAGTTTGGCGTAACAGGTTACAATCAACGGCTGAGTCTGATTGATCATTTTACCTCAAGGAGTTTGCATGCCTATCACGGCTAACACTTTGTACCGTGACACAATGAATTTTACACGCAACCAGTTCATCAGCATTTTACTGATGGCTCTGCTGACGGCGTTCATTACTGTCATCATGAATCATGCCATGTCCCCAGGCAGCGAAGATTTACAGATATTGCAGAACGCAGGTAACGATCTGTCTTCCTCTGTAGAACTGGGGATGATGGACTTGATCCAGCAAATGACGCCGGAACAGCAGACCGTACTGCTGAAAATGTCAGCGGCGGGCACATTTTCTGCCCTTATCGGTAACGCGCTGCTTACTGGCGGTATTCTGATGCTGATTCAGATGGTATCCGCAGGAACCCCTACCAGCGCACTGCGCGCCATTGGCGCTTCCGCTCCCGTTTTGCCCCGTTTGTTCCTGTTGATTCTCCTCTGCACGCTGCTGATTCAACTGGGCATGCTGTTTTTAGTCATTCCCGGCGTCCTGCTGGCCATTGCGCTAAGTTTGTCGCCCGTTATCGCCGTAACGGAGAAACGAGGCGCATTCAGTTCAATTAAAATCAGCGCCAGACTGGCCTACAACAACTTTAAAATCACGGCGCCGGCGGTGATCCTTTGGTTATTGACCAAAATTTCCATTTTGCTGTTGGTGACCAAACTGCCCATGTTTTCTCCCACGGTGACCGCGGTGATCTTAAACGGACTGAGCAATCTGGTTTCTGCTGTCCTGCTGATCTATCTGTTCCGTCTGTATATGCTGCTGCGTTCTTGATGCAACGGCGTGCTGCGCACTCTGCGGCACGCTTTTCCCCTGATGCTCCTTACTGACAGAATGCTCAATCGTAATTTTCTGCAAATTATTACGATATCTCGGGAACAGTGCATCACAATAAAGGATAATGGCTTAGTTATCAGATGGCCGTCAGGTCATCACCAATACATTATTGAGTGACGGATTGACATAATGAAGCAACTTCTTGATTTTCTTCCGCTGGTCGTTTTTTTTGTTGTTTACAAACTGTACGACATCTATATCGCTTCAGGCGCCTTGATCGCGGCAACTGCCCTTGCGCTGGTCGTAACCTGGTTTGCATATCGTAAAATAGAAAAAATGACGCTGGTCACCTTTGTGATGGTCGCCATTTTCGGGACATTGACCCTGGTATTCCATAACGATCAGTTCATTAAATGGAAAGTCACCATTATTTATGCCTTGTTTGCCATCGCCCTGTTGGTAAGCCAGTTCGTCATGAAGAAAACGCTGATCCAGAAAATGCTGGGGAAAGAGCTGACCCTGCCAGAAACCGTGTGGGAAAAACTTAACCTATCCTGGGCCCTGTTCTTTCTGGTATGTGGATTATTAAACATTTATATTGCGTTCTGGATGCCACAAAGTGTGTGGGTTAACTTTAAGGTCTTTGGCCTGACAGGATTTACCCTGCTGTTTACGTTACTCTGCGGCATTTACATTTACCGGCACTTGCCTGGTGACGAGGAAAAGTCAGAAGAAAAAGAAGGCAAGCATTAACCGGCCCTGTCGACTTCAAGCGCAGGAAAAACAATGCGTTTGTCATGGCAATGATAAAGATGGTGCCCGTTTGATAAACACGCAGTGACTTTATAAATTCAACCAAATTGATTGATAACATATGAGCAAACAAGACGTGTTACCTCAGGGCGAACTGGTACTTCGTACACTGGCGATGCCCGCAGACACCAATGCGAATGGGGATATTTTTGGCGGCTGGTTGATGTCGCAAATGGACATCGGTGGCGCCATTTTAGCGAAAGAAATTGCGGAAGGCCGTGTGGTTACCGTCCGGGTGGATGGAATGTCGTTTTTAAAGCCGGTCGCGGTTGGTGATGTGGTGTGCTGCTACGCCCGCTGCCTGCATACCGGACGCACTTCCATTAATGTCAATGTCGAAGTCTGGGTGAAAAAAGTGTCATCGGAGCCCATTGGTCAACGCTACCGGGCAACGGAAGCGCTATTCACCTATGTGGCTGTTGATGAAGAAGGACGTCCGCGCGAACTTCCCGTTGGCAAAAGCAACTTTAATCCAGGCGAAGCGTAAAAGGCGCTTCAGCGCCATCGCTGACAGCAAAAGCCCCGACAATTCCATATTCAGAACGTTGCCAGCAGCCCATTGGTTTATCAACAGGCTGTTGGCATCTCAACAAAGCTGATTAGTTACTCTACCGCCGCCCCACCATCAATTTTAAAGACGATCGTGACGACCATATCTTTACCGGGCTTATTGGCTTCATAGCGCCATTTCCGCATCGCCTGCTTGATATCTCGCTCAAACATATTGCGAGGTTGGGCAGAAAGCACACGAACATTATCCACCCGGCCCGAACCATCGACGTCAAATTGCATTTTAACCCGGCCTTCCACCCGCAACGCGAACGCACGTGCCGGGTATTGTGGCTGGGCGCGACTCAGCGGTCTTGGTCCGGTCGACTGCATATTCGCTGAAGGTGCCGGCGCCTGCTGAACAGGCGCATTGTTGACGCTACGCGTTGGCGTTTCGCTGGTAAACGGAGACGGCGGCTGTTTCTCAGCTGCGGGTTTGCGTTTAACGGGTTTCGGTTCCTCGACCTTTTTCACCGGTTTCGGCTGCGGTTTGGGCTTAGGAGGTTGAGGCTTCGGCTCCGGCAGAGGCACTGGAACCGGTTCAGGCAAGGGTTCTGGCGTAATCTCCGGCTCTGGAATGGGTTCTGGTTCTGGCGTTGGTTCGGGCAGCGGCTCTGGTTCCGGCTGCTTTACTGGCTCAGGTTCGGTAGGCGCTGATGTCGCAGCTGGGGCCGCTTCAAATGCAGCAGGATTGACCATCACCACACTGATCGGTTTAGATTCCTGAGGCAGTTCAATAGCATTATTGAATGATGCGTACAGCAAGCCTGCAATCAGCGAGCCGTGGACGCCCACTGAAAGTATAAATGGCCATGAATAACGGCGGGTAAGGAGAAATTTTGTATGCGGCATCGTATGTCTTTATCCTCTTATGCCGCCCAAGTTTAAATGCAAATAGCAATCATATTCAATAACAACCCGAGCAATTGTTAAAAAAAACACAGGGGGTTGAACAAACACCTCGACACCGACGACATAACGATATGCTTGTCCTGACATTTTCATCACGTATGATGATTTATCTTTTTGTTGCGTGACGCTATTGGTGAGGTTTTTTTATGCTCTATGTTATTTATGCTGAAGATAATGTCGATACGCTGGAAAAACGGCTGGCGGCAAGGCCGGATCATCTCGCCCGCCTGAAACAGTTGCACGATCAAGGCAGGTTGCTGACCGCAGGTCCGACGCCTTCGGTGGACAGTGAAACGCCTGGCGACGCCGGTTTTACCGGTTCCGTTGTCATCGCAGAGTTTGATTCTCTGGCTGATGCCAGGTCATGGGCAGAATCGGATCCTTACATTACTGCGGGTGTTTATCGCCAGGTGCGGGTTAAACCCTTCAAGAAAGTGTTCTAGCGCCTGCGACGATCAGGGTCACCGTCGTCTGTACAGCGTGCGGTGACCATAACGTTTTTCGATTAAGTTTGCCCTCTTGCCTTCTCCGTAAGGCGCTGAAATATTTTGGTCATTTGACAATGATAGTTTAAAGACTCTTCATGGAGCATGAGAGTCAGACTACATGTTAACGTCTATTACTTCACGTATTGGCATATTGATGAGAAACCGCCACCGTCGGTTGGGCATCCTTTCCGGTTTACTACTTGTCATCGGGTTATTTTCTTTATTGCAGTTGGTGTCGGTAGGCATCATTTCTCAAACCATGACACAAGTAAGATGGGACATTTCTGCCAATGAAAACCTGCGCCAGCAGCAGGCGCTGATGGATAAAGCCAGAATGGCCATCATGAATGCCAGTGATAAGCTGAACCGCGCAGGCATTTACCTGCTGGTAGACAAGGAAACCGGTTCCGAAGGCAGTTGGCATAGCTTGATGGATGAAGCCGAAGACTCTCTGAAGCAAGCGCAGGTGAATTATCAGTTACTGGAAAAGTCCCCGACCGATCTTACCGATGAACAAACATTTGATGATCTGAAGAAAAGTTATAATCAGCTGTATAACGGGCTGCTTGAACTGGCTCAGGGCATAAAAACCACCAACGATATTGATATTTTCTTTGCAATTCCCATTCAGGCCTATCAAAACGACTTTACCCAGAAATATTCACTCTATTTACAAAGCAACGATGCGCTACAGAAACAGCACGGGCAGCAATTCCTCGAGTCCCTCGATCGCGCTCAGTTGATATTCATTATTGTGCTGAGCATATTGCTGGCGGTATCCATCGCCGTCTGGTTAGGCGTCAGCCGTATTATCATCCGCCCGCTGACGAGTATTATTCAACACCTGCAACGCATTGCGGCAGGCGATCTATCACAGTCCCTCCATCTGGAGAAAGCCGGCACACGGGAAGTCAGTCAGTTGCATGACAGCGTGATCCAGATGCAAAACGGACTTGTTGATCTGGTCAATCGTGTCCGCCAGAGCGTGGACAATATGATGAATCAGGTTGATAAAGTCGCCCAGAACAACCAGATGCTTTCCGAACAGGCGATCAGGCAATCCCATGAGCTGAAAGCCACCACAGAACATATTATACAATTGAGTCAGCATCTCGAACAAAACGCCGAGCACACTCAACATGCCAGTCTGCATGCTACCGACGCCAGCAATATTGCGCTTCAAGGCGAAACGATGATGGATGAGGTCAAAGCAGCCATGTCGGACATCACCGGTAGAACGCGGGAAATGACGGAAGCGATCGGTATGATTGAAAGCGTTGCTTTCCAGACGCACATTCTGTCTTTGAATGCGGCCATTGAAGCGGCTCACGCTGGCGAAATGGGACGCGGTTTTTCGGTCGTCGCCCGGGAAGTGGGGACGCTGGCGTCACAAAGCAGCCATTCGGCGCAAAATATTAACGCGCTAATCCGGGATTCCGACCACAGCGTTGAAACAGGTACGCTGTTGGTGAAAAAATTGAATGACAGCCTACAGGAAATCATTCAAGCGGCGAAAGGCACCAGCACGTTCTTGAGCGAGATATCGGAAATATCGCACCAACAAAATCAAAGCATTCACGAAGTAACCAATCGTATCAGCACGCTGAATGACAGCGTGAGACAGAATGCAGATCAGGTTGAAGCCTCGGCATTAACCTTCACCTCGCTGCTGGCACAAACCGAACAACTCAATGAGACCGTTTCCCTGTTTCAACTGCCTTCAAACGAAGATGCGCTTTCCCATAGCAGCGATAGCGTATTGATACCGGCGTTATCCTGAATATCGGGAAGCATTTACGCGGAGAGATGACAAGGCGATGACCCAGCCGGTGTTAAACGATATGCACGGAACAGAGATTTCCGAAGAGATCTCCCGTTCCGTGAAAAACACGAATGACGTCACTGTAAAATCAAACTATATTGCTGCTTCAGCCTTGATTCTTCAGATAATTACCATTCATAGGTTACCGCATATAACAATGCCCGCCGCTGATGCTTTTGTTGCAAATAGCGCGCATAGTGAATATGACGGTATGTTCGGGATTGGGCCTCCAGCCAGCGACTTCTTCGACGTTGGACCTGACGTAACATCCGCCAGCGGCTCACTTCATTCCGACTGCGTTTCATGGGCGTAACTCTTTTATCGACAACTTACGCCAGGCATTATAGATCCTTCATATCGCGATCCAAGCAATGTTTAAATTTTCCTGAACAGAAAAACCGCCAACTGCGCTATTTTATTCAGACCAAAGGCATTTCCCCTTTTATAAAACTATGCGTACACTCTTTATTGATATTTTACAGAAGGGATCTGTCTCGCCTCTATGACAACATTCTATGCCGTAATAAGTTGGTTGCTTGTTTTCAGTTACTGGTTGCTGATCGCAGGTGTCACGCTGCGTATTCTGATGAAACGTCGCACGGTACCGTCGGCCATGGCCTGGTTGCTGGTCATTTATATCCTGCCACTTGTCGGTATTATTGCTTATCTTTCCTTCGGTGAACTGCATTTGGGTAAGCGCCGGGCAGAACGCGCCAGCAAAATGTGGCCTTCTACGGCACAATGGTTACGCGAACTTAAAGAATACCGGCGAATTTTTGCCACGGAAAACAGCGAAGTCGCCAGTTCGTTATTCCAACTCTGCGAGCGACGTCAAGGGGTGGGCGGCGTCAAAGGAAACCAGTTGCAGTTGCTCACCACTTTTGATGACACTATCAAGGCCCTGCTGCGTGATATCAATCTGGCCCAAAACAATATTGAGATGGTGTTCTATATCTGGCAGCCCGGTGGATTGGTGGAGCCGGTTACCAGCGCGCTGATTGCCGCCGCGCGGCGCGGCGTGCATTGCCGTATCTTGCTCGACTCGGCCGGCAGCGTTCACTTTTTCCGCAATCAACATCCTGAACTGATGCGCACCGCCGGAATTGACGTGGTCGAGGCGCTAAAGGTCAACTTATTCCGCGCATTCCTGCGACGTATGGATTTACGGCAGCATCGCAAAATCGTCCTGATTGATAACCGTATCGCCTACACCGGCAGTATGAATATGGTCGATCCGCGTATCTTTAAGCAAGACGCCGGCGTGGGACAATGGATTGACCTGATGGCGCGTATTGAAGGCCCGGTAGCAACGACGCTGGGTATTATCTACTGCTGTGACTGGGAAATGGAAACGGGGAAACGCCTGTTACCGCCCCCTCCCGACGTCAACGTGATGCCGTTTGAGCAGGAGAGCGGTCACACCATTCAGGTGATTGCTTCCGGGCCGGGATACCCGGAGGAAATGATTCATCAGGCGTTATTGACCTCCGTCTACTCTGCACGCAAGCAGTTGATCATGACTACGCCCTACTTTGTTCCCAGTGATGACCTGCTACACGCCATCTGTACCGCCGCTCAACGCGGCGTGGATGTGAGCATCATTGTTCCTTACAAAAATGACTCGGTGCTGGTGGGCTGGGCCTGTCGTGGTTTCTTTACCGAGCTGCTGGATGCCGGGGTAAAAATTTACCAGTTTAAAGACGGGCTGTTGCATACCAAGAGCGTACTGGTCGATGGGCAGTTGAGTCTGATCGGCACCGTGAATCTTGACATGCGCAGTCTGTGGTTGAACTTTGAGATTACGTTGGTCATTGACGATGCCGGTTTCGGTAGTGATTTGGCCTGCGTACAGGAAGACTATATTGCTCGTTCCGCCTTGCTGAACACGGAGCAATGGCAAAAAAGGCCTTACTGGCAGCGAATTGTTGAGCGGCTGTTTTACTTTTTCAGTCCGTTGCTATAAATACCGCTTTTACCGTGTTTTAATAACGCCATTGCGTATCAACAGGAATAGCTTTTATGGACTTGAATAACCGCTTGACCGAAGACGAAGCGCTGGAACAGGCTTACGACATTTTTCTGGAACTCGCCGCAGATAACCTCGATCCGGCAGATATTCTGCTGTTCAACCTGCAATTCGAGGAACGCGGCGGGGCCGAGCTATTCGATCCGGCGGAAGACTGGGCTGAACACGTCGAATTCGATCTGAATCCTGATTTTTTTGCTGAGGTGGTCATCGGGCTCGCGGAACAGGATGGCGGGGATATCACCGATATTTTCGCCCGCGTGTTAATTTGCCGGGAAAAAGACCACAAACTTTGCCACATTCTGTGGAAAGAATAAGTTCACCTACCTAAAAAAACGTGCCTTGTACCGGACGTGAGTTTGACGACAACGTGCGCTGAGCGGCGATAATGGGTAGATCGTAAAGACGCTGCAAGTACATCCCTGTAAGCTCGGGCCGCGCCATCCCTGGCGCGGACGCTTTACTCTTCTATCCCATTATCACCGTTCTGATCCCGTAAATAGGTTTATCAACATCTGTTGTCCCTCGTAAGGGACGTCCGACATTTAGTGCTCCGCTTCTACCGGCAGTGCCTGTGGGTCCACCTTCAGACAGGATACCGCGTGAGAAAAACTGCCTTCCAGAACAGGTCTGGTTTTGGAACATTCCGGTCCGACGATCGGGCAGCGAGTGCAGAATACACACCCCGATGGCGGATTGATCGGTGAAGGCAGTTCCCCTTCCAGCAATTGTATCTGCTTGTTTTTTTCTTTATCCGGGTCAGGGATCGGCACAGCGGACATCAGTGCCCGCGTATAAGGATGTTGAGGATTATGGTAAACCTGCTCATAAGTTCCCAGCTCCACCGCATGCCCCAAATACATCACCAATACCCGATCGGAAATATGCTTTACCACCGATAAATCATGCGCAATAAAAATCAGCGATAGCCGCATTTCACGCTGTAGCTGCCGCAGCAGGTTCACTACCTGCGCCTGAATGGAAACATCGAGCGCCGAAACCGGTTCATCGCAAATAATCAGTTTCGGCTCGAGAATCAGCGCCCGTGCAATACCGATACGCTGACACTGCCCCCCCGAAAACTCATGGGGATAGCGGTTAATCAGGTTTGGCAATAACCCGACTTTCAGCATCATTCCTTTGACACGATCTTTTACCGCCTGACGCGTAAGCTCAGGATGATAAGTTTTCAGCGGTTCGGCGATGATTTCACCGATCGTCATCCGTGGATTCAGAGAGGCCAGCGGATCCTGAAAAATCATCTGGATATCGCTACGCGTTTTGCGCCACGCCTTTTCATCCATCCCCAACAAATCTTTCCCCAGCCAGGTGACTTTCCCGCTGGTTGCCTTGACCAACCCAATAATTGCCCGGGCCAGTGTAGATTTACCACAGCCAGACTCACCCACTACGCCCAGCGTTTCGCCTTCATATAGACGAAGCGTGACACCGTCCACCGCTTTCAATGTTTTCAGCGGCTGCCAAAACCATTGCTTTTCATCTCTGACGTTAAAATGCACTTTCAGATCGGCGACTTCCAGCAGTACCGTTTTTCCCGATGCGCTGTTCATAGCACCTCCTCGACCGTTCTGAAGCAAGCGCGTAAACGTCCATCACCGAAGGATTGTAACGCTGGCGTACTATGGCAGATGTCTATCGCATAAGGGCAACGAGGCTGAAACGGGCAACCTTTCGGCAGGTGCAGCAAATTGGGGGGATTACCGGGGATCGTTGCCAGCGTTTCCTCTTCAGCATCCAGACGGGGAACCGCGTTCAATAATCCGACGGAATAAGGATGACTGGGATGATAAAATACTTCACGCGCCGAGCCGTATTCCATCGTGCGCCCCGCATACATGACCAGCACCTTGTCACAGATTCCGGCCACCACCCCCAGATCGTGCGTAATCATGATAATGGCGGTATTAAATTCGCGCTTCAATTCACCAAGCAACGTCATGATTTGCGCCTGAACCGTCACATCCAGTGCCGTGGTCGGCTCATCGGCGATCAGCAGCTTAGGCCGGCATAGCAGCGCCATCGCGATCATGACACGCTGACGCATCCCTCCTGAAAATTCATGGGGATACATTTTCATGCGCTTGCGCGCTTCCGGCATTTTTACGGCATCCAGCATTCTGACCGACTCTTCAAAGGCCTCGCTTTTACCAAGTTGCTTGTGAAGCATCAGGACTTCCATCAGTTGCTCCCCCACCCGCATATAAGGATTCAGAGAGGTCATTGGGTCCTGAAAGATCATGGCGATCTCCTCAGCACGCAATTTATTCAACTGATGTTCTGTCAGATTTAATATCTCTTTGCCGCGAAAAAGCGCAGAACCGGTAATATGACCATTCCTGGCTAACAGCCCCATCAACGCGAAGGCGGTTTGCGACTTACCCGATCCCGATTCACCAACGATCCCCAGCGTTTCCCCGGCATTCAACATGAACGTCAGATCGTTTACCGCGGTCACTTCGCCATCCTGGGTATGAAACGTCACGCGTAAATCCTGAACACGGAGGAGCGCCTCATTCTCACGGGATACATCAATCCTATTCATGAAACACTCCTCAGCGATCTTTCGGATCAAGGGCATCACGCAGGCCATCGCCGATAAAATTAAAACAAAACAGCGTAACCACCAGAAATGCGGCGGGATAAAATAGCAGCCAGGAAGAGACTTCCATCGAATTGGCGCCATCATTTAACAATGCGCCCCAGCTGCTCAAAGGTTCCTGTGTGCCTAATCCCAGAAAACTCAGAAAAGATTCAAACAGGATCATGCTGGGAACCAGCAATGACGCATACACCACAACCACGCCCAGTACGTTTGGTACAATATGGCGCAGCACAATGCCACGAGTCGAAACGCCGGATACCATCGCCGCCTCAATGAATTCTTTACGTTTCAGGCTCAATGTCTGACCACGCACAATACGCGCCATGTCTAACCAGGAAACCATGCCAATCGCGACGAAGATCAACAACATATTCTGTCCGAAAAAGGTCACCAGCAGGATGACGAAGAACATGAACGGAAATGAATTGAGAATTTCCAGCAAACGCATCATGACAGAATCAACTTTTCCGCCCAGATAACCAGACAGCGCGCCATATAGCGTGCCGACGACGACAGCCACCAACGCGGCCGCGACGCCCACCATCAGTGAAACACGACCACCGATCGCCACGCGCACCAGCAGATCGCGACCGGAAGAGTCGGTGCCAAAATAGTGTCCGGAAGTCATATCGGGGGCGGAAGACATCATGCCCCAGTCCGTATCCGCGTAATTAAAAGGGGACAAAAGCGGAGCGACAATCACAAACAGCGTAATTAACCCCAGCACCAGCAGGCTGGTCAACGCAGCCCGATTATTGATAAAGCGCAAGCGTGCATCCTGCCAAAGACTGCGCCCCTCAATCTCCATCTGCTCATTGAAATTTTCCAATGCCTCAATATCTTTTCGATTCCAAAGCATAGCGCCCCCAACTCAGTAGCGGATTTTGGGATCGATAACCGCGTATAACACGTCAATTATCGCATTGAATAAAATGGTTAATCCGCCGACCAGAATCGTCAGGCTGAGCACCAGTGAATAATCCCGATTCAGTGCGCCATTCACAAACAATTGACCGATTCCCGGTAATCCAAAAATAGTTTCAATAACCATTGAACCCGTAATAATACCGACGAACGCCGGCCCCATATAAGAAAGGACCGGCAACATCGCCGGTTTCAGCGCATGACGAAAAATAATGCGGCGCAGCGGCAACCCTTTAGCACGTGCCGTACGAATAAAATTGGAATGGAGAATTTCAATCATCGAACCTCGGGTAATACGAGCAATACTCGCAATATAAGAGAGCGATAGCGCCACCATCGGCAAAATCATGTATCTGGCTTCACCACCGTTCCAGCCGCCACCTGGCAGCCAACGCAGCGTGATCGCAAAGATCAGCACCAGTAAGGGCGCAACGACAAAGCTGGGAATAACCACGCCGGTCATGGCAAACCCCATAACCGTATAGTCCCATTTACTATTTTGTTTCAACGCCGCCACCACCCCGGCGGTTACCCCTAATATCACCGCCAGTAAGAACGCCGCGGCGCCCAGCTTGGCTGAAACAGGAAATGACGCCGCCACCAAATCATTCACAGAATAATCTTTGTATTTAAAAGATGGCCCAAAGTCCCCCTGAATCAGCTGCAATAAATAATTGCCGTATTGCTTCAGAATAGGATCGTTCAGATGATATTTAGCTTCGATATTCGCCATCACTTCAGGCGGAAGATTACGTTCCCCGGTAAAGGGGCTGCCGGGCGCCAGACGCATCATGAAAAACGAGAGTGTAATAAGAATAAACAGTGTCGGAATGGCTTCCAGACAACGGCGAAATATAAATTTTAGCATTGCCCATACCTATAAAACCTGCTGCTATGACCGGAAAATAGACGTTGCCACTGACACGTTATTTGGCTTGCCGGGGCCTACTCAAACATCGTGTTTGCCGGCACGCTCTTGCCGCCGGCGCTCAGTTTTTAGTCTCAAATTAACAGCACGGCATGAATTTCTTCATGCCGCTTATTTTATTTAATGCTTGATAATATAAAGGTCTTTGACGTAAACGTTATCCAGCGGGTCTTTACCGGTTAATCCGCCGACATACGGTTTTACCAACCGGACATTGGCGTAGTAATAGACTGGAACAATGACCGCGTCTTTATCCAACAAGGTCTCTGCCTGCTGATAAATCACAGCGCGATCTTCTTCTGATTGCACCTGTAGGGATTTCGCCACCAGCGCATCAAACTCGCTGTTCTTATAATGCGCAGTGTTATTACTGCTGCCTGACACCATAACATTCAGGAAGGTAGACGGCTCATTATAGTCAGCACACCATCCCGCACGCGCGATGTCGTATGAACCCTGATGGCGGGAACTGAGGAAGGTTTTCCACTCCTGATTGTCCAGTTTTACCGTAACACCAATATTTTTATTCCACATGGAAGTCGCCGCGATAGCCATCTTCTTATGCAAATCAGACGTGTTATACAACAGATTCAGCGTCAGTGGTTTTTCTGCGGTATACCCCGCTTCCACCAACAGTTTTTTCGCTTCTTCATTACGTTTTTCCTGTGGCCAGGTAAACCACTCCGGCACGTCGGCTTTCAGCCCGTCAATGTAGGGAGGCACAAACCCATAAGCTGGCGTATCCCCCTGATTCTTCACTGTGTTGGTTAACATATCCTGGCTCAGCCCCAAGCGCAGCGCCTCTCTGACCCGAACATCGTTAAACGGCGCTTTCTGATTATTGATTTCGTAGTAATAAGTACACAAATAAGGATCGGCCTTCACTTCCTGAGGAATCTCTTTTTTCAACTTCTGGAAGAGTTCAATCGGCAAATAGTTATAGGTTATATCGATTTCACCGCTGCGATAGCGGTTAACATCGGTCACTTCAGAAGCAATCGGCAAATAGGTGACCTGATTGATCACCGTGTGGGCGTTATCCCAATATTGCGGGTTGCGTTCCAATACGATTTTTTCATTCACGACCCACGCTTTCAGTTTATAAGCGCCGTTTCCTACCCAATTCTGCGGTTGGGTCCATTTCTCACCAAATTTTTCAACCGTCGCTTTATTTACGGGTGACATGGCCGGATAAACCGGCAGTTTATAGAAATAAGGCACCGCTTCGGACAGCGTTACTTCCAGCGTATGATCGTCCAACGCTTTCACACCAAGGGTATCCGCTGTTTTCTTGCCGGCAATGATGTCATCAATATTAGCCAAATGCCCATATTGCAGATAGCTGGCATAAGGCGATGCCGTTTTAGGATCGGCCAGCCGTTGCCAGCTATAAACGAAATCCTGTGCCGTGACAGGGTCACCGTTTGACCAGCGAGCATCTTTGCGCAGATGGAAAGTCCACACTTTAAAATCGTTGTTGTCCCAACTTTCGGCCACGCCGGGAATCACTTTGCCGTTCGCATCCGAAATCACCAATCCTTCAAGCAGATCGCGCGACACATTCGACTCTGGCACGCCTTCTATTTTATGCGGATCCAACGAAGACACTTCCGCGCCGTTATTACGCACCAGCTCCTGTTTTTCCGCCAGTTGAACCCCCGTTGGCACATCTGCGGCCCAGGCAGTAGAAAATGAAGCCGCGACCAACATGGCAATCATGCTGACAAAAAAACATTTATTTGTTTTGATATTATTCGTTTTGTTGTTTCCCACTTTTTAACACTCCTGTCTTGTACACTATTTTTATGCACTAATTAGCAAAAAACACACCGGACTGAATATCCATCAACGCCTCAGAAAAATCGCGATTGAGACCTTTCTGACGTTGGTTTAACTGACTTGTCGTGCGTGAATAACGAAAGACTTTCCGAGGGCCCTCCTCCATTTACTCCATAAAATAGATAAAATTAACTTATCAATTGTTGCGGAATGACAACGTCAGAGCGAAGCTATCAAAAGAGAACACATCCGCCAATATTTTTAAATTCATGTTGCTGAGCTTTCTTTATAACAGTCAAAACAAGCGTTAAATAACATTAGAAAAAAAAACCATTAACCACTTGATAAATAATGTCATTTAAAATAATGCATGATTTTTAAAGCCAATAGCCAATTAACCTATTGATACAAAAAGATCTGTTCAAATCCTGACATAACGGAGAAATCATACCGGCACATGCTTATGCCCGTAACCTCCTCTTATCCTTATTTGTTACAAATTTAACAAAATACACCTCATTTACAACGCCGTAAAAGGATCGCGATCACGATTGAAAGATAATAAACCAATCAAAATGTTAAACTTGAGATATAAGAAATGTTTATACAAAGGAAATGACAGAAATGGCGCAGAAAAACATCAAGCTACAGGCAGGAGTGCGATCGAGATGAATTGTTGATAATTATTGTCAATACCTGGGTTGCTGAATGGTGTCAGCATGCCAAAATATAGATGGAGATCACAAAAACGTCATCTATAAATAGGTATGCTCTTTTCATACTCGGTTGAACGAGTGATTCTTCTTCATTTATGGCATTTTTCAAAACAATGTTTTAAAAACATGCCTTATTGACGGTTACAGTATTTTAAAAACCGGATAGTGGACTACGGAGATAAAACAAGCTCTTTGAGTCAATCAATGCGGTATAGATGGGATAAGCCAAGCTTTGCGGTTCGTTGGAAAGACGCGTTATCAGCACAGTTATCTATACTTTTTATTTAGCAGGCGATTGACTGAAAGAGTTTAACATTATCAGGAGAACATTATGGCCGTAACCAATGTTGCTGAACTTAACACACTGGTGGAGAGAGTAAAAAAGGCACAACAGGAGTTTGCCAACTATACGCAGGAGCAAGTTGATAAGATTTTCCGCGCTGCCGCGCTCGCTGCTTCGGATGCGCGAATCCCGTTGGCAAAGATGGCCGTTGCCGAATCCGGCATGGGAATTGTTGAAGACAAAGTGATCAAAAACCATTTTGCTTCCGAATATATTTATAACGCATACCAGGACGAGAAAACGTGCGGCGTTCTCTCGACCGATGACACCTTTGGCACCATTACCATTGCTGAGCCGATTGGCCTGATCTGCGGTATTGTGCCGACAACCAACCCAACGTCCACCGCGATTTTCAAAGCGCTGATCAGCCTGAAAACCCGTAACGGAATTATCTTTTCTCCGCATCCCCGGGCGAAAAACGCCACCAATAAAGCGGCGGATATCGTCCTGCAAGCCGCCATTGCCGCCGGCGCGCCCAAAGACATTATCGGTTGGATTGATCAACCGTCCGTCGAACTGTCCAACCAATTAATGCATCACCCGGATATCAACCTGATTCTGGCGACCGGCGGCCCCGGTATGGTGAAAGCGGCCTACAGTTCCGGTAAACCGGCAATCGGCGTGGGCGCAGGTAATACGCCCGTGGTCATTGATGAAACCGCCGATATCAAACGTGCGGTTGCCTCTATTCTGATGTCAAAAACGTTTGATAACGGCGTGATTTGTGCGTCAGAGCAATCGGTTATTGTCGTTGATAGCGCCTATGATGCGGTCCGTGAACGTTTCGCTTCACATGGCGGTTACATGCTGAAAGGTAAAGAGCTTCATGCCGTTCAGGCTATTCTGTTGAAAAACGGGGCGCTCAATGCAGATATTGTGGGGCAGCCTGCACCGAAAATCGCAGAAATGGCGGGCATTTCCGTACCAGCCAACACGAAAGTACTGATTGGCGAGGTTACCGTTGTTGATGAATCCGAACCGTTTGCCCACGAAAAACTGTCGCCTACGCTTGCCATGTATCGTGCCACCGATTTTAACGATGCGGTGCTAAAAGCAGAAAAACTGGTCGCCATGGGCGGGATCGGCCACACCTCCTGTCTGTACACCGACCAGGACAACCAGCCAGAACGTGTCAATTACTTCGGCAACATGATGAAAACCGCCCGTATACTGATCAATACCCCCGCGTCTCAAGGTGGTATCGGCGATCTGTATAACTTCAAACTCGCCCCTTCCCTGACGCTGGGTTGTGGTTCCTGGGGTGGTAACTCCATCTCGGAAAACGTCGGTCCGAAACACTTGATCAACAAGAAAACGGTAGCCAAGCGAGCAGAAAATATGTTGTGGCATAAACTTCCCAAATCTATTTATTTCCGTCGCGGCTCATTGCCTATCGCACTTGAAGAAGTCGCGTCCGACGGCGCTAAACGTGCGTTCATTGTTACTGACCGCTTCCTGTTCAATAACGGCTATGTCGACCAGGTAGCCACCGTACTGAAACAACAGGGCCTGGAAACTGAAGTCTTCTTTGAAGTCGAAGCCGATCCGACGCTGAGCATTGTGCGCAAAGGCGCAGAGCAAATGAACTCCTTTAAACCGGATGTCATCATTGCGCTCGGTGGTGGTTCCCCGATGGATGCGGCAAAAATCATGTGGGTAATGTATGAACACCCCACGACCCATTTTGAAGAACTGGCACTGCGCTTTATGGATATCCGCAAACGCATCTACAAGTTCCCGAAAATGGGTGTGAAAGCGAAGATGATCGCTATCACTACCACGTCCGGTACGGGTTCCGAAGTTACGCCGTTTGCCGTTGTGACCGATGATGCCACCGGGCAGAAATATCCATTGGCTGACTACGCATTAACGCCTGATATGGCCATTGTCGACGCCAATCTGGTGATGAATATGCCGAAATCACTGTGTGCGTTTGGTGGTCTGGACGCCGTTACCCACTCACTGGAAGCCTATGTCTCCGTACTGGCGAATGAATATTCCGACGGTCAGGCGTTGCAAGCGCTGAAACTGCTGAAAGAATATCTGCCGGCCAGCTATCGCGACGGCGCAAAAAATCCAGTGGCTCGCGAGCGTGTTCATAACGCAGCGACCATTGCCGGTATCGCTTTTGCCAACGCCTTCCTCGGTGTTTGTCACTCTATAGCGCACAAGCTGGGTTCCGAGTTCCACATCCCGCACGGCCTGGCGAATGCGATGTTGATCTGCAACGTTATCCGCTATAACGCGAATGATAACCCGACCAAGCAAACCACGTTCAGCCAGTATGACCGTCCTCAGGCCCGCCGTCGTTATGCTGAAATCGCTGATCATCTGCGTCTGACCGCACCGAGCGATCGCACCGCGCAGAAAATTGAGAAACTGCTTAACTGGCTGGAAGAAATGAAGACCGAACTGGGCATTCCAACGTCTATTCGTGAAGCTGGCGTGCAGGAAGCTGATTTCCTGGCGAAAGTGGATAAACTGTCTGAAGATGCGTTCGACGACCAGTGTACTGGGGCTAACCCTCGCTATCCGCTTATTTCTGAATTGAAGCAAATTCTGATGGATACCTACTATGGTCGTAAATTCTCTGAAGATGCGGCGAAAAAAGAGGTTGAAGCCGCTGCCCCCGCAGCAAAAACCGTGAAACAACCGAAGAAAGTCACCAGTTGATTCATGACATGTTCAACAGTCTCAAATGAGGCTGTTGGCTCTGGTTTTATCGCAATGCCCTGCTCATGCAGGGCATTTTCTTGCTGACGCCAATATCGCCGTATTCACGCCATCGCCTTACAAAATCGATTCTGCACAGGTATCATCCCTGCTGTGCCGTGTTCCATTCCTTCTGTCGGTTAAAACGCTCACATAACGCATCCCCGCACGCTTCAAGACGTTTTATCGCCTGACCCAGGAGGAGATGCCATATTCAGGCACAAGGCTGCCTTATTAAAATGAGGCGCTTCAGCAATAACGACAAATTGATGCCCCCCTCCAATCATGTGCTAACCTTATTCGCTTTCAATTCTGCTCATTCCCAGTGCGATTTTATGATGTTTTCTACAGACGGAAACATAGCTTTCATTACCACCAATCACGACCTGTTCACCTTCACGCAGCGGATTACCCTGAGAATCCAGACGCAATACCCGGTTCGCTTTACGCCCACAGTGACAAACCGTTTTAAGTTCAATCAATTTATCGGCCCAGGCTAATAAATAATGGCTTCCCGAGAACAATTCACCACGGAAATCCGTTCGTAAGCCATAACACAATACAGGGATATCTAATTGATCCACCACATCAGAAAGCTCGCTCACTTGTTCACGGGTCAAAAACTGACATTCATCAATTAATACGCAGTGAATAGGCTGGGCCCGATGTTCTTTCGCCAGCAGGCTAAATAAAGGCGTCTGCGGATTAAACAATAAAGCAGGAGAAGAAAGACCGATACGCGAACTCACTACCCCAACACCATGCCGGCTATCTATTTCCGCAGTGAACACCAGCGTCCGCATGCCGCGTTCCTGATAGTTATATGAAGATTGCAATAGCGCTGTGGATTTCCCTGCATTCATTGCTGAATAATAAAAATAAAGTTGAGCCATACTCAGGAGGCCCTCCCAAAGATAGGTTATATCATGTCTTATACCGGTTAAACTTTATTGTAACAACCTGCCTTTGGGCGATGCAATGCGCTATTACATTCTCCCCCCGATCGAGCCGCAACTATTGATAACTATTGAAAGATAAAGATTCCTTATAACAACAATGCATGGCTCAATAACCTATCCGTACACATTTGTTGCTGAAAAAATGACGAAAAAAATGTATTTCTTATCGTGACTGACGTATTTTATATTCAAGCCGCACCGTGTGTGATATCCGTTTTAAAATTGGTAATTTTTAACAAACTTACAAATTTGACTATTGCAGAAAAGAAAATAGCACTCTATTATCACACTACACGACACCAATAATATAAATTTGAGATTATCACAATGAGCGAAGCACTAAAGATTCTAAACAACATCCGTACTCTGCGTGCCCAGGCTAGAGAATGTAGCCTGGATACTTTGGAAGAAATGCTGGAGAAACTGGAAGTCGTAGTTAATGAGCGGCGCGAAGAAGAAAGCCAGGTTCAAGCAGAAGTTGAAGAACGTGCACGTAAATTACAACAATATCGCGATATGCTGATTGCCGACGGTATTGATCCCAACGAATTATTACAATCTCTCGGTTCTGTAAAAGTTGCAGGGAAAAGCAAACGTGCTGCCCGCCCTGCAAAATATCAATATACCGATGAAAACGGCGAAGTAAAAACCTGGACCGGCCAGGGCCGTACACCTGCAGTAATCAAAAAAGCTATCGAAGAACAAGGCAAATCCTTAGACGATTTCCTGCTTTAATCCAGCTTTAAAATAAAAAACGCAGATACCCTTGGTTTTTACCGAGGGTATTTTTTTGTCAAAAAAACGGAAGGATATAGAAGAAAATTTATGCTCTCCATTTGTGGAATAAAACAGAGAGCAAGCGTTACCGGGTATTAATTCTCTTCGGCGTCAATCGTATCCTGCAACCACTGGGTAAACTCGCCACCCAGGCTCTCATGGCGCATACCGTACTCTACGAATGCCTGCATATACCCTAATTTGTTACCACAGTCGTGGCTTATGCCTTTAAGGTGGTACGCTTCCACTGTTTCTTTTTCCATCAGCATGGCAATAGCGTCGGTTAGCTGAATCTCATTACCGGCACCGGGAGGCGTCTTTGCCAACAGAGACCAAATATCCGCAGAAAGAACATAACGGCCAACAACGGCTAAATTAGACGGCGCTTCTGAGGCTTTCGGTTTTTCAACTACGCCAACCATCGGTGCGCTATCACCCGCCTTTAATTCCACGCCTTTACAATCAACAACACCGTAACTGCTAACGTTTTCAACTGGCTCTACCATAATCTGGCTATGGCCGGTTTCTGAAAAACGCCGCAACATTTCACTCAGGTTATCTTTCTTCAGATCGGACGCATATTCATCAATAATCACATCAGGCAAAATAACGGCAACCGGTTCATCCCCAACTAATGGATGCGCGCATAAGACAGCGTGTCCTAATCCCTTCGCCAAACCTTGACGAACCTGCATAATGGTAACGTGTTTAGGACAAATAGATTGAACTTCCCGGAGTAACTGACGCTTAACGCGTTTTTCCAACATGGCTTCCAGTTCAAAGCTGGTATCAAAGTGGTTTTCAATCGAATTTTTAGAAGAGTGTGTAACCAAAATGATTTCATTGATCCCGGCAGCAATACACTCATTAACCACATATTGAATTAACGGTTTATCTACCAAAGGCAGCATTTCCTTAGGAATCGCTTTCGTCGCCGGTAGCATGCGCGTTCCTAACCCCGCAACCGGGATTACCGCTTTTTTTACTTTCTTATTAACAATCGACATAAACAACCTCTTATATATTGTTCAAATAATGAACTTTATTTGTCCGGTCTAAAAACTGGATGAGTATAACCAGTTTAACGCGGTAGCGCTTGCCCGACGTTATAACTCAATAAAAAATAAGATCACTATGTATATAGTAGAAAATAAAAAATAATAACGGAAGGCTAACATTGTCTGGAGAGAGTGACCTGCATATCTATCAGATTATTCTGTAGACAGCATAAGTCGTAAGCGTCCACCGCCACCCCATATCTGACATTGCCAGGCATCGCAATTGTGATTTAACTGATTGAGGTAAGCGACATCAAGCGTGCCTAACGGAACACCACTATTCAGGAAAATCTGATTGCCATCGACATTTAATGTGGCATTCAAACCGGCGGATATGAGGATCAACCGTTTTAATTCACGATGATAATAACCCACCAGCAATGGGAAGCGCCCTTCCAAACTTGCTTGCCGTAACAACTGATTCACTTGCTTTAATAATGTTGGTAAATACGGCAAGCGATGCTGCTGATTAGCCAAATGCTCCTGAAGCAGTCCATTAAACAATGTTCGAAGTAATAATGCTGCTAACGTTCCGTTATTATTTACTGCCTGAGTGACATCCAGACAGTAAAAAGCCAGGTCCTCTTCCGAGAATGCTGCAATATCCAAAACCAGACCCGGCTGTTCGGCAACCGTCAATTGGCGATAATTGATACGACAGTGTGCAAGCGTCTGTTGAACCGGCGGTTGTAACTGCGCCAGCAGCTTTGCAACAGCATCAGGGGATTGATTCAGAGAGTCCATATCCTCCATTAACTGTTCAAGCTCGTTTACCGGGGATGTAAACATGTCCGGATACAGACAGGACATCACAACCTCACGCAAGCGGGCATAATCACGAATCGGTTTGAGCAGTACATCCTGAACCCCAAGGCGCAGTACTTTCGCGACATCCGCCATCTGGCTGGTGGCCGAGATTATCAATATCGGCGTCGTGTTGTCCTTCAAGCGCATATGCTCAAGAAATTCAATGCCTCCCATCATCGGCATTTCCAGATCGCAAATTATCAAGTCAGGTCGGTGATGTTCCAAAACACTCAATGCTTCCAGTCCGTGGACAGCCTCTGACACCGAGGCACCAAGCGTAGTCAGATAACCAGAAAGCACGGAGCGGAAAACGGCTTCATCCTCAATGATTAAAACATGTTTACCCGCTAATGGTTGTTCCATCCGTTACCTCTTGCTTCAAACTCTTCATATTCAGATTTGCTTATTGCCATCGCTTAAGTGATTGACGCAGCCTGTACAGGGTTTCAGTGCGATTGATTAACCAGAGGCAACAATTCATCACGTTTCTTCTCCACCGCCTGACGACCGGCGTCTATCGCTTCCTGCGCCCGATGAAAATCCAGAGTGGCAATCTGTGGGCAATAAGGTCGCAGCAGCACATCTGGAGGATCACCAGCCATTCGCGTCATCTTCAGTCTGTTTTCCAGAATCTGGATCGATGTGCTCATGATGTCCATCGCGGTTGGCGAAACCTTCGTGCGATGACGTCGCCCTCGTAATAACCGTTCGCGGATTTTACTACGCCAGTCATTTGGCTCAATGTCAGCGTCACCCTCTGCCGCCATTGGCTTGACCGATAACAGATCTTGATGATTAAGGCTGGCATCCTGCTGCAGATCCACCGCAATGACCACATCGGCTCCCATCGCGCGAGCCAGAGAAACAGGAATGGGGTTCACGACTGCGCCATCCACCAGCCAGTAGCCATTAAACCAAACGGGAGACAATAAGCCCGGCATACTGCAAGATGCCCGAATCGACTGGTGCAAGTCCCCTTTCGTTAACCAGAGTTCGCGCCCAGTGCTCAGATTGGTTGTTACCGCACCAAATTTAATAGCACACTCTTCAATCTGCTGCGTACGTAACAAGTGCTTTACATTGTTAAATACCCGATCGCCACGTAATAACCCGCCACGTTGCCAGGAGAGATCCATTAATCGAATGACATCCCAGTAGCCAAATCCCGACACCCAGCGTTCCATTACCGCCAGATTATGCGTGGCATACGCGGCCCCTACCAGGGCGCCGACAGAACAGCCCGCCACGATATCAACCCGAACACCCAGTTCGGTAAGCGCATTAATGACACCAATGTGGGCCCATCCCTTGGCAGCTCCGGAACCGAGTGCCAGACCAATTTTTACCTGTCGCATGGTTGAACTCCATGTATTTTCATTTTAGCCCACATTGCTACTTCCAGTGCTTCTTGGTTAACATATCGGCATCCTGAGTAAGGATCTCACTATTATCTATCAGGTTTTAAATTAAATTTTCTTCAGGAGACGCTGTGCCAGAATTTTGTCCTTGTTGCAGCGGTTTGCAGTATAGCGCATGCTGCCAGCCGTATCTTGGCAACACCCGTGTCGCCATTGATCCCCAGACGTTAATGCGTTCGCGTTATACGGCCTATGTCAAACGCGATGTGGACTATCTGGTTGCGACCTGGCATCCCGATCATCAACCCGAAAAATGGCGTGATTCCATCGCGGCGAGTAGTCGTGACACCTGCTGGCTTGGACTCAATATATTGTCCACCGCGCCTGGCAAGACGCAAGACGAAGGTTATGTCGAATTCGCCGCTCGCTATACGTCGGCGACAAACCAGCAGGAGACCGGGTTGATGCGGGAACGCTCACGCTTCCTTCGCTATCACGATCGCTGGTACTATATAGACGGTATTCATCTGCAAACTGGCAGAAATGAACATTGTCCATGCGGTTCCGGCAAAAAATACAAAAAGTGCTGCGGGCAATAAGCAAACACATTAACCGCAGTGAGTTCCGGCACTGCATTAACATACGATCGTTATTTTAGTTTTGGACAGGATCCACGCTCTCATGCAATCCCAGAATATACAAAGAAAAGTGTTACGAACTATTTGCCCTGATGCCAAGGGACTTATCGCAAAAATTACCAATATTTGTTACAAGCACGAACTTAACATCGTGCAGAACAACGAGTTTGTTGACCACCGCACTGGCCGTTTTTTCATGCGCACTGAGCTGGAAGGTATTTTTAACGATACGACCCTGTTGGCCGATCTTGATGGCGCACTCCCTGAAGGCTCTTCTCGTGAATTAACCAGCGCAGGTCGCCGCCGTATTGTTATTCTGGTCACAAAGGAAGCTCACTGCCTGGGCGATTTGCTGATGAAAAGCGCTTACGGCGGACTGGATGTCGAAATTGCCGCGGTAATTGGCAATCACGAAACGCTGCGTACGCTGGTTGAACGTTTTGATATTCCCTTCCATTTGGTCAGCCATGACGGCTTTACCCGCGAAGAACACGATCAACACATGATTGCGCAGATCGATCAGTACAAACCGGATTATGTCGTTCTGGCAAAATACATGCGGGTGCTGACCCCGGCTTTCGTTCAGCACTATCCGAATCAGGTTATCAACATTCACCATTCGTTCCTGCCAGCGTTTATCGGCGCGCGTCCCTATCATCAGGCTTATGAGCGCGGCGTAAAAATCATTGGCGCAACAGCCCACTATGTCAACGACAACCTGGATGAAGGCCCCATTATCATGCAGGACGTGATCAATGTAGATCATACCTACACCGCTGATGACATGATGCGTGCCGGACGTGACGTTGAGAAGAATGTGCTCAGCCGTGCGCTTTATCGCGTACTGGCGCAGCGTGTTTTCGTTTACGGAAACCGCACCATCATTCTTTAATTCGCTGATCGGACATCGCTTTTGTATAAGGACGCCTGGCATAAAAAATCGGCAAACGCGTTCATTTTTGATATATCCAGCTTTACAGAGGCGCGTCATTTGATATGATGCGCCCCGCTTGAAACAAAAGCATCTTGCAGCAAGGCCAGTGGTGGGGTTCCCGAGCGGCCAAAGGGAGCAGACTGTAAATCTGCCGTCACAGACTTCGAAGGTTCGAATCCTTCCCCCACCACCATTCCATAACACTTCTGGATTAAACTCTCACGCCAGCACTTTATATTCCCGTCAGGGGAAGGTGAGAACCTTCGACTAAGGTTCGACAAAACCGGTACGGTTTTGAGCAACGCGTCAGCGTTGACCCGCAGGGCGAGGTGCGAAGCACCGAGTTATCCTTCCCCCACCACCATTCCATAACACTTCTGGATTAAATTCCCACCATCAGTACTTCATCAAGTTGCCGATCAACTTTTCCAGCTACCTGGCATATAAGAGAAAACCGGGAGCTGCCATGACCAGCGAATTGCCGCCAGCCGTACGGATAGTCCGATGGTGAAGGAGACCAGCAGGTTGATGTCATGGTTCACATTCAGGGCTTTCAGACCAAGGTATAACAAGGCCACCAGCAACGATACGCTGGCATAGAGTTCTTTCCTCAAAACCATCGGCGTTCGGTTACAGAAGATATCGCGCAGAATACCGCCAAAAATACCCGTCACAATACCTGCCATGACCACTACCGTGGTGGAGTAATTTAATCCCTGAGCGACATTGCAGCCGATAACGGTAAAAGCGATCAGCCCCATCGCGTCCAGTACCAGAAACAGACGATGCAAATGATGCATGACTCGCGCGATAATAATGGTGAAAAGGCCTGCGCCAATGGTGAGATAAATATAACCGGCGTGTTGCGTCCAACCGATGGGATAATTGCCGAGAAGAATGTCACGAACCGTACCACCGCCAAGCGCGGTGATAAACGCAATCATACCGACACCAAAAATATCCATATTGCGTCGGCCGGCAGCCAACGCGCCAGACATTCCTTCAGCCGTGATCGCGATCAGATAGATGTAAGTAAGCACACAAATTTTCCTGTGAAATGTGCCCCTCCCTCTGTCCGTTTTACCTGAGAGTTTACGCGGCATTCGCCGCTTGCCCCTTCGGTGGGTTGTCGCAACAACCTCTCTCCAGTTGGCGTCAATGGAATTCGCAGTATGCAGGCCTGAGCGATTATGGGAGTTTGCGCCTTCGGCGGAGCATCGTCTTTTGATGCTCACTCTCCTGCGAGCTGCGGAGTATACGGTCTCCACGCGCCCGGTTCAACCAATCATAGCCGAATCTTATTGCCAGAAAGCACAGCGGTCGCGCTGTCGTGACGTGCGGCCTTAATTTCTGCTACCATCTGGAAACATTTTCATTGAACGGCAGCTAACATGAAAGTTGTTTCTTTTAATATCAATGGGCTGCGGGCTCGCCCTCATCAATTGGCCGCAGTTATCGAACAACATCAGCCAGACGTCATCGGCTTGCAGGAAACAAAAGTCCATGACGACATGTTTCCACTTGAAGACGTTAGTCAATACGGCTATCACGTTTTCTATCACGGACAGAAAGGCCATTACGGCGTGGCGCTGTTGTGTAAATCCGCACCCGTCGCCGTCCGGCGCGGTTTTCCTACCGATGACGTCGATGCGCAACGGCGTATTATCATGGCGGATTTTGCAACCGAACACGGTCTGCTGACGGTGGTAAACGGCTATTTCCCCCAGGGGGAAAGCCGCGATCACCCCATCAAGTTTCCTGCGAAAACTCGTTTCTATCAGGATTTGCAGCACTATATCGAACAACATCATGCTGCCGATCAGCCGTTAATCGTGATGGGCGATCTCAATATCAGCCCAACCGATCTGGATATCGGCATTGGGGAAGATAATCGTAAACGCTGGTTGCGTACGGGAAAATGCTCGTTCCTGCCGGAAGAGCGCGAATGGTTGGTCCGCTTACAGTCCTGGGGGTTGACCGATACCTTCCGCGCCGCCAATCCTGAATGTAACGATCGTTTTTCGTGGTTTGATTACCGCTCTGCGGGTTTTGATACTAACCGGGGATTACGCATTGATTTGATACTGGCAAGTCGGATGCTGGCCGAACGCTGTATTCAGACGGGTATCGATTATGATATCCGGGCGATGGAAAAACCCTCCGACCATGCGCCGATATGGGCGGAATTTACTCTATAACAACCGGGCAGTTGCGGTATCCCTGCCGCAACTGCTTGATGTTTTCCCAACTATAACAGGCGGCGCCCTTCACTGTTTGATCAATTGCCAAATCAGATTGTTAGTCCCCAGCGTCTGTTTATCGCGTACGCATTGCAAAAGTACGCCCTCTACTTTTAGAACCGCCCCTTCCGAATAGTTTCGGTTTTCATAAACACAGCAGCGCATACAGTTAGTATTCTGTTCGCGTGCGGCAGAGCCCGCCCCCCACACTTCGGCGGGGACCGGCACCACAATATCCGGACCTCCGCGATTGGCCTGAACCATTGACGGCAGTGCTAAAACAGCACTGAGAATAAACCCAGAAACTCGCCATCTCATTAGTCCTGCTCCTTCCTGTTAGACTGCGGCTTGCGCCGTTTTTTACTGCCGGCCGGCGGTGCTGAAATCCCCCTGAACGCACTGACAGTTCGGTTTTGTCTGGCCTGGTGAATCATTTCCTGCAACGAATGGGTCAGCGGCTGCATGAAATCCTGATAACGGCATTTCTTTTCACTGATTTGCGTCAATGTAGCTTCCCAATGGGCCGTCATATCCGGCAGCGCCGCGCTATCCGGCAGTGAATGGATCAACGCTCTCCCGGCTTCGCTGGCATGAATATAACGTCCTTTTTTGAACAGAAATGTCCGTTTAAACAGCAGTTCGATGATCCCGGCACGCGTCGCCTCAGTGCCAAGACCATCGGTAGCGCGCAGGATTTTTTTCAGTTCCTTATCCTGCACAAATCGCGCAATGCCGGTCATTGCCGATAGCAATGTCGCATCAGTAAACGGTCTTGGCGGCTGAGTCTGCTTTTCAACAACTTCGCCACGCTCACACAGCAGTTCGTCACCTTTGGCAACGACGGGCAACGGCGATCCCTCATTCTCTTCATCTCGTTCCTTTCCGCCCAGCAGGGTTCTCCAGCCGGCTTCAGCCAGAAAACGCGCTTTCGCCACAAATTTACCACCGACAATGTCCAACTCAATGACACATTTGCGAAAAACCGCGTCTGGACAAAACTGCATGATGTACTGCCGCGCAATCAGTCCATAAACCTTGCTCTCGTTATCCGACAACGTCGTGCCGGCGCTCCGGGCCGTTGGGATAATCGCGTGATGCGCATCCACTTTGCCGTCATCCCAACAGCGATTACGCCGTTCGATATCCATGACGGGCTGAGGCAATAACGCCGGCTGATGCACCGAAATGGCATTCAATACCGCATGACGTCCCGCAAAATGCTCTTCAGGCAAATAACGACTGTCCGAACGCGGATAGGTGATCAACTTGTGGGTTTCATACAGTTTCTGGCAAATATCCAGCACCTGTTGCGCACTGAGACCAAAACGCCGGGCGGCTTCAATCTGTAGCGTTGACAACGAATAGGGCAACGGCGCAGTTTCAGACTCGCGTTTATCATTATAGCTGGTGACAAAAGCCGGCTGACCATCGATACGCTTGACAACGTGTTCGGCTAACGCCCGATTCAGCAATCGCCCTTCTTCATCCTGATAAGGCTCACAAGATTCGCTGGGCTGCCAGATCGCGACAAATCGTTCGTCAGCAGGTGTAACAATATGTGCTTTAACCTCGAAATAGTCTTTGGGAACAAAATTCTCGATCTCTTCATCCCGTCGCACAACCAGACCAAGCACCGGCGTCTGAACCCGGCCAACCGACAAGACGCCCTCATAACCCGCATTACGCCCAAGCAACGTATATGCACGGGTCATGTTGATGCCATAAAGCCAGTCAGCCCGGGAGCGGGCCAACGCCGACACACAGAGCGGAATAAATTCCCGATTTTCCCGCAATCGTGAAACCGCGCGCTCGACAGCCTGCGGGTTTAAGTCGTTGATCAGGCAACGGCGCACCTGATGACGTTTCTCCTCCGGTAACGCAAGGTATTCCAGCACTTCGTCGACCAACAGTTGCCCTTCACGATCGGGATCGCCCGCATGAATAATTTCGTCGGCGTCTGCCAGTAATTTTTTGATGGCATTAAGCTGCTTGCTAACCGATGGCCGGGGTTGCAGCAGCCACTTTTGAGGAATAATAGGTAAATCGGCTAATGACCAGCGCGCATAGCGCGCATCATAAACATCCGGCTGCGCCTGTTCGAGCAGATGCCCGACACACCAGGTGACAACATCACTCTGCCCGCAGGCAATAAAACCGTCACCGCGCCGATGCGGTTTAGGCAGCACATCCGCAATTGCCCGCGCGAGGCTGGGCTTTTCGGCAATAAAAAGTCGCATTACGCACCGTTGCGCTGAAAGAGCGTTTCCCGGCGCTGTTTTGCAAAACGATGCAAATCATCCGCCAGGAAACACGACATCTTCAATTGGCGCTTATCAGAAATACTGAACAAATTTTTCCGCGTCGAGCGGCGTGACCGTCGTTGACGCCTTCAATAGCGGTGTTCCCAGATAGAGGAATCCGACGATTTCATCCTGCTCGCGGCACTGAAAAGCCTCACGAACGCGCGGGCTATGCGTCCAGGCACCGCTGCGCCAGATACCATTAAAGCCCTGAGCCAGCGCGGCCATCTGCATTGCCTGAACAGCGCAACCGGCCGAAACGATCTGTTCCCAAAGCGGGACTTTAGGATGTTCTTCGCAATGCGCCACGATCGTAATAATCAGCGGTGCGCGGAAAGGCGCCTGTTGTGCCTTATCAATACCGGCTTCGTCCATACCTTCATCTTTAGCCGCAGCAGTCAGCACGGCACTAAAGCGCGTCAATCCTTCCCCCTCAATGACAAAGAATCGCCAGGGTTGCATCGTGCCATGATCCGGCGCACGCATTCCTGCCTGAATGATATTGCTCAACGCCTCCCCCGCGGGTGCAGGTGTTATCAGGCGCGAAGCCGAACGCCGGTTGAGTAACAATTCGAGAGCATCCATCGCACATCTCCTGTATGGCAATCTGATTTCTGAAATATCCCGTTCACTTTCAAGTCACTGGTGCATGCGCTTCCCGCGGCTTGAAATCTATTGGGTATAGGGCAACGTTGCGCGCCACGGTAGCATAAGTAGAAGTTTTGTTACAAGATTGCCCCATGCCAGGGTGTTTCGGGTATTATTTAATACTGACTTTTTGTTGTTCGCTCATTAGGATACTAGAAACCTATCTCAATAGACTAAACTGTCACAGACAGTTTAAACACGGATAGCACGCAGACAAAAATGCGCAACATTTTGGCCGGATACCGTCCTTTCTCCGGACGCGCGGAACCCGTTAGCGGGTGTATACACTGCTATCCGGTGTCAAAATGCGCCGTAAATGGCCTTATGGGATAGATTTTAAGCTGTTTTCCCCGATCACGGAGATACTATGCGCACATTGTGGCGAATTTTTAGCGGACTTTTTAAGTGGACATGGCGTCTGCTTAATTTTATCAGAGAATTTATTCTCAACATTTTTCTTATCGCTCTCATTCTGATCGGCGTCGGAATTTATTCACAATTCAACGGTTCTCCCGCAGAAACCACGCGTGGCGCATTGCTGGTTGATTTGACCGGTGTGGTTGTCGATCAACCCTCGGTAAATAATAAATTGCGTCAATTAGGCCGCGAATTTTTCGGCGCATCCAGCAATCGTCGCCAGGAGAACTCACTGTTCGATATTGTCGATAGTATTCGTCAGGCGAAAAACGACGACAATATTACCGGCATGGTGCTCGATCTGAGCGATTTTTCCGGTGCCGATCAGCCGTCATTGCAGTATATCGGTAAGGCATTACGCGAATTCCGTGACAGCGGTAAACCGATTTATGCCGTTGGCGACAGCTACAACCAGTCACAATACTATCTGGCCAGCTTTGCCAATACCGTTTCTCTGACACCACAGGGCAATGTTGATCTGCACGGTTTGGCGACCAACAACCTCTACTTCAAATCTCTGCTGGATAAATTGAAAGTCACGACCCATATTTTCCGGGTGGGTACTTATAAATCCGCGGTCGAGCCCTATCTGCGTGATGATATGTCCGACGATGCCCGGGAGGCTGACGGCCGCTGGGTCAATGCGCTATGGCAACAGTATCTGAATACCGTTTCCGCCAATCGCCAGATTACCCCAGAGCAACTGTTCCCCGGCGCTGCCGGCGTGATCGCCGGGTTGCAGGCCGTTCAGGGCGATACGGCAAATTATGCCTTGCAGAATAAACTGGTTGATGAAGTGGCTTCCCGTTCAGTTATCGAGCAAACGCTGGTCAAAGCGTTTGGCTGGAATAACAAAACGAACAACTTCAATTTCACCAGCATTTACGATTACGCGCCTAAACCGCCAGTGCAGAATAGCAATCAGATCGCGGTTATTTTTGCCAATGGCGCGATTATTGACGGACCGGAAACACCGGGCATGGTTGGCGGTGATACCACGGCGAACCAGATCCGCAACGCGCGTCTGGATCCTAAGGTGAAGGCCGTTGTACTGCGAGTAAACAGCCCCGGCGGCAGCGTCACCGCATCCGAACTGATTCGCTCCGAACTGATGGCCGTTCGTCTGGCAGGTAAACCGGTTGTCGTTTCCATGGGCGGCATGGCGGCATCGGGCGGCTACTGGATTTCAACGCCGGCTAACGCGATTATTTCCAGTCCGAGTACGCTGACAGGCTCCATCGGCATTTTTGGCGTCATCAATACGTTTGAAAACTCACTGGACAACATTGGCGTGCATACTGACGGTGTTGCCACTTCGCCATTGGCCGATCTGTCGGTAACCAAATCGTTGCCCCCTGAATTCAGTCAGATGATGCAGATCAGCATTGAGCGCGGTTACAAAAACTTCATTGATATCGTGGCCCAGGCCCGTAAGAAAACGCCGGAGCAAATCGATCACATTGCTCAGGGACATGTCTGGGTCGGCAGCGATGCGAAAGAAAACGGCCTGGTCGACCAACTGGGCGACTTTGACGATGCCGTGAAGAAAGCCGCGGAACTGGCGAAGCTGGGGCAGTATCAGTTGAACTGGTATATGGAACAACCCAGCCTGTTTGACGCCATGTTGAATCAGGTTAATGCGTCTGTTTATGCCTGGTTGCCGGTCGCGATTCAGTCAATGCTGCCCGCGCCGGTGGCGCAGTTGGCCGAAGCCGTACATTCGCAACCTTCTATCATGAATAATCTCAACGATCCGCAGAACAGATATGCCTTGTGCCTGAACTGTGGAGAAGTTCGCTAACCAGCAGCAGCCCGGCATGAATGCCGGGCTGTTTTCCTTGTATCGTTTCTCTATAATCTTGTTTTTATCCTTGTGCGCACATCTATGCAGAAAAAATCTATTTATGTTGCCTATACCGGCGGCACTATCGGGATGCAACGCTCCAGCAACGGTTATATTCCCGTATCCGGACATCTCCAGCAGCAGTTGGCGCAGATGCCGGAATTCCATCGTTCTGAAATGCCCGCGTTTACTATCCATGAATACTCCCCGCTGATTGACTCTTCCGACATGACGCCGGCAGACTGGCAAACTATCGCAAATGATATTCAGCAGCATTACGACGAGTACGATGGATTTGTCATTCTGCACGGTACCGACACCATGGCCTTTACGGCATCAGCGCTCTCGTTCATGCTGGAAAATCTGGCCAAACCGGTTATTGTGACAGGGTCACAAATCCCTTTAGCTGAACTACGTTCGGATGGGCAAACCAATCTGCTCAATGCACTCTATGTCGCGGCCAACCATCCCATCAATGAGGTGGCCCTCTTTTTCAACAACAAGCTATTACGCGGCAACCGGACGACCAAAGCGCATGCAGATGGCTTCGATGCGTTTGCCTCTCCCAACTATCCGCCGCTGTTAGAAGCCGGGATCCATATTCGCCGTCTGGCCCCTGCCGCATCTTGTGAGAATTGTCCGCCGCTGAAGGTCCACAACATAACGCCGCAGCCTATCGGGGTAATCACCATCTATCCGGGTATTTCGGCCGATGTGGTGGGTAACTTCCTGCGCCAGCCGGTCAAAGCGCTCATCCTGCGCTCTTACGGCGTGGGCAACGCTCCCCAGAGTCCTGGTTTGCTGAATGAGTTACGTCAGGCATCAGAGCGCGGTATTGTCGTGGTGAACCTGACCCAGTGTATTTCTGGACGGGTAAATATGGGCGGTTATGCTACCGGCAACGCACTGGCGCAGGCCGGCGTCATCAGCGGCTTTGATATGACGGTGGAAGCAGCCCTGACCAAACTGCACTATCTGCTAAGCCAGCAGGAACTGAGTCCCGACGAAATCCGGCAACTGATGCAGAAAAATTTGCGGGGCGAGTTAAGCGATAAAGACTGAACATTAAGTCAATCACGGAGTTAAACCATGAACAGAGCACTGTTATTGATTGATTTACAAAATGACTTTTGTCCCGGTGGTGCATTGGCCGTCAACGAGGGCGATCGGGTCATTGAGATTGCCAATCGCGCTATCAGCGCCTGTCTGCCAGCCAACATCCCGGTGATTGCCAGTCAGGACTGGCACCCTGCCGATCACGGCAGTTTTGCCGTTAATGCCCATGCGAACGTAGGCGAAGTGGGAGAACTGAACGGTTTGCCGCAAATATGGTGGCCTGTGCATTGCGTACAAGGCGAAGCGGGTGCGCAATTCCATCCTGCGTTAAATCAACAGGCCATCACCTGGGTCGTTCAGAAAGGAACTCAGTCCGACATAGACAGCTACAGTGCATTCTTTGATAACGGACATCGCGCCGAGACCGGGCTCGACGGCTGGCTAAAAGCGCGAAATATTACCCATCTGACCGTGATGGGGCTGGCAACCGATTACTGTGTGAAATTCAGCGTGCTGGACGCGCTTGCTCTGGGGTATGAAACCGACGTGCTGATCGACGGGTGCCGCGGGGTAAATCTTAGCCCTGACGACAGCCAGAATGCCTTGCAGGAGATGGAACAGCACGGCGCCAGGCTGCTCGACCTGAAGCAGGTTATCGCCAGCCTGACCGCCTGAGTCGCCACGCATTATTGCCGGGGAATAACGCTTTGCTCCGGCATTTCATGATGTCCGGGGTTATTGCTGAGGTTTGAGCTTGATAATAGCAGCGTCGTCATTGAACTGTTGCTTGAGTTGTTGCTTGCTTTTCATCACGATCTCGCCGTTGGTTCCGATCGTCATATGTTCCGCCTGCTCATTATGACGAGCTTGCCACATCATCACCATTTGCAGGCAGTTCTCTTTTTGCTCTGCCGATAACGCGACGCCATCAGGCCATTTTCCCAATTCTACCGCCGTTGCCAGCCGCTGATAAATTTCCGGCGTCATTGCCTCAATCAGGTCATCAAGTTGCATATCCTGGTCCTGCAAAGTGAAATATTTATGGGTGTTGTCCGGCGCTGACATATCCAAATCAGCATTTACAGCTGAATCGTTTAAAGCTAAAACGGGCGTTTCCGGCCGGGCAGCACCAGTATATAGCGGATTAACCGTCGACTCTCCCGCCATCAACATCGTCAATAAAGCTGAGTGAGGCAGAATTTACGCAGTAGCGTTCTCCCGTGGTTTTAGGACCATCGGGAAAGACGTGTCCCAGATGCGCGTCACAATGCCCGCAGCGAATCTCAATGCGGTGCATATTGTGCGAATCATCGTCAAGGTAGCGAATCGCTTCCGACGACACGGGCTGATCAAAACTCGGCCAGCCACAGCCAGAGTCATATTTATTATCGGAATAGAATAACGGCGACTGACAGCAGAGACAGTGATATATGCCGGTCCGTTTATTATGCAGCAATTTGCCGGAGAAAGCCGGTTCAGTGCCCCGGAACTGTGTGACATAACGTTGAATTTCGGTCAGATCAGCGTCATCTGACGGCGTTTGCCGGGTGGGATCGTTTGTCATGGAAATCTCGCAAAATGTGTCATCTATCAAAATAATCACTAATTATAACAAAAAATTAACAACCTTGCAGGCCATTTTGGCTTAATATAAACACCATTATCATGAACAATACTCAATTGTGACAAATGTCACAATTTTGAGTAAATCGGGCTTTATATGATGTATTACGCCTTCATATCAGTCTTAGATGTTCTTTAGTTACAGCAAAGGTGGAATTTCGTTCAAAGGTTGGTCATAGGTTTGACTTACAGCAACTATTGACACGATTCCGCTTGACGCTCAGCAAGGTTTTTGTAATTTTACAACCAACCTTTTATTCACTAACCAATTAGCTGGTGGAATATATGACTATCAAAGTAGGTATCAACGGTTTTGGCCGTATCGGCCGTATTGTTTTTCGCGCTGCACAAGAACGTTCTGACATCGAAATCGTTGCCATCAACGACCTGTTAGATGCCGAATACATGGCTTACATGCTGAAGTATGACTCTACTCATGGCCGTTTCAACGGCACCGTTGAAGTTAAAGATGGCCACCTGGTTGTTAACGGTAAAACCATCCGCGTCACCGCAGAAAAAGATCCAGCTAACCTGAAGTGGAACGAAGTCAACGTTGACGTTGTTGCTGAAGCAACGGGTATCTTCCTGACTGACGAAACTGCACGTAAGCACATCACCGCCGGCGCCAAGAAAGTGGTTCTGACTGGTCCGTCTAAAGATGACACTCCGATGTTTGTTATGGGCGTAAACCACAAGGCTTACGCAGGTCAGGAAATCGTTTCTAACGCCTCTTGTACCACTAACTGCCTGGCTCCGCTGGCTAAAGTTATCAACGACAACTTCGGCATCGTTGAAGCGCTGATGACCACGGTTCACGCTACCACCGCGACTCAGAAAACCGTTGACGGCCCGTCTCACAAAGACTGGCGCGGCGGCCGCGGCGCGTCTCAGAACATCATCCCGTCTTCTACCGGCGCGGCTAAAGCCGTAGGTAAAGTCATTCCTGAGCTGAATGGTAAACTGACCGGTATGGCGTTCCGCGTTCCTACTCCGAACGTCTCTGTTGTTGACCTGACTGCACGCCTGGAAAAACCGGCTTCTTACAAAGAAATCTGTGCGGCAATCAAAGCAGCGTCGGAAGGCGAGCTGAAAGGCGTTCTGGGCTACACTGAAGATGACGTTGTTTCTACCGATTTCAACGGCGAAAAACTGACTTCTGTATTCGATGCCAAAGCAGGTATCGCACTGAACGATAACTTTGTGAAACTGGTTTCCTGGTACGATAACGAAACTGGCTACTCCAACAAAGTATTGGATCTGATTGCTCATATCTCTAAATAAGTATCGATGATGATTCGATGATGAAGGGCGGCCATGTGTCGCCCTTTTTATTTGCCGCCTGACGAGCATTTATTTGCTTATGAACAACAACCATAAAAGGCAATATCATGAACGATAAAATCTTCAAACTTCCCATCACAAAACAAATTACGCCTACCATTAGCCAACGTCAGTTGGACCAGTTACCCGCCATTGTCGTTGAGCATCCACAGGTTCGAGCCGCCGTTACGCTACAGGGCGCACACCTGTTGCGCTGGCAGCCAACCAATGAAGCGCCGGTTCTGTGGCTGAGCGACAACACGCCATTCACCGAGCATGTGGCTATTCGCGGCGGTGTGCCCATCTGTTTCCCCTGGTTTGGCCCGTTCGCCGAACCTAACCACGGTTTTGCACGTCTGTTGCCATGGGAGTTTACTTCTCACAGCGAAGATGGTGATGGCGTTCAACTCGCCTTCACATTACGTGACAACGAGCAAACCCGCGCCGTCTGGCCGCATGAATTTACACTGATAGCCCGTTTCCATTTGGGGAAAGAGTGCCGCATTGAGCTGGAAGCGCACGGGGACTACAGCATCACCAGCGCATTGCATACCTACTTCGAGATCGGCGATATCAGCAAAATCAGCATCAGCGGATTGGGTGAGCAATTTATCGATAAAGTTAATCAGGGCAAGCTGTCTACAGCGCAAGGCGATCTGGTCTTTACCGATCGGACAGACCGGATTTACACCCATCCGCAGTCCATTAGCGTGATTAATGACCCGGCGCTGCAACGCACAATTGAAGTGCATCACACTCACCACAGTGATGTCGTATCCTGGAACCCCGGCGCAGAACTGTCGCATACCATCAGCGATATGACAGATGACGGCTATAAAACCTTTGTGTGTGTAGAAACCGCACGCATTAATCAGCCATTCACCGCCAGCGTCCAGTCTCCGGCACGATTGACCAGCGTTATTCGTATCAAGAAATAACGACGCCGGCCATTTTTCTAATTGCCAGCGTATAACGTACACCTCCCCCATCATCTGGCTCAGGTGATGGGGTTGATGTTTACCCTATACCACATCCAGATGCTGTTTGTGCGTGGGAGCAGGAAACGCCTGATCCAACATCGCCAGCTCCTCGGGTGAAAGCACGATCTTCAATGCGCCAGCATTCTCTATCACATGTTGTTCCGTACTGGCTTTAGGGATCGCAATGACGTCCGGATGACGAATGACCCACGCGAGCAAAACCTGGGCAGTCGTTATTCCTCGCTGCTCGGCAATGCGGCTCACCACCGGATGCGACAGCAGATCATCGCGTAAACGGCCAGCCTGCGCCAGCGGACAGTAAGCCATGACCGGGACATGATGTTGTTGGCACCATGGCAACAAATCGAACTCAATCCCGCGTGACGCCAGATGATAAAGCACCTGATTGGTTTGGCAGGCCTTGCCGCCGTCAAGCGACCATAGCTCCCGCATATCCTGAATATCCAGATTGGAGACGCCCCACTGTCTGATTTTTCCCGCCTGCTGTAACTTTTGCATGGCGGCAATCGTATCAATCAACGGAAAACCACCGCGCCAGTGCAGCAGGTACAAATCGATATAATCCGTTTGCAGACGCTGTAAACTTCGCTCACAGGCGTTGATGGCTTTCTGGCCGCCCGCATTGTGCGGATACACTTTAGAAACCAGATAGACCTTATCGCGTTGTCCACGAATGGCTTCGCCGACAACCTCTTCAGCGCCGCCATCGGCGTACATTTCTGCCGTGTCGATCAACGTCAACCCGTGTTCTATGCCAACCTGTAGCGCATTAACCTCCTGCTCTCTCAAATCGGCATCTTCCCCCATATACCATGTTCCCTGCCCAATCGCAGGAACCGCGGTTCCATCTGGAAAAGTTACTTTTCTTACGCCGTTACTTTGCAACATTGAAAAACACTCCCGCCATTTTTGATAGTCATTAAGCGTCGTCCTTCTCTGAACAAAATAGCACGAGGCTCATTGCTCAATTAATGTGCAAATGGGGTGGCTCCACCCCATTTTAGTGCAACAAATGCACCAACAGCGCCGTCCTCTCATCAGAACCGATAGCTAACGCCTACGCTCATCAAGGCACTGTAGCTTTTATCCACAATCGGGCTATCTTTTATCTCGTCAGATAGGCGCGTATAACGCCCCACCGCCCAGGTGCTCCAACTTGAGTTGATCTGATAATTCGCACTGAGTTCCAGATACGGCGCCCAACCATCGCCTGGCCGGTAGCGTGCAAAACCTGAACGCGCGGATTCACTGCTGCTGACGCCATAGTAATAGCGGTTCATATTCTCACTGAACCAGGTTGCGCCGATACCGGGAGTGACGCTCAGATCGCCCATAGTGAAACGGTAAAGATAGGCGGTATCCCAGACGAAACCGTTGCTGTAATCCAAGGTATCCCCCGCCAGTACGGTACGAATTTCACCCCAGTCGGCAATATGACGATAAGCCATACCGGCCATCAGCGTTCCGCGGCGTTTATCCAGTTGCTTCATCCGCCGATCGTCACTGTCACCGGCTTTAAAGCCTAATGGCAGGTAATACGCGGTCAGCGAAAGATGATTGGCGCCATCATTCCACAGATAGTAACCACCGCCTAAACCGCGAAAATAAAAATTCTCGCTTTCATAGTTCAGAACAGGAAGAGGATAAACGTGATTATCAACACCACGGTACACTGACGTTGAACCGATAGCCCCAACGCCTAAAGACACCTCAGCCGCATAGGCGGAAGGCAATGCAATGGCGCCAGAAACAAACGCGGTCAACAGACATATTTGAGAGTTTTTCACTGTTTTCTATTTCCTATTGCATATGGATACGACCCGGAGTGGCGCTTTCGCGGCCCACCGTCTCTCTATCAGATTAATTAAAAATAAGATAAGCGAATACGTTATATCAATAAAACCGTCGTATGACGAACGCATGGCATTCAGTCCCAACGCCCATCCCGTGGGATAATACACGCGATCGTAAAGAAGTGAGTCATTGAAATGTCTTAAAAATATGTCCATCGAGTAGAGGAAATTTTATGGATGGCAAACTACGCTTTAATACAGAAGGTGAAATTTTCCGGGTCAGCAGCCATGCATAAAATGGCAAGATTGCCCTGAGCGACAAGTTGGCATAAGGGTTGCTGTACTCAGGATGATTTCTTCTTTCGGAGAGCATTATACTCAATCAATTTCAATGTGCGGCAAAGCGGCGACGGAACGAGTCATCAGGAACCGGGATAATCCAACGAATGGAATCAGTAAATGAAACCACACTGCTGCCATTTGAAGGGTGGGTATACATTATATAGGCTGTATGCATTCAACACGCTCTCTTAATCTGTGCTAATCGACGAAGGACGGGCATCGCTATGAACATATTTGATCACTACCGTCAGCGTTACGACGCTGCCAAGGACGAAGAGTTCACACTGCAGGAATTCCTTACTATCTGTCAGCAGGATCGTAGCGCGTATGCCAACGCCGCTGAGCGATTGTTAATGGCTATCGGTGAACCCGTGATGGTGGATACCGCTCATGAATCGCGTTTATCCCGTTTATTCTCGAATCGGGTCATTGCCCGTTATCCTGCTTTTGAAGAGTTTTATGGCATGGAAGATGCCATAGAACAAATCGTGTCTTATCTGAAGCACGCGGCGCAAGGATTGGAAGAGAAGAAACAGATTCTGTATCTGTTGGGACCGGTCGGCGGCGGGAAATCGTCTCTGGCGGAGCGCCTGAAAGTGCTGATGCAACGTGTCCCTATCTATATTCTCAGCGCCAACGGTGAACGCAGCCCGGTCAACGATCACCCGCTCTGCCTGTTCAATCCGCAGGAAGACGCCGCGATCCTGGAAAAAGAGTACGCCATTCCACGACGCTATCTGGGCACCATCATGTCGCCATGGGCGGCCAAACGCCTGCAAGATTTCGGCGGTGATATCACCAAGTTCAAGGTCGTCAAAGTATGGCCTTCCATTCTCGCGCAGGTGGGTATCGCCAAGACCGAACCCGGTGACGAAAATAACCAGGATATTTCGGCGCTGGTGGGTAAAGTCGATATTCGCAAACTGGAACACTATGCCCAGAACGATCCCGATGCTTATGGTTATTCCGGCGCCCTCTGCCGCGCCAACCAGGGCATTATGGAATTCGTGGAAATGTTCAAGGCCCCGATTAAAGTGCTGCATCCCCTGCTGACGGCAACGCAGGAAGGCAACTACAACGGTACGGAAGGCATTGCCGCCCTGCCATTCAACGGCATCATTCTGGCGCACTCCAATGAATCGGAATGGGTTCAGTTCCGTAACAACAAAAACAATGAAGCGTTCCTTGACCGCGTCTATATCGTGAAAGTGCCGTATTGCCTGCGCGTCTCGGAAGAAGTCAAAATTTACGACAAACTGCTTAACCACAGCGAACTGACTCACGCGCCTTGCGCGCCGGGAACGTTGGAAACGCTGGCCCGTTTCTCTATTCTTTCTCGCCTGAAAGAACCGGAGAACTCCAGCATCTACTCCAAAATGCGGGTATACGACGGTGAAAGCCTGAAAGATACCGACCCGAAAGCGAAGTCTTATCAGGAATACCGTGACTACGCCGGCGTGGATGAAGGCATGAACGGTCTTTCAACCCGCTTTGCGTTTAAAATCCTTTCGCGCGTGTTCAACTTCGATCACAGTGAGGTCGCGGCGAATCCGGTACATCTTTTCTATGTGCTGGAGCAGCAAATTGAACGTGAACAGTTCCCACAAGATCTGGCAGAGAAATATCTGGAGCATCTGAAAGGTTATCTGATTCCTAAGTATGCGGAATTTATCGGTAAAGAGATTCAGACCGCCTATCTGGAATCCTATTCTGAATACGGACAGAACATATTTGACCGCTATGTCACCTATGCCGACTTCTGGATTCAGGATCAAGAGTATCGCGATCCGGACACCGGCCAACTGTTTGACCGGGAATCCCTTAACGCCGAACTGGAGAAGATCGAAAAACCGGCAGGTATCAGCAACCCCAAAGATTTCCGTAACGAAATCGTCAACTTTGTACTGCGTGCCCGTGCAAACAACAACGGACGTAATCCGAACTGGACCAGTTACGAAAAATTGCGGACGGTAATCGAGAAGAAAATGTTCTCCAATACCGAAGAATTGTTGCCTGTCATTTCGTTTAACACCAAAACCTCAACGGATGAACAGAAAAAGCATGATGATTTTGTCGATCGGATGATGGAGAAAGGCTACACCCGTAAACAGGTACGTTTGCTGTGCGAATGGTATCTGCGGGTGAGGAAATCATCATAATGATGCATGAAGTTGGCAATGTCGTTTGGGGGAAGTATGGCCTATTTCATTGATCGACGGCTGAATGGCAAAAACAAAAGCATGGTTAACCGCCAGCGCTTTTTACGCCGCTATAAGTCGCAAATAAAACAGTCGATTTCCGAGGCCATTAATAAGCGTTCGGTGACCGATATCGAAAGTGGGGAGTCTGTTTCGATCCCCAATGGGGACATCAACGAACCCATGTTTCATCAGGCTCGCGGGGGACGCCGCCATCGCGTCCATCCGGGAAATGACCACTTTGTACAAAACGATCGTATCGAGCGGCCACAAGGAGGTGGTGGCAGCGGTTCCGGTCAGGGCGATGCCAGTAAAGATGGTGAAGGCCAGGATGAGTTTGTATTTCAGATATCCAAGGATGAATATCTGGACCTGCTGTTTGAAGATCTGGCGCTGCCCAATTTGAAGAAAACGCAGCATCGCCAGATGAACGAATACAAAACTCATCGCGCGGGGTACACAGCAAACGGTGTTCCCGCCAATATCAGCGTCGTGCGCTCGCTGCAAAACTCGCTTGCCCGCCGCATGGCAATGACAGCGGGCAAACGTCGGGAACTGCACGCGCTGGAAGATACGCTGGACCAACTGGAGCACACTGAACCGGCCCAACTGCTGGAGGAAGAGCGTTTACGTCAGGATATTGCGGAACTGCGCCAAAAAATTGCCCGCGTTCCGTTTATTGATACATTTGATCTTCGCTATAAAAATTACGAACGCCGGGCCGAGCCATCCAGTCAGGCAGTGATGTTCTGTCTGATGGACGTTTCTGGTTCGATGGACCAGGCAACCAAAGACATGGCCAAACGTTTTTATATCCTGCTCTATCTGTTTCTCAGCAGGAGCTATAAAAATGTCGACGTCGTGTATATTCGCCATCACACACAAGCCAAAGAGGTCGATGAGCAAGAGTTCTTCTACTCTCAGGAAACGGGCGGAACTATCGTATCCAGCGCGTTAAAACTCATGGAGGATGTGGTCCGTGAACGGTACGACCCATCGCAGTGGAATATCTATGCCGCACAGGCATCCGATGGCGATAACTGGGCTGATGACTCTCCACTGTGCCATCAGATCCTAGCAAATCAACTGCTCCCGATGGTTCGTTATTACAGTTATATCGAAATCACCCGGCGCTCCCATCAGACGCTATGGCGCGAGTACGAAATGTTGCGGGAGGAATTTGATAATTTTGCCATGCAACATATCCGCGATCCGGATGATATCTATCCGGTGTTTCGCGAACTTTTCCGCAAACAAACTGTTGGTCATTGATACATTGATTATTTCTATCGGTAGAATCAGCCAGGTTATCAATCTGGTTGATTCTATACTCTTAGAACGATGATGGAATTCATGCAAATGGCAGACGGCACAGCTCTGGGACTCACCGCCATGACGCTGCCACCGCCTGCCAAAGTTTCGCTCTGCTTAGCGAAGCCTGTTATTGCTCATAGCGCGACAAGGATAAATCGTCGGATTGAATGTCCGGCGTTTTTCCTGAAATGATGTCCGCCAGCAGCTGTCCCGATCCACAGGCCATTGTCCAGCCCAACGTACCATGCCCCGTATTCAGATAGAGATTTTTCAGTGGCGAGCGCCCTACCAGCGGCGTGCCGTCCGGCGTCATCGGACGTAATCCCGTCCAGAACACCGCCTGCTCGACATGACCGGCATGAGGATACAAATCTCTGACCACCATTTCCAGCGTCTCACGACGCTTTGGGTTCAACGCCGTATTGAAGCCAACAATCTCCGCCATTCCCCCCACGCGAATACGTTGATCGAAGCGGGTAATCGCCACTTTATAGCTTTCATCCAGCACGGTAGACACCGGTGCGGCGGCATCGTCCGCCAGTGGAATGGTCAGTGAATAGCCTTTCAGCGGATAGACCGGAATATTGAACCAATCGCGCAGCAATCCCGTCGAATAGGCGCCACAGGCCATGACATAAGCGTCAGCCGTTATCACTTCTCCGCCATACTGCACGCCCGTTACCTGCTGACCTTCCACCTGCAAATGGCGGATTTCATGACCCAGCTTGAATACCACGCCGTGCGCTTCTGCCATTTTGGCCAGATGACGGGTAAACATCTGACAATCACCGGTTTCATCATGCGGCAGACGCAAACCACCTGCGAGTTTTTCCGTCACATTCGCCAGCGCAGGCTCAACGGTCGAGAGTTGCATGTTGGTCAGCAATTGATACGGCACCCCCGCATCGTCCAGCACCGCGATATCGCGGGCGGCATTTTCATATTGCTGTTCGGTTCTGAACAACTGCAACGTTCCCCCCTGCCGTCCCTCATACTGAATAGGGGTATCCTGACGTAATTTCTGTAGGCAATCCCGGCTGTATTCAGCCAGCCGAACCATCCGCGCCTTGTTAACGTTGTAATGACGGCTATCGCAATTGAGCAGCATCTGCCACATCCAGCGCAGCTGTTCGGTGGTGAAATCAGGGCGAATAGCCAACGGCGCATGACGTTGGAACATCCATTTAATCGCTTTCAGCGGTACGCCCGGCGCCGCCCAAGGGGCGGAGTAGCCGGGCGATATCTGACCGGCATTGGCTGCGCTGGTTTCAAGCGCTGGCTCAGGCTGCCGATCAATGACGGTGACCTCATGTCCGGCTTGCGCCAGATACCATGCGGTAGAGACACCAATAACGCCACTCCCCAGAATCACAACCCGCATTTTTACTTATCCCCTCTCTTTTTCCTAATCACCATGCAATATGCTGGTCAATTACCTATCCATTGGAATAAAAAACCACTTCTATAGTGGAATAGAAGACTACTCTAGCATTTAGATAAAAATTGTCATCAGGCGCAGATATAGCATTTATCTATTATTCTTTTCCCGGCCACGCATCGTATGATGCGTATTCATCCCATGAATATTTTTTCCCAACCCACCGTTTTCTCACTACTTTTACCAGATTGAGCTACGATTAATAATGTCTGTACGATACCGTGCAGATTGTCATGTAGGGGGCGCGCTGATGGCTATATCGACTGATAATCGGGTAAAGAAACCTAATCGTCTTGATGACGGACCAGACTGGTCGTTCGAGCTATTACAGGTCTACCTTGATGAGATAGATCGGGTAGCGAAATATTATCGGCTGGATACGTATCCGCATCAAATTGAAGTGATTACGTCGGAGCAGATGATGGATGCCTATTCCAGTATCGGCATGCCGATCAATTATGCTCACTGGTCGTTCGGGAAAAAGTTCATTGAAACCGAGCAGCGCTACAAGCACGGTCAACAAGGGCTGGCGTACGAAATCGTTATCAATTCCGATCCCTGTATTGCCTATCTGATGGAAGAAAACACCATGCCCATGCAAGCGCTGGTCATGGCGCATGCTTGCTATGGGCATAACTCGTTCTTCAAAGGAAACTATCTGTTCCGCAGTTGGACCGATGCCGGCTCTATCGTCGACTATCTGATTTTTGCCCGGCAGTATATCTCGCGGTGTGAAGAGCGTTATGGCGTCGAAGAGGTTGAACGCCTGCTGGACTCCTGCCATGCCTTGATGAATTACGGCGTGGATCGCTACAAACGGCCGCAGAAAATTTCACTGGAAGAGGAAAAATCCCGGCAAAAAAGCCGCGAAGAATATCTGCAAAGTCAGGTTAACGAACTGTGGAAAACGCTGCCACGACGCGAACAGGGTATTTCACCTGAACAGGCCCGTCGCTTTCCCCAGGAGCCGCAGGAAAATCTGTTGTACTTTATGGAAAAGAACGCGCCGCTACTGGAACCGTGGCAGCGTGAAATTTTGCGTATCGTGCGTAAAGTCAGTCAGTATTTCTATCCGCAAAAACAGACTCAGGTCATGAATGAAGGCTGGGCCACGTTCTGGCACTACACGATCCTCAATCATCTTTATGATGAAGGTCGGGTATCGGAGCGTTTCATGATGGAGTTTCTGCATAGCCATACCAACGTAATCTATCAGCCGCCATACAACAGTCCGTATTACAACGGCATCAACCCTTATGCTCTGGGGTTTGCCATGTTCCAGGACATCAAACGCATATGCCAGGAGCCCACGGAAGAAGACCGCTACTGGTTCCCGGATATCGCTGGTAAGGACTGGCTGGATACGTTGCATTTCGCCATGCAGAACTTCAAAGACGAGAGTTTCATCAGCCAGTTCCTGTCACCAAAAGTCATGCGGGATTTCAGGCTGTTCACCGTGCTGGATGACGATCACAACAACTATCTGGAAATTGCCGCGATTCATGATGAAGAAGGTTATCGCTTAATCCGCCAGGAGTTGTCCGCGCAATATAACCTGAGTCATCTGGAGCCCAATATTCAGGTATGGAATGTGGATTTGCGCGGTAACCGTTCGCTGACGTTACGCTATATTCCCCACAATCGTGCGCCGCTGGATAAAAGCAGCCGTGAAGTGATGAAACACGTTCATCGCCTGTGGGGATTTGATGTGTATCTTGAGCAGGATAATACTGACGGCAGCGTAGAGCTGCTGGAGCGGTGTCCGCCGCGAAATACCGCGACGACATCCTGACGCTCTACGGAGAAAAACAACCACGGGTATTCAGCAAGCTGAATACCCTTTTTTATGACGGCAGGAACAGGCCGTTACTCCGCGGCGATTTTTTCAGATTTGCTCAACGGCGAATTTCAGCAATATCCCGTGGGATAGAGCTCTGCATACTGTGCCAGATAGCGCCGCTTTCCTTACCGTAGTGTCTGACCACATCCATCACCTGCTCATACAACCCGTCGCGGCACAATACTTCCAGCCGGCCATAAAAATCCATCGCCAGTTTGCGCGCGTCGGGATTAGAGAAATAATAGCGGCCAACGCGGATATACAGGCCTTTCAATCCGTTAAGGATAAGACCATAGATAGGATTGCCCGAGGCAAAAGCCAGTCCGCGGAAAACATTATAATCAAGCTGAGCGAAAGCATCCGCGTTGTCATCCACCGAGCCCGTCTGAGTTAACACTTCGCGCGTTTTTTCAGGGTGTTGCCGCAACGCCGTGCGGATAAAAATCGCCGCAATATTAGTTCGCACAGCCAGAAGATTATCAATCAGTTGCGGTACGCTATCATGATCGAGTCTCGCCAGCGTCTCCAGAATATTCAGTCCAGAAGTTTCCCAGAAGTTATTGATTTTCGTTGGCTTTCCATGCTGAATGGTTAGCCAGCCATCACGCGCCAAACGCTGAAGCACCTCGCGCAACGTCGTACGGGTTACCCCTATCAGTTCGGAAAGCTCTCTTTCTGCTGGCAGAATTGAACCTGGAGGAAAGCGGTTATTCCATATACTTTCAATGATATATTCTTCCGCGAACCCAGCCGGACTTTGCGCCTTTATGACCATGAGTTTGATATTCCGTAGCGATATTTACCGATGACAGCTGACTCATCATACCAGACGAACTAAACATGATATAGCGTCGCAGCCATACACAAATCACATTCGAGGTAAAACTGTGACTGCAAACAAAACCATTGGGGCTGCCGACGATATATTCCCGCTTGATTATAAAAAATTTCAGATATGATGCTACTCCCTGCCGGAGTTGAATTCACGCTCGCGCCGCTTATCGGTTTCCTGCTGCGACACCGGATTCCGCCGCCGGATTTGCATGCATCAGGCAGCCATTAATCGCCACAATCGTGTATAGTAGTTGGACGGTGGGAAAGTGATGGCGGAGAACCCGATAGCTTCTTCGCCATCGTCGTACCGTCATAGAATTAAAGAAAAGAATCAAATAAATAGATTGTTACGTTTTGCACAGTGAAATGATGGTGGTGAAACCAAATCGGTTTACACTGCTGATTCGATCATTTTTAGCATGGAATACTTGTTATGTTGCGATTTCTTAACCGTTGCTCACGCGGGCGCGGTGCCTGGTTGTTACTGGCGTTGACAGCCTTGATTCTGGAATTGGTCGCGCTTTATTTCCAGCACGTCATGCTCTTGAAGCCTTGCGTACTTTGCATCTATCAACGCAATGCGCTTTTTGGCGTGATGGGCGCAGGTTTGCTGGGAGCGATTGCCCCGGCCGGCTTGCTGCGTTATCCCGCGATCGGACTTTGGATATACAGCGCATTTGAAGGCCTGCGCCTCGCCTGGAAACATACGGATATACTGCTTAACCCGTCCCCATTTAACACCTGTGACTTCTTTGTCAGTTTTCCGTCATGGCTGCCGCTGGATAAATGGATTCCAGCGGTGTTCAATGCTTCAGGAGACTGTTCCGAACGTCAATGGCAGTGGTTGTCACTGGAAATGCCACAGTGGTTAGTCGGTATTTTCGCGGCTTATTTACTGATTGCGGTATTGGTCCTGATTGCTCAGCCTTTTCGCCCCAAGCGTCGCGACCTCTTCAGTCGCTGAGTAACAGAAGAAAAACAAAAGGCCCGGGATCACACCCGGGCAGAGTGTGATCAGGTTGAAACACAGAACGCTCCTTCACTGCTGAGGGCGATAGATACGCCGGTAATGGACTAATCTCTCTTTGAAAAATTGTCTCTTCTCTTTAGGAATATTTTTCGACACCTCATCAGCGTTGATCGCTTTCTGCTGACTTTCCATAAAAGCGATCGTGGAGGCAGCAAAATCAGTGTACTGATCGCTGTATTGAATAATGATTTTTTCAAAGTTAATCATCCGTTCTTCCTCCTGTGCTATTTGCTGGTGTATTAAAATTATACAGCATATTGGAAATTGCACAGGGAAGAACGTGGATTATGGCTATCTTGCCCACGCCGGTTTGTTCAAAATGTGATCTTGCCAGTCAATAACCTCACTTTCACGCACGGCAATATGGCGCACAGAAATCCGTTCGCCATGCATCGCTGTCTTGGAGCCGGTAATCAGCGGATGCCAATGCGGCAACGTTTTCCCTTCATTAATCAGACGATAGGCGCAGGTTGCCGGTAGCCAGTTGAAAGTCAACAGATTTTCTCGCGTCAGCTTGATGCAGTCAGGCTCATACTCAAAACGACGTTCATAGTTACGACATTGACAGCTTTTTATATTCAGTTGATTACAGGCTACGTTGGTGAAATAAATTTCCTCCGTATCCTCATCAATCAGCTTATTCAAACAGCACTGACCGCAGCCATCGCACAGCGACTCCCATTCATCATCGGACATCTCTGACAATGTCTTGTGCTGCCAAAAAGGGCGTTCAGTCATTTTCTTTTCCAGTTAATCTTTCTTGGGTGCTCTGTATAACGGGTTTAGCAGGCGGGAGCAAGTTTTGCTACCCATCCGCGCGGAACGGGTAGCCAGATCATCAGATAATGCGGGTGTTCAGGGTACGATCGTTGACTGTGATTTTCAGCATATCGCCGGATTGAATCGGCCCGACGCCTTGCGGCGTACCGGTCAGGATGATGTCGCCCGCACGCAACGTAAAGAAGCGGCTCATATAGGCAATCAACGGCAGAATCGGCGTAATCATGTCACGGGTATTCCCCTGCTGACGAACCTCGTCATTCACTTTGACACCCAGTTCAGTTTGCTGCGGATCGCCGAACTCGGATACCGGAATGAAACCGGAAAGAGGACAGGAGCCATCAAACGCCTTCGCTTTTTCCCATGGCCGTCCGGCCTTTTTCAATTCGGACTGCAAATCACGCAGCGTCAAATCCAACGCGACGCCGTAACCGGCAATTGCCCGCGCGACACGTTCTTCATTCGCCTGCTTCAGCGGCGTACCGATAAGTACGGCCAGTTCGACTTCATGATGGACGGTGCCAAGGTTTTTAGGAATGGCCACTGGCTGACGCAAATCACACAGTGACGTTTCAGGTTTGATGAACAACACTGGCTCGGTTGGCGTTGCGCTGCCCATTTCTTTGATATGTTCCGAGTAGTTACTACCGACACATACTACTTTGTTGACTGGGAAATCAAGCAATGCCCCTTGCCAGTCTCTGTGTTGATACATGGATATTCTCCTGCCCTGTCTATGAGTGATTATGTAAAAACAGTTCGTTCCCGCTGTCTTGCGCCGTCGGCTATCGCCCTGAAGGCAACCGCATACCTATCATAATGCCAACGCACGACAAAGAGTATGGCATCGCCGATGCTGAAACAGGAACCTCTTCTACATGATTCCGGATAGCAATTCTGCCACCAGCGTCACCAATCGCTGTAGAGAACGCCACAGTATAAAACAAACGGACAAATTTCTATCGCTGACAATAGTGAGTAAAGTCATCCGGCGATGAGGCCGGTTAAATACCGCGCTGACTATTCCAACGAGAGATCTGGTTATTTAGGTTGCTTTTTTGAATACTCCGCTCCGTAATATTACGGCTAAGGCATTATCTGAAAATAAATGCTGGTATTAATTTTTTACATTTACCAAAGCGTCTTTAATAACGTTTCCGGCGGAGGTGGAATCTGTAGATAAAATCCCTGATCCCGGAGTGCTTGTTTCACCTTTTCAATATCGGCATTGGCCAATTTCTTACTGCCATCCAGCGGCAATAACATGGCTAAATGCGGCGTACCAAAACTTTTCATCAGATCTTCCGGAACGCGAGAAAAATCGTCTTTTTTTTCGACATAAAGATATGTCTGGTCACGTTTGGCACTTCGATAGATCACACAAAACATCTTTTTTACTCTGTTTAATGGGAATGGCGTCTTGCCTGTATATAATTGTGACTATAACATGCTTACAGCGCTCTGGAATATCATGTCTCAAATGTTACTCTGGGGATTAAAAAGATGCTGAAACTGAGTCAGGATAGATGTCACTAACGCCAATTGAGCTAAAAGGCAGCAGCTTTACCTTATCGGTTGTTCATTTGCATGATTCCCAACCCGAGGTAATTTATCAGGCATTGCAGGAAAAGATCGAGCAAGCGCCCGCTTTTCTGAAAAATGCCCCCGTTGTCATTAATGTCGCCGCATTGACGGCGGAAACCGACTGGATAACATTACAACAGGCTATTTCATCGACCGGACTGCGCGTCGTTGGCGTCAGCGGCTGTAAAGACGAACAGTTGAAACAGGCGATTACGCTGGCGGGCTTACCTTTGCTGAGCGAGGGTAAAGCGCAACGCCGTCCGATCGAACCCGTTGCTGCTGTTCCTGCCGTGGTAAAAACCAAAGTCATCAATACCCCGATACGCTCCGGTCAGCAGATTTACGCCCGGAACTGCGACTTGATTGTAACCAGCAGTGTCAGTGCGGGCGCCGAGGTGATTGCCGATGGCAATATTCATATTTATGGCATGATGCGTGGCCGCGCCCTCGCCGGCGTGTCTGGCGATGTACAAAGCCAGATATTTTGCACGCATCTGGCCGCTGAGCTTGTATCCATCGCCGGCCGTTATTGGCTGAGCGATCAGATACCCGCTTCATACTCCGGGCAGGCTGCAAGGATAAACCTGAACCTGCTGGACAATGTTTTAAACATAAAACCTCTAGACTAGTACCTATCCAGCGGGCGTTGTCGTCACCGACCGTGACAATGAGAACAGCCTGACGGATACGTTCTGAACCCTTTGACAAGGAAACATTTATGGCACGCATCATTGTTGTTACATCGGGTAAAGGGGGCGTTGGCAAGACCACTTCAAGCGCGGCCATTGCTACCGGTTTAGCCCGGAAAGGGAAAAAAACCGTTGTCATCGACTTTGACATCGGTTTGCGCAACCTCGACCTGATTATGGGATGCGAGCGTCGCGTAGTTTATGATTTTGTTAATGTTATTCAAGGTGATGCGACTCTGAATCAGGCGCTGATCAAAGATAAGCGCACGGATAATCTGTACATTCTGCCCGCGTCGCAAACGCGTGATAAAGATGCGTTGACCCGTGAAGGCGTCGAGAAAATACTGAACGATCTGGGCGAAATGGAATTCGACTTCATCGTTTGTGATTCGCCGGCGGGCATCGAAACCGGCGCGCTGATGGCGCTTTATTTCGCCGATGAAGCTATCATCACAACCAACCCGGAAGTGTCCTCCGTTCGCGACTCCGACCGTATTCTTGGCATTCTCTCGTCAAAATCGCGCCGGGCGGAACGTTCAGAAGAACCTATCAAGGAACACCTGCTGCTGACTCGCTATAACCCAGGCCGGGTGAGCCGCGGCGATATGTTGAGCATGGAAGATGTGCTTGAGATCCTCAGAATTCCGCTGGTGGGCGTGATTCCTGAAGATCAGTCAGTACTACGCGCGTCCAACCAGGGTGAGCCGGTTATTCTGGATGTCGAGTCCGATGCCGGCAAAGCCTATGCGGATACCGTAGACCGCCTGTTGGGCGAAGAGAAGGCTTTTCGCTTTGTAGAGGAAGAGAAGAAAGGTTTCCTTAAACGACTTTTTGGGGGATAAATTATGGCATTACTCGACTTCTTTCTGTCCCGCAAAAAAACGACAGCCAATATTGCCAAGGAACGGCTGCAAATTATTGTCGCGGAGCGACGTCGGGGAGATAGTGAACCCCATTATCTGCCGCAGCTAAAACGGGATATACTTGAGGTCATCTGTAAATATGTACAGATTGACCCGGAAATGGTAACCGTTCAACTAGAGCAAAAAGGAGATGATATTTCCGTACTTGAGTTGAACGTCACATTGCCAGAGGCGGAAGAAACACCTAAATGATTTTTCTGCCATAACCATCCCCTGCTAATTTTGCAGGGGATATTGTATATATATCCAGTCTTTATTGGTCATCCAGACGCTGTATTTCCTTTTTTATTCCTGCTTTTTATTTCTGAACGATCGTTTTATCTGACGTTCGCCGTCGTCTCGTGTTTAAAAAATAAACACCCAGAAATAGATTGAGGCAAAAAACGCCGCTAATATTTTCTGAGAAATATCTGAAATAATCGCCGCCTTCCCCATGTTGAAAATACGTCTATCAATAATGGGTGAACAGCGATTAATTTCAGTTAGCGCTGATTAATATCCGTGCAGGATTTCCCGTAACGCATCGCCATATAAATTATTGCGCCAGCCGGAGAACATTTCAGGTAAGGCATCCTGCCAGGTTAATTTCCAGTGCCAGTTAAGCACCCGGTTAATTTGACGCCGTGACGCCAGCAGTTCAGCAGATAATCCACTGCTTTCGCTGTAGCATTGCACCATGGCTTTAATCTCCTTGAATGCCTTTTTATAGCCAGGATAATCAATCAAATTGATTACCGGTGCCGGGCAGTCAGCGTCGGCAATACCGCTCGTTTGCGCAACCAGAGACAATAGCGTTTTACCGTGGTAACGAATTTCCGGACCGCTAAGTCCCAAAGAGTCCAACTCCCCTAATGACGATGGCAGGTATCGGGCAACCTGTAAAAGGTTTTCCTCACGCACCACAAAATTTACCGCGCTGTCGCGCTCACGGGCCTTACGCAAACGCCACTCGGCAAGGCGTTGCAGGCAAGCCAGATGGCGACCGTGTAACTGCCAGGCATTTCCTATCTCACGATAAGCCACCTCGGGCGCCAGAATTTCCTGTTTGCGCTGACAAAGCAGGCGACACTCATCCTGCGCGGCCATTGTCCATCCGGCAGCGTTGATTTCTTCGACCAGTTTGATCGCCATCGGTAATAGATAGAACACATCCGCAGCCGCATAGTCACACTGTTTTTCACTCAGCGGACGCGCCAGCCAGTCAGTACGCGATTCACTTTTATCGAGCGTCACGTCCATATACTCAGCGACCAGCGCAGCAAAGCCATAAGAAAGCGGTTTACCTAAGAAGGCGGCCAGAATCTGGGTGTCAATAAATGGCGTAGGCGACAGATCAAAAGCATTGAGAAATACTTCCAGATCTTCGCTGCCGGCATGCAGAAATTTGGCGACCTGCTCATCGCGCAACAGTTCCTGAAAAGGAAGCCAGTTGGTAATCTCCAGCGGATCGATAAGCGAAAGCTGTTCGCCATCATACAATTGAATCAACCCTAACTGCGGGTAGTACGTCCTCGTTCTGACGAACTCCGTATCCAACGCGATCCGTTGATACTGGCGCGCCTGTGTGCAAACTTGTTTTAACCCGGTATCGGTGGTGATCAACTGATAATTCAAAACATCATTCTCTTGATAGCTTATAAATATAAAAAGTCACGCCGGATCAACCGGCGTGAATGGGATAACAGGGCCTGACGTCCCTCTTGCGGATAAATTCCCGCAAGCCGATCGACACGCCACTTTTCTATGGCGATAGCCATGATATCGTGTCCTTCCGGCTTCTGGCAGACGTTTATTGATAAATCATCGCAATCGCTCCGGAATTCAGGCGTTGACAGCCTTTTTCATCTGATGATTCTTATCGTCCCGCAACTCTCGGCGCAGGATTTTTCCTACGTTTGATTTAGGTAAATCCTCACAAAATTCAATTTCTTTCGGTACTTTATACCCGGTAAGATTACGGCGGCAGTGCGTAATCAATTCATCTTTCGTTAATGAGCGATCCCGGCGCACCACAAAGGCCTTCACGGCTTCTCCCGACACGTCGTTCGGTATCCCCACCACCGCAGACTCAGAAACTTTTGGATGACGGGTCAGCACATCTTCAATTTCCGTAGGATAAACGTTAAAGCCGGATACCAGAATCATGTCTTTCTTGCGGTCGATAATTCGCAGAAATCCTTCATCATCAGAAGTGACAATGTCACCCGTTGCCAGCCAGCCGTCTTTCAATACTTCATCGGTGGCTGCCGGCTGCTGCCAATAACCCAGCATCACCTGCGGGCCGCGAATCCATAGTTCGCCAGACTCACCGGGGCCGACGTCATTGCCATCATCATCAAGGATCCTGACATCCGTGGAAGGAACCGGCAATCCGATGCTGCCAGTATAATACTGCATGTCATAGGGGTTACCCGACACCAGGGGTGAACTTTCCGTCAGCCCATAGCCTTCCAGCAGATGTTTACCCGTGAGTTTTTCCCAACGTTCGGCAACCGCCTGCTGTACCGATGCGCCGCCGCCTACGGACAATCTCAGCGTGGAAAAATCGAGCTCATGAAATTCTTTGTTATTCAGCAAGGCATTAAATAATGTGTTCACTCCGGTGACCGCCGTAAAGGGATATTGTTTCAATTCCTTAACGACGGCCGGAATATCACGCGGATTGGTAATCAACAGATTTTTGCCGCCCAGTTCAAGAAACAGCAGGCAGTTCACCGTCAGCGCAAAAATGTGATACAGCGGCAGTGCCGTCACCACCAGCTCTTGCCCCTCTCGCAGTACGGGTCCGTAAGCGGCTTTACACTGCGCCAGATTCGCCTGCATGTTGCGGTGCGTCAGCATCGCGCCTTTGGCAACGCCAGTCGTTCCCCCGGTATATTGCAGAAAAGCCAGATCGGTATTGATAATGTCCGGCTTGACATATTGCAGTCGTCGTCCCTCCTGCAATGCCCGACGGAAAGAGATCGCATCCGGCAGATGATATTTCGGCACCAGCCGCTTGATATATTTGACAACAAAATTGACCAGCGTCCCTTTTGCCGTGGAGAGTTGATCCCCCATTCGGGTCAGGATAACGTGCTTTATCGGTGTACTATCGACAACCTTCTCCAGCGTATGGGCAAAATTGGACACGATGACGATCGTGCTGGCCCCGCTATCTTTAAGCTGATGTTCCAGTTCCCGCGGCGTATACAGCGGATTCACATTCACCACCACCATTCCTGCCCGCAGCACGCCAAATAGCGCGACCGGATATTGCAACAGGTTGGGCATCATCAAGGCGACACGGTCACCTTTTTTCAATCCAAGCCGGTTTTGCAGATAGGCCGCGAAAGCCCGGCTACGCTCTTCCAGTTTGCGGTAGGTCATCACTTCACCCATGTTGATGAATGCCGTCTGATCGGCATACCGCGCCACCGTACTTTCAAACATGTCAATCAGTGAGGCGAAACGATCCGGATCGATTTCGGCAGGCACCGCGGCCGGATAGCGTGATAACCAGACTTTTTCCAAGACGTCACTCCCGAGATATTTTTTCAGTGGCATCGCTCACCTCAGCATCAAACCATCAATTAACATTATTTTAACTCAGCTTACCAGTTGGCTAGCAAACAATGTCAAGGTTGCGAGAGCGATCACTTATTTAATGTTAATGATTTGTTCAAAAAATGCAGGTGCGGCCGGCCATAAAAAAATCAGGCAACCTAAGTCGCCTGATTTTCTTTCATCCGTAACAACTTTTTATTCTGTTACGACATTTTCAACCTGCACAGGACCATACCAACCGCCGCCGAAACCCCATCCGGGTCCCCAACCTCGGCCATAGCGCATATCCCATCCCCACGGACCATAAGCGCCAGGCGGCATCATCACCTGCTGTCTTACATTCCAGCGCTTATATCCCTGCACGTCCACCACGACAAAGCGGTAGGGTTTGTTACCGATGGCACCTTGCTCAGATCCCGTAATGGGGCCGACGACAGTGATCAATCGATTTTTAAAATCAACCGGCTCCAGAAAGCGATTCACATAGGCAACGAAACGGCCTTCCGAAGGCTGATTCAGCTGCGGCCGGGCTCCGCTGTCGAGAGGCAGACTGACGATTTCCAATCGGGTTCGGTTGGCATCATTGTGCACATTGACCACCCGGCCACCAAAACGCGATTCCTGACCGACATACAGCTGCGGTGCATTCATTACCCGCACGAGATCGTCCTGCGGGGTTGGGGACGTTCCCTTGATTGCATCAGGCACACTCACGCAACCAGACAGCATCAACACAGCAGCGACAGCAATACCGCGCCATGCGGTCCGTATCGGCAATGTTTTGGGTTTTATATGCATTGTAATCATTGTCATGACATACACCTTTTTCAATGTCTGATAATTAGACTATAACGCATCGAATAAGTTGCTGTTTTCTTCCATCCGGGAACAACGGTTCCCATGACTGAAGGCCGTTATCTTATAGGGGAATAGCCTGGGTATTCAACGTCCCGGCAGTTTTTTCCAGGCCACTTCGTTACGCAGGTAACGCGGCTGGGCCAGTTCAACACTCACCGCCCGCCCGGCACGCCATTGCTGGTACGCCAGCGGCAACATATCCTCGGCCTGCGGTAACAACATGTCGCCATCACGCAAGGTCAACGCAGTCTGGCTCACCAGTCCGGGATAGGTTTGCCAACCCGTTCCCGCCGTCGCCCATTCCCCTTGCAATCCGGCCGTCAGCGTTTGTACCTGCTGTGGCGTCAGGACGGCCTCGGAAGATTCGCCTTGCCAGACGCCATCGACATCGCGCTGATATTGCGCCCAGTAAACTTCACCCATGCGGGCATCAATGGCGGCCAATACCTGTGAGGCATTAACCCGCCGAAACGCGCCCTGAGCCAGCGTTGCCAGTGTGGAAACACCAATCATCGGCAATTCTGCGCCTAATGCAAGCCCCTGAGCAATGCCAATGCCAATTCGCACGCCAGTAAAACTGCCCGGCCCCTGGCCAAACGCCACCGCATCCAGTTCGCCAAGCGTTACGCCGCTTTCAGCCAGCACCTGCCGGACCATTGGCAACACTCGCTGAGTATGCTCACGAGGACAAACTTCAAACAAAGAATGAATTTCACCATCATTCCAGAGAGCGACAGAACAGGCTTCCGTCGCGGTATCAAGCGCTAGAATTCGCGTAGACATGCCAACCTCAGGCGGGGATATAAATCTTAACGGCGCGCATGATAACATACCACCCGGCACCCTCGTCATCTTTCAAACCATCAGCGTATTGCATTCCTTCATCTCACGGTCTATCCGACATAATTACCCGTTACGCTTTTCGGGTAAGAAATGCGATGGCCTGCGCCATATCCCGGGTGCGGGGAGCGGGAGGCAGGCTATTGAGGAAAACGGCGCCATAAGGGCGCATCACTAATCGGCTATCGCAAATCACCAGTACCCCGCGATCGTCCGTATCACGAATCAGACGGCCAACGCCCTGTTTTAACGTAATCACGGCGTCAGGCAGTTGTACGTCGTCGAACGGTTCCCCGCCGCGCAGGCGACAATCTTCAATGCGCGCTTTCAATAACGGATCGTCCGGCGAAGTAAAGGGTAATTTATCGATGATCACACAGGACAAGGCGTCGCCGCGTACGTCAACACCTTCCCAGAAGCTGCTGGTTGCCACAAGCAGCGCATTCCCCGCAGACACAAACTGCGACAGTAGCTGCGCTTTGCCGGTTTCCCCCTGCAACAGCACGGGCAATGTCATCGTGGCGCGAAATTCGGCGGCCAGATCGCGCATCATCTGGTGCGATGTGCACAGCATAAAACAGCGGCCCTGATTGGCCTCAATCAGCGGGCGCAAGATGGCTGCCAGCTTACGCGCGGCGCCCGGCTGATTCGTTTCCGGCAGATAGCGCGGCACACAAAGCAACGCCTGGCTCGCATAGTCAAACGGACTGGGCAATAACAGCGTACTGGCCGTTTCCAGACCCAGCCGATCGGTAAAATGTTTCAGCTGTTCGTTGACGGATAACGTGGCGGAGGTAAATATCCACGCCGCCGGTTTTTCTTTCATCAGTTCCCGGAAGCGATCGGCGACGGACAGCGGCGTCAGCGCCAACACAAAGTGGCGGGAATTGCACTCATACCAGTAACTGTAGCCCGGTTGTTGAACATCCCGCAGGCGTTTCAGGCGATTGCGATATAACGTTGCCCGCTCAAAGGCGGCATCAAGCAGCGCCGATCGTCCCAATGAGAGCCTGGCGACGTCGTAGCAGAGTTCCAACGCGTCATCCAACAGCACCAGCGCACGTTGAAGATGGGGTTGGTTAAGCACTTCTCGCAAATTGCCGCGAAAGCCGGGGTCGCCCAATGCCAGCCGAAAATCCTGCGTACTCTGGCTCAGACGATCGGCGCTTTTCTGTAGCTGGGCCGCATCCCGCACTTCCGTCCGATAGGCAATGATAATGTCCTTTGCCAAATCCATCAGTTGGCGGCTGGAGAGCTGCTGACCAAAATACTGACTGGCAATGTCTGGGATCTGGTGCGCCTCATCGAAAATGACCACGTCACTTTCCGGGATCAATTCGGCAAAACCGCTTTCTTTCACCACCATATCCGCCAGATAAAGATGGTGATTTACCACGACGATATCGGCATCCATCGCTTTGCGACGGGCTTTTACCACAAAACACTCTTTGTAACGCGGACAGTCGCTGCCCAGACAATTGTCGTTGGTGCTGGTTACCAGCGGCCAGATCGGACTGTCTTCCGCCACACCGCCACAGGTGGTTACGTCGCCTTCCGTTGTTTCAGAAGACCAGCCCCGCAGCCGGACCAGTTCACTGAGCGTTTCCGCGGATAAGTCCCCTCCCGCCAGCGATTGCTGATCGAGCCGTTCGAGACAAAGATAATTGGAACGGCCTTTAAGCAGCGCCAGTTTGCCCCCGTATTTCAGCGCCTGCGCGACCGTGGGCAAATCCCGGCTGTAAAGCTGATCCTGTAAGGCTTTTGACCCCGTTGAAATGATGACTTTTTTATCCGACCGCAGCGCAGGCGCCAGATAAGCGTAGGTTTTTCCGGTACCGGTTCCCGCCTCAACCACCAGCGCCTGCTTGCTGTCAATGGCTTGAATCACCGCCTGCGCCATCTGTCGTTGCGGTTCACGCGGCTTAAATCCGCTGATAGCCTTGGCTAACGCCCCATCGGTTGCAAAATCATCAATTACACGATCGCTTGTCACGCTGTCTCTCTTAAGTCAGGTTCAGACTGCCAGCGCTATCCAGTGACGCCGCCCGGCTGATTATGCCAATACTCCACTATCACTACCACTCCAAATCCGCCCCTGAGAAAGTAATGAACGCGGAAAAGATTATGTTACGCTTAGCGCCATTATTTACCCCACATGGAGACAATATCCTCATGCCAATTCAGCGAATCAATCCTGAAGACCGCTGGTCTGACGCGGTTATTCACAACAACACGCTGTACTACACCAGCGTGCCGGAGAATCTGGATGACGGGGCGCAAGCCCAGACAGAAAATGCGCTGGCCGCGCTGGATGCGATCCTGCAACGGGCGGGAACAGATAAAAGCCGGCTTTTGGATGTCACGATCTTTTTGGCTGACGCCGGTGATTTCGAGGCCATGAATACCGCCTGGGATGCCTGGGTAGTACCGGGTCACGCGCCCGTGCGTTGCACCGTACAGGCCAAACTGATGCACACGAAATTTAAAATCGAAATCAAAGCCATCGCGGCGGTATAGCGGTGTATTAATTCGCATCAGAAGAGGAATAACGATCAGTGTTCTTCCTCTTCTTCACCATCGTCAAACGTACCTTCGTCGTCGTCCTGACCGTTGTGCCGATCGTCTTCATCGTCGAACATCGCTGTGACACTGTCACCTTGATGGGTTTCACGAATTTCTGCCGCAACCTGCGCGATCGCCTGACCACTGCTCATTCCCTGTGACATCAGTTCCTGAATCCGTTCTACCGCTTCTTGCTGCTGTTGATGCGTCAACGCGGGCATGCCTGCAATCATGATACATTCCTGATAACCAATCTGGCGCGTATCATCGCACGCTCTTTCGGTCATACACCAGCAGTTATGGTTTGTGATACGCTAGCCGAACAGACAGAAAACAAAATAAACGTCACCTGCAAGCATGAAATTATACGAAAACACCCCGAGCGCCTCCTGTGTCCACTATTCGCTACCGTATCGGCCGGATGCGCTATTGACGCGCTTTGCCGCCTTTTCCCGGCAGCCGTGGGCGATGTTATTGCACTCAGGTTTTGCCGATCATCCACACAATCGTTTCGACATTATGGTCGCCGACCCGCGAGTGACACTTTCCACCCGCGGCGAAAAAACGACGATCACCCAGAACGGGATAGCGCAAATAGTGGCAGGCGATCCGTTTGCGCTTTTACAGCAAGCGCTGGCGGACCTTGGCATTGACGCAGAAACGCAGCCTGATTTTCCTTTTCAGGGCGGCGCGCTCGGCCTGTTTGGCTACGATTTAGGTCGTTGTATTGAAATACTGCCGGTTCAGGCCGAACGGGACATTCATTTACCCGATATGGCCGTCGGTATTTATGACTGGGCATTGGTCGCCGACCATCAGCGTCAGACGCTAACCCTGATCGTACAAGGCTCGCTTCAGGAACGACTCGACTGGTTGTCAACACCGCCCGCTGATGATGATCGGGCGCCGTTTCAACTCAGCGGCCCCTGGCGCGCCAACATGTCACGCACGGAGTACGGCGAAAAATTTCGCCGGATACAGGACTATCTGCTGGCGGGAGACTGCTATCAGGTTAATCTGGCCCAGCGTTTTAGCGCGGAATATGAAGGGGATGAATGGCAGGCGTTTCTGCGTCTGTCTGCGGGCAACAAGGCCCCTTTTTCCGCCTTCATCCGTCTGCCTGAAAATACGGTGATCAGCGTCTCTCCCGAGCGTTTCCTGTGGCTTGAAAATAACCGCATTCAGACCCGACCGATCAAAGGTACGCTACCTCGGCTAGCCGACGAACACGCTGATGCCTTGCAGGCCGAACGTCTGGCACTGTCCGACAAGGATCGCGCCGAGAACCTGATGATCGTGGATTTATTGCGTAACGATATTGGCCGGGTTGCAGAACCCGGTAGCGTCCACGTTCCTGAACTGTTCGTCGTTGAGCCCTTCCCGGCCGTTCACCACCTGGTCAGCACGATTGAAGCCCGACTTCCAGATACATATCATGCCGCCGCGTTACTGCGAGCCTGTTTCCCCGGCGGTTCCATTACCGGCGCCCCCAAGATTCGGGCAATGCAGATTATTGAACAACTGGAGCCTCAACGACGTAATGCCTATTGCGGCAGTATTGGCTATCTTAGTTTTTGTGGCACCATGGATACCAACATCGCCATCCGCACGTTATTAACCGAGCAGGGGAAAATATACTGCTGGGCAGGCGGCGGTATTGTGGCAGACAGTCAGGAACAGGCGGAATATCAGGAAACCTTTGATAAGGTCGGCCGCATTTTACCCTTATTGGATCATCAACCAAACGTTCAGGTAGAGAGTCGTGACCCATTCAGTCATTGACCGGCAAATCGCGTCAGCGCCATTTGATTTGGCGGCGTTTATTACACGTTTTCAATTGCAAACATTGCGCCCCCGCTCTCCGGCTCATCAACCGCGTCAGGCGGCCGTACTGGTGCCGATCGTTTGCCGCCCTTCCCCGACATTACTGTTGACCCGGCGTGCGCCGGGTTTACGAAAACATGCGGGTCAGGTTGCGTTTCCCGGTGGCGCGGCCGACCGGGAAGATGGTTCTCTGATCGCGACGGCGCTACGCGAGGCGCAGGAAGAAGTCGCGATCCCACCACAGAATGTGACGGTGCTCGGCACGTTGTCGCCCACGGACAGTATCAGTGGATTTCAGGTCACGCCGGTTGTCGGATTGATCCCGGCCCACACCCATTTTCACCAAAATGAGACGGAAGTTGCCGAACTATTTGAAATGCCGCTGGAAGACGCCTTTGCGCTGGCACGCTATTATCCGTTGGATATCGAACGACAGGAAAAGCGCCACCGCGTTTACCTTTCCTGGTACCAGCAGCAGTTTGTCTGGGGATTGACCGCCGCCATCATCCGCCAGCTTGCCCTGCACGTTTCCAGTACGCCATAACCGCTATTTCGCTCATCAACCCTCGTTGCGGGGGGAATAAATGAACGTGAATGACTGGCGGTAAATAGACTCATAAAACCCCAGCGCAGTGCGCTCATAAGCGGATTAACGCATAAGCACTTTTTTTGCACCGCCAATTATCCATACCAACAGCATGGATATAGCGCTGTTTAATTCTCCTTTTTCGACTATTCTGTAAGCAATACCGGCTATCGCATCCTCTCTGATATAAGTTCTATTGCGAATTGGCATAAGTTTATTTCATGCGAAAAAGAAAACTTTGCAACATATTCCACACTACAATAGCGTGATTTAACGAGTTTTATTCTAACCTACGGGTGTAACCTGCGCTTTTTAAGGAGTTTTTGCGTGATAAGCGTTTTCGACATGTTTAAAATCGGTATTGGCCCCTCTAGCTCTCATACGGTTGGACCGATGAAAGCCGGTAAGCAATTTGTCGATGATTTGATAAATCAGGATTTACTGATCTCCATCACGCGCATTGCCGTCGATGTCTACGGCTCACTGTCATTGACGGGAAAAGGTCACCATACCGATATCGCGATCATCATGGGGCTTGCGGGCAATATGCCTGATACGGTCGATATCGATGCCATTCCGGGATTCATCCGTGATGTCGAACAGCGCGAGCGTCTGTTACTGGCCGGCGGTCGGCATGAAGTCGACTTTCCACGCGAAGGCGGCATGGTTTTTCGCAGCGAAAACCTGCCGTTGCATGAAAATGGCATGACGATTACGGCATTTGCCGGAAATAAAGCGGTTTACAGCAAAACCTATTACTCAATTGGTGGTGGGTTCATCGTCGATGAAGAGAATTTCGGTAAGTCTTCGCAAACGGAAGCCTCTGTCCCCTACGCCTTTCATTCCGCCAAAGAGATGTTGGCGCATTGCAAACAAAGCGGCCTCTCGCTGTCCGGCATGGTAATGCGTAACGAACTGGCGCTGCATAGCCGTCAGGATATCGAAAATTACTTCGCCGATATCTGGCAAACCATGCGGGCCTGTATTGACCGCGGTGTAAATACCGAAGGCGTTCTGCCCGGCCCGCTGCGTGTTCCACGTCGCGCGTCTGCGCTGCGCCGGATGCTGGTTTCCTCGGACAAAAACTCTAACGACCCGATGAACGTCGTCGATTGGGTAAACATGTTTGCTCTGGCGGTGAATGAGGAAAATGCGGCAGGCGGACGTGTGGTCACCGCGCCAACCAACGGCGCATGCGGTATCGTCCCGGCGGTATTGGCGTACTATGATCATTTCATTGAACCCGCGGGACCCGGCATCTATACCCGCTATTTCCTCGCGGCAGGCGCCGTTGGCATTCTGTACAAAATGAATGCCTCAATCTCTGGCGCAGAAGTCGGTTGTCAGGGTGAAGTCGGCGTTGCGTGTTCCATGGCGGCGGCAGGTTTGGCGGAGCTGATGGGCGCCAGCCCGGAACAGGTTTGCATCGCGGCTGAAATCGGGATGGAGCATAATCTGGGCTTAACCTGCGATCCGGTTGCGGGTCAGGTTCAGGTCCCCTGCATCGAGCGTAATGCGATTGCCGCGGTGAAAGCGATCAACGCCGCCCGTATGGCGATGCGCCGCACCAGCGAACCTCGCGTCTCTCTGGATAAGGTCATTGAAACCATGTACGAAACGGGTAAAGACATGAATGCCAAATATCGCGAAACCTCTCGCGGCGGTCTGGCGATCAAGGTTCAGTGCGACTAATTCCCTTTAGTTCATGATCCCTCGGCGGAAGCCCATTCCGCCGATAACCTGCTCCCTGGTTTTTGTTGACCTTCACCGTCTTTGCATCGATTAAGGGCTGATACCAGACCCTCTGCTTCACGCCTCACGCGCAAACGCGATCAACGTTATTGATTCAGCGGCAACACCGCCGGCTAGCGGCAATGTTGCGCTGTTGCGTACAAACGGTTATTACGCGTCTTCGTCCTCAACCGGATCGGCGATTTTCTCTACCCTCACCAGCTCGATACGATATTCCGAGACTTCGAGAATCTGAAAGCGCAGCTGGTGTAATTCGATAATTTCACCCACTTTCGGAAACTCATCGCTGTGTGCCAGCAACAGCCCGGCCAGCGAGGCATAATCCTCTTTGGGACTCACCAAATCACTGCTGTTGACCACCTGCTGTAACGAGTGCAGATCCGTGCCCCCTTTTACCAGCCAGCCGTCGCCATCAGCCACAATATCCAGCGTTTCATCTTCGTCCGGAAACTCACCGGCAATCGCTTCCAGCACGTCCAGCGGCGTCACCAACCCCTGCACCACGCCAAATTCATTGCTCACCATAACCAGGCTGCCTTTGGCGCGGCGCAGGACCGGAAGCAAATTAATCACATCCAGCGTTTCCGGTACGACGATAGGCGGGTTCACCGCGGCGAAGCTTTCCACATCAGTGTGCGTTTCAAGCGCGACCAGCAACTCTTTGGCCCGCACCACGCCGACCAGCTCATCCAGCGAGCCGCGGCAGACCGGGAAAAGACTGTGCGGCGTATCCAGCAGTTGCAATCGAATATCGTCGACGGAGCGTTCACAGTCTACCCAGGAAATCTCGGTTCGCGGCGTCATGACGCTGCGCAGAGAACGTGACGCCAACGTGAGCACACCGCTGATCATGTAGCGTTCTTCCTCTGCAAAGGTATCCGGCGTCACTTTTTTCGGTTCGCTATCCACTTCATCCGTTGTTTTCCGGGTTCCCATCAGGCGTAAAATCGCCTCGGCGGTACGCTCGCGCAAAGGACGCCGCGACTGATGCTTCATGAAGTTATGTCGGGCAATCTGGTTGAATAGTTCGATCAGGATAGAGAATCCGATCGCAGCATACAGATAGCCTTTAGGAATATGGAAACCAAAACCTTCCGCCATCAGACTCAAACCAATCATCAACAGGAAGCTGAGACAGAGTACAACCACCGTCGGGTGCGCGTTGACAAAGTTGGTCAACGGTTTGGAGGCCAGCAGCATCACTCCCATCGCGATCACGACGGCGGTCATCATCACCGCAAGGTGATTAACCATGCCTACGGCGGTAATTACGGCATCGAGTGAGAATACCGCATCCAGTACGACAATCTGTGCAACGACCACCCAAAAACTGGCATGTGCGCGATTGCCATTTTCGTCATGGGATTTATTTTCCAGCCGTTCATGCAGTTCCATCGTCGCTTTAAACAACAGAAATACCCCGCCGAATAGCAGAATCAGGTCGCGGCCGGAGAAGCTGAAATCACCAACGTAAAACAATGGACGGGTCAGCGTGACCATCCAGGAAATCAGAGACAACAGGCCCAGGCGCATTAACAGCGCCAGCGACAGACCGATAATGCGAGCTTTATCTCGCTGCCTGGGTGGCAATTTATCCGCAAGAATCGCGATAAACACCAAATTGTCGATACCCAGAACAATCTCAAGTACCACCAACGTCAATAGGCCTGCCCAGATTGAAGGATCCAGCAAAAATTCCATGTCAGACTCCGAAAAATGAACGAGCAAATGACTTCAATGCGTTATTTACATTGAATGGTAATAGAAAGAATAGGAATGAAGCAGAGTAACTCAGAGAATGGCTGGAAAAACCAACCGAGTACAGAAAACCACCAGCGCATGCAGGTAAACAGTTAACGTTTTGTCGGTGACAGTCCATGGGAAGGGCTGATGCCCAGTGCTCCTAAGCAATTTAAGGGAAGATTACTCTAACAGGTTGTTTAGACTTTTTCACAAAGATTTTCTTCCCCCGTTCTTCGTGACAAACACGGTGTTCTACAGCGCATTGGCGGGGGATCACCACGTTTCACCCTAATACTTTTTTCACACAGGCTTTAAAAACCCTGACGCCAGTCGTAATCTTATCCATCAGCGTAGCCGCGCGGAGACCTGTTCATCCGCCCTGATAGCGGCCCGGTTTGTGCCAGTTCATCAACATTGCATTCATCGCCAGTGCGCTGACCGCAGACCAGAACAACAGCATGGCCGGCATTTTGAACAGTGACAGCAGGAACACCAATATATCCAGCAACATCTGTGTCTTACCGACATTGATATTGAAGCGCCGGTATAGCCACATGGTAACGACCCCGGTGCCTCCCACGGACGCATTGTGCCGGGCCAGAGAAAGAATCCCCATGCCAAGAAAGGTACCGCCAACCAAAGCAGAAAACAGCGGGTGGATATAGCTGATGGTAATAAAATGCGGGACAGCCTGTGTCGTCAGGGCGAGGGCTACGTTGACGATCAGGGTTTTCAACGTGAAACTGCGCCCCATGCTGAAGTAGCAGAAAATCATGAACGGAATATTGGCCAGAATAAACAACAAGCCAATAGACAGCGGGACATAATAGGAAATCAGTAATGCGATACCGGCAATGCCGCCGGTTACCATGCCGGACAGCTTGAGCATATTCAACCCCACGGCGATAAACATCACGCCCAGCGTCAGCCCATAAATGTCATCTTTCAACGTATGTTGAAAAACCCCATCCGGCCCTTTTCGCAGCGCCACCGATTTTCTTAGCACACGCATCAATCTCTATCCCCACCGAATGTTTTCAGCCATAAGAAATGCATATATTTGCATTTTATTCGACTGATAATTCACTTGACGCAGTTAAATTATCATTGATCACCGAGTGACTTTTAACTAAAAATAACCCTGATAGCATCATGAATGAGTGATTTCACCTCATTATTAATGGGAAAACAGCGAGTATCACCTAATGAAAATCGATCGCATTGATGCGCAAATACTGAATGAATTACAGCAGGACGCCAGGTTAAAAACCACCGAACTGGCGGAGCGGGTTTGCTTGTCTGCCACCCCCTGCACCCGCCGGCTCAAAAATCTGGAAGACGCTGGCGCGATCGCCCACTATGTCGCGCTGCTCGATCAGGAAAAAGCCGGGTTTCCGGTAAACGCTTACATATCCCTGACGCTGGAGCCGAAATCAGAGGCGACCTTTCGCAAATTTGAACAACAGATTGCAACGTTTGATGAAGTAATGGAGTGCCACCTGATGTCAGGCAGCCATGATTTTATGCTGCGGGTTGTGGCTGCCAGCCTGTCGGATTTCGAGCGTTTCCTGCAGAAAAAATTGATCAGGATTGAAGGATTGCGTGATGTTCAATCCTCTTTCTCCCTGCGGCGGTTGATTTATAAAACCGCCCTCCCCGTAAAAGCTAGCGTGTAACTATCGAGATTTCATCACAAATTTCTCGTCCGCATCGCTTTCGTTCCCCAGGGTAAAGCGCACGTAGATAAAAATGTGCGCAACCCAGACATAACCATTCTTAACTAATCAGCATTAGAGCAACGTCACACAATTTATTTTTTCGATGGCTAAAATAAATCTGTCAAACCGTAGTGTTACGTTTAGGCGCCGGCATCTACTTGCTGAAAGTATTGGGTTAATAGTGACATTTATTTACCGGATAAGTAAGCAAGTTAGATTCTTACGTCCATACTGATACCGCGACGGTTAACTTTCAGCACATGAGCGTTAACCCTGTTTCCTGACGCATTACACATTCAATTTGATCGTGAATAATGAGGAGGTAGCAAGTGAGTATTGCGATAATGTTATGCACTCACGGAGCCACTGCGGGGCCGCTGTTAAAAACGGCTGAAATGATTCTGGGCGAACAGAGCAACGTCGCCTGGATCGATTTCGTCCCCGGAGAGAACGCTGAAACACTAATAGAAAAATATCAGGAGAAGTTATCTCAATTAGACACGGCAAATGGCGTGTTGTTCCTGGTCGATACCTGGGGAGGCAGCCCATTCAACGCGGCCAGCCGCCTGGTAACGGACAAGGAGAATCATGAAGTTATCGCCGGGGTAAATATTCCGATGCTGGCGGAAACCTTTATGGCGCGGGATGACAATCCTGCATTCGCCGATCTGGTTTCCATTGCTCTGGAAGCAGGCAGAGATGGGGTCAAGGCGCTGAAACAGCAGACAACTGCCGGGCCTGTTGCCGCGACCCCATACAAAGCGCAGGCCGCCGCGCCCATCAGCGGCACTGGCGAACACATGAAGATCGGGCTGGCCCGTATTGATGACCGTTTAATCCATGGTCAGGTGGCTACCCGCTGGACCAAAGAAACCAATGTATCGCGTATTATTGTCGTCAGTAACGAAGTTGCAGCCGATCACGTGCGTAAAACCCTGCTGACCCAGGTTGCTCCTCCGGGCGTCACGGCGCATGTTGTGGATGTTGCCAAAGCCATTCGCGTTTATGACAACCCCAAATATGCATCCGACCGCGTCATGTTTTTATTTACCAACCCGACCGATGTCGTCACGCTGGTTGAAAACGGCGTAAAAATAACATCCGTTAATATTGGAGGAATGGCGTTCCGTCAGGGCAAGACTCAGGTCAATAACGCAGTCTCTATCGACGAAAAAGATATTGCGGCGTTTAAAGAACTGGATAAGCTCGGAATTGAATTAGAAGTCAGGAAAGTATCGACGGATACCAAGCTCAAAATGATGGACTTAATTAATAAGATGGCTCGTTAACACAATTAATAACTATCGCTGTGTAACGAATTATTTTACTCAGAAACGTTTTCCATAGGAGAAGTACAATGGAGATCACCACACTTCAAATTGTGCTGATATTTATCGTAGCTTGCATCTCGGGGATGGGATCTATTCTTGACGAATTCCAATTCCATCGCCCTTTGGTGGCCTGTACGCTGATCGGCGCCGTTCTGGGCGATTTGCAAACCGGGATTATTATCGGCGGTACATTGGAAATGATCGCCCTGGGCTGGATGAATATCGGGGCGGCCGTTGCACCTGATGCCGCCCTGGCTTCCATTATCTCGACCATTCTGGTTATTGCCGGTGGTCAGAGCGTGGGCGCGGGGATCGCGCTGGCCATTCCGCTGGCTGCCGCAGGTCAGGTTCTGACGATCATCGTTCGCACCATCACCGTCGCCTTCCAGCATGCCGCTGACAGCGCCGCCGAACGCGGTAATTTAAGCGCAATCAGTTGGATTCATGTCTCAGCCCTGCTGCTTCAGGCAATGCGTATCGCGATCCCTGCCGTTATCGTCGCGATTTCCGTCGGTACTGATGCCGTTCACGCCATGCTGAATTCGATTCCGGAAGTCGTGACCAACGGCCTGAATATCGCGGGCGGCATGATTGTCGTCGTCGGTTATGCCATGGTCATCAACATGATGCGCGCAGGCTATCTGATGCCGTTCTTCTATCTCGGTTTTGTTACCGCTGCCTTCACCGACTTCAACCTGGTTGCATTGGGTGTGATTGGTATTGTGATGGCCGTGCTGTATATCCAACTGAGTCCGAAGTACAACAAGTCTCAGGGCCAGCCGGTGGCCGCCAGCAGCAACGACCTTGACAATGAACTGGACTAAGAGGAGTGAGAAAAATGGGTGAAACAACTGAAGTCAAAAAACTCACTGCCAGCGATATTCGCGCGGTGTTTATTCGCTCCAATCTTTTCCAGGGTTCATGGAACTTTGAACGTATGCAGGCGCTGGGGTTCTGTTTCTCCATGGTGCCGGTAATCCGCCGCCTTTATCCTGAGAATTCGGAAGAGCGTAAACAGGCGATCAAACGCCATCTGGAATTTTTCAACACCCAGCCGTTTGTTGCCGCCCCGGTGCTTGGGGTGACCATGGCGATGGAAGAGCAGCGCGCCAATGGCGCTCCCATCGATGATGGGGCCATCAACGGTCTTAAAGTCGGTCTGATGGGGCCGTTGGCAGGCGTAGGCGACCCGATATTCTGGGGGACGGCCCGCCCGGTGTTTGCCGCGTTGGGTGCCGGTATCGCCATGAGCGGCAGTTTGCTGGGGCCAGTGCTCTTCTTCGTTCTGTTTAATCTGGTACGCCTGCTGGTCCGCTACTACGGGGTGGCCTACGGTTATCGGAAAGGTGTGGATATCGTTAACGATATGGGGGGCGGCTTCCTGCAAAAGATGACGGAGGGGGCATCCATTCTCGGTCTGTTTGTCATGGGGGCGCTGGTTAACAAGTGGACCCACGTCAACATACCGCTGGTGGTATCAAGGGTCACCAACCAGAATGGCGAAACCACGGTCACCACGGTCCAGTCGATTCTCGACCAGCTCATGCCAGGATTAATTCCTTTGCTGCTGACGTTCGGCTGTATGTATCTGCTCAGACGGAAAGTCAACGCGCTGTGGCTCATCGTCGGTTTCTTTGCCATCGGTATATTTGGTTATTGGATCGGCCTGCTTGGCGTGTAATCTGTCAAATCGCCGGGGGTGCAAACCTCCGGCCCTATTTACCTCTTCCCCCTTCTTTCATGTTAGATTCAACGTTGCTAATTACCCATGGAGTTTCTCATGACGTTTACGGATATCGCTCTGGTGGTGTTGATCGGATTGGCGCTGCTTTATGCCATCTACGATGAATTCATCATGGACCGATTAAAAGGCAAAACCCAACTACGCGTCATGCTTAAGCGAGTCAGCCGGCTGGATGCCCTTATTTTCATTGGTCTGGTGGTCATTCTTATTTATCAGAATGTCATGAATAATGGTGCGGTAATAACCACTTCCCTTTTACTTTTCCTGGCATTCATGGCGTTCTATCTTGCCTATATCAGACGCCCAAAACTGTTGTTTAAATTAACAGGGTTCTTTTATGCCAATATATTTATTGCTTATAACCGCATTCAGAGCATGAATTTATCTGAGGATGGTGTTCTGGTTATTGATTTGGAACGGCGTCGATTATTAATACATGTTAGCCAGATTGATGATTTGGAAAGGATATATAATTTCATGATTGAAAATCAATAACATAAAGATGGATCAGTATAAATTTGAATTATTATTAAACATACCCATAACATATTGATGGTATTTTAACCTTATCAACGTTGACGTTATTTTTTGCTTTTTTAAGCCCCTTTTATTTAAATGAAAATAATTATCAATTGCATCAATAACCCATAAAACTTTTATTGTTGTTTAATCCATAAATAATATGTTAAGGTTGCGCCGTCATTGGGGAGTAGCCGATTTCTGACAAACCTTACCGTCAGAAATGCTCGTATCAACATACTCGTTTTCTATCCTTATGCCTTTGAAGGGTAGTTTAAAGCGTGGTGCGGGCGGCCGATTGGCAGGCGAGACCATAGACACGGGGGTCATCATCTGGTTGGGGATGATCAACGTGGATATGGAGAACCGCCCAGCCGAGGCTATTTAAAATGAACTTATCAGCAACTCTCATTCTGGCTTTTGGTATGTCTATGGATGCGTTTGCCGCATCTATCGGTAAAGGTGCCGTACTGCACAAGCCCCGTTTTCGGGACGCCATTCGCACAGGCCTCATCTTCGGTGTCATTGAAGCCATCACACCGTTAATCGGTTGGACCTTGGGCTTTTTTGCCAGCCAATACGTTCTCGAATGGGATCACTGGGTTGCATTCACTTTACTGGTGATCCTTGGCGGCCGCATGATTGCCGAAGGCTGCAAAAAAACAGATACCCGCCACTGCGAGAAAATCAAAAAACATAGTCTGGCACTTTTGATGTGTACAGCGGTTGCCACCAGTCTCGATGCCATGACGATTGGCGTTGGACTTGCCTTCCTGCAAGTCAATATCTTCCATACCGCCATGGTTATTGGTATGGCGACCATGATTATGGTGACGTTAGGTATGCTGATTGGACGTTACATCGGTCCGCTGCTCGGTAAAAAGGCCGAGATTGTGGGCGGCGTGATATTGATTGGTATCGGCTGTAATATCCTTTATGAACATATCGGTAATTTAGCCTGACATTTCCAGCATCTTGTAAAAAAGGGGTAGGATCGTCGAGATCCTGCCCCTTTTTTATCGCGGGCATCCAGACGCATCAGATCGCGCTTACGATGCAGATACCGGTTCGATGCGCTGATGCAACCGGATAATAAAATCCGTCTCACAGGTGAATTGCGCCGCGTCCTGCAAGCGCTGGCTGACTTCCGGCGTCGCCCGCCAGGCAAATGGGGTCATTTGCAACAATGCCGCCCCCTCCTGACCCGACAACTGCATCGGATAGGCCAGCGTTTGTTGTTCGATAAGTTCAAACCCCGTCAGCCTTTCATCTTTGACCGGGTGCAACAGCACCCGATCGTAAACTTCAGCCTTGAGCTGATAGAGGTGGCGAGGTCCTGGTGATACCGTCATCACCCATCCACCTGTTTTCACCGTGCGTAGCAATTCGGCATCGTTACAAGGCGCATAAATTTTCAATATGGCATCAAACGACCGATCGTTGAATGGCAGACGCTGGCTTGACGCCACGCAAAAATCCACGTTCTGATAACGCTTCGCCGCCCGCTGGATCGCCGCTTTTGAGACGTCCAGCCCATAGACCGCCATTTCTCTGCGCTGTTTCAGATGTTTCGCCACAGCAGCCGTGTAATACCCCTCGCCGCAGCCTATGTCGAGCAATGCGGTCGCTTCATCCGCCAGTTTTTCATCAAACCGCTGCATAACCCATTCCCGCAGCGGCTGGTAATGGCCCGCCTCCAGAAACATCCGACGCGCCTGCATCATCTCAGCGCTGTCACCCGGTTGCCGGGAGCGTTTAAATTGTACCGGCAGCAGATTTACGTAGCCTTCTTTCGCACAATCAAAGCTATGTTGACCACAAGACCATTGCCGCTCGCGGCGGTATAACGGATGCTGACACAGTGGACATTGGTAAGACATCAGTACCATTTCCTCATTCGCCACAGCGCGGTTCCATCGTCATATCAGGAACTAAAAACGGCCAAAAACAAAAAACCCGCACCATGGCGGGTTTTGCAACAGGCTCTGTAAATTACAGTGCAGTGACGTTTACTGCTGATGGACCTTTCTGACCATCTTGGATTTCAAACTCTACGTTCTGGCCTTCAGCCAGAGTTTTGAAGCCGTTGCCTTGAATTGCAGAGAAATGTACGAATACATCTTTGCTGCCGTCAGCTGGAGTGATAAAGCCGAAGCCTTTAGACTCATTGAACCACTTAACCTGACCTTTAATCTTTGCCATTTCAAATATTTCCTTTAATTGTTTAAACCGCCAGAGGCGTTATACAGACAAACCAAAGTCGTTACTGCTTGAGGCACTAAGATAAGGATCGGCAGAGAAGCGGTATTCAACGCTAACGTTTGTACTCAAGTCTTCTTTACTGAAAATGCCATTCATATACAGAACTGTACCTCGTTTTACCCAGAAGCGTTATTACACACTCTGTAATCGATGGCAAGCCATTTTTCATCAGTCATGGACATGCCGCACAGATTAGAGCCATCAATGACTCAGTAATATGCGATTACGCGCTAAACCGCTCTATTGATAAGATTAAATACATCTTTACCCAATAAGTCCAATGAGCAGCTTATTGATATAAAAAAGATACGCTGAGAAACGCGTACACCACGGATAGTCTGTTCGCTTGATCATAATAATTCATTATTATTCGTACCCCTAAATTTCAGGATACGACCGTCAGGCCCAACGCCAAAGTCCCCACTTTCAAGCCTTATAGAAATATCGGATATCCATTCCTATTTTTTCCTCTAAGCGCCCAATTCAGGCCTCACAGCGAAACGAAAATGACCTTCCCGCTAAATTTTACCACTTTTCTCCGTTAATCAATCTGCAACATCACCACAAATAACACAGCCAATACGATCAGTAAAATTATGCTTGCCAGCTTCCAACGTCTTTCTGATTTTGTACTCATCGTGTTTCCACACCTTCCTGATAAAATATTCCACATTCATATAACTTATATTATATCGGCAGGACCTGCCGTTTCGTTAATTTATCTCCCTATGTTCTATGGTGTTTTTATGTCATCTTCTATACTTGTCCTGAAAAGCGCGATTTTCCTCGCTTATCGTTAGAGTTACGTTGCAACACTACTTACGATTTATTAAATTAGATCACAGTTTTTGTTACCGAAGGAGCATTATGGGTTCCTTACTCATGTGCACGCACAGACAGCCATCATTCGTGTTGCCAGTCGAACACGCTATCACCTTCTTCTACCTTTCTTTTCCTGTGTCTTGACTTAAATGATATTGATAATTATTCTCATATGACACATTCACGCTTTGTAAGGATATTATTTGCATGATCGGTTTTCAGGTTTGTCTCTCCCCCCTCCTGCGACGTGTTGCCTTGCCGTGCGCATTACTCCTGCTAGCCAGCGGCCATACGCAGGCGGCAGAAAAACTCAGGGTTGTTACTACCTTTACTATCATCCAGGATATTGCGCAAAACATTGCCGGTGATGCCGCGACGGTAGAGTCAATTACCAAACCGGGTGCAGAAGTTCATGACTATCAACCAACGCCGCGAGATATTGTCAAGGCGCAGTCAGCACAGTTGATTCTGTGGAATGGTATGAATCTGGAGCGCTGGTTTGAGCGCTTCTTTGAAAATGTCAAAGATGTTCCCGCTGTCGTCGTGACGGAAGGCATCACACCATTGCCCATCCGTGAAGGTGCCTACAATGGCAATCCCAATCCCCATGCCTGGATGTCGCCGTCCAATGCGCTGATCTATATTGAGAATATTCGCGCGGGCCTGGTGAAATACGACCCGGATAATGCAGAAATCTATAACCGCAATGCCAACGCTTATGCAGAGAAAATCAAAGCGATCGATTCTCCTTTACGTGAACGTCTCTCACGCATTCCTGAACAGCAACGGTGGCTGGTGACCAGTGAAGGCGCCTTTAGCTATCTGGCCAAAGATTATCAATTTAATGAAGTGTACTTATGGCCAATCAACGCGGACGAACAGGGCTCGCCGCAACAGGTACGCCGCGTGATTGATACCGTCCGGGAGAAACACATTCCTGTCGTATTCAGTGAAAGCACCATCTCGGACAAACCGGCAAAACAGGTCAGCAAAGAGACGGGCGCCAGGTATGGCGGCGTGCTCTATGTTGATTCGCTGTCAAATGAAAAAGGCCCGGTTCCTACCTACATTGATTTGCTGAACGTCACGGTAGAAACCATTGCCAAAGGATTTGATCAATGAGCAGTGATACCGCAACACAATCATTAGACGTCGATGATGTCTCCGTCACATACAGTAACGGGCATCAGGCAATCCGACATGCCTCTTTTTCACTGAATGGCGGAACGATTTGCGCGCTGGTCGGAGTAAATGGCAGCGGGAAATCAACGTTATTCAAAAGTATCATGGGATTGGTTAAACCAACCACCGGACAAGTCCGGCTTAACAAGCAGCCTATTTTTCAGGCCCTGAAGCAGAATCTGGTTGCCTATGTTCCACAAACCGAAGATGTGGACTGGAACTTTCCGGTACTGGTTTCCGATGTCGTCATGATGGGGCGCTATGGCAAAATGAATTTTCTGCGCATTCCCAGCCAGCAGGATCGGGATATCGTTACCGAGTCGCTGGAACGCGTGGGGCTTTCCAGCCTGCGCCAGCGTCAGATCGGCGAGCTTTCCGGCGGACAGAAAAAACGCGTCTTCCTTGCCCGGGCGCTGGCGCAACAAGGCAGCGTATTGCTGCTGGATGAACCGTTTACCGGCGTCGATGTGAAAACTGAAAACGCAATTATCGATCTGCTTCGCACGCTGCGCGACGAAGGACATTTGATTCTGGTGGCCACGCACAACCTCGGTAGTGTGCCCGAATTTTGCGATAACGTGATCCTGGTCAACCGGACCGTTCTGGCTGCCGGCCCCACCCATAGCACGTTCACGCAAAGCAATCTGGAAAAAACCTTTGGCGGGGTGTTGCGCCATATTAATCTTGGCGGCCCGCACCTCCACGACGATGATGATACGCGTTCAGTGACGGTATTGACCGACGATGAACGTCCAGCCGTTTTCTATGGTTCAACCAAAAGCGATCCTCCCGCTTTGCGTTCAGCTCTGGAGGAAAAGAAAGACTGATGGTCGATATTCTATTGCAGCCCTTTGGCTACAACTACATGGTCAAAGCGATCTGGGTCAGTGCGATTGTCGGTGGCGTCTGCGCATTTTTGTCGGCGTACCTCATGCTAAAAGGCTGGTCGTTAATGGGCGATGCGCTGTCGCACTCGGTTGTTCCCGGTGTAGCAGGCGCGTATGCGCTTGGTTTGCCGTATGCCGCTGGGGCGTTTTTTACCGGCATGCTGGCCGCGTTGGCCATGACGCTTATCCGGCATATTACCCGACTGCGCGAAGACGCCATTATTGGCTTCATTTTTTCTACGTTCTTTGCGGTCGGTCTGTTAATTATTTCACTTAATCCGACGTCGGTTAACGTCCAGTCAATTATCTTCGGCAATATTCTGGGTATTGCCGATGAAGATGTGCTACAGGTGGAAATCATCATCGGCGTCACGTTCGTGATCCTGTGTCTGTTATGGAAGGATTTGCTGGCGGTGTTTTTTGATGAAAACCATGCGCGATCGATTGGGCTTTCTCCACTGAAACTGAAAATTCTTTTCTTTACCCTGCTCAGCGCCTGTACCGTTGCCGCATTGCAAACTGTGGGGGCCATTCTGGTCATCGCGATGGTGATCACGCCGGGTGCGACCGCCTACCTTCTCACCGACCGATTTGAACGTCTGGTGCTGATCTCCATTACGCTGGGCGCCATCACCAGCGCCAGCGGCGCCTATTTGAGCTTTTTCCTCGATGGCGCAACGGGTGGCGTTATCGTCACCCTGCAAACCATCGTATTCCTGCTCGCTTTTTTATTCGCGCCCAAGCATGGTTTACTGGCATCGCGCCGCGCCCGACGACGCGATCAGACGGGAGACGCGCTATGAACATGCTCATCAGTTGGATAACTGAACCTCTCGCCTTTCCGTTTATGCAGCGGGCGCTCATCGCCGCCATCGTCACGGGAACAGTATGCGCCGTACTGTCATGCTATCTGGTGCTGAAAGGCTGGTCGCTAATGGGGGACGCCATCTCCCACGCCGTGCTGCCCGGAATTGTTCTGGCATTCTGGCTTGGCATTCCTTTGGTGATCGGCGCTTTTGCATCCGGAATATTCTGTGCTGTCGCCACCGGCTATGTTAAAGAGCATAGCCGGGTAAAAGAAGATACGGTCATGGGGATTATTTTCTCCGGTATGTTCGCACTCGGTCTGGTAATGTTCGCGCGTATTGATACCGATCAGCACCTCAACCATATTCTGTTTGGCAACGTGCTGGGTATTACCGGGCAAGAGCTGACGCAAATTCTGTTAATTGCCGGCATCACGTTGTCGGTCATCCTGCTGAAACGACGTGACTTTATGCTCTACTGCTTCGATCCCGACCACGCGCGCGTTATCGGCCTGCCAGTGAAGCTGCTGCATTACGGTCTTCTCTGTCTACTGGCCTTGACCATCGTGGCCTCATTGCAGGCGGTCGGCGTGATTCTGGTTATCGCTATGCTAATTGCGCCAGGGATCATCGCGTTTATGGTGTGCAAACGCTTTGACCGTATGTTGATCCTGGCAACGATCGTGTCTGTCGTGTCCTGTATTGCAGGCACATTAATCAGTTTCTACATTGATGGCGCTACCGGCCCTTGTATTGTGATCGTTCAGGCTGCGTTCTTTACGCTGTCCCTGATTTATCACCAGTGGAAACAGCATAGGAGCTCAACGTTGACCGCCCCGGCGAAAATTGCATAAATCGAGAAACATCAGCCGGTTGCCCCGGTCATAACGTAAGCTCAGGGATGGTCTGCCATCCCTGAGCTATTCCCACCCGGAAAACATCGTCTCTCCCCGCAACGTCCCTTATATTTCGTTTACCTATTGTACGGTACAGGGATAACTGCGTTATTTTTCAACTGCGTCTATACTCTTCTCCTGAGCACTTTTACTGCCGTCATCCATCATCACTGTGTCACAGGTCCAGTTTTTATCGTGCTCAATGGGCTACCGTAGTGATAGCCAGCTACTATCGGGTGACTGAAGCGAGAAGATCCGGGTATCTGGCAATATCAATGGGAGGATGACCTTATGTGGCAAGCAATCAGCCGACTTTTGGAAGAACACCTCGGTACCGCTGACATTCAGGAGCGCCGCGAATTGTCAGGCGGGGAAATTCACGCCGCATGGTATGCCCGATATGGTGACCGCGAGGTCTTCGTAAAATATGATATCCGTGAAATGCTGCCCAAATTCACTGCCGAGGCCGACCAGCTCACGTTGCTGGCCCGCAGTAATACCGTTAATGTCCCGGAGGTCTATGGTGTCGGCAGTTCCCGCGATCACAGTTTCCTGCTGCTGGAATATCTGCCGGTAAAACCGCTGGATGCACATAGCGCCTGGTGCCTTGGCGAACAGCTGGCGCACCTGCACCAATGGAGCGACCAACCGCAGTTCGGTCTGGATTTTGACAATGACCTGTCGACGACGCCCCAACCTAACTGCTGGCAACGCCGATGGTCATCCTTCTTTGCTGAACAACGAATTGGCTGGCAACTTCAGTTAGCCGCCGAAAAAGGCATGCATTTTGGTCACATTGAAACCCTGATTGCCCGTACGGAGGAAAGACTGGCAGGCCATCAGCCTCAGCCTTCATTATTGCATGGCGATTTGTGGCCCGATAATTGCGCGAACAGTCACAACGGATGCTACCTGTTTGATCCGGCCTGCTATTGGGGCGACCGCGAGTGCGACCTGGCGATGCTGCCGCTCTACCCTGGGCTGCCACCGCAAATCTATGATGGCTATCAGAGCGTATGGCCGCTGGAGAAAGGTTTTATTGAGCGCCAGCCGGTCTACCAGATTTATTATCTGCTCAACCGAGCCAATCTGTTCGGTGGGAAAAACATCCTTGAAGCCCAACAGGCTATAGAAGAACAACTCAGCGTGTAACGTAGCATCCAATGCCCTATAGGCGTTAATCGCGCCTATAGGGCATCGTATTCGATTATACCGGCATACCCAGCAGACGCAGAACCATATACCCGATAACCGCAATCACGATCGGCAGGACATAGAGAGGGAAAAATTGCAGAAAAATGGTGTGGCGTGGAACGACAACGCGCGCTTCCAGAACCTCGCGCGTGCGGCTTGCATCACCTTTCACTTTTTCCAGAATCAGCTGATCTTCAATCCCCTCGCGAATCGCTTTCACCTGACGCGACATACGTGCGCCAGACACCTGCAAGGCCAGTCCGATAAAAATCAGGATATAAATCAACCAGAACATCAGGCTTGATGCAGTGAAAAAACGGGAGAAATCAGGCACCGGCGAGTTATACCAGAAAATATTCAGAAATGGCGTATTGAAGCGAACCATATCAATCATCAAGTGCAGAAAATCCAGCAAAACCGCATCAATTCCCTGTTTTTTCTGCGCGTAGGTATATAAATAGTTGGCTAATGAAACAAGTGTAGACAGCAGAGCCGGAATAAAAATTATCCATCCCGCGATACGCTTAACCACGGCAATACGGCCAGCCTGTTGATACGTCATGTGCTCCCCTTTTGAACGACGCAGTATCCATTGATCTCTTTCGTATCCCTGTCATCGGCGCACTCTCGGCCCTCAATGACACGGCTCCTTCAGGGGTGCAGCAAGCATCCCTTGACTCTGCTCATACAGATTGCCCCCCGAGGCGGGCAGGATAAGCCCGCATAAATCTATTGGGTATATAACGAACAGTGTAGACATAAAAAACCCGATAGCAGCCTACTGTAAGTTTATTATCAGTCAATGTTTTATCGCTCGACAACCTTTATGAGCAGCATGAGCAGCGAATTAGCATATAATTAACGCCTATTATTATTGATTTCTGATTTTTCTATTCCGGGGAGCTGGTTGTATGACTTCTGATTCTTCTATCCGCGCGGCCATTTTTGATATGGATGGTTTACTGATTGATTCCGAACCCTTGTGGGATATGGCCGAAATTGAAGTCATCGCCTCGCTGGGCATTGACACCTCACTACGTCAATCCATGACCGATACGCTGGGATTGCGCATCGATATGGTGGTTGATCTGTGGTATCAGGTCGCCCCCTGGAAAACGCCGAGCAGAGAAGTCGTCGTTAGCCGAATTATCGAACGCGCTATCGAATTGGTCGACGAGCGCCGCCCTTTATTGCCTGGCGTTGAACAGGCATTGCAGCTCTGCCGCCAACAGAACCTCAAAATCGGTCTGGCTTCAGCGTCACCGCTGCACATGCTGCAACAGGTACTCCGCACGTTCCACCTTGAAACCTATTTTGACGTTTTGGTTTCCGCGGAAAAGTTACCGTATAGCAAACCGCATCCAGAGGTCTATTTGAATGCGGCCGATGGATTAGGGGTTGCGCCGTTACAGTGCGTCACGCTGGAAGATTCAATAAATGGAATGATTGCCACCAAAGCGGCCCGCATGCGTTCCATCGTCGTTCCGCAACCCGAGTTCAGCCAGGACCCTCGCTGGACACTGGCCGATCACAAACTGGGATCGTTGCAGCAGTTAGATATCGGGCATATTGCATAAAACGAAGCGGTAATGGAAAACCCGTAGAGAGCGCATTGGCCGAACGACAAATCCGGCCAATGGCAGGGGGGATAATTAAAGGAAATCGGCCCGTTTTGGAGAAAACGTATCAATCAACACGCTGCCGTCTTCCAGAGAAACCACACCGTGCATCTCATTTTTGACGGCCATATACGCATCACCCGTTTTCAGGATACGTTTTTCGCCTTCAATGACGACCTCAAAACTGCCTGCCGCGACATAAGCGATCTGATCGTGAATATCATGCTTATGAGGCGTACCGATTGCGCCTTTGTCGAAATGTACGCAGACCATCATCAGTTCATCACTCCAGGTCACGATCTTGCGTTTGATGCCACCGCCCAGTTCTTCCCATGGCGTTTCGTCGTCAATAAAATACCGTCTCATCATCTCTCCTTCTCTATTTCTATGTCTCATCCGCACCGCATATCAGGATGAGCGTGTAATTTCAGATACCGACATTCTAGTAACATCCTCACCAGATGAAACATAAAATAAGCAAAACCATGACGTCCCTCAAGAAATAAATAAAACATTATTTCATTTTTATTGAATTCACATCCCAACCAAACTATTATCCCCCTATAACAAGAAAGAACCGGGCAATCAAGGTTCAAGTGACGTTGTCACTGCCACGCAGCACCGCTTGTTCCGCCCGGTGCTTTCGCCAAGGGGTTGTTGCAGTTTTTTTATTTATGTCTGAAAGAGAGGCGAAAAAATGCAAGTTCGTCAAAGCATTCACCGCGATCACGCAAAACAACTCGATACAGCAGGTTTACGCCGCGAGTTTCTGATCGAACAATTATTTTCTGCCGATACCTACACCATGACATATAGCCACATTGACCGCATTATCGTCGGTGGCATTATGCCGGTTCATGATACTGTCGCCGTTGGCAGCGAAGTGAGCAAACAGCTAGGCGTCAGCTATTTCCTTGAACGCCGTGAACTGGGCGCAATCAATATTGGTGGTGCCGGTATCGTCACCGTTGATGGAGAACGCTACGACATCGGTAATGAAACAGCGATATATGTTGGCATGGGCGCGAAGGAGGTACAGTTCCGCAGCGTTGATGCCGCAAACCCCGCGAAATTCTATTACAACAGCGCACCGGCCCATACGTCATACCCTACCCGCAAAATTACCCAGGCAGAGGCTTCGCCACAAACCATTGGTGAAGATGCCAGTTGCAACCGTCGTACTATCAACAAATACATCGTTCCTGACGTATTGCCAACCTGTCAGCTCACTATGGGACTGACCAGGCTGGCAGAAGGCAGCCTGTGGAACACGATGCCCTGCCATACGCATGAACGCCGGATGGAAGTGTATTTCTATTTTGATATGGACGACGAAACGGCCGTTTTTCACATGATGGGTCAACCACAGGAAACCCGTCACATAGTAGTACAAAACGAACAGGCGGTGATTTCACCGAGCTGGTCGATCCATTCCGGTGTGGGTACCAAACGCTACACCTTTATCTGGGGCATGGTTGGCGAGAATCAGGTTTTCGATGACATGGATCACGTCAAGGTTAGCGAGTTACGTTGATCGCTTGCAACCGGAATGACCGGTATTCCCTACAGTAACAGCTAACGACTCATTATTGTCGCTTACAGAGAGATTAAGGCTATGATTTTAAATTCCTTCGATTTACAGGGTAAAGTTGCTCTTATCACAGGTTGTGATACGGGGTTAGGTCAGGGCATGGCCATCGGCCTGGCGCAAGCCGGTTGTGATATTGTCGGCGTCAACATTGTTGACCCCAAAGACACTATCGAAAAAGTCACTGCTCTGGGACGTCGTTTCCTCAGCCTGACAGCCGATATGAGCAATATCGCCGGTCACGCAGATCTGGTAGAAAAAGCCGTTGCCGAATTTGGCAGGATTGACATTCTGGTTAACAACGCCGGTATCATTCGTCGTGAAGACGCGATCGAATTCAGCGAAAAGAACTGGGACGATGTAATGAACCTGAACATCAAGAGCGTTTTCTTCATGTCTCAGACCGTTGCCCGCCAGTTCATTAAACAAGGTCACGGCGGCAAAATTATCAATATCGCTTCCATGCTGTCCTTCCAGGGCGGTATCCGCGTTCCCTCTTATACGGCGTCAAAAAGTGCCGTGATGGGTGTGACCCGTCTGCTGGCGAACGAGTGGGCGCAATACAACATCAACGTCAACGCGATTGCCCCTGGTTACATGGCCACCAACAATACCCAGCAATTGCGTGCTGACGAAGATCGCAGCAAAGAAATTCTGGATCGTATCCCGGCGGGTCGTTGGGGATTACCGCAGGATCTGATGGGGCCGGCAGTGTTCCTGGCTTCCAGTGCATCCGACTACATTAACGGCTATACCATTGCGGTTGACGGTGGCTGGCTGGCTCGCTAATTTTTTATTTATCGCGCTGCGTTTTCTTTTCATGCATTGCTTGACAAAAGGCACAACGTAGATTGTGCCTTTTGCTTTTTTTTCAATCAGTTATTTATTTTTTTATCCGCTTTTTTTTTACCCAAACCCTTCATTGAAAAAAAATCAAAACAACGTTCCGACTTTGATCACACTTTCGATATTGCGTGCATGACGGCAAGGTAACTCGCGCAATATAATCAATCAAAACAGTGTTTCTATTTATAAGGAACTGACATTCAGTTCCATAAGAAGGTACTCCATGAGTATTTTTGCAAGTTTGCACACCAGCCGAAAAACGAAGATTGATGAATGGGTTAATGCACTGAGCAGTCATATCGAGACGGTTCAGACAGTGGCTCACAGCCGTACAAATCCAACGCCATTACTGGCGGATGGATTTGATGTACTGAGCCATGAACCGGTTGTCTGGCAGTTCCCTGACGGACACCGTGCGCCAATCTCCAACTTTGCCAGTCAGCAGAATTGGCTGAGAACGCTGTGTGCCATGAGCGCCGTCACCGGGGAAACCGACTATCAGGAACAAGCCATAGTCGTAAGTGATTATTTTCTGAATCACTTTGTGGATAAGACCAGCGGCCTGTTTTACTGGGGCGGCCACCGTTTTATCAATCTGGATACGCTGGCAAGCGAAGGGCCGGAATCAAAAGCGCAGGTGCATGAATTAAAGCATCATCTGCCCTACTACGCGCTGCTGCATCGCGTAAACGCAGAAAAGACGCTGAACTTCCTTCAGGGTTTTTGGCATGCGCATGTCGAAGACTGGAACGCCCTGGATCTGGGACGTCACGGTGATTACACCAAAACCCGCGATCCTGATGTCTTTCTGCACGCACGTCGTGACGTTGTCGACCCGGCGCAGTGGCCCGTTCTGCCACTCACCAAAGGGCTGACCTTTGTCAATGCCGGAACTGACCTGATTTATGCCGCCTTCAAATACGCCGCATACACTGGCGATAAGCATGCGGCTGACTGGGGTAAACACCTGTATCGCCAATATGTGCTGGCGCGTAATCCGGAAACCGGTATGCCGGTTTATCAGTTCAGCTCACCGCTACAGCGCGAGCCGGTGCCTGAAGATGACAATCAGACACAATCGTGGTTTGGCGATCGCGCTCAGCGCCAGTTTGGCCCGGAGTTCGGCGAAATTGCCCGTGAAGCGAACGTATTGTTCCGCGACATGCGTCCGCTGTTGATTGATAACCCATTGGCTATGCTGGATATCCTGCATGACCAGCCAGATGACGAAATGCTTGGCTGGGTCATTTCAGGGCTGAAAAATTATTACCAGTATGCCTATGACGTTACCAGCAATACGCTGCGTCCCATGTGGAATAACGGTCAGGATATGACTGGCTATCGCTTCAGGCGCGATGGCTATTATGGGAAAGCCGGCACGGAACTGAAACCCTTTGCTCTGGAAGGCGATTATTTGTTGCCGCTGGTTCGGGCCTATCGCCTCAGCGGTGACGAGGATTTGTATGCGCTGATCAATACCATGCTGACACGTCTGAATGATGAAGATATTCATGATGTTGCCAGCCCAATGCTACTACTGGCGATGATTGAACTGGCAGAGCACAAACAGTCGGGAAAATGGGCAGAAAACGCCTGGCAGTTCGCGGAAATCCTGTTTGAAAAGCATTTCCACCGCGGTTTATTCGTTCGTTCGGCGCAACACCGTTATGTTCGCCTGGATGATCCCTTTCCACTGGCGCTATTGACTCTTATTGCTGCTTGCCGCAACAAATTAAACGATATTCCACCGTTCTTAACACAAGGTGGGTATGTTCACGGTGATTTTCGCGTTAACGGGGAAAACAGAATTATCTATGACGTGGAGTTTATTTATCCAGAGTTATTAACACTTTGATTTTATGTTTTTTAATGATTCACAATTACTCAATAGGTAAGCATTATGAATGAAAACAGAATGCTGGGGTTAGCCTATATCTCCCCCTATATAATAGGGCTGATAGTGTTTACCGCTTTCCCCTTTGTTTCATCATTTTTTCTCAGTTTTACTGAGTATGATTTGATGAGTCCGCCTGAATTCACCGGTATGGAAAACTACCACCGAATGTTGATGGAGGACGATCTCTTCTGGAAATCAATGGGCGTGACCTTCGCCTATGTTTTTCTGACCATTCCCCTGAAATTAATCTTCGCATTGTTAATTGCGTTTGTGCTTAATTTCAAACTGCGTGGTATCGGTTTCTTCCGTACCGCTTACTATGTACCGTCCATTCTGGGCAGCAGCGTGGCCATCGCCGTTCTGTGGCGGGCCCTGTTCGCCATTGATGGTCTGTTGAACAGTTTTCTGGGCGTATTCGGTTTAGACGCCATCAACTGGCTGGGCGAACCGTCACTGGCGCTGATGTCCGTCACCCTGTTACGCGTATGGCAGTTTGGTTCGGCCATGGTTATCTTCCTGGCCGCCTTGCAGAACGTACCGCAGTCACAGTATGAAGCCGCCATGATTGACGGCGCATCCAAATGGCAAATGTTCCTGAAAGTAACGGTGCCGTTAATTACACCGGTAATTTTCTTCAACTTTATCATGCAGACCACTCAGGCATTCCAGGAATTTACCGCGCCTTACGTCATCACAGGCGGGGGACCAACGCATTACACCTACCTGTTCTCACTCTATATCTATGATACGGCCTTCAAGTATTTCGATATGGGCTACGGGGCGGCGCTGGCATGGGTTCTGTTCCTGGTTGTTGCCGTATTTGCGTCGGTTGCCTTCAAGTCGTCCAAATACTGGGTGTTCTACTCCGCCGATAAAGGAGGAAAAAATGGCTGACATGCATTCAAATATGACTTCTGCGCAAGAAATTGCGGCACTGGAAGTTCGCCGGACGCTGCGTAAAGAGAAAATCAGCGCCGCCATCCGTTACGTGATCCTGTTGTTTGTCGGCCTGCTGATGCTCTATCCGCTGGCGTGGATGTTCTCGGCATCGTTCAAGCCGAACCATGAAATCTTTACCACGCTGGGTCTGTGGCCCGAGCACGCCACCTGGGACGGTTTTATCAACGGCTGGAAAACCGGGACGGAATACAATTTCGGTCACTACATGATCAACACCTTCAAGTATGTGATCCCGAAAGTGCTCCTGACCATTATCTCTTCCACCATCGTCGCTTACGGCTTTGCCCGTTTCGAGATCCCTTGGAAGAACTTCTGGTTCGCGACCCTGATCGCCACCATGTTGCTGCCAAGCACCGTCCTGTTGATCCCGCAGTACATCATGTTCCGTGAAATGGGCATGCTGAACAGCTACCTGCCGCTGTACCTGCCGCTGGCATTCGCGACACAGGGCTTCTTTGTGTTCATGCTGATCCAGTTCCTGCGCGGCGTGCCGCGTGATATGGAAGAAGCCGCCCAGATCGATGGCTGTAACTCCTTCCAGGTGCTGTGGTATGTGGTCGTGCCAATTCTGAAACCGGCCATTATCTCTGTTGCGCTGTTCCAGTTCATGTGGTCAATGAACGACTTTATCGGTCCGCTGATCTATGTCTACAGCGTGGATAAATATCCGATTGCGCTGGCGCTGAAAATGTCTATCGACGTCACCGAAGGCGCTCCGTGGAATGAAATCCTGGCGATGTCCAGCATTTCGATTCTGCCTTCCATCATTGTTTTCTTCCTGGCACAGCGTTACTTCGTACAAGGCGTGACCAGCAGCGGAATTAAAGGTTAATAGAGGATTTATCATGGCTGAAGTCATTTTCAACAAGCTGGAAAAAGTATATTCCAACGGTTTCAAAGCGGTACACGGCATCGACCTGACCATTAAAGACGGCGAATTCATGGTTATCGTCGGCCCGTCGGGCTGCGCCAAATCCACCACGCTGCGCATGCTGGCGGGTCTGGAAACTATCAGCGGCGGCGAAGTCCGTATCGGCGAACGCGTGGTGAACAACCTGGCGCCGAAAGAGCGCGGTATTGCGATGGTGTTCCAGAACTATGCCCTCTACCCGCACATGACGGTAAAAGAGAACCTGGCGTTCGGTCTGAAACTCAGCAAAATGCCCAAAGACCAAATCGAAGCGCAGGTAACGGAAGCATCAAAAATTCTGGAACTGGAAGAACTGATGGACCGCCTGCCCCGCCAGCTTTCCGGCGGTCAGGCGCAGCGTGTGGCGGTCGGCCGCGCCATCGTGAAAAAACCCGACGTCTTCCTGTTTGACGAACCGTTGTCAAACCTGGACGCCAAACTGCGTGCTTCGATGCGTATCCGTATTTCTGATCTGCACAAGCAGTTGAAGAAAAGCGGTAAGGCCGCCACCACCGTGTATGTTACCCACGACCAGACCGAAGCCATGACCATGGGCGACCGTATCTGCGTCATGAAACTGGGTCATATCATGCAGGTGGATACGCCGGATAACCTGTACCACTTCCCGGTCAACATGTTTGTAGCCGGCTTCATCGGCTCGCCGGAAATGAACATCAAACCCAGCAAGCTGGTGGAAAAAGACGGTCAGATTGGGTTGACCGTCGGCCACTACACGCTGGTCCTGAACAGTGAGCAGCAGGATAAAGTGCGCTCCTATTCCGGTCAGGATGTTTTCTTCGGTATCCGTCCTGAATACGTGACCGTTTCCGAAACCCCGTTTGAGGCCAACCACTCTCAGGGTGAACTGGTGCGCGTAGAAAACATGGGCCATGAATTCTTTATGTACATAAAGGTTGATGGCTTTGAATTAACCAGCCGCGTTCCGTCCGATGAAGCGCGGCTGATTATTAAGAATGGTCTGCATCGCCAGATATTCTTCCAGTTCGATATGGATAAATGCCATATCTTTGATGCAAAAACAGAAAAAAATATCTCTCTTTAACAGGAGTAGTAACCGATGAAAAAAGCGATCCTACACACGCTGATAGCGTCGTCTCTGGCATTATTGGCAGCGCCGTCTTTTGCTGCCGATCAGGTTGAATTGAGAATGTCCTGGTGGGGTGGAAACGCCCGCCATCAGCAGACACTCAAGGCAATTGAAGATTTCCATAAACAGCATCCCAATATTACCGTTAAATCAGAGTACACCGGTTGGGACGGACACTTGTCCCGTCTGACCACCCAGATTGCCGGTAATACTGAACCTGATGTCATGCAAACCAACTGGAACTGGCTGCCGATTTTCTCTAAAAACGGCGATGGTTTCTACGACCTGAATAAAGTCAAAGACACGCTGGATCTGACCCAGTTTGATCCAAAAGAGCTTCAGGGTACGACGGTCAATGGCAAACTGAACGGCATTCCTATTTCTGTTACGGCTCGTGTGTTCTATTTCAACACCGAAAGCTGGAAAAAGGCCGGACTGGAATATCCTAAAAACTGGGATGAACTGCTGAACGCCGGTAAAGTGTTTAAAGAAAAACTGGGTGAGCAATACTACCCTGTGGTTCTGGAGCATCAGGATTCACTGGCGCTGTTAAACTCCTATATGGTTCAGAAGTACAATATCCCGGCCATTGATGAGAAAGGTCAGAAGTTCTCATACAGCGATGCGCAATGGGTAGAGTTCTTCAACATGTATAAGACGCTGGTTGATAGCCATGTTATGCCTTCAGCGAAATACTATGCCTCTTTCGGCAAGAGCAACATGTATGAAATGAAGCCGTGGATTAACGGCGAGTGGAGCGGCACCTACATGTGGAACTCTACGATTACCAAGTACTCCGATAACCTGCAACCCCCGGCAAAACTGGAGTTAGGCAGCTATCCAATGTTGCCTGGCGCTAAAGATGCCGGTCTGTTCTTTAAACCCGCGCAAATGCTGTCAATTGGTAAATCAAGCAAACATCCTAAAGAAGCGTCTCTGCTGATTGACTTCCTGTTGAACAGCAAAGAAGGCGTTCAGGCTCTGGGATTAGAGCGTGGCGTTCCGTTAAGTAAGGCGGCGGTAGCTCAGCTAACTGCCGATGGCGTCATTCAGGATGATTCTCCGGCTGTTGCGGGTCTGAATCAGGCGCTGACACTGCCGCATAGCATGAGCGTTTCGCCTTATTTTGACGATCCGCAAATCGTATCCCTGTTTGGCGATGCCATTCAGTCCATCGATTACGGCCAGAAATCTGTTGAAGAAACAGCGAAATATTTTCAACGTCAGTCTGAACGTATTTTGAAACGTGCAATGAAATAAAATACCCTGAAATTTATTAATTATCCAACCTGCCATTAACATGGCAGGTTTTTATATAAATTGAAACAAGTGACTTATTATATTTCATTTAAAATGAAACAAGACATTTTCTTTATTATTTATAAAATAATAGAAACGAATGCTTATTAATTAATCAACCTGTTATTAACAATGACAGTGTTTTTATATAATCTGAAATAAGATATTTATTAAATTTTATTTAAATTAAAACAAACCATCTATTCAATTCGATCTCCTTCACATTTTGAAACTGTGTTTTACTTTTTGTTACCCAAGCAGATCGCGATCACAAAACGCAGTTTAATAATAAATAAAATAGAACTTGTATTAAAAATAGTAATGCGTCTTTTGAATTAAGTATCATCCTAACCGATAGGGAATATAACAATGAAATTTAAATTACTAGCTTTGGCAGTCACCTCATTGATTAGTGTTAATGCAATGGCGGTAACTATTGACTATCGTCATGAAATGAAAGATACACCAAAGAACGACCATCGCGATCGTCTGTTAATGTCTCATCGTTTTGCTAATGGATTTGGTTTGTCTGTTGAAGCAAGATGGAAAAATGGTGAACCGTCTTCTGAAGTCACGCCCAATAAGCCTTACCATGAAACAGTAAGCAACGGTACCGAAGTTGTTGCCAGCTACGTTTATAACTTCAATAAAACGTTCTCGCTTGAACCTGGTTTTTCTTTAGATACCGTCTCATCCTCTAACAACTATCGCCCTTACCTGCGTGGTAAAGTCAATATTACCGATAATCTGTCTTACTCACTGCGCTATCGCCCTTATTACCTGAGAAAAAGCGGCAATATTGGCGGCACAAGCAGCACGCAGGAAAACGGCTATAACCTTACCGGGTTGCTCGCCTATAAACTGCCGATGGGCTTCCAGGTTGAATATGAAATGGACTATAAAAAAGCCAACAAAGCCGGGGCTTACCAATACGATAATGAAACTTATAACATCGACCATGATGTAAAACTGTCTTACGCATTGGATAAAAACTGGAAACCGTATGCTGCTGTTGGTAACGTAGCTCAGGATGGCACCAGCGATCATCGCCAAACCCGTTATCGTGTTGGCGTACAATATAACTTCTAATATTCCTGGATTATTTAAATATCCTTTAGTATTAGCAGTGGAAAAGGGATGTTGGAATTAATCCGTTGAAGTTTCATGAGTGAGCTTAATTTTTAACATCCCTTCGTTAAGGGTATACTTTAACGAAAGTAGTCTGTCAGTGTTATTTTGTGTTAGCTGTAAGAGTTTTATCTTTTTTAATTTCTGTGTCTAATTACCCTCTTCGTTTGTGAGTGTTATTTGTTAATGTATTTCTTGCGGTTCAGGGTAGTCATTTTTTCTCCGATGTAATGACTACCCTATTTTTTTGCTACCACTCAATCAACACCGCCTCTTCCGTTATGTTATTCAGGTGAACTACCGTGATTTTTCGCGCTCTCGCCAGCGGCGCCACCAGGATGCCGGCATCAGTCTGACCACCGTTACGGGATAACCGGATTCAGTCATTACCCGCCCCTATCGATGGCGCAATATCCCAGGCGCAAACTATTCAACTGTCAAAGCAGCAAACCGAGCGAATATTATTTCACCTATTATCCATTGTTTGCCCAGATTATCACTCAAACGCCTATAACATGATGATAAAAGAACTGGTATCCTGTCGGCGATTATCGACATTTTTGTAACAAATAACGGTTAGAACGAATTAGGGAGAAATGAGGATGAACTTTCCTCTGCTATTAAACATTCTGGTGTTTGCCGGTTTACTGGTCATGCTGGCTTACAGCAGCAAGAACCGCAACTGGAGCCTGGCGAAAAAAGTCTTGCTCGGGCTCGTCGTCGGCGTTTTATTCGGATTAGCGCTACATCTTATTTATGGCGACAATACTGATGTCATCAACCAGTCTATTGCCTGGTTCAATATTGTGGGAAACGGATACGTCCAACTGCTGCAAATGATTGTGATGCCATTGGTCTTCGTTTCCATCCTCAGCTCGGTAGCAAAGCTGCACAACGCTTCATCATTAGGCAAGATCAGCGTGCTGACGCTCTCTACGCTGCTGATTACCACGCTGATTTCAGCTTTGGTCGGCGTTTTCGTCACCAACCTGTTTGGCCTGACGGCCAGCGGATTAGTGCAGGGAGTGCAGGAAAGCGCACGGCTGACCGCGATTGAAAATAATTATGCGGGTAAAGTTGCCGATCTTAATGTGCCTCAGCTTATTTTGTCCTTCATACCTAAAAATCCATTCGCCGAATTAACCGGGGCAAATCCCACCTCGATTATCAGCGTCGTCATATTTGCCGCGTTTCTCGGTGTCGCCGCATTGCAACTACTGAAAGACGACAGCGCCAAAGGTGAACGTGTACTGGTTGCGATTGATACGCTACAGTCCTGGGTAATGAAACTGGTTCGTCTGGTGATGAAGCTGACGCCTTACGGGGTAATGGCGCTGATGACCAAAATGGTTGCCAGCTCCAATCTACAAGACATTCTGAAATTGGGGAGTTTTGTGGTGGCGTCCTATCTGGGACTGGCCATCATGTTCGGCGTACATGCCCTGATTCTGTCCTTCACAGGGATCAATCCAGCACGGTTCTTCCGCAAAGTCTGGCCGGTACTGACTTTTGCGTTTACCAGCCGTTCCAGTGCCGCCACAATCCCGTTGAGTATCGAAGCGCAAACCCGTCGTATTGGCGTGCCGGATTCCATCGCCAGCTTTGCCGCGTCATTCGGCACCACTATTGGTCAGAATGGCTGTGCAGGACTCTATCCTGCCATGCTGGCGGTGATGGTCGCGCCAACGGTGGGGATTAATCCGCTCGATCCGGTGTGGATCGCTACGCTGGTCGGGATTGTCACCATCAGTTCTGCCGGCGTCGCCGGCGTGGGTGGCGGCGCAACGTTTGCGGCACTGATTGTGCTGCCAGCAATGGGATTACCTATTACGCTGGTTGCTCTGCTGATTTCCATTGAACCGTTGATTGATATGGGGCGTACTGCATTGAATGTGAGCGGATCGATGACGGCTGGCACCGTGACCAGTCAGTTGCTCAAACAGACCGATAAAACGATATTTGACGCCCGGGAAGACGCGGAGTTAGCGCACCGGTAAATAGCGTTTCATAAAACCGTGGACATCGTGAGTTGTCGCTGGCGGATGATAAAACGATAAGGTGCCGGTAGTTGCTCTACCGGCACCTTACTAATTTTTACGGCTAGTTTAACGCACTATTCAAAAGGATAGCGGTGATTATCCCCGTGGCTGCCGCGATCAAAACGTAGTTACCATTAATGTAGGCCCAGTGCTGACCGGCAGGTGGTTCATGTAACCCGCGGACGCGCCAGTCATTGACGCGATAACTATCCCCACGAAAACGTTGAGGGACGGGATGACCTTTTCTGAAATCATTGCCGCTCCACACAAAATGATCGCGTTCACGGAAGTTGGGCGCATTCTGCTTCTGCTGTCCACGGGAAGCCTGCTTTACCGGGGTCCCTTTGTCATTATTGCGGTTATTACCGTTAGGTGCGGTTTTCTGTTTACTGCTGGCGGCAGGGGCATTCTTGTGCTCGCCACCGTTTTGGTTATTAACCGGCTGCCGTTTCTGCTCTTGCGCTCCATTCGGACCTTCCGCAAAAGTCATGCCTGAAAAAGAACTGGTGACCAGCAGTAACGACATCATCAGTGCCAGTGTTTTTTTCGTCATTGTATTTTCCTCGACGCATTAACAGTCTTGTAGAACTGGTTAACAGCAATATCGGGCACAATGCCGTTGGACGGAAGATGGAAATATCTTAAAACCCTTTATCTGACAGTATTTTACCAAATTCAGGCAAAATCTTAACACTACAAATAATTACTCATTATTCTGCCAGGGGTTATGGCAATTCATGATAGAAGGGAAGGTATTGGGTACACAGGGAACAAGAGATATTCACAAAGCATGCTGAAAGACACCTGAAGCGTTAACGCCCGTCTTCCAGCATGCTTTTAGAGATGAAAACACAGATATAACCAATGATCACGTAAGTCCATCGCCTACGCAATTACACAATAATGAAAGTTCTGTTATCGGTTCGGAGAAGTATCGTATGCCTGACAGCTTTGGAAGCCTTTATTGCGGACATGCCCGGTTTCATCATAGCTGACAAAATAGTTCTGGGCCGTGCCGTCACGGTTCTTCAACAGATAATCGCTACAAGTCCCCTTCGCGTTCACCAGCGTTCTTTCCATTCCTCCCGAACCAGCAAGCTGATGAACCTGCGTTTTCGTCATTCCTACCTTGACATCCTTCACTACCGGCTCATTTACATAGCTTTCTGCTTTGTTATAAGCCGAACATCCAGAAAGAAAGACTGCTCCTGCCGCAACAATACACCACATTAGTCGATTATTTTTCATTACATTACCTCATATGAATGGGTCATCAATGAGTCTAGATGGCAAAAGGCCTTTTTTCAAATGACAGGGTTGTGTAATAACGCCGTCATTGATAGAGAAAAGGTATCACTCATAGGTAATACCATTGGCAGAACGCTTGTTCTTTTTCTTCACGCCAATTCGTTTTACACTCAGGGGATTAAGATAATTATTCCGCAGGATCAATAAGTTCAGGAGGGGGAGATTATGTCATTACAGCAGGACATTATCACTGCACTGGGAGTCAAAAGTACCATTGACCCGGTGAAAGAAATTCGCGTTAGCGTTGATTTTTTAAAGAATTATCTGAATGCTCATCCATTTGTGAAATCTCTGGTATTGGGGCTCAGCGGTGGTCAGGACTCGACGTTAACCGGTAAACTCTGCCAAACGGCCATTACTGAGATGCGCAATGAAACGGGTGATGAACGCTATCAATTTATCGCCGTGCGCCTGCCTTATGGCACGCAGGCCGATGAATCCGACTGCCAGGACGCCATCGCTTTTATACAACCTGACAAGGTTCTGACGGTCAATATTAAACCCGCGGTGGAAGCCAGCGAAGCCACGTTAAAAGCCATTGGCATTGAGCTTTCCGATTTCGTCAAAGGCAATGAAAAAGCCCGTGAACGGATGAAAGCTCAATACAGCATCGCGGGCATGAATGCGGGTCTGGTCGTAGGAACCGACCATGCGGCTGAAGCGGTGACCGGTTTTTTCACCAAATATGGCGACGGTGGAACAGACATCAATCCGATATTCCGTTTAAATAAACGTCAGGGGAAGGCGCTTCTGCGCGAACTGGGCTGTCCTTCTCACCTTTACACCAAGACGCCAACGGCCGATTTGGAAGACGATCGCCCTTCACTGCCCGATGAAATCGCACTGGGTGTGACTTATGAAAAAATTGACGACTATCTTGAAGGCAAACAAGTGGATGCGAAAGACGCGGCGACCATTGAAAACTGGTATCGCAAAACCGAACACAAGCGCCGGCCACCGGTTACCGTTTTCGACGATTTCTGGCGTTAATCAAATGTAATGTGCACTGGCGGATGCTGCCCTCAGCATCCGCTTTTCTTATTTTCACTGATACGTAAGATACCTCAGCATGAAGATCACGCCACAGCGTGCAACGTTCGTTGGTTTACTGGCCATTATTTTGTGGAGCACGTCTGTCGGGCTGATTCGCAGCATTACCGAATCACTGGGCACCCTTGGCGGCGCAGCCATGATTTACACCACCAGTACGCTCTGCCTATTATTGTTTCATGGCGTTCCCAAAATAAAAACGCTGCCCAAAGTCTATCTTCTGGCCGGGGGAATGCTCTTTATCTGCTATGAAATTTTTCTGTCCATCTCTATCGGTCTCGCCAACAACCGTTTGCAAGCGATAGAGCTGGGCATGATTAACTATCTGTGGCCCAGTCTGACCATCCTGTTCTCAATCTTCATCAATCAGCAAAAAAGCCGCTTCCTGCTGTGGATAGGACTGGCTCTCTCGTTATCCGGTATTATCTGGATCATGAAGGGGGGCAACGCGTGGTCTCCATACGTGCTATGGCAAAATATCCTGACCAATCCACTCGCTTACGGATTAGCCTTCTCAGCCGCCATAACCTGGGCCATGTATTGCAATATCGCCAAACGGTTCGGCCACGGAGAAAGCGGAGTGCTATTCTTTCTCCTCATCACCTCCATCGTGCTATGGCTGCAATATACATTCAGTGCGGAGAATGTCTTAACCTTTACCATGACGAACGCGATTGAGCTGATTTTCATGGGCGCCTCCACCGCACTCGCCTACTCTGCGTGGGACACGGGGATTCAGCATGGTAATCTGACATTACTGGCTACCGCGTCTTATTTTACCCCGGTCATTTCCACTCTGCTGGCGTCATTGTGGCTGAGAGTCTCGCCCGCGTATTCCTTTTGGCAAGGTGTTATCATGGTGACGCTGGGCTCATTGCTGTGCTGGTTCGCTACCCGGCAACCCCGGGAATAAGCAGTATGTTCCTCAGGTTGTGGATATCCCTCTCGGTGCAATAACCTGTTATAGTAGATTTCACATTTATTTAACTCAAAAAAACGGTATGTTACGGCGCTTCTTCTCTTATTACTCCCCTTATAAAGGGTTATTTGTGCTGGATTTTGGCTGTGCCATTATCGCAGGGCTGCTTGAACTGGGTTTCCCGATGGCAATTAAAGCGTTCATCGACAAGCTGCTGCCAGAGCAGAACTGGTCGCTGATTCTGCTGGCTTCCGTTGCGCTACTGATCGTGTATTTACTGAATACCGGACTCATGGCCATTGTTAACTATTGGGGACATGCGCTGGGCGTGGGCATCGAAACCGATATGCGTCGCCAGGCGTTTGAGCACCTGCAAAAGCTCCCTTTCCGCTATTACGACAATATGAAAACCGGGCATATTATTACCCACGTCACCAAAGATCTGGAGGAAGTGGGCGAAATTGCCCATCATGGTCCGGAAGACCTGTTTATCGCCATTATGACCTTCATTGGCGCGTTTATTCTGATGGCTACCGTACATCTGCCACTGGCCATGCTCACTATCGTTATCGTGCCGTTCATGACGTTTCTGGTCAGCCGCTATGGCGCGCGCATGACCGATACCTGGCGCCAGTTATTTGGCCAGGTTGGTAATTTCAATGCCCGAATTGAAGAAAGCGTCGGCGGCATTCGCGTCGTCAAAGCTTTCGCCAATGAAGCGCATGAGAAAAAGCTGTTTTCCCACGACAATGAAAACTATCGCCGTACCAAACTTCAGGCCTATCGCATCATGACCGCCAGTTTGACGCTCAGCTACCTGAGCACACGTCTGATTCAGCTGATCGTCATGCTGGCAGGCATCTGGTATGTCATTGAAGGTGAACTGACCTACGGCGGTTTTATCGGCTTCCTGCTGCTGATCGAAGTGTTCTTCCGCCCTGTCGCCAAGATTACCTCTGTGCTGGAGAGCTATCCGAAAGGTATTGCCGGTTTCAAACGCTTTACCCAACTGATTGATACCGTGCCGGAAATTGCAGACGCGCCCAACGCTCGCGATGTGGGTCCACTCAAAGGCGATATCCGGTTCAACCAGGTTGGCTTCGGCTATTCGCCCGGTCGTCCCATCATCCATAACGTTAACCTGTCGATTCGCGCCGGCGAAACGATCGCCTTCGTCGGACCTTCAGGCGCGGGAAAAACCACACTCTGTTCGCTGCTGCCCCGTTTTTATGATTTAACCAGCGGCAGCATCACCATTGATGGTATTGATATCCGCGACATGACGCAGGCTTCTCTGCGTAGCCAGATTGGTATCGTCCAACAGGATGTTTTTCTGTTTGGCGGCAGCATTCGTGAAAATATCGCCTATGGCAAACTGGGCGCCAGCGATGAAGAAATCATGCAGGCGGCGCAGCGCGCCAGACTGGACGAACTGATTGAGAATCTGCCTGACGGTCTGGATACCATCGTGGGTGAACGCGGCGTCAAATTATCCGGTGGACAGAAGCAGCGTTTATCCATTGCACGGATTTTTCTGAAAAATCCACCGATTCTGATCCTTGATGAAGCGACTTCCGCATTGGATACCGCCACCGAACAGGCGATTCAACAATCGCTCAGCGATCTTTCTGCGGGACGAACCACGCTGGTTATTGCCCATCGGCTGGCAACCATTCAGAATGCCGAACGCATTGTGGTGGTCGATCACGGCGGTATCATTGAGCAAGGCAGTCATCAGGATTTAATCGCGCATAGCGGGATTTACGCCAGTTTGCATCAGGCACAGTTCGGACACGCTTGATTCTCTTCTCTTCGCGAGGGCGTCTGTTCCTCGCATCTTCCTTTATTTTCCCTGTGGATGTGACGCTGGTGGTTTCAACTCACATAAATTGCATTTAAAATATATCTATTATTACTCCATCAGAAAATGACGGACATGGCGAGAAAACCTCTGGGCAAACACAGGCAGCGTGAAATCCGCACCGTTGGGTTGATGATCGAATTGTACGAAAAGCATCACCCCGAAATCGACAGCAAAGACAAATATAAGCGTCTGTTTGATTACGCCATCAATCGTCTGGAACGTTGTTACTTTGGGGAAGAGAAACCCGCGTGCAAGCACTGCCCTATTCACTGCTATCAACCCGCCAGGCGGGAAGAAATCAAAGCGATTATGCGCTGGTCAGGACCACGCATGCTGCTTCGCCATCCGATTCTGGCCATCCGCCATTTGATCGACGATCATCGCCCGGTACCGGACAATCCGGCATCAAAAACCGGTCCCAGATAGCCACGCCATCCCGACCGTCCCTCTTAAAGAAAAAGGCCGCTTGCGCGGCCTTTTGGGTTATCTCGTTTACTCTTTGGGAGAGGCGTTCTCTACCCTGCTTTTTAACTTTTGCCCCGGACGGAACGTGACCACACGGCGCGCCGTAATCGGAATATCTTCGCCAGTTTTTGGGTTACGTCCCGGTCGTTGGTTCTTGTCTCGCAAATCAAAATTGCCAAAACCCGACAATTTGACCTGCTCGCCATTTTCCAAAGCGCGACGAACTTCTTCAAAAAACAGCTCGACTAGCTCTTTGGCATCCCGTTTGCTCAGCCCGAGCTTCTCAAACAGGTATTCTGACATTTCAGCTTTAGTAAGCGCCATAGGTTCAATCCCTCAAGGATGCTTGGAATCGCTGTTTTAATGCTGCTACACATTCTGCAACGGTAGCGGCAATTTCCTCTTCTGCCAGTGTACGAGAGGTATCTTGTAAGATCAGGCTGATAGCCAGGCTCTTGTAACCATCGGCTACGCCCTTTCCTCGGTACACGTCGAATAAGTTTACGCCAACTAACTGATTTGCGCCAACTTTCTTACACTCGGCTAAAACATCGCCTGCGGGGATATTTTCAGCCACTACCACAGCAATATCACGACGGTTTGCAGGGAACCGGGAAATGTCGCTCGCGTCAGGCAGAATGCGGTTTGTAACCTTATCCCACAGCAACTCAAACACGACTGTGCGTCCATTCAGATCCAGCTTGCGCTCCAGTTCCGGGTGGATAACACCAATAAATCCAATACGTTCCCCGCAAAGATAAATAGCAGCACTTTGCCCTGGATGCAATGCCGGATTACTTTCAGCCTTGAACTCAATGTCAGACAGTTTACCCGTCAACGCCAGCACCGCTTCCAAATCTCCTTTTAAATCATAGAAGTCAACGGCCTGACGCGCCAGATCCCAATGTTCTTCGTAGCGAGTGCCGGTAATCACACCTGCCAACATGAAATCCTGACGAATTCCCAGGTCTGCACTGCTGTCCGGCACAAAACGCAAACCGCTTTCAAACAGGCGCAGACGGCTCTGCTGGCGGTTCTGGTTATACACCACCGCCCCCAGCAGCCCACTCCACAAGGAGAGACGCATCGCTGACATCTCTGCTGAAATCGGGCTGGGAAGAATCAACGCGTCTTCGCCGGGGTGGATCAGCGATTGAATTTTCGGGTCAACAAAACTGTAAGTAATTGCTTCCTGATAGCCATGATCGACCAATAACGTCTTGACGCGCTTGAGAGAAAGCGTCGCCTCACGATGAGAAGTCATGGTCAACGGTGCGAGCGTGGCAATATTCGGGATATTGTTGTAACCGTAAATACGGGCAACTTCTTCGATCAGATCTTCTTCGATCTCCATATCGAAACGCCAGCTTGGCGCAACCGCTTGCCAACCCGCCTCTGTGTTGGTCACGTTGCAGCCAAGACGCTGCAAAATATCGGTTACCTGCTCATCGGCAATGACGTGACCAATCAGGCGATCCAGTTTTTCACGACGCAGCGTAATTGTCGCCCGCGCAGGTAAATTCGCCTCGCTGGTCACATCCACCACCGGGCCCGCTTCACCGCCACAAATCTCGATCAGCAAACGCGTGGCTCGCTCCATCGCTTTATATTGCAATGCGGGATCGACACCGCGTTCGTAACGATGGGATGCATCGGTATGTAAGCCATAGCGGCGCGCACGTCCGGTGATGGACAGCGGGTTAAAGTAAGCACATTCCAGCAGGACATTCTGCGTGTCTTCATTAACGCCGGAATGCTCCCCGCCGAAAATGCCGCCCAGGGCCAGCGACTTTTGTTTGTCGGCAATCACCAGCGTATCCGCCTTCAGCTTCACTTTATTGCCGTCCAGCAGCGTCAGCGTTTCGCCATCGTTAGCCAAACGCACCACGATCCCGCCTTCCAGACGGTCGAGATCGAACGCATGCATCGGCTGGCCCAACTCCAGCAAAACATAGTTGGTGACATCAACTACCGGATCGATAGAACGGATACCGCTGCGGCGCAGTTTTTCACTCATCCACAGCGGTGTAGCCGCTTTAACATTGATGCCTTTGACAACGCGCCCCAGATAACGAGGACAAGCCTGCGGCGCCTCAACCTGAATCGGGAACGTATCCTGAATGGTTGCCGCAACTGGCTGAATTTCTGGTTCTGTCAGCGGTAATTGGTTCAGTACGGCCACATCGCGAGCAACGCCAATGATGCCAAGGCAATCGGCGCGGTTTGGCGTTACGCTGATTTCAATGGCGGTATCGTCCAGTTGCAGATATTGACGAATGTCCGTGCCAATCGGCGCATCCAACGGTAATTCGATAATGCCGCTATGATCGTCAGAAATACTCAGCTCGGAGAACGAGCACAACATCCCCTCAGACGGCTCGCCGCGCAGTTTGGCCGCTTTGATTTTGAAATCGCCGGGTAACACCGCGCCAATAGTGGCGACCGCCACCCTTAAGCCTTTGCGGCAATTAGGCGCACCGCAAACAATATCCAACAGGCGATCGCCGCCCACATCAACTTTTGTCACACGCAGTTTATCGGCGTTCGGATGTTGTCCGCACTCAACGACTTCCCCCACGACAACGCCGTGGAACGATCCGGCAACAGTCTCAACACCATCAACTTCAAGGCCTGCCATGGTGATTTGTTCAGATAATGCTTCGCTGTCAATCGCCGGGTTTACCCACTCGCGCAACCAGAGTTCACTGAATTTCATGATGATATTCCCGCCTTACTTAAACTGTTTGAGGAAACGCAGATCGTTTTCAAAGAATGCGCGCAAATCGGTTACGCCGTAACGCAACATGGTCAGACGTTCCATACCCATGCCAAAGGCAAAACCGGAATAGACTTCAGGATCGATACCCACATTGCGCAACACATTCGGATGCACCATGCCGCAACCCAGCACTTCCAGCCATTTACCGTTTTTGCCCATCACATCAACTTCAGCCGACGGTTCGGTAAACGGGAAATAGGAAGGACGGAAACGAACCTGTAAATCTTCCTCAAAGAAGTTACGCAGAAAATCATGCAGCGTTCCTTTCAAGTTGGTAAAGCTGATGTTCTTATCCACAATCAGCCCTTCCATCTGGTGGAACATCGGCGTATGTGTCTGATCGTAGTCATTACGATACACACGGCCGGGTGCAATAATGCGGATTGGCGGCTGTTGATTCTCCATCGTACGGATTTGCACGCCGGAGGTTTGGGTACGTAGCAAGCGTTTCGCATCGAACCAGAAAGTATCGTGATCGGCGCGCGCCGGGTGGTGCCCGGGAATATTCAGCGCATCGAAGTTATGATAATCGTCTTCAATTTCCGGCCCTGTCGCCACGGAAAAGCCCAACTCGCCGAAAAAAGTTTCGATGCGATCGATGGTGCGGGTCACCGGATGCAGGCCACCGTTTTCGATGGTACGGCCAGGCAGCGACACATCAATCGTTTCTTCCGCCAGTCGGGCATTCAGCTCAGCCGTCTCCAGCGCTTGCTTACGGGTATTCAACGCTTCCTGCACGTCTTGCTTGGCCTGATTGATAACAGCGCCTGCCGCAGGACGCTCTTCAGCCGGCAGCTCGCGTAGCGAGGTCATCTGAAGGGTTAAGTGACCTTTTTTGCCAAGATACTCGACGCGCACATTTTCCAGTGCGGTAATGTCCTGGGCCTCTTCTATGGCTGTTCTGGCTTTGGCAACCAGCTCTGCGAGATGTGGCATTGCATTCCTCTTCTTCTGCCTGTATGGCCAACTGTCATGATTGGAAAATATTTTACTCAATAACGCGAGATGCTTTTTTCCGCATATTGAAAATTATGCTTATTAAACAAAAAAGCCTCCCTGAGGGAGGCTTAGGCGCTACTTTTCGTTTCTTTTCTTACGCGCAAAGCCACCCTGAAATCAGGCGCTAAAGTAAAAAAAGAAACGGAAAATAGCAGTATGCATACTTGCGTTACCTTGTCGTCATCGTAAAACGGGAAAATAAAACTACTTTATTGAAAGGTGAGACACACAAAATGTCAACAGTAATACTCGTTTATCTGTGCGTTAACGCAACTAAAAGAGGGAGCAATGCTCCCTCTTTTAACTGACTTATGCCAGCGCTGCTTTCGCTTTTTCAACCAGTGCGCTGAATGCGACTTTGTCGAATACGGCGATATCAGCCAGGATCTTACGGTCAATTTCAACAGAGGCTTTTTTCAGGCCATTGATGAATTTGCTGTAAGACAAGCCATTCTGACGGGATGCTGCATTGATACGTGCAATCCACAGCTGGCGGAATTGACGTTTACGTTGACGACGGTCGCGGTAAGCGTATTGACCAGCTTTGATTACTGCCTGGAAGGCAACACGATAAACGCGCGAACGGGCACCATAGTAACCTTTCGCTTGTTTCAGTATTTTTTTGTGACGTGCGCGAGCAACCACACCACGTTTTACGCGAGCCATATGCTCTCTCCTAAAGTCTTATTCTAAATTCAAAAAGGTTACTTATGCGTAAGGCAGACATGCAACGACCAGGCCCAGATCTCCTTTGGAGACCATGCCTTTCGGACGCAGATGACGTTTACGTTTAGTCGCTTTTTTGGTCAGAATATGACGCAGGTTAGCATGCTTACGCTTGAAACCACCTTTGGCGGTTTTTTTGAAGCGTTTAGCGGCGCCACGTACTGTTTTAATCTTTGGCATGTTAATTTCCACTTCGCATTGTTAATTACAACGAATCAGATAAGGCGAACAAAACCCGCACAGCGCAAGCGCGGCGCGGGTTCGGTTACTTGAATGCCTTACTGTTTCTTCTTAGGTGCGAGCACCATGATCATCTGGCGGCCTTCAATCTTCGATGGGAAGGATTCAACCACTGCCAGTTCACTCAGATCGTCACGAACACGGTTAAGCATTTCGATACCAATCTGTTGGTGCGCCATTTCACGACCGCGGAAACGCAGTGTGATTTTGGCTTTATCGCCATCTTCCAGAAAGCGAACCAGGTTGCGTAGTTTGACCTGATAGTCGCCATCATCGGTACCAGGCCGGAATTTGATTTCCTTGACCTGAATAACTTTTTGTTTCTTCTTCTGTTCCTTTGTGGCCTTACTCTTCTCATAGAGGAACTTGCCGTAATCCATGATTCGGCAAACCGGCGGCTCGGCGTTCGGACTGATTTCAACTAAATCAACACCTGCTTCCTCGGCTTTTTCTAATGCTTCATTCAGACTGACAATGCCAAGCTGTTCGCCTTCGACGCCAGTTAAGCGTACCTCGTGTGCGCGAATTTCTCTGTTGATGCGATTAGGACGCGCCGGTTGAACTCGTTTTCCGCCTTTAATACCTTATTCCTCCAATTGATGAAGACTACGGCTGCGAATCTCTTGTTGCAGCTTGCTAATGACTTCACTGACATCAAGGCTCCCCAGGTCTTTACCTCGACGAGTGCGGACAGCAACTTTCCCTGCTTCCACTTCTTTATCGCCACAGACCAGCATATAGGGAACACGCCGTAAAGTGTGCTCGCGGATTTTAAAGCCTATCTTCTCATTTCTCAAGTCTGCTTTTACGCGAATGCCTGCTTCTTGCAGTTTTCTGGTCAATTCGCTGACATAATCAGACTGGCTATCGGTGATATTCATAATCACCGCTTGTACCGGTGCCAACCAGGTTGGGAAGAAGCCGGCGAATTCTTCGGTAAGAATACCGATGAAGCGCTCCATTGATCCCAGAATGGCACGGTGAATCATTACCGGTACCTGACGTTCGTTACTTTCACCCACGTAGGAGGCATTCAGGCGACCCGGTAGTGAAAAGTCGAGTTGCACCGTACCACACTGCCAGGCGCGATCCAAACAATCATGTAAGGTAAATTCAATTTTTGGTCCGTAGAACGCCCCTTCGCCAGGTTGATATTCAAATGGAATATCATTTTCACTCAAGGCGGCGGCCAAATCTTTCTCGGCACGATCCCACATTTCATCGCTGCCAATACGTTTCTCAGGACGGGTAGATAATTTCACCGCGATTTTTTCAAAACCGAAGGTGCTGTACACATCATACACCATTTTGATACAGCTATTGACTTCATCACGCACCTGTTCTTCAGTACAGAAGATATGCGCATCATCCTGAGTAAAGCCGCGAACGCGCATCAGACCATGCAGGGAACCCGACGGTTCATTACGATGACAGCTACCGAATTCGGCCATACGCAGCGGCAGATCGCGATAAGATTTCAATCCCTGATTGAAAATCTGTACGTGACCCGGGCAGTTCATCGGCTTAATGCAATATTCACGGTTTTCTGACGATGTGGTAAACATCGCTTCTTTGTAGTTGTCCCAGTGCCCGGTTTTTTCCCACAGCACGCGGTCCATCATGAATGGGCCTTTCACTTCCTGGTACTGGTACTCTTTCAGCTTCATGCGTACAAACGCTTCCAGCTCACGGAAGATAGTCCAACCATCATTATGCCAGAACACCATACCCGGCGCTTCTTCCTGCATATGGTAAAGATCGAGCTGCTTACCGATCTTGCGGTGATCGCGTTTGGCCGCTTCTTCGAGGCGTTGCAGGTAAGACCCGAGCTGCTTTTTATCTGCCCAGGCGGTACCGTAAATACGTTGCAGCATTTTATTTTTGCTGTCGCCACGCCAATAGGCGCCTGACGTTTTCTGCAATTTGAAATGATGGCAGAAACGCATGTTCGGCACGTGCGGACCACGGCACATATCGACGTATTCTTCATGATGATACAACCCGGGGCGATCATCATGACTGATGTTCTCGTCCAGAATGGCAATTTTATAAGTCTCACCGCGAGCAGCAAACGTATCGCGCGCTTCCTGCCAACTGACTTTCTTTTTAATCACGTCATAGTCAGTGCTGGCGAGCTCATGCATGCGCTTTTCAAGCAGATCGATATCTTCCTGAGTCAGAGTACGATCGATATCAACATCATAATAAAAACCGTTATCAATGACCGGGCCAATCGCCATCTTGGTATCCGGCCATAATTGCTTGATGGCGTGACCCAATAGGTGGGCGCAAGAGTGGCGAATAATCTCCAGTCCCGCTTCATCTTTGGCAGTGATAATCGCCAACTGCGCATCGGTTTCGATTTTGTCGCTGGCGTCTACCAGTTCGCCATTGACACGACCGGCAATACAGGCTTTTGCCAATCCGGGACCAATATCAAGGGCAACATCAAGGGGAGAAACGGCGTGGTCATATTGACGCTGACTTCCATCAGGAAGGGTAATAACAGGCATTATAATTCCCTTATTTGCAGTGGTGACCCACACGAAAGATCACATACAAAATCATTTAACTATTGAACATCAAAATGTTAACCATGCTATTCCTCTATACTCTGCGAAATATATACACATGGATGCGCATACATAAAAATGCCCACCAGCGTGACATGGATAACGTCGCGGTAATAATACACCGTATAATGCGTGTGTTAAAGCCAGTCACGACAGGTTAATCGAGGGAAACCATCAACATGATGAACACCCTCGCCCCCGCCGCACATCATCAAGATGCCCACCTTAACGCCACAATAAAAGCGTACATTAGTATAAATCTGTTAATTGGAACACTGAATTCAAAAAAATAGAACGCTATTCTGATTTTAATACCCACTCATCATTAATGGTTTTACATTGTCACGATTCCCATCATCCAGAAAGGAAATGAAGTATGAAAATGAAATTGTTGCCTGTAGTTTTAACAGCCTTTTTTGCGGTCAGTGTTTTTGCTGCAGAGAGTGCGATTAAAGATGGCACTTATAAAGCCGAAGCTACCACCTTTGATGAGAATGGCTGGAAACCTTTTCTAGACTTAATCTACAAGGATGGAAAAATCACTGAGGTCAAATTTGATTACACCAGTGAAAAAGATGGTCATCTGAAGACCAGCGACGAAGAATACAACCAGAAAATGCACGCCGTGACCGGCACATCACCCACTATTTACACCGTCAAACTTTCTCAGAGCTTGCTGGAAAAACAAAATGTTGCAGAAGTTGATGGTGTCACCGGAGCAACACATTCAACGGAAGATTTTAAAATACTGGCAGGCGCGGCGATAAAGAACGCCAAAGCAGGTAATCTGGAAACGGCTAAAATAGAATAAGCCCTATTGTTATCATTAAAGATGATCATAATTTCATCAAATAACCATCGGTAATCATCAATCTCCCGCATTTTGATTGAATGCGGGAGAATCTGCGAGCTTCCAGAGAAGCCTTTTCCATTTTGCTGGGGTAACGTTAATCAAACAAATTTCAGGGGTGATTTATGGATCAGTAAAATCGCCATACGCGGTGATCAACGTTCAGGAATGACGTTTTTAAACGCCAGCACATCATCACGCTCTTGAATTTGCAACGCATCGGCGTCTTCCGCTTTCTCTTCGCGCACTTCCTGCGGAACCAACATGTTTAACAGCGCCAACTGTTGCCGCTGCTGCTCAACAATTTCATGCAGCAATTTAATCTGCTCATTTGCCCTAACGCTCGCCCGGTTAATGAAAAACCAAACCAGCATCACCAGCACTACCACCAGCGCGATAAAGACCATTTCTAATATGTTCACACCAACTCCACTTAACATTCCGTCAATCAGGACAAACGGCAAACAGCCATTCGCTGCACTCATCTTAACACTGAGCGCCCGACAAGTTCGATACTCTTCCCGGTATCGCCTTTGCGAGTCACGGAACCGATAGCCCGCCATAAAAAAAGCCTGCCGCAAAGACAGGCTTAACTGCACGGTTTGAATCAGAATGGATATTCGTGGTATCCCATCTGCTCAGAGATATTTCTGGCGGCGATATGCAACATCTTAACGTATCCGAGTTTGTTTTCTTCAGAAAAACGAATTGTCGGGAATGAAATGCTCAAGCCGGCGATAACCACGCCAAAACGATCGAAAACAGGAACCGCGATGCAACGCAATCCTTCTTCCTGCTCTTCATTATCTTCACCATATCCCTGTCCACGCACCAGATCCAACTGCGTTAGCAGTTCATCCGCGGTACAGAGAGTATGCGGCGTACTGCGGGTAAATTCGACCGTCGAGAGGATTTCCTCCACCTCATCCCTGTCGCGCCATGCCAGCAGCACTTTACCAATAGCCGTACTGTGTAATGGATTACGACGCCCAATACGCGAGTACATACGCAGGTTATACATCGAATCAATCTTGTGAATATAAACGATGCTGTCTTCGTCCAGCGCGCCCAGGTGAATGGTTTCCCGCGTAAGCACCGAAAGCTCGCGCATCTGTATATCCGCACTACGGATCAAATCGACGTTTTGCAACGCCTTAGCCCCGAGCTCAAACAACTTAAGCGTCAATGAGTACTTCTCCGATTCGCCCTCCTGCGCTACATAGCCGAGGGATTTCATCGTCTGCAAGAAGCGGTATACGGTACTTTTGGACATCATTACACGTTGAGACAGTTCGGTAATACCAATCTCACGCTCTTCACCTAATGCCTGCAAAATACCAAAAACCTTTAAAACGGACGACACGGAATCGGGTTGTTTATCTAAATCTGCAATAGCCATTTTTGTGGTTACCCTACTCAGTTTTTTCTTGTTTTAAAAAAAATAGAACAATGGTTTTAGTATAAAGGGAACGCTTTGATTATGGCAATGGAGCAAAGACGATAATCAAGTAACTTTGATAAATATCAGCGTCAGAAACGTTACGAATTAATTATGTAAGCAAATTTATAGGTAATAAACCGCGACATTCAACATGATGGCGCGGTTTATTCAGTCTTGCTACTGCCAAACTGAGTCAGGCACCTTCGCCAGATACAGCGCCGGTTTTCCGTCAACATCGGAGGTAAACAGGATTTGCTTATTATCCGGTGTGAAAGAAGGATGCGGATGCGTTACCTGACGGTCGCCCTCCAGCACTTTCCAGGATGTATTATGTTGCGCCACCCGGTGTTGCTTGCCGGTTTGCATATTAAATACATACAGGAAAGGATCGTTTTCAATCTTGTAACCGCCATCATCCTGCACATCAACCGGTGCGTCGGAGCCATCGCCCACCAGCAACGATCCGTCATAGTTACTCATCAGGTGAGAACAGGCTGGCATAACGGTCAGTTGACGATCTTCCAGCGTGACAGGGTCAACGCTACAGATATAGCGGTTTGGATTACCCTTGTGATAAGAAACGTAGATCATCGCTGAGCCATCAGGAACCCAGAATTCGTGGGTGCAGCTCTCGCCTTCAGCATGCTCTTTCACTTTACGCATGTTGGTGCCGTCTTCATTGATGAACCACATACGGGCATCAACCAGATCGTGCGGCCCTTCATGGCAGAACGCCACCGTGTTGTCATCACCGGGACGGTAGATCGGGTGACCCAGCCATTTATTTTCCTGAAGAATGGTTTCCGCTTCGCCCGTCGCCAGATCAACACGGATCAGACGGCAGCACGGGTTGGTGAAATAGAATTCCTGGAATTTTTTCCAGTCAGTTAACGGTTTCCAATCCTCTTTCCTGATTTCGATGCCAGCCATCTTGGTGCAATCAGAATTCGCTACCCAGGTGCCGTAACCAACCCAATCATCAGGAACCTGATAAATGGTTTTCTCTTCCAGCGTTTTCAGATCGACACGCATCAGGTTACGTACGTTCTTCACATAGTACAGCGCATCATCGTCAGGAGACAGGAACCCGCCAAAGGTGTTATCACCTTTGCCTTCGGTCAACTGCGTGGCTTCCTGCGTGTTCAGATCCAGCAGGTAATAGTTCCACGGGCCATCAAACGCGCCACCAAACAGCAGTTTACTTCCATCATTGCTGAAACATTTTTGATAAAAATAATTGCGGTGGCAGATGACATCGGGCGGGGTTAAGCGCACCACTTCGGTGCCGGTTGCCGCATCCTGATAGGAATGAAATTTTAGGGGGAATTTGTTGCCTTTGGCCATCCGTAAATCCTTAGAACTTATCATGAAGAATCTGACGTCGCACGAGCATACAACCAGGAAGACCCGTCATTCTGGCTATACTCTCTCACACGAATTACCTAGTATGCTGACATTATAGAAACAATGTTTCATTTTTCCGTGATCGTGGTTTTATTTTATAAAACATTCTTTCTGTTTTCACCAGCTGTTTCAGATTCAATGAAACCATTTTATGCCCTGATGTTACAGAAACCGGCGGCGGGGTTTCAGAAAGAAAAAAGCCTGAGTCCGGTGGAATACCGAACTCAGGCTTCATTGGCCCGGGCTTTTAAGAAATACCGCTATAGCCTTATTTCAGATAAGCCCCTGAACGCAGCGCTTCGATGCGTTTGTCCAACGGCGGGTGCGACATAAACAGCTCGCTGAATGATTTGGATTTGCCATTGATACAGAACGCCATCATGCTGTTTTCTTCCTGCGGTTCGTAGCTGGTTTTCAGACGCTGCAACGCGGCAATCATCTTTTCACGCCCGACCAGTTTGGCGGAACCGGCATCAGCGTGGAACTCACGGTAACGGGAGAACCACATGGTAATAATGCTGGCCAGTATGCCAAACACCAGTTCCAGCACGGTTGCCACCGCAAAGTAGACCAGCGGATTGCCGCTGCTGCTCTCTCCATCGCGGTTAGCGGACAGGAAGCCCGACGCGACCTGCGCGATTAAGCGGGAGATAAAGATGACAAAAGTATTCACGACGCCTTGAATCAGCGTCATAGTAACCATATCGCCATTGGAAATATGGCTGATTTCATGCGCGATGACGGCCTCCGCCTCATCACGGCTCATGTTTTGCAGCAAGCCCGTGCTAACCGCAACCAGTGATGCATCACGGCGGGCGCCGGTTGCGAAGGCGTTAATATCAGGGGCATGGTAAATCGCTACCTGAGGCATCGCGATACCGGCCTGCTGTGACTGCGAACGGACAGTTTCCAGCAGCCAGCGCTCTGTTTCATTGCGTGGCCGTTCAATCACTTCACCACCGACAGATCGTAATGCCATCCATTTGGACATCAGCAGAGAAACAAAAGCACCGCCAAAGCCGAACAGCCCAGCCATAATCATTAAACCCTGGACACTGCTGGATTGAATTCCCGTCAGACTGAGTACCAGCCCGAAAACCAACATCACCGCCAGGTTGGTGATCAGGAAAAGTGCAATACGCATCATAGAAGTCTGATTTCCTCTCGCAGAAAAATAAAGTTTGCAACACTCACATCGTATGGGTTGCCGTGGCATTTTCAAGCATTCTTAACTTTTCAGTTACTAAATCCACATAACTTTACATTTTTCAAAAGGAAAGTCGTTTTGTATTAATCTCTTTGCCCTCTTCCCAAATAATACCCACCGCTGACCAGCATGGTCGGCTATCCATCATAATGGTAGAACGTTGAATGGTTATTCAGCGGCGGGAAGATCAAGTTTCAACAGCCGAGTGAAATCCGCCGCTGACATCGGATGACCAAACAAATATCCCTGTGCCTCTTCGCAACCTTTGCTTCTCAAGCGTTCGCACTGCTCCTGAGTTTCGACCCCTTCCGCGATGACCCCCAGCCCGAAACTTTTGCCGAGATAGAGTATTGCCCGAACAATCGCCGCATCCGCGGGTGATTCACACATGGTGCGTACAAACGTCTGATCAATCTTGAGTCGCGTCACCGGATAGTTTTTCAACATACTCAGCGAGGCATAACCGGTACCGTAGTCATCAAACGCAATTCCGATACCTGCATCGCGAAGTTCGTTTAACGGCTGCAACATGTTTTCGTCATAGCGCAGAATAATGTTTTCGGTGATCTCCAGCTCAAGCGCACCTGGCTGCAATCCCGTCTGCCTCAGCACATCGGCAATCTTCTGCGCCAGCATTCCCGAACGAAACTGAGCGCTGAACAGGTTAATGCTGATGCGGAAATTTTCAGCGCCCGCATTACGCCAGCGGGCAGTTTGTTCGCAAGCGGTTTTAACAACCCAGTCGCCAACGCGCTCAGCCCAGGGGCCGTGCTCCAGTGCAGCAAGAAACGCGCCCGGTCCCAGTAATCCCCGATGTGGATGACGCCAGCGCAACAGGGCTTCCGCGCCTACGATTTCGTTTCTCGCCAGATTTACCTGCGGCTGATAGAACATCTCAAATTCATGTTGCTCATACGCCCGTACGAACTCGAGTTGGAAAGCATGTCTGGCCTGAAAAATTTCGCGCAGCTCACGGGTAAAAAACCGATAGCAATTTCGGCCTTCGGACTTGGCCTGATAAAGCGCCAGATCCACGCTGGTCAACAATTCCTGCGCCGTAACGCCATGTTCAGGAGCCAGCACGATCCCTATACTGGCGCTGATATTGATTTGGTGATCATCAATAATCATGGCCTGAGAAACCTCGTGGATAATTTTTTCCGCAATGCCGGATATAACGTGCTGGTCGGTCATCCCCTGAAACAGCAAAACAAATTCATCGCCGCCCATGCGGGCAACCAGATCGCCAGTCTGGGCAATGGACTGAATTTTCTTCGCCACACGGACCAGGATGTGATCGCCGCTGGCATGGCCCAGGCTGTCATTGACATCCTTAAAACCATCCAGATCGACCATCATCACGCAGACCACAGGATCTTTTTTCAGCGCCTGTTCCAGACTAGTGGTCAGCAAGGTACGGTTTGCAAGCCCGGTGAGCGGGTCCATATGCGCGAGTAAAAACAGCCGTTCTTCGTTACGACGGCGCTCAGTGATATCACGCAGAATTGCGCCATAGCTGACATTCTCATTATCTTCCCACATGGAAATCGACAGCTCGACAGGCACCATCACACCGCTTTTGGTTCTGACAGCCAGCTCCAACATGACACCGTTGAGCAAGGCCTCACGATCGCTAATCAGGTGATCCAACTGAGCAAGAAAATCATCGGGCACGATGGTATTAATATTTAAGCCAATAATTTCATCGCCGACATATTCAAGCATCTTGTGGGCAGCGGCATTCCAAAACGTAATCACGCCTTTCTCATTCACGCAGATAATACTGTCTGGCGATGTATTGGCGATATTTTCAAACCGAACCTGACTGGCTTTTCGCGCTAAATCAAGGCGCCGCATTTCCAGCTTATCCATCACCAGTACAGCCAAATCCTGCAGATTGTGTTCGTCTCTGGCGCTGAAAGCGAGACGAGGCTTGACGTCGACAATGCAAAGCGTACCAATCGCGTGGCCCGCCGATGTTCTTAATGGAATACCGGCATAAAAACGAACATGAGGGACACCGGTCACCAACGGGTTATTTTTGAAACGTAGATCTTTGCTGGCATCGGGAACCACCATGATTTTCTTTTTCAGAATCGCATGGGTACAAAAAGAGAGATCTCTTGGCGTTTCATAAAAAGAAATCCCCAGACCCGCCGCAAATAGCTGTCGTTCTGATTCCAGCAACGAGATCCAGACAATAGGAACGTCAAAAATATTTGCCGCCAGATTAATCAAATTGTTAAGGCCAGTATCAAATAAAAAATTTTTGACACCATACTCACGAAGAGCAGCAATACGGGCAGCTTCATCTTTGCCTATTGGGGCACGACTCATAGGTTCCCCCTACAGTATCCATCGTCTTAGGTTTCAGATTAAAAAGTAAAATTTAAGTTATAAATATAATGAATTGTTGCAATGGTATCGGCGCAAACAGTAAACCCGCGCTGGCAAGCAGAACTCATGGGTAAAAAACCCCATGTTCAGAGCAGTAAACTCCCATCGTTGATAAATGATTATGGCAAAAGATCTCGTGTCTATCCCCTTTGGCACACACTAATAACAATCCGATGTATTAAGATCTTTGGATAATTTATTGCTCAATGGCGACATAAAAAGCCATCACACAGATTGATTACAATCAAGTCGGAGTGGTATTGCCTGCAAAGCTGGAATGCAAACTTTTGCACGATAACGGAACTGATCAGATGCTTACTGCGGCAAGTATTTTTGATCAATTCTCGTGAGGTTCATCGTTGGAAAACATGCTGAATTGTGTACCTTTTATGCAGATAGCACAAAAGCGTTCGCAGCAAAGAGATTTAAATTCGGGAGAAGGAGAGGTCTATAGTACGCAATATTATTGTACCGGGAACGGTTTTCAGAAACGTCTTTTTACGAAAAAAACGGCCTTTTTGCATAGTAATGCGGCTTTGCTGAGACGCCAATATTCAGCACATAAGCGATCGCTATCAATGGATTCTCAGACAGCCATGTTTCCCTGCCGGTTCAGGTTTACCCGCCATCTTTCAGGTTGAAAGCGCAATGTTCTCATTACGGCTCCTGTCTGGCATTCGTCAATTGTCCTCAGGTCACTTCCTTGTGTAAACGCCTGGGGATTCATTCAACTGCCGCTTCCCTGGATCTCAAAAGCTATTGGATATATACGGTTATCGCATCGATTTTTTATTAGAAAAATTACTGGCCACGATATTAATCAGGCTGGAAAATAGCTTATCGAATGTTCCGGCGTATTATTTTTTGCCTTGATGATTAAATCCCAATCACCGGTATACGGGACCGTTAAATAAATCTCATTTTCCGCACTAACGCTAATAGCGCCTGACGTAACCGTCTGATTTTGATCGTTTTCGGCCTTGCCACCATTAACCATTTGAATTTCAAAAGTATTAGGACACCGAACGATCACAGTATCACCGCCAAAAAGACTCAAACACGTGCGAATTACAGACATACATCCTCCGCGGCATATCACTATCAGCATGCCTTTATGAAATCTATCGATGAATTATTTTCCCACAACGGGATTTTCATAAGAACAAAATGCATACTGTCAGATTGTGATTTAGATCAAGTTAAATCCACGTTTTTAACAAAGTCGCGGTGTAATAAGACGAACCTATGAAGAGAATCATTACATTAGTTTTTTTGATATCGGCAATGACCCAGACTGAATAACAAAATAAACAAGTAAGGAGAGAATTTCCCTAGCATAAAATACGGTAAAAACTTCGAAATAGTATTTTTTGCCAATAATGATTCTAATTTTTATACTTATCGAAATCCTGACATACGGTGGAAACACGATCCCGCGCCTATACTCTTACAATCATCAGTAAGATTTCAGAGGCCAGTATGCTTTGGTTTGAAGAAGGTCTGTATCTGAGAATAAAAGAGTTGGACAATGGCCCTACCCCTTTGCCGCTCAAAAGCGGCTTTAACGCTGAAACGGCATACCGCGCGATTGGAATGTTCAATCCATCTGAAACATCTGACGCCTATTACATCCTGTCCAATGACAGAAATGAAGTTTGGTTTATCTGTAACAGACACCTGAGAACCGTTGCCATGTCGCCTCTCCCCGCCGATTTCAGACGACCGCTGGCCTCATTTCATCAACAATGAAATGCCTCTGGTTTTGACGTAGACGTAATAGAAACCGATTGGCAACTATTGCCGATAAATAACGGGGAAAACAAAGAGGCCAATAAAGGCCCCTTCTTCTTAATCTTCGATAAACGCCGATTACATGTTATCGATAATGTCCTGCGCAAACTCGCTACATTTCCGCAGCTTGGCGCCGTCCATCAGACGTTCGAAATCGTAGGTCACGGTCTTGTTCTTGATAGCACCCTCAACGCCTTTAACAATCAGGTCGGCGGCTTCGAACCATTGCATGTGGCGCAGCATCATTTCAGCGGACAGGATAACGGAACCCGGGTTCACTTTGTCCTGACCCGCATATTTCGGCGCCGTACCATGAGTCGCCTCGAACAGCGCGCATTCGTCACCGATGTTGGCTCCCGGAGCAATACCGATACCGCCGACCTGTGCCGCCAGCGCATCAGAAATATAGTCGCCGTTCAGGTTCATACAGGCGATAACATCATATTCAGCAGGACGCAGCAGGATTTGCTGTAAGAACGCATCGGCAATCACGTCTTTTACCACAATGTCTTTGCCGGTGTTCGGATTTTTAATCTTGACCCACGGTCCGCCGTCGATCAGTTCACCACCGAATTCTTCGCGCGCCAACTGGTAACCCCAGTCTTTAAAGGCGCCTTCGGTGAACTTCATGATGTTGCCTTTATGCACCAGCGTGACGGAATCACGATCGTTGGTGATCGCATAGTCAATCGCGGCACGAACCAGGCGTTTCGTTCCTTCTTCGGAACACGGTTTGATACCGATGCCACACTGTTCAGGGAAACGGATTTTATTAACGCCCATTTCCTCACGCAGGAATTTGATCACTTTGTCAGCTTCTGCCGAACCCGCTTTCCACTCAATACCCGCATAGATATCTTCTGCGTTTTCGCGGAAAATCACCATATCGGTCAGCTCCGGATGTTTTACCGGGCTGGGCGTACCTTCGTAGTAGCGTACCGGACGCAGGCAAATATACAGGTCCAACTGTTGACGCAGTGCAACGTTCAGAGAACGAATGCCGCCGCCTACTGGCGTTGTCAGCGGGCCTTTAATCGCAACACGGTATTCACGGATCAGATCCAGCGTTTCTTCAGGCAGCCAAACGTCTTTACCATAAATTTGTGTGGATTTTTCACCGGTATAAATTTCCATCCAGGAAATAGCGCGCTTGCCTTGATAGGCTTTTTTCACTGCCGCGTTCACGACATCGATCATGGCGGGCGTCACATCGACGCCAATGCCGTCGCCTTCAATAAACGGGATTATCGGATTATTGGGGACAACCAGTTTGCCTTGGGCATCAACCGTGATCTTTTGCCCCTCTGTCGGTACAACTACTTTGCTTTCCATTAACCTCTCCTTCGAGCGCAATTTTGTTAATGACTTGTAAGATGCGTGTCAATACTACTTGAATATTCAGCCCGCGCCAATCGCAAACCATTTCGAGTATAATGCTTTTGTTTTCCGCGGCCATAAAGATGATGAATAAATTCCCTGTTAAAAATCACAACGTTAAACGATTCAGCTCGCAGACGGCACGAAAACGGCGTCCAGATAACGCCCCCCGGCGCGTCGTGCTGTTCAATAAACCCTTTGATGTCTTGCCGCAGTTCACCGATGAGGCGGGCCGCAAGACGCTGAAGGACTATATTCCACTAAGCGACATCTATGCCGCCGGGCGTCTGGATCGGGACAGCGAAGGGCTGATGATCCTGACCAATGACGGTAAACTACAGGCCAGACTCACGCAACCGGCACAAAAAACGGCAAAAATCTATTATGTGCAGGTCGAAGGTATCCCGGATGACGACGCGCTGGCACGGTTTCGCCGCGGGCTTGAGCTGAAAGATGGAAAAACGCTGCCAGCAGGCGCCGAGATTGTGGAAGAACCAGCATGGCTGTGGGCACGGACGCCACCGATTCGCGAGCGGAAAAGCATTCCCGATTGCTGGCTGAAAATCACGCTGTATGAAGGGCGTAACCGTCAGGTTCGCCGTATGACCGCCCATATTGGTTACCCAACACTGCGTCTGATTCGCTACAGCATGGCCAATCAGACCGTGGGAACCTTGTTACCCGGACAATGGAAGGAAATCACTGATGTTTAAACCTCATGTTACGGTTGCCTGCGTTGTTCAGGCCGAGAACCATTTTCTGGTCGTTGAAGAGTTGATTAACGATAAACGCCTGTGGAATCAACCCGCAGGACATCTGGAAGCCGATGAAACACTGATTCAGGCGGCCAGCCGCGAGCTATGGGAAGAAACGGGAATTCACGCCGTGCCGCAACATTTTCTGCATATGCATCAGTGGATTGCGCCAGACCAAACCCCGTTTCTGCGCTTCTGTTTTGCTCTCGATCTCCCGCAGCGCGCCGAAACCCAACCCCACGACAGCGATATCGAGTGTTGCCACTGGCTGACCGCCGAAGAAATCCTGCATTCGCACTGCCTGCGATCTCCACTGGTGGCGGAAAGTATTCGCTGCTATCAGCAGCCAGAACGTTATCCTTTAACCCTGCTACAAGCCTTTAACTGGCCTTTTTAACAGCCGGACCGTCAGGAATAGCGGTGCAGGCCCCAACGCAACATGCTAAAATGCGCCGCCTGTTTTTGCTTTTAATGCATAAGTATTTCAGTTCGTGAGATGTCCATGTCAGATAACAGCCAGAAAAAAGTGATCGTCGGTATGTCCGGCGGTGTTGATTCATCCGTTTCCGCTTACCTGTTACAACAACAGGGCTATCATGTTGAAGGCCTGTTCATGAAGAACTGGGAAGAGGATGACGACACGGAGTATTGTTCCGCGGCAACCGATCTTGCCGATGCCCAGGCCGTTTGTGACAAACTGGGTATTGAGCTGCACACCGTTAACTTTGCTGCCGAATACTGGGACAATGTATTTGAACTGTTTCTGGCGGAATACAAAGCCGGCCGCACCCCCAATCCTGACATTCTGTGCAACAAAGAAATCAAATTCAAAGCCTTCCTCGAATTTGCCGCCGAAGATCTCGGTGCGGATTACATTGCGACCGGTCACTACGTCCGCCGTCAGGACGTTGACGGCAAAAGCCGTTTACTGCGCGGTGTGGATGGCAATAAAGACCAAAGCTATTTCCTCTATACGCTAAGCCACGAACAAATCGCGCAAAGTCTGTTTCCTGTCGGGGAACTGGAAAAACCCGAGGTTCGCAAAATTGCGGAACAACTGGAACTGGTCACGGCCAGGAAAAAAGACTCCACGGGAATTTGTTTTATCGGCGAGCGTAAATTCACCGATTTCCTGGCGCGTTACCTGCCGGCCCAGCCGGGCCCAATATTATCCGTTGATGATGGCAAACCGATGGGCCAGCATCAGGGGCTGATGTACCACACGCTGGGACAGCGTAAAGGGCTGGGCATTGGCGGCGTCAAAGACGGCGGCGAAGATCCGTGGTATGTCGTAGACAAAGATGTCGCCAATAATATTTTGTATGTCGCGCAAGGGCATGAGCACCCTCGCCTGATGTCATACGGGTTAATTGCCCAACAGTTACATTGGGTTGACCGTCAACCGCTGACGGCGGCATTACGTTGCGTCGTCAAAACCCGTTATCGTCAGGCTGATATTCCCTGTACGGTCACCCCACTCGGCGAAGACCGCATCTCGGTTCGTTTTGATGAGCCGGTCGCCGCAGTCACCCCGGGACAGTCCGCCGTTTTCTATCTGGATGAGATCTGCCTTGGCGGCGGCATTATTGAAGAACGTTTACAGGAGTGATCGTGGCGAAAAATTATCATGATATTACCCTGGCGCTGGCGGGTATCTGTCAGTCGGCCCATCTGGTTCAGCAATTGGCGCATACCGGTCATTGCGACAATCATGTTCTGCACACCGCTCTGAATAGTATTCTGGTGGTCAACCCGACATCTACGCTGTCGGTTTATGGTGATGCGGAAAGTAATCTGAAAACCGGTCTGGAAACCCTGCTGGGGATTCTGAACACCAGCAGTAAAGGTCCGGGCGCCGAGCTATCGCGTTACGCGTTCAGCCTGATCGCCCTTGAGCGTAAGCTGAATGCCAAACCTGCCTCGCTGGACGAACTGGGTAAACGCATCGGGCAGTTGGAACGGCAGTTGGAGCATTTTGAACTGCTCTCTGATACGATCATCGGCGCGCTGGCCGGTATTTATGTTGATGTGATCAGTGCGCTGGGGCCGCGTATTCAGGTCATGGGTTCGCCGGACATACTGAAAAACAGCCAGATTCAGGCCAAGGTACGCGCGGTGTTGCTGGCCGGAATTCGGTCTGCCGTACTGTGGCAACAGATTGGCGGAGGACGTCTTCAGTTGATGTTTTTCCGTGGTCATCTGGTCAAACAAGCCAAACAGATACTAGCTCGTTGCTGACAATCGATTAATCGGCTACGACTTGTGCTAACCGTCTCTCAATGTTTTTATTAAAACCAATCTCAGGAGTTGCTTGCGATGGAATTATCCTCACTGACCGCCGTTTCCCCCATCGATGGACGCTACGGCGATAAAGTCAGCACGTTGCGCACGATTTTCAGCGAATTCGGTCTGCTGAAGTTCCGCGTACAGGTTGAAGTACGTTGGCTGCAAAAACTGGCAGCCTGTGCAGAAATCCGGGAAGTTCCTGCATTTGATCGTGACGCAAACGCTTTCCTTGACCAGATTGTCGCCGAATTCAGCGAGCAGGATGCCGAACGCATTAAAACCATTGAACGCACCACCAACCATGACGTTAAGGCCGTAGAGTATTTTCTGAAAGAGAAAGTGGCGTCGGTGCCTGCGCTGCATGCCGTCAACGAATTTATCCACTTTGCCTGTACGTCTGAAGACATCAACAACCTGTCTCACGCATTGATGCTGAATACGGCACGCCGCGATGTCATTCTGCCGCAGTGGCGCAAAATCATTGATGCGCTGGCCGATCTGGCTCATCAATACCGTGATATTCCTTTGCTTTCCCGCACGCACGGTCAGCCGGCCACGCCGTCCACCATCGGCAAAGAGTTTGCCAACGTAACTTACCGTATGGAGCGCCAATATCGACAGCTTCAGCAGATAGAGATTCTGGGCAAAATCAATGGGGCGGTCGGCAACTACAACGCTCACCTCGCCGCCTATCCGGAAGTCGACTGGCATCCGTTCAGCGAAAGTTTCGTCACCTCGCTGGGCATTACCTGGAACCCGTATACCACGCAAATCGAACCGCATGATTACATCGCCGAACTATTCGATTGCATTGCCCGTTTCAATACTATTCTGATCGATTTTGACCGTGATATCTGGGGTTACATCGCCCTGAATCACTTCAAACAAAAAACCATCGCGGGTGAAATCGGCTCCTCTACCATGCCGCATAAGGTAAACCCCATTGACTTTGAAAACTCTGAAGGCAACCTGGGTCTGGCGAATGCCGTATTGGGCCACCTGGCCAGCAAACTACCGGTTTCCCGCTGGCAGCGCGATCTGACCGATTCGACCGTTCTGCGTAATCTGGGCGTGGGCGTTGGCTATGCGCTGATTGCTTATCAGGCAACCCTGAAAGGCATCAGCAAGCTGGAAGTGAATCGCGATCGCCTCGCTGACGAACTGGATCACAACTGGGAAGTGCTGGCCGAGCCTATTCAGACCGTGATGCGTCGCTACGGCATTGAGAAACCGTATGAAAAGCTCAAAGAGCTGACCCGCGGCAAGCGCGTTGATGCCGCAGGCATTCAGGCCTTTATTGACGGTCTGGCGCTGCCTGAAGAAGAAAAAACCCGTTTGAAAGCCATGACGCCGGCCAACTACATTGGTCGCGCAATCAAAATGGTCGATGAACTGAAATAAGCCAAATCGTTGCTCAGGCGGACCTCGTCCGCCTTTTATTTCCGCCAAACAATTCCTGCGTTTATTACCTGTTTACTCCTTGTTTGTTATCGTTATGGATAGTTTAATCTTTTCATCAGGTTGATTTTGCCTGTTTGACAGAGGAAATAACCGTGCGCATTCTGGTTATCGAAGATAATATTTTATTACGTCATCATCTGACCGTTCAAATGAATGAAATGGGACATCAGGTTGATGCCGCCGCCGATGCGAAAGAAGCCGACTATTTTTTACATGAAAATACGCCTGATATTGCGATTGTGGATCTCGGCCTGCCTGATGAAGACGGCATAAGCTTGATTCGGCGCTGGCGTTCACAGCAGGTTAAATTGCCGATTCTGGTGCTGACCGCCCGTGAAGGATGGCAGGATAAAGTCGCCGTGCTGGAAGCCGGTGCGGATGACTACGTCACCAAACCGTTTCATATGGAAGAGGTTGCCGCACGTTTACAGGCGCTGATGCGCCGCAACAGCGGGCTGGCGTCACAGGTGATCAACATCGCACCGTTTGAAATTGATCTTTCACGACGCGAACTGATGATTCATGGCGCGTTGGTCAAGCTCACCGCGTTTGAATACACGATCATTGAAACCCTGATTCGCAACAGCGGTAAAGTGGTCAGCAAGGAATCACTGATGCTGCAACTCTATCCCGATGCAGAATTGCGTGAAAGCCATACCATTGATGTGCTGATGGGACGTTTACGCAAAAAAATACAAAGCGCCGGATCACCCGACGTCATCACGACGGTCCGTGGTCAGGGATACCGTTTCGACATTGAGAACCATCAAACGCAAAATGAGTGAGCCGAAACCGCCGTTTTCACTACGCGTTCGCTTTTTGCTGGCGACAGTCGCTATCGTCCTCGCGCTGTCGTTGTCTTACGGCGTGGTAGCCATTATCGGCTACAGCGTCAATTTTGATAAAACCTCTTTCCGCCTGCTGCGGGGCGAAAGTAATCTGTATTATAGCCTGGCACAGTGGCGGGATAATCAGCTCAACATCGTGACGCCCCCGGATGTGGATATCAATTTCCCCACGCTGGTGCTGATTTACGATCGGCAGGGAAACATTCTCTGGCGTGAAAAGAAAGTTCCCGAACTCGAAGCCCTGATCAAACCTGAATTGCTGCAAAAAACCGCCTACCATGAGCTGGATACCGACAGCGACACCAGCAGCGCCGTGCTCACGGGCAATACGCTGCTCCTGAATGGCCTGCGGGCGCTCAACAACGTGCATAGCAATGCCCTTACCCACTCGATCGCGGTGAACGTCTACCCGCAGACTGAGCACCTCCCCCAGTTGACGATTGTCGTCATTGACAGAATTCCGCAGGAATTGCAGCAGGCGGACGTGGTCTGGGAATGGTTTAACTACGTATTGCTGGCCAATCTGATACTGGTGTTGCCCCTGCTCTGGCTGGCCGCTCACTGGAGCTTGCGGCCGATCAAACACCTCGTGAGGCAAATTGCCGAGCTGGAAAACGGAACGCGGGAACAGTTGGATGAAAATCCTCCGCGGGAAATGCTCAGTCTGGTGAGAAACCTGAACATCCTGCTGAATAATGAGCGACAGCGTTACCATAAATATCGCACCACCCTGACAGATTTGACGCACAGTCTGAAAACCCCGCTGGCGGTGTTACAAACCACACTGCGGGCATTACGTACCGGTAAAGAGATCACCATCGATCAGGCAGAACCGATTATGCTGTCCCAAATCAGCCGGATATCACAGCAGATAGGTTATTACCTGCACCGCGCCAGCGTCCGCTCGGAGCACCATATGCTGATGCGGGAAGTCCATTCCGTGCCCGCAATGCTGGATGGACTCTGTTCTGCGCTGAATAAGGTGTATCAGCGGAAAGGCGTCGTACTGACGCTGGATATCTCCCCCGAACTCACGTTTGTGGGTGAAAAAAACGACTTTATGGAAGTGTTGGGCAACATACTGGATAACGCCTGCAAATACTGTCTGGAATTCGTCGAGATCAGCGCTCAGCATTCCGACCATAAACTTCATCTGATTATTGACGATGATGGCCCCGGCATTCCCGCCAGTAAACGGGAAGTCATTTTCCAGCGAGGGCAGCGCGCTGACCGGTTACGCCCCGGACAGGGCATCGGCTTATCGGTTGCCGCAGAAATTATTGAACAATATCAGGGAGAGATCCTCATCAGCGACAGCAAACTGGGCGGCGCCCGAGTGGAAGCCATCTTCTCCCGCCAGAATCTTGCTCAGAATGAGGTGTGAAAGTCAGTACAGCTGACGGCGCTTCCGCTATAATTGCTTCCAGCCTCTTGTTTCCTGGGAAATATGGTATGGACTATCAGCTCAATCTCGACTGGCAGGATTTTTTTGCGCGCTACTGGCAAAAACGCCCGGTCATTATCAAACACGGCTTCACGAATTTCATTGATCCGATTTCTCCTGATGAACTGGCAGGTCTGGCGCTGGAAAATGAGGTCGATAGCCGTCTGGTGAGCCACAACAATGGCCGCTGGCAGGTCAGCCACGGTCCTTTTGAAAGTTTCGATCATTTGGGTGAGACCAACTGGTCGCTGTTGGTTCAGGCCGTCGACCACTGGCATGAGCCTTCCGCAGCGCTGATGCGCCCTTTCCGCCAGCTACCGGACTGGCGCATGGATGACCTGATGATCTCTTTCTCCGTTCCCGGCGGCGGCGTTGGCCCTCATCTGGATCAATATGACGTGTTCATCATTCAGGGTACCGGACGCCGCCGCTGGCGCGTGGGCGAAAAGATCCCGATGAAGCAGCATTCTCCTCATCCTGACCTGCTACAGGTCGATCCGTTCGATGCCATCATTGATGAAGAAATGGAACCCGGCGATATTCTGTATATTCCACCCGGTTTCCCGCACGAGGGCTATTCGCTGGAAAACGCGCTCAACTACTCCGTTGGCTTCCGTGCCCCGAATGCGCGTGAGCTGGTGAGTGGTTTTGCCGACTATGTGCTTTCCCGTGAACTTGGCAGCCATCGCTACAGCGATCCGTCAATTCCCTCGCGTGAGCATCCGGCAACCATTCTGCCGCAAGAGATGGACGAGCTACAGAAAATGATGTTGGAGCTGGTTCAGCAGCCAGAACATTTCCAGAATTGGTTTGGTGAATTTATTTCTCAATCTCGTCATGAGCTCGATCTCGCGCCGCCGGAACCGCCTTATCAGGCGGGTGAAGTCTACGAGTATCTGCAACAGGGTGAGCAATTACGTCGTCTGGGCGGGTTACGCGTCCTGTGCGTCGGTGATGGCTGTTTTGTGAACGGCGAAAAAATCGATACGCCGCACAAGCAGGCCGCATTCGCGCTGGCTGAGCACTATGCTATTGATGCATCCTTGTTGGGTGAAGCGTTGGACGATCCGTCGTTCCTGGCCCAGCTTACCGTTCTGGTTAACAGCGGCTACTGGTATTTCGCCGATTAATCTCCAGGATGATAGATAGAAATAAGGCGGGGTTTCCCCCGCCTTTGGTTTTTTATTATGCCGACAGCGCGATAAAATAGGCTTACTGTGGTTTGGCCCGCTGGGCGGTCAATTCGGCAATTCTCATGATGACGGATACCGCCTGCTCCATACCTTCCAGCGTCACAAACTCATGCTTTCCATGGTAATTGTATCCGCCGGTAAACAAATTCGGGCACGGTAACCCCTGAAACGACAGGTGCGCGCCATCGGTTCCGCCACGAATCGGTTTGAGAACAGGTTCAATATCGCAATCCCGCATGGCCTGCTGCGCCAGCGCAATAATATGCGGATGTTGCTCGACCTGTTCCCGCATATTGTAATAGCTGTCGGTTATCGTCACCTCGATATAACAATCGGGATGCAGACCCGCCCCTACTTTTTCGGCGATGTCGATCATCTTCTGTTTGCGTCGTTCAAAGCCCGAACGCTCAAAATCACGCACGATATAGTGCATTTCCGCGCGTTCCACCACACCTTTGACACTGTGCAAATGATAGAACCCCTGATAACCCGAGGTCTTTTCGGGAGACTCCTCGGCAGGGACTTCCTGATGGAAACGAGACGCCAGCGTCAGCGCATTCACCATCACGCCTTTGGCGCTGCCTGGATGCACGTTATTACCAACAATTTTTACGGTCACCGAGGCGGCATTAAAGTTTTCATACTCCAGTTCACCAACGCCGCCGCCGTCAACGGTATAGGCCCACTGCGCATTAAATGTCTTCACATCAAAGAACTGTGCCCCTTTGCCGATTTCTTCATCGGGCGTAAACGCAATGCGAATTTCCCCATGCGCCACCTGACGTTTTTTCAATCGCATCATCGCCGTGATAATTTCGGCAATTCCCGCCTTATCATCCGCACCCAGCAGCGTTTTGCCGTCGGTGGTAATCAGCGTATGACCTAACAGTTGATGCAACACCGGGAACATCACCGGCGACAGCACCTCGTCACCAATCCCCAACGCAATATCACCGCCGCGATAGTTTTCCAGTATTTGCGGATTGACATTTTTCCCGGTGTAATCAGGCGACGTGTCCATATGAGAAATAAAACCGATGGTCGGCACCGCCCAGGCGACATTCGCAGGCAGCGTCGCCATCACGCAGCCATGTTTGCTAAGCGTTACCTGTTCAAATCCCAACTCCAGCAGTTCCTGTTGCAAAGCACGCGCCAGTCTGAGTTGTCCTTCTGTACTCGGTACCTGCCGAACGCCGGATTTTGACTGAGTATCAAAAGAAACGTAGTTTAAAAACCTGTCGAGTAATTTATCCATCTCTATTGCCCTCTGGAGCCCTGTTTTGCATTATGAGGATGGCTATCAACGCAGATATTGCGTCAGGTCAGTTTTTACTGTGTTAGCGCCCTGAAGCGGGAAAACCGTAATTTCCACTATTCAGCCTCGTTTTCAAGGTAGCAAAATACGACAAAGACGTTGCCCCACCGGCCATATTTCACAGATTATCATCAAAAAAAGAACAATCATGAAATATTCAGATATCATTCCCCCGCCCCCTTTTATCAGGCAATCCAGATTCCCGGTCAGAAGTATGCCAACACAAGTTGGCGTTGAGCATCGTTTCCCGTAAAATGCCGCCCTCAACTGAGTTCGTAGGCTGAAAGGTGATAACCCTTGGCATGCATCACAGCGGATCTTCCGTGGACACGCCATACTTGGAAACAGAGCAATACCTTAATGAAAGATAACGCTTGCGCTACACCGGTCGTCGAGTTGATCGATGTCCATAAAAGTTTTGATGGCAAAGACATCATTTCTCACTTTAATCTCACCATTAATAACGGCGAGTTTCTGACCATTCTCGGCCCCTCCGGCTGTGGTAAAACCACCGTATTACGGTTAATCGCCGGTCTGGAAACCGTAGATAGCGGCAATGTTATATTAGAAAAACAGGATATTACCCACCAGCCTGCCGAGCAGCGGTACATTAATACCGTATTCCAAAGCTACGCCCTATTTCCTCACCTTAGCGTTTTTGACAATGTTGCCTTCGGCCTGCGGATGCAGAAAACGCCGGCGGCCGAAATTACCCCGCGCGTGATTGAAGCCCTGAAGATGGTGCAACTGGACAGTCTGGCGCAACGTCGTCCTCACCAACTTTCCGGCGGCCAGCAGCAGCGCGTGGCGATTGCCCGGGCGGTCGTCAATCAGCCGAAAGTTCTGCTGCTGGATGAATCGCTTTCGGCGCTCGACTACAAGCTGCGCAAGCAGATGCAAAATGAACTGAAAGCCCTGCAACGTACGCTGGGCATTACGTTTATTTTTGTGACGCACGATCAGGAAGAAGCGCTCACCATGTCTGACCGCATCGTGGTGATGCGCGATGGCCGTATTGAGCAGGACGGTACGCCGCGAGAAATCTATGAAGAGCCGAAGAACCTGTTTGTGGCCAGCTTTATCGGTGAAATCAATAGGCTTGACGCCATCGTGTTAGAACAAATTGACGAACAGCGGGTACGCGCTCGTGTGGAAGAACACGAGTGCGTGGTTACGGTCAATTTCCCGGTTAGCATCGGGCAGCACCTCAACGTGTTACTGCGACCGGAAGACCTGCGGGTGGAGGAAATCAATGACAGCACGCAGGCCGAGGGGATCATCGGGTATGTGCGCGAGCGAAATTACAAAGGCATGACGCTGGAATCCAACATTGAGCTTGAGAACGGCAAAATGGTGATGGTCAGTGAGTTCTTCAATGAGGACGACCCTGATTTTGATCACTCGCTCGATCAGAAAGTCGCCGTGACCTGGGTCGAAAGTTGGGAGGTCGTTCTGCACGATGAAGAAGCCGCGTAAACGCTTTCAGAACGCTATTATCACGATCATCGTCGCCTGGCTGGCGCTGTTCGTTTTCATGCCGAATCTGATGATTATCGGCACCAGTTTCCTGACCCGTGACGATACCGATCTGGTTAGTCTGGTGTTCACGCTGGACAATTACGCCCGTCTTGCCGATCCCATGTACGCCTCGGTTCTGCTGCATTCGTTGAATATGGCGGCGATCGCGACGCTTTGCTGCCTGATTCTGGGCTATCCCTTCGCCTTTATCCTGGCCCGCCTGCCAGAACGAATCCGCCCGCTGATGATGTTTTTGCTGATTGTCCCTTTCTGGACAAATTCACTGATTCGCATTTATGGGCTGAAAATATTTCTGAGCACGCGCGGACATTTGAATGAATTCCTGATGTGGACCGGCATCATTGATGCCCCCTTACGCATTATGTACACCTCCGAAGCGGTGGTGCTCGGCCTGATCTACATCCTGCTGCCTTTTATGGTGCTGCCGCTCTATTCAAGCATCGAGAAACTGGATAAGGCGTATCTCGAAGCCGCCCGCGATCTGGGCGCCAACAAGTGGCAGGCATTCATCCGTATCGTCATTCCGCTGACCATGCCGGGGATCATTGCGGGCTGTTTGCTGGTGCTGTTGCCGGCAATGGGGCTGTTCTTCGTCGCAGACCTGATGGGCGGAGCCAAAAACCTGCTGATTGGTAATGTCATCAAAAGTCAGTTCCTTAACATTCGTGACTGGCCATTTGGCGCAGCGACCAGTATCTGCCTGACCTTAATCATGGGGGTACTGCTGTTTATCTACTACCGCACGGCCCGCCTGCTGAACAAGAAAGAGGAACTGGCATGATTGGACGCCTGTTGCGTGGCGGATTTATGTCTATCATCTACGCCTATCTGTACATTCCCATCATTATTTTAATTGTGAACTCCTTCAATCAGGCACGCTTCGGCATTAACTGGCAAGGCTTTACGCTGGACTGGTATCGCCGGCTGCTGAACAACGACAGCCTGTTGCAGGCCGCCCAGCATTCGCTGACTATGGCGGTTTTTTCCGCTACCTTTGCCACGTTGATCGGCTCTCTGACCGCCGTTGCGCTCTATCGCTATCGCTTTCGTGGTAAACCGTTCGTCAGCGGCATGTTGTTCGTCGTGATGATGTCACCCGATATCGTCATGGCGATCTCCCTGCTGGTGCTATTTATGCTGTTGGGGATTTCACTGGGATTCTGGTCGCTGCTGTTTTCTCATATTACATTCTGTCTGCCTTTCGTCGTGATAACCGTCTATTCGCGTCTGAAAGGATTCGATGTTCGAATGCTGGAGGCGGCCCGCGATTTGGGCGCGAGTGAAGTCATAATTCTGCGAAAAATCATTCTGCCGTTAGCCATGCCGGCGGTTGCTGCCGGCTGGTTACTCAGTTTCACCTTATCCATGGACGACGTGGTCGTATCGTCTTTTGTCACCGGCCCGACATATGAAATTCTGCCGTTGAAAATATACTCGATGGTCAAGGTTGGGGTTTCTCCGGAAGTCAACGCGCTGGCGACGATGTTGCTCATATTATCGTTACTTTTGGTTCTCAGCAGTCAGTTGATCCTGCGCGACCGTACCAGGAAATAATATGGAATGCATGGCAAAACCAGGATTAGGAAAACTACATCACATTTAATCACTAGCCTGTAATACTTATACCCAACAGGTTTTAAAATAGCGGTATGTATCCTTTGGGAAATTTAAGGAGATAAACAATATGAAGACGTGGTCACATCTGCTGGCAGCCTGCACGCTGGCTTTGGGGCTTAGCAGCGCCAATGCCAACGACGGTAAAACTCTTTATTTCTATAACTGGACAGAGTATGTACCGCCCGGACTGCTGGAACAGTTCACCAGGGAAACGGGCATCAAGGTGATTTATTCCACCTATGAATCCAACGAAAGCATGTATGCCAAGCTGAAAACCTATCAGGACAGCGCCTACGATCTGGTCGTGCCTTCTACCTATTTCATCTCCAAAATGAGCAAAGAGGGCATGCTGCAAAAGATTGATACCAGCAAGCTCAACAACTTCCACAATCTTGATCCGAATCTGTTGCACAAATCCTTTGACCCTGACAACGAATACTCCGTCCCCTATATTTGGGGCGCAACGGCAATTGGCGTTAACGTTGACGCTATCGACCCGGCCAGCGTCACTCGCTGGGCCGATCTGTGGGACACCAAGTATAAAAACAGCCTGCTGCTGACTGATGATGCTCGCGAAGTGTTCCAGATTGCGCTGCGTAAGCTGGGCTATTCCGCCAATACCACCGATCCGAAAGAGATTGAAGCCGCCTATAACGAACTGAAGAAATTAATGCCTAACGTATTGACCTTCAATTCCGATAATCCGGGTAATCCGTTTATGGAAGGTGAAGTGAATCTGGGAATGGTCTGGAACGGTTCCGCGTATGTCGCCCGTCAGTCGGGTACCCCGTTGGATGTGGTCTGGCCGCAAGAAGGCGGTATTTTCTGGATGGACAGTCTGGCTATCCCGGCTAATGCTAAAAACGTCGATGGCGCGATGAAAATGATTAACTTCCTGTTGCGTCCCGAGATTGCCGCACAGGTAGCTGAGACCATTGGTTACCCCACACCGAATCTTGCAGCGAAGAAACTGCTGCCTGCCGAGGTGTCAGGTGACAAAACGCTGTATCCGGATGAAGAAACAATCAATAAAGGTGAGTGGCAAAACGATGTTGGCAGCGCCAGCACGCTGTACGAAACCTATTTTCAGCAGTTGAAAGCGGGTCGTTAATCTTTTGATGCTTACTCAACCCTCCCCTTCGCAGGGGAGGGTTGGCAAAAGCAAGCAAACAGAGAGATTTACTCTTTTTGCTCCTGCGCCAAATCCTGCGCAATGTGTACCGTTTCATCCAGGTAAGGATCGGGTGCCTGATAATCTTTTGGCAGATCTTCCAGTGATTTCAGCGGTTTTTTACCTTCCCTTGCCAGACGCTCGTTGATTCGTCCCAGACGCATCGCTTCGTCGTCTTCATTTTCCTTCTCACGCTGAGCAAGGTTGAGCGACACCGTGTTGCGTTTGTCTTTCGTCGAGTTATAGCGCGCGATATCCTGAGCGACATACTGGAATTCAGGATCTTTGGCAATCCGCTCCTGATGATACTCGTTCAGCGAACCGATCAGCGGTTTCAGATCGCCGCTCTTCGTGTAGTTAGCGGCTTTAATGCTATCCCACGGCAGCGCGTTATCTTCAAACTTCTCACCGGTATCAACCGTTTCCGTTCCGGTTGGCATCATCACATCTGGCGTGACGCCTCTCATCTGCGTGCTGCCGCCATTGATACGATAAAATTTCTGAATCGTATACTGAACAGACCCTAACGCCGGCCAGTCAGGACGCAACATCTGATCGTAAATGCGGTTCAGCGAGCGATACTGCTGTACCGTACCTTTACCAAAAGTCGGTTCGCCCACAATCAGCGCACGGCCATAGTCCTGCATCGCCGCCGCAAAGATTTCCGATGCGGATGCGCTGAAACGGTCTACCAGCACCACCAGCGGTCCTTTGTAATACACTATGCCGTCAGTATCGCTATCTTCACGAATTTTACCGTTATTATCGCGAATCTGAACAACCGGGCCGCTCGGAATAAACAGACCGGACAAACCGACCGCTTCCGTCAGCGCGCCGCCGCCGTTGCTGCGCAGATCAATAACAATGCTGCTGACATGCTGTTTTTCCAGCTTCTGTAGTTGAACCTTGACGTCATCCGTCAGGCCGACATAGAAACCAGGGATATCCAGTACGCCAACCTTCTCTTTGCCGACATTCTTGACCGACATCTTCACCGCACGGTCTTCAAGACGAATGCGTTCACGCGTCAACGTCACCGTCCGGGTTTTCGTCCCTTTACCCGCCGGCAGAATTTCCAGGCGAACCTTGCTGCCTTTCGGCCCTTTAATCAATGCGACAACATCGTCAAGCCGCCAGCCGATAACGTCCACCATCGGTTTGCCGGTCTGCCCCACGCCCACCACCCGATCGCCAACGGAGAGGCTTTTGCTCTTCGCCGCCGGACCGCCGGGCACCATGGAGTTAATCACGGTGTAATCGTCATCCATTTGCAACACCGCGCCAATACCTTCCAGCGATAGGCTCATTTCCGTATTGAACTGTTCGGTGTTCCTTGGAGAGAGATAGCTGGTGTGCGGATCGATTTCCCGCGCAAAAGCATTCATGGCCAACTGAAAAACATCTTCGCTGTTGCTCTGCGCCAGACGGCGAATCGCAAACTGATAACGTTTGGTCAGTGTTTCTTTGATATCTTTGTCATCTTTACCGGTCAGTTTCAGGCTCAGCCAGTCATACTTGACTTTGGCATCCCATAACCGATTAAGCTCCCCCGCATTTTGCGGCCAGGGCGCTTTGCTGCGGTCAAGATCGATGGTGTCGTTGCCGGTAAAGTCCATCGGCTTTTCCAGTAACGACAACGCGTATTGGTAACGTTCAAAACGTCTTTTTTGCGCCAGATTATAAAGCGCATAAGGGATATCCAGCTTACCTGATTTGATCTCCTCGCCCAGTTGCGTTTTCTTATTGGAAAACTGCGCAATATCCGATGCCAGCAACACATTGTGGCTGTAGTCGAGCATATTGAGATAGCGGGAGAAAATCTTCTCGGAGAACTGATCGTCCAGCATGAACTGACGATAATGGGAGCGCAGGAAACGTGACGCAACGCGATCGCTTACCGTTGCATGCTGAGGCTCCTGCTGAAGCTGAGGAATTTGCTCAGCGCGTGTAATATTTTCATTTGCATTTACATTTGCAAAACTGACGCCTGTCAACAGCAAACCCGCAATGGCGGTCATTCTGACTAAATTGTTCATGCCCAGGTTGGCCTCCGTATCAGAACTGCAAATGTTCTGCGCGCACAATCATTGCCAGACCTGAAGCCAACTGAACCCTGACTTCACCTTTGGCAATCTCAAGCACAGTAGCATCCATGGCATCTTTGCCGGCTCTGACCTTGATTTCCTGACCGATTTGCAGTTTGGAAACATCCGTAACCGCAACACGCTGAGGCTCGCTGACGGCGGGTTTGGCCTGCCGTGGCTGCGCTTTGACGGATTGCTGAGAAGATGACGTCGACTGGCGGAACGAGGACTGACGTGATTTACGCGGTGCGGTGTTGGCACCATCACGGTCACGACGCGGCGCGCTCTTTCCCTGAGGACGTGGGGTACGAGCGGATTCGGCGGATTCCCCGGCTGCTTCGCGTTTTTTGGCCAGTTGCTCAGCACGCTGTGCCTGAACCCGGGCTTTCGCTTCTTCCAGTTGCTTACGGGCATGATCGACATGCTGCTGTTCCAACTCGCCGCATGGATTTCCATCCAAATCCACGCGCTGAGCGCCCAGTTTAACGCCGTACAGGTAACGCCAGCTTGAGGTATAGAGCCTCAATGCAGAACGCAATTGCGTTTTACTCACGTTATCTGATTCCGGCACGCGCTCAACAAGATCTTGAAATATACCGATCTTTAACGGGCGAGTTTCACCCTCAGTAGTGAAACAAAGCGGGAATCGCTCTGCCAAAAAGGCAATGACTTCTTTACTGCTGTTCAACTTAGGTTGATTTTCCATGAAATTTCCTGATTACAACGGGTTTGCCAACCGGCGCAGGCATGAACAGGCGTCATTATAATGACGCCATCAGCAATTGCTACGTTATCCTTGTCTCAACGTGAGAGAATTGATAAAAGTCAGCACATCGCTCTCTTCAAGTTGAGCACAAAGTACGTTCACCACGGCTTTAAGACCCTCTTCATCATCCGCGTCAAACCGTTGATAAATCGTGCTATCAATATCTAAAACACCGATCAATCGACCGCTGACTATCAGCGGCAGGACAATTTCAGCGTTACTTGCTGCATCGCAGGCAATATGACCGGGAAAGGCATGCACATCATCTACGCGTTGGATTCGATTTTCAGCGATCGCCCGACCGCATACGCCTTTGCCCGCCGGAATACGGACACAGGCAACCCGTCCCTGAAAAGGTCCCAGGAACAGCGTATCGTTTTCCAGTAGATAAAAACCAGCCCAGTTAACCCCATCCAAACGCTCAAATAGTAATGCGCTACTGTTTGACAGTATTGTTATAAAACGATTTTCTCCCGCGATCAGCGATGACAAATCACGGGTTAAATCCTTATAAAATTCTTGTTTATTCATAATAATATGTAGTTGTCTTTTCAGTTCAGACAGATAACAGCATAAATCACAATACGAAAATACCCGCTACAGGATGCCATAAGATTTATTCATCCGCGCACGGAATTCTCCGCATTACCATGCAGGCAACGGGCATAATGTGCTATTTATGCGCCGAACACCATATCAACATCGCAACCGCGTATCTTATCCGCTATATGTCTTTTTCTCATAGCCATAAACCGCATAAATAAAGTGTAGCCGCGTTTTATGTCAGGCATCATTCAGTTACGCTATGGCAGCGTTCGGTTATGCGCCAGTACCTGATACACTAAAATGGTGCCTGTTCACCTGACAGCAGGAAATATGAAGATACATCACATAATCAGTCCTGCCCCTGTTCCGTCTTCCAGACCGCCGCGGGTGGACGGCATTACGGCGTCATCACAGACCATAGCGCGTTACCATCGCTGTCCGGAGTGCGATGCGCTCTTTATGATACCCGGACTCAAGCGCAACCAGACGGCCAACTGCCCGCGCTGCGATGCCAAAGTCAGTTCGGGGCTCGACTGGCCCATCTCCCGGCTGACCGCCATGGCCGTTGCCATGCTGGTCCTCATGCCGTTTGCTTTTACCGAACCGTTAATCAGCATTCGGCTGCTTGGCGTCACCATCAATGCCAGCCTGTTTGAAGGCATCTGGCAGATTACCCGGCAGGGAAACCCGGTAACGGCAAGCATGGTGGCTTTTTGTACCGTCGGCGTTCCGCTGACGCTGGTTTTCGCGCTGTTGTATCTGTTCTTTGCGCCGCGTATCGGCATGAACCTGCGTCCTATCCTGCTGATGCTGGACAGGCTGAAAGAATGGATGATGCTGGATATCTATCTGGTGGGGATGGCCGTGGCCGCCATCAAAGTCCGGGAATTTGCCGATGTCGAGCCGGGGCACGGCTTGATTGCATTTCTGGCGCTAATGGCATTGAGCGTTCTGACGCTGATCCATCTGAATACCGATCAGCTGTGGCAGCGTTTTTACCCCCGCCTGCGCCCGGTTATTTCACCAGAACACTATCGAATCTGTATCGCCTGCCACTTTACCAGTTCACCCGATAACCAGGGACGCTGCCCGCGTTGCCATGTCCCTTTGCGGTTGCGGCGACGGCATAGCCTGCAAAAATCCTGGGCCGCCCTGATTGCATCGGTCATTTTCCTGTTTCCAGCCAACCTGTTGCCGATCTCGATTATCTATGTGAACGGCGTTCGTACCGAAGACACCATTTTTTCCGGTATTCTCTCGCTGGCATCCGGCAATATTCCGGTGGCACTGGTGGTATTTATCGCCAGTATTCTGGTGCCTTTTACCAAGGTCGTAGTGCTGTTTAGTCTGTTGCTCAGTATTCATTTCCGGATCGAGCAAGGCATCATGGCCAGAATGCGGCTATTGCGAATGATTGCCTGGATCGGGCGCTGGTCTATGTTGGATTTATTTGTCATTGCGTTGACGATGTCGCTCGTCAACCGCGATCAACTACTCGCTTTTACGATGGGGCCCGCCGCTTTTTATTTTGGGGCGGCGGTGGTGCTAACTATCCTGGCCGTTGAATGGCTGGATAGCCGACTGATGTGGGATAACGATGCAAGACAACAAACCCGAGATATCAAATCAGGCAACAGTGAAGAATAAACATCGGTTTTCGCCTTTCTGGCTGCTGCCGTTAATTGCGCTACTGATTGCCGGCTGGTTGGTTTATACCAATCAAAAGGAGCGTGGAACGACGGTCACGATTGATTTCGTCTCCGCGGACGGCATTGTCGCCGGGCGCACGCCAGTTCGTTATCAGGGAGTTGAAGTCGGCACCGTGCAAGATATCAAGCTCAGTGACGATCTGCGCACCATTCAGGTCGAGGCCAGCATCAAAAGCGACATGGCCGATGCTCTGCGTACCGGTACGCAATTCTGGCTGGTGACCCCCAAAGCCTCCCTTGCCGGCGTCTCCGGCCTCGATGCGCTGGTCGGCGGCAACTACATTGGCATGATGCCGGGTTCAGGCGAACCACAGTCACATTTTTCCGCCCTGGATACACAACCCAAATATCGGGTGAATACCGGTGAGCTGTTAGTTCACCTGCAAGCCGATGATTTAGGTTCACTGAATAACGGCTCGCTGGTCTATTACCGCAAAATCCCGGTGGGGAGAGTGTATGACTATACGGTTTCGCAAGATCACCATAGCGTGACGATCGACGTTCTGATTGAGCGACGCTTTACCAATCTGGTGAAAAAGGACAGCCGCTTCTGGAACGTGTCCGGTTTCAATGCGGATATCAGCTTTAGCGGCGCCAAAGTTGAAATGGAAAATCTGTCCGCGCTGGTTAACGGCGCGATTGCATTCGATTCTCCGGAAAGCGGTGAAATAGCCAGCGCCGAACAATCCTACCGTTTATATCCCGATCTGGCGCAAAGTCAGCGCGGGGTGATGATAACGCTTGAATTGCCGTCAGGAGACGGGCTGGCCGAAGGCCGTACGCCGCTGATGTATCAGGGCCTGGAAGTCGGAACGTTGAACAAAATCACTCTGATTCCCGACAGCCAGCGGGTCAATGGCGAACTGATTATCGATCCCGCCGTGGTTTCCCTGATGCGTGAAGGCACGCGTATTGAACTGACCAAACCCAAACTATCACTTAACGATCTGAACATTTCCCGACTGCTCAACGGGCCGACGCTGACGTTGATTCCCGGAGAAGGCGGCCCCCGGCAACATTTTGAAGTGCTGGACAGCAGCCAGCAGCCGTTGTCGCAACCTGGCGCCCTCGCCATACAGCTGAACGCGGCGCAAAGCTATGGCATCGACAGTGGACAGCCTGTTTTGCTGCACGGCGTACAAATTGGTCAAATTGTTAAGCGCACGCTGGATGAACAAGGCGTCAGTTTTACTCTGGCGATCGAGCCACAGTACCGTCATCTGTTGCATAAGGACAGTAAGTTCATCGTCAACAGCCGGGTGAACGTTAAAGTGGGGTTGGACGGCATACAGGTGTTGGGCGCCAGTGCGCAGGAATGGGTAAGCGGAGGCATTCAGGTACTGCCTGGCAGCAAAGGTGACATCCTGACGAGTTATCCGCTTTTCAGCGACCTCGAAAAAGCACAGGAAGGCATTCGTGGGACGACCCCCTCACCGACCCTTACGTTAGTGACGGACAGCCTGCCTGATATTCAGGATGGTTCGATTGTGCTCTACCGTAAGTTTGAGGTGGGTGAAATCATGCACGTCCGGCCCAAAGCGAATTATTTTGAAGTCGATGTCTATATTCGTCCGGAACACCGCAAGCTGCTGACTGATAACAGTGTGTTCTGGGCCGAGGGCGGCGCGCGCGTACAGTTGAATACGTCGGGTTTAACCGTGCAGGCATCGCCGCTCAATCGTGCGCTGAAAGGCGCCATCAGCTTTGATAACCTCGAAGGCGCGCCTGAAATCAAAGGCGGTAAACGCGTCCTCTACAATAATGAGACGGCAGCCCGTGCGGTCGGCAGCCGAATCATCCTTCGTACTTACGATGCCAGCAAGCTGTCACCGGGAATGCCTATTCGCTACCTGGGTATCGATATCGGTCAGCTTGATTCACTGAAACTGTCCGACCAGCGTAATGAAGTCTGGGTGCAGGCGGTGCTTTATCCCGAATACGTGCGTAATTTCGCCCGTTCAGGCACGCGTTTTTCCGTGGTGACACCGGAAATTTCAGCGGCCGGCGTGAATCATCTGGAAACATTATTCCAGCCTTATATCAATGTTGAACCGGGCAGCGGCAGCGTCACTCGCAGTTTTGAACTACAGCAAGCAACCATTTCCGATTCACGCTATCAGGATGGATTAAATATCAGCGTGGATGCGCCGGAAGCTGGCGCGCTACAGGTGGGAACGCCGGTGTTATTCAGGGGTATTGAGGTGGGAACGGTCACCGGTTTATCGCTGGGGATACTCTCCGATCGCATCTCCGTTGCATTACGCATCAGTAAACGTTACCAGCATCTGGTAAGAGACAATTCCGTATTCTGGCTGGCTTCCGGCTATAACCTACAGTTCGGGTTAACCGGCGGCGTGATAAAAAGCGGCACATTCCAGCAGTTTATCCGTGGTGGTATCGCGTTTGCGACGCCGGCCACCACCCCACTATCACCGCAGGCGCAGGAAGGCAAACATTTCCTGTTGCGTAATGAAGAGCCAAAAGAGTGGCGTCAATGGGGAACGGCAATTCCGGCAAACTAAACGCTGTCAGGGGGCAGTGATACTGCCCCTGCCTGACCCACGCGGTAATCATTTTTATGGTAAACTCCGCCACTTAATCTTTATCGCTGTAATGGGACATCCCGCGTGGCTAAACAGACTCCGGCCAATTTACCTGTTGAATTTCTTGATGCAACGCGGGCGATCATGCCTGCCCAGCTTTCGATGGACGATTTTATTGCCGCCTGCCAACGACCGTTGCGCCGTAGCATTCGTGTCAATACGTTAAAAATCAGCATCGAAGCCTTCCTGCAACTGATTGAACCCTATCAATGGCAGCTTGACCCGATCCCCTGGTGCGAAGAGGGCTTTTGGCTGTCGAATGCAGACGATGAAAGTATGCGACTGGGCAATACGCTGGAACACCTGAGCGGCCTGTTTTATATTCAGGAAGCCAGTTCGATGCTGCCGGTCAGCGCTTTATTTCATGACCACGCATTGCCGCAAAAGGTTCTGGACGTTGCCGCCGCCCCCGGTTCCAAAACAACGCAAATTGCAGCCCGACTGAATAATCAGGGCGGGATTATCGCCAATGAATACTCCGCCAGCCGGGTCAAAGTGCTGCATGCCAACATCAGTCGCTGCGGCGTGAGCAATACAGCCATCACGCATTTCGATGGCCGGGTGTTTGGCGCGGCCTTACCCGAGTATTTCGATGCCATTCTGCTGGATGCGCCCTGCTCTGGCGAGGGCGTGGTTCGCAAAGATCCGGCAGCCATGAGTCACTGGTCGCCTGAAAGCATTGCCAGCATCGCCGCTACCCAGCGCGATCTGATTTTGAGTGCCTTCCACGCGTTAAAGCCCGGCGGCGTCATGATCTACTCTACCTGTACCCTGAACACACAGGAAAATCAGCAGGTTTGCCACTGGTTACGGCAGCAGTTTCCCAACGCTTGCGAGTTCGAGTCGTTAGCCGACCTCTTTCCGAATGCATCACAGGCCGCCACCGAGGAAGGGTTTTTACATGTTTTTCCGCAAATCTATGACAGTGAAGGATTCTTTGTGGCACGCCTGAGGAAAACGGCCAGCGTACCGCCGCTCCCCGCTCCGGGCTATAAAGTCGGTAAGTTCCCGTTTTCGCCGCTGAATGCCAAAGATGCAACGTTGATGATTCAGGCGGCAGAAAAGCAAGGTCTGACATGGGACCGCAATCAACACCAGCTATGGCAGCGCGACAGTGAAATCTGGCTGTTCCCCACCACGCTGATCTCTGCGTTTGGCAATATCAAATTCTCGCGGATCGGCATCAAACTGGCGGAACGCTTTCCCAAAGGCTATCGCTGGCAGCATGAAGCCGTCATTGCCCTGGCAAAAGCCGATGCCTGCCACGGTTATGCGCTGACACCCCAACAGGCCAGTGAATGGTTTCAGGGCAAAGACAGTTACCCGGACCACCTTCCCGTTGCGAATGAACTGCTGCTCACCTATCAGAATTGTCCCGTTGGTCTTGCCAAGCGTATTGGCAGCCGGATCAAAAACAACCTGCCGCGCGATCTGGTCCGGGATGGCGCCGGCGCTGCCGGCCCGGAGCGTCACTAAACAACGTTCTCATCTGCCCCCCGTGTTTATCCGGTGGTGATAAAACCACCGGATAAACGCGAGCATCCTCACTTCTCCAGCGTTTTCATCTACAATTGCCAGTAGCGTATCAGGAAATAACCGTTGCATTGAATGGTAGATACCCAGGCGATTTCAAGGTGCGGGAAAACGGGTAGCAGGATCCCTTGCGGCTTTAAAAATGGCGGATATAACATCGGAAAGTTGAGGGCATCATGTTTGCACTGGTGATATTTGTTTGTTACCTCGGGCATGGCTGTGATGAACTGGTGGCCGGTGCCTACAATACGGAAGCACAATGCCTGCGGGCCATGGACGAGCAACGTTTGCGCCGCGCGGGATGTTACCCTATTGAAGAATTTATCGACGGTTTCTGGATACCGGCACAGGAATACACGGATTTTTAATCCTCCGCGCCCGTTCAATCAGCGTCATCGGCACACGCCAAAACCTCTCATACCCAGATGAAAATGGTTTGCGTGTGCGGCGTTATATTCTGGCCCCAGTGAATTGCCAAAAAAACGGCAGCTATCCCTGAAGGTGGCCCGCAGATAGTCCCCGCGTTCATTATTTTCCGGCCATTGGTTCAATACGCTGATTTGACGGCCGTCAGCCAGACGGAAACCAACAATATCCAGGGCATCCGCCGTAGCATGTTCACTTAATCGTCCCTCAGGACGATGGTAAATATTTCGACAGGCATAACTGCCGACATGGTCAATCCGAATCAGCGAGGTTCCCAACAGCGACGCTTGCGGAATAGCCGATTGCGTAACAAACATCGTGCTGCTTAGCGCCAGCGGGCAACTGGCCAGAAAGCTGGTACTGAGTCCGACCGCGCCAAAACGCTGTACGCGGACAGGCGAGGATAGCGGACATTGCCCTTCCACATCATTCGCCGGTGAAAAGGTAATTCGCCCTTTCTCTTGCGCCTGTGCCAATACCGTCAGACATTCTTCAGGGTTACTCGCCAACTGCCTCAATTTGTATCGGGTAACAAAAGTTGGCGGATCGTCAACCGACAACGTCGAAAACGGATCATAACCGGGCGGAAGGTGGCGCAGGATCCAGGGAGCGAAAACAATCAGCCCCCCCAGAATAATCAGACTAACCAACAATCCTCGCACTACGCCACCTCCTCCGGTTCAAATCTTCTCCGGCGCGACCCGTAGCATGTGCGCCGCATCACACAAATTCATCCGGGCTCATACCCAAAGACACGCCCGCTTCAACAATCTTTTGCCATTCCTGATCGGACAGTTCGATACCCTCCGCTTCACGCTGCGCTTTGGTTCTGATTTCTGGTTCGCCAGCAATCAGAATCGGTTGCCCAGGATCCGGCGCCCGGGAAGAGCGGACATAGTCAAGCATGGCATCATATTCCTGCTGTAGCCACGTCATGGATACCATGCAGGAAGGATCGATCACGATAGTGGTCATATTGTTTACAATGGCGCCATGCCGTTCATTCTCCGGTTGAATCGTGCCGCCGCCGGATAACAGCCCCGCCAGCATTTCCGCCGCAATAATCAGCCCACCGCCTTTATGCCTGGCGATGGGTTTCAATGCGCCATGCGTTTCACCTTCCCACATGACGCGGGGGTCATTGGTCGACCGGCCATGACTATCCAACATCACTTCTTCATCAAACTTTTTACCCGCCAGATAAGCAACGCGGGTTTTTCCCAGCGCCACAATACTGGTGGCGAAATCGAGCACAAACGCAGCATTGTGTTCGCTCTTCGGGAACGCGATACAAATAGGGTTGGTGCCGAAACGCGCTTCGCTGCCACACCACGGGGCTACAATCGGGTCCAGATCGTTGACGTTGACGAAATGGATCGACACCATCCCGGCGTCGGCGGCCATCTCACCATAGGTTCCAATACGTCCAAGGTGGCAGGTAGATGACAGCGTCATTAAACATACGCCAGTGGTTTTGGCCCGCGCAATCGCCGCCTGCATCGCTTCTTTGCCCGTACGCTGCCCAAACCCGCGATCGCCGGTGAATTGCAGTACCGCGCCCCCATCGCGCAATAAACGGGCTGGCGTGTTCGGATGCATAATTTCATCGTGAATAAAGCTCACATAATGCGGCAGCATGCCAACCCCGTGGCTATCATGTCCTTTCAGGTTGGCGGCAACCAGATGCTCGGCGACACAGGTAGCCTCAGCCTCCTCACAGCCAACTTTTTGTAACAATGCCTGAGTGAGCGTGGCTAAGCGACGTGCTGATATCTGCATAGTTATTCCTTTCGTTTTATGTTTATGAATATTTTTTTACCTTTCTTTATCCTACTGCGTAACGCCATAGGATGGCACAACAGAAAATAGACAATTTTTTGAATGATAAACGCTGTCTATCCGACATCCATTAACCAACTGAACGGCACGGCGTCGCTGTATAAAGCTGTATAAATAAGTTCATTGGTGATAGAGATGAACACTCGCCTCATACAGGCGGATTTTTGTTTTGAAGTGTTATTATTACACTACGGAATTATTAATCGCCTGAAGATTCGTCATATTCTGTTATTTAATCCTATCGAATCACGTATTGTCAGCGATGCACACCACCAGAACACCGATGCCTGTTCACCGGCGCCATTCAGAGTGAGTTTTTATCCCCTCTTTACACAAAGCTTATTTATCCCTCGCATATGAACTAACCCAACATTGAATCTCTTATGGTTATAAAAATCGTTTTGAGACTGGAATCTTTTTATTACACTGCTATCTTTAAAATTAACTAAACGTTTCCCTGGTGTTAGTCGACTTTGACGCCTCCAATTTTACGGAATTGGAGTTTTTTTTTATAAAGCTAGCAAACTAATAATTAATCTCTCTATTTGATACGCCAACTCATCATCCCCCTTCTGATACAGCGTTAATTGACTCGCCTCCTGTTCCTTTGTGTCGCTGATATTCCATCATGCTGGCCCGATATATCGCATCCAGGCATGATTTATGACCGGGATCGGGAGTTGTTTCTAAACCGCAGATGCCAGGTACCGATAACACATTGATCGCCATAACCGATCAATAACGAAGAATTGATCTGTATAAACGTTTATAAAATATACACATCTGATGTCATCATAATGGTGGAATGCAAACAATAACGATGACATCAGGGAAAGCGAAGCCCACCAGAAAGGTTAATGCCGCTCGTTTAAGGGGCGAAAGACCGGAAGTGACCACAGCAACTGTGCGAGGGGATACCTACGCTTAAGTGAACGGCATAAACCTGAAAGGTGGGCTTTTTTACATCCGTCATATCGTCAAGTAAAAAGCCATGAATAGTTATGACGTATTTCGAGAAAATTCGGGAAATTTTCGTTCACTCAAACCGGATTTCTATTTTTTACTGACGCCGATCATGTGTATTCGCAACTGGTTGAAATAAAATGCAACTGTGTGGTTTATAAAAACGAATGAAACAAAATAGATAATGCGTATGGAAATTATTTATGAAGAAATATCTCTGTTTGTTTGCCTTCCCTTTATTGACTATAGCCTGCACCGAAACTAAACCGCCCGTCTGTTGGGGCAAAATAGAGATTGGCCGTCATGTGTATGACCAGCCAATTTATGATAAAAGGCAGGAGTTACGGGACACTCAATATTTAGTGGGTGACACGTTCAAATACACATGGGTTTCCAAATCGAAATTCACTGACCTATCAGAGTGTAAGGCTAATTTTAATTAACCACCGAACGCCCTGAGTCCGGGCGTTCCCCCCCGCTCAGTTAACAAGCCAACAACTTTTCCTCCAACAACTCATTGGCATCATCCTGGCCCCTTGTTTACGCAAAGGCCAGGAAGAACGATTTAATGATGGGATTTCATCCAGTTTCTGTAGCAACCCGACTTCTTTTAAAGACAGAACAACATCCATCTGACCATTTTGATTTTAGCAGCATCGCGATAATCTTCAGTGGCTTTTTCCATAGTTCAGATTTTGAATATTTTTTGTTGGGTTCTTTCAAGACCAGCTTTGCTGACAGCTACGGTATAGTTTTATTTGGGCTATCCGGCGGTAAATAATTCCCCTTTTTTATTCCCTTGATATACCCTTTTGGTGGTTTTAGCTTCTATGATTTTAGACTTAACGCTGACTTCAGTTTCTTTGAAAGTCCGCCACCCTTTCATGAAATACGAAGTCTTATCGGCCGGCTCTACGAAAAGGAGCGAGGAAAGAAGTTTGCCCAGAAGCTACTCGGCCATAAATCAGCCAAAATGACCGATAAATATCTGGATTCGAGGGGGAAAGAATACACCTATTTATAAAAGACCGAATATCGAATTTCGTGTATTTTCGTGGATCTGAAAAACAAATTGTTATAAATCAATTAGTTAAAAAAAGACCGAATACGATTCCTGTATCCGGTCTAGGGAAATGGCTCTTGGGAGAGAGCCGTGCGCTAAAAGTTGGCATTTATACAAGCTGAACTAGCCTTGCTACTTAAGCGTAGTAAACTCCCCTGCATTTTCCAGTCTCAACCATCTAGTAGCTATCACAAATGGAACAAGTTTCACACTTTACGATAACCATCCGGTATCTGTTGATTAACAACTGAATGAGAATCAATCACTTTAGGATTTTTTATCCGGCAGGCAGAGTGACTCGGCCCGTTCAATAAAAGGTTGCAGGCTTTTCTTTTGGCCGGGATTTTTAGGGTCATCAAGCCAAATTTCATCTATCGGTTTGGCATTCACCAGCCCGGCCTTCATTTGTTCCGTCGCCGCGTCATTGAGCGGATATTGCATCAATGTCCCGGTGTGCAAAGCATATATCGCCTTGCCAGGACGACAAATCAGCTGAACTTCTTCTCGCGTAAAGGCCCACTGTTCTCCATATTCCAGGCGACTAATGTTCGCCAGTTTCGCCGCAGCAAATGCGTTCACAGACAGAGAAGCGAGAATAATAGCTGGCAATAGTTTCTTCATCAGATGTTCCTGAACATGATTATCCAGACGATTATGCAACATCATATTTACAAACCGTCCTACCCGGACAAAGACAAATATCAAACCTTATAAAACATAAGGTTGCATATAGACTCTGTGAGCGATCATAACGGCAGTATCCAATGAAGTCGAGCGGCAAACCCATGCTTATCGATAAGCAATCAATCTGGCAGAATGGCAACGCGTAGCACAGAACCTGCGCCATTTGTCGGTAAATCCGTGCGCCGTAGACAAGAAAATCAGGAAGGGAAAGCGGTAGAAAACAACATGGGATGAGTCACGCTCTCATCCCATGCCAGCTAAAAATGGCCTGATGGCATTAGTTTGCTGCACCTGAAACAGCAGCAGACATTTTCTTCAGATCCTGATCGATGAAGAACAGGCCGCCGTCGTTGGTATTAACCAGCGATAGCTTATCAAGGATGGATTTGAACAACTTCTCCTCTTCATGTTGTTCAGCAACGTACCATTGCAGGAAGTTGAAGGTTGAGTAATCCTGCTGCGTCATCGCAGCATGTGCCAGTTCATTGATTTTCGAGGTGACAAGCTGTTCGTGTTCATAAGTGAGCTTGAAAACGTCAGATAGTGACGTGAACTCGACCGGCGGCGCAGCGATCGCCCCCAGAATTGGCAGGCTGCCCGTGTCGTCCAGGTAATCAAACAAACGCTGCATATGCTCCATTTCTTCCTGAGAATGGGCTTTTAAAAATGCGGACGCCCCTTCAAAACCTTTATCGCCACACCATGCGCTCATTTGCAAATACAAATTTGCAGAATAGAACTCCAGATTAAGTTGCTCATTCAGTTTTTGTATCATTTCTTTTTTTAACATTGGTATCCCTTATTTTTCTGGCAGGTAAATCAATTGAATATCATTATGCCCTGAAGATAAAAAATAAAAAACATCTTATTAACTAAATTAACAATAAATAACTATTAACTTTAAAATCAATCAAATATTATTTTTTACTGATAGTAATTTTCATTATCAATAAACTCTTAATCTTTTTGATAATCATTTTTATTATCAGTAAGAAATAAATATGGATATATTCAATTTCAAGATATAGATGATGAAAGTCAGTGATTCTGATGAGGGATAAATACAGGTGATACTGGCTCTGCCTGCCACCTCTTCCCGATACGCGATCCAGATAAGGTCAGGTAACTCGCTCAACACATCGGCAATCAGGAAAGGCGCCTCGTATCACTTGCGATTTTTATGGCTCTGCTTTACCTTGACGCCAGCATATCGTCACCATGAATCAGGAGAAAACGCGATGGGACATAACCTGGCGGAACTTTCTAAAGAAGAAATGGATAAGGTTAATGTTGATTTAGCGGCGTCCGGGGTTGCTTTCAAAGAGCGGTATAACATGCCTGTCATTCCTGAAATGATTGAAAAAGAGCAACCTGAACATCTGCGCAGTTATTTTCGTGAGCGCGTTGCCGTTTATCGTCAACTCTCACTCCAGTTTTCACGCCTTCCCTATGAACCCAAAGCCAAATAATTTTTTTGGCTCAGCAGACTCGCAATAAAAACCGTTTTTCCCCTTGCATATTGGGTAAAACAGGCGGTTAATGGGTAGGCAAACCAACCTTTTTCAAGCGAGGTAAGATATGAGTAAAGGAATGGACAGCAAAAAGAACAGCAAGAAGAAACCCCAGAAAACCGCTGCGGAAAAACGGGCGGACAAAAAGGCAAAGAAAGCTCAACCACAGGCTGACATCAATTAAAACTATCATGCTGCTCGGTAAACCCGCCTTTCTGCGGGTTTACTCGTGGTAAGCAACGGCACTAACTGTCAGACTTTTCCAACACCATCAGCAAGAACGCATACTCCAGCGCAATATCCTCATAATGTTTAAAACGCCCAGATTTGCCACCGTGTCCGGCATCCATATCGGTATACATCAATAGCAATCGGTTATCCGTCTTCATGTCACGCAGTTTAGCTACCCATTTCGCGGGCTCCCAGTATTGGACTTGCGAGTCATGCAGCCCGGTGGTCACCAGCATGTGAGGATAATCCTGCGCCGTGACGCCATCGTACGGGCTATATTGTCGGATATAGTCATAGTAGGTACGATCATGAGGGTTGCCCCACTCGTCATATTCTCCCGTCGTTAACGGAATAGAATCATCCAGCATGGTAGTCAGGATATCCACAAACGGCACCTGAGCGACTACACCTTTAAACAGATCCGGAGCCAGATTGACCACCGCCCCCATTAATAATCCACCGGCACTGCCGCCCATCGCGAACATGTTTTGACGATCGCCATAGCCTTTCTCGATCAACGCCTGAGAAACATCAATGAAATCATTGAAGGAGTTCATTTTATTCAGCAATCGTCCATCGTCGTACCACGTCTGTCCCAATTCGCCACCGCCGCGAATGTGCGTCAACGCAAAAACAAATCCCCTATCCAGTAGACTTAACCGACTAACGCTAAAATCGGGATCCATACTACTGCCATACGCGCCGTAGCCGTATACCAGTATCGGATTCTGCCCCGGTTTAAAATGTTCCCGGTGGTAGACCAGCGATACGGGAACTTCTACGCCGTCTCGCGCTTTGATCCACAGGCGCTCGCTCTGGTAGTCCCCCGGCGTAAAGTTTTTCACTTCGGCTTGCTTCAACAGCTGCTGCTGTCCGGTATCCATATTCAGTTCATACAGCGAACTCGGCGTCGTCATTGATGCATAGCCGTAACGCAGCAAGGCGGTTTCCGGGGACGGGTTATAGGATAGCCACGTAACATAGCTGGCATCATTGAAAGTAATCGCTTTCTCTTCCTGCGTTTGCCAGTGGATCTGGCGCAGGCTGGTCAGGCCCCGTTCCCTTTCCTCAACCACCAGCCAGTCACGGAAAAGTTCAAATCCCTCCAATACGCGATGCTCACATGGAGCGATCAACGTCTCCAGCTCGCTTTCATCGGGTTTCTGCGAACGATAGAGACCGAAATTCTTGCCTTCCCGGTTGGAACGCAGATAAAACGAGTTCTGGTAGTGGTCTACCCCATACTCATGGTCTTTACGACGCGGGATGAATACCTGCGGCACCGACGCCGTATCCGCCGCGTCAATCAATCGCACTTCCGTCGTCGTTGTGCTGCTCAGGTAGATGGTGATATAGCGCTCAGAAGTGGTTTTTCCCAAACTGACGTAATAGGTATCATCCAGCTCTTCGTACACCAGTTCATCATCCGCCGGATCGCCGCCCAAATGGTGCCGATAAACCTGATAAGGCAATAAGGTCTGCGGATGCTTGCGCACGTAATAGATGGTGGTCGAATCGGCAGACCATTCAGCACCGGCAGATACCTTTTCAATCACATCTGGCAGCCATTCCCCACTCGTCAGATCGCGGAAACGAATGTCATATTGCCGGCGGGAGAGGAAATCCTCGGACAGTACCAGAAGCTGGTTATTCGGGCTGACTTCCAGCGCCCCCAAGCTGTAAAAATCGTGGTTCTCCGCTCGCTGATTACCATCCAGCAACGTTTCCCATTCGTCAGTTATCTGTTCAGGCTGACGCAGATAGATGGCATATTCTTTGCCCGGTTCATAACGGCTCTGGTAGCGATAACCATTGCGAACATAAGGTACCGACATATCCTCAGACGGTATCCGTTTAACCATTTCGTCATACAACGCTTGCTGAAGGTCGCGGTAAGGCGCCATCACATCGTCACAATAACGGTTTTCCTGCCGTAGATAATTCAGTACCTGCGGATCGCTCCGCTGGTCATCACGCAGCCAGTAATAGTTATCAACTCGAGTATCGCCATGAGTGGTCAACGGATGGGGTCTTTTTTCTGCTTGCGGTGCACTCATTACGTTCGGATCCCCTTTATTTTGAATAATAACCAGTTTTGAAAATGCTGATTGCAGAGTGGCACGATTCTCCGACGATGCCAAGCGGGGCCGCTAATCCCTTGCTGACTTTGTAGCCGGATGTATTGCGCATTTATCACCCGTGGTGCGCACGCAAACGTTTTCGTTTATACTGCGCCCATTTTTATGACGGCGTTCTGCCCGTCATCCTACAGACCGTCGCAAGCGACGCTGAAAATCGCTCCCGACGATTTTTTACAACCCGATCAGGTAGACGTTATGTTAACAATTGGAACGGCCCTGCGTACCGATGCTACACGCGTGATGTTGCTCGGTTCCGGCGAGTTAGGCAAAGAAGTGGCGATTGAGTGTCAACGCCTGGGTATTGAAGTTATTGCCGTTGATCGCTACGCCGATGCGCCTGCAATGCAGATCGCGCATCGCAGCCATGTCATTAACATGCTGGACGGTGAAGCGTTAAAAGCCCTGGTTGAAGCGGAGCGTCCGGATTACATCGTGCCGGAGATTGAAGCCATCGCCACCGATATGCTGGTGACGCTGGAGCAACAGGGTCACCATGTGGTTCCGTGCGCCGAAGCTACCCGCCTGACGATGAATAGAGAAGGTATTCGCCGTCTGGCTGCGGAAAAGCTGGGGGTGCCGACCTCCACCTACCGTTTTGCGGATAGTGAAGCGAGTTTCCAGCAGGCCGTGTCTGATATTGGCTATCCCTGTATTGTTAAACCGGTGATGAGTTCCTCCGGCAAAGGCCAAAGCCTGATCCGTGAACCGCAGCAATTGAAACAGGCCTGGCAATATGCGCAGCAAGGTGGCCGGGCTGGCGGCGGACGGGTTATCGTTGAAGGGCTGGTCAAGTTCGATTTCGAGATCACGCTGCTGACCATCCATGCCGTTGACGGTATTCATTTCTGTGCGCCAATTGGTCACCGTCAGGAAGACGGCGACTATCGTGAATCCTGGCAGCCGCAGCAGATGAGCAAACTGGCGCAGGAACGAGCGCAGGCGATTGCCAGTCAGGTCGTCAAAGCGCTCGGCGGTTACGGCTTGTTCGGCGTTGAACTGTTCATTTGTGGCGATGACGTGATTTTCAGTGAAGTATCCCCTCGCCCTCACGATACCGGCATGGTAACGATGATCTCTCAGGATCTGTCTGAGTTCGCTTTACATGTACGCGCGTTTCTGGGATTACCGATTGGCGCGATTCGGCAATATGGCGCCGCCGCTTCTGCCGTGATCCTACCGGAACTGGATAGCCGGAATGTCCGCTATCAGGGACTGGAAAAGGCCTTGCTGCCCCACACGCAGATCCGCCTGTTTGGCAAGCCGGACATCAGCGGAAAGCGCCGCATGGGCGTTGCGCTGGCAATGGCGGAAACGACGGACGACGCGGTGATATTAGCGAAAAAAGCCGCCGCGGCGGTCAAGGTCAATGGCTGAGAAATAGCGACGTCCCGCCAGAGATGGCGGGCCATAAAAAAGCCACCCGTTTCATTTTGGGTGGCTTTTGCCAATCTGCAAAGTTGAATTACGCTTTCGCGCCTTCAACCGCCTCACGAGCCAGTTCAGTGATACGCGCGTAGTCGCCGCTTTCCAGCGCATCATTCGGTACCAACCAGGAACCGCCTACGCACAGTACGCTTTTCAGCGCCAAATAATCGCGGTAGTTCTTCGGCGTAATGCCACCAGTCGGGCAGAAACGGATATGCGCGAATGGGCCACCGATAGCCTGTAGCGCTTTCACACCGCCATTGGCTTCAGCCGGGAAAAATTTGAACTCACGCAAACCGTAATCCATACCCAGCATCAGTTCAGAAACCGTGCTGATACCGGGGATCAACGGAATAGTGCCTTCGGTAGCCGCTTTCAGCAACGGCTCGGTCAGTCCCGGGCTAATGGCGAATTGAGCACCCGCTTCGATGACAGCAGCCAGTTGCTGAGGGTTGGTTACCGTACCTGCGCCAACAATAGCGTCAGGCACTTCTTTTGCAATAACGCGAATCGCTTCTATGGCGCAGTCGGTACGCAATGTCAGTTCCAGAACGCGAACGCCGCCCGCGACCAACGCTTTTGCCATAGGTACCGCGTGCTCCAATTTGTTTACCACAATCACAGGAACAACAGGGCCCGCTGTCAAAATCTGTTCCGCGCTCGTTTTCCAGTTTTTCATCAAAAGTTATCTCCAGTCATGCCCGCAGGCATCATTAATTATATAGCGCGCCCCTGCCACAGGGATCTGCATTGATTGCAGATGTCCGACCGCACCGTTAGCCATACATTAAAAACTGCAACTACCCAATCCGCGGCGGCCAATAGCAGGACGCCACAACATCATGTATACCCGCCCTATTCCACTGTTGCACGTTGACAGCCAGACGCGGCCGCACGCCATATATTGAAACCGGTCGGGTATCTTTAATTAGTTATTATTCAAACTCGTTCCAGGAACGTCCGTCGCGGGTAATCATCGCAACGGAAGCCACCGGCCCCCAGCTTCCCGCCTGATAAGGCTTCGGCGCGTCATTATCCATTGACCAGGCATCCATGATTGAATCCACCCATTTCCAGGCTTCTTCCACTTCATCACGGCGCACAAACAAAGCCTGAATACCGCGCATGGTTTCCAGCAACAGGCGTTCATACGCATCCGCCAGATGCTGCTGATTGAACGTTTCGGAGAAGCTCAGGTCCAGTTTTACCGTTTGCAGACGGTGTTTGTGTTCCAGCCCCGGGATCTTGTTAAGAATCTGAATTTCAACGCCTTCATCCGGCTGCAAACGAATAATCAGCTTATTCTGCGGCAACTGCTGGTAGGAATCACGAAACAGATTCAGCGCTGGATTTTTGAAATACACGACAACTTCAGAACACTTCGTCGGCAGACGTTTACCGGTACGCAGGTAGAACGGCACACCAGACCAGCGCCAGTCATCAATATCGACGCGAATCGCAACAAAGGTTTCGGTGCTGCTGGTTTTATTCGCGCCCTCTTCTTCCAGATAACCCGGCACTTTATGTCCCTGAACGAAGCCAGCGGTATATTGCCCGCGCACCGTCGTTTCATGCACGTTGGAACGATCGATACGACGCAGTGAACGCAATACCTTCACTTTTTCATCGCGGATACGATCGGTCGTCAAATCAGACGGCGGCGACATGGCAATCATGGTCAGAATCTGCAACAAGTGATTCTGAATCATATCGCGCATCTGACCGGCCTGATCAAAATAGCCCCAGCGTCCTTCGATCCCCACTTCTTCCGCTACGGTAATCTGTACGTGATCAATCGTACGATTATCCCAGTTCGCGGAAAACAGGGAGTTGGCAAAACGCAGCGCCAGCAGGTTCAATACCGTTTCTTTACCCAAATAATGGTCGATACGATAGACCTGACACTCATTGAAGTACTCTGCAACCTGATCGTTAATAACGCGAGAGGACGCTAAATCGGTCCCCAACGGTTTTTCCATCACCACGCGCGCGGGTTCATTGTTTAACCCGGCGGTGCCCAGACCACGGCAAATCGCGCCAAAGGTGCTGGGCGGCATGGCGAAATAGTTAATGGTAGTACGATTCTTCTGGTCGAGCATCTTGCCCAGCCGGCTAAAGTTCTTCGTATCTTCAACGTCAAGATTGCAGAAACTCAATCGGCCGCTCAATGTTTCCCACAACGCCTCGTCAATGGGTTCTTTCATAAACGTTTCCAGCGCATCTCGCACCACGCCGGTATACGCTTCTTTATCCCACTCTGCCCGGCCAACGCCGATAATCCGGGTTTCCGGGTGGATATGGCCCGCTTTTTCCAACTGATACAGGGAAGGCAGCAATTTACGGCGCGCCAGATCGCCCTTGGCACCGAAAATAACCAGGTCGCATGCCTGGGCTGTTGAAGTTACCGCCATGTTCATCTCCTCGTTGCAGGATGCTGTAATTTTATTACAGCAATAATGTACTCTTTTTGACTATAGCCAGTAAACCGCAACAAAAACTCAAAATCCGATCTAAGCCAGGTAGAGTCCATAAAAAGCCGGCCTGTTATTCTGGCTAAAATGCCTGTTGCATATGCCCAAAAGAGAAACTTTTTATCGTTTCTGACAGCGGATTACTTTTCTGAAAGTTAGACACAAGTCATGTTCTGGTAAAAAAAGCGCTCAACTTCACGTTTTTTCCCCTGCCAACCGTTACAGGGTCGTAGTATATTTTCACGAAATTCGCATCGGTTGCGCCTTTGGTTGAAATTGGAAAAAACTTATATGGCCTTTGTTATATGAACATGCTGGAAAAAATTCAGAGTCGTTTGGAACTTTTAAGCAAGTCAGAAAGAAAGGTTGCCGAAGCTATCCTGAGCACTCCGCAAACAGCAATTCACTCCAGTATCGCCACGCTGGCAAAGATGGCTGACGTTAGCGAGCCCACCGTCAACCGCTTCTGTCGCCGTCTGGAAACCAAGGGTTTTCCCGATTTTAAACTGCATCTGGCCCAAAGTCTGGCGAACGGCACACCTTATGTAAACCGTAACGTCGAAGAAGATGATAGTGTTGATGCCTATACCAGCAAAATTTTTGAATCGACGATGGCCGGGCTGGAGCATGTGAAATCCTGTCTGGATATTACTGCCGTCAACCGGGCGGTAGATCTGCTTACCCAGGCGAAAAAGATTTCCTTTTTTGGCTTCGGGGCCTCTGCGGCGGTTGCGCACGACGCGATGAACAAGTTCTTCCGTTTCAATATTCCCGTGGTCTATTTTGATGATATCGTCATGCAGCGAATGAGCTGCATGAATTCCAGCGATGGCGATGTCGTGGTGCTGATTTCCCACACCGGTCGGACAAAAAGTCTGGTAGAAATGGCGCTGTTGGCCAGAGAGAACGACGCCACCGTCATTGCCATTACATCGGACGGCACCCCGCTGGCGCGCGAAGCCTCATTGACGCTACGGGTTGATGTGCCAGAGGACACCGACGTTTACATGCCGATGGTTTCACGTATCGCGCAATTGACGCTCATTGACGTGCTGGCAACCGGCTTTACGCTGCGACGCGGAGCAAAATTCCGGGATAACTTGAAGCGGGTCAAGGAAGCATTACGCGAATCGCGGTTTGATAAGGAAGAAAAATTCAATAACCCTTTCAGATAATTTATTAATATTTAAGCTGTTTTATTTTTACGCTATTATAGCCACCGCACCCTAAAGAGAGAATAACAACAAGACAGACTCAACTCGGCATTCGGGTAACGGATACCACCATCGTGACAAGCATGGTCAGACAGCAGCAATCTGATGTTTTTCCGGCATACCGGGAAGCAGGCAATCGGAAAGCGAACAAAGTCAGTATCGACACACTTTTGACGATGAACGGTATAATGAAGGTATAGATGAAATAATTTCGTTGTAAAGTTACACTTTACAGAGTTATCCGACATTAATCGCAACACTACTGCTTCACAAGTCAACGGAGTTATACATGTCCAGACGGCTCAGAAGAACCAAAATTGTCACCACCTTGGGGCCAGCTACCGACCGTGACAATAATCTTGAAAAGATTATTAGCGCGGGCGCTAACGTAGTACGCATGAATTTTTCCCACGGCACACCAGAAGATCACCAATTACGTGCCAACAAAGTTCGCGAAATTGCGGCCAGATTAGGTCGCCATGTTGCCATTCTAGGCGATTTGCAGGGACCGAAAATCCGTGTGTCCACCTTTAAGGAAGGCAAAATCTTCCTGAACGTAGGCGACAAATTCCTGTTGGACGCCAATTTGTCCAAAGGTGAAGGCGATAAAGAGAAAGTGGGTATCGATTACAAAGGCCTGCCGGCCGATGTGGTCCCCGGCGACATCCTGTTACTGGATGATGGCCGCGTACAGTTGAAAGTCCTTCAGGTTGAAGGCATGAAAGTGTATACCGAAGTCACCGTCGGCGGTCCCCTGTCAAACAACAAAGGGATCAACAAGCTGGGCGGCGGTCTTTCTGCCGAAGCATTAACAGAAAAAGATAAAGCGGACATCATCACCGCCGCAAAAATCGGCGTGGATTACCTGGCCATTTCTTTCCCGCGTACGGGTGAAGATCTGAACTATGCCCGTCGTCTGGCTCGTGACGCCGGCTGTAATGCCAAGATCGTCTCCAAAGTCGAACGTGCGGAAGCCGTTTGTTCAGATGAAGCCATGGATGACATTATTCTGGCCTCTGATGTCGTGATGGTTGCCCGTGGCGATTTGGGGGTTGAAATCGGCGATCCGGAACTGGTGGGTATTCAAAAGAAACTGATCCGCCGCGCACGTCAGCTTAATCGTGCTGTCATCACCGCCACACAGATGATGGAGTCCATGATCACCAACCCGATGCCAACCCGTGCAGAGGTAATGGACGTGGCCAACGCCGTGCTGGACGGTACCGATGCCGTGATGCTTTCCGCCGAAACGGCCGCGGGGCAATATCCGGCGGAAACGGTATCCGCCATGGCGAAAGTCTGTCTTGGCGCCGAGAAGATCCCCAGCATCAATGTTTCCAAACATCGTCTTGATGTGCAGTTTGACAACACGGAAGAATCTATCGCGATGTCTTCCATGTATGCCGCTAACCACCTGAAAGGGGTAACTGCGCTGATTGCCATGACCGAATCGGGTCGTACCGCGCTGATGATGTCTCGCATCAGTTCCGGTTTGCCCATTTTTGCCATGTCGCGCCATGAGCATACGCTGAACCTGACCGCGCTGTACCGTGGTGTTACGCCAGTACATTTTGACAGCTATACCGATGGCGTTGCCGCGGCTAACGATGCTGTCCTCCTGCTGCGTGATAAGGGATTCCTGATGTCAGGGGATCTGGTTATTGTGACACAGGGCGACGTAATGGGTACGGTTGGCACCACCAACACCATTCGTATTCTGCGCGTGGAATAATCGCCTACCGGTACGAAAGACATCGATTAAAAAAGTATATCGATCAAAAAAGCCGGATGATTCATCATCCGGCTTTTTTAACGAGCCTGTCTATTTGACTTAGTCTCGATACAGATCGTCGCGGCAGTAGGGCTCAATCTCTCCCGGTTTACGGGTTTTCAGCAGTTTCAGAATCCACGTATATTGCTCTGGATTCGGTCTGACAAGAATTTCCACCTCTTCATTCATACGACGAGCAATATACTTATCGTCGGCATCCACCAAATCATCCATCGGCGGACGGATAAAGACATCCAGACAGCACTCTTTGGCGTTATACACAGGAAACAGCGGAACGATATCGGCGCGGCAGACTTTCATTAAACGCCCCACCGCAGGCAGTGTAGCCTTGTAAGTAGCAAAAAAATCAACAAATTCGCTATGCTCCGGACCATGATCCTGGTCCGGCAGGTAATATCCCCAACATCCGCTACGCACCGAGCTGATAAACGGTTTGATACCATCATTACGCGCGTGGATACGGCCACCGAAGCGGCGTCGCAGCCGATTCCACCAGTAATCTATCAAAGCATTTTTCTGGTTGTGGAACATGGCGGCCATACGCTGCCCGCGTGATGTCATCAACATGGCGGGAATGTCTACGCCCCAACCATGCGGCACCAGAAAGATCACATTTCGCTGCTGTTCCTTCAATTTATTCAGTATGTCTTCACCATGCCAGCGAACATACTTTTCGACATTTTTGGGGTTGCGGATACCGACTTCCACCATCATGATCATCGACTGAGGCGCCGTCGCGAACATATTATCGATAATGGTTTCACGCTGTTCTTCAGTCAGCTCCGGCATGCAGTACAGCAGATTGATTCGGGCACGGCGACGAGCGCCTTTCGACAAACGGCCAACAAAGCGTCCCACTCCCCCCAATACCGGGTTTCTTAAACGAGCAGGAACATAAGCAGCAAGCGCCATCGCACCAACCCCCAGCCAGACGCCCCAATAACGCGGGTGGTAAAAGGCCCGTTGGAACTGAGGAACAAACTCAGCGCTCGTTTTTTTCTCGTTTTCCATGCATAAACTCTTCAAATAAATCACAAGATAATGATCATTGCCCATGACGGCTTCGCCATTAGCCGCCGCCATCATAAAGGCACAATCAAAAATCAGAAACCTATATCCTAAATAATTCGAGTGCAGGAAGGCGGCCCCAATGGGCCGGGTAACAAAGCCAACGCGCCTGCAACCTGAAGTATGACGGGGATATAAATGAAAATGCCGGCAGCAAGCTCCCGGCAGAAAAAACGCCACACAGAATCAGTCAAACGCGAGTTGTGGAACCACTTCTTTTACCTGAGCCAGGTAATCGCGGCGCTCTTTACCTTCCAGCCCTTCAGAACGCGGCAACTTGGCCGTTAGCGGGTTGACCGCCTGCTGGTTGATCCAGAATTCATAGTGCAAATGCGGGCCGGTAGAACGACCGGTGTTACCAGACAAACCGATGCGATCGCCACGTTTCACTTTCTGTCCCGGTTTCACCAGGATACGGTTCAGGTGCATGTAGCGCGTGGTGTACTGACGACCATGACGAATGGCGACGTAGTTACCTGCCGCCCCACTGCGTTTGGCGATCACAACCTCACCATCGCCTACCGCCAGCACCGGCGAACCAACCGGCATCGCGAAATCGACACCTTTATGCGGGGCAATGCGTCCGGTAACCGGGTTAAGACGACGAGGATTGAAGTTGGAAGAAATACGGAACTGTTTCATCGTCGGGAAACGCAAGAATCCGCGCGTCAAACCAGAGCCTTCACGATCGTAGAATTTGCCGTCTTCCGCGCGTATGGCGTAATAATCTTTTCCGCCGGTATTCAGGCGCACGCCCAACAGCTCGCTTTGCTCACTCTTGCCATCCAGCATTTCACGGGACATCAGCACAGAGAACGTGTCGTCTTTGCGTAATTTACGGAAATCCAACTGCCATTGCAGTGCTTTGATCACTGCGCTGATTTCACTGTTGGTCAAACCGGCATTTTTAGCACTATTGACAAAACTACCGTTCAGACGACCATTCAGGACGGTGTTACGCCACTCTCCTTTCAACATCTCGATTCTTTCTTTGAAATCAGAACCGACACGTTCATAGATGCGGGTTTCGCGGCGGGACATTTGCCATGTCAAACTCTGTAGTTCGCCATTTTCACCCAGCCCCCAGGAGATTTGCTGTCCAATCTTCAGATTACGCAGATCTTTATTTTGCTCTGCAAGCTGCGTGATATCGGCAATATCAATGCCGTACTGCGTAAGAATACTGCTCAGCGTATCGCCCATGGATACGACATATTCGTGCACGCCGCTTTCTTCGGAGACTTTGTCATCCAGTTCATCCTGCGGAATTTCATCATCCGGTACGGGCTGGTCGATCGGTTCGCTCGCTTCCGGGGTCAGCGTGCGCAGCTGGTTGGCTTCCAACGCGATATCTTTCACAACGACCGGGGCATCATTAACGGGGGGATAAACAAAAGGCCGCCAAACAGCAACGGCCAATGTCATAACGGTAAGCGACCCCAGCATGACGCGATGGGGTCTTGGTAAGCTGTTATACGCCAGAGCGATAGTTCGGACTATCTGCTGCACTTATTCGCATCCTCATGATTTTTCCTCCAGACAGCTCCGATACTGGTTTGATAGCTGCAACAAGAAATCCGCATAGCTATCTCTACCCAGTTTGATATTGCTTCCCAACGGATCCAGCACGCCCGAGCGCACGTCAGTTCCCTTGGCAACAGCATTAATAACGGCTGGCCTGAATTGCGGTTCAGCGAAAACACATACGGCTTTACGCTCAACCAACTGTGTTCGAATTTGATGTAAGCGCTGTGCACCAGGTTGAATCGCGGGATTAATCGTAAAATACCCTAATGGACTTAGACCGTAGTGTTTCTCAAAGTAGCCATAGGCATCATGAAACACGAAATATCCCTTACCCTGCACAGGCGCTAGCATCTTAGCAACTTTTTCATCTGTCTGCGCGATTTTATCCGTGAAATAAAGCAGATTCGCGTCTAGTTTGTCTTTATTTTGAGGCATAAGTTCCAATAATTTTGCATGAATTGCAATTGCCGCTTGTTTTGACATCTCCGGTGAGAGCCAAATGTGCATATTGTACTCGCCATGATGGTGTCCATCGTCCTCTTCGTCATGCCCTGCCTCAGTCGCCGCATGATGATGATCGTGATCCTCATCGGCGTGGGTATCGTGGATTTCGTCGCCATGCTGAGCGCCATGATCCGTCTCACCGCTGTGATCGTGTTCATGTTGATGAGCCGATTCTTTTACCAGTTCGGCCTTGATGGCGGGCAAGTTCGCCAGTGTAATCTGTTTTGCTGCCGGAATCTGTGACAGCGGTTTCCCTAAAAAGGCTTCCAGTTCCGGACCAACCCAAATAACCAGATCGGCAGACTGTAATTGCTGGACATCAGACGGGCGCAAGGCATAATCGTGGGGCGACGCGCCATCAGGCAGCAATACTTCTGTTGGGATCACGCCTTCCGCTATCGCCGAAGTAATGAATCCCAACGGACGGATTGAAGTCACCACAGCAGCGGAAGCGGCATTAATCGAAGCCCCCGCCGTTATCAGGGCGCTGGCAACAAACACACTTTTTAACCATTTATTTTGCTGAATACGCTTTTGCATTGAAGGCTATCTCATCGATTTTTAACGTGTAGTTTGTTATATTATAACATTACAGAGTCTGTGCAAATCGAATTATATGTCCACTTTGGTATCACTCAATAATATTTCCGTTACATTTGGCAGCCGGAAAGTGCTGTCAGATATCTCGTTGTCTTTACATGCGGGACGAATTCTTACGCTTCTGGGGCCGAACGGCGCGGGGAAATCGACGCTGGTCAGAGTCGTTCTGGGATTACTGACCCCAACTTCCGGCACCCTGCAACAAACCCCGGGGTTACGTATCGGTTACGTTCCGCAGAAACTGCACCTCGATGCCACGCTGCCGTTAACCGTCAGCCGTTTTATGCGCCTGCGTCCCGGGGTGAAACAGCAGGATATCCTGCCCGCGCTCAAACGTGTACAGGCAGCTCACCTGTTGGAACAACCGATGCAAAAACTATCGGGCGGCGAAACACAGCGCGTACTGCTGGCCCGGGCGTTGCTGAACCGGCCCCAGCTTTTGGTGTTGGATGAACCGACACAGGGTGTGGATGTGAATGGTCAGCTTGCCCTTTACGATTTAATCAACCAGCTACGGCAGGAATTCAATTGCGGCGTGCTGATGGTTTCGCACGATCTCCATCTGGTGATGGCGAAAACCGATGAAGTGCTGTGTCTCAATCAACACATCTGTTGCTCAGGCACCCCGGAAGTGGTCTCTTTACATCCCGAATTTTTAGCCATGTTTGGTCATCGCGGCGCCGAGCAGTTGGCGATTTATCGTCATCACCATAATCACCGTCATGACTTGCATGGCCGCATTGTTCTGAAAAGACAGGGAGGCGTGGTCAATGATTGAACTGCTTCTACCCGGTTGGCTGGCAGGGATTTTTCTGGCCGTGGCGGCTGGCCCGCTTGGCTCATTTGTTGTCTGGCGACGAATGTCCTATTTTGGCGATACGCTGGCCCATGCGTCATTACTGGGGGTGGCTTTCGGCCTGCTGCTGGATATTCATCTCTTTTACGCGGTCATTGCCGTTACGCTGGCGTTGGCGTTAGGGCTGGTATGGCTGGAGCGTCGTCCGTATTTGGCGATTGATACCATACTGGGCATTATGGCGCACAGTGCGCTGTCACTGGGGCTGGTCGTCGTCAGCCTGATGGACAATGTCCGCGTTGATCTGATGGCTTATCTGTTTGGCGATTTACTCTCGGTAACATCAGACGATCTCTGGATTATCGGCTGCGGCGTGGCGGTGGTGTTGACGGTGATGATATGGCAATGGCGCGCCCTGCTCTCTATGACAATCAGCCCTGAGCTGGCGCATGTCGATGGCGTGAAACTTCAGCGAACCAAACTGATTCTGATGCTGGTCACGGCGTTGACCATTGGTATCGCCATGAAGTTTGTCGGCGCGCTGATCATCACATCGCTGTTGATTATTCCTGCGGCTAGTGCACGACGTTTTGCGAAAACGCCGGAGCAAATGGCAGGTTTGGCGATTATTGCGGGGGCGATTGCGATTACGGGAGGACTGGCGTTCTCTGCTGGTTACAACACTCCCGCCGGCCCATCCGTGGTACTTTGCGCATCGCTGCTGTTTGTTGCCAGTTTAATCAAGAAACAACCAGCCTGACTCAAGCCAGGCTGGTCATAAAAGGAATGCATCACGCGGGGATTTACTCCTCGCGTATCAGACCGAAATGACGATACGCATGCTGAGTGGCCATTCGTCCGCGTGGCGTGCGCTGAATAAAACCTTGCTGAATCAGAAAGGGCTCCAGCACATCTTCAATCGTTTCCCGCTCTTCGCCGATCGCCGCCGCCAGATTATCCAGCCCAACCGGGCCGCCCGTAAATTTCTCGATAATCGCCAGCAGCAGTTTCCGATCCATATAATCGAATCCTTCGGTGTCCACTGCCAGCATATCCAGCGCCTGAGTCGCGACCTCGGCGGTGATCGCCCCTTCGGATTTGACTTCTGAAAAATCCCGCACCCGGCGCAGCAGCCGGTTAGCAATTCGCGGCGTGCCACGCGATCGACGCGCCACTTCCAGCGCACCGTCATGCGTCAGATCCAGCCCCAGACATTGCGCACTACGGCTGACAATGTGCTGTAAATCCGCAACCTTATAAAACTCAAGGCGCTGAACAATGCCAAAGCGATCACGCAGCGGGGATGTCAGTGAACCGGCCCGGGTAGTCGCACCGATGAGCGTAAACGGCGGCAGGTCCAGTTTGATGGAACGCGCGGCTGGCCCTTCGCCAATCATGATATCCAACTGATAATCTTCCATCGCCGGATACAAAATCTCTTCCACTACCGGCGACAAACGATGAATTTCATCAATAAACAACACGTCATGGGGTTCGAGATTGGTCAGCAACGCCGCCAGATCTCCGGCTTTTTCCAATACCGGCCCGGATGTTGTACGCAGATTGACGCCCATTTCGTTGGCGACGATATTAGCCAACGTGGTTTTCCCCAAACCCGGAGGACCAAAAATCAGCAGATGATCCAGCGCATCGCCGCGTTTGCGAGCGGCCTGAATGAAAATCTCCATTTGCTCACAAACCTGAGGTTGACCTACATATTCCGTCAACAGTTTCGGACGGATGGCGCGGTCTATGATTTCCTCTTCAGGAATCGCTTCTGCGGAAATCAAACGATCAGCTTCAATCATGAATACCTCACAGCGCAGCGCGCAACGCGTCTCTGATCAGGGTTTCGCAGTCTGAATCCGGATGGGCAACTTTTGCAATCAACCGGCTCGCTTCCTGCGGTCTATAGCCCAGCGCAATCAGCGCGGAGGCCGCCTCAACTTCAGGATCGGATGCGTTTTTATCAACAGCGGACGGCGAGGCCGCCGGCGGAACGTCGCCAACCGGGTTAAACAGATCGCCGCTTAAGCCTTTGAAACGATCTTTCATTTCAACCACCAGCCGCTCGGCGGTTTTCTTACCCACGCCGGGCAATTTCACCAGTGCGCCAATCTCTTCCCGTTCGACCGCACTGACAAATTGCGTGGCAGACATGCCGGAAAGAATCGCCAGCGCCAGTTTCGGCCCCACGCCGTTCACTTTGATCAGTTCGCGGAACAGCGCTCTTTCCTGTTTATCATTGAAACCGAACAGGAGTTGCGCATCCTCACGCACCACAAAGTGGGTAAAAATCACCGCTTCCTGCGCCAAATCAGGGAGTTCGTAAAAGCAAGTCATCGGCATGTGGACTTCATAGCCAACGCCGTTGGCTTCAATCAGCACCTGCGGCGGTTGTTTTTCCAGAATAATGCCTCTGAGACGACCTATCACGTTGATCTTCCTTTTACGTTTATCAGTAAAGAATAGGGTATAGCTTATAGCATAAAAAAGGCTGGATGAATATCCAGCCTCATACTTCAGCGTAACCGCCCCGCTAACGGATTGATTTTCCCGGTCGCGGTACGAATCAGGTTTTGGCTGAAGTGACAGTGAGTGATGGCGATTGCCAGCGCGTCGGCCGCATCGGCCTGCGGACTGGCGGATAGTTTCAGCAGCGAGCGCACCATATGCTGCACCTGCTTTTTATCTGCCGCCCCCGTACCAACAACCGTTTGTTTCACCAGTCGGGCAGCATATTCCGAAACCGGTAAGTCCTGGTTCACGGCCGCGACAATCGCCGCGCCGCGCGCCTGCCCCAACTTTAACGCCGAATCGGGGTTCTTCGCCATAAACACCTGTTCAATGGCCAGACAGTCTGGGCGAAATTGCGTGATAATTTCACTCACGCCGGCGTAGATCAGCTTAAGCCGCGTCGGCATATCATCCACTACGGTTCGGATACATCCGCTGCCCAGGTAGGTCAGTTGACGACCCTGCTGGCGGATAATGCCGTAACCTGTGACACGCGAACCGGGGTCGATGCCCAGAATAATTGTCATCGCACCGCTCCACCGGTTCGTTTGTCAGTATGGCGTGGTTTCCCCTGCATTATCGGACTGCCATTACAGCAGCTCCGCCACCTCGTCGGAGATCTCACCGTTGTGGTAAACCTCCTGTACATCATCACAGTCTTCCAACATGTCGATAAGGCGCATCAGTTTCGGTGCGGTGTCTGCATCCATGTCTGCCTTGGTGGACGGTATCATGGAAACTTCTGCGGATTCCGCCACCAGACCGGCCGCATCCAGTGCGTCCTTCACTTCACCGAAGGTTTCCCACGGAGTGAAAACATCGATCGCGCCGTCATCATAAGTCACGACGTCATCTGCGCCCGCTTCCAGCGCCGCATCCATTACCGTGTCTTCATCCAGGCCCGGTGCGTAAGCGATCACGCCTTTTTTGGTGAACAGGTAGGCAACAGAACCATCGGTTCCCAGGTTACCGCCGCATTTGGTAAATGCGTGACGCACCTCGGAAACGGTACGGTTACGGTTGTCACTCAGACATTCCACCATGACCGCCGTGCCGCCAGGGCCGTAACCTTCGTAAATGATGGTTTCCATGTTGCTGTCTTCGTCACCGCCCACACCGCGGGCAATGGCACGGTTCAGGGTGTCGCGCGTCATGTTGTTGGACAGAGCCTTATCGATCGCCGCTCGCAGACGCGGGTTTGACCCCGGATCGCCGCCGCCCAGTCGGGCCGCGGTGACCAATTCACGGATGATCTTGGTGAAGATCTTACCGCGCTTGGCGTCTTGTGCTGCTTTACGATGCTTTGTGTTGGCCCACTTACTATGACCTGCCATAAAAATCTCCGAAAAAAGCCTGTTCTAGGCCGGATAAATAACAAATTCCTCAATCGCCTGCCGGTTACTCCATGACTTGGTCAACTGCGCCGCGCGGGGCGCATCCAGCCACTGGTAAGCGAGATGCTCAGTAATGGCCACCTCGCGTTCTTCGGGCAACGCCAGACAGAACCAATGTTCCGTATTGTGCGTCACTCCCGGTGCATAGCGACGTCTCAAATGAGCAAATAGCTCAAACTCAATACAGCGTTGACAGTCAAAGAGTGATAACGCCTCAGCGGATACATCAATATTAACTTCTTCTTTAACCTCACGCCGTGCGGCAAACGACGCACTTTCACCTTCTTCTATGCTGCCGGTAACCGACTGCCAGAAGTCAGGATCATCACGCCGTTGCAACATCAGCACCCGCCCGGTATCACGGGCATAAATCACCACCAGAACCGAAACGGGCCGCTTGTATGCCATATTATTCGTTCTCTGACCGTCTATCCTGAGCGTCCTGCGCAATTTTTCCTTTACCGACGACAGCGATGGATAATTCATCCAGCGCGATCGGATTGGCAAAGTTCGGCGCTTCCGTCATCAGACAGGCCGCCGCCGTCGTTTTCGGGAAGGCGATAACGTCGCGGATGTTATCCGTTCCGGTCAACAACATCACCAGACGGTCCAGACCAAATGCCAGGCCGGCATGCGGCGGCGTGCCAAACTTCAGCGCATCCAGCAGGAAGCCGAATTTCTCACGCTGCTCGTGTTCATTGATGCCCAGAATGCCAAATACCGTTTGCTGCATTTCACCGTTATGAATACGAACGGAACCGCCGCCGACTTCATAGCCGTTAATCACCATATCGTACGCATTGGCGATCGCCGATATCGGGCTGGCGGCCAGTTCAGCCGGCGACATGTCACGCGGTGCGGTGAACGGATGGTGCATCGCCGCCAGACCGCCCTCTTCATCTTCTTCAAACATCGGGAAGTCGATAACCCATAGCGGTTCCCAGCTTCCGTCGTTGGTCAGACCCCGATCGCGTCCCAGTTTAAGACGCAGCGCGCCCAGCGCATCGGTCACGACTTTTGCGTTATCGGCCCCAAAGAACAGAATATCGCCATCAGCGGCGGCGGTACGTTCCAGCAATGCGGTCAGCACCTCTTCACTCAGGAATTTGGCAACCGGACTCTGTACGCCTTCCAGACCTTTGGCACGCTCGTTGACCTTGATGTAGGCCAAACCTTTCGCGCCGTAGATTTCAACAAATTTACCGTACTCATCGATTTGCTTACGGCTTAGTTGCGCACCGCCCGGTACACGGATGACGGCGACACGGCCTTTGGCATCATTTGCCGGGCCAGAGAACACTTTAAATTCAACATCTTTGACCAGATCGGCCACATCCACCAGTTCCAGCGGGTTACGCAGATCCGGCTTATCGGAACCGAAGCGACGCGTCGCTTCAGCAAAAGTCATGACCGGGAAATCGCCCAGATCCACGCCTTTCACATCCAGCCACAGCGCGCGCACCAGCTTTTCCATCACTTCACGCACTTGTGGCGCGGTCATGAACGAGGTTTCCACATCGATCTGAGTGAACTCCGGTTGGCGGTCGGCACGCAAATCTTCATCACGGAAGCATTTGACGATCTGATAGTAGCGATCGAAGCCGGACATCATCAGCAGCTGCTTGAACAACTGCGGCGACTGCGGCAGCGCATAGAATTTGCCTTTGTGCACCCGGCTTGGCACCAGATAGTCACGCGCGCCTTCCGGGGTTGCTTTGGTCAGCATCGGGGTTTCGATATCCAGAAAACCGTGATCGTCCATGAAACGACGGACAAAGCTGGTAATACGGGCGCGGGTTTTCAGACGCTGCGCCATTTCAGGACGACGCAAATCCAGGTAGCGGTATTTGAGACGCGCTTCTTCCGTGTTCGTCTGGTTGGAGTCCAGCGGCAACGCCTCAGAGCGGTTAATGATGGTCAGATCGCTGGCAAAAATTTCGACTTCACCCGTGGCCATCTCTTTGTTGATCTGACTTTCCGGGCGGGCACGCACCATACCGGTAAGTTGAATGCAGAATTCGTTGCGTAATTCAGATGCCAGTTTAAATGCGTCCTGACGGTCCGGGTCAAAGAACACCTGAACCAGTCCTTCGCGATCGCGCATATCAATAAAAATCAAACCACCCAGATCGCGGCGACGGTTAACCCAACCGCACAATGTCACTTCCTGGCCCACATGGGACGAATTCAACTGCCCGCAATATTCAGTACGCATTACGATGTCCTTTTACTCAGCCGCACAACCCAAGTCTTTTCGCTGTACGCGACAACCGAAAAGGCAGTGATATTGTTGCTGAACGGCATGGTTTTTCTGGATTAGTGTCCGGTGAAAAAAGGCGAGCATTATAAAGGAAATTCGCCCGCACGATAAGTGTGAAGGTAACGCTCTGTCGCTCGCCTGCACACTCTTTTTGATAAATTTCGCTATCAGTTAATAAAATGATCATCAATGTAAGGCAAATTGTTACCAGAACAGAACCTGCCCGCAGGTACGGCGCATGGCGATCTGCCGAATGTTTATGCCCTACCGCTGATTTTCCCGCCACGGTCAGGAAGGCGCGGCGGCAGTAACCGCATCGAGCGATACCACACCGGGTGCTAAAAACCGAAACTCAAGGATTTATGAAACATCCAATAACCCTTTTAATCGAATCTGCTAAAATTATAACTTATCCATTTTTCTCTACAGCACAAAATGAAGGCTTCACCGCTGTATAGGAATGGATAACATTAGCTAATGTGTATGTCTCACATAGGGACTCATCATGTATTCATTCGTTGCCCGTCAACCCATTTTGAACCAACGCCTCCAAACCGTTGCCTATGAACTTCTTTTTCGCATTGATGTCACCAACAAATTTCCTGATGTGAGTGCCGAATATGCAACAACCCAACTAATAACTGACCAGTTTTTAACAAACCCGTTGGCAAAGTTAGTCGGTGACCAATTATGCTATGTAAATTTCCCCCACCAAATGTTAATAAACGGTCAAGCAGAAGCATTACCGCTCGAGAAAGTTGTCATTGAGATCCTTGAAAGCGCAACACCTGACAATGAATTATTCAATGCAATAAAAAAAATGAAAAAGAAAGGCTTCAGGTTTGCACTTGATGACTTCACGATGGGACCTGACTGGAACAGGTTTCTGCCTTATGTTGATATAATAAAATTCGATTTAAAAAGGTCAACATTCGATGAGATTGAAAACTTCATCAATCACTCCACGCACAATCATCTGACCTATCTTGCCGAAAAGGTGGAAACACATGAACAGTATATTCAGGGAAAGCGAATAGGCATATCCCTGTTTCAGGGATATTTTTTTAGTCTGCCGGAAGTCATGAAATCAAAAAGATTAATCAATAATTCAAACAGCACCATCAGCCTGCTGAAAGAGATCAATAAGCCAGAACTCAACTACGTCAGAATTGAGGAGTTAATTTTTGCCGATTTATCATTGTATTATAAATTAATGCGCTATGTCGCAAACATTAAATACAAGACCCGGTTTGGCATACTCTCCTCTTCCATGTCTTTTCGAGCGATGGCGATACTTCTTGGACAGAAAGAACTTAAACGTTTTGTTTCATTAATTAGTATAACGAATAGCAACACGAAAAAACCTGATGAGCTTTATCGCATGAGTTTAATCAGGGCCAGATTTTTTGAACAATTACATGCCGAACGTCACGTTGACGATGATTCGACAGAAGCGTTCTTGTGCGGATTATTATCACTACTGGATGCCATTTTAGATTACCCGATGCCTCTATTGCTTTCTCAGATAATCTTGTCAGATAAAGTCAATCGCGCTTTATTAAATCATACCGGTGAGTTTGCCGTCTACCTGACATTAATTTCTGAATATGAGCAACAGCAATGGGAGCATCTTGATTATTATCTAACCTGTATGGAGATAAATGAGACGGATTTTTTCCATATGGTAATGGAAGCCACACGTTGGGCAGATGAAATTCTGTAGTTTGCTCACCGCACCAATATAAAACCACCAGATATCACATGAAGATATCGCATTAAATAATTTTGCGTGACCGCCGAAGCGGTCATGCAAAAATAAGCAAGAATCGTCAATCCTCTTTTTTATAACATGATTTGAAGATAATGCTGCCCTTTCATCAGTTCAATTTTTATCTGTTTTTGTTCTGCATCAAGCGCGATTTCCACCTCATCCAGCGTTACCCGAGACAACCCCTGGCATCGGTGATTATCATTCACAACGCTAATAAGATAGTGGCTCTCCCCCAAGGTTACCTTTGCCTCAAAACCGGGCCAGTAATCAGGAATACAAGGGCACAGCACCAACAGATTGCCTTCACGGCCGATCCCCAGGACGCCCTCAAGGCCAGCGCGGTACATCCACCCTGCCGAACCGGTATACCAGGTCCAACCGCCGCGTCCGATATGTGGCGCCACAGAATACACGTCAGCCGCCATGACATAAGGTTCAACGCGATATCGGGCGATCTTCTCCGGCGTCGAGCCATGATTAATCGGGTTAATCAAGGCAAAGAGCTCGGTAGCCTTATTCCCTTTACCCAATTGTGCAAAAGCCAGCACCGACCACATCGCCGCGTGCGTGTATTGACCGCCATTTTCGCGCAATCCAGGCGGATAACCTTTGATATAACCGGGATCTTTCACCGTGCGATCGAACGGTGGCGTAAACAACAGCGCCAGCCCGTCCTCATGACGGATCAGATATTTTTCCAGAGACGCCATGGCCGTCTCCGCCCTTTCGGCATCCGCAGCGCCGGAAAGTACCGCCCAGGATTGTGCAATGGAATCAATGGCGCATTCATCATTTATACGACTGCCGAGCCAGGAACCATCATCAAACGTAGCCCGGCGATACCAGGCGCCATCCCAGGCCGAATGCTCAATTGCCGCCCTGACGGACTCGGCATGATCGCGCCAGCGGGCCGCACGAACCTCATCATGGCTGTCGGCCAATGGCGCAAAGCGTTCGATAGTATGAATCAGCAACCACCCCAGCCAGACGCTCTCGCCTTTTCCGCCTTCACCGACGCGATTCATACCGTCATTCCAGTCGCCCCCGCCGATAAGCGGCAAACCATGCTCCCCCGTTAACTGTAAGCATTGATCCAGACCGCGAGCACAGTGTTCGAACAACGTGGCGGTTTGGGCGGATGGCATAGGTTGGAAGAACGCGTCATGTTCCCCCTCGGCAACAGGCGGCCCCTCCAGAAAGCCGATCTGTTCAGTGAGGACGTCATAATCCTGACTCACCTGCACATAAGTCGCGGTGGCAAACGCCAGCCAGACCCTATCGTCGGAAATATGCGTTCTCACCCCGGCGCCAGAATGCGGCAGCCACCAATGCTGAACGTCCCCTTCGGCAAATTGCCGTCCCGCCGCGCGTAATAAGTGCTGCCGCGTCGCCTGAGGCCGGGAAAAGGTCAAGGCCATACCGTCCTGTAGCTGATCACGGAAACCATAGGCTCCGCTTGCCTGATAAAAACCGCAGCGTGCCTGAATACGGCAAGACAAGGTTTGATACAGCAGCCACCCATTCAGCATGATATCCATTGATCTATCGGGCGTTTTCACACTGATCGCCCCCGTCACCGCATCCCAGTGAGCTTCAACCTCGCGCAGCACCTGATCCAGATCGATCTGCCGGTATTTCTCAATCAGATTCCTGACCCGTTCAACCGATGTCTCCTGCCCGATAAACCAGACGATCTCGACCTGTTCGCCTGGCGCGATGCTGACCGTTGTCTGTAAAGCACAACACGGATCGATTCCCGCCGCAGTATTCCCCGACAAACGAGTAGTTTTCGCCAGTGCCGCCGGCGCCCGCATGTGTCCGTTACGCCCCAAAAACTCCGTTCTGTCCGCCGTCAGCGATGATTGACCGCCAGACAAATCAGCAAAACCGATCCGTCCGGGGAAACTGCCAGACCAGGGATTTCGTACCAGCACCGCCCCCGTCTGTGAATCCACATGACTTAGCAGATAAGGCGCGCTGGCGCTGCGCGACGTCCCCAGCACCCATTCCGCATACGCGGTAATCGTCAGTTGCCGCGGCTGCGTTGAGGTATTGCATAGTCGCAAACGGGAGATTTTTATCGGGTCAACCAGAGGGACGTATTGTCGTAACTCTGACTCAACGTCATTGGCATTATGGGTAAATCGACTATAGCCAAAACCATGGCGCGCAACATAACATCCGTTGTCATTAATCGGCCATACCGTCGGCGTCCACAACACGCCGCTCGTATCATCACGGATATAAAGCGCCTCACCGCCGGGATCAATCACCGCATCATTTCCCCAGGGCGTCAACTGGTTCTCACGGCTATTTTCCGCCCAGCTGTACCCGCTCCCTTGCGCGGAGACCTGAAATCCAAACGTTGGGTTGGCGATAACATTAATCCACGGCGCCGGCGGGGTATGTTCAGCATCCAGCACGGTGACATATTCCCGTCCCTGCCGATCAAACCCGCCGATACCATTAAAGAATTCCAGACCTTCAGGACGTGAGATCTTGTCTGGCAGACTCTTCGGCTGCGTGGGGCTTACCGGTCGGATCTCGCGGGACGAATACGGTATTAACGCCAACTGATTGGAAATGGGGCCCCGGCGGGCAATCAGCGAGACCCGGGCGATTGACAGCAACAGCGCCCTTGATTCTTTTGACATTAAATCAGCACGCAGCGCAAAGACCTCGCCCCGCGTTGATGCGCCGCCCAGACGCGGCCTTGACTGGCTGCTGCGGATGGCGGTTTCAATGGCTATCTGCAAATCCTGAATATAAGACGATGAGCGCTCATTAACGATCACCAAATCCACATTAAGTAACTTCATTCGCCAATATTCGTGGGCCCTCAGTAACTGATGCACCTGTGCCATATCGTCAATATCATCAATGCGCAGCAGCACGATCGGCAGATCGCCAGAAATGGACATTGACCACAGCCCGGATTGTCCGCCCGCCCCATCCACAATGGATTCTGACGGAGCGCGAAAACGCGGATCGGTATAGATGACGGGAGCAGCCAAACGCTGAAAATCCGCAGCCTCTTCAGACTTCACCCCAAGATGGCGCAACTGCACCTGGGCCTGGGTCCAGGCAAAGGTTTTATCGCGTTCATAAGCACTGCGATCGTGATGTTTATCAATCAGATCAATCAATTCTTCACGTGAGGTGGCAACCACGGTCCAGAATGCCAGACGCACCGTTTTACCTGCGGGAATTTTCACCTGCTGACGTAGTGAAAAAATGGGGTCAAGTACCGTTCCGGTGGTATTTGATAACGATTGATGCCCCAGAATGGCATCCGCCGTCATGACTGACTTACCGTGGCCAATAAAACGGGCACGGTCTGATTCATACTGCATCTTGCTGCCAATCGCCCCTTCCAACACGGCGAAATGTGCGGCCCAGACGGGCGGCTCATCGGGTGCTCGAGGCCGGCGGGTCGCAATCAGGGCGGAAAATTCATCCAGATACTCCGTTTGCACAAACATGCGGGAAAACGCGGTATGCGCGATATCCGCACTGGGCGGCGCCAACACAATTTCCGCATAGGACGTCAGTTCTATATCACGCCGGCGCCGTCCGCTGTTCGTTAATGTCACCCGCCGGACTTCCCCATCGCTTTCCCCGGACACCAGCACATCAAGCGTGGTGGTCAGCGAACGTTCATGTCGGATATATGAGGCATGGTCTTCGCCAAAAACCACCTCATAGCGATGCACTGGCACACCGATGCTGCCGATCATGCCGGATGAAGCCGGCAAATTGCCCATCGATTCACTTAACTCGCGTTGCTCCCCCGCCGACCAGATTCTGTTGCTGCGCATATCACGCAACAATACGAAACTGCCCCAGGCATCCCGCGTACTGTCTTCCCGCCAGCGCGTAATCGCTAATTCGCGCCAGTGGCTATAGCCAGATCCCGTTGCGGTTAACATCACCGCATAACGGCCATTAGAGAGTAAATGAGTTACCGGTGCGCCGGTAGGCGATGCAGAGAAACGGCGCAACATCGCGGTTTCATTACGCCTTTCCCCTCCGCCCACTTTCACATCTTCAGTCTGGGGCTCCGCGAGAGCAACATGCACAGGCAGACTTTCCTGTAATAACAGTTCACACGACTGAATCACCGGCTCACGATGAAAACGCCGACGCATATTGCCGTTATGCAGCGCGTTGGCGATAGCGACCAGCGTCATACCCTGGTGATGCACCATGAAACTGTAAACGATGGCGAATTTTTCATTATCCGGCAGACGCGACGGCGTGAAATCAAGCGCTTCATAGAAACCATAACGACCAGAAGCCCCCATCGCCGCTAAACGCGCATAGTTTCGGCACGCGGCAAGCGGGTCAACCATCGTGGCTAACCCGGTTGCATAAGGCGCCACCACCAGATTATCCGCCAGCCCGCGTTTTAACCCCAACCCAGGCACGCCAAAGTTTGAATACTGATAGGTGAAATCGATATCCCGCGCATTATAGGCCGATTCGGAAATCCCCCATGGCACGGATAACGCACGGCCATAAACCTGCTGTTGCGCGACAATGGCGCGCGTCGTTTGCTCCAGCAAACTGCCTATCGGCGCACGCATCACCAATGACGGCATCAGATACTCAAACATCGATCCGGACCAGGACATCAGCGCAGACCCCTGACTGGTGCGAACCGCCGAACGTCCCAGCCGGAACCAGTGACGAGTACTGACATCCCCTTTAGCGATGGCAAACAGGCTGGCCAGTCTGGCTTCTGAAGCCAGCAGATCGTAACAACTGACATCAAGCTGATTCTCCGACATCAGATAGCCGATCGACAACAGCTTGCGCTCCGGATCGATAAGAAATGCAAAGTCCATTTCCATCGCCATCTTGCGAGAACGCAGCGCCAGCCCTGCAAGGCGTTCAATCAGGGCGTCGTGCTCAACGGCGGAATATTGATGTTCACGTTCATGGGCAAGCAGCATCGCTCGGGTCGCATTAATCCAGAAGATCGGTTCAGCACTGGCCCCCTCGTCGGAGTACGGCAATAGCGTATAAGTACGCTGCAACAACTGGTCCACTTGTAAAATCACTGCCGGCAACAGGCGTTCAGGCGCCAGATTACCGTTCAGTAAGGCCTCGATTTTCGCTAACGACCTGAGTAATGAAGTCTCATCCCGCGTTTCGCTACACAGCGACAGTGATTCGCGAATCAATTGCAGGTGATCGGACAACGGTTCCCGAATATCCTGCAAGCGGTTTTCTTCCTGCCATAACTCACAGGCGTTCGCTAATACGATCAAATTACCGGCCAGGTTGCCACTATCAACCGAGGATACATAGGCTGGATGCAGCGTTTGCAGATCCTGCGTATCGTACCAATTAAAAAAATGGCCTTTAAAACGCGGCAATCGGTCCATGGTTGCCAATGTTGCGCTGATCCGGTCAAGCACTTCGGAAAGACCGATCCAGCCAAAATCTCTCGCCGCCACGGTAGAGAGCAAATACAGGCCGATATTCGTTGGCGAAGTCCGGTGAGCCACCACCGGTTTCGGTCGCTCCTGGAAGTTATCCGGCGGCAAGTGATGTTCATCTTCAGTGACAAAGGTTTCAAAAAAACGCCAGGTACGCCGGGCGATTAGCCGCAATGCCTGCTTATCCGTCTCATTGATGTTTTCCTGATGAGAAGTCTTACGCTCGCGGCTGGTCCATAATGCCAGCGCCGGGGCCGCCAGCCACAACACGCCAAGCGGCAACCAAAGCGGCCAATTCTGGGGCGATACCAGACTACCCCATCCCACCGCGGCCACACCCAGCAACAGTCCCCCCATCATCTGATGGTAGAAACCGGCCAAAGTCAGACGCGGGCGGCTGCCAGACTGGGCTGCCGTCGTCCATTCAAGCAAATGCCGCCGGGTAATCGTTAACCGTACCAACGTGCGGACCAATGCATCAAGCGCTCGCCAGCTATGATCGGCAAGAAAGGCAAAAGAGAGGAAAACCTGCATGAATGCCAGCTTAAGATCGCTGCACAAATGGTGGAAAGGCTGGCTCTGACTGAGTGGCTGTTGCCGGGTCACTCCGCGCTGACAGCGTGAAACAGCATCCCACAGCGCCGGCAAACAAGCGGGAAACGCCAATATCAGCAGAACGATGACAACCCCTTTCCATGCCACGGCCAGCGGTAGCGCGGCACAACAAATCAGCATCAATAAAAGACTTGGGGCAAACAGCGAGCGGCGCAAATTATCGATCATTTTCCAACGCCCGACGGCGGGTAACCGCACTTTCGCTCCTGACGCGATACGCACCCGACCAAGAATCCACGGCAGCAGTTGCCAATCGCCGCGCGTCCAGCGATGTTGCCGTTTTACGATGACGTCATAGCGGGAAGGAAAGGCTTCCACCAGTTCAACATCAGAAGCCAGCCCCGCGCGGGCATAAATCCCCTCAAACAGATCGTGACTGAGCAGACGGTTTTCCGGAATACGCCCTTGGAGCGCACGTTCAAACGCATCAACATCGTAGATCCCTTTCCCGGTATAAGAACCTTCACCGAACAAATCCTGATAAACATCAGACACCGCCGCTTCATAGGGATTGATCCCACCCGGCGCAGAGAAAATACGCTGATATAATGACGCTTCATTGCCCGCGGGCAGAGAAGGTGTAATGCGGGGTTGCAGAATGGCGTATCCCGCCACAATACGCTGGCCGCTGCAATCCCAACGCGGTTGGTTAAGCGGGTGCGCCATTTTGCCAATCAGTTTTAGGGCCGTATCCCGGGGCAAACGCGTATCGGCATCCAGCGTAATCACATAGCGAACATTGGCAGGCACCTGAACAGCATGACTCGCTATCGGGATGAAGCTGGTATCCGTCGCTCCGCGCAACAAGCGGTTAAGCTCATGCAGTTTTCCCCGTTTTCGCTCCCAACCCATCCATACCTTTTCACTGGCATTGAATAACCGTCTGCGATGCAGTAATAAAAACCGCTCGCCGGCCGGTCCCGCGCCGTAGCGCTCATTAAGCTGTTGTATGGCCAGTGATGCCTGCATCAGGATGTGTTGATCGCCGGCAAGAATTTCCGTTTCGGCATCCACGCCATCGGTCAACAGGGCGAATGTAATATCGCCTGGCCCGCAGGACAGATAATGCACTTCCAGCTGTTCGACCTGTTGCAAGATGTCCTGTTCGCCGGACAACAAGGTCGGCACCACCACCAATGTTCGGCAATTCGGCGGTACGCCTTGCAATAGTTCCAGCCCCGCCAATGGCGCAGCGCCAAACAGCCAGGTGATCAGCCGATTGACCCATGTCATAGCGACTTCAGACAACGGAATGATGCTGATAAGGCCAATCAATAACAGCCAGAGGTTTGACACGGAAGAAGACGACAAGACCGCCCCGGCGCCGGCTAACAGCAGCGCGGTAAAAAAGCCGATAGCGCCGACATAACCTGCCATTCCTATGCGCAGGGTAAATCGATTGAAACGCAGTAAAAGCGCGGGCCGAAAACCAATCACCTCTTCGAGTTGTGGCCGGCCTTCCGCAATCAGATAGTACCCGGGTTCACGCTTACGTTCGTGAAGGTCATCAGACTGAGGAGGAACCGGCGCCTGTTGTGCCAGCAAAAGGGCCTTTTCCGTGATATCAAGCTCAGAGCATGGCGCTTGCCGGGCAAGTTGTTCAATCGCGCTGCGGTATAAATTACGGGTGGAAAAATCCATCGCCGCAAATTCGCTGCCGGCCCGTAAACGCGCGTCAACCAGACTGACGCTTTCAAAAAATACCGCCCAGTCGATATCGGAAATCAACCGCATACTGGTAATAATATTGCGCACGGTGACGTTAGAGATCCCCAGACGCTGCTGCGCACGTCGCACAACCTCTTCCGTCGAACTCCCCTGCTGTTTAAGCCGCTGTTCGAGCCATCCCAGCGCGGGCGTTGTCCTTGGATCCTGATCGCGTAACCGCTTTACCAGCTGAGCGGCAAACGTCTCTGACAGCGGAACATTGTTGTTATAAGAAGACAGATTGTTGTTCGCAATTTCATGGTCAAGATCGGCGCGGACATCATCGGCTCGCAACAGGTTATTCGCCACCCGCTCCGCATCAGCACGGTCCCGACGCCCGACGGTCATCTGATCGGCCAGGCGCCGCAGGTTTTCTATCAGCACGATACGCAGGGTGATGGCTACGGCCCAGAGTTCGCCTATCGTCAAGGGCTGAACTTCCTGATAGGCCATAATGAAGCGGCGCAATGCGTCAGGATCGACATGGCTGTCGGTATGGGCAATAAACGCCCACACCAGACCAAATACCCGGGGATAACCGACAAAAGGCCCCTGTGACAACTTGGGCAATTGCCGATAATAACGGGGAGGCAAATCTTCACGAATCTCACGAATTTGCGCCGCAACCAGATGATAGTTATCCAATAACCATTCTGCCGCAGGCACGACGTTACCGCCTTCTTCCAATTCGTGGGCACTGGCGCGGTAAGCCGCCAGCAACACTTTCGCATTGTCATTCAAGCGATGGTGCAACGAGGTAACATTCGGTGGCGATAACGTCACGGGCTGGGCAGCGGCCAAGGTGCGTCCATGCTGCTCTAAACGCTCCATACCAAACAGATCCCCTCTGACAGGTAGAATGTCATTCCAGGGTGGCGCAGCGTCTTGATGCAGGAAGGAGAACGCGCGGGAAAATATTTTCATAATCGCCTTTTAGTCTGCACGCCAAATACGCACAGACCGCTTTAAAGGTAACGTCCAGAAAGCTGGCAAACCTTATTGGCGCAGGATTGTCGGCACTTGATACAGGAAATACATCGTCAACTTGCTCGAACGGTGAAAAAAGCAAGAGCAAAAATTAGAAAAGCAGGGAATAAGTATAGTCGATAAACGTCGGCCTACTAAACGTCGTACCGAAACGGGAAAGACAGCAAATCAGGATGAACACTAAAACATTAGTGTAAAATAATGAATTAAATATACAGCGATTGCTCACCTTGAGGACGGGTTTTAAAACGCCGATGTAACCAAAGATATTGGTCCGGCGCCCTCATAATTTCATCTTCTATCGTTTGATTAAGATAATGAGCAGCCGACAGATTATCATCATAGGGATAATTTTCCAGTTCGGAAGAAATAATCAATTGATATCCTTGCTCGTCAGGTTTACGGATTACCACCGCGGTCACCAATTTAGGTCTGGCCAGTTTAGCGATAGTAAATGTCCCATTGCTGGTGGCCGCTCGCTCGACGCCCAAAAAGGGCACAAATACACTGCCTTTCACGCCATGATCCTGATCGGGGGCAAACCAAACAATACCGCCATGTTTTAAGGTGTGCACCATTAAGACCAGCTTTTTGCGGTCGACCAGGACATTTCCCGATCTTGAACGTCCCCATTTTTGCACCAGTTCCAAGACTTTATTGTTATGAGGGCGATACATTACGGTCATCGGTTTGCAATGGCCCAAAATACGAAAATGCAATTCCAGCGTCATGAAATGTACGCCAATAACGATAACGCCACACCGTTTATTTTCTGCCGTTTGCAAATGCTCCAATCCGGTGATATTAATCCACTTTTTTATTCGCCTGTCAGACCAGAACCATGCCATGCCCGTCTCCAGCAACGCGATGCCAAGAGAGGAAAAATTATCAGTTAATTTAGTCTCAAGCTGTTGCGCACTGATATCAGGGAAGCAAAGCGCCAGGTTACGTCTGGCGATCGCGACTCGCCTTTTTAAAAAATGCATCGACTGACGCCCAACCCAGCCGCCAAACGTAATCAGAGCGGGATAAGGAAACTGCACCAGCAGAAACAATATTCCCAGGCCAAACCACAATAACCAGTATCTGGGATGGGCATAGCTTAAAAAAATTTCACAGCGATTAATCATATACTTATCTCTAATTATCAGTCTGTTATCCATAACCGCAATGATTTAGCAACGTGAGATTATTCAGGGTGCCATGTTCATGGCCGATGATTTTTCGATTGGGGGGACCGCTGTTTTTCATTCAACCACCTATTTTTATTCTTTTTAAATGAATGAATATCGATTGTTAACCTGAGTTACAGGCTATCCGTTAGACATAAAAACAGGCGAAAAGATTCAAAAAACAAAAAAACACAGGAGACCGTCATTTTATTCAGCGTAACTTTTCATATTCTGCGGCCAGCAGTTCGTAAATTTTGCCAAACCGTTGTTGAATAATAAGCGGTTGACCTTCCCTTGCAGCAATGACGCCGGAGAGAATTACACAGGTTTGTGTGAACAAAAATACTTTCAGTTCTTCTTCAGTCAATTGGAATGTCCCTGCGTTGGCGGCGATTGAACCTATGCGGTAGTCTTTTGAAAATGAACCATAAATAACATCCTTTACTTATCCCTCGGCAAAAAATACAGACCGCATTTAGGACAAATAATCGTAATGTTTTCACGAAGTCGATTTTTGTTTTGCTCGGTGACATGAGCGCAGATGGGGCAAGCGACTTTCACGGTTGTACTACTGAACTTCCGAAGGGCATCTAAGATAGACATATCTTTTACCTGATATACCCTAAATAATTCGAGTTACTTACGGGTTTGAGCGCCGCTTGCGGCGGCCTAAACGGAGCGAAGTCCGGGATGGATGGGTAATAAAGCCAACGCGCCTGCAACTTGAAGTATGACGGGTAAGATGTATGGGTACTTAGTGTACTCCTTAATATCAGCAATAGCTCTTGATACATGGTTAGTATATAAAACTAAGCATTATTCATTTTTACCGAAGAAGACCAGGGACTATGTTATATGTTGGTTTACCACAGTGGCAACATGCAGCCTGGGGCCGCTTAGGGCTACACGATCTGGCTGATTATTCACGCTATTTTAACTGTGTTGAAGGAAATACCACTTTCTATGCCCTGCCTTCCCGCGATGTCGTGATGCGCTGGCGTGATATGACGCATGATGACTTCCGGTTCTGCTTTAAATTTCCGTCGACCATCAGCCATCAGGCGGCTTTACAGCATTGTGAAAACGAGGTGCTGAGTTTTTATCAGTGCCTGGAACCATTGGCCGATCGCATCGGGCAGCTCTGGGTCCAACTGCCTGCGGCGTTCAGCCCGGCGCAACTCCCCGCGCTATGGCGGTTTCTCGATGCATTGCCACAGACCTTCTGCTATGGCGTGGAAGTCAGGCATCCGCTGTTTTTCGCCAAAGGGGATGAAGAACGCCGCCTGAATCAGGGATTGCAACAGCGCGGCGTCAACCGCGTCATTCTTGATAGCCGCCCCGTCCACCATGCGGTTCCTGACAGTGTGGCCATGCGGGAGGCTCAGCGTAAAAAACCGCGTCTGCCCGTACATGCCGTCTTAACCGCGACGCAACCGATCATTCGTTTTATTGGCAGTGAAAATGCACAGGAGAATCGACAGTGGTTTCAGTCCTGGCTGAATAAGCTGCCGCAGTGGCAATCTGCACAACCATTTTTATTTATTCATACTCCGGATATCGGTGACGCGCCCCCGCTGGCCCAGCAACTCTGGCCCTTGCTGGCTGACGTGTTGCCTTCTCTACCCCCGATGCCGGACTGGCCACAGCAGGAATCGCTCTTTTAACCACGTTCTTTGATTGATCTGTCTCCCACAGCCGCGCTTGTTATACACGGGACAACATTGGCGTATATTTCAGATAAAAATAATTGACTTGGCAGGCGACAGTTCTGTTAGAGGAAGCTATTATTCTGCAAGCCGTTTTCGGTTAGGTTATGGAGTTAAAAATGGTAAGCGCGCTCTACATAGTGCTTGGCGCATTGTTGTTGATAAAGCTGTCTCTCGATGTCGTGAAACTCAGAATGCAGTACCGTGTGGCCTACGGCGATGGCGGGTTTTATGAGCTCCAAACGGCTATTCGTATTCATGGTAATGCCGTGGAATACATTCCCATCGGAGCCATCCTGTTGCTGCTGATGGAAATGAATGGCGCCATCGTTGCGATGGTTCACGTCTGTGGGCTCTTACTGATTGTTGGGCGGTTATTTCACTATTACGGCCTGCATCATCGTGAATTTCGCTGGCGGCGGGTTGGCATGGCGGGCACATACGTCTCACTGGTGTTGATGGCGCTGATCAATCTCTATTATTTGCCCTGGGAACTCGTGTTTACCTTGTACTGATCGGTGATTAGCCATCAGGTAACTCAGCTCTACGGATGAAGCCTCTCCCCCTCATCCGCTTCTCTGTGTGCAATTACCATCGAATGGTAATTGCCTTATCTCCGGCATCTCTCAAGTTGCAGGTGCGTTGCTCCCCCTCCCCGGATACGGACAGGATTGTCCGCCATACCTCTATCAGGCATCGCTTTCTCGCGACAACAGCGCATGCTTTATTGCCGCATTCTGCTAGAATACCGCCCTTCAATTATTTATTTCAGTCCTGTTTCCGTCATGCCAAACCGCGATATGCTTTTTTCCGCCCCTATTGCTAATCTGGGCGACTGGACCTTCGACGAACGTGTTGCCGAAGTCTTTCCCGACATGATCCAGCGTTCTGTTCCTGGCTATTCCAACATTATTTCAATGATTGGCATGCTTGCCGAACGCTTTGTCCAGCCCGAAAGTCAGATTTACGATCTGGGTTGCTCTTTGGGTGCCGCCACCTTGTCTATGAGACGCAATATTCGCGTGCCGGGCTGCAAAATTATCGCGGTCGATAACTCGCCGGCCATGATCAAACGTTGCCGCAGCCATATTGACGCCTTCCGCTCCGATACCCCGGTGGACATTATTGAGTCCGATATTCTGGATATTGAAATAGAAAATGCGTCAATGGTGGTGCTGAACTTTACCTTGCAGTTTCTGGAGCCCGCCAATCGGCAATTGCTGTTGAACCGCATCTATCAGGGACTCAATTCCGGCGGCGTTTTAGTGCTGTCGGAAAAATTCAGTTTTTCTGATGCCGACGTTGGCGAATTACTGTTCAACATGCACCTTGATTTCAAACGGGCCAACGGCTACAGCGAATTAGAAATCAGTCAGAAACGCAGCATGCTGGAAAATGTAATGCTGACGGATTCGGTAGACACGCATAAAGACCGTTTGAAGCTGGCGGGTTTCGAACATCGGGAAGTCTGGTTCCAATGCTTTAATTTCGGTTCCTTACTGGCGGTTAAAACAGGGAAGCAGGCATGATCGATTTCGGCAATTTTTATCAACAAATCGCCAAAGGTCCTTTGAGCCACTGGCTGAATACGCTGCCGCCGCAGTTGAGCCACTGGCAGCAGGCGTCGCTGCATGGGAAATTCAAGTTATGGTTTAACACGCTTGAGCATCTTCCCGAGCTCACACCGACCTCGCGGGATCTCACCCACAGCGTCACCGCGCGTATGGAACCAGAACTCTCCAGCGGGCAGCGTGAAGGCATTGAAATGCTGTTACGCAATCTGATGCCCTGGCGCAAAGGTCCGTTTTCCCTTTATGGCGTAAATATCGACACCGAGTGGCGTTCTGACTGGAAATGGGAACGCGTACTGCCACACATCAGCCCGCTAAAAGATCGTCTGATTCTTGATGTTGGCTGCGGCAGCGGTTATCACCTGTGGCGCATGGTGGGGGCAGGCGCGCATATGGCGATCGGTATCGATCCCATGCAGCTGTTTTTGTGCCAGTTCGAAGCGGTTCGTAAACTGCTTGGCGGCGATCAGCGCGCTCACGTTTTACCACTTGGTATTGAACAATTACCTGAGCTGGCAGCATTTGATACCGTGTTCTCTATGGGGGTGCTCTATCACCGCCGCTCACCGCTTGATCATCTGTGGCAGTTGAAAAATCAGCTGGTATCGGGGGGTGAACTGGTGCTGGAAACGCTGGTGGTTGAAGGCGACGAACATCAGATTCTGGTACCAGGCGAACGTTACGCACAGATGCGTAACGTATATTTCATTCCTTCCGCCGCCGCATTGACGACATGGCTGGAAAAATGTGGTTTTACTGATATCCGCGTCGTCGATGTCTGCACGACAACCACACAGGAACAACGCCGGACCGATTGGATGATCACCGAGTCGCTGGCGGACTTTCTTGATCCCAACGACCAGCGTAAAACGGTGGAAGGCTACCCGGCACCGCTGCGCGCGGTTCTGGTTGCCCGCAAACCCTAATCGTCCCGCAGGAAAAAAATTTCCAGGAGCAATTTTCAACGTCGCCTACGGCGGCCCGCCATAAAAAAAGCCCCGGCAACACGCCGGGGCCTGGTACTCGCAAGCAAACCTGATGGCATGCTGCGCGGCAAAGAGGACAGAATTAATAAGCCTGAGGTTTTACCGGAAAACCTCAGCACCGGCGGTTAAACAACCCGTGGCGAGTCAGGCATTTCCGTAACTTGCGCATGATAGAAGCTAATAATCACGAAACGGATGAAGTTTCACGATCCGGGCTCAGCGCCCGCTTCATCGCAGCGACCACATCACCGTCCACGCTGTACTGACTGAACTCATCCATATCGGTATTATCTCCACACATGGAAACACCGATTTTTCGATAGCGCATCACGGATGACGTCCACTGACCGGCTGAGCTGTGCAATTCCTGAATGCCATTTTGCTGGAACTTATGGAGGTTGGTCAGCCGTACGCCGGAACCGGCCATAATAATTGGACCACGGCTAGCCCGGGTTAGTTCACGTAATAACACCAATCCATTTTCTGCCGTCTGCTGCTGCCCTGACGTCAGGATGCGAGACACACCCAGATCCGTCAGTTGTTCTAACGCCAGACGAGGGTTCAGGCACATATCGAAAGCTCGATGAAATGTCACCGCCATGCCCTGTGCCAGCGCCATAATTTTCTGCATCCGCGGCAAGTCAATGTGTCCTTCGGAATCCAACACCCCCACAACCAACCCTGGGAACCCCATGTCCTTGATCTGTTCAACCTCATATTTGATCGTTTCGAATTCTGTTTCGCTATAACAGAAATCACCGCCGCGGGGACGCACAATCGGATGAACGGGAATCGTTACTTTGTCGCGGGCAAGGCGCAGTACGCCGTATCCGGGCGTTAAACCTCCCTCTCGTTGTCCGGCGCAAAGTTCTATGCGATCCGCGCCTGACTGCGCTGCCGTTACCGCACACTCGACGCTGTAGCAGCATACTTCCAGTTTTGGCATAACCACCTCCATTTCAAACCAATGAACACCCAATATATTTCCTTCATTAAAGGAATGACTAACTATGGCATTCAGGTTCATATCGTGAGGAGACAGGTGTCACAATGAATGCGATGCCTCTGCGGAATAAACATGATATAAACCACAATTTCATTAATGTGTTCATCGCAGCCGCCAGTCAGTGACGGATGATGTCGTCACGGCGCACGACCTACAACATTTATTCGCCATTCTCACTGGCGACAATATCGCGAATATCATAAGGATGAAACTTGATGGTAACTTTTCCATTGGTCACCGCCAGTGTTGGATTGGAAAGGCGCTCTTTTTCCCCTTGCGGAGAACTGAATTTAAGTTTTATCCCCGGCGCGCGTAATGCTTCATCCGATAAACAAGCCAGTGCTCTTTGATGCAATGTTTTCACATCGCCCGGTAGCACCAGTTCTATATGTTCCCACCCTTCATGTGGGTAATATTTTTTGCCCGGCCAGGGTAATTCAATGCAATCAATTTCCCATGGCCCGATTTTGATTACCGAATCTAATATAAAAAGACAGATATTTCGGCCATTAATCATATTCTCGGAAAGCAGTCTCCCTTTATCCAACAGCTCGGCTTTCCAGCGCTCGGCCGTACTATTCTGATGACAGCGCAGAGAGATATGATCGGCGTGAAATGGCGTCAAATCGAGTTGAAGATCCGCTGCCAACGCCGTTAGCGCCTGCTCAAAACGAACCAAATCCTGGCTTAATGCTTCAGACAGCATATAAGAAAACTCCTAACTGATTGATGACTGCATTTATACGGGAATAACATCCGAACTCATGAAATTTTCTGATGAAATTATAGTTTGATGCCTGTCCCGACCCTATTTATTTTAGAAAAATAAAACTTTTAAATACAAGAAGATGAAAAAACAATTAGCTTACTTAATAAACAAAATCGCTTATTGACATCTAATCGCTGAGAGATCTATCGCAATTTTTTCTGGGAGTTATCTTAAATAAAAGCAGTTCCATTGTATGATGAAAAAAAACAGTATACCCTGCTCAGTAAATATACAATGAGAGTCAGCAATATGATATTATTAATTATTTCAATTTTGCTCGTTATTATCGCGGCATATGCGATTTTTCGTCATTTTAAAACCAGAAATGAACTTAAAATCGGCGGAAACCACCGTCCCAGAAAGCGTTAAATCAATAATTGTCCTGCCGAACCTAACAAACGTAATTAATCCCCTTTTATTTCTGTGCCATCCTGCTTTCACGCCATGTGAGTGAGTATGCCATTTTCCGCCGCCAACACGCCCGTTTGCTGACTCAGTAGGGCAAATATGGTATAAGCAGGGCTTGATTTTTTATTTAAGGTAAACCGGTGAATATTCAGGCTCTTCTCTCCGAAAAAGTCAGTCAGGCCTTGTCCGCAGCGGGTGCGCCAATCAACAGCGAAGCGCAGGTTCGTCAGTCGGCAAAAGTACAGTTTGGCGATTATCAAGCGAACGGTGTTATGGCCGCCGCAAAGAATCTTGGCATGCCTCCACGCCAACTGGCAGAAAAGGTACTCCAACATTTAGCGCTGGATGGCATTGCGGCGAAAACAGAAATCGCAGGTCCGGGATTTATCAATATTTTTCTTGATAAACAATGGGTTGCCAATCAGGTAGAGAAAGCACTGAACGCGCCCAAACTGGGCGTAGCACCTGTTGAGCCACAAACCATCGTTATCGATTACTCCGCCCCTAACGTGGCCAAAGAAATGCACGTAGGCCATCTGCGTTCTACCATCATTGGTGATGCTGCGGTCCGCACGCTGGAGTTCCTCGGTCATAACGTCATCCGCGCCAACCACGTCGGCGACTGGGGCACACAGTTCGGCATGCTGATCGCCTATCTCGAAAAAGTACAGAACGAAAGCGCCAGCGAGATGGATCTGTCCGATCTTGAAGCATTCTATCGTGAAGCGAAAAAACACTACGACGAAGATCCCGAATTTGCCGAACGCGCTCGTGGCTACGTGGTAAAACTTCAGGGTGGCGATGAGTATTGCCGTCAGATGTGGCGTAAGCTCGTCGACATCACGATGACGCAGAACCAGATTAACTATGAGCGTCTCAACGTCACGTTGACCAAAAATGATGTTATGGGTGAAAGCCTGTACAACAGCATGCTGCCGGGTATTGTGGCCGATCTTAAGGCGAAAGGTCTGGCGGTCGAAAGTGAAGGTGCGACGGTGGTTTTCCTTGATGAGTTCAAAAACAAGGAAGGCGAACCAATGGGCGTCATCATCCAGAAAAAAGATGGCGGCTACCTCTATACCACCACGGATATCGCCTGTGCGAAATACCGTTATGAAACGCTGAATGCCGATCGCGTGCTTTACTACATCGACTCCCGTCAGCACCAGCATCTGATGCAGGCCTGGACTATTGTCCGTAAAGCAGGTTACGTTCCCGACGCTGTCAGCCTGGAACATCACATGTTCGGCATGATGCTGGGTAAAGACGGCAAACCGTTTAAAACTCGCGCGGGCGGCACGATCAAGCTCTCCGATTTGCTGGATGAGGCCTATGAACGCGCCTATAAGCTTATCGAATCCAAAAACCCTGAGATGTCCGCGGATGAGCTGGGTACCTTGGCCCAAGTGGTTTCCATTGGCGCAATAAAATATGCCGATCTGTCAAAAAGCCGAACTACCGATTACGTGTTCGACTGGGACAACATGCTGGCGTTTGAAGGCAATACCGCACCGTATATGCAGTATGCGTATACCCGCGTAGCATCGATCTTCAAACGCGCGGGCGTACAGGAAGCGATGCTGACTCAGCCAGTTCAACTGACTGAAGATCGCGAACTGGCGCTTGCCACGCGCTTATTGCAATTTGAAGAAACGATCACCACCGTGGCCCGTGACGGTACACCGCACGTGATGTGTGCATACCTTTACGATCTGGCGGGTTTATTCTCCGGCTTCTACGAGCATTGTCCGATCCTGAATGCGGAAAGTGAGGCAGTTCGCCAGAGCCGTCTGAAACTGGCATTGCTGACGGCAAAAACGCTGAAGCAAGGTCTGGATACGCTGGGTATTGGCACCGTCGAAAAGATGTAATTTTCAAACGGCCCGGTATTAAACGCCAACGCCATTGGGATCCCAATGGCGTTTTGCATAGGTTTCAGGCAGTCATGCGGCGGGAGAAATCCCGCGGCCGGAACCCTAACAGGGCCAATGCAGCAAAGTAAGCTCCCGCCCCCGCCACCACCACCAGCATCAAACGGATAATGCGGTATGTCATGTTGCCGACATCCCAGGCCGGCATCCACCATAGCAGCCCAATCAGCACCAGAGCCATAATGGCGACGGCCACCAACAGTTTTAGCAGGAAGCTCGTCCAGCCGGGCTGCGGATGGAAAATATCCTGCTTGCGCAGTTGCCAGAACAGCAACCCCGCATTGATACAGGACGCCAACCCGATAGAGAGCGCCAACCCCGCGTGCTGCAACGGTCCAATGAAAATCAGGTTCATGATCTGCGTCAGAATCAGCGTGACTATCGCAATTTTTACCGGTGTCTTGATATCCTGCCGGGAATAGAAGCCAGGCACCAGCACCTTGACGACGATTAATCCCATCAGACCCACAGAATAGGCAATCAACGCACGTTGCGTCATGGCGGCATCAAAAGCGCTGAATTTTCCATACTGGAACAGCGATACGGTCAGCGGCTGCGCCAAAATCCCCAGCGCGACCGCACTCGGCAAGGCCAGCACGAAACACAGACGCAGTCCCCAATCCATCAGACGGGAATATTCATCATGGTTGCCGCTGGCAAAACTTTTTGCCAACGAAGGCAGAAGAATCGTTCCCAGCGCCACGCCCAATACGCCGGAAGGAAACTCCATCAGACGATCGGCGTAATACATCCATGACACGGCGCCTTCACTGAGAAACGAGGCGAAAATAGTATTGATGATCAGCGAGATCTGGCTGACAGACACGCCGAGAATCGCGGGGCCCATCAGTTTCATCACCCGCCAAACGCTGGGGTCGCGCCACTTGATACGCGGCAAGACCAGCATTCCGATCTTCTTCAGGTGCGGCAGTTGATAGCCTAACTGAAGCAATCCCCCCACCAGGACCGCCCAGGCCAGAGACATCACCGGGGGATTGAAATACGGCGCCGCAAACAGAGCAAACCCAATCATGCTGACGTTCAGCAGCGTGGGAGCGAACGCCGGAACGGAGAAACGGTTCCAGGTGTTCAGCACCGATCCCACCATTGATGTCAGAGAGATCAGCAAGATGTAGGGAAACGTCACCCGCAGCAACGCAGAAGTCAGTTCAAATCGGTCCGGCGTGGCGGCGAAACCGGGGGCGGTCACCATGATGACCCACGGCGCGGCCACCATTCCGCCGATCGTCACCAGCGCCAGAATCAATGTCAGCATGCCAGAAACATAGGCCAGGAATGTGCGAGTCGCTTCATCGCCCTGTTGACTTTTATATTCAGCAAGAATCGGCACAAACGCCTGAGAGAACGCCCCTTCAGCAAAAATACGCCGTAACAGATTAGGCAGTTTAAATGCCACAAAGAACGCATCCGTCGCCATGCCGGCGCCAAAAACTCGCGCCACTATCGCGTCGCGGACAAAGCCCAGGACGCGGGAAAGCATGGTCATAGAACTGACGGCTGCCAGTGATTTAAGTAGATTCATCCGATTATATTCTGAAATGTCCGGGGACTATTATGACCGTTCGGGGTCATCTGATTGCGAGGTGCGCCTAGTCTACGCATTGTACGCTTAATAGCTACCGGACATTGTTATGACCGCCGATATTTTCAGCTTTTTCCCAACAATTCATCAATCATGCATTGAGCCTGCTTACCCGATGTTTCCGCGGGTTTCTGTTGCTCAATGGCATCAATAAAATGACTCAGCGCCCCAACAAAACCTCGCTGTTCTAACGAGGTCTGCCAACGGTTGTTTGCAATGACGTCTCCAACGGCGATTAATGTTTTTACGATAAACGTTCGGCAAGTTGACGTTTCAGTTCTGCGACCTCTTTTTCCAGCGTTTCCACCCGCTCGGCCAGCGACAAATCGTCAGACGCCGTTTCGTCCGCCGCGGCTAACGTTTCACCTGGCTCACCGCTGAAAAGATGCATATAACGACTTTCCCGCTTGCCCGGTTCTCGCGCCAGACGCGCTACAAAGGGACCATCTTCCCGCTGTTGCAGGTGTTCCAATGTCTTTTCCACTTCGCTTACATCGGCAAACTCATACAACCGGGTCGCGCGCGTACGCAGTTCACCCGGCGTCTGCGCGCCACGCAGCAGCAAGGTCGCCACCAGCGCCACTTCCGCAGGCGAAAACTTTAGATCGCCAAATTCCGAATTGCAAAAACGATGTTCATATTTCACAACCCGATTGCCAAATCCGCTGAGCGTACGCAGAAAGTGTTTTTTCACCAGCAAATCCAGCGTTTGCTGAACATCGGTCTCGTTCAACTCCATCACGGGTTCACGGTTCGTTTTCTGGTTGCATGCCGTCGTAACGCCATTTAGCGACATGGGGTACTGTTCCGGCGTCGTGATTTGCTTTTCCAGCATGCAGCCAATCACTCTGGCCTCGCGGGCACTTAGCTGATATTTCATCATGATTCCTTAGCGCTGTGGTTTCCAGTCATGGTTGGTCAAGGCCGTCAAAACGTGATCCTGCCATTTTCCATCAATCAGCAGATAGTTTTTCGCGTAACCTTCACGTTCGAATCCCAGTCTGGCCAGTAAATTTCCACTGCGATGGTTATGTGGCATATGGTTGGCCATAATTCTGTGCATGTATTGCTGACGTTGCATATAACGCAACGCAGGTTGCAGAGCCTCATACATCAGCCCCTGCCCCTGCCATTTCTCCCCTAGCGAGTAGCCAAGATAACAGGCGTGAAAGGAACCGCGCAGCACGTTGCTAAAGTTGGCCACGCCCCGCACTTCGGTTTCATTAGGATCCAGCAGCAAAAAATAGTAGGCGCTGCCCTGTTTATGCATATCGTTAATGACGCTCAATCGTGCCTGCCAGCCGGATGGATAGCAGTGGCTGGCGTCACGCACCGGTTCCCAGGGCTTGAGAAAATCACGATTTTCCGAATAGTATTCAGCCAGACGCCATGCATCGCGCTCATGGGCCAAACGCACCACTAACCGATCGGTTATTAAATGAACTTTTGCTGGCGTAGAACGGTAGCCAAACATTCCTCCCCCCAGATTTCAGTTTGTTCGATAAGTAAAATTCATCGGGGCAAAAAAAATAAATATTCTCTGACAGCAGAAAATACCGCGCATTACCGATAATGCTTACTATAACCGCATAAATTCTCTGGCGTAAAATCCACTTCGCTGAGTTATTGTTCGATCGAATCAATAAATTTATTTTTTAGGCAAAAAATGCTACTCAGATAACGTTCACTCGATAAAAAAATATTATCCATCAACGGGCTATTCCAAATGGAAAATAGAGTACAAAATAGTCACGTCTGTTATTTTCCTCTCTTCTTTTTGTGGTGATACATGCCTCTGATGTCGCAAGCTCGGAGCCTGGGCAAATATTTTTTATTGCTGGATAATATGCTGGTGGTTCTGGGATTTTTCGTGGTTTTTCCCCTTATTTCCATCCGATTTGTCGATCAGCTTGGCTGGGCGGCATTATTGGTCGGTATCGCACTGGGACTACGCCAGTTTATTCAACAGGGTCTGGGGGTTTTCGGCGGCGCCATCGCCGACCGCTTCGGCGCGAAACCGATGATTGTCACCGGCATGTTGTTACGCGCTTCCGGCTTCGTTTTCATGGCGATTGCCGATGAGCCCTGGCTATTGTGGCTCTCCTGCGCCCTCTCCGGTTTAGGGGGGACGCTTTTCGATCCACCAAGGACAGCGCTGGTTGTCAAGCTGATTCGTCCCCAGGAACGCGGCCGTTTCTACTCCTTGCTGATGATGCAGGATAGTGCGGGTGCGGTGATCGGCGCGCTTATCGGCAGTTGGCTGCTCCGGTATGACTTCGAAATCGTCTGCTGGGTAGGCGCGGTGATCTTCGTGCTGGCGGCAGCGCTGAACCTGTGGCTCTTGCCCGCTTACCGTACCTCGATGGTTAAAACCCCGATACGGGAGGGCCTGACACGCGTTATTCGCGATCGTCGTTTCCTGACCTATGTGCTGACGCTGACGGGTTATTACATGCTGGCGGTTCAGGTGCTGTTGATGCTGCCCATTATGGTGAATGAAATTGCCGGTACGCCCGCCGCGATAAAATGGATGTATGCGATTGAAGCGACGCTGTCACTGACGCTGCTTTATCCTATTGCCCGCTGGAGCGAAAAACGTTTTCGCCTGGAACAACGCCTGATGGCTGGCCTGTTTATCATGTCGGTCAGCATGTTCCCGATCGGCCTGACAACCAGCCTGCAATCTTTGCTGATACTGATCAGCCTGTTTTATATCGGCTCCATTATTGCGGAACCCGCCCGTGAAACGCTGAACGCCTCATTGGCCGATGCTCGCGCCAGAGGCAGCTATATGGGATTCAGTCGTCTTGGGCTCGCGCTGGGCGGCGCGATTGGCTACAGCGGCGGTGGCTGGCTGTTCGATACCGGGCATGCGCTCAATCAGCCAGAACTGCCTTGGTTCATGCTGGGCACCATCGGTTTTCTCACTCTGGCGGCACTTTATTGGCAGTTCAATCAACGCCGCATTGAACCCGCGATGCTGGGCGGCCACTAAGCGCCTGCCCAATAGACGCCCGGAGCCATCTTTAACGGGCGATTTGATCTCGCCGGTAAAGCGCTCCATACTTTCCTAATACATTCAAATAATTGTTATTGATTGTTTGTGGAGTATATCCCGGCCGCCCTCGCGGCCATTGTCTTATACCCGGCGTCGCGATGTGGCAGCCTGTCGGTCACGAACGAATCCGATGTTCTGCATGAACCAGCAATTAGGGCGATCGCGCCATTTCAAGACAACGGGTGCATCAGTGAACCAGAGGATAACAAGTATGAAGTTATATATTTACGATCACTGTCCCTACTGTGTGAAGGCACGTATGATTTTCGGCCTGAAGAATATCCCTGTTGAACTGCAAATCTTAGCGAATGACGATGAAGAGACGCCAACCAGACTGATTGGTCAAAAAATGGTGCCCATCCTGCAAAAGGACGATGGCAGCTATATGCCGGAAAGTCTGGATATCGTTCATTTCATTGATAACTACGACCGGAAACCGCTCCTGATCGGCCCGGCCAATCCGGCCATCGCGGCCTGGTTGCGCAAGGTGTCCGACTATACTCCGCGTCTGATTATTCCCCGTTTTGCCCAGGCGTCATTCGAGGAGTTTGCATCTGCTTCCGCCCGTCAGTATTTCACCAAGAAAAAAGAAGCCCAGTTAGGCAGCTTTGCTGAACACCTCAGCCATTCGAAAGGATTGATTAAAAAGCTGAACAATGACCTGTCGGATCTGGACCCGCTCATTGAGCGTCCCAATGCCTGCAACGGCGAACTGTCTCTGGATGATATCCATCTGTTCCCGCTGTTACGCTCCCTGTCGATTGTCGCGGGCGTCACGCCGCCATCTCGCGTTGCCGACTACCGTGACAATATGGCCAAACAAACTCAGGTCACCTTGTTGAGTAGTCTGGCGCAGTAACCGACGCCGGCTTGCCGCTTCGCCATGAAGCGGCATTTTTCTTGATTGTTCCTATTCACCGTAGGCTATATTCTTTGTTTTCAGTGCTATCTGATTGGTATGGATGTGGTAAGCATGCACCCTGTGATTGCATATGAGTTACCGGATTACACTCGCGGGAAGCCTGATTGAGGTCAAAATAATGAAGAAGTTAGGATTGGCGGCAACCGCATTGCTGCTCACTTTTACGCTAAGCGCTTGCAACAAACTGACGCAATACACGCTAAGCGAGCAGGAAGTTAACGAATACCTGCAAAAACACAATGATTATAAAAAACAGCTGGGCGTTCCCGGCGTGGTGGATGCCAATATTATTCTGTCCGATCTGACCAGTCAGATTGGCAGAGCCGAACCGGGAAAAATTACCTTATCGGGTAATGCTAACGTGGATATCAGCTCTCTGCTGGGTAACCAGACCGCCGACCTGAAGCTGACCCTGAAAGCACAGCCGGTGTTCGATAAGGCTCAGGGGGCTATCTATCTGAAAGAGATGGAACTGGTTGACTACACCGTTCAGCCTGAAAAAATGCAAGCGGTGATGAAGACGTTAAGCCCCTATCTGGATCAATCGCTGAAAAGTTACTTTGATCAAAAACCCGCCTATATTCTGAATGCGGATAACAGCACCACTGAAGCGCTGGCGAAGAAAATGGCGAAAGGCATCGAAATCAAGCCAGGACAAATTGTTATTCTGTTCACTGACTAACAGGGTCAGGTGAAAGGCGTTTACGGTACGATTTCCGCAAACGCCCCATTTTCCGTACCCGCTATTCTGCGTCATCCGACGCGTCATTAACGTCTTCATCCAATTCATCGCGCATGGCTTCCAGTGCTTCTCGGCAGACGATTGCCAGTGAGCGATAGAATGCCGTAGCGGCATGACTTTCAACCTTACCCAGAAAACGATTGCTCCAGGGCAGCAGATAATCATCAAACAGTGCGATCTGTGCTGCCGTCTCATCATCCTGCGATTGATCCTCCAGCCAGGATGTCGCCAACAACAGACCGCCAAAGTGATCAACCGGCCCGGCATTCAGCGGCATGCCACGCTGTTGCAAAAAAGTGCGCACATCCGTCTTTTCATCGGTTTCATAAGCGGAACGCCACGGCGGCACGGCACAATCATCACCGACAAACAGAGCCTGATAATCAGCCTCCATGGCGGGAAGGTCGAAACCTTTTTGCAACCTTTCCAGCAAGGCATCCTGTTCCAGCGGCCAATGCTGCTGAAGCTTGCCTTCTTTGATGAGCGTAAACACCGGCGCCAGTACCGGATCCTGTGGTTGACGATAAAACAAGGAACCCAATATACGGCAAACAATAGAAAATTCGTTCATTCAGAAACCTGTTATTAAGTGACGGTGTCACAAATCAGCCAGTTCGGCAATTGCCGGTCTTCCTTTCCTCTCCAGGAAATCCAGTACTCGTCGAGGGCTTACGTTTAAAATCCGCTCCTGCGGGAAATTCACTTCCTGCAAAATACGTTCGCAGTGGGTAAAGTCTCCCAGAGAAAAGGCTATATGGGAATCGGAACCTAAAGAAAGTACGCCGCCGGCATCACGTACGGCTTCGGCAATGGCACGACAATTCGGTTCGCTTCCCTTGCGGGAATGCATAAAAGAAGAGTTATTGAGTTCCAGCGCGACATCATATTTAGCCGCGGCTTCTGCGATAGCCCGGATATCAACCGGGAATTTCGGGTTGCCCGGATGACTGATAATATGCGCATCGCCATTTGCCATGGTGGCGATCATCGCTTCGGTATGAGTCGCTTTATCCTGGGGTGGAAAAACCGGTTCATGAAATCCGGCAATAATTAAATCGATCTGATCCACCATCGGTCCGGTGCAATCAATTTCGCCCTGGATATTCTTAATATTGGCTTCAATTCCACGCAGAATGCCCACACCATCGACCAGCCGAGGCCAAACGCGCATATTCATAAAATGCCAGTAGTGCGGCGCATCGGCCATATCCGGACCATGATCGGTAATAGCGAACAGGCGAATATTTTTTTGTTTGGCCTCAGCAATATAGTCATGCAGCGTACTGTACGCGTGAGTACTGGCAACGGTATGCATATGTAAATCGACGGGATACATGGTTTCTCCTGAGTCAGCATTTGATTAATAGCATAACATTTTTAGGGTTATCGCACAGCAAACGAACGACTCAACAACCGCAACTTAACATAATTGAAACATTATTTTGGTGGGACGCCGTGGCGCACGGGGCGATAAAGACGGGCGAAATGGCGAGTAAAGCAACAAATTGCGTTAAGTTTAGCTAAACGCACGAATCAGGAGCAGAAGTTTGTTGACGCTGTTCCGCAATTTCCCTACATTAGCGCCGTCCCCAGCACCGCATGCTGATGACCCCGGTGAGGTGTCCGAGAGGCTGAAGGAGCACGCCTGGAAAGTGTGTATACGTGAAAACGTATCGAGGGTTCGAATCCCTCCCTCACCGCCATATTTGATATAGAATCGATTAGTTACGACACATTATTGGTTTTGTCCTGCATAAAGTAATGCATAAAAAAGTTCGCTTCGGCGGACTTTTTTGTTTGTGAAATCCAGTATCCCTCTCATTAGGCTAGTTTTTTTCCTGCGCTAATTTATCAGCAGGCATACAAAGAAAAGCTCAAGGTGTGATTTTACTACCTGCATTCATTAATCTTTTACAAGAGCACTACTCTCTCAACATCGGACTATTGGCTCCCCCTCCACAAGAGACACCAGAGAACGTTTTTTAGCATGAAGGTGTAGTTCACCCTCCCCCCACTTTTATTAGACACCAGCATAACCTTCTGAGACGCATTGTTGCCCTACAGAAAATGACCGATACTCAGAAAACACAATGTTCCCTTGTGCCGTCAGGCACTGGGCATTTAGAAAAGCTTAAAGCTCTCACCTATGATATGAGCTGTGATGAGGGTTTTATCCACACTGGTTGTTATGACGTAATGAAACCCATGAGTGAAAACACCATCAACAAGGCACTGCGTAAAATGGGCTACGACACCAAAACCGATTTGTGTGGTCATGGCTTCCGAACGCTGGCGTGTAGTGCGTTGATTGAATCGGGCATCTGGCCTGAAGATCATTTTTTAAAGAAATAATATCGAATAAAGAATCAGTCACCATTTCTCTCTACTATTACATCATTTAAATTTTTGACCATATTAAAAGCTTCTCTAGCTTCATTTAAACTCATCTTGTTTGCTCCACTTCTATCAGGATTTTTAGACTGAAAAGGATCATCCTCCCATCCACAATTAGAGCAAATATCATATTCACCTAACACTTCAAATTCATGCTTACCACAGCACGGGCATGGATAACCACATTCAAACTCATCGACCATGCCATCCATATTTTATTTCCATCCAAATAACGCGAAACTAATAAAAATCACCACCTAACTGTAGATGTAAGTAGGAAGGTTATGGTCTTAACCACCTCATCACGCGTATAATTAACTTGCATACTAGTAGGTAGGTATTTTCCTTCTACAGAATAAAGTTCAATCCAACCAAACTGATGTTTCAATATTTTCTCAGGAGGACTACTTTTCACTGGAAGTCCAAAAAACTCATGAATATACTCACGAGACATATGCGTTTTCAACGGAAAATTCAATTCATTGGGAAATATCCAATTTTTTTTATCATCATCTACAAACGTTAATGTTATTTCATTAAAGACTCTATCACTTCGGCTAAACGAAAGATAAACCCCTTCCTTAACCATATCTAAACTGATATCAGGATCGCCAGCAAAGCCTGTCGGCTTTGTTTTATAAGGAATCAAACCTGCATCAAATATCTCCTGATAGGTTCTCCCCAAGCTATCGATTAATCCTTCTACATATACAGTCATCAATACAACCCCTGTTCTTCATTGAGTTTATGCATTTTTTCTCTTGCCGCTTCCAACTGATCTTCTGTCGCACCATGTTCTTTCAGACTAGGTTTTATCGCGTCAAAGTTACGATCTACAGCCCCGCGTAAATCATGAAAGTCTTGCTCAATATTTTGAGGCCTATTACGCTTACCATAAGTCTCACTGATTTTCTGGTGTATTTCTGCAGGAATGATAATCGCCGCGACATCTTCTGCCATCTTATCTAAAACTTTCTTATCAAGTTTAGGATATAAACGTCGCAGATAAGCTTTAACCGCCGCCGCAGAAGGCATATGATCTGCATGGTATTTAC
>NZ_KZ819025.1 GCF_003115845.1 Brenneria roseae subsp. roseae | reverse complement strand
ATCAAAGTCCTGGCCGGCAGGCCAGGACTTTGTCATCAATCTGCAGAAAGCGTGCCTTACGGCGCGCTTTCTTATTTTTAGGTTTTCACGATCGATCGGATTGTTATGGCTGAAATGGCTGTCGATGAAACAGATCGTGTGAGCATTTTGGACAGAGAGGCAGAATCTCCGGCGTATAAAACGCAATATGGTGATGGCATTTCTCGCAAACCAGATTCCCCAGCCCCACGACTTCACCGCTGTGGTAAACACCGTGATTGTTCACATCCTTGAAGATCTGACGCCACTCCAACTGGGTTTTATCCGTAATGTCCACCAACTCTTGCCACAGGCTCTCTTTAATGACCCGCATAAACACGCTGTCGGCAAACTCATCCTGACTTTCACTGTAGCTGAGCGCAAACTCCCCCAAATCCCGTTGAACCGCCTGAATAACCTGTTCGATTTCTTTTTGCGTCAGTTCAGAACTTTCCTGCAACGTCTTGCGGGCACTTTGCACCAATTCATCAATATCCCGTTCCCCATTATTCAGCCGTGCTGTCACTGAAGCCATTAACTCGCGATAATAGCGGGCTACTTTGTTCATGCTTCCTCCTGAATCGTCTGATTGAAACGCGATAAATTATGGATTCTCAACGTCTGAGTCACGCCACTTCAAGCCAATCTCCCCTATCTCCCTCTATTTTAGACTATTTTTTCTTCAACACGGGTGACGGGGCGCATATTTGCTCAATTTCTCCGCACTTTCAGCAGAAAGCATAGAAATCTTCCCCAGGCGAATACAGGGTGTTGTTGCCCCTGTCGCTTATCAGCTATGCTATGCGGATCTGTTGTTATGAATCAGAGTACGCTACTGGCGTAGCTATTCTTCACTAAATAGGACCCCTGGCAGCCATGCAAGAGCAATACCGCCCAGAAGAGATAGAAGCGCACGTCCAGCTTCACTGGCAAGAGACGCAGACATTCAAAGTGACCGAAGAACCTGGCAAGGAAAAATACTACTGCCTTTCCATGCTGCCCTACCCTTCTGGCCGTCTACACATGGGACACGTTCGTAACTATACGATTGGCGATGTGATTTCTCGTTATCAGCGCATGCTGGGTAAAAACGTCCTGCAACCGATTGGCTGGGATGCCTTTGGTCTGCCGGCTGAAGGCGCCGCCGTTAAAAACAACACCGCGCCAGCACCGTGGACTTACGCCAATATTGAATACATGAAAAACCAGCTGAAATTGCTGGGTTTCGGCTACGACTGGGATCGTGAAGTCGCTACCTGTAAGCCTGATTATTACCGTTGGGAACAGTGGTTCTTCACCAAACTGTACGAAAAAGGTCTGGTTTATAAAAAGACCTCCGCCGTGAACTGGTGCCCGAACGATCAGACGGTTCTGGCGAATGAACAGGTGATTGACGGTTGCTGCTGGCGTTGCGACACCAAAGTCGAACGCAAAGAAATCCCACAATGGTTCATCAAAATTACCGACTATGCCGATCAATTGCTGAACGATCTGGATACGCTGGAAAGCTGGCCTGAACAAGTCAAAACCATGCAGCGCAACTGGATTGGCCGTTCTGAAGGCGTGGAAATCACCTTTGACGTAGCCGATAGCCAAGAGAAGCTGAGCGTCTATACGACCCGCCCCGATACCTTCATGGGCGTGACATACGTTGCCGTTGCCGCCGGCCACCCTCTGGCGCTGCAAGCTTCGGCGAACAACCCCGCGTTGGCCGACTTCATTGCCGAATGCCGTAATACCAAAGTGGCGGAAGCCGATATGGCGACGATGGAGAAAAAAGGCATGGCCACCGGCCTGTATGCCATTCATCCGCTTAACGGCGAGAAAGTCGCGATCTGGGCGGCAAATTTTGTTCTGATGGATTATGGCACCGGTGCCGTGATGGCCGTTCCCGGCCATGACCAGCGCGACTGGGAATTTGCCAATAAATATAATCTGTTGATCAAACCGGTCATTCTGAACAGTGACGGCAGCGAACCGGATCTGTCCGCTCAGGCGATGACGGAAAAAGGTCGTTTGTTTAACTCTGGTGAATTTGACGGTCTGGATTTTGAAGCGGCCTTCAACGCGATTGCCGACAAACTGGTTTCATTAGGGATTGGCGAGCGTAAAGTTAACTATCGTCTGCGTGATTGGGGCGTTTCCCGCCAGCGCTACTGGGGCGCGCCCATCCCGATGGTGACATTGGAAGATGGCACCGTTATCCCAACGCCGGAAGATCAATTACCGGTCGTGCTGCCGGAAGATGTGGTTATGGACGGTATCACCAGCCCACTGAAATCCAACCCGGAGTGGGCCAAAACCACCGTGAATGGTCAGCCGGCGCTACGTGAAACCGATACCTTCGACACCTTTATGGAGTCTTCCTGGTACTACGCGCGTTACACCTGTCCGCAGTACGATCAGGGGATGCTGGATCCGGCCGCGGCTAACTATTGGCTTCCTGTCGACCAATACGTCGGTGGTATTGAACATGCCATCATGCACCTGATGTATTTCCGTTTCTTCCACAAGTTGATGCGCGATGCGGGCCTGGTGACCTCCGACGAACCGGCTAAGCGCCTGTTGTGTCAAGGTATGGTACTGGCGGACGCCTTCTACTACGTGGGCGCTAATGGCGAACGCATCTGGGTTTCCCCTATTGATGTCACCGTTGAGCGTGATGAAAAAGGCCGTATCGTCAAGGCGACCGACAACCAAGGCCGCGAAGTGATTTACGCCGGCATGAGTAAAATGTCGAAGTCCAAAAACAACGGCATCGATCCACAGGTCATGGTTGAGAAATATGGTGCGGATACCGTTCGTCTGTTTATGATGTTTGCCTCACCGGCCGAAATGACGCTGGAATGGCAAGAGTCGGGCGTTGAAGGCGCCAACCGCTTCCTGAAGCGCGTCTGGAAACAGGCTTTCGATCATACGGAGAAAGGGGCTACCCAGCCGCTGGATGTGACTACCCTGACGGAAGATCAGAAATCACTGCGTCGCGATCTGCATAAAACCATCGCCAAAGTGACGGATGATATCGGTCGTCGCCAGACTTTCAATACTGCGATCGCCGCCATTATGGAACTGATGAACAAACTCGCCAAAGCGCCGCAGGATAGCGATCAGGATCGCGCCCTGACGCAGGAAGCCTTGCTGGCCGTTGTTCGGATGCTGTATCCGTTCACACCACATGTCTGCTTTGTACTGTGGCAGGCATTGCAGGGCGAAGGCAATATTGATACGGCGCCGTGGCCGGTGGCGGACGAACAGGCAATGGTAGAAGATTCCAAACTGGTCGTCGTTCAGGTGAACGGTAAAGTCCGTGGTAAAATCACCGTTGCGGCTGACGCCAGTGAAGATCAGGTTCGTGAACGCGCTGCTCAGGAACCACTGGTAGCGAAATACCTGGACGGCGTCACTGTACGTAAAGTGATTTATGTCCCTGGCAAACTGCTTAACCTGGTTGTGGGTTAAGGCAAGGAGGAACTGTGCGACATCGTTTATTCACGTTGTTGCTGGGGCTGGCGGTGTTAATCACCGCTGGCTGCGGTTTTCATCTGCGCGGTACGACACAAGTGCCCGCGCAGCTACAGACACTGGTGCTGGACAGTAGTGATCCCTATGGCCCGATGACCCGTTCGGTACGTGAACAGCTACGCCTTAGCGACGTAACAATCGTCGACGATGCGACGCGGCAGGATATTCCTTCCCTGCGTATCCTGAGCGCATCTGAAACAAAAGATACCGTTTCAATTTTTCAGGACGGCAAAACCGCTGAGTATCAGATGGTACTGACGCTGCGTGCCCAGGTGCTGATGCCGGGTGAAGACATTTATCCGCTCAGTGTGACGGTGTTCCGCACGTTTTTTGACAACCCGCTGACCGCGCTGGCCAAAGATGCCGAGCAGGATATTGTGCGCCAGGAAATGCGTACGCAGGCGGCTCAGCAGTTGGTGCGTAAATTACTGACCATCAACGGCAGTCAGGAAGTCAAAAACAGGCAGCAACAGGCTGCTGCTGTCACCTCCCCCGTTAGCTCATGATTCGGCTCTACCCGGAACAACTCGCCGCGCAACTCCATGAGGGGCTGCGCGCCTGTTATCTGATCTTCGGTACAGAACCGCTTCTCCTGCAAGAGAGTCTGGATAGCATCCGACGCACCGCTCAGCAACAGGAATTCAGCGAGCACTTTAGCTTTTCACTGGATATTCACACCGACTGGGACGCCATTTTCAGCACCTGTCAGGCGCTCAGCCTGTTCGCATCCCGCCAGACGCTGTTACTCATCCTGCCGGAAAATGGGCCGAATGCCGCCATGGCTGAAAACCTGGTCAAGCTGTCTGAATTATTGCACCCGGATATTCTACTGATGCTGCGCGGTCACAAGCTGACCAAAGCGCAGGAAAACAGCGCCTGGTTCAAAGCGTTATCGAAAAACAGCGTGTACGTTAACTGCCTGACTCCCGAGCAAGCGCAACTGCCCCGTTGGGTTGCCCTGCGCGCCAAATCCATGAAGCTGGAACTGGATGAACCGGCCAGTCAGCTGATTTGTTATTGCTATGAGGGAAATTTGCTTGCTTTATCGCAAGCGCTGGAGCGTCTGGCTTTACTTTATCCGGATGGCAAGCTCACGCTGCCCCGCGTGGAAGAGGCTGTCAGCGATGCCGCCCATTTTACCCCTTTTCACTGGCTGGATGCATTGCTGGCGGGCAAGGGCAAACGCGCCCTGCACATATTGCATCAGCTCCGTCAGGAAGACTGCGAGCCCGTTATTCTCTTGCGAACCCTGCAACGTGAACTGCTTCTGCTATTGACGTTGAAACGGCAGATGGCGAAAGCGCCGCTGCGCAGCTTATTTGACCAGCATAAAGTCTGGCAGAACCGCCGGGATCTCTTAACGCAGGCCCTACAGCGATTGACGTTGCAGCAGTTACAGCAGGCAATCCGTTTGCTGGCGCAACTGGAAATTACACTAAAGCAGAACTATGGTCAGTCGGTATGGACAGAGTTGGAAACGCTCGCCATGATACTATGCGGCAAAAACCTGCCGGAAAGCCTGATGTTGCCGATCGCATAATCCTGTTTACCAGAGATGCCTATACCGGAATCCCGGCGCTTCATAATAACCATCATACCAGCCAGAGGTTAGCCAGTTTGACCACGCCATCTGATTTGATAACAACGTCTGAGCCTGATGTGATGAAAAAAGCAGAGCACGCTCCGCTGACCGCATTTTTTGGTGGGACTTTCGATCCTATTCACTACGGGCACCTGACCCCCGTAACCGCGCTGGCAAGTCTTGTTGGATTAAGCCAGATCGTTTTACTCCCCAACAATGTTCCACCACATCGTCCGCAGCCCGAAGCCAGCCCGCAACAACGGCTGCGCATGGTTCAGCTGGTGGCGGAAGATAACGCGCTGTTTACCGTTGATGACCGGGAATTACAGCGTCAGAAACCGTCCTATACCATCGATACGTTAGAGGCCCTGCGCACAGAGAAAGGAATGGACACCCCGCTGGCATTTATTATCGGACAGGATTCGCTGCTGACGCTGCATCAATGGCACCGCTGGCAGGATATTCTCAGCGTCTGCCATCTGTTGGTCTGCGCGCGTCCCGGCTATCGCTCGACGCTTGCCACGCCCGAACTTCAGCAATGGCTGGAATCCCATCTCATAAAAGACCCACAGTTGCTGCACCAACAAACGCACGGACGGATCTTTCTAGCCGACACGCCATTGGTTACTATTTCAGCAACGGAAATACGGCAACGGCGTCAGGCGGGTCTCGATTGCCACGATTGGCTGCCGCCTGCCGTACTTCGTTATATCGATGAACACGGGCTATATCGGTAACCGGCGTTTTTGCACGATTCGGGTTCCATAGCCGACAGGCTTTATACCACTCGCCAGAAGTGCGTGATATACTCCGCCGCTGGTTTCAATCACAGGGAAAAACCGATAATCCTCTGCGATCAGGCAGCCAAAAACGGTCTTTCCATACTATTTCAGTGCCATAAGTCATCCATCAATATCGGATGTCGGTAACCGAGGGGGAACCTTTGCAAGGTCAAGCACTCCAAGAATTCGTAATTGACAAGATAGACGATTTAAAAGGTCAGGACATCGTGACCTTAGATGTACAGGGTAAATCCAGCATCACCGACTATATGGTCATCTGCACCGGAACATCCACCCGCCACGTCGCTTCTATTGCCGACCATGTGGTTCAGTCTTCACGGGCTGCCGGATTGATTCCATTTGGCGTGGAAGGCGAAAATGTTTCCGACTGGGTCGTTGTCGATCTGGGTGATGTTATTGTGCATGTGATGCAAGAAGAAAGCCGCCAGTTATACGAACTGGAAAAACTGTGGGGCTAGCATGAGACTGCAACTGGTTGCCGTTGGCACCAAAATGCCTGACTGGGTGCAGATCGGTTTTATGGATTACCTGCGCCGCTTCCCCAAGGATATGCCGTTCGAGCTCATCGAAATCCCTGCGGGTAAACGGGGAAAAAATGCCGATATCAAGCGCATTCTTGAGCGGGAAGGCGAGCAAATGCTGGCTGCCGTGGGTAAAGGCAATCGAATTGTCACGCTCGATATTCCCGGTACGCCATGGGAAACCCCTCAGCTGGCGCAACAGTTGGAGCGCTGGAAACAGGATGGACGCGACGTCAGCCTGCTTATCGGCGGTCCGGAAGGGCTGGCGCCTGAATGTAAAGCCGCCGCAGAGCAAAGCTGGTCGCTCTCGCCGTTAACTCTGCCTCATCCGCTGGTGCGCGTACTGGTTGCGGAAAGCTTGTACCGGGCCTGGAGTATTACCACTAATCATCCTTACCATCGGGAGTAAGGCGATACGATGAAACACGTGAAATAAATCGCTGGATGAAAATAGAACGTAAGCCCTTTCGTGATTATACGGCTGAGTCCGCCCTGTTCGTGCGTCGCGCTTTAGTGGCGTTTTTGGGCATTTTACTGCTCACCGGCGTGTTGATCGCCAATCTTTATCATCTGCAGGTTTTACGTGTCGATGACTACCGTACTCGCTCCAATGAAAACCGCATCAAGCTGGTGCCTATCGCTCCCAGTCGCGGCATTATCTACGACCGCAATGGTATTCCGCTGGCGCTGAACCGGACCATTTATCAGTTGGAACTGGTGCCGGAAAAAGTGGAAAACCTGCAGGCTACGCTGGATGCGCTAAAACCCATTATCGATTTGACTGACGACGAACTGGAAAGTTTTGAAAAAGAGCGTAAACGTTCACGCCGTTTTACCTCGATTCCGGTCAAAACCGCGTTAAGCGATTTGCAGGTCGCCCGTTTCTCCGTCAACCAATACCGTTTTCCCGGCGTTGAGGTCAAAGGCTATCAGCGTCGCTATTACCCCTATGGTTCCGCGCTCACACACGTCATCGGCTATGTTTCGAAAATCAATGACAAAGATGTCGAGCGGCTAAACAAAGAAGAAAAGCTCGCGGATTACGCCGCGACGCATGATATCGGCAAGCTGGGTATCGAACGCCATTATGAGGATTTACTGCACGGGAAGCCCGGTTACGAGGAAGTCGAGGTCAATAACCGCGGCCGCGTTATCCGGCAATTGCACGAACAGCCGCCTCAGGCGGGAAGAGATATCTACCTGACGTTGGATCTAAGCCTGCAAATATACATCGAGAAACTGCTGGAAGGCAGTCGCGCCGCCGTTATCGTCACCGATCCGCGCGATGGCGGCATCCTGGCGATGGTCTCCACGCCCAGCTATGATCCCAACCTGTTCGTCGATGGTATCTCCAGCAAAGACTATAATCAGTTACGCAACGATCCCAATCGCCCGCTCATCAATCGGGCGACACAGGGCATTTATCCTCCGGCTTCAACGGTAAAACCCTATATTGCGGTTTCCGCGTTGACAGCCGGTGTCATTACGACCAACACGACGCTGTTCGATCCCGGCTGGTGGCAGTTGCCGGGATCAGAAAAACGCTTTCGCGACTGGAAAAAATGGGGACATGGCCGCCTTAACCTGACCAAGTCACTGGAAGAATCGGCGGATACGTTTTTCTACCAGGTTGCCTATGACATGGGTATCGATCGTCTGGCCGAGTGGATGAATAAATTTGGCTACGGCGAAAAAACCGGCATCGACATTTCCGAAGAAAGCTCAGGCAACATGCCGACGCGGGAATGGAAGCTCCGGCGATTCAAAAAGCCCTGGTATCAGGGTGACACTATTCCGGTGGGAATCGGGCAAGGTTATTGGACGGCAACGCCGATACAGATGAACAAAGCGCTGACCACGCTGATCAATGATGGCCAGGTCAAAACGCCACACCTGCTCTACAGTACCCGCGAAAACGGCGTGATCGTGCCGTTCCGCCAGACAGAGCATCAACAGATTGGCGATATTCACTCTGGTTTCTGGGAAATAGCCAAAGACGGCATGTATGGTGTCGCAAACCGTCCTAACGGCACCGCCCATAAAAGTTTTGACGATGCGCCTTACAAAATTGCGGCTAAATCCGGTACCGCGCAAGTTTTCGGCCTGAAAGAGAACGAAACCTACAATGCACAAAAAATTGCGGAACATTTGCGTGACCATAAGCTGATGGTCGCCTTCGCGCCTTATAGTAACCCCAAGGTCGCGATGTCGATTATTCTGGAAAATGGCGGCGCAGGCCCCACGGTGGGTACGATCACCCGGCAGATCCTTGATCACATTCTGTTAGGTGATAACAATACTGAATTACCGAGCGCGCCTCCCGCGCCGCCGGGCAGCGAAAGCGAGTAACAGACATTCATGACCGATAGCCAACAAAAAGGCTCGATCTGGACCAAAATCCACATCGACTTCCCCTTCCTGATCTGCATCCTGGCGCTGCTGGGTTACAGCCTGTTCGTCATGTGGAGCGCCAGCGGACAGGATGTGGGGATGATGGAACGTAAGGTCGTACAAATTGTGCTGGGACTGGTTGTCATGATTATCATGGCGCAAATTCCTCCGCGGGTTTATGAAGGCTGGGCGCCTTATCTTTATGTGGTCTGCGTTATTCTGCTGATGATGGTCGACATCTTTGGGCAAATCAGTAAAGGCGCTCAACGCTGGCTGGATCTGGGGTTTATCCGTTTTCAACCATCGGAAATTGCAAAAATTGCGGTTCCATTGATGGTCGCCCGGTTTATCAACCGCGATATGTGCCCGCCTTCGCTCAAGAATACGGGTATTGCGCTGGTGCTCATTTTCACGCCGACCCTGCTGGTCGCCGCACAGCCGGATCTTGGCACCTCCATTCTGATCGCCGCGTCCGGGCTGTTTGTCCTCTTTCTGGCGGGCATGAGCTGGCGCCTGATTGGTATCGCCGTTTTGTTGCTCGCCGCATTTATTCCCATACTGTGGTTCTTTCTGATGCATGATTACCAGCAAGCTCGGGTCATGATGCTGCTCGATCCTGAGAGCGATCCACTCGGCGCGGGTTATCATATTATTCAGTCGAAGATTGCCATTGGTTCCGGCGGTTTGTCAGGCAAAGGCTGGCTACACGGCACGCAATCCCAGTTAGAGTTCTTGCCGGAACGGCATACCGACTTTATCTTTGCGGTATTGGCTGAAGAACTGGGGTTGATTGGCGTATTGGTTTTGCTCGCCATGTATCTGTTTGTCATTATGCGCGGGCTGGTTATCGCCGCTAACGCGCAGACCTCATTTGGCCGGGTCATGGTTGGCGGTCTGATGTTAATTTTGTTTGTTTACGTTTTCGTCAATATCGGGATGGTCAGTGGTATCCTGCCGGTTGTTGGCGTGCCTTTACCTCTGGTGAGTTACGGGGGATCGGCACTTATCGTCCTCATGGCGGGATTTGGTATCGTTATGTCGATACATACTCACCGCAAAATGCTATCCAAGAACTTATAAAACCGAGGTGAGCAATGCGTAAGGATTGGCTTTGGATCGGCGCCGTGATTCTGGTGCTTTCCGCCTGTACCGTCACGGAACAGCAACCCGCTCCGCCCGTGACGACGGTTTACAACGGCCCCACGGAAGAGATCGGTGGCGTTGAGCCGCGTTATGAACCTTATAATCAGGGCACGTTGCAGGACTACAGCATTAAAGGCAAGACGTATAAGATCGTCAAAGACCCGCAGAATTTCAGTGAAACCGGTCTGGCGACCTGGTATGGCGAAGAGGCCAGCGGTAATCAGACCTCCATTGGTGAAGTGTTTGATCCAAACGCGTTGACTGCCGCACACCCCACCCTGCCATTACCCAGTTACGTCCGTGTCACCAACCTGAGCAATGGCCGCCGCCTGGTGGTCAGAGTCAACGACCGCGGCCCCTATACGCCGGGCAGAATCATCGATCTTTCCAAAGCCGCAGGCGATCGGCTGAACATCTCCAACAACACCAAGGTCAAAGTCGATTTTATCAACGTTGCACCTGACGGCACGCTGTCTGGCCCGGGAACGATTGGCACCCGCGTCGCCAAACAGAGCTTTGCGCTCCCCGATCGCCCCAGCTTCAATTCCAGCGGTCTCGGCACGCCAGTGATGGAAGAAAACACGATGCCATCAACCGCAGCGACGCAACCAATCAGCAATAGCGCCCTGACAACCCCGGTAAACGATACGATGCCGCAAAGTGGCACATCCTCACATTCCGGTGGCTTCCTGGGAGCGCCTTCCGCATTACCCGCCGGCGTTATCGAAACCACGCCGCCGCCATCGACGGCCGCCGCAACCCCGGCGGCGCCATCCGGCATTCGTGGTGGTTATGTCGTCCAGGTCGGTGCACTCAGCGATCAACAGCGCGCCCAAACCTGGCTGCGCAGCCTGAGCGAACGTTTCAAGGTAACAGGGAACGTGACGTCTAACGGCGGGCTTTATCGCATTCAACTGGGGCCGTTCCAAAATCGCCAGCAAGCAACTGAACTTCAACAACGTTTATCAGTCGAAGCTCAGCAGCAATCCTTTATCACTGCCGCACCCGATACGTTTTAGCAAGGGCCTGTCACCCGATCGGTGACAGTATCCAGGAAAGGTGACCGGTTCGTCACCGCCGCCGGCATTCATGCGCAGGAGCGGGTTGAGATAATATCCCGCTCTTTTCGAAAAATCGCGTAACGTAATGTCTGATGCCTGCCAATTTCTCATCTGCTATAGTGTGGCTCGTTTTTAACTTATACCCACGGATGTTGTTGTTCCAATCATGAATACTGTAAACACGTCTCGTTTTACTAAACGTACTGCGCTTGGCGCTTTGCTCGCCATTAGTGCATCTTCTTTTGCTTATGCCGATGATATTAATCTGAAAACGATGATCCCCGGCGTCCCGCAAATTGATGCAGAATCATACATCCTGATTGATTACAACTCCGGAAAAGTGCTGGCGGAAATGAATGCCGATGCACGCCGCGATCCGGCCAGTCTGACCAAAATGATGACCAGTTATGTTATCGGTCAGGCGATAAAATCAGGGAAAATCACCCCGAACGATATCGTTACCGTTGGTAAAGACGCCTGGGCGACCGGCAACCCTGTTTTCAAGGGATCTTCACTGATGTTTCTGAAACCGGGCGATCGCGTGCCGGTTTCCCAGTTGAACCGCGGCATTATCCTGCAATCGGGTAATGATGCCTGCGTTGCCATGGCCGACTATGTTGCCGGCAGTCAGGATGCATTCGTTAATCTGATGAATGGCTACGTGAAAGCGCTTGGCCTGCAAAATACCAACTTTGAAACCGTACACGGCCTCGACGCGCCGGGCCAGTTCAGCTCTGCCCGTGATATGGCGTTGATTGGTCAGGCGCTCATCCGCGATGTGCCGGAAGAATACGCGACCTACAAAGAGAAAGATTTCACCTTTAACAATATCCGTCAGCCCAACCGTAATGGATTGCTGTGGGATAGCAGCCTGAACGTGGATGGGATTAAAACCGGCCACACTTCATCCGCAGGCTATAATCTGGTCGCCTCTGCGACGGAAGGCCAGATGCGTCTGATCTCAACGGTGATGGGGGGACGAACCTTTAAAGGCCGTGAAGCCGAAAGCAAGAAACTGCTGACCTGGGGTTTCCGCTTCTTTGAAACGGTCGCACCGTTGAAAACCGGTAAAGAGTTCGCTTCTGAGCCAGTCTGGTTCGGTGACAACGATCGGGTTGCATTAGGTGTTGAGAAAGATGTTTATCTGACCATTCCACGTGGCCGCATGAAAGACCTGAAAGCCAGCTATGTGCTGGATAATACTGAACTGCATGCGCCGCTGGCCAAAAATCAGGTTGTGGGTGCAATCAACTTCCAGTTGGATGGTAAAACCATCGACCAGCGCCCGTTGGTCGTCATGAACGAAGTCAAAGAAGGCGGGATCTTCGGTCGTATGATCGACTACATTAAACTGATGTTCCACCACTGGTTCGGTTAATCCCTCTTGCAAGGGGACAGTTTGTCCCCATATAGATGATGTTGCTCACTCCCGCATTCGGCGGGAGTGATAATTTATACAATTGCAATATGCTCTGGAGCGCAGATGAAAACCAAATTAAACGAACTGCTTGAATTCCCCTGCCCTTTTACTTACAAGGTGATGGGATTGGCGAAACCAGAGTTGGTCGATCAGGTCGTTGAAGTGGTGCAACGTCATGCGCCCGGCGACTATACGCCACAAGTCAAACCCAGCAGCAAAGGGAATTACCATTCTATTTCCATTACCATTACTGCAACACACATTGAGCAGGTGGAAACGCTGTATGAAGAACTGGGCAACATCGAAATTGTCCGGATGGTGCTGTAACTCATTCCCATCCTTCGCCGTCTGCCGATGACATAATGCGGCGGGAAAACGTGCTTAGTGTGTTTCCCGCCGCTATAATCCTCTCCATCCTTTCCTTAACCTGAAGATGACACGTTTGCTACAGGATAAGATCATCGTACGCCAATTCGACGTACAACCATACGAAGCCGTCTCACTGGCGATGCATAAGTTCACCGATCTGCGCGACGACAAAACGCTGGATGAAATCTGGCTGGTTCAACACTCGCCGGTGTTCACCCAGGGCCAGGCAGGCAAAGCGGAACATGTTCTCATGCCCGGCAATATCCCTGTCATTCAGAGCGACAGAGGCGGACAGGTCACCTACCATGGCCCCGGCCAGCAGGTGATGTATATTCTGATTGATTTGAAGCGACGCAAGCTGGGCGTTCGCCAACTGGTGACATTGATAGAAAACACCGTCGTGGATACGCTGGCTGATTTCCACATCAAGGCCCATGCGCGCGCCGACGCGCCCGGCGTGTATGTCGGTGAACGCAAAATCTGTTCGCTGGGGCTACGTATTCGCAAAGGATGCTCTTTCCATGGATTGGCGCTGAACATTGCGATGGATCTGTCGCCATTCCTACGTATCAATCCCTGTGGCTATGCCGGTATGGTGATGACGCAGCTCAGCGAACTGGTGCCCGGCGTGACGCTCGAAGATACCGCACCCGTTCTGGTGAAGACATTTCTGCAACAGCTGAATTACCGTGAACACGAGCTGGTTCACTGGAATATGGCAACGCAGGGTGAACCGCAACCCATTGAAAATGGTGCGATCCTGTCGCCAAAAAGTTCATAGACAAACCGTGGGATAGATTACACCTGACGATTAATCACATTTTATTTACATAATTTCTTCATTTTGATTGCTCAAAAGCTGATTGTCGTCAGGCAAGATGATATAATTTTTAGAGTTTTTTAAAAAAAATTTTAACGAAACACATAATCCTTTGAATTTAGATAAAAAATTCAGAGAAACGATTCAGAACTGGAACTTACGCAAACATGAGTAAACCGATTCAGATCGAGCGCGGCGTAAAATACCGCGATGCCGATAAAATGGCGCTAATCCCGGTGCGTACTGTCGTCACCGAGCGACAGGAAATTCTGCGCAAACCTGAATGGATGAGGATTAAACTTCCGGCTGACTCAAGCCGTATTCAGGGCATTAAAGCCGCGATGCGTAAAAATGGGCTGCACTCGGTTTGCGAAGAAGCTTCCTGCCCAAATCTGGCTGAATGTTTTAACCATGGCACGGCAACGTTCATGATTCTGGGCGCCATTTGTACGCGCCGCTGTCCATTCTGCGACGTTGCCCACGGCCGTCCTATCGCTCCCGATGCCAACGAGCCGGAAAAACTGGCGCAAACCATTCATGATATGGGACTGCGCTACGTGGTTATCACCTCGGTTGACCGTGATGACCTGCGCGACGGCGGAGCCCAACATTTTGCGGATTGCATCAATGCAATTCGCCGCAAGAACCCCAATATTCGTATCGAAACGCTGGTACCGGATTTCCGTGGCCGAATGGATCGCGCACTGGATATTCTGACCGCCACGCCGCCAGACGTATTCAACCACAATCTGGAGAACGTACCGCGTATTTATCGTCAGGTTCGCCCGGGCGCCAACTACGAATGGTCCTTGAAACTGCTGGAAAATTTCAAGACCGCTCACCCCGATATTCCAACCAAATCCGGTTTGATGGTCGGTCTGGGTGAAACCAATGCCGAGATTGTTGAGGTAATGCGCGACCTGCGCCGTCACGGTGTAACCATGCTGACGCTGGGACAATATCTGCAACCAAGCCGTCATCACCTTCCCGTACAGCGTTATGTCAGCCCTGAAGAGTTCGACGAAATGAAAGCCGAAGCCATGGCAATGGGGTTCACCCATGCGGCCTGTGGACCATTTGTTCGCTCCTCTTACCATGCCGACTTGCAGGCAAAAGGGATTGAAGTGAAATAAATGACTCGATATAAGCACCGGCGGCGCGCTTATATTTAGTTACACATCAGCATGGGTAATGAAAACGGACGGCAATGCCGTTCGTTTTCGTTTGTTCCAACAGATCAGGGCTCTTTACGAGACGTGTCGGGATCATTGCCCTTTGCCGGCCGATCGTCATTCATTGCCTTCTTGAACCCTTTAATCGCCGCGCCCAGATCGCCACCCAGACTGCGCAGTTTATTCGTGCCAAATAACAGTACGATCAATGCACCAATGACCAACAGCTTGGCAATACTGATACCTTCCATACTTACCTACCTGATTACAGATGCCGGAGAAGTCCGGCGAACGAAGAATATCCTTTCTATGTAGAACCTTCCGGTTTGCAAAACAATCACCATCTGTAACAAATTAAGACGCCATACCGGTCCTTTTCATATTCAGCAAAACTACAAAAAAGCATGAAGAAAGCGTAGACTTTCTCTGCCAAACGGAGATGACATTCCTCCATAACCGCCATTCGGCTGATGATGTCTACGTATTCCTCGGAAGGGGGCGTAGCATCCTGCGCGCTGCTCTCCGAGATCTGCTGGTATGATGAAAAAGGGTCATTATGTTCAGTACAATGCTTGCGGTATTTATTGGTGGTGGAATAGGAAGCGTCGCGCGCTGGCTGTTAGGTTTGAAATTTAACAACCTGTACGCCAATCTGCCGCTGGGAACCTCATTGGCTAACCTGATTGGCGCCTTTATTATCGGCGGCGCACTGGCTTACTTCCTGCGCCATCCCCATCTCGGTCAGGATTGGAAAATATTTATAACTACGGGACTCTGCGGCGGTTTAACCACCTTCTCGACGTTTTCCGCTGAAGTGGTCATGTTCTTGCAAAGTGGACATCTGGCGGCGGCGGGATTGCATGTTTTACTGAATCTGGCTGGATCGCTGCTCATGACCGCGCTGGCTTTCGCACTGGTAACATGGGTGACTACCCACTAACAATGATGCCAAAGCAAAAATCGGCGCAAAAAAAACCCGCCTTTCGGCGGGTTTTTCAAGAAATCGGTATAATTAAATAGCGATAACGTTAGCAGCAGATGGACCTTTCGCACCGCTGGTGATTTCAAATTCTACACGCTGACCTTCAGCCAGAGTTTTGAAACCGTTGCTCTGAATGGCAGAGAAATGTACGAAAACGTCTTTGCTACCATCTTCCGGAGTAATGAAACCGAATCCTTTGGACTCATTAAACCACTTAACGCTACCTTTAATCTTAGACATCAAACTTACCTTTAACATGAATGAAAGACACAAAATCTGTGTCCCGTACAGTACAGCAATAGATTGCTCATTTGTCCAGTTGAAGATGGATAAAAAGTGATAAAAATCGCTAAAAATGTATGCTGAACGAAAAGGCAGACGCATTCTGACGGCACGCAGGTCTCTGACAGGTACTTTCCACTCTATTCAACACTTTTTATGATATCGATTTTCTATGATATCAATTGTCGAAGGAAAATGACGATGAAAACACTCGGTCTAATCGGCGGCATGAGTTGGGAATCCACCATCCCCTACTATCGCACGATCAATGAATACGTTAAGCACCAGCTTGGCGGTTTACATTCCGCCAAAATCATTCTGCATAGCGTGAACTTTCACGATATTGAGCGTCTGCAATCACAGGGAGACTGGGAACAAGCGGCAGAGGTACTCTCGGGGATAGCCATAGGACTACGTCAGGCGGGTGCCGATGCTATCGTCATTTGCACCAATACCATGCATAAAGTGGCGGACCACATTGAACTCGCCAGCAAACTGCCCCTGTTACATATCGCCGATGCCACCGGTGAAAGCCTGAAAAAACACGGATTAAAGAAAGTCGGCCTATTGGGAACACGATATACCATGGAGCAGGATTTTTACCGACAGAGGCTTTACGATCGCTACCACGTTGAAGTCATTGTGCCTGATCAAGCGGGAAAATCGGTGGTAAACCGTATTATTTACGACGAGTTGTGTCAGGGGAAAATCGTTGACGCTTCACGCCGGGCATATCAAAAAATCATCCGGCAGCTTGAACAGCAAGGTGCCGAAGGCATTATCCTTGGCTGTACAGAGATCCCTCTCCTCATCAGTGCAAAAGATGCTACCGTTCCTCTTTTTGATACCAGCAGGTTACACGCACTCGCCGCCGCTCAATATGCGCTCGATAGGTAAGACGCGGCAAGAAGATCCCTATTTCCAGGTTAAAACAGCCCTAAAACAAGCCCGCATCATGAATGGAAACGAGTAAAAATCACAACATTATGATTTAAATATAAAAATAAAATACCCTCTTTTATTTACTCAGGTTTCCTCATTTTGTATAAAACAAAGGCAGTATTGGTATTATCAATACTGCCTACTTCACTAACGATTTTATTCCTGGTTTGCAATGGCGGGATAACATTTAATTATTATTTACGTAACATTGCTTCGATAAAATCTTTCCAATTACTCACTTCTACTTCTATCATATGGACCTCTTGATAATTAACGGCGACGTATTATACGCACACTTTTTGAACAGGTAAAAGCCTTATGAAAGTATAAAAAGCGTACAACCTCTCATTCCTGCTTTTCTAGTTCACTGTAGATCTCACCGTTTTTTCAAGAGGCAGACCAGAAACCATCTCCCCTGCTATTATCCACAAAAGAAGATATTTACTATAAATCAGTGGGTTCTGTTGTCGGCAAATATAAATAAGTAGAAGACAGGTAATACCTCCCTTCTGCTTATTTATTATTAATTCATAAACTTACTCATTTCCCATAATCCATAACCACTGGCTATATCAAAAAGTCCTTTTAATTGAGTCAGTCATAAAATAGACAATACAGCCATCATCAGTGCGCAACCATAATTCTTATTATAATAATTAGCACGTTAACATTATATTATTTCCCGGTGTTGGCCTGTTAACACCACTGTAAAACTATCGTTATAATCGATCGATTAATAGTGTTTTGATCACAAAAATCTATCAATAGCGATAATTTACAGTGGGATAGATCCATATCCTGGCGATGGTGTCCTTTGAATGCGGCCTTCCTTCATCCACGATCGTTTCATACTGTGGATCGAAACCCTGTGATGCGGCATTATCATCGGAATACCGAAGCAACATTGACTTTTGTCTATCAATGCCATCACGTTGACGGTTGCTCAGAACTCACATATAGGTAGCATTTTTTCATGAACGACAAGACCGAAAAAAGTTTGCTTAAGCTATACGGCATCAAAAACTGCGACACCATAAAGAAAGCTCGTCGCTGGCTGGAAGAACAGCAAATTGATTACCACTTTCATGACTATCGCGCCGATGGTCTGGACGAACAACGCCTGCAACACTTTATTAATCTGCTCGGCTGGCAACCGCTTATCAATACACGCGGAACAACATGGCGTAAACTGAGCGAGGAGCAACGTAACCTCATCAGCAAGAACAACGACCAGAGCGCAGCGGCGGCGAAGGCCCTGATGCTCGAACAACCCGCCGTGATCAAGCGCCCCCTGCTGGTAACAGACAATGGGAAAGCGCTGCTTGGTTTCAGTGCCGACAGCTATCAGAAATTTATTGCGGAGAACAAATAACGTGTCTTGTCCGGTCATCGAACTTGCTCAACTGTTGATTAAACGCCCTTCCCTCAGTCCACATGATGAAGGCTGTCAGGAACTCATGATTGAACGCCTGCAAGCCATCGGTTTCACCATCGAACCCATGAACTTCGGCGATACACAGAATTTCTGGGCATGGCGCGGAACCGGGAAAACCCTTGCGTTTGCCGGACATACCGATGTCGTACCCAGCGGAGATGAAAGCCGTTGGCAGCATCCTCCTTTTGAACCCACCATTCGCGACGGCCTGTTATATGGCCGTGGCGCCGCGGATATGAAAGGCTCGCTGGCAGCGATGGTGGTGGCTGCGGAACGTTTCGTGGCGGCGCATCCCAATCATCAGGGACGTTTAGCCTTCCTGATCACGTCGGATGAAGAAGCCAGCGCCGTTAATGGCACGGTCAAAGTGGTCGAAACGTTGATGGCACGCCGCGAGCGACTCGATTATTGTCTGGTCGGTGAACCCTCCAGCACCACCGTAGTCGGCGACGTTGTGAAAAACGGCCGCCGCGGCTCCATCACCGCCAATTTGCGGGTACAAGGCGTGCAAGGCCACGTCGCCTACCCTCATCTGGCGGATAATCCCGTACATCGGGCCATGTCCGCATTGAATGAACTGGTAACGACAGAATGGGATCAGGGCAATGAATTCTTCCCGCCAACCAGCATGCAGATTGCCAATATTCAGGCCGGCACCGGCAGCAGCAACGTGATTCCAGGGGAATTATCGGTGCAATTCAATTTCCGTTTCAGCACGGAACTGACGGATGAACTGATCAAACAACGCGTTGCCGAACTATTTGATCGCCACCAGCTAAACTACACTATCGACTGGAGTCTTTCCGGTCAGCCATTCCTGACAGCCCGTGGTGAACTGGTTGATGCGGTGGTTAACGCCGTAGAGCATTACAATGAAGTAACGCCCGCGTTGTTGACCAACGGCGGCACATCAGACGGACGCTTTATCGCCCGAATGGGTGCGCAGGTGGTAGAACTCGGCCCGGTTAACGCCACCATCCACAAAGTGGACGAGTGCGTCAGCGCTGCGGATTTGCAGCTGTTAAGCCGGATGTATCAGCGCGTTATGGAGCAACTACTCGCATGATGACTCATGCCATGTTAACCGGTAAAAGCGACAGTCATCTGGTCACTTTAAGTGGTCCTCACCGTCTTCATCCTGACACCATCCCCGCATTTCAGGCGATGCAGCAGGCCGCCGCCCAAGACGGGCTTAATCTGCAACCTGCCAGCACCTTTCGTGATTTCGAACGTCAGCGGTTAATCTGGAATGGAAAATTCAGAGGGGAGCGCCCGGTGACGGGCAACGATGGTCAGCCGCTGGACATCCTGGCGCTGGATGAAGGCGAGCGCTGCAAAGCGATTTTACGCTGGTCCGCCATGCCCGGCGCCAGTCGGCATCACTGGGGCAGCGATCTGGATATTTACGATCCGAATTTGCTGCCCGAGGGACAAAAACTGCAATTGGAACCCTGGGAATACGAGCCAGGCGGTTACTTTGCGGCGCTGAATATCTGGCTGAGTCAGCATATGCATGAATACGGATTTTATCGCCCTTATGCTCACGATCTCGGCGGCGTCGCAGCAGAACCCTGGCATATCAGCTATTATCCACTGGCACAACATGCGGAACAACAGCTTACGTCCGACATTATTCGCTCAGCCTGGCAAGGCGAAGATATCGCGGGATCTAACTGGTTATGCGAGCATCTGCCACAGCTGTTTACCCGTTTTATCCATAATGTTGATGGAGCTTAATCATGGCATGGCTGGCTGACTACTGGTGGGTAATCCTGATTATCCTGATAGGCATGTTGATCAACGGCATTAAAGAACTGCGCAATGTCGATCACAAGAAATTTCTGCTCAACAAACCGAAGCTTCCTCCTCATCGTGATAACAACGATAAATGGGATGACGAAGAGGATGACTGGCCGCAGAAAAAACCCTGATGAACGGCCGGTCATCAAGACGCCGGAACAAAGCTTTCTGCCCGCTCCTGAAGAAAATCATAAAACTCTTTGGCACAGACAGAAAGCTGCCGTTCTTTGTCTGTCACCAGATAAATCCCGCGCTGCAACGACAAATCCCGAAACGGAATAATGGCAATGTCTTTGTGTTGAAACTGGAACAACGTTAATCCCGTCACAATACTGACGCCATAATTGGCCGCCACCAGCCCCATCATGGTCGTCAACTGGCGCACCTCAAGCACGTAGTTAAAGCCATGCGGCTCCATAAGCCGATCGGTGTACTGCCGAATGCTGGTGCCCTGACAAAACCCGACGAAGGGATATTCCGCCACTTCAGCCACATCCACCGCATCACGCTGGGCAAGAGGGTGGCGGTTATGACAAATCAGATAGAAATTATCCGCAAACAACATCTTGGAACTGAAGGTTCCCGGCGACGGTTGCCCGGCGGTTAACGCCAGATCGGCCCGTCCGTCCAGCACCGCTTTCAAACAGCGGTCCCACTGCGTATCCAGCAGTTCAACCTTGATTTTGGGATACGCGTGGTGATACTGCGCCAACACCTGCGGCAACCACTCCACGGCCATGGACGGCAGCACCGCCAGTACGATTTTACCTTTATACCCGGTGGCATAAGATTTAATTTCGCCGACGGCGTCGTCATGCGTTTGAATGAGCCGACGAGCGATGTCAATAAAATGGATGCCGTCTGCATTCAACTGGACTTTACGGGTATCCCTGTCGAATAACCGGTATCCAACCTCTTCTTCCAGCCCGGCAATTAGTGCGCTAAACGCGGGTTGCGAGAGACTTATTTTCTGTGCCGCACGAGTAAAATTATCGGTTTCCGTTAACGCGATGAACGCCCGCAATTGTTTTATGGATAAATTCATAACGTCCCTGACTGCATAAATAAAAATGGAGTGTCAGATAAAAAAAGGGCAAGTTCAACGAAAAACAATCAATACATTTTATTTTTATGATCTACTCCGCAATTATTTATCCTTGATTTTCACCGTTAATTTTTACCCCAACAACCATTTTCAATCAATATCACATCCCCTAAACGACACCGCATCGATACAAACCCATCTTTCCAAATAAAAACAATTAGTTACTGATTTATAAATAAATCATTATGATTTATCGCACTAACAAATAAAATAAATTCATTGTTTTTATAAATAAAACCATTGCAATTACGAGTTAGTATAGAACGATTCGTAGTGATAAAAATAGCGTCAACAAAAATCAAACGACTCTGGGTTATGTATTCATTTTATATTTGTTATTTATTCGATGATATTTTATTGAGTTGTTTAATTTATTGTAAATGAAACATATATGTAACATATAATAATAGAGAGAGGAGTTCTTTATGCTAGCCCTAATCGGGGTGCTTACGATAGCCACCCTGCTATTTTTCATCATGACGAAACGAATGTCCCCGTTGGTGGCATTAATTGTTATTCCCGTCATTGGCGCGCTCGCCGCAGGAAGCGGGACCGACACGGCAAAATATATTGTTGACGGGATTACCAAACTCGCGCCCATGGCGGCCATGTTCGTTTTCGCCATTGCCTTTTTCGGCGTGGTGACCGATGCCGGCATGTTTGATCCCATTATCAAAGGGATTTTACGGATTGTCGGTACCAATCCGGTCAAAATCATCATTGGCACAGGCGTACTGGCATTGATCGCTCACCTGGATGGCAACGGAGCCGTTACCTTCCTGATCACCATCCCCGCCATGTTGCCGCTGTTTAACAAACTCGGGATGGATAAACGCATTCTGGTCGGTATTACCGCTCTCAGCGCCGGCGTTAACTTCCTGCCGTGGACCGGCCCGATGATCCGCGCCGCCGCCGCGCTGAACACCACCACCCATGACTTGTTCATTCCCCTGATCCCGGCACAGATCTGCGGCCTGACCTTTATGGTTCTGATGGGTTATTACTGGGGTAAGAAGGAAGAAAAGCGTCTGGGTCTGGCTTCAGGCAACCCGTTAGCCAGCGGCGCCCACAACATTGGTAACGAACAACATGTCAAAGAGCTGACCGATGCCGAAAAGGCGCTGCGTCGTCCGCGCATGTTCTGGGTCAATATTGCACTGGTGATTGCCGTTATCGGCACCATGGTCTTTACCAAGATCTCGCCGACCGTTGCCTTCATGATCGCACTGACGCTGGCGCTGATGTTCAACTACCCGAATGTCGAAATGCAGAAAGAACGTATCAATGCGCATGCCAAAGCGGCATTGATGATGGCCAGCATTCTGTTCGCCGCAGGCGCATTTACCGGCATCATGAGCGGCACCGGCATGCTGAAAGCCATGTCGCTGTCCGCCGTCAGCTTTGTCCCGGAATCTTTTGCCTCGCACATTCCGTTTATTGTCGGCCTGATCTCCATGCCGCTGAGCCTGGTATTCGATCCCGACTCTTACTACTTCGGCATTATGCCTGTTATCGCCCATACCGTAGACATGCTGGGTGTACCGCCGATTCAGATTGCTCAGGCATCCGTACTGGGACAGATGACCACCGGTTTCCCGGTCAGTCCGCTGACGCCGGCGACCTTCCTGCTGGTCAGTCTGGCTGGCGTTGATCTCGCAGACCACCAGAAATTCTCGATTCCTGTGCTCTGGGCCGCCAGCGTCATCATGACGTTCGCCTGCGTCATCTTTGGGGTGTTTCCCCTGTAGGAAAAGCTCGCGGCTTTCCCATGAGGACGACACCAGACACATTTAATTAATAAGAGGTTTTTTATGAAGACGATTCGTATTGGTTCCGGGGCCGGCTACGCTGGCGATCGTATTGAACCGGCAGTAGAACTGGCGCAGAAAGGCGACATCCAGTATCTGGTTTTTGAATGTCTGGCAGAGCGTACTATCGCCATCGGCCAGAAGCAAAAGCAGCAGAATCCAGAGAAAGGCTACAACGAGCTGTTGGCGGACAGAATGCACGCCGTGCTGCCGATTTGCCTGGAGAAAGGCATCAAAATCATCACCAATATGGGGTCTGCCAACCCGGTAGCCGCAGGCCGGCGCGTACTGGAAATTGCGAAAGAACTGGGCGCCACCCGGTTGAAAATCGCGGTTGTCACCGGGGATGACGTGCATTCCATGCTGATTACTCAGGATGCGCGTCTGGACGAAATCGGTCAGCCAATTTCTTCATGCGGCAAAGATATCATTTCCGCCAACGCCTATCTGGGCGCCGACGCGTTGGTGGAAGCGCTCCGTCAGGATGCGGACATCATTATTGCCGGCCGCGTATCCGATCCTTCGCTGTTCCTGTCCGCCATGATGTATGAATTCAACTGGGCGGCTGATGACTGGGATCGTCTGGGTAAAGGCACCTGCATCGGCCACCTGCTGGAGTGTGCCGGCCAGATCACCGGCGGTTACTACGCCGATCCCGGTTTCAAAGACATCCCTAATCTCGACCGGCTTGGCTTCCCAATCGCCGAGATCGCCGAGGACGGTTGCGCCATCATCACCAAAGTCGAGGGTTCCGGCGGCTGTGTTTGCGTCGATACCTGTAAAGAACAGCTGCTGTATGAAATTCACCGCCCGGACAGCTACATCACACCGGATGTCATCGCCGATTTCAGCCACGTGACTTTCACGCAAGACGGTGAAAATCGCGTTCGTGTACAGGGCGCCACCGGTCGGGCCAAAACCGATACATTAAAAGTGTCCGTCGGTTATCAGGATGGATTCATCGGCGAAGGCGAGATTTCTTATGCCGGCCCCGGCGCAGTTGCACGCGGCCGTCTGGCGCTGGGTATCGTCAAAGGCCGTTTTGCCCTGTGCCGATTTGAACCGCAGGAAATTCGTTACGATCTGATTGGCGTCGATTCTCTGCATGGCGCTCAGCGCTCGCAGGACAGTCAGCCATACGAAGTACGCGCCCGCGTTGCGGCCCGCTGCACCTCCAGAGCGCAGGCGGTCAAGATCGGTAATGAGGTCGAAACGCTTTACACCAACGGCCCTGCCGGCGGCGGCGGCGTCAACAAGGCCGTTAAAGAAATTCTGGCGATGGATTCCACCCTGCTGTCTCGCGCTTGCGTAACGCCTGCCGTTGATTATCTGGAGATTAAATAATGAAACTGCGTGAAATTGCCCACTCCCGTACCGGAGATAAAGGAAATACCTCCAATATTTCACTTATTGCTTACCGTGCGGAAGATTACGAATTATTGAAAGAAAAAATCACTACGGAAAAAGTAAAAGCCTGGTTTGCCGATATCGTGACCGGTGACGTTGTCCGCTATGAATTACCGGCAATCGGTGCGCTGAATTTTGTTATGTATGGCGCGCTGGGCGGTGGCGTCACCCGTTCATTAGCATTAGATATGCATGGTAAAGGATTAAGCTCCGCAATATTAGATATCGATATTTAATCGCTATTCATTTCAGTTTACCAGCGGGTAATTAATTACCCGCTTTGGCCTCTCTCGGCCTTTTTTATGGAGTGACAACACAATGAATAACAAAATCATTGATGCCAGCCATTTCCGCTCATATTTATATGATGGAATGACAATTATGTTCGGTGGTTTTATGGGCGTCGGAACACCGAAATTATTGGTAGATGAAATTATTAAATCCGGCGTCTCTGATTTAACGATTATCGGCAATGACACGGGCTTCGTGGATACCGGCGTCGGTCCGCTTATTGCCAATGGTCAGGTTAAAAAAGTTATTGCCTCGCATATCGGCACCAACCCGGAAACCGGACGCCGGATGATCGCCGGTGAAATGGACGTGGAACTGGTTCCGCAAGGTACGCTGGCCGAGCGGATTCGCAGCGGCGGCGCGGGATTAGGCGGCTTTTTAACGCCGACTGGCGTGGGAACCGTTGTCGAAGAGAATAAACAAAAAATAACCATTAATGATATTACTTATTTATTAGAATTACCGTTAAAAGCGGATTTGGCTATTTTACAAGCCAGTATTGCCGACACCAGTGGAAACCTTATTTATAACCTGACCACCCGTAACTTTAATCCCCTTATCGCCCTGGCAGCCCAGAAAGTTATTGCACAGTGTGAGCAGGTTATTCCTGTCGGGCAATTAGCGCCGGAATGTATTGTCACCCCTGCCGCGCTGGTTGATCACCTTTATTTGGGAGAGAAATAATGGATGCGAAAGAATTAATTGCCCGTCGGGTGGCACGGGAACTTAAAAACGGCGATGTGGTTAATTTAGGCATTGGCCTGCCGACCAAAGTCGCCAATTACGTTCCGGAAAATATTCAGGTCACCTTTCAATCTGAAAACGGCTTTCTGGGATTAGGCGCCATCACCGAGCCTGACCATAATCTGGTCAATGCCGGCGGTCAGCCGTGCGGCATGATCCCCGGCGCCGCCATGTTCGACAGCGCATTTTCCTTTGCCTTAATTCGCGGCGGTCACGTCGATATCTGTGTTCTGGGCGGCTTACAGGTCGATGAACACGGCAGCCTGGCCAACTGGATGGTGCCAGGGAAAATGGTGCCGGGCATGGGCGGCGCCATGGATTTAGTCGTCGGTGCGAAGAAAGTGATTATCGCGCTGGAACACTGCGCAAAGAATGGCGACGCCAAATTATTGCACCGGTGCACCTATCCGCTTACCGCCGTTAATAAGGTCAGCATGGTCGTTACCGAACTGGCGGTATTTCATTTTATTAATCAACAAATGGTGCTGAGTGAAATTAGTCCGGGAATGACCGTCGACGAATTACGCCAGAAAACCGAGGCAAACTTTATTGTTTCCGCCGATTTACAACCGATGAAAATAAATTAATAGAGGCGACCATGAACGACTCCGTTGTTATTGTTAATGCGAAAAGAACCGCCATTGGTAAATTCGCAGGCAGCCTGGCGAATACGTCCGCCATTGAAATGGCTTCCGCCGCCATCCGTGATTGCCTGTCGGCGTTGCCGGAAAATCTGACTATTGATGAAGTGATTCTGGGAAATGTGCTACAGGCTGGACTCGGGCAAAACCCGGCCCATCAGGCCAGTATCGCGTCAGGTATTTCGATTGAAACCCCGTCACTCACTATCAGCAAAGTCTGCGGCTCCGGCCTGAAATCGGTCGCTCTCGGCGCTCAGTCTATTCTGTCCGGCGATAATCAGGTCTGCATCACCGGCGGTATGGAAAACATGAGCGCGGCCCCCTATCTGCTGGAAAAAGCACGCCACGGCTATCGCATGGGGCACGGTAAGCTGATCGATATTATGATTCACGATGGTTTATGGTGTGCTTTCAATCATTACCACATGGGTACAACGGCGGAAAACATCGCCGAACGCTACCAGATAACCCGTGAAGCACAGGATCAGGTGGCGCTGGCCTCACAGCAGAAAGCGATAGCAGCGATTGAAAGTGGTCGTTTCCAGGCGGAAATTACGCCGATTGCACTGCGCGGCAAAAAAGAAACCCGCATTTTTGCACAGGATGAATTTCCCCGCGCGGATACCACGCTGGCGTCGCTGGCGGCACTGCGCCCCGCCTTTTCCGCCGATGGCACCGTCACCGCGGGCAACGCTTCCGGTATAAACGATGCCGCCGCCGCGCTGGTATTAATGCGTGAATCAGAGGCGAAAAAACAAGGGATAAAACCACTGGCGAGGATTCGTAGCTGGGCCTCGGCAGGCGTACCAAGCGAAGTCATGGGATTGGGGCCGATCCCGGCGACGCAGAAAGCGCTTATCAAAGCGGGGTTAACCATTGGTGATATCGACCTGATCGAAGCCAATGAAGCGTTTGCCGCCCAATATCTGGCGGTACAGCGGGATTTGCGGCTCGATCCCGAGAAAGTGAACGTTAATGGCGGCGCCATTGCGCTGGGTCATCCCATCGGCGCCAGCGGCGCACGTATTCTGGTTACGCTGGTTCATGCTTTGCGCAGCTATGACAAAACGCTGGGACTGGCAACGCTGTGTATCGGCGGTGGACAAGGCATTGCGATGATTGTTGAACGCGTTTAAATCTGGCGCACGATCCCTTTAAAAAGGCAATGCAGACCGATGGCCTGCGTTGCCTCTTTCAGCAAGTGCCGCTATCCACGATTTAAAATGTTTCCCAATGCGCGTTTGAAGAGGCCGTCGGCGCGACCTTACGATCGGGGGATTTAGCGGGTGAAGCAATCGATAATGTTTTCTCGTTGTGCCGTTCCGGCGCCGCGGCCTGATTCACTTTGAACACGGCAACCGCACTTTGCAAAAGTCCCGCCTGCTCCTCCAGCGCCGCGGACGCTGAAGCGGATTCTTCAACCAGCGCGGCGTTCTGCTGGGTAACGCGATCCATTTCGGTGATTGCCTGCCCCACCAGATCAATGCCATGACTTTGTTCATCCGAGGCAGACGCAATCTCTCCCATGATATCGGTCACCCGGGTCACGGCGCTGACGATTTCTTTCATCGTATCGCCCGCTTCTTTCACCTGCGAAGACCCCGTATTGACCCGGCTGACCGAATCGTCAATCAACGATTTGATCTCTTTTGCCGCCTGAGCGCTACGCTGAGCGAGCGTCCGAACTTCGCCCGCCACCACCGCGAAACCACGGCCTTGTTCTCCCGCGCGGGCCGCTTCTACCGCCGCATTCAGCGCCAGAATATTGGTCTGGAAAGCAATGCCGTCAATGACGCTGGTGATATGTGCAATTTTTTGCGAACTATCAGAAATCTCATTCATGGTTTTCACCACATTATCGACGACCAGACCGCCTTTATCGGCGGTCTCCGACGCATTTTTTGCCAGTTGGGTCGCCTGCCTGGCATTGTCCGAGTTCTGTTTGACCGTCGAGGTCAATTGTTCCATGCTGGCCGCGGTTTCTTCTAATGAGGCGGCCTGTTGCTCAGTGCGGGAAGACAGGTCATTGCTGCCCGCGGAAATCTCGCTGGCGCCGGTGTAAATAGAATGAGAACTGTCACGAACCATGCTTACCGTATTAATTAACGACTGTTGCATATGGCGCAATCCTGCCGCAAGCTGGCTCATCTCATTACGCCCTCCGGCATCGATCTGTAACGTCAGATCGCCTTCGGCGATCGCGCTGATATGCCGCATGAGTTCACGCATCGGATGTAAAAGAATGCGCTGTAATCCGATCCAACTGAGAATAATCACCAGCACCACCAGCACCGAAATCGTTCCCAGGAGCCACAACATCGTTTCAAACGCAAAATTATTTTCCCGTAGCCCTGCATCAGATAACTGGGTTTGTGCTTCCCGCCACGCAATATAGCTTTCCTGCATGGCCACATTAAGCGCCGTCGCCCCGCTGTTCAGTTTCATGGCCGAACCCGCCAGCCCGCCGGCAAGCGCATCAATAATGTCATGCAGCAGTTTTTGATAAGCGGTATAACTGTCCTCAAGTTTTTGGGATAGGTTTTCATCCAGCCCCGGCGTATTGGGAATTGACAGATATTGTTTGTAGCTGCTCTCCGATGCGGCCAGCTGTGTCTCCGCTTGCTGCAAGAGCGCCTGCATTGCTTCTTTATCCGCATTCCCTATCATCATGTTTTGTACAATAGAACCGATAGCGATACGCGTCTGATTCATCATAATCCATGCATCAGTAAAGGCGGCAACATTCTGGTTAGAGCGCTGAGAAACGAGAAACCCTTCTTTATCGTTAACCAGTGCCCGAACAGATAGCGCACCGGTGAAGAATTGAGAGACGCCTAAGATAAACAACACCATAACAAGGATGGTAATCACTTTAATACGTTTAAACATATCACACCCTCTTTCTCCATAAGGACGAATATACTTATATCGGAAAAAAGAAGATAAATGTTTATCCTTCGACACAAATAAATACATTGCTATGTATTATTCGACATTCATATATGGATTAAATGATTTTGAATATGGATAAAACCCGTATTATAAAATCCGGAACCCTATCAAAATTCATTCACCCAAATAGAATAAAAGCGCTTTATTATAAAACGATCGTCAGAAAGCGCTAAAAAAGAAAAATACCGGCTTATTTAAGATAGCCCAGCGCATGATTCAACATGCGTTCATCAATGCCGTGTCCGACCCCTGGTACGGTATCCAACGTGAAATTCGTTCCCAACGCGTTGAAGCGCTGAGCGGCAGCGCGGGCATGATCAACCACAATCACCCCATCCGCTTCTCCGTGAATCAAATGAACGGCGACATCACGGAATGCGTTGTCCGGCAATACGGCAAAACGTCCGCTGAAAGCGACAATGTGTCCCGCCAGATGGGGTTCTGACTTTAATGCTTCCAGAGACATGATACTCCCCTGCGAGAAACCCATCAGCGTGGTTCGCGTAAAATCCACGCCGCTTTTTTGCTGCCAGAACCGTATCGTTTCAATAAAACGCGGCATAACGGCTTCAATGCGGGACTCCCGATTTTCTTCCGACACGCCCTGTACGGAAAACCACTGACGTCCTTCACCAAATCCGGTACTGAACGGCCCGCCAACGCTGACCACCAAAGCGTCGGGAAACGCAGCCGCGAAATAACGGCCAATCGGCGCCATCCCCGCGGCCGTATCACCTACGCCATGAAAAAGTAAAAACAACCGCTGTGGAGCAGTAGGATTTTGTATAACAACATATTCCTGATTCATTTTGTTTCTCCTGCGCGCCGCCGATCCATTCCCAGTATCGGCAACCGATCATTAATGATATTTACCATTCACTATACGCTCCACCCCGCAGGGAGAAATCGGGATTTATTGAACGAGATGTTCCATTTTTTTGCAACAGACGGGTTGATACCGCTTTTATCTTCGCCTCTTATCCGTGCTTTTGCACTCGCAGGAGCAAATATAGCTCTCGGAATGCGGCGGCAAATCACAGTCGCAGTTTTCACAGTTGGGGCGTAACTCAAGCATCGGCATACCTCAAATCAGGAAATCATCAGGAAAAAGATCGGAAAGAATAAAACTCATTTCTCGCTGTCACTTTTCCCATGTTATTGCACAGATATTAATGAAAGACCAGGACCCGCTTATCTATTCGCCAGCGGCCAATGAATAAAGAACGGATCTGATAATAAACCCAAAGATGAGGTTACTCAGAGAAATGGAATATTTATTTAAAAGTCATCGCGGCCCATATCCTTAAGTATTTATCGATATAGGTAATTTTTATTCGTCAGCTTTTTATTCATCAAAGAAAGATGCGATGAACAGATACCCGCTTTCTCCAAAGCCCTGTATTCCGGGAAGCGGTTTTACGTTCTAAATAACATCAGGAAAAAGAAGGTGAATTCTATCGCACCTATCCAGAACAATTAATGCGCCTTGAAGCGCCATTGCAGGAAAAGTTAGGGAACTGCTTCGTAACCCACCGGCCTTCCAACCACGGCTTGAGTGACAACTTCCATATACCGCCCTCTCAGGGGAGCGAGGGTCGAATGATATCCCGCGTCCAGCGCTGCCAGTCATTACATGCCGTACTATCATAATATTTCAGCGCTTCTGCGGTTTCTTCACGCCACCGTCGCAGCAACGCTTTTTTCCCCGGCAGACCAAGCGTTTTGACCATTTGTTCGATATCCAGCGGGTTTTCACTCAGCAAATGCAACGCAGGCGGAGGGAAGGCGATATTGGCGATCAGTCGGGACAACGCGGCAAAGCTGGCTTCCATTGACCGATGGGAAAAAGCGAACCCCGCCAGCGTACGCCAGTCCTCTTCATCCAACCCGGTGCTCTTATTCAGTGGCAGCGGTAAATCAAGCGGGATAATGCGGCGCAGCCAGCACCAATCCCGCGCCAGTTGATGAGCGCACCGATCAGCCAGTTGCTGACCGCTGGCATTCAGCGGCAATAGCGCCATCGCGCTGTAACAGCCGCTGCTGGCTTCAAGATGGCTGCCGATACGCGCCAGTTGAAAACCGCAGGATTGCCAGAATGCCCATAAATCCGGCTGATAGCCAAAACTCACCGATAGATAATCCACTCCCTGTGAGCGAGCCGCCAGTTTGCCATGCTCAATCAGGGCTTGTCCGAAGCCCTGCCGCCGGTAATCGGCAGCGATGGCAATACGGCTGATACGTCGGGAGCGGAGCGTCGGCGCAGTCCATTGCCCGCCGTGCGCCGCTAATGACTGAGCCACCAGATTGCCCCGCGGACGACGCACCCCGGCCCATACGGCATGTGCCAGTTCAGCGGATAATCCCCCTTCATCCACCATCCACAGCACGCCGCTAACTTCATCCATTACGCTGGCGCTGTAAACATGCATACCGGGCGCATCCAGCAGGCGACGCAGGTCAAGGGGCGAAGTACGGTAATGTGCGCTGCACAATAGCGCGTAGCACTGCCGCATACGCAACGGCTGACGCAGCCAGTCAGCGGGATGTTCTTCCCTGATATCGCAGGATGGCGATAAAAGCGATTCGCCATTTACGCTGTTTGATTGCCCTGGAGTATTAGGCAGAGGGTCGGCAAACAGCAACGCATTATCCAGCACGCGCTCCAGCGGATCGTGATTGGCCCAGCGCAAAGGTTCATCCAGCGTAAAGGCCTGCCACTGCGGCAGCGTTGCACAGAATTTCAGCAGAAACCCGCGACCGGTACCTTCATATCCCTGTACGGTCGTCGTCATCAGAATTCGAGGGAAATACCTGAGCAGCGCGCTCAGAACAGGGGATGGGATCGCGGCAGCTTCATCTATCAGCAGCCAGTCAATTTGCGGCGGCGGATTGAGACGGCAATACTCCAGTAGCGCATCCGGAGCCCAGAACCGTACATCACTGCGGGCATAATGCTGTAGTACATCGGTTGCCGAACGGGATGGCGCCGTTATCCAGCATGGCCCGTCCCAGCGCTGCGTCAACATGCCGGCCAACGTCGATTTACCCCGTCCGCGTGGCGCGGTAATCACATAAACCCCCTGCGAAGCCGCGAGCAACTGAGCCAGAATATGTTGTTGCCGGGGCGTGGGTTCCCCGCTGGCGGGCTGCCATTCCGGGCGATGGGACAACGGTTTGATCGCCAGCGTTTGCCCTTGCTGCCAGATCGTGACGTCATCATCCGCAAGCAGCTGGCGTTGGAAATGCCGAATGAAACGCGGTGTGGCCATCGGCCGAGGTTGTTCACTCCAACGCAGGCTGTCATCATCCGGCAAACGGCGCCAGTCCTGCCACGGCGGAACTAACAACAACAGCCAGCTTCCGGCCCGGAGTGTTCCGGACAGCATCGCCAGCGCTTCAACATCCAGCCCGCGCCGGGCATCAAACACCGCATGACCGAACTCATGCCCAAGCCGTGTCCGGACCTTACCGGCGGCTAACGACGTCACGCCATCCGGCGCACGATCGCTGATCCATAACCCGCTTTCCCCGATGTGATCCATCAGCAATCGCGCCTGAGTTTCACTCCAGTCAGATTCACCGCTCAACACCAGCAAACGGCGGACACCATAGCGGATTTGCTGAGACAGGCTGTTTAAAAAGTCGGGGAATCTGGCAGACATAGGAGAGATCAGGTTTTGCCAATCAGCAGAGACAGCAGGCCTGCGGCGATTAACGGCCCGACAGGAATGCCGCGAAACAGGGCAACGCCCATCACGGTGCCGACCAGCAACCCCGCCACTACGGAAGGCTGGTTACTCATCAGGGAAACGCCGCGCCCGCCCAGCCACGACACGACTACGCCGATCAAAATTGCCAGCAGCGATTTCCAGTGCAAAAACGAGTGTATCACTTCACCGGCGGTGATCTTTCCGCTGGCGATCGGCGCCATGACGCCGACAGTGAGAATAACGATGCCAATGCTCAGGCCATATTTTTCCACCCACGGGAAATAGTTATTCAGCGGTGTAATACGCACCATCAGTAAAATAAGGATCGCCAACGTAACCGTCATGTTATGGCTGATAATGCCAAGCCCGGCCAGCACCAGTAAAATTAACAACGTCGGATCAAAATAGGCCATGAAAAGTCCTTGCCCATGAATCAGAAAAAAGTCATCGGGAGCGACATACGCAGAAGCGACTAATAATAGCATCAGACAACGCGATTCAAGGGATTAATCCACAAAATCTACCGATAACGTGATTGCAAATGGTTATTCCCTCATCGATTTATGGCGCCGCCTCCGGGGCTAGCGCCGGAAGGCCGCGTTCCAACGGGACAGGGCCCGCAAGGGGCCCGGTGACAAAAATGAAGAGGAGATTCGGTACAGAGGCGCTGCCAGGCATGGCGTCAGAAGAATGTCGGCATTATTTCAACCACGTTCAGATCGTCATCGACCAAACAGACCTGACGCCATTTATCAAATGTCAGACACGGATGAGAGGCGCCAAACGCAATGATATCGCCCACGCGAAGGCCATGTTCCGCCGGTATCTGCAAAAAGGCGTGCTGATCCATCATTGCCGTGATGTGGTAGTCCTGTCCAAAGACAACAGGATCACCTTCGCCCAAAGGATAATGACGCAGCGGTTCGGGATATCCGGCGTCAAAGGCGATGTCCCGTTTGCCAAATGCGATAATGGCGCATCCTGACTCCGGCAGGGATTGCACATGGGCCCATACTTCCATCGCCGGCAGCAGCGCGCCCTCCATCTCCGGATGGCGATGCAACACGCCAGCCTGCGCCACTTTATATAATCCATGATCGTGAACCAGATAACACCCCGGTCGCAGCAAGGGAGTAAACAACGTATCCGCCTGTAGACGCGCAAATTCGCCCGCGATCAGATCGTACCAGGCAGAACCCGACGCGGTAATATAAGGATGAGGGATGCCAAATTTCCCCTGCCCCTGTAGCGACACGGCGGTTTCCACCAGATAAGCGGCAAAGGCCTGGATCGCGCCTTCCGGCTGCTCGCCGTGGATCACCCCTTCATAGCCTTCAATCCCCGTCAACACCAGCGCGGGTGAAGCGTCGATAGCGGCCAACACGGCGTTAATCTGCCGATCGGTGCGGCAACCGCAGCGACCATGAGGTACGCCGATTTCCAGCATCACGTTCAACTGTAGCCCCTGAGCGCCAAAGTAATCTCCCAGCGCCCGCACGTTATCCGGATTTTCCACCAGACAGTGGAACTCCAGCCCGCCCTGCTTCAGCAAGCCGGCGATAATTGCCATATTGGGCTCGCCAACCAGCTGGTTCGCCATCAAAACTCGCCGCACGCCGTGCTCATAGGCCACGGAGCTTTGCACTGCGGTCGCCAGAGTCATTCCCCATGCGCCCTGTTCTAACTGACGCCGAAAAAGCGCAGGCGTCATGGTCGTTTTTCCGTGCGGCGCCAGCTGCGCGCGATGCGCATTGGCATAGTCCTGCATCCAACGCAGATTATGATTCAGCGCCTGTTGGTGCAGCACCAGCGCAGGCAGGCTGACCTGCTTCAGAAGGCTGTCGCCTAAGCGGGCGCTGCCTTTATCAGAGTGAGACATATCATGTACTCCAGATTATCTGCTTTGTTTTCCGGCCAACCGTTGCTCCATCGCCCGCGCGCACTCCATCAGTACGCTACGGTAATGATCATGGTTAACATAAGCATCACCGCGTGGCGCCACGATACAAAACGTGGCGATACACTGATGTTGAATATTGTAAACACCGGCAGCAAAACAGTGAGTATAGGTATCCGCTATGCTATCGAAAGAGAAAAAGCCTTCCTGATGCGACTGCCGGATCTCATGTAAAAATCGATCGGGCGACAATCTTGTGCCATTCGGTAACGTGAAATCATCTGCTGGAACAAAGTCGAGGATCTCTTCATCGCTCATATGTCCCAGCAACAATCGCCCGGAAGCCGTCCAGGGGATCGGGATGTCCTCCCCCACGCCGGAAGAAATACGGAAAGCGCGCTCGCCCTCACGCATCAGCGCAACGTTATATTTTCGCCCGTTAAGCAGACACATCTGTGCGGTTTCATGGGTACGTTCGACGATCTGTTCCAGAAAACGATCGGCTTCGCGGGTAAAATCAAAATGGTTAAGGTGCGCCTGACCCAGAAAATAGAGTTCCCTTCCCAGGTACACCAGACCGTCATGACCAACCGGCTCAAGAATTCGCCGTTCTTGCAGCAGCGCGATCAACTCATACACCGTTGATTTCGGGGCATTAATCCCCTTGGCAATATCATGCGGACGCAACGGTTGTCGCTGTATTTTCAGGTACTCGAGTATTTCGAACGCACGATCAAGCCCGCGCGCGCGCCGCTTTACATCCGGAACCGTCATGACTTCCCCCTCAGGTACTACTTATCTTTCAGACAGTTATACTGACTTATAAGCAATACAGTCAATTTCCACTTTGCAATCCACCATCATGCTGGATTGCACGCAGGCGCGTGCAGGGGCATGAGCAGAGAAATACTCCGCAAAAACTTTATTAAAACTCCAGAAATCTCGGGGATCATCCAGCCATACGCCTATCCTGACGACATGTTCCAGGCCATAGCCCGCTTCCTCAAGGATGGCGATTACGTTCTGCATGGCTTTATGGGTTTGAGCAATAATGCCGCCATCAACGATCTCTCCCTTCTCCATCGCCACCTGACCGGACACATAGAGCCAGCCATCCGCCTCTACCGCGCGCGCAAAAGGTAATGGCTGGCCGCCAGCACCACGCTCACCAGCACCGTAACGGGTAATACTCATATCATCACTCCTGTGGTTGTGATTTATCGTCGGTTAAAAATGGGAATGTTTAATAAACTCAGCCAAACGTGGCGACACGGGCTGATGAAATAATTGCTTAGGGGGCCCTTCCTCTTCGATACGCCCCTGATTCATGAAAACAATCCGGTCGGAGACTTCGTAGGCAAAGCGCATTTCATGCGTGACCAACAGCATGGTCATCCCGTCTTCCGCCAGACTTTTGATCACCGCCAGCACCTCTCCGACCAATTCGGGGTCCAGCGCAGAAGTGACTTCGTCAAACAGCATCAGACTGGGATTCATGGCGATAGCGCGGGCAATCGCCACTCGCTGCTGCTGACCACCGGACAATTGACCAGGATAGTGATCGCGGCGCGCCAGTAGACCGACGCGTTCCAGCCAACGCTCCGCGTTAGCAACCGCTTCATCTTTCGGTATTTTTTTCACTTTCAGCAGTCCCAGCGTCACATTCTGTAGCGCCGTTAAATGCGGGAATAGATTGAACTGCTGGAACGCCATCCCCGTCATGGCACGATGCTGTGCGATCACTTTTTCAGGATGGCGTACCCGCCTGTTTTGCTGCTGGTGGTAACCGATAGGCTGATCGTTGAGGAGAATTTCTCCCTGCTGAAATTCCTCCAATAAATTTACGCAGCGCAGCAGCGTCGTTTTTCCCGAACCACTGGAACCGATTAATGTCACGACGTCGCCGCGCGCCAGCGTGAGATCGATCCCCTTAAGGACTTCAACCTGATCATATTGCTTGTGCAGGTTATTGATTTTCAACAGTGGCGCGTCAGCCACTACGCTCGGTGTCTGATTCATGGCAATCTCACTTTCTTTTCCAGATGATGGCCTAAAAGCTCAATCGAGAAGTTAATGATGAAGAACAACAGTCCGGCGAACGCATAAAATGGCAGCGTCATAAAAGTGCGGGCGATCACCTGTTGCGAACTGAGTAATAAATCAGCCACGCCAATGACGGATAGCAACGTCGAAGCCTTGACAATTTCCGCGGCGGAGTTGACCCAGGTAGGCAGGATCTGGCGTAACGCCTGCGGCAACTGGACGTAGCAGAGATCCTGAAAAAACGTCAGACCAATCGCCTTCGCCGCTTCACTCTGTCCCCTTGGTACCGCCTGTAGCGCGCCGCGTACAATTTCCGCCACATGGGAACTGCAAAACATCGCCAGCGCCATGACTCCGGCCTCAAAAGCCCCGATATGCCAACCCAATGCCGGAGCGATATAAAAGCAGGACAACACCAGCACCAGTACCGGCGTGCCGCGTATCACATCAATATAAAATCGAACCGTCCAACGCACAGGTCCGCGGCCATAACTCAGCAACAGTCCCACCACAGCGCCGAGCAATGTGCCTAACAAAATCGCCAGTACCGAACTGGATAACGTAATGGCAAAACCCTGAGCCAACGTGGTTCTTGCCTGCCAAAGCTGATACCACCAGCTAAAAGGATCGTTCATCTCTTCTCCTTAACGCACCAGCGCCAGCCGCTGTTCAAGCATGCGCAACAGCGCCGCCAGCAGGTAACAGGTCGCGATGTACAACAAGCTGGTAACCAGCCAGGTTTCAATAACCCGATAACTTTCCAGATTTATTTTTCGCGCATAAAAAGTCAGTTCCGGTACCGCGATAGCGGCAGCAAGCGAGGTATCTTTGAACAAGGAGATAAAATTATTGCTGAGCGAAGGCAGTACATTGCGGAACATGACCGGAATAATGATGTAACATTTGATTTGCCACTCTTTCAGGCCGATGGCCTGCCCGGCTTCTCGCTGCCCTTTGGGGATCCCCAGCAAACCGGCCCGGAACACTTCGGTCAGGTAGGCCCCGGCATACAGCGATAGCGTGACGATAAACGAGCCGAGCTGATCTAAACGAATGCCCAGGCTCGGCAAGGCAAAATAGATCATCAGAATCAAAATCAGGATCGGCAGATTTCGTATGATGGTGACATACAGCGTCGCAACCCAGCGTAAGCCCGCGTTTTTCGACAGCATGCAGAATGCGGCGGTTAACCCCAACGCACAGCCAATGGCTATAGAGATCAGCGATAATTCAATCCCCAGCCATAATCCGGCGAGCAACAGATCGAAATTTTGCCACACAGAGGAAAAATTAAGTTGATAGCCCATGGTGTTACCTCAACGCGCCAGACAGCGTTGTCCGGCGCCGTCATGCTTATTTATATTCAACTGGGAAACCAATCTGCGGTGTATTCAATGTGCCCCCGAACCATTTTTTATAGGCGGCCGCATAGTCGGCAAAATCGACCCCAACCATGGATTCATGCAGCGCCGTATTGACGAAGTTAAGCCAGTCCTGGTCGCCGCGTTTCAGGGCGCAAGAGTACGTCTGCGGGCTCCATGCATAGTCTGGCGAACGATAGCGTCCCGGCGTCTGCACCATTAACCATTTCGCCGACGACTGGTCCGTCGCCACGGCATCCGCACGCCCGGAGTTGAGCGCCTGATACATCAAATCGACGCTTTCATACTGTGAAACCTTGGCTTTCGGCAACGCCTGATGCACCAATTCTTCGGCATAGACATTCTGTAACACCGCCACATTCAGATCGCCCCCCGCGGCATCCATATCCGCCAGTTGCTGATGTTTACTGTTTGCCAGCAGCAGTAACGCCACCCCTTCACGATAATAAGGAATGGTAAAGGCCACCTGCTGAGCGCGCTGCGCGGTCACTGTCATGGCCTGACAGGTTAAATCGACTTTATCAGTCAGCAGATTCGGAATCCGGGCATCCGACGATTGCTGGACAAACTGCACCTTGCTGGCGTCGTTGAACAATCCTTTGGCAATAATGTGTGCAATATCAATATCAAACCCTTGCAACGTGCCGTCAGCGCCTTGAAAACCCCAGGGAGCATTTGTGCTGCCCGTTCCCACAATCAGATGACCGCGTTTCAACACATCATCCAGTTTTGCGGCCTGTGCTTGAGTGGCAAAACCGGACGCTGTGGCAGCGAACAAAAATCCAATCACCCAACTCGTTCTACCTTTACCCTGATTTATATTGAACATAATTCACCCCATTTCCGTTATAACGAACTCATGTATGTAGCAATGGAATTAATGCAGAAAATGCGCCAAAAATAATCGGTGCGGAAAAAATGCGCATAAAAAAAAGCAATAGATTGTTAATTAAGGATTAATTTTACGACGAAGGAGCCAGGCGAGAGGATCCAATCAGTGAGCGTACGGTCGGCTGAGGGATCATTGGTGGTTCAATGCGCTAAAACTGTGCAACTTACGTAGGTTTGTAGTGCAAAAAGGTTATTACCGACAGACCGTGCGCGAAATGGCCCGGCAGACAAAATGAGGGAGAGAGGAAATCGGGATAGGACCGGTAAAAAAAATCAGCCGGTCAGACAATCACGAATCTGACAGGCTGAACGTAAACGATTGCGCAATTAGTCCAGTTTTACACCGATACGGTGTGCCACTTCTTCATACGCTTCAATCAGGCCACCAAGACTCTGGCGGAAACGATCTTTGTCCATTTTATTCAGCGTCGCTTTATCCCACAGACGGCTGCCGTCTGGAGAGAACTCATCGCCCAGCACGACTTCGCCTTTGAATAAACCAAACTCCAGTTTGAAATCGACCAGAATCAGACCGGCATCACCAAACAGTTTACTCAGCACCTCATTCGCCTTGTAGCTCAGTTCTTTCATCCGGGCCAGATTCTCTTCGCTCACCCAATTGAACGTCTTGCAGTAGGACTCATTCACCATTGGGTCGTGCATGGCGTCGTTTTTCAGGAACAGATCAAACAGCGGCGGATTCAGTTCGATACCTTCTTCGATACCCAGACGTTTTACCAATGACCCGGCGGCACGGTTACGCACCACACATTCTACCGGCACCATGTCCAGTTTTTTTACCAGCACTTCGGTATCAGAAAGCAGGCTTACCATTTGCGTCGGGATCCCGGCTTCTTCCAGTTTGCTCATAATGAAATGGTTGAACTTGTTGTTCACCATCCCCTTACGATCAAACTGCTCAATGCGGGCACCATCTCCTGCTGACGTATCATTGCGAAACTCCAGCACCAGCAGGTCGGGATCTTCGGTGGTGTAGACCGTTTTCGCCTTTCCACGATACAACTCAGCTAGCTTTTGCATCTTTATTACTCCACACAGTGAGGGCCAACCACAGACGGCCCGAGAATTTAACGCTTATCCCCTTCTTATTTGAAGCGGCCGCATCATCAACAGCACCCGCGCTTCCCGGAGACCTACCTGCGCAAGCTCATCGGAATTCGTTCGTTTACCGCCAGACAGCGACTTCAATTACTTTGGGTATCGGTTGTTGAATAAATGAAGAAGGGTCGGATTATCCGACCCTTGCAAGTTACTTATTGAACGCCGCCTGGAACACGGCCACCAGCGCATCGTTCTGCGACTGGCTTAGCGTATGTCCTTTGGAATCAATAAATTGCAGACTACTACGGTTATCAAGATCGCCGACCTGCAATTTATAATCGCCATTCGGTAATTCAGGATCTCGCGCACCGATATCATTCCAGGTGCCACTGCTCGGCGCTCTGTAAGTGACGGACACCGATCCCTGAGGTCGGCTGCGATCGCTAACCTTCATGCCTATTTTGTCCAGAGCCGTCGGCAAACGCTCCCACACCACGGAGTATGGACCGCGCACCACCAGCAACGGCAGACCGGTATCATCCGCGCCGCTCTGTACATCCAGCGAACCACTGGTACGGTTTGCCAGTGCGTTTTCACGCGCCGTTGCCTGACTATCCAGTTCTTCGCTGATCGTATTCAGCATCAGCCCGGTGTAACGCTGAAGCTGGGAAGGCTCAACGACGGGGTTAGTCTGCTGCTGCAATTCCAGCAGTTTGACCACCACCGCGACCTGATAGCCTTGTGGTTGAACCGAAATCTGATAGCGTCCCTGATACTGGACGTCTTCATCCTGACGCTGCCACATGATCCAGTCGGTCGTCAGCATCTGACTGGCATCCTGACGGCTGGCGATAGTGAAACCTTTATCCTGCACGACACGAACAACCTGAGGCCAAAGCTGACTATTTTGCGCGCTGTTTTCCAACAGTAGCGTTGCCGTGCTACCCGAAATCTGGGTACGGGAACCATTCAACAAAGCCAATGGCTGCAACGGAGGACGAATATCCAGCGTTTTACCTACAGCGCCATTCAGGGTTACCGGCGGTATGTCATAATCTCCGTTCTGTACCGGTAGAATCATACCGGCTGGCGTATTCAGCGCTTTTTGCGCCGGCACCTCCAGATAAGACTCATCGCCACTCACCTGACGCTTATAGCGCTGATCGCTGGAACAAGCAGCCAACAGCATCACTAATGATATGCCAACTACTTTTGCCACCATCGACTTTTGTAATGAATACGTCATTAAATCTCCCTAACGGTTACAGCAAACCCGCTTGCTTCAGCGCGCGCTCCATCACCGCCCGACCGGAGTCAGTCAATGGTGTCATCGGCAGGCGAAGCGTATCGGTCGCCATGAGTCCCAATTCCTTACAGGCCCATTTCACCGGGATAGGATTGGGTTCGACAAATAATTTTTGATGCAACGGCATCAGGCGCTGATTCAAACGACGCGCTTCAACAAAATTGCCTTGCGCCGCCAGCTTGCAAAGCTCAACCATTTCACGGGCCGCAATGTTTGCTGTAACGGAAATTACGCCTTTGCCACCAAGTTGCATGAAGTCCAGACCGCTGGCATCATCACCGCTCAGCAAAATAAAGTCTTCACTAACCAGCTCTTGGATCTGACTAACCCGGCTTAAGTTCCCCGTCGCTTCTTTAACAGCGACAATATTTTTAATTTCAGACAAACGCGCGATGGTTTCCGGCAGCATGTCACAACCGGTACGGGAAGGCACGTTATACAGAATCTGCGGCAGATCGGTATGCTCGGCAATCGCTTTGAAGTGCTGGTACAAACCTTCCTGAGTCGGTCGGTTATAATACGGCGTTACCGTCAGGCAGCCCACCACGCCCGTACCGTGAAAACGCTTGGTTAACGAAATACCTTCTGCGGTAGCATTGGCGCCCGTCCCGGCAATGACCGGAATACGGCCGTCGCTCAGCTCCAGCGTCATCATGACCACATCGCCATGCTCATCGTGACTCAGCGTGGCGGACTCTCCTGTCGTTCCGACAGAAACAATCGCTGATGTACCGCTAGCGACATGATAATCAATCAGTTTTTTCAGGCTTGCACGATCGACAGCGCCTTTGGCGTCCATCGGTGTAACCAGCGCGACAATACTTCCCGTAAACATTGGCCATCCCCTCCACAAACAAGTGCCTCATGGTACTTTTGACTTCTATGCAAAAGCAAGCGCGCAAGGGTGTTGTAAGCCCCCGGCACACGTTTTTTTTATGATACCGCAAGCGGCATTAAAAACTCTTCTGACGTTTCTGTTATAACGAACGTCCTGCTTACACGCCGAATCAATGCGAGCGACGTTTTACGATCCCCGGAAACCATCAAGTATCGTCGAATATCCAACCATGACAGTGATGGCCCTCAAAAAACATCCTGAACGATGTCAATAACGTACCAAAAGCGGTATAGCCCGACGGAATACTTCGTTATCCCCCGCCATCGCCGGTATCAAGCGTCACCCTCCGGGCCGTCGCGAGCGACGTTAAAAATTGCTCCCGGCAATTTTTTATGTTTACCATGTTACTTTCATGAAGAAGGACAGGAAGCATCATTTTGCCGAGTTCACAAGAACACTATCTGGTTATCACTGCTCTGGGCGTCGATCGCCCCGGAATTGTTAACGCCATTACCCGCCACGTCAGCAGTTGCGGCTGTAATATTGAAGATAGCCGTCTTGCCATGCTGGGCAAAGAATTCACGTTTATCATGCTGCTTTCCGGAAGCTGGAATGCGATTACGCTGATCGAATCCACCCTGCCGTTAAAAGGGGCGGAAATGGATCTGCTGATTGTCATGAAACGCACTGAATCTCAGGCCCGGCCGCCGATGCCTTCCACCGTGTGGGTGAAAGTGGATGTCGCCGACTCGCCTCATATCATCGAGCGCTTCACCGATTTATTTGATTCTCACCAGATGAACATTGCCGAATTGGTTTCCAAAACGCAAAATGACCAAGGTGACGAGCCGCCGCAGTTGTATATTCAAATTACCGCGCACAGCCCTGCGATGCTGGATGGGTCAATTATTGAGCCGGCCTTCTATCAGCTATGTACAGAACTGCACGCACAAGGCAGTATTAGCGTCGTGAACTATCCACAGCAGCATGAAGAGAAAGACGGAGAGTAGTGATGAATACACTGAAAGCCGGTGATATCGCACCGAAATTTAGCTTGCCCGACCAGGACGGCGAACAAGTAAATTTAACCGACTTCCAGGGACAGAAAGTGTTGGTGTATTTCTACCCTAAAGCCATGACGCCGGGATGTACCGTACAAGCATGCGGACTGCGTGACAACATGGATGAACTGAAAAAACATGGCGTCGAGGTGTTGGGTATCAGTACCGATAAACCCGAAAAACTGTCCCGCTTCGTCGAAAAAGAACTCTTAAACTTCACCCTGTTATCTGATGAAAATCATGAGGTTTCAGAAGGATTTGGCATATGGGGCGAAAAAACGTTCATGGGGAAAACCTATGACGGCATTCATCGCATCAGCTTTTTGATCGATGAAAACGGCAAAGTGGAGAAGGTTTTTGACGATTTCAAAACCAGCAACCACCACGACATCGTTCTCGACTACCTGAAAACCGTCTGAACCGCCGCCGCGGTAGGTTCTCCTGTCCGACGATAATGCCCGTTTATATACGGGCATTTTATGCCTAATACCGCCTCAGACCACCCTTACTCGTTGGGTGTCCAACTTTTGGGGTGCAGTTCACAGACCGTTGCGGTCTTTCCCCCTTATTTCCACTCAGTGTGCTCACGCGTCAGAAAATGGTTCCGGGCAAGGGTCGCCGCGCCCTGCGCACCGTTAAATGCAGAAGAAGATGCCGCCAGGAAACGCACTTCATCGTGCGGTAACGGATGGCGCACATGCGCCTGAATCTGTGTAACCAGCGTTGCGCGGGGGAAAGCGGACATATCCATCACCCCGCCGCCCAGAATGACGGCATCGGGATCAAACAGATTAATGCTGGTGGCGATGGCACGCGCCGCATGGTGCAAAAGCGCCTGTACAAACGGTTCATTAGTGGCGTGCAGGAACAGTTCTCCCAGCGCATAATCTCGCGGTTGCTGTTCATACCAGCGGCGTAACGCTACGCCGGAACAGACGGTTTCCAGACAACCCGCGTTGCCACAGCCGCATTGCAAATTCATATCGCCCTGCGGAATATGCCCCAGCTCGCCCGCCACGCCATGCGCGCCGGTCCACGGCGCACCGTTCAGCCAGATGGCAAAGCCCATGCCGGTGCCAAGGTAAGCGCCAAGCACCAGCTTATCGGTCAGTTCGTTTTCACTGACGTCATAAGAAAGTTGCAGGTTCACATCGCGGGCGAATTCCACCGGGCAACCCAGTACCGCTTCCAGTTTGTCTGCCAGCGCCCCCCATTCGAGCGACAGGTTGGGCGTGGAGATAATCGTGCGCTTATCTTTGCCGATCAGCGCCGGCAACCCCATCATCAGGCAGTGACAGCGAGCATGAAAGCGATAAAGCTGCTCCTGGATAAACGCGGCGATCCCCACCACTACGCCGGGTTCAATCACCTGCGCCGTACGGCGTTTCTCACAGTGCAGCACGGTGCCTTCAGCCGTTTGCAGGCAGAGCCGGATATGGGTTGCCCCCATGTCCACGCCCGCCACCACGTTATGCAGTTCTGGCATGAGGCTGTACCTCGCTCTTCTTCTTCGCCGTCAGAATTTGTTGCGCCATCAATGACCAGGCTTCGTCGATATTGTCTGAATGATTGAACAACCCTGACGTGCCGACAATGAACACATCCGCACCTGCGGCGATTAATTTCTCGTAGGTGGCCTGATTACAGGAACCGTCGATCTCAATTTCGTAGCTCAGCCCTTCACGCTCACGCCAGGCTTTCAGTTCGGCAATTTTGTCCAGCATTTCCGGGATAAACGGCTGCCCGGCAAAGCCAGGATCGACCGTCATCACGGTGACCTTATCGGCTTTATGGATATAGTATTTCATCGCTTCAACCGCTGTTTCCGGGTTGAGGATCAACCCCACTTTCATGCCGTGGCGGCGGATCTCATCGATCAGGCGAAAGGCCTGACCGTTGATGGTTTCCGGATGCAGGGTGATGAAATCCGCGCCCGCACGCGCCAGTTGACCGATGTAGTCCTGCGGGCGGGTCACCATCAGGTGACAGTCCAGCGGCTTACTCGCCAGCTTTTTCACCTGGCTGACAAAAAACGGAGACAGCGTCAGGTTCGGTACGAAGTGGCCGTCCATGATGTCGATATGAAAATAGTCCGCATGACTATCAATAAACTCGATCTGTTCTTTGAATTTCATCAGATCCATACACATCAGAGAGGGGGATATTTTCATCATGAATTCCTTACTTGCTGATAAGCCGGTCAAGAGCGACGGCTGCGATAATCAGCCCGCCCATCACCACCAGTTGGTAATAGGTTTGTACTTGCAGAATGTTCAGCCCGTTATTGATGGTGCCGATAATCAGACCACCAATGACCACTGAGAAGATACGGCCCTTGCCGCCGAAGAAACTGGTACCGCCGATAATGGCGCTGGCGATGGCGTAGGTTTCAAACCCCATGCCGGCCATGGGCTCAGCGGCGCCCAGACGGGCGGTAGAGACCACGCCCGCCAGCCCCGCGCACACGCCGGATATAATGAACACCACCAGCATGTGGAATTTCACATCGATACCGGAATAGAACGCCGAATTTTTGTTGCCGCCCAGCGCATAGATATTGCGTCCGAGCCGCATGCGCGTGGTGAGGAACCAGAGGATCACCGCCACCAGCAGCGAGAAGATCACCGGGACCGGAATGCCAAGTACGCTTGCCGCAAAAAAGTTCACAAATTCGAAGGAAAAACCGTAGACAGAATTGGCGTCGGAAATGACCAGCGTCACTCCGCGGAAAATAGCGTTAGTACCGAGGGTGATGATGAAAGGATGCAGTCCGGTCCAGTTCACCAGACAGCCGTTAATCGCCCCTAACGCGCCGCCCACCAGCACCCCGCCGATGAGGGCCGCAAGAAACGGATCGACGCCGGCCAGCATCAGTTTGGCGGTCACCATGCCCGATAGCGCCAGAATCGCACCGACGGAAAGGTCGATCCCCGCCACCAGTATGGCGAAGAACTCCCCCATGCCGATCAATACGGTCACGGAGCTTTGAACAAAGATCTGCGTGATGTTATTGGCGGTGAGGAAGTATTCCGACGACAGCGTGCCGAAGATCGCCACAATGATCGCCAGAATAAAAAAGGTGCCGAATCTGTCCCAGAATTGCGCGAAATTAAACGGCTTTTTCCCGCCCGTTTCACCGTTTACTCTTGTGGTAACGCCCATGCCATAATCTCCTCTTCGCTCAGATCTTCACGATTGGTCAGGATTTGCGTCAGTCGCCCTTCGCAGAACACGGCGATGCGGTCACAGACGGCGATAATTTCAGGAAGTTCAGACGAGACCATCAGGATGACCTTGCCCTGATCAGCCAGTTGGCGCATGACCTTGTAAATCTCGGCTTTAGCGCCAACGTCAATGCCGCGGGTCGGCTCATCGAAAATGATGACGTCAGGTTCACAGCATAACCATTTGGAAATCAGCACTTTTTGCTGGTTGCCGCCGGAAAGCTCGGTAATGTTCTGGTCCACGGAATGACACTTGAGCGCCAGCAGGTTGCGCTGTACTTCAGCCGTTTTGCGCTCTTCGGCTTCATGAAATAGCCCCATCGCGCCTTTGTAGCCGCCCTGTTTCAGGCTTTTACTGATAGCGATGTTCTGCGCGATGGAAAAATTAGCGAAGAAACCATTGTCGCGGCGGCTTTCGGTGATATAGGCCATCCCCTTTTTCAACGCATCCAGCGGCGAACGCGGTGAAATCACCTTGCCATTCAAGCGGATTTCTCCCCGGCTTCTTTTATCCACGCCGAACAGACAATCCATCAGTTCGGTGCGCCCGGAACCAACCAGTCCGGCAAAGCCCAGAATTTCCCCACGGTTAACGCTAAACGAGATATCGCGAACTTTTTTCTTATCGCGACTGGTGACGTTTTTCACTTCAAACACGGTGTCGCGTTCGATATTGCCGGTACTTTCTTTCATGGCGTTAAAGCGGTTTTGCAGCTCGCGGCCAACCATCAGATGCACAATGTCATCGTTCGATACATCGCTGACCATACCGCTGCACACGCTGCTGCCGTCTTTCATCACCGTATAGCGGTCGCAAATACGACGAATCTCCGCCAGCTTATGCGAGATATAAACAATGGCCGTTCCCTCTTTACGTAACTGATTCATAATCAGAAACAGATAATCAATCTCTTTGCTGGTAAGAGACGAGGTGGGTTCATCCATAATGATGACTTTGGCATCGAGCATTAATGTTTTGGCAATTTCCAGCATCTGTTTATAGCTGATGGATAAATTCCCGACTTTCGTATCGAGATCCACTTTCAGCCCGACGCGTAATAACATCATTGCCGCACGGACGCGCATCTCTTTCCAGTCAATAATATTGACGCCACAAACTTTTTTGGTCAGGTGGCGACCTATATATAAATTTTCCAGTACGGTTAATTCATCAATAACGCTGAGTTCCTGATAAATAATACCGATACCCAATTGCGCCGCCAATTTATGGTCAAGCTTATCGTAATTAACATTATTAATATTGATGGTGCCTTTGGTCGGTTCATATATTCCCGACAATACTTTCATTAACGTTGATTTACCGGCGCCATTTTCTCCCAATAACGCATGAATCTCATGAGTATAAACCGTTAAATCAACCGATTTTAATGCGTGAACCGGACCAAAGGATTTGCCGATCCCCGCCATATTGATATAAGGCGTGACCATATTGATTCCTCAAATTTTCCCTCTCCTCAGAGGAGAGGGCCAGGGTGAGGGGAAAATTACTTTGTCACCAGAATCGAGTCGACGAGCTTAAATTCCGGGTCTTTCTCCAGCGCGATCACCTTGCCGGTTTTCGCCGCGTCGACCATCAGTTTCAGGCCGGTCGCGCCGATATCCGCCGGGTTCTGTGCCACGGTTGCGGTCATCTGCCCCGCCTCAACCATTTTACGCGCTTCCGGGATGCCATCGGTCCCCACCACCAGTACTTTGCCGATCTTGCCGGCGTTGGCAACGGCCTGGGCCACGCCCATCGCCATAGTGTCGTTAGCGCAATAAAACGCTTTCAGATTCGGGTTACGCTGTAGCACGTTAGTGGCGACGTCCAGCGCCTTAATGCGATCCCAGTCGGCAGGCTGACTGGCAACCAGCTTGATTTGGCTTGCCTTTTTGAACGAACTGGTTGCGCCATTGCGGCGCGCTTCACCGGACGCGTTACCGGCTTTGCCTTCGATAATGGCGACTTCTCCGCCTTCCGCACCCAGTTCCCCGATAATGAAGTCGGCGCCTTTTGCACCGACTGCGACGTTATCGGTGGTAACGAAGCCTTCGACATTGCCCCCCGCCTTTTTCAGGTTATCCATATCGATTTTTTCATCGAGGTTGACCAGATAAATCCCTTTTTTCCACGCACGGGCAACCGGCATGACCAGATTAACGGAAGAGAGTGGCGCAAAGGCAATACCCTTGTAATTTTTATTGCTTAAATCTTCGAATAACTGCAACTGAGACTGAAAATCACCTTCAGATGGCGAAGCAAATATATCTACGGAAATGCCAAGCGTTTTGGCTTCCTCTTCAATCCCTTTTTTCATATCCACCCAAAAAGGATTGGATAAGGTTTTTAATACTACGGCATATTCAGCAGCAGCGAAGGCGCTGGTAGATAATATTAAGCCCACGGCGGCGGCGCTGAATAATTTCAGAAATTTATTCATAGCAGTATTCTCTTTGTAGGGGTACGTAGCGATTAATCCCAGTATCCCGGGATTAATCTTTTTTTACTTCATCGGTCACGACGAAAAAAATCGACGATGGCGCCGGTTTTCTCCATATTTAATGTTGCCTGTTCAATATTTTGTTGGGCAACAGAAACAAAAAAAGCATCTAACAATGTGAGTTGTAATATTCGGGCTGAAGCGTTTCGCCCTAATAACGGCGTCTCCGGTGCTGGCGAACAAATAATAAAGTCGGCCAGTTTGGCAATTGGCGAATGGTAGCTATGGGTAATACAGATAATTTTTGCGCCGTTCTTTTTCGCCAGTTCGACAGCTGCTTTCAAATCGCTGGTCCGCCCGGAATGGGACACCACCAGCACAACGTCTCCTTCTTGTAACAGCGCGGCGGACATCATCATGATGTGTGCGTCCTGATAAGCCTGACAGCGCACGCCGATACGCAGCAGCTTATGGTGGATGTCGGCACAGATCGCGTTCGAACCGCCAACCCCATACAGATCGCGCTGGTTTGCGCCGTAAAAGAAACGAGCGGCGCGGTGAATCTCATCGACGTTAACAATGGATTGCCCTTCCATAATGGTGCGCAATGTGATGTTGAACACCTTATTGACCACATCCTGTGGCGCTTCATCAAATGACAGCTCTGCGGGCAAAACCTGTTCAGACTGCGAAAAGTAGTCAACCAGCGCACTGCGGAGATTGCGAAAGCCGCTAAACCCCAGCAGTTTTGACACCTTGACAATCATCGCCTCAGACACCATCAGGGCTTCGGCAACGTCTTTAATAGCCGGCGCATCACTCAGATTACCCGGCGTCAGCAACCATTCCACAATACGGCTTTCGTTTTCCGTCATCCCTTCCTGCTTCATACGCAGATAAGGTGCAATGCCGATACCCTGTGGAAGCCCTTGATCAAACTCAGACTGGCTCATCGCTTTCTCTTGTCCTTGAAATGAAGACATCACTATATCACCACAGGGTGAACATAAAATATGCCGACAACTTCACAAAATAAAATAATTCATAAAGTTTTGTTTATTGTGAAGTTATGGCGGAAAGCCAAATTCAACAACCCAACAAAATATAATAAAAACATAAATATAAATGAATTCCCCAGAAATTAACGCGGTGTCGACCATCCTTGCGGTGCACTTTTCCGTATTGCTTCGTAAAAGCATGACGTGTAAAACAGGGGCCACCTGCGGTGTTTTTGCGGTTTTATTCACCCTACAACCGGCAATAAATCACAAAAATCATCGTAACCGTAAAGTCTGACAAAACATGAGGCGTGTAACATGAAGAGGATTGCATTTGGCTGTGACCATGTCGGTTTTATCCTCAAAGAGGAGATTCTGGCGCATCTGCGGGCAACAGGGATTGAAGCGATTGATAAAGGCACCTGGTCGGATGAACGCACTGACTACCCGCGTTTTGCCAGCGCGGTGGCGGAAGCGGTGATGAACGGCGAGGCCGATGGCGGGATCCTGATCTGCGGTACTGGCGTGGGCATTTCTATTACGGCGAATAAATTTCCCGGCATTCGCGCGGTGGTCTGTAGCGAGCCTTATTCGGCACAGCTTTCCCGCCAGCATAACAACACCAATATTCTGGCGTTCGGCTCCCGCGTGGTAGGACTGGAACTGGCGAAAATGATTGTTGATGCCTGGCTGAACGCGGAGTTTGAAGGTGCCCGCCACCAGGTACGAGTGGCGGCGATAGGCCAGGTAGAGCAACGCTTTTGCCGATAAACATTGCGCATACCGCCGGAGAATGGGGTCGGCGGATCATCAATACCTGAAGCCGGGATTTCCACTTCTTTTTTGACGTCGGCAACACATAGCATCACCATTTTCCGGATAAATATTTCTTTGTTTGCCGCTGCTGGCTAAGATGGTTAGTAAGCTTCTTTAATGTTGGCTGTTGATAAGGTTATTTTCCGTTATGTCTAGCCGGTTAAAAAAAACGGTCATCGCCGTCCTGTTAGGGACGCTGTTGACCAGCCCCCAGTTTCCCGTACAGGCCGACATTCAGGACAGGCTGCCTGATATCGGCACAACCGCTGGCGGCACACTCAGCATCAATCAGGAACTGGCGATGGGCGATTTTTATGTCCGCCAGTTACGGGCCGGCGCGCCGCTGATTAACGATCCCTTGCTGTCCAATTACATCAATCAGTTGGGAAACCGGCTGGTAAAACAGGCGGATTCGGTACGAACGCCTTTCCACTTCTTCCTGATTCGTAATGATGACATCAACGCCTTCGCCTTTTTCGGCGGCAACGTCGTGCTGCACTCAGCCCTGTTTCGCTACGCGGATAACGAAAGCGAGCTGGCTTCGGTACTGGCGCATGAAATTTCGCACGTTACGCAGCGCCATCTGGCCCGAACCATGGAGTCGCAACAGCGTAATGCGCCGCTAACCTGGGTAGGCGCGCTCGGTTCCATTCTCCTGGCGATGGCAAATCCTCAGTTGGGCATGGCGGCGTTAAGCGGGACAATGGCCGGGGCCCAACAGGGAATGATTACCTTTACTCAGGCTAACGAACAAGAAGCGGACCGTATCGGTATCCAGGTATTGCAACGCGCCGGTTTTGATCCGCAGGCCATGCCGAACTTCATGCAAAAGCTGGCCGATCAGTCGCGCTATAGCTCGAAACCGCCGGAAATTCTGCTTACCCACCCCTTACCGGAAAGCCGTCTGTCCGATGCGCGTAACCGCGCCAATCAGATGCGTTCAACGCCGGTTCAGTCGTCACAGGATTTCCTGTTTGCGAAAGTGCGCACCTTTGGTATGTATGGATCGGCGGACCGGCCTCTCAGTGATGATCTGCTGGATACCTGGGCGAAAGGGAATGTGCGTGAGCAGTTGGCGGCACAATATGGGCAGGCCATTCGTCTCTATCAGGCCAAAAAATACGATGAAGCCCGCAATATCTTACAGCCGCTATTGAGTAAGACGCCTGATAGCCCGTGGTTTCTGGATCTCATGACGGATATCGATCTGGGGCAAAATCGTGCGACACAGGCGATCGCCCGGCTGCAAAACCAGGCTGGCGTACAAAACAATCCGGTACTGCAACTCAATCTGGCGAACGCTTACGTTGAAGGGAAACAGCCTGCCGCCGCGAGTAAAATTCTCTATCGCTATACCTATGCCCATCCTGACGATCCAAACGGTTGGGATCTGCTGGCGCAGGCTTCTGCCGCCCAGGGACTGCGGGCGGAAGAATTATCGGCCAGAGCGGAAAGCATGGCGTTAACCGGGCAGCTCGATCAATCCATACGCCTGCTCAGCAACGCCAGCTCGTTAGTTAAACTCGGCAGCCTGGAACAGGCCCGCTATGATGCGCGTATCGACCAGCTGCGCCAGCTCCAGCAGCGCTTCCGCCAATATCAGAAATCCTGACGCCGGATAGAAATTAAGGATAATTTACCGTGACCAAACGCGTAACGATTTACCATAACCCCCGCTGTTCCAAGAGCCGTGAAACGCTGGCGCTGCTGCAACAGCACGGCATTGAACCCGATGTGGTGCGCTACCTGGATACGCCGCCCGATGCGGACACGCTGACCCGCTTGATTCAGCAACTCGGCCTGAACAGCGCCCGCGATCTGATGCGCAAGAAAGAAGAGATTTACCAGCAGTTGAATCTCGCCAACGCGTCACTGACGGAAGCGCAGCTGCTTCAGGCCATGATCGACCATCCCAGGCTGATTGAGCGCCCCATCGTGGTGGTTGGTCAACAGGCCCGCATTGGTCGTCCGCCCGAGCAGGTATTGGAGATATTGTAGTCGGGCTACAGACCGAGGATCTCTTTGACGAAAGGAATGGTCAGCTTGCGCTGGGCGGTGATAGAAGCATGATCGAGCTGATCCAGCGTCGTGAACAGCGTTCGCATTTCACGATCCAGCCGTTTAAGCAAAAAACGGCTGACGTCTTCCGGCAGTTCAAAACCACGCAGTTTCGCCCGCAGTTGCAGCGCTTCGCCTTTCTCTTCATCGGACAGTGGCTGTAGCTTGTAAATCTGCCCCCAGTCCAGGCGTGAAGAAAGATCGGGAAGATGCAGGTTAAGCTGGCGCGGAGGACGATCGCCGGTAATCAGCAGACGGGTGTGGCCGGTTTCCTGAACGCGGTTATAGAGATTGAAAACGGCCATTTCCCAGGCTTCATCACCCGCGATAGACTCAATATTATCCATGCACACCAGCGCCAGTTGCTCCATGCCGTCCAGCACCTCAGGGACGAAATAGGCCCGTTTATCCAACGGCACATAGCCCACCGCCTGTCCATGACGGGATAAATCGGCACAGGCGGCATGCAACAGATGGCTGCGGCCTCCCCCTTCCCGTGACCAGAAGTAAATATAACTTCCATGTTCCTGACGCAGCGCGTTGGTAATCGCGGCAAGAAGAGACGCGTTCTCTCCCGGATAGAAACTGGCGAACGTTTCGTTATCCGGTAAATAAAGTGGCAATGAAAGCTGTGCCGGCGTGTTCAGAATCACCTCAAGCAAGACAGGCAGGAAAACCGTTCGAGTCTATCACAGAAACTCATCCCTGTTGAGGGCGTCGCGAACCAGCCCCGCAACAGAGTGAGACAAAGCAGACGGCAATCCGTAAACATCGCCTTAACGATGGATAGTGTCTTCTGCATCAGGCGCATCAAGAATCACTTCCTCTTTGCGGAACAGGCTAATCACTTTGAATAACAGACTCATACCGATGCCCACGACCGTAGCCAGCGCCATACCTTTCAGCTCGGTCGCTCCCAGATGAACTTTCGCACCGCTGACACCGATAATCAGGATCACGGAGGTCAGAATCAGGTTCTGCGCTTTGTTGTAATCCACTTTGGATTCAATCAACACGCGAATACCCGATGCGCCGATTACCCCGTACAGCAATAACGAGACGCCCCCCATTACCGGCACCGGTACCGCCTGGATCGCCGCCGCCAGTTTACCGACACAGGAAAGCAGGATGGCAATGATCGCCGCGCCGCCGATTACCCAGGTACTGTATACCTTGGTGATCGCCAGTACGCCGATGTTTTCGCCGTAGGTGGTATTGGGCGTGGAACCAAAGAATCCGGACAGAACGGTAGAAATACCGTTGGCGAACATGGAGCGGTGTAGCCCCGGCTCACGCATCAGATCTTTCTTGACGATATTCGCCGTCACAACCAGATGGCCGATATGTTCAGCGATGACGACCAGTGCGGCTGGCAGAATAGTCAGAATGGCGAACCATTCAAAACGCGGCGTGTAAAAAGTCGGCAGAGCAAACCAGTTCGCCTCGCTGACAGGAGCGAAATCCACCACGCCCATGGCAAACGACAAGGCATATCCCGCCAACACCCCGATCAAAATCGGGATAATCGCCAGAAAACCACGGAACAGCACCGATCCAAGGATCGTCACCGCCAGCGTGGACAGCGAAATAGTCACCGCCGTGGTATCCATTGCCGTACCGTCGGCAGGCAATAACCCGGCCATACCGGCAGCGACGCCCGCCAGTTCAAGGCCGATTACCGCAACAATCGCCCCCATGGCCGCAGGCGGGAACAAGACGTCCAGCCAGCCGGTCCCGGCTTTTTTGACAATCAGCGCCACCAGACAAAACAGCACGCCGCACATGATAAATCCACCCAATGCGACCTCATAGCCCAACGGCAACAGCAGCAGCACCGGTGAAATAAATGCAAAACTGGAGCCCAGATAGGCAGGAATTTTGCCTTTACAGATAAACAAATAAAGCAACGTGCCAATACCGTTGAATAACAGTACGGTCGCCGGGTTGATCTTGAACAGGATCGGCACCAAAACGGTGGCACCAAACATCGCGAACAGATGTTGGAAGCTCAGCGGGATGGTTTGTAACAAGGGCGGTCGTTCACTTACCCCGATGGCGCGACGAGTCATCTTTATATCCTCTGTAACGTTGCTATTTATTGTATGCGGGCCGGTGCCCGCACCTGTTATTACAGCCAGACTTCATCCGCCCCGCCGCGGCGGAGCCAACCATTCCGGCTGATTATGTTGTTGAGACCGACTTTGCCCCCCAAAGGGCGACGGGCAGGAACCACCCGTCATAAAAAAACGCCAAAGGCGTTTTTCAACGTCGCTTGCGACGACCCAAAGGGCGACGGGCAGAGACCGCTCATCATAAAAAAACGCCAAAGGCGTTTTTCAACGTCGCTTGCGACGACCCAAAGGGCGACGGGCAGAGACCGCTCATCATAAAAAAACGCCAAAGGCGTTTTTCAACGTNTCATAAAAAAACGCCAAAGGCGTTTTTCAACGTCGCTTGCGACGACCCAAAGGGCGACGGGCAGAGACCGCTCATCATAAAAAAACGCCAAAGGCGTTTTTCAACGTCGCTTGCGACGACCCGAAGGGTGATGGGCAGAGACTGCCCATCATAAAAAAGCCGACTGAATCAGTCGGCCTGCCTGCTATTTGGTACCAAATATTTTATCGCCCGCGTCGCCCAGGCCCGGCATGATATAACCATGCTCGTTAAGTCCCTTATCGATCGATGCCGTATAGAGTTCAACGTCCGGGTGGGCTTTCTCCAGCGCGGCGATCCCTTCCGGGGCGGCAACCAGTACCAGCACTTTGATATTTTGGCAGCCCGCTTTCTTCAACAGATCGATCGTGGCAATCATTGAACCGCCCGTTGCCAACATCGGGTCAACAACCAGCGCCATACGCTCTTCGATATTGGAAACCAGCTTTTGAAAATACGGTACTGGCTCCAGCGTTTCTTCATTACGGTAAATACCGACAACGCTGATACGTGCGCTGGGCACATTTTCCAGCACGCCTTCCATCATCCCCAAACCGGCCCGCAGGATAGGCACCACGGTAATTTTTTTGCCTTTGATTTGATCGACTTCAACCGGGCCACACCAACCGTCAATGGTCACCTTCTCGGTGGCTAAATCGGCCGTTGCTTCATAGGTCAACAAACTTCCGACCTCCGAAGCCAACTCACGAAAACGTTTGGTACTGATATCAGTTTCACGCATCAGACCAAGTTTATGTTTGACGAGTGGATGTTTCACCTCGACGATCTTCATCATTATTCTCCCCTAGACAGTGGACGGACAAAAAACGCCTGAGACGCTTTTAAACGCCGTTTGCGGCGGCCTGCAGGATAGCCTACCGCTTAAAAAACGCCGGGCGCGTTTTTTAACGTCACCTGGTGACGGCCCGCAGGGTGGCGGACAGCACGCCCGCCATAAAAAAATCGCGGGATTATACCGCTTTTTTTACTTAGTGCTATACGATTAAGCCTGATCCAGATCAACCGATAAAGGAAATTACTGCCGACACCCGATAGGCCGCACGTTGCGAAAAGGCGCCAACGCCAGTCTGAAGCAGACAGAAAAGGAAAATCATTTCCCTGCCGCTTTAAAAAACGTGAAGAGTATTAAGGAAAAACCCGACAGCCGATGACACATTACTCGCAAACGTTTGCCCACACTGCTAGAATTAGCGCGCTCAATTTTTTAACCACAAAATGTAACCTCCGTGGGGACTCCGCAGTGACCGACAAAACCTCTCTCAGCTATAAAGACGCAGGTGTGGATATTGATGCTGGCAACGCATTGGTAGACCGTATCAAAGGTGTAGTGAAACAGACCCGTCGCCCGGAAGTCATGGGTGGTCTGGGTGGTTTCGGCGCCTTGTGCGCCTTACCGCAAAAATACCGTGAACCCATTCTGGTTTCCGGCACTGACGGAGTCGGCACCAAGCTGCGTCTGGCAATGGATCTCAAGCGCCACAATACGATCGGTATCGATTTGGTTGCCATGTGTGTTAACGATTTGGTCGTACAGGGTGCCGAGCCGCTGTTTTTCCTCGACTATTACGCCACTGGCAAACTGGATGTGGATACGGCCAGCAGCGTCATTACCGGTATCGCTGAAGGCTGCAAACAGTCTGGCTGCGCGCTGGTCGGCGGCGAAACGGCCGAAATGCCGGGCATGTACCACGGTGAAGATTATGACGTGGCGGGTTTCTGCGTTGGCGTCGTTGAAAAATCCGAAATCATTGATGGCAGCAAAGTACAATCTGGCGACACGCTGATTGCCCTTGCATCCAGCGGGCCGCATTCGAACGGTTATTCGCTGGTACGTAAAGTTCTTGAAGTCAGCCAGACCAATCCAGAGCAGTTTATGCTGGAAGGCAAACCGCTGGCCGACCATCTGCTGGCTCCGACCAAGATTTACGTGAAATCAGTCCTGTCCCTGATTGAAAAAATCGACGTACACGCTATCTCCCACCTGACCGGCGGCGGCTTCTGGGAAAATATCCCACGCGTACTGCCGGAAGGTATGCAGGCAACGATCGATGAATCCAGCTGGCAATGGCCGGCGGTCTTTAACTGGCTGCAACAGGCGGGTAATGTCAGCCGACACGAAATGTATCGTACTTTTAACTGTGGTGTTGGTATGATCATCGTATTGCCAACCGAACAGGCAGACGAGGCCATCGCTTTATTGAACAGCAGTGGCGAGAACGCATGGAAAATCGGCGTCATTACGCAAACCGATGCCGGAGACTCAGTGGTCATTAACTGATGAAAAACGTCGTTGTCTTGATATCAGGTCAGGGAAGCAACTTGCAGGCGTTGATTGACGCCGGCAAGCGCGGACGCATGAAAGGAAAGATAGCCGCAGTATTCAGCAATAACCCCGAAGCCTACGGGCTACAGATTGCGCAGGATGCAGACATTCCGACGCATATCATCAGCCCGGAAGCCTTTCCTGAACGTGCGGCCTATGATGCGGCCATGGCGCAGGAAATTGAACAGTATGAACCCGCTCTGGTTGTTCTGGCGGGGTATATGCGGATTCTGAGCCCCGATTTTGTCGCGCAGTTCGCAGGCAAAATACTCAACATCCACCCATCGCTGTTACCGAAATATCCCGGGCTGCACACGCACCGCAAGGCGCTGGAAAATGGCGATGCCGTACATGGCACCTCCGTGCATTTCGTAACGGATGATCTGGATGGCGGACCGATTATTTTGCAGGCAAAAGTACCGGTTTTTAGCGACGATACCGAAGAAACGTTGACCGCTCGCGTAAAAACGCAGGAACACACTATCTATCCCATGGTCGTGAATTGGTTCCTGAACGGTCGTCTGGTCATGCGTGAAAACGAGGCATGGCTTGATGGCATCCGCATTCCCCCTCAGGGTTATGCCGCGGAATAATGACTCAGATGCACATTCATACCAATCATATGGATGTGCATCTCGCTTAAGGCTTTTTACCCCGCCCAATATTGAATATTCCTCTCTTAGCGCAATCCGTAACATGACGATTATTCCGGCTTTTTATTACCGCCTTCCGCTTTAATTATTTACTTAATTAACAGTAACTTTCGGATCTGCAACGATATCTGTCACCCGCGGTCATTAACCCTACCCGCTGTACGTTGAAAATAGAAATAACAATGATTATCCTTCGCAGCCCGGTTTTTGGCAGAGTTAATCATGCGTATCGTCATACTCTTTTTTCTATCGATCCTTAGCCCGTTATCGCCGGCAAAAACCGTTACCGATATTCTCGGCCGGCAGGTAGAGATCCCCGACAATCCACAACGCATCATCCTCGGCGAAAGCCGCATGCTCTACACGCTGGCGCTGCTGGAGCCGGGTAATCCGGCAAAAAATGTGGTGGGCTGGCCGGGAGATATGTCACGTTACGATGCGCAGAGCTGGCAACGCTATACGGAAAAATTTCCGTCGATCGGCCAGATTCCACAATTAGGCAACGGCAGTTTGCAGACCATGAATGCAGAAGCGCTGCTGCCGTTAAAACCCGATCTGGTTATTTTACCGCGCCTGGCAAAAACCCCGTCAAACGAAGACCAGTTGGAACAGACGCTGGCGCGCGCTGGCGTACCGGTGATTTATATCGATTTACGCGTGGATTTGCTTAATAACACGCTGCCAAGTATTCGCCTGCTGGGTGACGTTCTGAATCAACCACAGCGGGCGGCCGACTTCAGCGCCTTCTATCAGAAACACATGGCGGCGATCGGGGAACGAATTGCCCAATACCACGGTAGAAAAACCACCGTGATGTTGCACCTGCACCTTGGGCGCCGCGATACCTGCTGCACGACGGCCGTGGGCGGCAATCTTGGCGATTTGCTGAGGTTCGCCGGTGGTGAAAACATCGCTGCCGGGGCCATTAACAGCGTCTACGGCGAACTCAGCCCGGAACGCGTACTGGCAGCCAAACCCGATGTCTACATCGCCACCGGAATGGCCGGGCCTGAAGGAAAACGCTTCTCCAGCCTGATGCTGGGACCGATGGTGACCAAACAGCAGGCGCAGACCAGCTTCAACAGCCTGATTCGTCAGGAACCGATTCTTTCTCACCTTCAGGCCGTACAGACTGGCCGAGCCTGGAGTATGTGGCACAACTTTTACCTCAGTCCTTATCACGTGGTGATGGTAGAGATGTTCGCCAAAGCGCTGTATCCCGACCTGTTTGCCGACATCGATCCGCAACGCACACTACAAGAACTTTACCTGCAATTTTTACCCATCGATTTTTCAGGGACTTATTGGAGTCAGATCTCGCATGAATAACAAGACACTGCGTAACGGTTGGCCGTTGCTGGTACTTTTGCCATTTGGAACTCAGGCGGCCATCGCCGACGCCCAAAACGACACGCTGGAGGTCACCGCAACCACGGTGGAACAGGCTGAAACCGAAACGGGCTATCAGCCGCATAAAACCACCACCGGCACCCGTACCGAAAGCCGGCTGCTGGATGTGCCGCAGGCGGTCAACGTCGTCCCGGCTCAGGTCATTGAGGATCGCGCGGTACGGAACATTGATGAAGCCTTATATAACGTCAGCGGGATTACCCAATCCAATACGCTCGGCGGCACGCAGGATGCGCTCATCAAACGCGGCTTTGGCGACAACCGCGACGGCTCCATCTTTCGTGACGGCGTCCGCTCCATTCAGGCCCGTAATTTCACCCCCACCAGCGATCGCGTGGAGGTGCTGAAAGGCCCGGCCTCCATGCTGTATGGCATGGGTGAACCCGGTGGCGTAATCAATATCGTCAGTAAAAAACCGGAGCTGGAACAGAAGACCCATATTGAAGGCTGGGGCAGCAGCTTTAACGGCGGCGGCGGTCAGTTGGATGTCACCGGGCCGTTGGGGGCTTCCGGGCTGGCCTATCGTATGGTGGTCGATCATGATGAAACCGACTATTGGCGTAATTTTGGCCGCAACCGCCAGACCACCATCGCCCCATCGCTGATGTGGTACGGTGAAGACACCACCGTGCGGGTGGCATACGAACATATGGAATACCTGACGCCGTTTGACCGCGGCACCGTGCTCGACACCAATACCGGTAAGCCGGTAAATACGCCGCGCAAACGCCGCTTCGACGAGCACTACAACGCTACCCGCGGCGATCAGGACAGCATCACCATGCAGGTGGATCGCAATCTGACCGATCGTTGGAAAAGCAGCCTGACCTATTCTTATAACCGCAACCGGTACAGCGACAATCAGGCGCGGGCAACGGCGTATAACCCCGATACCGGCGTACTGAGGCGTCAGCCAGACGCAACCGCCGATGCTCATGCCCAGACGCAGGTGGTGCAGCTTACATTAAATGGTGATATCGACTGGGGGCGCATCAATCATCAGTTGCTGTTTGGTTTTGATTACGAAGCCGATCGAACCTACCGTGGCGATATGATCCGCGGGACCGCCAGCTCAAACTTCAACGTCTATGACCCGGTCTATGGACAACAACCCGCATCGACCAACGTCAGCGCCGCCGACAGCGACCAGCGGGAAAATATCGACAGCACCGGCTTCTTTATGCAGGACGTGATTCGCCTGAACGATCGCTGGCAGTTGCTGGGCGGCTTACGCTATGACAGCTTTGACGTTATGGCGGGCAAAGGCCGCCCATTTGTTACCGCGACAGACAGTTCATACCATCGTCTGGTACCGCGGGCCGGGATTATTTACAGCCTGACCGACTATTCTTCCCTCTATGCCAGCTACAGCGAATCGTTTAAGCCCAACTCATCTATTGCGACGCAAATTGGCGCGCTACCGCCGGAAATTGGCACAGCTTACGAGATTGGCGCCAAGCTCGATCTGCCCAACCGGATTACCGGGAATCTGGCCTTATTTGACATTGAAAAGCGCAATGTGATGGTCAACGAAACCCTCAACGGAGAAACGGTGACCCGTACCGCGGGTAAAGTCCGTTCACAGGGCGTGGAACTGGATCTGGCCGGGAAGCTGACCGATTCGCTGAGCCTGATCGGTTCCTATGCCTATACCGATGCCCGCGTGACTGCCGATCCAGGCAATAACGGCAACAGAATGCCGAATGCGGCTCGTCATACGGCGTCTTTATTCCTGACACAGGATTTCGGCAATATTGGTCTGGCTGCCGGCGATGACCTGCGCGCCGGCGCAGGCGCGCGTTATGTGAGCCGCCGCGCGGGTGACGCGGCAAACAGTTTCTATCTGGATGATTACACGGTGGCCGATGCGTTTGTGGCCTATAGCCTGCCGCTTAACGGCTATAAGGTGAAATGGCAGATCAACGTGAAAAATCTGTTTGATAAAACCTATTATCCGTCCAGCGGCAATAACCTGCGCATCGCCGTTGGCGAGCCGCGGCAGGTGGTGCTGCGCGCCAGCGTCGATTTCTGACGCCCCGCCGTCCTGCTTTGCCGCTGACAAAGCAGGACGGTACTCTCCTTTCTTTTTCGTCCAACCAGACGTTCTACGCAGAAATCCCGAAGGCTGGCATAAAGCCAGCCTTCGGGTTAAGCGCCTGCGCTATGTTTTAGTTTTATATCACCATGCTGGCAAGAAGAATAAAAATCAGCCCGCAGAGGGATAACAGGGTCGACATCAGCGTCCAGGACAATAGCGTCTCTTTCGTAGTCAGGCCGAAGAAATCCTTAATCATCCAGAAGCTGGCATCGTTGACGTGAGAGCAAATACACGAACCCGCGCCGGTCGCCAGCGTAATCAACGCCAGGTTGGTGCTCGGATGCACGGCCAGCAGCGGGATCACTAACCCGGCGGTTGAAATCGCGGCCACCGTGGCGGACCCCAGACAGATCCTCAGGAAGGCCGCTACGCCCCACGCCATCAGGATCGGGTTGATATCCATCCCCGACACCAGCGTGGAGATATACTGGCCGACGCCGGAATCAATCAACACCTGCTTGAACGCGCCGCCGCCGCCGATAATCAGCAACAGACCGGCGATACCGGCAATCGCCTTGCTACAGGAGTCCATCAGTTCCACAATGGTTTTCCCTCTGCCCACGCCCATGGTGTAAATGGCGAAGAGCAGCGAAATCAGCATCGCAATGGTGGAGTTGCCCAGAAACAGGAACATGTTGTACAACGCGCTGGGGTCGCCGGCATCTTTTGGCCGCGCCATCTGCATGATGGTCACCAGCGCCATCAGGATCACCGGCAGCATAGCGGTTAAAAAGCTGATACCAAACCCCGGCATTTCGCTTTCACTAAAGCTTTTGGTGGCGCCAAGCGACGCGATATTGCCCTCTTTTTTAAACGCCTCCGGGATCAGGCGCTGGCACACTTTATTCAACAGCGGGCCGCAAAGAATAAAGGTGGGGATACCGACAATGATGCCGTAAATCAGCACCATACCGACATCCGCGCCATATTCTCTGGCGATAACGGTCGGCCCCGGGTGCGGCGGCAGAAAGCCGTGCGCCACCAGCAAACCGGATAACATCGGCACGCACATATACATCGGCGAAATTTTGGCTTCACGGGCGATAGCGAACAGAATGGGCACCAGCAGAATCAAACCCACTTCGAAAAACAGCGCAATCCCGACAATAAAGGCTGAACAGACGACCGCCCAGTCCAGTTTTTTAGCGCCGAAATATTTCAGCATCGTCAGCGCAATACGCTGCGCGCCCCCGGCATCGGATAATAAACGGCCGAGCATAACGCCGAAGCCGAATATCAGGCCAATATGCCCCAGCGTGCCGCCAAGGCCGGATTCGACCGAAGCGACAACTTTATTCAGTCCCATTCCACTGGCGATGGCGACACCGATCGAGACAATAATTAATGAAACAAATGTATTTAATTTAATTTTTATGGTTAAAAGCAGGAGTACAGCAATACCTGCCACAACAATTAACAGTGGCATAATGTCCTCTCATTATCAGATAGCAATCAGTTATCGTTCAGGCGGGGCGAGCGCGGCGCCTGAAGGATTTCGGATAAGAATGTTTTTATTTCTTTCAGTGTTTATTAATATATTCGCTTAGTGCTTCGCTTATTTTATTGACATCATAAATACACCCAGTCCATGTCCCGCCGCTTACCGCCTGGAGCATTGCCCACAACCGGGTATCATCGGGTAAATCAGGGTCAGGAATTAAATCGGGATGACGACTTCTGGCATTTAAAATAGCGGTGGCCTCCTCGCGTGTGGGTAATACTTTATCGCTGCCAGCGCCTAAGAAATTCACTTCTCCTTTAAGCTGTTTGCAGTCGATTTTAATTTCAATAATATCTCCGGTGCGTAATTTACCTATTGCGCCGCCAGCCAGCGCTTCCGGCCCGGCGTGGCCGATACAGGCCCCGGTGGATACGCCGGAAAAACGGGCATCGGTAATCAGCGAAACATGCTTACCGTAGGAGAGATGTTTCAGCGCGCTGGTTACCTGATAGGTTTCCTCCATCCCGGTGCCGGATGGGCCGACGCCGATAATCACCAGAATATCGCCGGCTTTGATATTGTCGTGTTTGATATCGTAAATGGCGGTTTTCTCTGACAGATACACCTTCGCCGCACCTTTATGATAATACACGCCCTCTTCATTAATAACGGAAGCGTCAATGGCGGTGGATTTGATCACCGAGCCTTCCGGCGCAATATTCCCCACCGGGAAGGTGATGGTCGAGGTTAATCCGCGTTTTAACGCCTGTTGCGGCGACATAATGACGTCGTCCGGCTCCACCTGCTCCTGTTTGCGCAGCAGATCTTTAAATGCCTGCCGACGCCCGGCCTGTTCCCACCAGTCGAGATTTTCTTTCAGCGTGTGGCCGGTGACGGTCATCACATCTTCATGCAACAGACCCAGTTGGCGCAGATGCAGCATCACTTCCGGTACGCCGCCCGCCATAAACGCGTTCACGGTCGGATGATAGACCGGGCCGTTTGGCAGCACGCTCACCAGCCGTGGCACCTGTTTATTAATGCGGATCCAGTCTTCGACGGTGGGGATGCGGCAGCCCGCCTGGTGCGCAATCGCCGGGATATGCAGCAGCAAATTGGTGGACCCGCCAAACGCGGCATGCACCATCATGGCATTCTCAATGGCTTTATCGGTGAGGATCGCTTTGGTGGTGATGCCTTTTTGCGTCAGACGCAGGGCCGCGCGGGCGGAGGCGCGGGCAATCTCTTCCCACACCGGTTCGCCGGAGGGCGCCAGCGCGGAGTGCGGGATCGCCAGCCCCAGGCCTTCGGCCACAACTTGCGACGTGCCGGCGGTGCCGAGGAACTGACAGCCGCCGCCGGATGAGGCGCACGCCTGACAGCCTGCCCGGCGCGCATCCTGCAATGATAACTCACCGTTTGCGAAGCGCGCGCCAATGGTCTGTACTTTGCCGTTATCTTCGCCGTGCTGCGCGGGCAGTGTGGCTCCGCCGGGGATCAGCACCGTCGCTTTGTCATGCTGGGATGCCAGCGCCATCATGGTCGCCGGTAGCCCTTTATCGCAGGTCGCCACGCCAATCACCGCTTTCGCATCGGGCAGCGAGCGGATCAGACGACGCATCACCATCGATGCGTCATTGCGATAAGGCAGCGAATCAAACATGCCGGTGGTGCCCTGCGTACGCCCGTCGCAGGGATCGGAAACATACACGGCATAAGGCAGAGCGCGATGTGTTTTGATCACCTCCGCCGCCGCTTTCATCTGGATATCCAGCTCATAGTGCCCCTGATGCAGCGCCAGGGCGACAGGCTTGCCGTCGGCGCCGCGCAGGCCGCCAAGCGTGCTCAGCAGCAGAATGGCGTCACGGTCGAGCTCGTCCGGTTGCCAGCCCATCCCGGCATTCATCGTCATGCCGAAAATATCGCCGCTGGGACGGTTAATTAGCATCTCCGACGTCAGCGGCAGCTCGCCCTGCGGGCCAGCGGCGTGGGTTCTGACGCGGTAAATGTCCGGGTTATCGTCATCATAAATATCGCAAACAGACATGGTGTCCCCTTATGATTTTAAAATTTCCTGCGCGACTAACAGCTCACGAACTTTCTCTTTCGCCTCTGCTGAGGCGTCCAGAATTGGCGGCAGGCACCGGGTATTCACCGGCAGCCCCACGCATTGCATGGCATATTTAATCAGCGAGACAAACGGGGTTTCCAACGCATAAATGGACGGCAGTTGCAGGAGCTTCTTATTGAGCGCGGCCGCCGTCGCCAGATCGCCCTCCTGCCAGGCCCGGTAAATCCCAACGGATAAATCCGGAGCAAAGTTGACGCTGGCGGTAATCGCCCCATCGCCGCCCAGCAGCAGGGTGTTGAGTAAATGATCGTCGAAACCGCAGAACACGGAAAACGTCGGGCGCACGGCTTTGACGGTGTTGATCATGGCGCGCAGATGGCCGACGCTGTCGATGGTGTCTTTAATGCCGACGATGTTTTCGTTTTGCAGCACCAGACGCTTGACGACCTCCGGCGTTAAGTCCTGGCCGGTGAGATCCGGGAAGTTGTAAAGGATCACCGGCAGGCTGACGCTACGGGCGATTTGCTGGTAATAATCGTCCAGATTGCGCGGAGCCACTTTCCAGTACCAGGGGTTAATGGCGACGATCCCCTCCGCGCCGCAGGATTCGGCGTGGCGGGCCAGTTTTACCGCCTCGTCGGTTGACGTGGAGCCCACGCCAATCAACACCGGCACCCGCCCGGCGACCACCGCAACGGCTTCCTCGGCGAAAGCCATTCTCTGCTGCGCGTTCATCTGGCTAAACTCCCCGCCGGTACCCAGATAAAAAAGGCCATCGACGCCTTTGTTAATCAGAAAATCGGCAACCTCTTTCATGGCGGCTTTATCAATATTGCCATTACTATCAAAGGTGCTGGAGACAGGCGGAATAATGCCGCTAAATTTTTTCATTACATCAGTTTCCTTTTCTTAAATACTCATTTTCATTACGGTATCCCAGCCCATGTGATATTTGCCTGGCGCATTGCCTGAGCAGCTCGAGATAACCATCGACCTTCTTGCCTGAATACACCACCGGATCGCCCGACAGTGAGATCGCATAATTAACCCGGTTATACATATCGAAGACCGGCATACTTAAACATACGGCGCCATAGGTTGATTCTTCATTGTCGATCGCCCATCCGCGCAAACGCGTTTTCTGTAACTCTTCGCGAAATAATTTTTTATCGGTAAACGTATTACGAGTGTGTTTTTTCAGAACTAACGCATCGAGAAAATAATCGATCTCTTCGCGGCTCTTCCACGCCAGCAACGCCTTGCCGAGTGCGGTGATGTGTAATTCCAGCTTTTTACCAATCCAGCTTTTCCGCGTCGGCACCGAATCCGGGCTTTCGACTTTATCGAGATAAATCGCGGAATAACTTTCCATCGCCCCTAAATGACAAACCAGGCCACTTTTCATCGACAGTTCCTGCATCGGGCGCTTGGTGACTTCAAAGATATTTTTCCGGTGCAGCGCCTGGCAACCAAGCTCATAAGTTTTAATGCCCAGAGAATATTGATTCTGTTCACTTTTAATTAAGAAGCCGCACTCCACCATCACATTTAATAAATTCAGCAGGCTACTTTTCGGATACTGAAATTCTCTTAACAGCTCCATAAAACTCGCCATGCCGACATAGGCGATATGCGTGAGTATTTTTTCCGCTCTGATTAATGAATTACAGCCTTTACCACTCATAACGATTCCCGCCCTCTGTTGAAATAAAGTTTATCCGCCCTGAAAAGCGGAAAATACGCCTGGTTCAACGGGCTGAACCGAGATAGGCGAATGAAACGTGATCCAATACGGGTTTTGGTGAATAAATGGCGGAAATCTGACTGACATAACCGTTGTTTTTCGGCTAAAGACAGCAAAAATATTCGCCTGACTAATGCCTTGCTAACTCGAATGAGTTTATGATTAAGGCAATTTTATTGGCAGAAAAAATTGAAATTTTAAGGATTCACTATGTCCGGTACGAGCAACGCCGTTCGGCTACGACCGCTGGAGCGGGACGATCTCACTTTTATCCATCAGTTGGATAACAATGCCAGCGTCATGCGTTACTGGTTTGAAGAACCTTATGAGGCGTTTGTCGAACTCAGCGATCTGTATGACAAACATATCCACGACCAGAGCGAGCGGCGTTTTATCATTGAGCACGAACAGACCAAGGTCGGTTTGGTCGAACTGGTAGAAATCAATCACATCCATCGGCGCGCCGAATTCCAAATCATCATCGATCCCGCCTATCAGGGCCACGGATACGCCAGCGCCGCGGCAAAACTGGCAATGGATTACGGTTTCTCGGTGCTGAACCTGTATAAGCTGTATCTGATTGTCGATAAAGAGAATAAGAGAGCGATTCACATCTATAGCAAGCTGGGGTTTGAAGTGGAAGGCGAGCTGATCCACGAGTTCTTCATCAACGGCGAATACCGCAACACCATCCGCATGTGCATTTTCCAGCAGCAATATCTGGCGAAGCACAAAACGGTAACCGGCACCGGCGGCCCCGCACCGGGTAGTTCAATCAGCCAATAATCGTAAAATAAGGCCGGTTCACCCGGCCTGTAAAACTGTGAAAAAAGCGCTAACAGACAGCGCATTTCACTGTTTTTTTACTTTCCGGCGTAAAAAATTATGCTGAGGTGGGCATGACCGCCGAGTGAGCGACAGGACGTCGCGAAAGCCAGTGCCGCGTCGGGAACGCGTCACTGGCGGCTCGAACAGCGGCATGAACGCCGAGGGCACCGCGTCAGCGGCATAATTTCCGCCAAAAGCCCGGGTTCTCAGGGCGCTGGCGAATGAGCGCCCTGAGTCGGGCGTGGCACGAGTGCCGCAGAGAGATTCCGCGATTTATCACGCACGAAACAGCCGCCGCTCTTTGCATGGTAGGTAGATAGTCATTCCGTGGCGTAAACGTTTATCATCAACCTCAGACCGGTATCACCCGGCCTATGATCTTACCCCGCGAACTGCCGGAACAGCGCCTTGCCGCGCAGCAGGCGAATCCCCAGCCAGCCGCCGCACAGTGACAGCAGAAAAGCGGCGGACAGCGGCAATGTCACCCACATGACGATATTCGGTTCCCACGGGAAGTTGAAGACCTCGCGCTGCAATAACCACAGCGCCGCTTCCGCGCCAATGGCGGCGGCAATACCGGCCGCCAGCCCCAGAACCGCAAACTCGCACCATAGTGTGGTACGCAGAAGACGAAGTCCGGCGCCCAGCGTCCGGTATACCATCAGTTCCTGTCGCCGCTGGCGCATGCCGACCTGAATCTGCGCCAGCAGCAACAGCACGCCACAGAACAACACCAGAATGACCATGATTTCCAGCGCCCGGCTCACCTGCTGCAATACCTGTCCAATCTGACGCAGAATGCTGCCGACATCCATTACGCTCAACGTCGGGAACTGACGATTAAGCTGCGTAATCATCTTTTCATCACCGTCGTAGCGGAAACTGGTCAGCCAGGACTGCGGCTGACTATCCAACGCGCCCGCGGGAAAGATAAAGAAAAAGTTCGGACGCAAACTTTCCCAATCCACCTGCCGGAAGCTGGTCACTTTGGCGCTGAATGGCTGCGTGTCGCCGGTAAAGGTCAGCGTATCCCCGATGTTGATCCCCATCTTTTTGGCTTCTTCCGCTTCCATCGAGACTTCGCCCGCTTGCGGCGCGTCCCCCTCAACCAGAACGTTGTGTTCAGGAATACCGTCCATCCAGGTCAGGTTCAGCTCACGATTGACCGTATTGCCGCCGGGATCGTCCTCATGAATCACTTCCGTTGCCACCTGCTGATTAATTTCCGTCAGGCGCGCACGAACGATCGGATAAAATTGCCCCGCATCGACCTGATGCTGTTCAAGGAAGGTTTTGACCTGCGGCACCTGTTCTGCGGTCATATTCAGCAGAAAATAGTTCGGGCTGCCCGGCGGCAACTGTTGTTGCCAACGTTCCAGCAAATCTCCCCGCATCACCAGCAGCAAAGCCAGCAACATGAACGACAGTGAAAATGCCGCCAACTGGCTGAGCGTCGACCAGGGTTGGCGCAACAAACGGTTAATCGCCAGCCGCATCGCCAGTCGCTTAACCGTCAGGCGCCGTAACAGCAGCAATCCGCCCCAGCCAATCACGCCCAATAGCAGCGAGAGTACCGCCATCCCGCCCAGCAAGGCCCACAGCAGCGAACCGCCGCCGGACAGAATGGCAAGCAGACCAACCACAATCGCCAGCACTATCGGCAGGTAATAACGCAGCGGCCAGACATTCGCCACCACGTCCTGACGCAATACGCGCAGCGGCTGCGTCGCCAGCAGCAGGCGATAAGGCCTCAGCCCGACCAGCAATGAAATCAGCACTAATGAACCCAGCGCCCAGATCCACGGCCATAGTCCCGATGCGGGCAACGCCGCAGGCAATACCGGTGCCAGCATTTTCATCAACAATGCTTCAAACCCGAGCCCGACCAGGCTGCCGCACAGCGCCGCCAGTCCCAGCACCGAGAGCCATTGGCCGACAATCAGCCGTTGCAGCGCTTTTTTCCCTGCTCCCAGCGTTTTTAGCACCGCCACCAGATCATAACGGCTGCGGCAATAATGCCCCATGGAAACCGCTACCGCCGCGATGGACAGCAACAGCGTCAGCAGGGCCGACAGCAACAGGAATTGCTGAGAACGCTTCAGCGACTGACTCAGCGCGCCTTCGGAATCCTCCATGCCGTACCAGCGCTGATCGGGTTTGAGCTGCGGCTTGATGAAATCACTGAACCTGCTGATTTGCTGCTCATCTCCGGCAAACATATAGCGCCAGGTAATCCGGCCGCCGGGTTGGATGGCCCCGGTTTTTTCCACATCGTCCAGGTTCATCAAAACACGCGGCGCGGTATCAAACGGATTAAATCCGGCATCCGGCTCCTGAATCAGCTCCCCGGCAATACGCAGGGAGGTATCTCCCACGTCCAGCATGTCGCCGACGTTCAGTCCCAGCAATGCCAGCAGCCTTGGCGCCACCAGCACGGTTCCCGCTTCGGCATGCAGCCCGGCCGGACGCGTCTGCAATTGACCGTACAGCGGATAACGCCGATCGGTCGCCTTGATCCTCGCTAGCTGAGGCGTATCGCCCGCAAACGTCATGGTCATGAATGAAATCTGTCGGCTAAGCGTCAACCCTTGCTGTTGCGCCGTCTGAAGCCATGTTTCATCCACCGGACGCGATGCGCGTAACACCCGATCGCCAGCCAGAAAATCCCGGCTCTGCTGGCTCAGCCCTTTTTCCATGCGATCGCTGATATTGCCCAGCGCCAACACACAAGCCACGGCCAGCGTTAACGCCAGCCAGACAATCAATAAGGAAGGAGAGCGCCATTCGCGCCAGAACCACCGCCAGATCATGCGTCCTCCCGCAGCTTGCCATCTATCAGACGCAGCCGGCGCTCACAGCGAGCCGCAAGCTGTTCATCATGGGTGACCAGAATCAACGTGGTGGCATAATCGCGGTTCAGAGAAAACAGCAGGTCGACAATACGCTCGCCAGTTTTGCGATCCAGATTCCCGGTCGGTTCATCGGCGAACAGCACTTTGGGACGACCGCTAAAAGCCCGCGCCAGCGCCACGCGCTGCTGTTCGCCGCCGGAAAGCTGGGCCGGCAGGTGATGTAATCGTTCACCCAGCCCCAGTTGCTGCAACAGTTGCTCTGCCTGACCGCGGCTGTGGCTATCACTCTCGCCGCGTAACAGCGCGGGGAGCTGGACGTTTTCCAGCGCATTCAGCGTCGGCACCAGCATAAAAGACTGAAAGACAAATCCCACGTCTCTGGCTCGCAGCGCCGCACGCCCTTCCTCATCCAGTTTGCTTAATGACTCGCCCATCAGGCTGACTTCACCTTCACTGCCATCATCCAGACCGGCGAGAATGCCCAGTAGCGTCGATTTCCCCGATCCAGACTCACCAATCAGCGCAATTGTCTGTGCGGGTTTGACAATGAGCTCAACTCCGGTAAGGATGGAAAGCCGATTCTCTCCTTGACCAACGTGCTTACTAAGATGATGAACTTCAAGAATGTTTTCCGCGGGCCCGGTTTTGGTTGGCATAGCACTCGCTGGACTGGTCTTTGCAAACATGTTTTCGTCCTTTTGCTTCTGGGATTATGCAGTGTACGCGCTTTCGCCGCGGACACTTTATTGATTCTGGGCGATAGCCTCAGCGCGGGCTACCAGATGCCGGCGGCCAACGCCTGGCCCGCCTTGCTGAACAAACAGTGGCAGACCCGGCAAAAAGGCGCCAACGTGGTTAATGCCAGCATCAGCGGCGATACCGCCGCACAAGGGCTGGCACGTCTTCCGGCATTGCTGGAACAGCATCAGCCGCGCTGGGTTCTGATCGAACTTGGCGGCAACGATGGACTACGGGGTTTTCCTCCGCAAAATATCGAACAGGACCTGACCAAAATCATCACGTTGGTCAGGCAGGCCAACGCCGAACCCCTGCTCATGCAAATTCGTCTGCCGACCAACTATGGACGCCGCTATACGGAATCGTTCAGCGACGTTTATCCCCGGTTGGCGAAGCAGTTTGCGCTTCCGCTGCTACCCTTTTTTATGGAGCAGGTTTATCAAAAACCCGAGTGGATAATGGAAGATGGCATCCACCCGACCCGTGATGCCCAACCGTTTATCGCCGACTGGATGGCGAAACAGCTGGAACCCTTAGTTAACCATGAGTCTTGATAAATAGGGCTTTTGAATTAGGTAAAGTTATGCAAAAAACGGTTTTCATTACCGGTTGTTCCAGCGGTATTGGTCTGATTGCCGCCCAGGCTCTGCAACAGCGCGGCTATCGCGTGCTTGCCGCCTGCCGCCGGGCCGATGACGTCGCACGTATGAGCGCGCTGGGACTGGAAGGGATTGAACTGGATCTGGATGACGCCGCCAGCGTTGAACAAGCCGCCGCCGACGTCATCAGACTGACCGATAACCGATTGTATGGTTTGTTTAATAACGCCGGATACGGCTTATACGGGCCGCTGAACAGTATATCGCGCCAGCAGCTTGAACATCAGTTTTCCAGCAATCTGTTCGGGACGCATCAGTTGACGCAGCTATTGCTGCCCGCCATGCTGCCACACGGCGAAGGACGGATTATTCAGACCAGTTCGGTGATGGGACTGGTCGCCACGCCGGGGCGTGGCGCGTATGCCGCCAGCAAATTTGCACTGGAGGCATGGTCGGATGCCCTGCGGATGGAACTGTATGGCAGCGGTTTACACGTCAGCCTGATTGAACCCGGACCGCTCAGCACGCGCTTTACCGACAACGTCGATCAGACGCAAACGGACCAACCGGTCACCAATCCCGGCATCGCCCGACGATTCACGCTGCCGCCGGAAGCCGTATTGCCTAAACTGTATCACGCGCTGGAAAGCCCCCGGCCCAGACTGCGCTACCCCGTGACGCTGGTAGCCCACTCGTTATCATGGCTACGCCGCCTGCTGCCGGGACGCTATCTGGACAATGTATTACGAACCCGCTCCTGATATCGCTTTGCAGGAAGGCGGCAAGCAGCGCCCCCCAACGGATCGGGGCCAACGGATGGGCCGAATCGTTGAACGAAGCCAACACGCCTGCAACCTGAAAGATGACGGGGATTGGCTTGAAGTGGCGCATTTCGCCCCCATTAATAGCCAAGACGGACGAGGATAAGAGAGAACGCATAATGCTAGAACAACAAGCCAATATCATTGATGTCAACGAATCCAACCTGCATCAGGTGCTGGAGCATTCCACGACATTACCCGTACTGTTTTATTTTTGGTCCGAACGCAGTCAGCACTGTCTGCAACTGGAACCGATACTGAACAAACTGGCGCAGGAATACGCCGGGCAATTTATTCTGGCAAAAGTCGATTGCGATGCGGAACAGCACGTTGCCGCCCAATTTGGTTTGCGCGCCATTCCAACCGTCTATCTGTTTAAAGACGGTCAGCCGCTGGATGGTTTTCAGGGGCCGCAGCCGGAAGAAGCGGTGCGTGAACTGTTAAAACGCGCGCTGCCGAAAGAAGAAGAGCTGAAGGTAGCTGAAGCGCAGCAGTTGATTCAGGAAGGTAAGTTACCCGAGGCCATGCCGCTGCTGAAAGAAGCCTGGCAGTTGAGCCAACAGCGCAGCGATATCGGTCTGATGCTGGCGGAAGTCCAGATTCAGCTTAACCGCAGCGAAGATGCCGAAGCGGTGCTGGCGACGGTTCCATTGCAGGATCAGGATACCCGTTACCATAGTCTGGTGGCGCAGATTGAATTGCTCAGGCAGGCCGCGGATACGCCGGAAATTCAACTGTTACAGCAGCAGTTGGACGCTGACCCGCAAAACGCGGAGCTGGCGGTACAACTGGCTTTGCAGCTGCATCAGGTTGGACGCAATGAAGAGTCCCTTGAGCTGTTGATGAGCTTTCTGAAGAAAGATCTGGGGGCCGCCAACGGTAACGCCCGCAAGACGCTGATGGATATTATGGCCGCGCTGGGCACCGGCGACGCACTGGCCGCCCGCTACCGCCGCCAGCTCTACTCCCTGCTTTACTGATTGCAGCTTTACAGATTTCGGCACGACATCCACCAGAATTCAACAGGGGAATATCGTGCCGTTCTGGTGGTTATCCGTTCACCGGATAGGGAGACAGCGTAGCAAAATAACTCACCAGCAGAAGCACCAGCGATGCCAGCCCAATCTCTATCCAGACGTACGTGACCAGCTTACGCAACACCGACTCTCCGTTCTCTCTCCCCAGTTGGGGAACCAGCCAATACCGATTGAACAATGCCAGCGCGATCATCACCAGCACTAACGCCGCCTTGACCAGCAATAATCCGCTGTACAGGCTAACCGGCGGAGGCCATCCCAATAGCAGCAGAGCGCTGAACGCTCCGGTCACGATATTCAGCATGACCCAGACATGCCCGTAGCGGGAAAAACGCATCATTGTGGCAATGGCATCCTTACGCACTGCCGGATTTCGTCCTTCAACCATCAGGTACAGCAACGGCGGCAGACCGCCGGCCCATAATGCTGACGAGATCAGATGCAGCACATGATTAGCCCGCTGCGCTATTCCCAACCCGCCTTCCAGTCCGGCGGCATGTCCGATATACGCCATGCCGCACCACTGCGTTACGCAAACCAGCAAGATAAACCGGTATCGGGAAACATCACGCGCCATCAGCCCCAGAAACGCCAATAGCGCCAGCAATATCTGTACGCCCCATGCCTTGCCGACCGTAGTGGTCAGCACCGCCTGCCAGATATCGCCATCCGTCAGGTTGCGCCAGTCGCCGCTCATGATAACCAGTTGCAGCGACAGGATGACACTTGCGCATCCCAGCGTAACCCACAGGGTACTTCGCAATACCAGATTCAGCCGACCGGCCAGATAGCGTCTGAAATCGCCCGGCGCCAGCCAGACAACATAAAAGGCGCCGCCGGTTGTCAGCATCAGGGCAGAAAAATATCCCCAGCGCAGCGCCACATAAAGGCTATCCAGCGCCACAGGTTATTTCACCGTAAAACGGTAGCTACCTTTGAGTTTATGGCCGTCAACGGACAAAACGTGCCAGTTGACCTGATAACGCCCGCTTGCCAGCGGTTTCGCCAACGTCACATTCATCTGATTACGCGCATCAGGCGTAACCGAGGTTTTGCTTATTGATTGCGATTGCCGGGCATCATCAATGATTTCAACGCCGCTGAACGCGGGTTCAATATTTTCCGTGAAGGTCAGCGTAAGCGCGTCGGGGGCCGTGTCAACGGTACTGTCGGCTACCGGGACCTGACTTTTCAAATGCGCATGCGCCCATACCGAGGGAGAAAACACCATCGTCGTGGCGGCCAGCAGAGCGCCGCCCAGCAAGCTCTTCAGCTTCAATGTCATATTCATTCATCCTGTTGCATCAGAAATGGGAAACCAGTAAAAAAATCCACGACAGCCCACAAGGGGAAAATGAGAAAAATTTTGCACGCTAAAAAGGGTAAAAAATCACGCCGCAGACATTCGTCCCTGTCGCCGGCAAAAGCCGGCGAGCGGCCATCCGATTAATCAGATGTCTCTTACGCTAACGTCTCCAGTACATTGATCCACCCGTGACCGCCGTAAACAGACCAGCCATTCAACCAGCGGCGCAACATGTTCATGGCAAACATGGCCACAACGTCCTGATGCGTGTTCAGACTATAGCGCGGAACGTTATACTGTATGGCCTGCGCAAATGTGCCTTGCGGCGTATGCAGGGCAATCACCAGCCGGTCGCCCCGCCGGCCTCCAACTCGCAGCGCCAGCGGCGATCCATGACGTTCTGCCAGCTGACGCGTGTCATCGGCAAACGGCTGCAAATCCAGCTCAGCGCTATTCACCCGCAGTTCACCCCCCGCTAATGGCACACTGGCGGACTGTAACTGCCAGTTCAGCAAACCGGCAGTAAAGTCTTCACCGATCGCCAGCTTAAGATCCCGCTCGCGCAGCCGACGCGCCAGCTGCGCCGGCAGGCCTTCCGTCCCTTCAAAGATGGCGTTTTCACCCGCCACGGTGCGTACCCGTTCCCACAGCCGTTCCATTGCCGGCCGTTGCGCGGCGGGTCCGGTCAGTTTCAGTTCAATAATCGGCATGGAAGAACGATAGCCCAGAACCACCCCCGGCGGGAGTGATTGTCCATCCAGTTGACTGGCCAGATCGCTTTCAGATCGCCCAAACGTGGTGAGTCGCAAACACAGCGGCGGTTCGGAAATGGCAAAACGATCGCGCAGACGTGGCATGATCTGTTGATCCACCATCACCTTGAATTCCGAGGGTACGCCCGGCGTAAAAAACATCAGGCATTTATTGAGCGGCATGGCAAAGCCGCATGCCGTCCCCACGGGATTATCGACCATTTCGGCGCTGGCGGGGATCTGCGCCTGTTTCCGGTTGCTGGGCGCCATTACCCGCCCCCGTTCGGTAAAAAACGCCTCCATCCGTGCCAGCCATTCAGCATGTTCAACCAAGCCTTCCCCGGCGGCCGTGGCAGCCGCCAACGCGCTGAGATCGTCACTGGTCGGCCCCAGTCCGCCATTGACAATCAGAACATCCGCAATCTGACTACGTTGTGTAATCGTTGTCACCAAGGCATCGAGGTCATCGCCAACCGTCATACGGCTGGTCATCGGTAATCCCTGTTGAAACAGATAATCCGCCAGCCAGGCCGCATTGGTATCAATAATCTGACCATGCAGCACTTCATCGCCGGTACATAACATCTCGACCCTAAGCATCTTTTACTCCTCGTGATTACGCTTTACCCACTTTAAAAACTCGGTTGGTGAAACACAACGTTTCTTTCTGGCAATGACTCCGGCGATTTTCCCCGATAGATAAAGCATCATTATGATTCAATGCGCGATGGCAGCCGGCTGGTTGCCCTCCCTCAGCCAGCGGAGGTTGAATGTAAAAAGAGCGTGATGATTCACGCTCTTTTTAGTGACCTTGCGTCTTTCGACCGGCCGTCAGAAGTTCAAACCAACCCCGATATAGGCCGTATCAGCCAGTTTGTTATCTGAACGACCGCTTTCGCCCGCCAGATTGATGTAGCGATAGCCCACATCCACGTTTAACGGACCGAAGACCTGCCAGCGAACGCCCGCCTTGCCTTCAACGTAGTGATCGACGTGGCTGGAAAACGCGTCCGGGGAATAATAACCTTCGCCGTAGATGGAGAAGTAACGGTTAATCGGCCATTGCAGACCGCCGCCCAGCGCCAGCGCATGACCGTCAGTAGCGCGATCCTGATTCAGATACAACGCCTTGCCGCCGAGGGTCAGTTTCAACGGGCCGACAGGAATGGTATAGCCTAATCCAAACCCGTAGACATCGTTGTTGTTGTCGCCGTGGGAATAACTCACGCTGCCGGCCAGTCCGGGGACGCCCAAACCAAACCCGACATTGGCGCCGGAATAGTCGCGTCCCGCTTCCCCTGAAAGGCTAATGGCATGTACAGAAGCGCTGGCGAGCAGCAAGCTTCCTGCACAGGCAATTACAAACTTTTTCATTTCAATATCCTTAAAATAGTCATTAAACGCCGTGCAAAACATATCGATATCCTCGGCGATTTTACCGCAAACGTCCCTATGCTCCAGTACAAAATCGGCCTAAAACCCAATTTATTCTTTTAATCATCTGAAAAGTTGTGACAACTGTCGTCTGATAAGCATCATTCCTCTGCTTAACCTTTTTTGTGGTCACTCTCGCGGGCAGGATAGCCCGCCCCTTTGGCCGTCGCCTGCACCCACGCCTTCACCTGTTGACGGGAAATTTTAATGCCGCCGTTTTTTAATTCCTCAGGCAGTGAATAATAGGCTACCGGACGCTGAAATCCGGCGAGCTGCGGCAACAGCCAATCGCGAATAGCCGCCAACGTCGTGGCGCCGGTGATTTCCACAACGGCAACGGGACGCTGGCCAAACTCTGCGTCATCAACCGGTACCACACAGGCTTGCTGAATATCGGGGTGCGCCAGCAGCGCCGTTTCGATATTTTCCGGTTGGATGCCTTCTCCACCGCTGAAGAACTGGTTATCCAGACGCCCCAGAATGCGCCATTCGCCCTCGTCAAAAGCGCCGCGATCCCGGGTGTGGAACCACCCCGCTTCATCCGCCAGCGGGAAAAGCCGGCCATCACGCCAATAGCCGGAAGCCAGCGTGCTGCCGCGCAATAACACTTCCTCACCAACCAGACGAATTTCACGTCCGCGCAGCGGCAATCCTACGCCCCCCCGGCCATCGGCGCGCTTGGCGCACACCGTGGAAGCCAGTTCCGTCAGGCCATAGCCGCACCAGCAGCGAACGCCGAGGGATTCGGCCTGCTGCGTAAGCGCCAGCGGGATCATCGCGCCGCCCAGCAACACCGCATTCAACGTGGGGGGAAGCGTATTTTGCGATAACAGACGCCATAGCTGAGTCGGAACCAGAGAAGCGTGGGTACAATCCCGCAAAGCAGATTCCAGCGGTTGATGCGCGCGTACGACAATCGTCGCCCCGACCGCCAACCAGCGCCACACGATTCCCTGTCCGGAAACATGAAACAGCGGCAGTGACAGCAGCCAGCTATCCTCTGCGGAAAAAGCCATCATTTCCAGCACGCCTTCCGCACTCGCCAGATGGGCAGAGAAGGTATGTGCGGCGGCTTTAGGCAATCCACTCGACCCCGAAGTCAGCGTCAGCGTCGCCAGTTGATCGGGCTGCCAGCGCGGTAAAGCGGATTGAGATGGCGGGGAAAACGCATCCGATACGCACGACAAAGCAATCAAACCAGACGGCAACGGTTGCTCATCCAGAAACAGCCCGTATTGCATATTGAGGGAAGGCAGCAAATTTTCGGTTAATGATTCGGGCAACTGGGGATTAAGCGGCAACAAACGCGCACCGCATTGCAATAGCGCCAGATAGCAGCACAACATCGTCCTGCTGTTTTTACCGCGCAACACCACGCCACAACCGGGCATCACCCCCTGCTGTTCGAACCCCGCGGCCAACTGATTCACCCGCCGGGCAAGCTGCCGCCAATGCCAGCGGACCTCTCCATCAATCAACGCGACGGAAGATGGCGTCTGTCCGGCCCAATAATGCCAGGGCCAGTCGGTCAGGCCTGCCATACCCGTTCCAGTTGCTCGGCTGGCAGCAGCGGTAACGGACTTTCCGGCCACGGCCGTATTATCTGCGCCTGCATCAAATCCAGCGTATCCAGCCCGGGAATGGTGTCTGGCGTCAGCCAGTGCGCCAGCCGCGCCAGTTGGGTTAGCCCCAGGCTGGATTCAATACTGGAACTGATTACCGCCGTTAATCCCGCCTGATGCGCATCCTGTACCAGCTGCTGGCAACGGGCAAGACTGCCCACCAGCGTTGGCTTGATCACAATAGCGCTCACGCCCGGCTCGGCTTCCACTCGAAAATCCGCTTCGCGCACGCTTTCATCCCAGGCGATATGAATGCCGGTTTGCTGTGCAAACTCGCGGGATTCCTGACGGGTCTTGCAAGGCTCTTCCAGAAACGCAATGCGGGAACGCAGGGCGGGCGCGACATAACGGGCAAAGCCATCCGCTTTGGCTCGCGTCCAACTGCGGTTGGCATCCAGACGCAACTTCAGGTCAGGCAATGCCTCCAGCAGCACGTTGACGATCATGCCATCGCGGACCGCTTCATACAGACCGACTTTGACCTTCGCCACTTTTTCACCGGGCAACGCCTGTAACATGGCGAACAGTTCGTCAGGATCGCCGTTACAAAGTGGCGCTTTACGGTAATCCGCCACTATCGGTAAGCGCTGTTCCAGCTCTGCCGCCGCACAGCTCAGACCAAACGCAACGGACGGCGGCAGCGCGTCAGACCATGTATCACCCGCCAGCCAGCGCGTGAGTTGTTCAAGCGTGGCGGATTCGGCTTCCGCCAACGTTTCCACACTGAACTCCGGCAGCGGCGCGATTTCCCCCCAGCCTTGCTGCTCACCCTGTTGCAAGCAGACGATCAGCCCGTCGCGGGTTTTCAGGCGCTGATTACGCAGCACCACCCCCGCTTCCATCGGCACACGGTAGCGATAAACCTTAACCTGACGCATTACGGATTCCGTTTGAATTTGCTGAAATCGGGCTGGCGTTTTTCATTGAAGGCATTGCGGCCTTCCTGACCTTCGTCAGTCATATAGAACAGCATGGTGGCGTTGCCCGCCAGCTCCTGCAACCCAGCCTGTCCGTCACAGTCGGCGTTCAGCGCCGCTTTCAGGCAGCGCAACGCCATCGGGCTGTTTTGCAACATTTCACGGCACCAGCGAACGGTTTCTTTTTCCAGGGAGGCCAGCGGAACGACGGTATTGACCAGCCCCATATCCAGCGCCTGGGCGGCATCATACTGGCGGCACAGGAACCAGATTTCGCGGGCTTTTTTCTGTCCGACGATACGCGCCATATAGGACGCGCCCCAGCCCCCGTCAAAGGACCCCACGCGTGGCCCGGTCTGACCGAAAATGGCATTTTCCGCCGCAATCGTCAGGTCACACATCATGTGCAGCACGTGGCCGCCGCCGATGGAATAGCCCGCCACCATTGCCACTACCGGTTTCGGACAGGTGCGGATCTGGCGTTGGAAATCCAGCACATTCAGATGATGTACGCCGCTGTCGTCCTGATAGCCGCCATAGTCGCCACGAACTTTCTGATCGCCGCCGGAACAGAATGCCTTGTCGCCGGCGCCCGTCAGAATAATCACGCCAATCCCGTCGTCGTAACGCGCGTTTTCCAACGCGTGGATCATCTCTTTTACCGTTTGCGGGCGGAAAGCATTGCGCACCTGCGGACGGTTAATGGTGATTTTGGCAATGCCATCCGTCGATTTATGGAAGAGGATATCGGTGAAATCACCGCTGCAATCGTGCCATTCTACCGGGGCGTAAAGCAGTTCTTCACTGGGATAAAGCATAAGTATTAATCCTTAACGGGATGCGAGATAAAAGAAAATATCCGGGCGGCATACTCCGCCGGATTCGCCTGATGCGCGTTATGGCCGGCCTGCGCCACGCGCATTAAGGGCAGACCATATTGCATTGCCAGCGCCTGAAATTTCATGTCTCTGACGCCGCACAGATAACCAAATGGGATAACCAACTGCCGAAGCTTGTCCACCAGCCAGGGCTGATGCCCTAACGAGGCGGCATCCAGCATCGCCGCCACCGCCGCGCCATGATTATGACGACGCCGGGCAATCAGCTCATTACGCTGCGCGGCATCCAGATCGGCGAACACGTCCTGTCGATACCAATCGTTCAGCACCGTTTCCAGTGACTCATCGCGAAAGCGCTGCGCCCAGCGGGCATCGTGCAATAAACGCGCCTCGCGCTGATGAGCATCGTCAAGTCCGGGATTACCGCCTTCCACCAGCAGGCCCTGCATGCCCTGATGCCGACCAAAGCAAGCGTGATACATGGCAAGCCGTCCGCCCAGCGAATATCCCAGCAGCCAATAGCGCTCAATGCCCTGTTGCGCGATGGTCGATGCCAGTTGCTGACTGATTTGTGCGAAATCCCCCGCGGCCACGTTCCGCGATGCGCCGTGCCCCGGCAAATCCACCAGCAGCAGCGGCCATTCATTACAAAAAGGCATGATGGGCCGCCAGTCTTCACCGCTGCCCAGCAGGCCATGTAAGCATATCAGCCACGGCTGCGCGGGCGTCATCTCCGCCGGCATGAGCCGCTGACAGCTTAGCGTAACCACGTTGCCGCCTGTGATACCAGCGCGTTCAGCGTTTCCGCCCCATCTTTTGGCGGCACTATCACTTCCAGCAGCGTGACGCCACCCTGCGCCCAACTCCTGGCTACGGTATCCGCGATCTGTTCCCAGCGTTCGGCGCGGACATAGTTGAGGCCGAACATGGCAGCCGCGTGACCGAATTCAACGTGTTGCGGCATGCAGTAAAATGCTTCCCGCTGTTCAGCAGGCGTCGGCAGCAGCGAAAAAATCTGGCCGCCATCGTTATTTACGACAATCAGCACCAGCGGCGCGGGCGCCTGACGCAGTAAAGCCAGCGCATTGAGATCGTATAACGCGGAAAGATCGCCCACGATCCCAAGCGTAGCCTTGCCGGTCGCACGCTGAACGCCGGCCAGCGTCGAGATCAACCCATCAATACCGCTGGCGCCGCGGTTACCGTATACCGGGTAATGTGCCGGCAACTGCGCCAGCGCATCGATCAAACGCACAACCAGACTGTTACCCACAAACAATTGACCATCGCTGGGAAGCAGTTCGGGGAGCCGCTGTGCAAGCTGCGCCTCGCCAAAACGATCGGTCAGATATTCGATAACCTGCTGTTGGGCATGGAGGGCGATACCGTTCAATTCATCCGCCCAGGGAGCTTGCGTAATAGCGGGATGAGCGGCCAGCCAGTCGCTGACGTCGGCAATCAGACGGCGACCACGGTGATGTGCGGGATCAAGACGCCCCGGCAGCGCATCCACCAGCCAAAACGTCTGTGGCTGACATTTTTCCTGCCATTGCAGCAGACGTTTTCCAGTCAGGCTACCGCCAAATTGCACGACAATTTCAGCCTGCCGCAATCGTTCCTGCGCGGCGGCGTTCGCCAGCCAGATATCCGCGCAGGGCAAGGGCTGACCACTTTGTGACTGAACGTCGCCAATCAGCGGCCAGCCTAATTCGTTCGCCCACTGCGCGACCCGCGCCCCCTGCGCCGGGCTGATGCGACCGGCAATCACCACCCCGCGTTTTTGCCGCCATTCATGCCAGTCCGGCTGAACCGTTAGCGTGGTTTGATGCATTTCACGCAGCCAGGGTTCCCCGCTTTGCCACCAGTCACCCAGCGTCAGCGACCAGTCCTGGAAAGCCGCATCATCATCCGCGCCATATAACGGCTCGGCAAACGGACAATTAATGTGCAACACGCCGTGCGTTAACTGCGCCATGGCGCTATCGAGCGAGGAAACCAGCCAACTGGCAGGAATGTCCGGCGTCGGTCGCGGCAAATTCAGCGCGGCCATGGAATGGGACGCATACAGCCCATGCTGGCGGATAGCCTGATTGGCTCCGCAATCAATCAATTCGGGAGGACGATCGGCGGTCAAGACCACCAGCCGCTCCCCCGTCAGACCCGCTTCAATGATCGCCGGATAGAGATTCGCGGCAGCCGTACCTGAGGTCACCACAATAGCCACCGGTTCATGAGCGCCTTTTGCCAGCCCTAAAGCCAAATGCCCCAATCCCCGTTCGTCAAAATGGGTATGGCACGTCAGCGCATCATGATTGGCCGCTGACAGTGTCAGCGGTGTGGAACGGGAACCGGGCGCAATGCATATGTGGCGGACACCATGACGGGTCAGCGCTTCAAGCAGCAACGCGGCCCAGCGACGATTAAATACACTTGTTGCCATGATTTACTCAACAGCTCAGGTTGCGGATTCCGAAAATAATTATATTTTTTTTTACAGCGTCAACTTTGATATAAACCAGTACCTGATACAACAAAGATAAAACAAAACTATGACATATCACCGTCTAACAGCGATTTCAGACCCGCAGCTTTGTTTTCCAGTTCCTGCCATTCTTGTTCTGGATCAGATCCGGCGACAATTCCGGCTCCGGCATACAAGGTCAAAATGTTGTTATTGATCTCTGCCGAACGCAGTGCGACGCAAAACTCGGCCTGTCGACGAGACAGGTAGCCCGCAGACCCCGCATACCAGCCGCGCTCGAAAGGTTCCTTCTCAGCAATGAAACGCCGGGCAACCCGTCTTGGCAATCCGGCAACGGCCGCGGTCGGTTGCAAGTTATCAAGACAAACGACATCTGACGGCTGTCTCAGCGTCGCCTGAATCGCGCGGCGCAGATGCTGCACTTTGCGTAGCCGCACCACTTCCGGCGGCATGACATCCAGCGATAACGCCGACTGTTGCAACCGCTGACAGATATCGTCCACCACCAGCATATTCTCGCACTGGTTTTTGGTGTCTTTCATCAGCCAATGTGCAAATGCCGCCGCTTTTTCATCATCCTTGTCGCTGGCAACCGTACCCGCCAACGCTTCGGTTTCCAACTGCGTGTCATAACGGCGATAAAGCCGCTCCGGGCTGGAACCAAGAAAAGCCTGCCGGGCATCATGCGCCAGCATAAAATGAAAACAATGATGGTTGGCCGCCCGGCTGGCGGCCATAAAGGTTGTTGCCTGTAACGGCTGTTTCAGGGTCAACGTGGTCTTTCTTGCCAGAACCACTTTTTCCATCCCCCCGGCCGCAATATTGTGCAGCGCCTGTTGCAACAGTTTGATCCAATTCTGACGATCCGGCCGATGGTCAACCGCGTCCACTTCCGCCTGCAAGGGCGGCAGCGGCCGTATCGGCAGCAAGAACTTGATAAATGCAGAGGCTTCATCAGCGTCCTGCTGTAGCGATGCCCCACTGAATAAATTAATTCGCAGGCTCAGCGTATTACCCTGGCGCAATAGCTCCACGCGGGGCAGAAAAAGATAGCTGGGGGAAAGACCAGACCGATACTCACGCGGTGTCTGGTCGAAGGCATTCAATCCCCAGATACGCACATGGCTGTCACAGCCATGCTGCAAAAGGAAATCTTCCGCTTCCTGAGCGTGATGGAAACCACAAACCAGACCACACACGGCGGCTTCCTCATCGTCCTGACGATGTTGCCAGTAAAACTGGGGATACGCAGGCTGAGTCGCCAGCCATGGCAGCAGCCCAGACGGTTCACTTTCACTGAGGATCAATGAACGTGTTATCTGTCTGAAACCCGCACTCTCAGGCTGTGGTTCGCGTAAATCCTGCTGCATATGCCACAACAGGTCGGAAAGTTGTTTCACCCTAACCCCGGTAACCTAACGTAAAGCACAGGATTATACGGTAAAAAAAGACACTTTGGGTGAGAGGTTATTCAGGATAAAAAAGGGCAATACGCGCCATCAGGTTAACCGCTTCACAAGATGAGAAATGCATGAAGCCATGTTACGCATCTGGCAAAAGGACATCCCCCGCCACCAGCGTTAGAATCGGATGGCGCTGATTGGGCATAAAAGCATTTCCAGCCGCTGCTGCCATTCCCGTCAGACAATAACCGACGTTGTCGCCACGTAATACGGACAAAGCACCGATCTTTTAATCGTTAGCGCCACATAAGTCATGAAAAAATAATAATTTGGAATAACGAATCCAACTATAGAGAGAATTTATCATTACTGAATGAGTTTATTTTATCAGAAAAAACGCATTGACAATTTAAATGAAACCTGCACAAAAAATAATAACCCGACGCGCCACTAAAATAACAACATATTGATATAAATAAGAAAGATAAAAAATTAACAAGATGAAAGCATTATTTTCTTCAACGCCAATGATAGCTGCCCCCCGCTTTTTTCATATCGTTACCAATAGTGACTGTCACATCCCAATTAAGCATTCTGCCCAGGCGAGGCATTGATCGCATGAAACGACAAAACACTATTACACATTACCATTAGAATAATCCTTCATCATTATTTCTCTAATTAACCTTATTCCTTTCGCCGGTTTTTTAACCGGCATTTTTTTATTTCCCGAGGATAATAAACGGTCAGAGCATCAGGACGATTCACCATAGGTTGAAGCGAAGACGTTATCAACCGCACTGAGCGTGCGGACATCTTTTATGCAACTTACGTTAACTTATCTGATAATACGTCCACAGGACGTCGACAGATCATGAATCCTTCGATTCAATAACTTAATTATGGTAGAAAGAATCCCTTATTACGTCTACCCGATAGTGCCGTCAAGGATATGAGCTCAACGCTGAATTCCGAATCGTTATATACCGAACAGCAACCCGGCCGAAAAGCACAGGCGGCAACTCGCATCTGTTTTTTTGTCGCAGGCTTCGCTATGGCTTCCTGGGCGCCGCTGGTTCCTTTTGTTAAGCATCGTCTGGACATCAACGACGCTTCTTTGGGTATGCTGCTACTCTCTCTGGGAATTGGCTCGCTACTGGCAATGCCGTTTACCGGATTACTCACCGGCAAACTCGGCTGCCGCACCGTCATTCTGATCGCCAGTGCCACACTGTGTGTGATTCTGCCGATGCTGACACAGGCAGGTACGATTCCGGTCATGGCCGTGACGCTGCTCTTTTTCGGCGCGGCGATTGGCATGATTGACGTATCAATGAATATTCAGGCCGTCATTGTCGAGCGCGCAAGCGGTCGAGCCATGATGTCCGGTTTCCACGGTTTCTTCAGCGTTGGCGGGATTGCCGGGGCCGGCGGCGTCAGCGCCTTATTGTGGCTTGGCCTGTCACCGCTGACGGCCATTTGGGTCATTGTTGCACTGTTGCTGGTCTTGATGTCGAGGGCGCAAACACATCTGCTGCGTACCACTAATGAGGGCGAGGGCGGTCCGCTCTTTGCGATCCCCCGCGGCTGGGTCATGTTTATCGGCCTGCTATGCTTCATCATGTTTCTGGCGGAGGGCGCCATTCTGGACTGGAGCGCGCTGTTTTTAACCGTTAAACGTCACCTGAGCAGCGCGCAAGCGGGGATCGGTTACGCCGCGTTTTCCGTCGCGATGACGATCGGCAGGCTGACCGGCGATCGCGTGGTCAATGCACTCGGACGCTACGCGATCCTTGCGGGCGGTAGTCTTTGCGCCGCGTTGGGTCTGTTGTTGACCATCAGTATCGACAACGCGCTGACGTCGATTCTCGGTTTCGTCATGGTGGGGATCGGCGCGTCAAACGTAGTTCCGATTCTGTTCAGCGCGGCAGGCAATCAGAAAATCATGCCGGCAAATCTGGCTATCGCATCCATTACAACTGTAGGTTACGCTGGTATTCTGGTTGGCCCGACGCTATTGGGTTTCATCGCTCAACTCAGCAGCCTGTCACTCGCTTTTGGCTTTGTGGCATTGCTGTTACTGATTGTCTGCGCCAGTGCGCGAGCCATTACCCGTAATCAGGAACATTGATCAATGCCAGCCATCATCATGCGTTATTTTGCTCTGCTTACCCTGCTACTGTGCTTCGTAACCGGTGCGTTTGGCTATAACTACTTCAGTAACTGGCTGGCGGAAAAGAAGCTTGCCCTGATCGATCTGACCCAGGGTGTGCAGAAACGTATTGATGCCTACCGCTTTTTCACTTACCAGATTTATGGCGACCTGAATAACGACCCGCTCTCCAGCGAGGAGGATATCAACGCCATCAACCTGATGCCCAACGTTTTCTATGTAGAAAAGAACGGCCAGAAAACGGATGCCCTGATATTTGGTCAGCATGATGTATCGACGCTCCATTCCGTTCGCCGCATCTCCCGCTCGCTGGATATTCTGTGGGGGGCGGAAACCAACGTATATTCCATGTATTACCTGAACGGGGTGGATAATAGCCTGACGATGATCTCAACGCAGACGTTGAAGGATATTTCATCCCAATTCCGCGGAAGTTACATTACGGCAATTGCCGAGGCGCGCCGAACGGAAATGCTGCAACAGGCCAACGCACTGGATGAACGTGAAAGTTTCTCTCCGCTGCGCAAGCTGCGCTTTTATGATGATTACTATTTCACATTGCGCACAACGTTTAATCAGCCCGGTCACCTGGCAACCATTATTGCTTTCGATTTACCGATTAACGATTTGATTCCGTCCATCCTGCCGCGCGAAGGCCTCCAACTGAGGCAAGACACGCCTTCGGCCAATAATATTGATACGAACAGCGGCAGCGAAGACATGACGGATATCCAGTTGGGTAGATCGCTGATTGAAATATCATCGCCGCTGGTGAATGCGCCAGTGAAAATTGTGTTTCAGACCCCGATAAAAGTGTTGCTCATTGACATTCTGCGCAATAACGTCTGGCTGCTATTGCTTAATCTGGCGTTATTGCTATTTTCCATTGCCGGTTTTTATATTTTCCGCCAGAAATACTCCCATCCGGATGAAGATCTTTCCCACCGGCTGAGAAAGCAGCTCAACATTTATCATGAGACTATCGGTCGTATTCCGATGGGCGTGCTGATTTATGATTTTGGCAGTAACAAAGTGATTGTTCAGAATGAACAGGCAGAACATTTATTGCCGCACCTGAGCTTGCAAAAAGTCGCCAATATGGCGGATGAACATCAAGGCGTGATTCAGGTAACGGTGAATAATGAGATGTTTGAAATTCGCCAGTTCCGCAGCCAATATTCCGCCGACTATTGCCTGTTCCTGCTGCGCGAGCAAGACAAAGAGATTCTGGTCAATAGAAAGCTCCAGTTGGCGCAGCGTGAATATGAGAAAAATGTGCAGGCCAGAAAGCGCCTGTTCAGAAACCTGCTGAGCGAATTCAAACAACCCCTGCTGTCGCTGCATAAAAATTTACAAGCGATTCGCCATACCGATGATAAAAGCGAACAGCAGCAGTTAACTGAACAACTTACGGTCGATACCGCCTGTGCTATCGAACTACTGGATAATATTGCCCTACAGGAAAAACTGGAAGTTCAGGAGTGGAAACTGGCTAACGAAAGTTTCTCTCCACTGACCATGATCGACAGTTTATTGCTGGAATGGCTCCCGCGCATTAATCAGAAAGGGCTTTGCCTGTTCAGTCATTACAAGCTGGATATCAATCAAACCTATATGGGTGATGGCGAACTGCTGAAAAAGACCCTGTCGCTCCTGCTGAATTATTCCATTACCAATACCGAATACGGAAAAATTACCGTTTCGATCGTCAGTGACCAAACCGCGCCGGAAAAACTAATCGTACAAATCAGTGATACCGGCGCAGGAATTTCGGGGACGGAACAAGATAATCTCAATCATCCCTTCCTGAATCCGACCACGGCGGACCGCTTTGGTCAAAACTCGGGATTAACCCTGTTTTTGTGCAATCAGCTGTGCAATAAACTTGGCGGCCAGTTAAATATTCACAGTAAGAAAGGACTCGGCACACACTACATCCTGACGGTAAACATGACGCCGGATCCCCTTCCGGTCGAGGAAGAAAAGCTGCTGGACGGCATTACCGTATTACTGGATATCACCGCCGATGAAGTGCGACATATTGTCAGCCATCTTATCACTGGCTGGGGAGCCAATTATCTCATCAGTGATGAACGGCAGATTAATCAGAAAGTGGATATCTGCATCACCGACGATCCGGAAAGAACCGCTGATTATTCTATATTACTAACTGGTGATGACCCGGCCATCATTCCTCTGGGTCCTCATCGATTGAGAGCGAATTATAATATCAGCCAACTTTTGCTGGGAGCATTGCTTAAGTTGATTGAGCAACAGCTGGAAGCGCCAACCGATACGGGGCTAACAGACGATGAGCATGATGACGCGTTCTACGCCGGTCAGCTGGCGTCAAGTGATTATTATTCTCTGTTTATTGAGACAGTACCCGATGATTTAAAGAGGCTGTATACTGAAGCGGAAGATGGCGATTTTATGTCACTTTCACAAACGGCACATCGGCTGAAAGGCGTGTTTGCCATGTTAAACCTGCATCCTGGCAAACAGTTGTGTGAGCGGCTTGAACAACATATTACCGCGCACGATGGTGCACAGATCGAAAATAACCTTCATGAAATTGAAAGATTTGTCAGTGCATTACTATCCCCAATAGATTCCGGGGAACAGGAAGGCGGCGACCGAAAGCACCCCGATGGGCTTACCTGAGTATGTGATTCGGGTAACAAATTGCCTGGACAGATTTGAACGCTGCCAGCAGCCGTCCCGAAGGGGTGAGGCCCAGAGAGAGCCAAATGATGAAGCCAACACACCTGCAACTTGAAAGATGAAGGGTATACAGCAAGGTAGCCAACAATATGAGTAACCTAACCGATGAGTAACCTAAACGTAATTATTGCCGACGACCATCCTATTGTCCTTTTTGGCATCAGAAAGTCACTTGAACAAATTGAGTGGGTCAACGTCGTGGGTGAATTCGAAGATTCAACCGCGCTGATCAATAACCTGCCGAAACTGGACGCTAACGTTTTAATTACCGATTTGTCCATGCCGGGTGATAAATATGGCGATGGTATTACCTTAATTAAATACATTAAACGTCATTTTCCCCATCTCTCCATTATCGTTCTGACCATGAACAATAACCCGGCTATTTTAAGTGCGGTTCTGGATCTGGATATTGAAGGGATTGTACTAAAACAAGGTGCGCCAACCGACTTACCCAAGGCATTGGCCGCACTGCAAAAAGGCAAAAAATTCACGCCGGAAAGCGTCACCAGAGTATTGGAAAAAATCAGTTCCAGCGGCTATGGCGACAAACGGTTGTCTCCGAAAGAAAGCGAAGTGCTGCGTCTGTTCGCCGAAGGTTTTCTGGTCACCGAGATTGCCAAAAAACTTAACCGTAGCATCAAAACCATCAGCAGCCAGAAGAAATCAGCGATGACAAAACTCGGCGTCGATAACGATATCGCTCTGCTGAACTACCTTTCTTCTGTGAGCATCAACTCCACCTCGGCAGAAAAAGAGTAAGTTGAGCTAAAGCCCTCATGATTGGGGGCACCAGGCAACAGATAACGTTGCCTGGGTTTGATGACCAACCTTCTGATTTGGTTTATCCCGGGCGCTTCTCTTCACAGGGGAGAATCCGGGGCATTCAGGTTTCAGCGGCCGCTCTGGATTGACGCACCACATCGCTGTAATAGGACAGCGTTTGTTGCAGGGTATCCAACGTCACAGGTTTGGATAAACAGTTGTCCATTCCCGCCTGTAAACAGCGCTGCCGCTCTTCCGCCAACGCATTCGCCGTCACGCCGATGACCGGGAAATGTCGCCCCTGTTCCCGCAGACATTGCGTCAACCGATAACCATCCATATTCGGCATATTGACGTCCGTCAGCACAATATCGACAGCGTTTTTACCCAACACGCTCAGCGCATCAACCCCATCGTTTGCCGTCATGGCCATATAACCCAGTGAACCAAGCTGATCCGCCAACAACCGTCGGTTAATCGGATGATCGTCGACGACCAGAATCATGACATCGCCGTTCTCGGTACGGCTATAATTGGTCAACGGCGTTGAAAGCGCCGCGGACGATCCATCTTCCGTTTGCGGACGATATATTCTTTCCAGCAAATCCGGCAGATACTGCGGCATAGACGTACTGTGCAGCCAGTATCCCGGGCTGATTTCCTGCGCAGATCCCGTATGTGAACCACTGATAACGATCCGTGCACGGGCATCGAGCGATTCAGACACGTCGGAATCGCTGATAATCACATCATCACTACCGATGGTCTGACGCTGGTAACGGCAAGCCCGCAAACCGTGTTCCTGTAAAAAGGCGAGCAGATAAGACTCCAGCCGGATATTGCGCACCATCAGCCAGCACATTTTCCCCTGCAAACCAGCATTGATGGGGACCGGCGCATAATGTGCCTTATAGAGCGGAATTCTGATACCAAACTGGCTGCCCAGTCCAGGCTCCGATTCGATCGAGATATCGCCATCCATCAGATTGATCAGCTTTTCACAGATCGCCAACCCCAGCCCAGTGCCCTGAAAATGGCGTTGCACCCCGCTACCAGCCTGAAAGAAGGGATCAAAAAGCTTCGCTGCTTCACGCGGCAGGATCCCCACGCCAGTGTCGCGCACCAGAAACTCCAGATAACCATCGCGACATTCCACCTGAAAAATAATGCATCCCGTATCAGTGAACTTGATGGCATTACTCAGCAGGTTGGAAAGTACCTGCTGTAAACGAACGGGATCGCCAGACAAACTGACCGGAACATTGGGATCGATAAAGCAGTACAGCGTAAGGTGTTTCTTCACCACCAGCGGCAAATAGTTGCTGGTGATGTGGCTGATCACTTCGTGTGGAGCAAACTCGCAGGGTTCAATTTTCAGCTGCTCTGACTCGATCTTGGAAAAATCGAGAATGTCGCTGATGATCTTCAACAATAGCGACGAGGAGTTATTCATCGCCGCGACCAGACGACTCACGTCCTTAGGCAACGCTTTCGTCTGTAATAAGTCCAGGTTGCCGATAATGCCATACAGCGGCGTGCGCAATTCATGGCTTACCGTCGCCAGAAACATGGATTTGGACTGGCTGGCCTGCTCGGCGGCATTGGCCATTTCCTGTAGCGACTCTTCCATTTTTACGCGCGCGCTGACGTCAAGCAGTACGCAGATCGCCACATTCTCATTACGATAGCGGGAATGGACGAAGCTGATTTGCAGATGATGATTTCTGCTGGTCAGCACATCGACAAATTTGGATTGCTGCTCGCAAATAATCCGGGTAATACGCAGGCGATCTTCATGAGTCAGTAAATTCAGATAATTATGTGCCAGCTCATTACTGAGAATATTGGTGCCATCGTTAATCCGCAGAATACAGATGCCCACCGGCGCAGAGGCCACGATTTTACGGTTGAACTGCTCGTTTTCCTCTAGCTGGAAAGCATTCACTTCCGCGGGCAACAGCATTTTCCGTTCAAAGATCCAGGCCAGCACAAACAGCAATATGGCTGACAGCGTATTAAACAGCGCCATATTAATGATCAGAGTGCTGATATGGGACAGCAATACCCGCAGAGGAAGCGAATAGATAATGCTGAACGCCGTGGGAGGCAGGTTCTTTTTCAGGATGATTTCATCATACCCGTTCACATAGCCGAAATAATTGTGGTCTATCGGGTTTGTGCTGGCGGAAGGAACATAGCGGCCTTTGCCTTCGGAAAAATGCAGAATCGGCTGGTTATATTGGTTAATCAATTGCACGCTGATCGGGAATTTCCCGACCGACACGAAATCATCCAGGCGGACTGTCTGTTCAATCCCCATGATAACTTCAAGCTTATTCCCTACATAAATAGGCGTCAACGCATATAAGTAACCGACATCGGGCGCCTGTGCGGGTGTAATCCAGTAGACCGTTTCATCCTGAGATGCCGACCGAACAGCATTCTTCTGTTCCTGAAAACGATTCTGGACATTTTTAAACAGATTATCGCGATCCAGCGACTGGTTGCGGATACCAAAATCCACCATGCACTGCTGATCGCCCCCGACAAAAAATACCCGATTGAGATCGTATACCGCTGAAAAGTTTTCTCGCCAACCATCAAAAAAATCACTTAATGACACCAGTGAATGATTATGATCCCCATCGTAACAATCGGCACCCGGCAAAATCGGATAAACGGATAGACCGGGCTCTTTATCTATCGGACTATCCGGTTTTTCCGCCGGACTCGCCAGATGATTGGCCGCCAGATATTTAAGCTCACGAACAATATCAGCCGCGTGGCGAATATATCCCTGCGATTGATCGAAACTCAGGTTATATTCCTGACGTAAATCCGATTCTTTTTCATTCAATACGTTACTGATATAAAACACGGATATCAGCGCGCCGAGCACCCATAGCATAATGGCCAGCACCCGAAATAAATAACGGGAGACTTTTAATGTCGTATGGAACGAGGCGAGATATTTCAAGTGGATACCGTTGAATTGAGAAAAAGATTAACCAGTGTCGCACACCTGCCGATACACTACCGATCCTGCATAAAAAAAGCCAGCGCATCACGCGCTGGCTCAGGTTTATTACCGCTATCCCCGCCAGACTTCAGGTTGCATGGGCGTTGTTCAAAACGACAACGCGTTGTCCTGCCACCCGAATTATTCAGGGCATAACGGGGACTTAATCTTCGTCGTCTTCCGCTACGTCGTCATCGGCGTCGATATCGTCGGCGATGTCTTCGTCTTCGGCTATTTCACCTTCAACGTTTACGACGCCATCCAACTCTTCATCTTCGACCGGTTCAGCAACGCGTTGCAGGCCGACGACATGTTCATCTTCCGCCGTACGGATCAACGTAACACCCTGGGTGTTGCGGCCCACAATACTGACTTCAGACACACGCGTACGAACCAGCGTTCCCGCATCGGTGATCATCATGATCTGATCGGCAGCGTCAACCTGAACGGCGCCAACCACTTTACCGTTACGTTCGCTCACCTTGATGGAGATAACCCCTTTCGTGGCGCGGGACTTGGTCGGGTACTCGCTGACGGCGGTACGTTTACCAAAACCATTTTGCGTCACGGTCAGAATATCGCCTTCACCGCGAGGAATGATCAACGATACGACGCGATCTTCGCCTTGCAGATTGATGCCGCGAACCCCGGTTGCCGTCCGGCCCATGGAGCGCACCGCGCCTTCAGAGAAGCGCACCACTTTACCTTCCGCCGAGAACAGCATCGCCTCGTTTTTACCGTCGGTCAAATCGACGCCAATCAGTTCATCACCATCATTCAGATTGACGGCGATAATACCGGCGCTACGCGGGCGGCTGAATTCCGTCAGTGCGGTCTTTTTCACCGTACCGCTGGCGGTCGCCATAAACACATGGCGGCCTTCTTCATATTCGCGAACCGGCAGAATTGCCGTGATACGCTCATCCGCCTCAAGCGGCAACAGGTTGACGATCGGACGACCGCGAGCGCCACGGCTGGCTTCCGGCAGTTGGTACACCTTCATCCAGTACAGACGACCACGGCTGGAGAAGCACAGGATCGTGTCATGGGTGTTGGCCACCAGCAGACGATCGATGAAATCTTCTTCTTTAATGCGCGCGGCAGACTTACCGCGACCGCCACGACGCTGGGCTTCATAGTCGCTCAGCGGCTGATATTTCACATACCCCTGATGAGACAGGGTCACCACCACATCTTCCTCGTTGATCAAATCTTCGATGTTGATGTCGGCCGTGTTAGCGGTGATCTCAGTACGACGTTCATCGCTGTATTGCGTTTTGATCGCTTCCAGCTCTTCACGAATGACTTCCATCAGACGGTCCGGGCTGTTCAGGATATAAAGCAACTCGGCGATCTGAGTCAGCAGTTCTTTATACTCATCCAGCAGTTTTTCATGCTCAAGACCGGTCAGTTTCTGCAAACGCAGATCCAGAATCGCCTGAGCCTGCTGCTCGGTCAGATAATAGCGGCCCTCGCGGATACCAAATTCCGGTTCCAGCCATTCAGGACGCGCAGCATCATCACCCGAACGTTCCAGCATGGCCGCTACCGTACCCAGCTCCCACGACTCGGCAATCAGCGAGGCTTTCGCTTCTGCCGGTGACGGCGCGCGACGAATCAGTTCGATAATCGGGTCGATATTCGCCAGCGCGATCGCCAGACCTTCCAAAATATGAGCACGGTCTCGAGCTTTGCGCAGTTCAAAAATGGTACGGCGCGTCACCACTTCACGGCGGTGACGTACAAAAGCAGCCAGAATATCTTTCAGCGCCATGATCTTAGGCTGGCCCTGATGCAGCGCCACCATGTTGATGCCGAAAGACGTTTGCAGCTGCGTCTGGGAGTAAAGGTTATTCAGGACGACTTCGCCCACGGCGTCACGCTTGATCTCAATGACAATGCGCATACCGTCTTTATCAGACTCGTCGCGCAGTGCGCTGATGCCTTCAACACGCTTGTCTTTTACCAGTTCGGCAATCTTCTCAATCAGGCGCGCTTTGTTCACCTGATAAGGAATTTCATGCACGATAATGGTTTCGCGTCCGGTTTTGGCGTCGGCTTCTACTTCAGCGCGCGCGCGAATGTAGATCTTGCCCCGTCCGGTGCGGTACGCCTCTTCAATACCCCGTCTGCCGTTGATGATGGCGGCCGTCGGGAAATCGGGCCCTTTAATGTGCTCCATCAGACCTTCAAGGCTGATATTTTCGTCGTCGATATAGGCCAGACAGCCGTTCACCACTTCCGTCAGGTTGTGGGGCGGAATGTTGGTCGCCATCCCAACCGCAATACCGGAAGACCCGTTGACCAACAGGTTGGGGATACGGGTCGGCATAACATCAGGAATCTGCTCCGTGCCATCATAGTTAGGCACAAAATCAACCGTATCTTTTTCCAGATCGGCCAGCAGTTCATGGGCGATTTTCGCCATACGAACTTCGGTATAACGCATCGCCGCCGCGGAGTCGCCGTCGATGGAGCCGAAGTTACCCTGCCCGTCCACCAGCGTATAACGCAGTGAGAAAGGTTGCGCCATACGCACAATGGTATCGTAGACCGCAGTATCACCATGCGGGTGATATTTACCGATCACGTCCCCGACAACACGGGCCGATTTTTTATAAGGTTTATTCCAGTCGTTCCCCAATACGCTCATCGCGTACAGTACGCGACGGTGTACCGGTTTTAGTCCATCACGAACATCTGGTAACGCACGCCCGACAATAACGGACATGGCATAGTCCAGATACGAGCTTTTCAGCTCTTCTTCAATGTTGACCGGTGTGATTTCTCTGGCAAGGTCGCTCATGGAGCCGCTATCCCTCTATTTATGCATCTACCCGAGTTCAAAAGGTGGAAAATTATATCACAAACCGCCGTTTCGGGGGAAACTCCCCGCAATCAATGACGTGATACTTTGCATCAGCAGAAATAACGGAGCGTGAATAAATCATCCCGAGAGCAAATCGATGAGCGCTACAACATCGTGAACGGTATCGATATACTCGCGTTTAATTGAAGATAACCAAAGGTCGTGATTGTAAATGAACGCTGAACATCAAACCCCAAACGTCGATCATCAGGAAATTGCCAAATTCGAGGCGATCGCTTCCCGCTGGTGGGATCTGGAAGGCGAATTCAAACCGCTACACCGCATCAACCCGCTGCGCCTGGGCTATATCGCCCAGCGGGCGGAAGGTTTGTTCGGCAAGAAAATCCTGGATGTCGGCTGCGGCGGCGGCATTCTGACCGAAAGCATGGCGCGTGAAGGCGCAGACGTAACCGGTCTGGATATGGGAGCGGAACCCTTACAGGTTGCACGTTTGCACGCGCTGGAAAGCGGCATGGCGGTAAATTATGTTCAGGAAACCGTAGAGTCCCATGCACAGGCGCACGCAGGCGAATACGACGTCGTCACCTGTATGGAAATGCTGGAGCATGTCCCCGATCCGCAGTCCGTCGTTCAGGCCTGCGCCAGGCTGGTCAAACCGGGCGGCCATGTCTTTTTTTCCACCATCAACCGCAACGCCAAAGCCTGGATGATGGCGGTGATCGGCGCAGAATATATTCTGAAAATGGTGCCGCGCGGCACGCACGACATAAAAAAATTCATCCGTCCGGCTGAACTCATGGCATGGATTGATACCACCCCGCTGCGCGAGAAACATATTATCGGGCTGCATTACAATCCGCTGATGGACCACTTCAAGCTCGGCCCGAATGTGGATGTGAACTATATGCTGCATACCCGGCACGAAGCATAAATACGTTCCCCCATCCCCCGCGAAGTGAATGGCTCCCTGTCTTCGCGGGGATGGCAGAACCGGTTCGCAGGATGGTCAAAACCTCAGCCTTAATCATCAGATAAGTCCGAGTTTATTTTTCCGCTTTACGATTTGATCAATATGATGATTTTCGACACGAACAATAAAACGCCAACCGATCAATTATTTCGTTTTTTCTCCCCACGGGTTGACAATACCGGAGAGCCCGAGCAAACAGGCAGTTAGCGAATCAATAACATTTCCTCCCTAAGTTATCCACAATTTACCGCGGTTTTGTTCACTTGCAATAACACATTTTTCTCATTATCTTGTTGTCAAACCAAACCCAACCCCCTACATATAGTGTTTGCTTCTGGCAGAAAGGCACAAGTGTGCCCGATGTGCCGTTTTTCGCACGCACGAAGGATGGGGCAGAAAAACCGAAGGTGTTACTTCTCATGAACCAGAGTTTGCTCGTTACCAAACGTGATGGCACGAAAGAAAAAATCAATCTGGATAAAATCCATCGCGTCATTACCTGGGCCGCAGAAGGTTTGCACAATGTTTCCGTTTCTCAGGTGGAACTGCGCTCCCACATTCAGTTTTATGACGGCATCAAAACCTCTGATATCCATGAAACCATCATCAAGGCGGCTGCCGACCTGATTTCCCGTGAAAGCCCGGATTACCAATACCTGGCTGCGCGTCTGGCGATCTTCCACCTGCGCAAAAAAGCCTACGGCCAGTTTGAACCGCCGGCACTGCTGGATCACGTCGCCAAAATGGTCGAGATGGGGAAATACGACAAGCACCTGCTGGAAGACTATAGTGCGGAAGAGTTCGCTGAAATGGACGCCTTTATCGATCACTGGCGTGACATGAACTTCTCTTATGCCGCGGTTAAACAGCTGGAAGGGAAATATCTGACTCAGAACCGCGTGACCGGCGACATCTACGAAAGCGCGCAGTTCCTGTATATTCTGGTCGCCGCCTGCCTGTTCTCCGGCTATCCCAAAGAAACCCGTCTGGGCTACATCAAACGCTTTTACGATGCGATCTCAACGTTCAAGATTTCGCTGCCGACCCCCATTATGGCCGGCGTGCGCACCCCCACTCGTCAGTTCAGCTCTTGCGTACTGATCGAATGTGGCGATAGCCTGGATTCCATCAACGCCACCTCAAGCGCCATCGTGAAATACGTTTCCCAGCGGGCGGGGATTGGTATCAACGCAGGCCGCATCCGTGCGCTCGGTAGCCCGATCCGCGGCGGTGAAGCCTTCCATACCGGCTGTATCCCGTTCTACAAACATTTCCAGACCGCCGTGAAGTCCTGTTCGCAGGGCGGCGTGCGCGGCGGCGCCGCTACGCTGTTCTATCCGCTGTGGCATCTGGAAGTGGAAAGCCTGCTGGTACTGAAAAACAACCGCGGCGTTGAAGGCAACCGCGTTCGTCATCTCGACTACGGGGTACAGTTGAACAAGCTGATGTATCAGCGTCTGGTCAAAGGTGAAGACATCACGCTGTTCAGCCCATCTGACGTTCCGGGGCTGTATGACGCCTTCTTTGCCGATCAGGATGAATTTGAACGTCTGTATGTGCAATACGAGCAGGATGACAGCATCCGCAAACAGCGGATCAAAGCGGTCGAATTGTTCTCGCTGATGATGCAAGAGCGCGCGTCCACTGGCCGTATCTATATCCAGAACGTGGATCACTGCAATACGCACAGTCCGTTTGACGCGCAGGTCGCGCCGGTGCGCCAGTCCAACCTGTGTCTGGAAATTGCGCTGCCGACCAAACCGCTGAATGACGTGAATGACGAAAACGGCGAGATTGCCCTGTGTACGCTGTCCGCGTTCAACCTCGGCGCCATCGACAGTCTGGACGATCTGGAAGAACTGGCGACGCTGGCGGTTCGTGCGCTGGACGCCCTGCTGGATTATCAGGACTACCCCATTCCGGCAGCCCAGCGTGGCGCCATGGGACGTCGCACGCTGGGTATCGGCGTAATTAACTTCGCTTACTATCTGGCGAAAAATGGCGTGCGCTATTCCGATGGCAGCGCCAACAACCTGACTCACAGAACCTTTGAAGCCATTCAATACTACCTGTTGAAAGCCTCTAACGTGCTGGCTCGCGAACAAGGCGCCTGCCCGTGGTTCAATGAAACCACCTACTCTCAGGGCGTGCTGCCGATTGACACTTACAAACGCGATCTGGACGCGATTTGCAGCGAACCGCTGCATTATGACTGGGAAGCGCTGCGTAAAGACATTCAGGAATTCGGCCTGCGCAACTCGACGCTGTCGGCACTGATGCCTTCCGAAACGTCTTCGCAGATCTCCAATGCCACCAACGGCATTGAGCCGCCGCGCGGACACATCAGCGTCAAAGCGTCAAAAGACGGTATCCTGCGTCAGGTGGTGCCTGAATATGAAACGCTGAAAGACGCTTACGAACTGCTGTGGGAAATGCCGAACAACGACGGCTACCTGCAACTGGTTGGCGTGATGCAGAAATTTGTCGATCAGGCAATTTCTTCCAATACCAACTACGATCCGTCTCGTTTCCCGTCAGGGAAAGTGCCGATGAAGCAACTGCTGAAGGATCTGCTGACGGCGTACAAGTTCGGCGTAAAAACGCTCTACTACCAGAATACCCGTGACGGCGCGGAAGATGCGCAGGATGACCTGCTGGCAGAGCCGCAGGATGATGGCTGCGAAGGCGGCGCGTGTAAGATTTAAGCCAGTATCAAGGGGCTGCACAGCAGCCTTTTATCCTTTTATGGCGGACAATCCCTGTCCGCCCCCCTACGGGCCGCCGTAAGCGGCGTTAAAAAATGCTCCAGGCATTTTTTCGGAGAAACCCATGGCCTATACCACTTTTTCACAGAATAAAAACGACCAGTTACTTGAACCGATGTTCTTCGGTCAGTCGGTTAACGTTGCCCGTTTCGATCAGCAAAAATATGAAATCTTTGAAAAGTTGATTGAAAAACAACTTTCCTTCTTCTGGCGCCCGGAAGAAGTTGACGTATCCCGTGACCGTATCGACTATCAGGCGCTGCCTGAGCATGAAAAACACATTTTTATCAGTAACCTGAAATACCAGACTCTGCTGGATTCCATTCAGGGCCGTAGCCCGAACGTCGCGCTGCTGCCGCTGATTTCCATTCCTGAGCTGGAAACCTGGGTAGAAACCTGGGCGTTTTCCGAAACCATTCACTCCCGGTCATATACCCATATTATCCGCAACATCGTTAACGATCCGTCGCTGGTTTTTGACGACATCGTTACCAATGAAGAGATTCTGAAGCGCGCCAAAGATATTTCCGGTTACTACGATTCGCTCATCGAAATGACCAGCTACTACCACCTGCTGGGAGAAGGAACGCATCAGGTCAATGGCGAAACCGTTACCGTTAACCTGTATGAACTGAAGAAAAAACTCTATCTGTGCCTGATGAGCGTCAACGCGCTGGAAGCGATCCGTTTCTACGTCAGCTTCGCCTGTTCATTCGCCTTTGCGGAACGTGAACTGATGGAAGGCAACGCCAAAATCATCAAGCTGATTGCCCGCGATGAAGCGCTGCATCTGACCGGCACCCAGCATATGCTGAACCTGATGCGCTCCGGGAATGATGACCCGGAGATGGCCAAAATTGCCGCAGAGTGCCAGCAGGAATGCTATGACCTGTTCGTGCTCGCCGCACAGCAGGAAAAAGAGTGGGCGGAATATCTGTTCCGCGATGGTTCCATGATTGGCCTGAACAAAGACATTCTGTGTCAGTACGTGGAATATATTACCAACATCCGTATGCAGGCCGTTGGTCTGTCGTTGCCGTTTGAAACGCGCACCAACCCGATTCCGTGGATCAACGCCTGGCTGGTTTCCGATAACGTTCAGGTCGCGCCGCAGGAAGTCGAAGTCAGCTCTTACCTGGTGGGTCAGATTGATTCTGAAATGAATGCTGACGATCTGAGTGATTTCCAGCTTTAACCGCCATGGATAACGCAACCATCACGCTGCGCACGTCAGGTGCGCAGATCGCCTGCACCGACAACGGGCATTCATTGCTGGATGTGCTGGAGTCTCATCAGGTGAGCGTCGAATACCAGTGCCGATCCGGCTACTGCGGCTCTTGTCGCCTGCGTCTGCTCAAAGGCAACGTCGCTTATCGCCAGACGCCGTTAGCCTGCCTGCAACAGGGAGAAATCCTGCCCTGTTGCTGTATACCGCTAAACGATATCGAACTGGATATGTGACGCATCGCCGCCGCACCGGTTACACCGGTTCCGCCAGAACCGGTTGATCGGCCAGCCAGCCAAATACCTCGTCAATGCCAAGCACATCGGCATAGCGGGCGTTAAGATCCAACAGCGTGAAATCCAGTACCGACTGACTTCTGTCGCCGACCGTCTCCCGCGGCACCACCACATGAAACCCCTCCTGAAACGCTTCAATCGCCGTGGCGCGCAAACTGCCGCTGGCGGTCACGCCCCCCAGAATTACCGTATCAACGTCCCGCTGCTTTAACCAGTTAGCCAGATCGTGACCGTGAAAATCGGAGATATAGCACGTGGACTGCATCCGATCGAACGAGATATCCTCCAGCGCCGCATCGGTCCGGTTGAGGTAAGCGCCATCGGTCAGGACGGTAATGGAGGAAAACTTTTTCCCCCACATGCGGGAAAAATGGTGATCTTCCTGATAAACCGTGCGGGTAAAAACCGTCGGCAATTGACGTTGTTTCGCCATTTCCAGCAGCTGACGCAGGGCGGTTTTATTGAACGGCGTGTTGATCGCCAGCGTGGAACCCGAATCCATAAAGGCATAGGTCACGTCCCGTATCAGTACGGCCGCCTTCAAGCCGAAACCAATTTGGCTGGCAAACCCCGTCTGTGAATAAATACGCTGGATTTCATCGGCCAGATAGCGGCGCTGGCCGCCGGGGGTATAAACCACCTTGAGGCCATAGGTTTTCACCTCGCCATTTTCCTCCAGACGCCTTAAGGTGCTGGCGGAAATCCCCAACATTTTTGCCGCATCAGACACCGTCAATAATTTATCGTACATAACACGCCATCCTGGTTAACCGGAAAAGACTACCGCGCACAGACCGTGCGCTTAAAAAAACGCCGGAAGCGTTTTTCAACGTCACAAAGTGACGGCCTATCATCAAAAAAATCATAATGCGTTTGTCTCCCGCCCGCTGGACCAGACTACACCAGCGAGCGGGTTATTTTCAGTGCTGACAGACCGGAGGTAAACAGGCATGCCAGTCGGTCATCTGCTGATAGTATAACCCCAGGTCCACCAGCGCCTGTTCATTACCGTGCCGGGCCACCCACTGCATACCGATGGGCAATCCCGAACGGGAAAAACCGACCGGCAGCGCCAGCGTCGGCACGCCGGCATTGGTGAACGGCATATTAAACGCCGGCGAACCGGTGCGTTCCAGGCTATAAGGCGCCAGCGTCGGCGCCGCCGGCGTCATCAGGAGATCAACGCCGTCAAACAGCGCCGCCAGATCCGCGCGGTAACGGGCACGAGTCTGCTGAGCCTGTAGATACTCATGGGCGGAAATAGCCAGACCTTGTTGCAGAAATTCCTGTAAATAGGCGCCGAACAACGTCGGCGTTTGCAGGAATGTCGTGCGGTGATAGGCGGCACATTCAGCCTGCATCACGATCTGATGGGCCTGACAGGCCGCATCAAAGCTCTCCGGCAGACCGATGCGCCGCAGCCGGACGCCGCGTCCGGCCAGTTCATCCATCGCCTTCCGGCAGGCAACGCCGACCTCATCATCCACGCTGTCAAACCACGGATGTTCCACGATGCCGACGGTATAATCGTGTTTTTCCCTTAGTTGCAACGGCGTGTAAGGCAGCGTCTGGGTGGTTTCATCCCGCGGGTCCGGCCCTGACAGCGCGTTATACACCAACGCCGCATCTTCAACGGTGTGAGTAAAGGCGCCGACATGATCAAGCGACCAGCTGGCCGGAATAACCCCGGCTTTACTGATACGGCCATAGGTTGCCTTGAGCACCGTGACCCCGTTAAACGCCGCCGGACGGGACAGCGATCCGGCCGTCTGCGTACCCAGCGTCATTAGCGCCATGCGCGCGCCAAGCGCCGCCGCGGAACCGCTGCTTGAGCCACCGGGCGTATGCTGTGGATTCCAGGCGTTGCCGGTTTCCGGCGGCGTGCCTAAATTGGCGAACTCCGTGGTGGTCAGCTTACCGAGCAACAGCGCCCCCATCTCATCCAGCCGGTCGATAACGCTGGCGTTCTCGGTGGAGATCGCCCCCTGACAGACTTTAGAGCCGCCCTCGGTGGGCAGTCCGCGGGTGTGGAAGATATCCTTGGCGCCATAGGGAATGCCAAATAGCGCGGGTTTGCAGGCAATCGCCGCCATCTGCCGGTCCAGCTCCGCCGCCCGTCGTCTGGCGCCGTCCCGATCGAGATAACGCCAGGCTTTGATCTGACCATCGCGCTCATCAATACGCGCCAGAAAGTGATTCAGCAACTCGCTCGGCGAGACTTTACCTGCCGCCAACAGCCGCCGGGTGGCGGCAATCGTGGCAAAAGGAGAATGGTCTAACACATTATTCATAGAACCGATCCTTATCAGGGCTGGCTGGCGAACTGACCGTCGACAATCTGTTCATAAGGCATATCCTGCGTGATATTGCCGACGAATTTTTGAATATCGATCGCGGTTGTGAATGCCAAAGGTGAAATAACCGCGTTCGCGGGATAGACATTACTGTCGATCATGCGCTGCACCGCGGCATCCACCACCTTGCCATCCAGAGAGGCAAACTCCAGACGAGCCACCTTTTTCGCTTCATCCGGGTGCTGGTGGATAAAGGCCAGCGATTCGTTGATGGATTTGACGAAACGTGCAACCAACTGCGGATTGTCGGCGATGATTTTCTCTGAGGTATTGATGGTGGAGAACGCATACTCAGGATAATCGCGGGTAAAGTCGTAAATCACTTTCAACCCCTGCCCTATGCCCTGATCCGCCTGAGGCTCATAGACCACCGCCGCGTCCGCTCTGCCGGCCAGCAGCGGTCCCAGCTCCGAGCCGTTCTGCACCTCTTCAATCGTGACATCTCGCTTCGCGTCCAGACCCTGTTGCTGTAGCAAACGCAGCAGCAGCGTATTGGACGTGCCTGGCGCCAGCCCCGACACCACTCGTTTACCTTTCAAATCGGCGGGTGAGTTAAAGGTAAAGTCCGGCCTGGCCAGTATCCACACCGGCGCACTATTGGCGACGGCGCTGACGGCTTTGGCTTTACCGCCTTTCTGCTGAGCGAATCCCACATGTTCGGGCCCGTGAACCGAGAACTGCGCCTCGCCGGACAGCACGGCCGCCAGCGCGGTAGGGCCGGAGCCGGCCGAGCGGATGGTCGCCATATCAATCTGATTCTGGGCAAACATTCCCTGATGTTTCGCCACATAAACCGGCAGATACAACAGCGTGTGAAACGCCTCGGTCACCAGCACGCGATCGGCCTTGCCATCGGCGGCGAAACCGCCGGCAGAGCCCAGGGTAAAGACGGCGGCACACAGCCATGAAACAATTTTATTCATCTGTGAATTCCTTCGATTAATGGGTTAAAGGCATGACTAACGATTACCGGACTGGCGTTCCCAGGGCAGCAGCCAGCGCTGTAGTTGGATAACCAGCAGATAGAGCACGATAGCGACAAACAGCAGGGTAAAGACGCCGACCCACACCACATTGAGGTTGAACAGGTTACCGGCGACGAAAATCATTTTGCCCAGGCCATAATCAGAGGAGATAAATTCCCCACCGATATCGGCAATCAGCGCGAAACCGATGTTCAGGCGGAAGGCGGAGATGATCCACGGCAGCGTGGACGGGATCACCACTTTGCGGAAAATCTGATTCTTATTAGCCCCCAGCGAACGCATCAAATTCACCTGATTGTCATCAATCTGGCGCGTTCCCTGCCACGCCGACAGCAGCGCGACGATATAAGTCGCGATAAACGCCAGCGCGATTTTGGAAAACAGCCCGGAGCCGAACCAGATGATAATGATGGGCGCCAGCGCAATTTTCGGCAGTCCGTTCAGGGCAATAAAAAACGGATCGAGGATGCGCGCCAGCGTAGGTGAATACCACAGCAGCAGCCCGGACAACGACCCCAGCAGGCTGCCCAGCACAAAGCCGGTCACCGTGGCGTAAACCGTGACATAGGTATTGGTCAGCAGTTCGCCGTTCGCCAGCAAGCGGCTAAACTCTTGCCAGATCCCTGCCGGAGAGCCCATCAGAAAGGCATTAACCATGCCGGTGTCTACGCCGTATTGCCACAGCGCCACCAGCGTGATGAGGATCAGCGCCCGCCAGCCATTATCTTTCAGCAGCGACTGAAATTTCTTTTTGCGCCGACGGCTCAGGGCCGACAGACGGGAACGGTTTTTATCCGTAGCGGTAACAGGCGTATTCATGACCGGCCTCCCAGTTGAATGTCCATATCGGCCCATATCGCGTCGAAAAATTGTTGATAGCGCGCATCTTTACGGGCGCCCATGGCAGAGCCATGTTGCTTGGCCAGACCGACTTCATAGGTTTTTTTATTCCACGTCGGCCGCTGCGACATCACCACGATGCGATCGGACATCGAGATCGCTTCGCCGATGTCGTGGGTGATCAGCACCACCGTTTTGCCGTATTCATTAAGAATCGACAGGATCTCTTCTTCCAGCACCAGACGGGTCTGGTAATCCAGTGCGGAGAACGGCTCATCAAGCAGAATGATGTCCGGATCGATCACCAAGGTACGGATCAGCGCCGCCCTCTGGCGCATTCCCCCGGAAAGCGTGGCGGGATAAGCATGGGCAAAATCGCCCAGACCATATTTTTGCAGGTAGTCCATGGCGCGCTCATGGCGCTCTTTCTTCGGCACTTCACTGATTTCCAGCCCCAGACAGACGTTATCGAGGATGGTGCGCCAGGGAAACAGCAGATCCTTTTGCAGCATGTAACCCACCCGCCCTTTCTTGGGAATGGCGTAGTATTGGTCAAACACCTGAATATCACCGGAAGTGGGCGTCAGCAGTCCGGCAATCATGTTGAACATGGTGGTCTTGCCGCATCCGCTGGGGCCGACAATACTGATAAACTCCCGATGATAAATATCAATCGAGATGTCTTTAATCACATCCACCACGTTTTCATCGTGATCCAGAAACTGCTTTTTCACTCCTTTCATCGAGATGGCTACCGGAGGTGAGGCGGGATCGTTAGGCGGCGCTTTTTTTATTGCAGGTGAAGGGCTCATCACATACTCCTGATTAACAGCATCTCCGGATATCCCTTGCCGCAGCGCGGGCGTATCGCCGGATATATAGACCAAGGATTAATGAAGTCGATTCACCGTAGCAAAAACCTTCCAAACTTGTCTAATATGACAAACTTATCAAAGCTGTCATATTTTTCATTCAGCGTGTTTTTCCTGCCCCGGTTTTCCACTAACGGGACAAGAACAGGACAAAGGCTGCCGAAAGCGACAAAACGGTGGAAAATAACCACAACGCAACGGATTCCGGCTACGCTTGGGTTACACTAACATCTGATAAAACAACTGGGAGGTTTTAGATAATGCTTACCGTGATTCCTGTATTGATCTTTGTCGCACTGATCCTCGTCTGGTCAGGCATTAAAATTGTGCCCCAGGGCTACCAATGGACCGTTGAACGCTTCGGCCGCTACACCAAAACGCTGATGCCGGGTCTTAATCTGGTGGTGCCGTTCATGGATCGCATTGGCCGGAAAATCAACATGATGGAACAGGTACTGGATATCCCGTCTCAGGAAGTCATTTCGCGCGATAACGCCAATGTGGCGATCGATGCGGTCTGCTTTATTCAGGTTATCGATCCCGCGCGCGCGGCCTATGAAGTCAGTAATCTGGAACAGGCCATCGTCAACCTGACCATGACCAACTTCCGTACCGTACTGGGCTCAATGGAACTGGATGAAATGCTTTCTCAGCGTGACAGCATTAACAGCCGCCTGCTGCACATTGTCGATGAGGCAACCAATCCGTGGGGCGTGAAAATTACCCGTATCGAAATCCGCGATGTTCGCCCGCCGGCCGAACTTATTGCGGCAATGAATGCCCAGATGAAAGCCGAACGTAACAAACGTGCTGATATTCTTGAAGCGGAAGGGGTGCGTCAGGCCGCTATTTTGCGCGCTGAAGGCGAAAAACAGTCGCAGATCCTGAAAGCGGAAGGCCAGCGTCAGTCCGCGTTCCTCGAAGCGGAAGCGCGTGAACGTGCGGCGGAAGCGGAAGCGCAGGCAACCAAAATGGTATCAGAGGCGATTGCCGCCGGTAACATTCAGGCAATCAACTACTTTGTCGCCCAGAAATATACCGATGCCCTGCAACAGATTGGTTCATCCAATAACAGCAAGGTCATCATGATGCCGCTGGAAGCCAGCAATCTGATGGGCGCTATCGGCGGTATCACCGAATTGATCAAAGACAGTAAAGATAGCCGAGGCCAATAATGGACATCGAACTGGTGGTGGAAAATGCGCACTGGTTCTGGCTGTCGCTCGGCGGCCTGTTACTGGCGGCCGAAATGCTGGGAGCCAGTGGCTATCTGCTCTGGAGCGGTATCTCTGCGATACTGGTCGGTCTGCTGGTATGGGCCGTACCATTTTCGTGGCCGTGGCAAGGCATCGCCTTTTCCGTGCTGACGATCATCACCGCCCTGCTCTGGTGGTACTGGTTACGCAGGCGAACGCTTGCGCAACCACAGAGTGTGCTGAATCAACGCGGGAAACAGCTGGTTGGTCTGCGCGCGACGCTGAGCGAGCCCGTCGTCAATGGTTTTGGCCGGGCCCGCATCGGCGACAGCACCTGGCGGGTAAAATCAGCACAGGATTTGGCTGCCGGTACGCACATTGAAGTGATTGCCGTTGAAGGCATAACCTTGTACGTTCGCGAAGTGAAGTCTTAATCTCAGTCGTCATGATCGGAAGGACCCGTTCCTTCCGTATGACAACACCCTGCGAGATTGTCGATGATCGGGCACTCTGCGCCGCTGTCGCCCGGACATTGTTCCGCCAAAAGCAGTAAACGCTGGCGCATCGCTTTCAGTTCTTCAATATGCACTTCAATTTCATGTACTTTCTGCATGGTGCGGGCTTTAACGTCTGCGCTGTGTCGCAAAGGATCGTTAAACAGCGCCACCAGTTCCCGGCACTCCTCCAGATTAAACCCAACCTGGCGAGCTTGACGCAGCAGAGTCAGTTCTTCGACATGATGAGCATCATAGCTACGATAGCCATTTTCAGAACGTAGCGGTGCCGTCATCAATGCTTTCTCTTCATAGAAACGAATCGTTTTACTGGTGAGGCCGGTTTTTTTTGCCACATCGCTGATATTCATCATTTCCCCCTTGACCCTCCCCTTGCTGGAAGGTTTAACCTGTTCAACAAGTCACAGAAATCAGACAGCCGATCGAGGTACAGGTTTTATCTTTTTCCACTGTCTTTTTTCCGCAGCCTGAAAGATTACAAGATGAAGTCCACCGTTAACCACGGCTGAACTCACAGGAGAAGAAGATTATGTCACCAACGACCGTCTTGTCATTACAGGGTCTCACCTGTGGACATTGTATACAACGAGTCAAAAAAACGCTGGAAGCGATGCCTGACGTCGAACAGGCCGAGGTCACGCTCCACTACGCCAGAATCACCGGCAATGCTGATGTGCAGGCACTGATTCACAGTATCGGGCAGGCGGGCTATGAAGCCCATCGCGCCACCACGCCCGATGTTTCATTACAGCTTTCAGGGTTAAGCTGCAATCACTGCGTGGCTTCCACGCGCCAGGCTCTGGAAGCCGTTCCGGGCGTTATCGCGGCTGAAGTGTCAAAAGAACAGGCTCAAATCTATGGCGATGCTGACGCTGTCGCCCTGGTTAATGCCGTCGAACAGGCCGGCTATCAGGCCAGCGTACTGGAAACCGCTCACCCAAAAACTGAGCCGCTGGCACAGGTAGCGATCGCGCCGGAAGCGCTGCCAGCGGCCCAGAACGATCTTCCGGCAACGCTCACCGCGGATAGCGATAATGATGACAGCGTACAGCTTCTGCTTCAGGGCATGAGCTGCGCCAGTTGCGTTAACCGCGTTCAGCATGCTTTGCTGAATGTCGAAGGCGTAACGCAGGCACGCGTCAATCTGGCGGAACGCAGCGCGCTGGTCAACGGACACGCCACACACGAAGCCTTGATTACGGCGGTTGAACAGGCAGGCTATGGCGCAGAAATCATTGTGGATGAAGACGAACGCCGTGCGCGTCAGCAGGAAACCGCGCAACAAAACATCCGCCGCTTCCAATGGCAGGCCGCATTAGGCCTGCTACTGGGCGTACCGCTGATGCTCTGGGGCGTGCTGGGCGGCAGCATGACGCTGACGCCGGAAAGCCGCACGCCGTGGCTGGTGGTCGGTCTGCTGACGCTGGCCGTGATGATTTTCGCCGGAGGACATTTCTATCGTAATGCCTGGCGTAGCCTGAAAAATGGCAGCGCAACGATGGATACGCTGGTCGCACTCGGCACCGGCGCCGCCTGGCTCTATTCCATTACCGTTAATGTGTGGCCGGACGTGTTTCCTATGGCGGCGCGCCATCTCTACTATGAAGCCAGCGCCATGATTATCGGTCTGATTAATCTCGGCCATGCTCTGGAACAACGTGCCCGCCAACGTTCTTCACGCGCGCTGGAAAGGCTGTTGGATCTGACGCCGCCAAGCGCCCGCGTGGTCACGCCGGACGGAGAGAAAACCATCCCGCTGTCCGATGTGCAGGCCGGAATGACGCTGAGACTGACAACGGGCGATCGCATTCCCGTTGACGGCGAAATCCTGCAAGGGGAATTGTGGATCGATGAAGCCATGTTGACCGGCGAACCCATTCCTCAGCAGCAAGCCCACGGTGATACGGTGCATGCCGGTACGCTGGTTGCCGATGGCAGTGCGTTATTCCGGGCGGATGCCGTCGGCAATCAAACCACGCTGTCACGCATCATCCGCCTGGTCAGGCAGGCGCAGAGCAGCAAACCGGCTATCGGCCAACTGGCCGATCGTATTTCCGCCGTGTTTGTGCCCGTCGTGGTCGCGATTGCCATCATCAGCGGTGCAATCTGGTATTTCACCGGGCCGCCGCCACAAATCGTCTATACGCTGGTCATTGCCACGACGGTCCTGATCATCGCCTGTCCGTGCGCGCTTGGATTGGCAACGCCGATGTCGATCATTTCCGGCGTTGGTCGTGCGGCGGAACTGGGCGTACTGGTTCGGGATGCCGACGCCCTGCAACAGGCCAGTAAACTGGACGTGCTGGTGTTTGATAAAACCGGTACGCTCACTGAGGGCCAGCCGCGCGTCGTCGATGTGCATACGTTTGGGTCGATAACCGAACAACAGGCGCTGATCTGGGCGGCAGCGCTGGAGCAGGGCTCCAACCATCCGCTGGCTAAAGCGCTGGTCGAACGGGCCGATGGATTGCCACTCACAGAGGTTGAACAGTTCCGAACCCTTCGCGGCCTGGGCGTCAGTGGCAACATCGGAGATGACTCGCTGCTACTCGGCAATCCGGCGCTGCTAAAACAGCATCAGATAGATATCGAGGCCGGAGAGAGCTGGATTAATGAACAGGCGCGGCGTGGTATTACCCCTGTGCTGCTGGCGGCAAACGGTCATATCGCCGCCGTATTTTCCATTCAGGATCCATTGCGTCAGGACAGCGTTACCGCGCTGCAACGTCTGCATCAGCAAGGTTACCAACTGGTCATGTTGACAGGCGATAATCCGCTGACGGCGAATGCCATCGCCAAAGACGCCGGAATCGATCGGGTGATTGCGGGCGTTCTGCCGGACGGCAAAGCCGACGCCATCAAAAAGCTGCAAGCACAGGGGAAACGCGTTGCCATGATTGGCGACGGCATTAATGACGCGCCTGCGCTGGCGCAGGCTGACGTAGGGATCGCCATGGGAGGCGGCAGCGATATTGCTATCGAAACCGCGGCCATTACCCTGATGCGCCACAGCCTGCACGGCGTTGCCGACGCGCTGGCCCTTTCCAGAGCCACGCTGAGTAATATGAAACAGAACCTGCTGGGGGCCTTTATCTATAACTCGCTCGGTATTCCCATTGCCGCTGGCGTGCTCTATCCGCTGACGGGTACGCTGTTGAGTCCGGTCGTTGCCGGCGCGGCGATGGCATTGTCATCCATTACCGTCGTCAGTAACGCCAACCGGTTATTGCGCTTCAAACCGAAGTCGTGATCGGCTTTACCGGCAGAAAGCCATATGCAGCAACATTGTCCTGCGCACAACGACACTGAACGTGTTTTTGTGCGCAGGCATGACGACCTGAGTACGGCGTATGCTGCCAGACGTCACTACCCCCTGCCCTGATTTGCCACCCGATTTACCCGCATCCGCATTTTTCATCCGATAACCAGTACAACTTGATTGCATTAGCGTTTAGCATAGGATTCTTCACGTCCGGAGACAGAAATTTATGTGGCAGCAACTGCGCAGGATAGCGACGTTCCTTGGGTTTATCTCGCCCCTGACTTATGCCTATCCCGCGATCGATATTCAACTCGCGAACGAACGCCAGTTTCACCTGGTTGGCAGTATTCATATGGGCAGTCTGGATATGTCGCCATTACCCGGCGAACTGCTGCAACAGCTACAGCATGCCACCGCCCTGATTGTCGAAGCAGACATCTCAGATACCGGTTCTCCTTTTGAACCGTCGGAAATCGACGTTCCACTTTCACAGCGGCTGAATCCGGCCGACTATCATCAATTACAGCAAATCTGCGAATCGCTGCCGATCGGTGAAAGCACCATCGACCATTTGCCAGCCTGGCAGGCCGCCCTGATGTTACAGGCGCATCAGGCCCAGAGACTGGGGCTCAGACCCGATTACGGCATTGATTATCAACTGATTACAGCGGCAAAATCTCAAGGCTTGCCCATCATCGAACTCGAGGGACAGGATACCCAGATCGCGCTGCTACAGCAGTTACCACAAGGCGGGCTGCTGTTGCTGGAAGATACAATCCGGCACTGGCACACCAACGCCCGTCTGCTGCAAACGATGGTTGGCTGGTGGCTGGAGCGTAAGCCCGGCAAGCTCCCACCGGAGATGCCGGCCACCTTCAGCAATGAAATGACCGATTTGTTGATGAATCAGCGCAACCGTCGCTGGCAGAAACAACTTCAGGCGCTGCCTTCCGGTAACTATGTAGTTGCCGTGGGCGCGCTGCATTTATATGGTGATGACAACCTACCGACATTGTTACAGGCAAATTGAGCGAAACGTCGCCCGTAAGGATATTTGAATCATGACACCGGCAGTAAAACTTTTAGAGAAAAACAAGATTGCTTTTACGCTGCATAGCTATCACCACGACAGTGAAGAAACGAACTTTGGCGAAGAAGCAGCCCAAAAACTGGGATTAAATAAAGAACAGGTTTATAAAACGCTGCTGGTTTCACTGAATGGCGACGCCAAAAATCTGGCAGTGGCCGTGACGCCGGTTGCCGGGATGCTGGATTTAAAGAAAGTGGCGCGCGCCCTCTCGGCGAAAAAAGCCGATATGGCCGATCCGGCCATTGCTCAACGGGTCACCGGTTATCTGGTGGGGGGCATCAGTCCGCTGGGACAGAAAAAACTGCTGCCAACCGTAATTGACGAACCAGCTCGCCAGTTCAGTACGATTTTTATTTCGGGCGGTAAACGCGGGCTGGATATCGAGCTGGCCGCCGATGATTTGGCGCGTCTGTTACGCGCCACCTTCGCCGATATCGCCAAACACGATTGATCAACCGGCTATGCCGGGCAAGAATATGTAAAGAGAGAAAACGCATCGCCAGCCTGACAAGGCCGGCGACAAGGGGTTCATTTATGCCGTCAGACGAGCAAATGCGTCACGAATTTCCTGTTCAGGAAGATCCTGGCCAATGAAGACCAGCACGCTTTGCCTTTCCTCGCCGTCCCGCCATTCTCTGTCCCAGTCAGCGCTATACAAACGCTGAACGCCCTGAAACAGCAGGCGGCGGGCATCATCGTTGATAGCCAGAATGCCTTTGTAACGCAACAGGTTATCGGAAAACTGCAATAGCAGGTTCTCCATCACATCCGATACGGCTGGCAGCTCAACCGGTTTATCCAGATACACGACTATCGACTGAACATTGTTTTCTGTCGGCGCGATAAAGCGAAACACCGGTGTTTTCACCGCCAGCTTGTCATTAAGGATAAAGCCTTCGATATTGAACAAAACGCCCAGATCGATATCGCCATGTATCACCGGATAGATCGGTGCGCGGGCATTGATACGCTGGAGGCGCGCAAGCAAGGTTTCATCTTCGCCCGCCACATCGGTTTTCGTTAGCAGAATCCGATCGGCATAGCCAATCTGCGACTGGGCAATGGTAAATTGATCGAGCTGCTGCTGAGCGTGTACCGCATCAACCAGCGTAATAATGCCGTCCAGCACAAAGCGCTCGCAGAGCGCCTCATGGGAGAAGAACGTCTGCGCCACCGGACCAGGATCGGCCATACCGGTACATTCAATGATGACGTGATCGAAATCCAGCTTGCCGCTATCAACGCCATCCAACAGATCAAGCAACGCGTCCGCCAGTTCATTCGCCTGGCTACAGCAGATACAGCCGTTGCTCAGCGTCGTGATTTGGCTTGCCCGCTCACCAATCAGCGCGTTATCAATCGGTACTTCACCAAATTCATTTTCAATTACGGCAATCTTGTAACCATGATCGGCATTCAGAATATGGCGTAACAACGTGGTTTTGCCCGCGCCCAGAAAGCCGGTAAGTATGGTTACATAGAGTGGTTGAGTCATAACTGCTCCCGATTTGCCAACAGCTTATCTGTTAACAATTTATTTTGTTAACAACTTATTTGTTAACAACAACGCATCCCGCCTTTGCCATCTCCGCCATAACGCGCCTGCTGGCGCTCGCGGAAAAATTCTTCGTAAGTCATCATCGGTTTATCAGGGTGGTTAGTCTGCATATGCTGCACATAGGTATCGTAGTCCGGCATACCAACCAGCATACGTGCCGCCTGGCCCAAATACTTTCCTGCTTTTCCCAGATTGCCAAACATCATCACCTCCGGGCCACCGCAAACGACGGTCGCTATATGAAAATACCCTGTATAACGTTATACATTATACAGGGTAGACAGACCCGTCATCTTTTGCGTTCCGACCGTGCTAGCCGTCTCCCAAAATCTGACGGGATAGTGATACTTAGTGACCGGAAGAGACTTTCACGCCACCTTCAGGAACCGGCACATACGGCGTTTCCTGATCCGTGCGCCCCGGTGCTTTCCGGGCTTCCAGCGCGGCTTTGATACCGTACGCGATAATGCTGTACACCACGATCAGGAACAGAATGCTCAGACCCGCGTTGGTGTAATTGTTGGTCACAATATGGTTCATATTCGCAATCTGCTGCGCGCTCAGATCGGCGCCGCCTTCGGCGATCTTGCCTTTGAACATGTTGGCCATATAGAAGAAGCCTTCCAACTGCGGATTATCACTGAACAGTTTCAGGCCCAGCGCCCAGGTGGTGCAGATCAGCAGCCAGATAGCCGGTACTAACGTCACCCAGATGTACTGCGCACGTTTCATCTTAATCAGGATAACCGTACCCAATACCAGCGCCACAGCCGCCAGCATCTGGTTAGAGATACCGAACAGCGGCCACAGGCTCTTCACACCGCCCAGCGGATCGACAACGCCCTGATACAGCAGGTAACCCCACAGACCCACGCAGCCAGCCGTACCGATGATACCCGCCACCAGCGAATCGGTTTTCTTCAGGAATGGAACAAAGTTGCCCAGCAGATCCTGCAACATAAAGCGGCCGGCACGCGTACCCGCATCCAGTGCGGTCAGGATGAACAGCGCTTCAAACAGGATACCGAAGTGGTACCAGAAACCCATGTCGGCGCCCGGAATGATCTGATGGAACACGTACGCAATCCCCACCGCCAGCGTCGGGGCGCCGCCCGCACGGTTCAGAACAGAAGGTTCACCAATGTCTTTCGCCGTTTGCAGGATTTGCTCAGGAGAAATGACAAAGCCCCAGGAACTGACCGTCGCCGCAGCGTGCGCGGAAACATCCTGCAACTGTGACAGGATCATCGGCGCATCAGCCGTGCCCAGTCGGTGCAGATCCGGCATGGTGATACCCAACGCCGCAGGCGGGGTGTTCATCGCAAAGTACAGACCCGGTTCGATAATAGAGGCCGCAACCAGCGCCATTACCGCGACGAAGGACTCCATCAACATGGCGCCATAGCCGATGAAACGCGCATCCATTTCGTTAGCCAGCAGTTTCGGCGTCGTACCGGAAGCAATCAGCGCATGGAAGCCAGATACCGCGCCACAGGCAATGGTGATAAACAGGAATGGGAACAGCGTACCTTTCCATACCGGGCCGGTGCCATCCACAAACTGCGTCACCGCAGGCATTTTCAGATCCGGGTTCAGGATCACGATGCCGATAGCCAGACCAACGATAACCCCGATTTTCAGGAAAGTGGCCAGATAGTCACGCGGCGCCAGAATCAACCATACCGGCAGCAGCGCGGAAACAAAGGCGTAGCCAATCAGCGTATAGGTGATGGTGGTGTCCTTGAAGGTCAACGCCGGACCCCAGTACGGGTCATGCGCGACAACGCCACCAAACCAGATCGCCATCACCAGCAGCACAATCCCGATAACCGAAACTTCGCCTACGCGGCCCGGACGGATAAAGCGCATGTAGATGCCCATAAACAGCGCGATCGGCACCGTGGAACACACGGTGAACACCCCCCACGGACTTTCTGCCAGCGCTTTAACCACAATCAATGCCAGTACGGCCAGAATAATGATCATGATAAGGAAGCAGCCAAACAGTGCAATCGTGCCTGGAATCGGCCCCAGCTCTTTCTTAACGATTTCGCCTAACGACGCGCCGTTACGACGGGTCGAAATGAACAGCACCATGAAGTCCTGAACAGCACCCGCCAGCACCACGCCGCCCAGCAGCCACAGCGTGCCCGGCAGATAGCCGACCTGCGCGGCCAGTACCGGCCCAACCAGCGGACCCGCGCCCGCGATAGCGGCAAAGTGGTGCCCAAACAGCACATTGCGGTTGGTCGGAACGTAGTTAAGGCCGTCGTTATTGACCACGGCCGGCGTCGCTCTGGTCGGATCCAACTGCATGACTTTTTGCGCGATATACAGGCTGTAGTATCGGTAAGCCACAAGGTAGACGGCGACAGAAGCGACAATAATCCATAACGCACTGACATGCTCGCCGCGGCGCAGTGCGACTACGCCAAGACAGGCAGCCCCTATGACCCCAAGGATCATCCAGGGGATGTGTTTAAGAATAGTACTGCTCTTCATAAGACATCCTTCAATTGAAAATCGTCATTGTTTGATTTAGTTAGCTGTGGAAAGGTAAACCCTGGTAACACCTCATGCGATAACACGGGTTAGCGCATCGTTCGGATACAGAAAATGATGGCGGCACATTACGGCATCGCGTGGGGGCGGACGGCGGGTATTTGAGTAGGAGGCAGAATAGCGAGCTAAGCGGTTAGAATTGTCCGGTGAGCGGTTAGCGGAAAATACCCGCCAGTAAAAGCGCCGATAGCGACATCGATATCAGCGCCGTGAAACATTCAGCTGCGGGGTCAGGAACACACTGCGGAAAGCACGGCAGCGACGTGTGGCAATCTTTTTCCGCGCCAAAAATCCGCTTAGTTCCGGCCAGCGGCAGAAACGGAAAAGTGGGTAAAGACAGACTGCGTTTTCAGCAGTCTGTCTCTGAACGACGACGATTGGCTATTTATAAACAATCTCGCCTTGCGGTTCATACGCCGCGGCATCCAGCGGCGAGTGTGTTTCAATGTACTGTTTCAGGACTTCAGCGTCGATAAACCCGGTATTCACGTAGCTGGGTAAACTATCAATACGCGGATACCCATCCCCACCCAGCGCGTTAAAATTCAGCGTAGCCATACGGTAGACGCGGTCTGCCTGCAACGGTTCCCCTTTGATCTTGATGTCCTGCACGCCTTCACCGTCGGCAATCAGACTGACGTTAAGAAACTGAGCATACGCACCGGAATCGACCTTTTTATTGGCGACCACCGTCAGATACTTTTCCACTTCGCTGCCTTTCATATCGACATAAACCAGCGTGTTGGCAAAAGGCTGCACTTTCAGCACACTTTTATACGTGATATCCCCGGATTCAATGGAGTCTCGCACGCCACCGCCGCTCATGACGGCAAAATCGGCGTTCGCACGCTCAAGCTGGGCGGACAACAGCACCCGGGCCAAATTGGTCTGATGGAAACGAACCTGACTGCGATCGCCCTCCAGTTTTCCGTTGACGCTGCCGACTTTCACATCCAGTTGTGCCTGACCTTTTTCCTGGAAAGGCGTCAGCATGTTCAGTACGGAAGGGTCTTGCGCAATTTCCTGCGTGTAGTAAACGCGTTCACTTTTTCCGTCCGCTTTCTCGACTTTTTTCTTCAGGTTGACCGGAATAAGCTGGTAGTGCTCCAGTTTCAACTCGCCATTGCGGAAAGTGAAATCTGCACGACCGACATATTTACCCCATTCATGTGCCTGAACAATCCAGATGCCATTTTGACGATCCGGGGCACAAGGCGTACCAGGCACATAATCCACCTGTTTTTTATTTTCGCTGGCCATACAAAGCGGGTCCTGCGAATGGCCGCCGACAATCATGTCAAGATAGCCGGCGGGCAGGCTACGCGCCATTTCCACATCGCCCGGCGCATTAGAGCCATGCTGACCATCGTCATAATGGCCCATATGCGTCGCCGCGATGATGACATCCGGTTTTTCCGTCTGGCGTAATTCATCGACTACCTGTCTGGCCTCGGTCGCGGGCTGACGAAATTCGATATCCGTAAAATACTCAGGATTGCCCAGTTTGGCGGTATCGTCGGTTGTCAGGCCGATAACAGCAATTTTCACCCCTTGTTTATCAAACAGGGCATACGGTTTGAACAGACGTTTATTGGTGCTCTTTTGATAAATATTGGCGGAAAGCAGCGGGAAATCGGCCCATTTCTCCTGCTGACGCAGCACCGAAAGCGGGTTGTCAAACTCGTGGTTACCCAGCGCCATCGCATCATAGCCAACCATATTCATGCCGCGAAAGTCCGGCTCGGCATCCTGTAAATCTGATTCAGGCACCCCGGTATTGATATCACCGCCGGACAGCAACAGAACGCTCCCCCCTTTGCTGGTGACGTCCTGACGAATTTGATCAACCAGTGTTTTCTGTGCCGCCAACCCATACTCACCATAATCATTTTGCCAGAAGTGGCCGTGATGATCGTTTGTATGCAATATTGTGATGGCATACGTTTTATCTTTTTCCCAGGCCATCGCGCCTACAGACGTCAGCGCCAGCGATACCGCAACCGCGTAGCCCAGAGTTTTTATTGAAAAACGCATGATAAATCTCCATTTATTTTAAATACCCAGTGACTGTGGATAGAGAAACCCCGCCAATCAGGCTAGCACAGACTGATGAACCCTATCTGACGTTGTCCCTTAAGGAAGCGGCACACATTCTATAATAGATGTGTTTCATCAAGCACACTTATCCATTCTTTCGATGGTCAACTCAGTCGGGCTGTCTTCGTGTTGTCATGAATTCTTCTTAATATGGATAGTTCGTCGGGATAATCCATTTTCATGCCTTTTATTCCTTATTTTCTCTGGTTTTCGACCTGACGATGACGTTGTTTTATCGGATACTCTGAAAAGTCATGTGGGATACTCACCAAGATGGGCGCTTTATGGTAATAATTACGCATGTTTATCAATGCTTATCGTGAGAAACCGTGTTTAAATCTGTGTTACAATATGAATCGCTTGGTAAACTAACCTTTTTTACAAAAACCCATTTTTTCCCAAGCAAGATTTCTCCATATGCAATAGAATTTGTATATTGCCGACGTTGCTGGCCTTGCCGTCAAGAAAAAACAAACGAATTACACAATCGGGTGATTCCAATGGGTGAGAAGCCATTCACCACGTTCTCATTATGTTTTGGCTGCGACGTCAGATAAGAAGGGTAAGAAGAAGTCCGCTCATTCACGTTTCACCTCATGGCACAAGGAGTCGGGATGCATGCTGCAACACCTCTAATTTCTACTATTTCCGGAGGGCTGGTACTCGCCTTCCTCCTCGGTATTCTGGCGAATCGCCTGCGCATCTCCCCTCTTGTTGGCTATCTTGTTGCCGGTGTACTCGTCGGGCCGTTTACGCCAGGATTTGTTGCTGACACCTCACTGGCGCCGGAATTGGCGGAGTTGGGTGTTATTCTTTTGATGTTTGGTGTCGGTTTACACTTCTCCCTGAAAGATCTGATGGCGGTAAAATCAATCGCGATTCCCGGGGCCATAGCGCAGATCGCCGTAGCAACATTGCTTGGCATGGCGCTTTCGGCCATGCTGGGCTGGAGTTTGGCAAGCGGTCTGGTTTTCGGCCTCTGCCTTTCCACCGCCAGTACCGTTGTCCTGCTGCGGGCATTGGAAGAGCGACAGCTAATTGACAGCCAACGCGGCCAAATCGCCATCGGTTGGCTGATTGTTGAAGATCTGGCCATGGTGCTAACGCTGGTTCTCCTGCCGGCATTTGGCGACATGATTGGTGCGGAACATGCGGATACCGGCAAACTGCTACGCGATCTGGCCTGGACCATCGGTAAAGTCATTGCCTTTATTACCCTGATGATTGTTGTCGGACGCCGTCTGGTTCCCTGGGTACTGGCGAAAAGCGCCAGTACCGGCTCCCGCGAACTGTTTACGCTGGCAGTGCTTGCCATGGCACTGGGCATCGCCTTCGGCGCGGTTAAACTGTTTGATGTTTCTTTTGCTCTGGGCGCATTCTTCGCTGGCGTGGTGCTGAATGAATCGGAACTCAGTCAGCGGGCGGCACACGATACATTACCTCTGCGTGATGCCTTCGCGGTGCTGTTCTTTGTTTCCGTCGGCATGCTGTTCGACCCGATGATTCTCATCAATGATCCGATTGCCGTCTTGATTACGCTGGCGATCATTGTATTCGGCAAGTCGGCCGCCGCATTTATTCTGGTGCGGTTGTTTGGTCACTCCAAGCGCACCGCGTTGACTATTTCTGCCAGCCTGGCGCAAATCGGCGAATTTGCCTTTATTCTTGCCGGTCTCGGTATCGCGCTGGGTCTGCTGTCAGAGGAAGGCCGTAGCCTGGTGCTGGCCGGGGCAATTCTCTCTATCATGATCAACCCCTTGATCTTTGCAATGCTTGAACGCTATCTGGCGAAAAATGAAACCATTGAAGAGCAGATCGTGGAAGAAGCGATTGAGGAAGAGAAACAGATTCCCGTCGATTTATGCAACCATGCGCTGCTGGTCGGCTATGGACGCGTAGGCAGCCTGATTGGCGCTAAGCTGCATCAGGTCGGCATTCCGGTCGTCGTGGTTGAAAACTCCCGCTCGCGTGTCGATGCCCTGCGTGAGCAAGGCATTAAGGCCGTCCTCGGTAACGCCACCAAACCCGAAATCATGGAAATCGCCCGTCTGGACTGCGCGCGTTGGCTGTTACTCACTATTCCCAACGGCTATGAAGCCGGGGAAATTGTGGCCGCCGCACGGGAAAAACGCGCCGATCTGGAGATCATTGCTCGCGCGCATTATGACGACGAGGTCAGCTATATCACGGAACATGGCGCCAATGAGGTTGTGATGGGCGAACGTGAAATAGCCAATAGCATGATCACATTGCTGAATCTGGACCAAGAGCCGGCAACTCCGCGGGAATGTCCTATCTGATTTCTGGTAAGGACGATTGCTCCGACAATCGCCTCCCATAGCAACAAGGCGGGGATATCCTCGCCTTGATTTTCTGCTGTTATCGCACGTTGGCTTAATCTGCTTTTGTGACTAATTGCTCAAGCATATCGATATGCAACGGATCGTCATTCAGCGCGGGAATGTAGTTAAATGCTTCGCCGCCCGCGTGCAAAAAGATCTCGCGGTTCTGCTCCTGAATCTCTTCCAGCGTTTCCAGACAGTCTGCGGCAAATCCCGGACACATAATCTGAATACGTTTAACACCCTGCGCAGGCAGCGCCTGCATCGTTTCATCCGTATAAGGCGTCAGCCAGGGCTCGCGCCCGAAACGCGACTGGAAGGTCATCATCACCTTTTCCTGCGGCAATCCCAATGCGGTAATCAATGCGTCGGCGGTTGCATGACAACGCTGCGGATAGTCATCGCCTTCGTTAGCGTAACGCTGCGGGATACCATGAAAAGAGAGCACCAGTCGATCTGGCTCACCATGCTCGGCAAAGGCCTGTTCAACCCGATATTTTAATGCGGCAATATAAGCAGGGTGTTCCGCGTAATCACGAATAAAGCGAATGGCGGGCAATTGACGATAGCGGCGTAGCTGTGTCGCCAGTCCATCCCAGACAGAGGCCGTGGTCGAACAGGAATACTGGGGATACATCGGTATAACCACCAGTTGCGTGACGCCCTGCAATAACAGTTTATCCAGCGCAGAATGCAGGCTGGGAGAGCCATAGCTCATCCCCAACTCGACAGGAATATCAGGCAGGCGTGACGCCAGCGCCTGCTGTTGCCGACGACTAATCACCAGCAGCGGCGAGCCGCCCTCCATCCAGACGGACTGATAGAGTTTTGCCACTCGCGGAGAGCGGAACGGCAGTATGACGCCACGCAGCAGCGGCTGCCATAACAGACGAGGCGTGTCCACGACACGCCTGTCGCTCAGGAACTCGGCCAGATAGCGTTTCACCGCATGCGGTGTCGGTGCATCGGGCGTCCCTAAATTCACCATCAAAACGCCGAGTTTCTCTACTCTCATACCTTCCCCTTAAAACAAGCCGCTTATCTATCCAGCCAACCCGCTATGCCTACCTATCGAAGTCTTTATTGTAGCGAAAAAAACCAAACCAATACGGATAGATAGCATGGTTAAAACCGATGTCATCAATAGAAGAAAGTAACCGTGTCCGACGCCGACATAAAAACGCGCCTGCGTTTTTCAACGTCATGTAGTAGTGACAGCCCGCCATAAAAAATGCCAGACGGTTGTCTGGCATCAGAAGCATTGACCCTATGTTCCGGGCGCTGGGGAAATCAGCCCAGGATCGTTTCCAGTTCGGCGCGAACTTCTGCGACTTTGCGCGTACCTTCCACTTTGAAGTAACGGGTGTTGCCCGCATCAGCTTCTTTCTGGTAGTAAGCCACCAGCGGCGCGGTTTGCTGGTGATATTCCACCAGACGTTTACGTACGGTTTCTTCCTGATCGTCTTTACGCGTCGTCAGTTCTTCGCCCGTAACGTCATCCTTGCCTTCAACTTTAGGCGGATTAAATTTCACATGATAAACCCGGCCGGACGCGGCATGAACGCGGCGTCCCACAATACGATCGACGATCAGTTCATCAGGAACAGCAAATTCAATCACATAATCCACATTGATGCCCGCTTCTTTCATGGCATCAGCCTGCGGAATAGTCCGCGGGAAACCATCCAGCAGAAAACCGTTATGACAATCATCCTGGGCGATACGTTCTTTAACCAGGGCAATGACCAATTCATCCGTCACCAGCTTACCAGCGTCCATGATTTCTTTAGCCTGCTTACCCAGTGCAGTACCCGCTTTTACCGCGGCACGTAGCATATCACCAGTGGAAATCTGCGGGATCCCGTATTTTTCCATGATGAATTGAGCCTGAGTACCTTTGCCTGCGCCTGGAGCGCCCAGCAGAATAATACGCATTGCGTAAATCCCCTTGCTATGTAGTTTTTATAAAATAAATTTGAAAAACGCTAAACCATACCATTCCAGGCGCTTATCCTCAAGGAACGGGCTCGCTTCAGCATATCATCAGTCGGTGAAAAAGCCGCCAAACCTTATGGACGGGCGGTCATGACTGTGAGTGTAGACGAATAAAAGAATATTCGGCGAGGTGGAAACCAGAGAAAATCCGATCGGGCTGCCACGCGAATGGGCATGGCGTCATAACCGATAAATAATGAAAAAACGCCGCCAGCGGCGTTTAACGACCCCGGAGAACCGGGGTCTGAGAGACGATATCAGGCCGTCAACAACTGGTTCATGCGACGGATAAACTGGTTAGGATCGTCCAGCGTACCGCGCTCTGCCAGTAAAGCCTGATCGAGCAGCAGCTCTACCCATTCGGCAAATCCGGCTTCATCACTGACATCGGCAGCACGCTTAACCAGCGCATGTTCCGGGTTCAGTTCAAAAATATACTTCACTTCCGGCGCCTGTTGTCCGGCAGCGGCAAACAGTTTCGCCATCTGCGTACTCATTTCATTGGCGTCAGTGACCACAATCGCGGGCGTATCCGTCAGGCGGTGCGTCAAACGAACGTCTTTCACCCGCTCACCCAACAGGGTTTTCACGCGATCGACAAAAGGCTCCAGCGCTTTTTCCGCTTCTTTCTGCGCATCGTTTTCTTCATCCGCCAGCTTATCCAGCGCGTCATCCGCCTTGCTGACAGACTGGAATGACTTGCCATCGAACTCAGTCAGGTAGCTCATCATCCATTCGTCGATACGATCGGACAGCAGCAGCACTTCAATGCCTTTCTTGCGGAACAGTTCCAGATGCGGGCTGCTCTTCGCGGCGGCATAGCTGTCAGCCGTGATGTAATAAATTTTATCCTGACCTTCAACCATCCGGCCAACATACTCTTCCAGCGATACGGTCTGTGCTGAGCTGTCGGACTGCGTTGTGGCGAAGCGCAGCAGTTTAGCGATCGCTTCGCGGTTGCCGCTGTCTTCAGCCGGGCCTTCTTTCAGCACCAGGCCGAACTGTTGCCAGAAGGTTTGATATTTTTCCGCGTCATCTTTCGCCAGTTTTTCCAGCATCTGCAATACGCGTTTGGTCAGGGCATTACGCAGGTTCTGAGTGACACGGCTATCCTGTAGAATCTCGCGGGAAACGTTGAGCGGCAAATCATTGGAATCAATCAGGCCGCGAACGAAACGCAGATAGTTCGGCATGAACTGTTCGGCATCATCCATAATAAATACGCGCTGCACATACAGTTTCAGACCGTGCTTATGGTCGCGGTTCCACATGTCCCACGGCGCACGGGCAGGGATATACAGCAGGCTGGTGTACTCCTGCTTGCCTTCCACACGGTTGTGGCTCCAGCTCAGCGGGTCGGTAAAATCATGGGCGATGTGCTTGTAGAACTCGTTATATTCGTCATCACTGATTTCAGATTTGCTGCGCGTCCACAGGGCCTGTGCCTTGTTGATCTTCTCCCAGCTTACGGTTGATTCACCGCCCTCTTCTTCACTTTCCGTTCGGGATTCAATCTCCACCGGCAGCGCAATGTGATCGGAGTATTTGCTGATGATGGAGCGCACGCGCCAGTCATCCAGAAATTCATCTTCCCCTTCCCGCAGATGCAGCGTAATTTCAGTGCCGCGATCGTCTTTGGTGATATCGGCGATGGTGTAGTCCCCCTCGCCCGCCGATTCCCAGAACACCGCCTGATCGGCAGCCGCGCCGGCCGCACGAGTGCGCACCGTAACCTTATCCGCTACGATAAAGGCTGAATAAAACCCAACGCCAAACTGACCAATCAGTTGGCTGTCTTTAATCTGATCGGACCCTATCGACTCCAAAAACGCTTTTGTGCCGGATTTAGCGATCGTTCCCAGATTATCAATCACTTCCTCACGGCTCATACCAATACCGTTATCAGAAATCGTCAGAGTACGTTTTTCTTTGTCGGTCGAAACTCGCACGCGCAGGTCACCGTCGCCGGCATACAGTTCAGGGGCAGACAATGCCCGGAAACGTAATTTATCTGCCGCATCGGAGGCATTGGAGATCAATTCACGCAGGAAGATTTCTTTATTGGAATACAGTGAATGGATCATCAAATGCAGCAGTTGCTTTACTTCGGACTGGAATCCACGGGTTTCTTGGCCTTTCATACTCATTGTTGCTTACCTCAATCCTAATATTATTCAGGCTGATTAAACTGACGATGAGCATGAAGTGGGGATAAGACACGATAATTTCAAGGGCGAGGCCAGGCAAAAAGATCGGATAAATGAAAGGGTAACCCGGCGGTCAGGCAGCACTCTGACAGCCGGTTGAGATTAAAACTTGAAAGGTTGACGACCGGCAAGCGAGTGGGAAAGCGTGGTGCCATCCACCATTTCCAACTCTCCCCCGACAGGAACGCCATGGGCAATCCGGCTGGCCATCACGCCATATTGCGCGCACAGTTCGGCAATGTAGTTAGCCGTCGCGTCACCTTCCACCGTCGGGTTGGTGGCCAGAATGACTTCGCCGATCGATTCGCTTTGCAGACGCTCTTCCAGACGCCCCAGACCAATATCATCCGGGCCGATCCCATCGAGCGGCGATAAATGTCCCATCAGCACAAAGTAACGTCCGGCAAACTGCCCGGTCTGTTCGATGGCATGAATATCCGCCGGGCTTTCCACCACGCAGATCTGACCATTTTGCTGACGGCGCGGGTTGGAACAGATGGTGCACACATCCTGTTCGGTGAAGGTGCGGCAGTCGGCACAGTGACCAACTTCAGACATGGCGCGAGTCAGCGCCTGCGCCAGACGCATCCCTCCGCTGCGGTTACGCTGCAACAGATGAAAAGCCATGCGCTGCGCCGATTTCGGCCCGACCCCCGGCAAACAGCGCAACGCCTCCATCAGTGCTTCAAGAAGCGGACTGGTTTGCATCAGAACGGCATCTTAAAGCCTGGCGGCAACTGCATGCCGCTGGAAACAGAAGCCATTTTTTCTTTCTGCGTTTCGTCAATACGACGCGCGGCATCGTTGAACGCCGCCGCAATCAGATCTTCCAGCATTTCTTTATCGTCTTCCATCAGGCTGGGATCGATCTCAACACGGCGGCAATTGTGCGCCCCATTGATCGTAATCTTCACCAGACCGGCACCCGATTCACCCGTGACTTCCAGATTTGCAATCTCTTCCTGCATCTGCTGCATTTTTTCCTGCATCTGCTGGGCTTGCTTCATCAGATTGCCAATTCCACCTTTACCAAACATAGTTTTCTCTCTATCACTTCGGGCTGCAAACTCGCAGCGGTTAAACAGGGCGGATACTCTCTTCGTCCAGTTCCGCATCAAAGAAACGCCGCAGCGTTTGAATCGTATTATCAGCCAGAATCGACCGGCGTGCCTGCGCCAGCTTTTCTTCATAAATCGCCTGACGCCATTCCAGCGGCGTCAGCACCGCCGGATTATCATCTTCGGTCACCGACAGCGTTATCGGATGACCGTAGTGCGCCGTCAGCGCTTCCGTCAGCGTTTCCTGCGCCGCCGGTGAATTCAGGTGACGCTGGGAAGAACGCAGATGCAGATGTATTTTACCTGCCTCGGGGATCTCTCTGAAGGCATTTAACGCCAGCTGTTGTACCAGTTTTGGTAACGACAGGCGATTAATTTCCGCCGCCCATTCATCACGCTCCAGCGACTCCTCCGCCAACCGCGCCGCCAGTTCAGGCGTTTTTTCATGCTCCAACGCGGAACGCAACGCTTTCGGCGTGGTGACATCCGCTTTTATCTCCTCAGCCTTGTTTTGCGCACGCCAGCGATAAGCTTCCGGTTTTTTGGAGGAAACCGCAGCCGAATCCTTTTCGTTTTTCCGCTGCATGCTGCGCTCGGTCACCGAGGCTAAACGCTCAAGCGCCGAGGTTGCCGGCCGCGTTTTATCAGACGCTGCCGGTTCAGCCTTTTTTGGCGGGGTTGTCCCCTGCTTGCGCAACAGCCGGCTACGCGCCTGTAGCAGTTGCGATGTGGTATCAGAAAGATCGCTATCAACCGTATCCGGGGGAGGCGCAGATGCCGCATACTCGGCGTCTGCGGAGGCGCCGGAAGCATAATCGGCAGGCGGCACGGGCATGTCCGTCGGATAAGATGGCGCGAACGCATTATCCTGCGGCGCACTGCCTTGCGGCGCAGCGGTATTGGCTGTTGCCGCCGACGGCGTTGAGGGAGACGGCCCGGTATTTGCCGGTGGCGCCGACGCAGGCGCTTCGATTATCTGTTGCGGGTGAAATGCCAACGCCCGCAGCAGCGTCATTTCCACGCCCATGCGGCGATCCGGCGCATAAGGCAATTCTTTGCGCCCTATCAGCAGTATCTGGTAGTAAAGCTGCACATCCGCAGGCGGTAGCGCCCGGGCCAAATCCCGCAGGCGGGCTTCAACCGACGCATAATCGTGACTCAATGCCGTCGGCAGCAATTGAACCATGGCGATACGATGCAGTAACGTCAGGGTTTCCACCAGCAGCGCCTCCCAGTCGACGCCTCGCGCTGCCGCCTGATCGAGCAGGGACATCACGTGCGCGCTATCGGCTTTCACCAGCGCTTCGATAATCGCCAGCGGCTGCTCATCATCCAGCGTTCCCAGCATCCGACTAACGGATTCGGTCGTCACCTGACCTTGTCCCATGGCGATCGCCTGATCGGTCAGGCTCAGCGCATCGCGCAGGCTGCCATCGGCGGCACGCGCCAGCAATTGTAACGCCCGGGGTTCGCTGACCAGTTGTTCAGCCTGCAACACCTGCTCCAGATGCGCCCGAATCTGTTCAACATCCAGCGCTTTCAGATGGAATTGCAGGCAGCGTGACAAAATTGTCACCGGCAGCTTTTGCGGATCGGTGGTCGCCAGCAGGAATTTGACGTGCGGCGGCGGTTCTTCCAGCGTTTTCAGCAACGCATTGAAACTGTGCCGCGATAGCATATGAACTTCATCGATCAGGTAGACCTTGAAGCGGCCGCGCGCCGGCGCATACTGCACGTTATCCAGTAGTTCGCGGGTGTCTTCGACCTTGGTGCGGGAAGCCGCATCGATCTCGATTAAATCGACAAAACGACCTTGCTCGATCTCACGGCAGTTCTCACATTGTCCACAAGGGGTCGCGGTTACGCCCTGCTCACAATTCAGCCCTTTTGCCAGCAAACGCGCGATGGTGGTCTTCCCTACGCCGCGCGTACCGGAAAACAGATAGGCATGATGAATTCTGCCTAAAGAAAGGCCATTGGCCAACGCGGTCAGTACATGCTCTTGACCAACGACATTGGCAAAGGTTTGGGGACGCCACTTACGGGCAAGAACCTGATAGCTCATCAATACCGCAACAGTTGAGTTATTGAGGAGGTCATGCTAACACAGCCTCGCCGTTATCGGCGAGGCTGTTATGATTAATGTCCGGGGAAGTCAACCAGGCTATAGCAGTGCACGCCCATCGCTTCCAGACGTTGTGCTCCACCCAAATCGAACAGGTTGATGACAAAAGCGGCGTCGGTGACGTGACCACCCAAACGGCGAATCAGTTTTACCGTCGCTTCAATCGTCCCGCCGGTTGCCAGCAGATCGTCAATAACCAGTACGTTATCCGCGGCATTGATTGCATCCGAGTGGATTTCCAGACTGTCGGAACCATATTCCAGTTCATAGCTCTCGCTGATGGTGGGACGCGGCAGCTTGCCTGGCTTGCGAACAGGAACGAAACCAACGCCCAGTGCCAGAGCAACTGGCGCGCCAAACAGGAAACCACGCGCTTCTGTTCCCACGACTTTGGTAATACCGGCATCGAGGTAACGATGGGTCAACATTTCGATGCTGGCGGCATAAGCGGCAGGATCTTCCAGCAGACTCGTTACATCGCGGAACAGAATCCCCGGTTTTGGGTAGTCGGGAATGCTTTTGATACTGTTTTTAATCAATTCGGGACGCTGCGCTGTCATCATATCTGTGCCTGATAAAACGTTCTAATCATACTAATGCTGACCCACACACCACTTCCAGCACTTCATCTGCCAGTGAATTGACACACTTGCGAAAGAAAGGAAATGGCGGCCGGCGCACGAAAACGGTCAAATCTAGTCAAACTGGCAGATAAAAGCAACCATCTGCACGGCGTCAGCGCGCTTTTTATGACGGGCTGTCGAGCCTCGTCACCTAACGGTTAACGCCACGCGTTATTAAAAATTTCTTCCGGAAATTTTTTGTTGTTCCGGATCAATAACCGGTAAACGAAGCATAAAGGTCAATAAAATTGCCAGAATCACCAGTAGCAAGACTCTTACCCAGATCATTTTAACCAGCCAAAGCGAGAGCGCAAACGTTAACAAAATAACGGTAACCGCCTTCCACTTTGCTCCCGGCGGTAACGCCCGGTATTGCTGCCAATGACGTAAATAACCGCCGAACCATGAACGATAAAGCAGCCAATAATGAAAACGCGGAGACGAACGGGCGAAACACCACGCCGCCAATAATAGAAACGGCGTAGTCGGCAGCAGGGGCAACACCACGCCAAGCGTTGCCAGCACCACAGCGATCCACCCTAATATTATCAACGCCACACGATACATATTCACCCTTGCGATCTAAAAACATCGGCTATGACAATGACACTTTATCACCAACTTTTTCGACTGGTTAGTTAAGATATTCTCATTCCGGACAACGACATTAACTTGTACCGGCCTATCATTACAGGCAAGCTGGGCTATCCGCTTGGCGTAGGGGAATAATGTGAACACTCACAAACTGCTGCTGGTTCTTGAACAGCAGATTGCAACGCTGGCAAAAGAAATCGAGCCGATCGCGAATAAATCCGTTTCACAGTCGCGTTTCGATCGTCAATTATTCAGCAGCTATGGTACGCGCCTGAAAGATTACTTCGCGGAAGTCAGCCAGAACTTACATTTGATCCGGCAACTGGTCGCGGAACAACGCACGGAACAGGTCGCCTTCATGGCAGAAAAACTGGTCAGTCAAATTACGGCGCTACAACGCGAGTCGGCCACACAATCGTTACGACGCCAGGAACAGCCAACCACTCCCCCGGCAGACGATCTCTACCATAAATTAGCGGAACATCAAGGTTACGAACGCCGCCTGCTCTCCATGATTCAGGACAGGGAAAGCCTGCTCAGTACACAAACGTTATTCAGTGAACAACAGCGGCTGCAAAAAGAACTGGCGGCGCTGGAAGGTCGACTATCGCGCTGCCGGCAGGCACTCTCCCGACTGGAACGCTTAATCGAACGCAACGAGCAGGGCCTGTAAATTGTGTGGTCTTTCTGCTATATCTGAAAGACCCATACAGAATATGAGGGAGGGGAATCCGTTATGTCACTGGAAAATGCGCCCCCGGAGATCAAACTGGCAGTCGATCTGATCATGTTACTGGAAGATAACCAAATCGAACCGCAGCTTGCCCTGGCTGCCCTGGAAATCGTACGCGAAGACTTTCAGAAGAAGGCGCAGCAGGAAAAAAAACCTACCGAAGCGTAGCCTTCAAAGCACGGGCGATGACAAGCGCCCGTCGCCCATATCAACGACACAGCCAGACCGAGCGATATTCAATGAGCCGATCAGACAGCAGTATGACGAATGGCCGTGCTGAAGCGAAGCATATCAATAAAAGCATCTGTCAATGTGGGCGCGTCCTGCTCAAGGTTGAAGCTCTCGGGCATGAACAACCAGTTTTCCATAATGCCCGAAAAATAGGCGCGTAATGCGATAGCGGCGCGACGGGGATGAACATCCGCTGGCAGCATCCCCAAACGAATACATCGTATCAGGTTATCTTCAATGTCGGTGTAGCAGGAAAGATAAAGCGCTTTGCGAGCGTTATAAGACTGTAGCATTTCACCTACAAACTCACATTTATGAAAAATGATTTCCATCATGGAGCGCCACTGAGGGTCATTGACGGTTAAACGAAGCATATAAATCAATAATTCACGCATCACAAGGAGTGGATTATCAGGGAATTTTGTCTGATACTCTATTTCAAAATCACTGATTTTTGCTTCTGCTAATGCCCATATTTCATCAAATAATTCAGCTTTGTTTTTGAAATGCCAGTAAATAGCGCCACGGGTAACGCCTGCGGCAGCGGCAATATCAGCCAGTGACGTAGCAGATACACCATGCTCTGAGAATACTCTCAACGCTGCATCAATTATTTGTCGTCGGGTTTCTTGAGCCTGTAGTTTGGTTTTTCGTGCCATATCGCTGTATTTGAAGGAAAGTGTGATTTACATACATTCGAGTATGTATGTAACATAGCATGAAGATAAGACTATCGCAGCAATGGGTTTTAAGCACGTGATCCATTGGTCAATTTCAAATCGGACACTTGAGGTTTATCTATGAACAAAAACAGAGGGCTAACGCCTCTGGCGGCAGTTCTGATGCTTTCTGGCGGCTTAATTCTCGCAGGGTGCGACAGTAGTGAAAATCAGCAGGCTGATGCGCAACAACAGGCTCCTGAAGTGGGTATTGTGACATTGAAAACACAGTCACTGAATGTCACGACTGACTTGCCTGGCCGTACCAATGCCTATCGCATTGCAGAAGTTCGCCCTCAGGTCGGTGGCATTATTCTGAAACGCAACTTTGTTGAAGGAAGTGATATTCAGGCTGGCGCATCACTGTATCAGATCGATCCTGCGACGTATGAGGCCAGTTATAATAGTGCCAGAGGCTCATTAGCACAGGCACAGGCCAGCGCTGAAATCGCTCGTTTAACCGTTAATCGTTACAAACCTCTGCTGGGAACCAATTACATCAGCAAACAGGATTACGATCAGGCGGTTGCAACGTCCCGTCAGGCCGATGCCGCTGTTCAGGCCGCGCAAGCCGCGGTAGATACCGCTCAGATCAACCTCGCCTATACCAAAGTAAGTTCGCCGATCTCCGGTCGGATTGGTAAATCCACGGTAACAGAAGGCGCGCTGGTTTCCACCGGTCAAACCACCGCATTAACCACCGTACAGCAGTTGGATCCGATGTATGTCGATGTCACGCAATCCAGTAATGATTTCCTGCAACTGAAAAAAGAACTGGAAAACGGCACGCTGAAGCAGAACGAAGGTAAAGCGACCGTTCGTCTGCTGCTGGAAGATGGTTCAGAATACGGTCATCCGGGTACGCTGGAATTTTCGGACGTGACCGTTGATGAAACCACAGGTTCAATCACCTTACGGGCCATTTTCCCTAACCCGCAACACGACCTTCTGCCCGGCATGTTTGTACGTGCGCGTCTCGAGTCCGGTATAAACAATAATGCGTTACTGGTTCCACAGCAGGGAATTACCCGCGATCCACGCGGTGAAGCAACGGCGATGCTTGTCGGAGAAGGCGATAAAGTCGAACCGCGTTCGCTTAAAACCAGTAAAGCAATTGGTGACAAATGGTTGGTTACGGAAGGCTTGAAAGAAGGCGATCGCGTTATTCTCACCGGCCTGCAAAAAATCAGACCCGGTATACAAGTGAAGGCCCAAGAAGTCGCTCAAGATAATGAGCAGCCGCAGCAAGCGTCGGCTGAACCCGCGAAGTCTTAACAGGAGCCGGTAATTCATGGCTAAGTTTTTTATAGATCGCCCCATTTTTGCATGGGTACTCGCCATTATCGTGATGCTGGCGGGGTTGCTGGCAATTGTAAAATTGCCCATTGCCCAATATCCGACGATCGCGCCACCCGCAATTGAAGTGACAGCAAATTATCCGGGGGCCGATGCGTCAACGCTGCAAGACTCTGTTACGCAGGTTATCGAACAGAATATGAACGGTATCGATAATCTGATGTACATGGCATCAAGCAGTGACTCATCTGGTACCGTACAGATTACCTTGACCTTTGATGCCGGCACCAACGCCGACATTGCTCAGGTTCAGGTACAAAACAAGCTACAGTTGGCAATGCCTTTACTGCCTCAGGAAGTTCAGCAACAAGGGGTGAACGTCCAGAAATCCAGCAGCAGCTTCTTGATGGTTGCAGCCTTCATCAGTGAAGACGGCAAATTATCGCAGGAAGATATTGCGGACTATGTGGCGGCTAACGTCAAAGATCCGATCAGCCGTACTTCCGGCGTGGGTGATGCACAGCTGTTTGGCGCACAGTACGCAATGCGTATCTGGCTGGACCCGAACAAGCTGAATAACTATCAGTTGACGACCAGTGACGTAACTTCAGCTATCACGGTGCAGAACAACCAGATTGCGGCAGGCCAGTTGGGCGGCTCGCCTCCGGTTCCCGGCCAGCAGTTGAACTCGTCAATCATTGCGCAGACCCGTTTGAACTCGCCGGAGCAATTCTCGCAGATTCTGCTGAAGGTGAACACGGATGGCTCACAGGTTCGTTTAAAGGACGTAGCGCGTGTCGAACTCGGGGCCGAAAGCTATGACATTATCGCCCGCTTCAACGGTCAACCCGCTGCGGGTATCGGTATCAAACTGGCAACCGGTGCGAACGCGCTGGATACGGCAACCGCAGTAAAAAACGAACTGGCCAACCTGGAAGAATTCTTTCCTTCCGGGCTGAAAGTCGTTTATCCCTATGACACAACCCCTTTCGTTAAAATCTCAATTAACGAAGTGGTAAAAACACTGGCAGAAGCCATCGTACTGGTTTTCCTGGTGATGTATCTGTTCTTGCAGAACTTCCGCGCCACGCTGATTCCTACGATTGCGGTACCGGTTGTTCTGCTGGGTACATTCGCCATCCTCTCGGCCTTTGGTTACTCCATTAACACCTTGACCATGTTTGCGATGGTTCTGGCAATCGGGCTTCTGGTGGATGATGCCATCGTCGTGGTCGAAAACGTGGAACGCGTCATGGCGGAAGAAGGATTGCCGCCGAAAGAAGCGACAAAACGCTCCATGGAACAGATACAGGGCGCGCTGGTCGGTATTGCCCTGGTTCTGTCAGCAGTATTCGTCCCCATGGCGTTCACTGGCGGATCCACAGGGGCTATTTACCGTCAGTTCTCCATCACGATTGTTTCCGCAATGGTGCTGTCTGTGCTGGTGGCATTGATTCTGACCCCTGCCCTCTGCGCCACGCTGCTGAAACCTATTGCCAAAGGCGATCATGGCGAGAAAACGGGATTTTTCGGCTGGTTCAACAGACTGTTTGAAAAAAGCTCTCACCATTACACCGACAGCGTAGCAAATATCCTGCGCAGCACGGGTCGTTATCTGGTCGTCTATCTGCTCATTGTTGTGGGTCTGGCGCTCCTGTTCCTGCGTTTGCCAAGTTCTTTCTTGCCGGACGAAGATCAGGGGGTTCTGCTGAATATTGTGCAGCTACCCGCAGGTGCAACGCAGGAAAATACCCAGAAAATCATGGACAGTGTGTCCAAATACTACATGGAGAATGAAAAGGACAACGTTCAATCAGTCTTTACGGTTACTGGTTTCGGTTTTTCTGGCCGCGGCCAGAATGCGGGATTGGCGTTCGCCAGTCTCAAAGACTGGAACGAGCGTCGTGGCGATGAAAATAAAGTTACCGCTATCGCCGGCAGAGCCAACGCCGTATTCAGCCAAATTAAAGAGGCTATCGTTATTGCAGCCAACATCCCTGCGATTGTCGAACTGGGTACTGCTACCGGTTTCGACTTCCAGTTGATCGATCAGGCTAACCTCGGTCACGAAAAACTGACGGAGGCCCGTAACCAACTCTTGGGTATGGCCGCTCAGCGTCCTGACACGCTGGTGAAAGTTCGACCTAACGGCATGGAAGATACACCGCAGTTCCGACTTGATGTTGACCATGAAAAAGCACAGGCGCTGGGTATTTCCTTGGCGGATATCAACGCGACACTGGCGACAGCCCTGGGCGGAAGCTACGTGAATGACTTTATCGACCGCGGCCGCGTGAAAAAAGTGTACGTTCAGGCGGATGCGCCTTTCCGTATGCTCCCGGATGATATCAAGGCCTGGTATATCCGCGGCAGTAACGGACAGATGGTGCCATTCTCGGCGTTCACCCAAAGTCATTGGGAATATGGTTCACCACGTCTGGAACGTTACAATGGCCAGCCTTCCATGCAAATCCAGGGGGAAGCCGTTCCAGGCAAGAGTACGGGTGAAGCCATGGCATTGATGGAAGAGTTTGTGACCAAATTGCCCACAGGCATCGGTTACGAATGGACGGGTATGTCTTACCAGGAACGTTTGTCAGGTAATCAGGCTCCTGCAATCTATGCTATTTCATTGATTGTGGTATTCCTGTGTCTGGCGGCGCTTTATGAAAGCTGGTCTATCCCGTTCTCCGTCATGCTGGTTGTACCACTGGGTATTATTGGCGCGTTGATCGCCGCCAATATGCGTGGTCTTGAAAACGACGTTTACTTCAAGGTAGGCCTGCTGACAACCATAGGGTTATCCGCGAAAAACGCCATATTGATCGTCGAGTTTGCCAAAGACCTGATGGAGAAAGAAGGCAAGGGTCTGATTGAAGCAACGTTGGACGCCGTCCGTATGCGTTTGCGCCCAATACTGATGACATCACTTGCCTTCATTCTTGGTGTACTGCCGCTGGTTATCAGCTCAGGTGCCGGTTCCGGTGCACAGAACGCCGTGGGTACAGGCGTGATGGGTGGGATGATCACCGCTACCGTTCTGGCGATATTCTTCGTTCCAGTGTTCTTTGTGGTGGTACGCCGCCGCTTCGGAAAGAAGATTGACGAGTCAGAACAGCATCACAAGGTAGAGCCTCACTAAGGCTTAATCCACTGCTCTCCAAGGCCGCGAATGCGGCCTTTTTACTGCCCGCTTTCCTCAGCCTCAAATCAAAGTAACCACTCAAATATCAGGGTTGATTCATGTGGCAAAAAAGCGCAATATATAGATATGTTATAACATAACATTTAAGGCGACTATGAAAGCAAATATTCATCCTGATTATCGGACAGTGGTATTCCATGATACCAGTGCCGGCGTGTACTACCGTATTGGCTCAACCATCAGAACGGATCGCACCATCGAGCTGGAAGGCGTCAGCTATCCCTATGTCACTATTGATGTTTCTTCGGCATCTCACCCTTACTATACCGGGAAGCAGAAAGAATATGCGAAAGAAGGCAGCACGGCTCGCTTCCAGCAACGTTTTGGACACTTCTTTAAGTAAAGAGAGGAATTATTCATATGCAGGTACTTAGCTCGCTGCGATCGGCAAAAAACCGTCATAAAGACTGTATCGTGGTACGCCGCCGTGGACGCGTCTATGTTATATGTAAAAGCAATCCACGTTTTAAGGCCGTACAAGGCAGGAAAAAGAAAAAAGGTTAACGATTTTCTTATAAAATTACGCCAGCTCTGTTATGCATGTAATGGAGCTTTTTTTATAAACCATTAAATAAAAATAGATAAAACAATAAGATAATATCACCACACCTCTCTTATGGGATCACCTCGCCATCTCGATTTTATAACAGAATTAATTTGGTTATCTAATATCAAGATTATTCTCTGACTATTCACATCATCAAAATGACGATCATTTAATCCTGAAAAATAGCCTCGAAAAGCTTATCTATTACCCGCGAATCTTGCTGACGATTTTGCTATAGTCATAGGGGAATGACGTAATTTGTATCGGCATGGTATAGTTTAGACGCCATGTGTTAGTATTAAAGTAGAAAGTGAGCTTGTTGATATCAGGAAGTACAGTAGTCGTTGTTGCCTAATTTATGACTGTCAGAATCATAGAGATAACGATTTTGATCGTAACGTCATGAATACAGAAACATGGCTAAAATCTTCTATGAGTTTCGTCAGTCTACCTGTTTACCAGGTGTTAACCGAAGTAACACTGAATAACGGCTTAACGGAGGGATTGATATGGATGAGTACACACCGAAACATTATGATATTGCCCAACTCAGATTCTTATGTGAGAATCTGTGCGACGAAAGCATTGCAACGTTAGGCGATAGCAGTCACGGCTGGGTCAATGACCCTACATCTGCGATCAATCTCCAATTAAATGAACTTATTGAGCATATCGCTACATTTATTCTCACATTTAAAATAAAATACCCTGACGAAAACAAGCTTTCCCAGCAGGTTGAAAAGTATTTAGATGATACCTACGTTTTGTTTAGCAACTACGGCATCAATGACGCCGAGCTACGCCGTTGGCAGAAATCTAAAGACAAATTATTCGGAATGTTCTCAGAAGCGAACATCTGTACGCCTGCTAAAACTTAAGCAATAATTTATCTTATATTTATTAACCACCAGGTACTGTTTGCACAAAGGCCATTATGAAAAAAATCGATTATTTGATGCGTTTACGTAAATGCACAACCATTGACACGCTTGAGCGCGTTATTGAGAAAAACAAGTATGAACTCTCTAATGATGAGCTGGAGATGTTCTATTCCGCAGCGGACCACCGTCTGGCAGAACTGACGATGAACAAGCTTTATGACAAAGTCCCCACCGCGGTATGGAAATACGTTCGTTAATTCTCAGACGCAAAGTATACAAACGTTGATATAAAATACATTGTGCCGATAACCCTTTATCGGCCATCACTCTTGTTTTGTTTATTAATGTAGTAATAAAGCCAAACTTGTAACAAAGTGTATTCGCAATGAAAGCAATAATTAGTATAGTATTTTTTTATAAACATTATTAAATTCCAGCCGCGCCTCATTTTTACCAGCCTCATTGATAGCCCAATCAATAACCAAAACTATTCTTTATATATCCCCCCGATAGATTTCGAGACACTGGCAGGCAAACGCGCAATCGGGTTCGTTCTTATACGAGTCAGTGGCTTGAGTGATATCCGGGATGATAGATAAATACGCGATAGGCAGGCAATAACGGAATAGACAAAAGCACTACTCACGGCACAACGTGTCTGATTCTTCTTAAACAGGGAAAACACCAGCAGCGATAAACAAACGCTCTTCTGGATACCAAAGAAAATTAATACGGGAGATAAATTGGTGGAGGCCCTGCCAGCTACATCCCGGCACACACGACTCCTGCTGCGGCTGCTTCCTTCCGGACCTGACCGAGTCCACAGGTTAATGTTGCGGGAGAACCGACAGAGCCTCCATTGACGACTCGATGACAAGATATTTTGCTATCTTGCTAAAGAGCGGTGGGCATTATCGGTGATGGGATGGCCAATTGCAAGCTAACACATCCCAACCGGTGTTTTCTTACTCATACTGCTATGTCACTATACACTTTTCTTCACTGTGCCAAACTCAAAAAGACAGGAACGCGTTGATGACAGGAGAAAATGACAATTTTCGCCAGCGTATTTTCCAAATTGTAGCGGCCATCCCTTACGGCAAAGTAACGACCTATGGTGAAGTGGCGATGTTGGCTGGCTCTCCACGCGCCTCCAGACAAGTTGGCGGCGTGTTAAAGCGCTTACCCAATGACAGCAAACTTCCGTGGCACCGGGTGATTAATCGCAAAGGTGAAATATCGCTCATTGGTGCAGACTATCAGCGCCAAAAATCCGCCTTGTTGTCAGAAGGGATTGTCTTTGACCGCTACGGCAAGATCGATCTGCGACGCTTCAAGTGGCAGTACGCACCCTAGCTCTGTGCGTACTGTCTACCGATTACCAGCCCGACTGTACAGGCGGTGAAGATATCATGGGCGATGTCGTGGTGGATGGCTGTAGCGTTCCTGAACTTTGGGCCTGCTCAGCCGGAGATAATACCGAGTCTGAATGGCTGGTAGGTAACGGAACCGAAGCGACCGGAACCAGGACCAGATCGGCGTTATTCGCCCCATTGGAGATAACCGGTAAAACATTCTCCGTCACCATGACGATTCTGTTATCTATCGCAACCGCCGCACTCAATAGAATACGCGCATTAGGCTGGATATCAGCCGGGTTATACGGTAAAGAAAACGAGAAAGGCGCCTGTTTGCCATCGGTACGCATTACGCGCTGGGTAATGACTTTTGAAGGTGCATCGGAGAGTGACGCATCAGATACCGTCACCGTTAAAACCGCATTGGCCGGTAAAGCGATACGTTGGCGAATATTCACTGTACCGCTGACCGCAGGCATTGAAACGACTGGATTTTGAGACGATGCACCGGTGATTGGCGCTCCGGTTTGAGGGGAAGCGCCATAGTCTCCCCTATCGGCACACGCTGACAGCGCCATTGATAACGTGATACCTAAGATATGCCATAATTTCATTCGGACAGTCTCCTTTTATTTATTCCTGTCAGACTGCCGGTATCAGAAAAACCGGCGTTCCTTAAGTAGTATGGTTCACTTAACACAATAATGATGTGTGCAAAATTCTGATATTCTCATGCGAGATGATTTAAATGATTAAACCAAACCCGTAAATCACTTAATCCCACAATAGGCTGCCTGACAGCATCATGGCTTTAAAACAATGACTATTTCAATTAGTTGAAATACAGTAGCCGTTCGGTTTCCTGACATTCAGGCAGGACCATCGGTTAGATAGAGAAGGATGCGAACGCTCCTCAATTTGAAGATAAAGAGTACAAACCATTATCAACCAACGAGGCCGACACCATGAGCCAGGCACTACAAAACCTTCTCGACATCCTGAATCTGGAGAAAATTGAGGAAGGACTGTTCCGGGGACAAAGTGATGATTTAGGGCTGCGTCAGGTTTTTGGCGGACAAGTCGTTGGTCAGGCACTGTCCGCGGCTAAACAAACCGTCCCGACCGAACGACGCATTCACTCATTCCATAGCTATTTTCTGCTACCGGGCGATAGCCGGAAACCCATCATCTACGATGTAGAGAACTTGCGTGACGGCAACAGTTTTAGCGCCCGCCGGGTGAGTGCGATTCAGAATGGCAAACCGATTTTCTACATGACAGCGTCATTTCAGAGTCATGAAGTGGGTTTTGAGCACCAAAACGTGATGCCCGTCGTCACACCACCTGAAGAACTCAAGTCAGAACAAGAGATTGCACAAAGCATGGCGCATTTATTACCCCCTCAGTTTCGGGATAAATTCACCCGGCCACGGCCAATCGAGATGCGCCCCGTGAAGTTTCATAATCCGCTAAAAGGGAAAGTCGAAGAACCAGTACGACATGTCTGGTGCAGAGCCAACGGTCCGTTACCGGATGATGAACGCACTCATCAGTATCTGCTTGGCTATACGTCTGATTGCAATTTTCTGTTAACGGCGCTGCAACCCCATGGCGTCGGATTCCTCGAACCTGGAATGCAGGTCGCGACCATTGACCATTCCATGTGGTTCCATCGATCTTTCCGTCTGGATGACTGGTTGCTGTATACCGTAGAAAGTACATCCGCATCGGGATCCAGAGGTTTTGTTCGCGGACAGTTTTATACCCGCGAAGGCGTTTTGATCGCCTCCAGCATTCAGGAAGGCGTAATGCGCCGCCACGCCCATTAAAAAACCCATGCTGCCTTAGACACCAGCCCGCCACAAGAAAACAGGGCGCGAGAATTATCTCGCGCCCTGTTTCAATTTATATCAGCAGGACTTGATAAACCTAACGTCGTTACTTACTGGTTGTAAGCATTTTCGCCATGGCTGTTGACGTCCAGACCTTCACGTTCTTGTTCTTCAGGAACACGCAGACCAACAATCATATCCGCAACTTTGAACGCGATGAACGCTGCGACGCCAGACCACACGAAGCAGACGATAACGCTGAACAACTGTACCCAAACCTGATGAGCCATGGTTACGCCTTCCTCGTACCCAGTGCCACCCAGAGAAGCGGAGGTAAAGACACCCGTCAGGATGCAACCTACGATACCGCATACGCCGTGAACACCGAACACATCACATGGGTCATCAACACGCAGCCATCTTTTCAGTACGGTAACGCCCCACAGACCAGCAAAACCACCTGCCAGACCGATGATCAACGCGCCACCGACGCCGACAGTACCCGCAGCCGGCGTAATGGCAACCAGACCCGCGATACAACCAGAACAGGCACCCAACAGAGAAGGTTTGCCACGAGCCATCCACTCACCGGCAACCCATGCCAGAATCGCAGCGGCGGTAGCAACAACCGTATTCAGGAAGGCAAGGCCGGCAATTTCATCCGCCGCACCGGCAGAACCGGCGTTAAAGCCGAACCAACCGATGTACAGAATTGCCGTACCAATAAATACCATCGGCAGATTGTGCGGTTTCAACGCTTCTTTACCGAAACCGGCACGTTTGCCCAACAGATAGGCACCGACCAGACCGGCAACAGCGGCGTTAATATGCACCACGGTACCACCGGCAAAGTCCAGAGCGCCATCCGCAGCCAGATAGCCACCGCCCCACACCATGTGCGTCATCGGCAGGTAAGAGAACGTCAGCCACAGCGCAACGAAAATCAGCACCGCAGAGAAACGAATACGTTCAGCAATAGCCCCCACAATCAGCGCGACGGTGATACAGGCGAAAGAAGCCTGATAAGCAACATGAACGTACTGATAAAATGTGCCGGTAATCGAATCAATGGCGATGCCTTTCAGCATAAAGTTGGAAAAACCGCCAAAGAAAGCGTTACCTTCGCTAAACGCCAGACTATAGCCGTAGACGACCCATAAAATACAAACCAGCGCAAAAGAAATTATCACCTGTGACAACATGGAAAGCACGTTTTTTGAACGGATCAAACCGCCATAAAACAGTGCGATACCAGGTATAGTCATAAAGAGTACCAGAGCGGTACAAATCATAATAAAAGCGTTATCCGCTTTATCGATCGTTGGAGCTGCAGCCATCGCCCAGGACGGGAGCAAAGCAGCTACACCCAGACCTAATGAGGAGACAAGTTTTTTCATTTTCATCCATCCCTATTTACGAATCTAAGTCAGGTGTTAAAGTGCGGCTTCGTCAGTTTCACCGGTACGAATACGAATCACCCTTTGCAGTTCGGCGACAAAAATCTTACCGTCGCCAATTTTCCCGGTATAGGCAGCTTTGCTGATCACATCGATAACTTCGTCCAATTGATCATCAGCAATAGCGATATCGATTTTTACTTTCGGCAGAAAGTTAACGCTGTACTCTGCGCCACGATACAACTCAGCATGCCCTTTCTGGCGTCCAAAGCCCTTCACCTCAGTGACGGTGAGCCCCTGGATGCCGACAGAAGATAATGCTTCACGCACATCCTCCAGCTTGAATGGTTTTATCACCACAGTAACCAGTTTCATTCATCTTCCCCCTAACCATTAAGTTCAGACTTACGCCCGCCACTATTTAGAATTACATTTTTCGGATTACGATCATCTCGAATCACCTTGCACGTGATTATTAAAGCAAAGGGTGTGCCATAAATGATTTCTCTGGCTCAGATCGATGAGGGAAAGCGGTTAAGGCCGGCTACAAGCTGGAAAAAACGCTATCGGGAGAAGAAAATCAAAAAATTTTCGGGAGAAATTTTTGATGTCGCTTCAGCGACGGCCCGTAAGGGTGACCGCCAGGGATGATAGGCCACAAAAAAGCGGGGCACAACGCGCACCAAATTAGTGCATTACGCCAAGTTTCAGTGCATATGGGCTAAAAACAGAATAGATATGCCTAGTGATGGTGCGAAGTCATGAAGAGGCTGTGGTTCAGCCTCACATGTTCAGGTGCATTGATGGTTTATAAAATTGAGGTTTATAAAACGGGGAGCGTCTGCTCACTGCCTTCGGCGGCCGCCAGCTCTTCTCCAACTAATTGCAGTTGATACATTTGATAATATCGCCCTTGCCGACGCAGCAGCTGTTCATGCGTCCCTTGCTCGACAGTCTGTCCATGGTGGAGCACCATAATGGTATCCGCCTCGACGATCGTTGAGAGCCGATGGGCAATCACGATCAACGTCGTTTGTTCACGAATGACGTTAAGCGCTTTCTGAACCGCCTGCTCCGTACCCGAGTCAATATTCGCGGTCGCTTCATCAAGGATCAAAATTTTGGGAGTTTGCACCAGCACACGGGCTATTGCCAGCAGTTGCTTCTGTCCGGTAGACAGGTTATTGCCCTGTTCACCCACGCGCGTATGCAATCCTTCTGGAAACGACCGCACCAACTCAGACAGTTGGACGATATCCAATACCCGCCAGACTTCGTCCTCACTGATATCACGTCCCAGCGTTACATTCGTATACATCGATTCCGCCAGAACAACCGGATCCTGCTGCACCATGGCCACATTTTGCCGCAGTACCCGATGTGACAACGTTTGCAATGGACGTCCGTCCAGACGAATTTCTCCCTCATTCGGCGAATAATACCCCATCAGCAAATTTGCCAGCGTACTTTTACCACTGCCGGTATGCCCCACCAGCGCAACAAATCCCCGCTCTGGGATCGTCAGCGAAATATGCTGCAACACGCTCTTCTGATCCGCGCCGTAAGAGAAAGAAACGTTATCGATCTCGACACTACCGCTGACCAGCTCACGCTCATCATCACCGTAACGTTGCTTCAAGCCGTCCATCAGTTCAAATATACGCTCACCGGCGACAACAGCTTGTTGCAGCATGGACTGCTGTGTCGTCAGCTCAATTAATGGTTCGTTCAGGCGGCCAAGATAGTTAATAAAGGCATACAGGACGCCGACGCCCACAGAACCCACTGAACTGAAACCGAATTGCAGCAGCAGGCCGCACAAGACCATGGCAGAAAACAGACTGAGCAACGGACGTAAAAGAAACCCATCCAGGCGCAGTGTCTGCATACGCGCCAGATAATGTTCACGGCTGGCCGCCCCCAGCTTTTCACCAAAACGGGCCTGCTGACGAAACTGCTGTATCACGCCCATGCCGTTGATGATTTCGTTAAAACCATCATTGATATCCGCCAGATAGCTCCGCACCCGGCGCACAATCGGCGTACTGTATCGCTGGTAAATCGCCATGACGGCGATCACCGCAGGGAAAATCGTCAGGGCAACCAGAGCCATGCGCCAATCCAGACTGAACATCGCCACCAGCATGGCACCGATAAGCGCGGCACTGCGTAATACCGTCGAGACAACCATGACATACAGATCTTTCACGACCTCGGTGTCGTTCGTTACACGCGATATCAGCTGGCCCACCGGCTGAGTATCAAATGTGCTGAGCGGCTGACGCAAAGCGGCATCCATCACATCAGTTCGCAACTGCTGTACTACGCCTACGGCGACCCGGTTGAACAATAGCGCCTGGAAATAATGCAGCGCGGCAGCCAGAATCTGTAGCATGATGTACACCATGGCCAGACCGGCGGCTATCGCTAACGGAAATTCGCCTTTTGCCACCAGATGGTCAATAAAGTAACTCACCAATACCGGACCGGAAACCTCTGCCGCGGCGGCGATCCAAAGCATCACCACGCCGAATGCCAACGGCTTGCGCCACGGTGAGCCATAAGCCAGCAGCCGCTTCAACGTCGGCCAAAGCTGTTTAGGGCTATTCATCCCCCGCTCCTTCCGCCTGCGGCGTATCATCCAGGGCGGCCTCCAGCTGTTGGTAGCGATACATATCGCGATACCAGCCGGGTTGCGCCAACAGCTCACGATGATGACCGCGCTGAGCCACATGCCCCTGTTGCAGAACCAGAATCTCATTGGACTCAGTCAAAGCCGACAGGCGATGAGCGCTGATAATCAATGTACGCTGCTCACCCCACTGCTTCAGGTTTTGCAGAATCTGGTACTCTGTACGTCCGTCGACCGCCGATAGCGCATCATCCAGCACCAGAATTTCTGCCTCCAGCAGTAAGGCCCGGGCAATGGCGATCCGCTGTTTCTGGCCGCCGGACAGCATCACACCTCGCTCGCCCACTTCGGTTTTATACCCCTGGGGAAGACGCAGAATATCCTCATGTACGCTGGCAAGCCGTGCGGCCTGCTCAATCTGTTGCCGGGTGGCATCAGGTCGCCCTAACGCAATATTGTTGGTCACGGTATCAGAAAACAGGAAAGGCGTTTGCCCGACGACGGCAAAACGATGGCGCAATTCATCCAACCGGATATCAGACAACGGCAGGTTGTGATACTGGATATCGCCCGATTTAATATCAAAATGTCGCAGAATCAATGCCAGTAACGTGCTTTTTCCCGAACCGGTCGGGCCACAGAGGCCAAGCATTCTGCCCGGTTCCAGCGTAAAGCGGACATTATTCAAAACAGGACGCGGGATTTCGGGATAGTGAAACTCATCAATATTGACGCTTAACGTTCCCCGCCCGGCAGGCAGGCAGGCAGAACCTTCCGCCACCACCTGTTCCTCTGACAGAAGTTGCCGAATACGACTGTAAGCGGCGCTTCCCCGTTCAACGATATTGAACATCCATGCCAATGCCAGCATCGGCCAAATCATCAGCCCAAGATACATCACGAAGCTGGTCAGCAGTCCCAGCGTCAACGAACCATTGATAACCATCCAGCTGCCGCCGCCGATAGCCAACAGGTGAGACAGCCCTACCGCGATATAAATGGTGGGATCAAAGCGCGCATCAACCCGTGCGACATGCATATTTTTGGCTCCGGCATCCGCCGCAACCTGCGCAAAACGACGAGACTGATAGTCTTCCAGCCCAAATGATTTAATCATGCGAATACTGGTCAGACTTTCCTGCGCCTGATCGTTGAGAGATGAAAATGCAGCCTGAGCCACTTTGAAACGCTGATGCAACTGGGAGCCATAATGTTTGATCACCAGCGCCATCACTGGCATGGGCAATAGCGCCAGCAGTGTCAGCTGCCAGCTGATTTGGGTGCACATAACAATCAGAACCGCGCATCCCATCACCATGGAGTCAACCAGCGTGAGCACCCCTTCTCCCGCAGCAAAAACCACACGGTCAACATCATTTGTGGCTAGCGCCATCAAATCACCGGTACGATGACGAAGATAAAAGGCGGGATGCTGGCGACTCAATTGCCGATAAAAGTCTTCGCGTAGTTCAACTGCCAATTTATAAGATGCGCCGAACAGCAACACACGCCAGATATAGCGCAACAGGTAGACCATGATGGCCGTCAGCAGCATCACGCCGATCCACTGCATAACCTCAGCCGTGGATATGTTATGCCGGGTGACACCATCAACAATAACCCCAACCAGTTTTGGGGGTAACAGTTGCAGGATGGCAATGACAATCAGTAACGCCACCGCCCCGACATAACGTCGCCATTCGCGACGAAAATACCAACCTAGTTGAGCAAACAGTCTCACGCAGTTTTAATTCCAATATCCAGAAGAGTCATTATGAACTCAGAAAAATGATTATACAGAAAGCTTATGAATGATAATCAATCATAGTGATAAAGGTAGTGCGGTAGTGTGCTTAATACGTTCCATGGCAAAACTGGATGTGACATCAACCAAACCGGGAATACCGTTTACCAGGCGTTTATAAAAATCATCATAACTTTTCATATCAGCGACCTGTACCTGCATCAGGTAATCATACTCTCCCGCCATCCGATAGAAAGACAAGACTTCGGGCATTTCCGATACGACGCTGGTAAACGTCTGATACCAGACACTATTATGCTGTTGCGTCTTCAACAGGACAAATGCGGTAAGCCCCAGCCCCAGCCGTTCGTTATCCAGCAAGGCGACGCGCGCCCGGATGTATCCCTCTTCCTCCAGACGCTTCAACCGTTTCCAGCATGGGGTTGACGTCAGATTTACCGATTCCGCCAGCGACTGAAGCGACAGCGTACAGTCCTGTTGCAACAAGCTCAGCAAAGTGCGATCTATTTTATCTAGCATGGCGTCATTCCGTAGAAAATTTTTCTCTAATTTCGCGTATTAGAAGATAAAAAGACAACCTTTTTTTCCGGAAAACTCGCTAAGCTAATCCCATCACTGCGCAAATGGGTCCACATCATGAACAACACCTGGGTAAAACAGGCTATCAGCGCAATAGACGCTGACTTCCAACGCTCTGCTGATACGCATCTCATCCGCCTGACATTGCCGGACTATCCCGGTATCTATTTCTACTTAAAAGACGAAAGTACGCACCCAAGCGGCAGCCTGAAACACCGTCTGGCTCGTTCTCTCTTTCTTTATGGACTGTGCAATGGCTGGATAAAGGAAGGTTCGCCGATTATCGAAGCGTCATCCGGCAGTACCGCCGTCTCCGAAGCTTATTTTGCCCGCCTGCTGGGGTTACCTTTTATCGCCGTTATGCCCGCCCACACCGCCAAACGAAAAATAGAACAAATTACCTTTTATGGTGGTCGCTGCCACTTTGTCGAACAAGCCGGACAGATCTATGCCGCTTCAGAACAATTGGCCAAGGAATTGAATGGTCATTATATGGATCAGTTTACCTACGCGGAGCGAGCTACCGACTGGCGCGGCAACAATAACATCGCCGACAGCATCTATCGACAGATGTCCCGTGAACCTCATCCAGTACCAGATTATATCGTTATGAGCGCGGGAACCGGTGGCACATCGGCAACGCTGGGGCGTTATATCCGCTATCAGGGCTTGAATACACAGCTGGTGGTCGTGGACCCGGAAAACTCGGTTTTCTACGACTGCTATCAACAACGCGATCGTTCGATTACCGGCGAATGCGGTAGCCGAATTGAAGGAATCGGCCGCCCAAGAGCGGAACCGTCGTTTATTCCTGACGTCATCGACAGCATGATCAAAGTACCCGATGCGGCCAGTATTGCCACGCTCTACTGGCTGGAAGGTATTCTGGGCCGCAAGGTCGGCGCATCTACCGGCACCAATGTCTGGGGAATGCTGCAATTGGCAAAACAGATGGTCGCTCAAGGTAAACAAGGCGCGATTGTTACCCTGTTATGCGATAGCGGCGAACGCTATCTGGACACCTACTACAATAGCGCCTGGGTCGAAAAAAATATCGGTGACCTCACTCCCTATCTCAATAGGCTGAGTGCCAAAACAGCATGCAAAGATGCAGCAGCGCTGAATATGGCCTGACCCAGGTTCATCCAGAAGATACCGACATCGCTGAACGGTGACGGTTTTTCAGGTAACATACCCGCTTTATACCTCAGGGTCTCGCGTATACCTTGAGGTTCACACTGCGTCAAGGTGAATGAAGAATGAAGCGCGCTGTTGTCGTTTTTAGCGGTGGACAAGACTCCACAACCTGCCTGATTCAGGCTCTGCAACAATATGATGAAGTCCACTGCATTACTTTCGATTACGGACAACGTCATCGGGCAGAAATTGATATCGCCAAAGAGCTTGTGCTGACTTTAGGTGTCGCCGCACATAAGGTTCTTGATGTGGGTTTGCTGAATGAATTAGCCGCCAGCAGCCTGACCCGGGAAAATATTCCCGTCCCTGACTATGACGCCAATGTACAGGGCGTGCCCAGCACCTTCGTTCCCGGAAGAAACATCCTTTTTCTGACGCTGGCCTCCATTTATGCCTATCAGGTTGGCGCGGAGGCCGTCATTACCGGCGTGTGTGAAACAGACTTCTCCGGCTATCCCGACTGCCGGGATGAATTCGTCAAAGCCCTGAATCAAGCCATCGTACTTGGGATCGCACGTGATATCCGGTTTGAAACACCGCTGATGTGGCTCAACAAGGCAGAAACCTGGGCACTGGCGGATTATTATCAACAGTTGGATATCATCCGCCATCATACCCTGACGTGCTACAACGGTATTAAAGGCGATGGTTGTGGTCATTGCGCAGCCTGCCATTTACGCGCTAACGGTCTGGAGCAATATCAGAGCGACCCGGCCAATATTATGTCGGCCCTGAAGAATAAGACTGGTTTAAGATAATCAAACAGAGCCAGGTTCAGGCAAGGCGGTATCCCCACCAATGATCGCCTTGCCTGAATAGCCTGAGTTTCCCTGATGCTAACGATAGACAGCGGGAGACATCTGATTTATTCCCCTGCGCTATCCCTCATGGCGGATATCATTCAAATGTTCCAGTAGCTCACCTTCAAGCGGCAACGCCTTCTGCGTTAACAAATCAATGCAGACGAACGTCAGCAAAGCATCAGCAATACTTTCGTCATCAGACTGACGAGTTATTTTCTGACTGATCACACCGCTTTTAGTATTCAATTGTAAAAACTCACTATCGATACGCAATTTATCCCCTAACACTGCGGGCTTACGATAGTTGATGTTGATATTTACCACGATAAAGGCAATGTTGTTTCGATTCATCCAGTCAAAGGTTGGCAGCGTTTCCAGCCATTGCCAGCGCGCATCCTCTAAAAACTCCAGATATCGTGCATTGTTGACATGCTGATAAACATCAATGTGATACCCACGAACGGTGATAAAACTCTGCATCAAGCCAATACTCCCATAGCGACAAGACTCACAAGACTGGTATGACCTGATATTTAGCCTAGCAGAAGCTCGCAACCGAACAGCATTTCACCACTCGGTTGCGAACAACATCACAGTTTTAATCGGGAGAGATTACGTTCTACCAGCGCGGCGCCAATCCCTGGTACTTCTTTTAATTGCTCAATCTGCGTGAAAGGGCCATTTTGCTCACGATAAGTGACGATGGCCTCGGCTTTCTTAAGGCCAACGCCGTTCATCACTTCAGCCAGTTCTGCTGCGGTTCCCATGTTGATACTTACTTCATCCTCATCAACGTTAGGCAAGTTTACTTTTTCCACCTTTTGCTCGGATGAAACAGATTTTGCCGCCGTCGCCGTATCATCAGCCTTCAGGGTTGCCTGAACGATTAACGGTAACCCTGACAAACTCATCCCAATTACCAGACAAAGCGCTTTTATTCCTGATTTTTTCATGCTGTTTCCTCCTTGTGTTTGACAGCATCGCTACCTTGCCGCAGGTCTGAGTTCGCCGCAAACGGAGGAATTTAAATGTGGAAAAGGCCGCGAAAGCGGCCTTTTGTTATTGCAACGGTTTGCAAATTTATGCGGAGCTTATTGCTGCTCCTGAGCGGCGTTGCCCATCTTGATTTCGGCTTCGCTACGTAAGCTGGTCAGCAGCGCATCAAAAAGAGAACCCAGTGAGCTTTGCTGTATCTGGCTGGAAAATTGCTCTTTTTGTTGATCGTTTAGCGGATGCGGCGTCACACTATCCAATGCGACAAGGACCACATTGCCCGTCTGATCCTGAGAAATCCCGTAAGACGGTTTATCATTGGCCGGATACGGCAGAGCGAAAATAGATTCCGTCATTACGTCGCCTTGAGAAATGGAGGACAGCGTTTTCGCTTCGCCAAAGCTCAGACCGGCCGCTTTCAACGTATCGTCCTTACCTTGTTTCAGATCGGCCAGAATTTTTTCAGCATCAACGCGAGCCTGTTGCTCTGCCTTCTGGCGTTTAACCATCTGCGTTACCTGATCGCGAACCTGATCCAACGGACGCGTGGTTTCCGCTTTATGGTCAGTAATACGAATAACGAAAGCACGATCGCCATCCACATTGATGACATCGGAGTTATTGCCGGGCGCGCCGTTATCACCCAGCAATGCGCCATCAAAGAGCACCTGAGTAACCGGCTGAAAATTCAGTGCGGCAGGGAGCTGTTCACGAGTAAACCAATCCGTTTGCGTAGCTTTGACGCCGGCGGCCTCTTCAGCGGAAGCCAGAGATTCGTTGTCATTGCTTGCCGCTTCGCTGACTTTTTGTTGCAGCGCGTAATACTCGTCCAGCGCTTTTTCTTGCTTCACTTTGGCGGCGATGTCAGCACGAACCTCACTCAGCGGTTTAACCTGCGGCGGCTGAATATCGTCCAGACGAACAATCAAATATCCCACAGAGGATTTTATTGCTGAGGACACCTGCCCTTTTTCGGTCAGCGCAGCCTGCCTGAGTTCATCAACGGTGGAACCTTCGTCCATCCAGCCCAAATCACCACCGTTGCGGCTTGAAATCACATCGGTCGATTTTTCTTTCGCCAACGCAGCAAAATCGGCACCCTGCTTCAGTTCATCCAAAACAGTCTGTGCATCCGCTTCGGTTTTTACCTGAATGACGCTGAATTTCTTACGCTCTGGCTGAGAATAGTCATTTTTATTTTTTTCATAAAAATCGGCGATATCATCGTCATTGACCGTGGTTTTATCCATGATCCCCGCGGCATCCAGCGTGATATAGCTCACTTTGAACGCTTCAGGTGCGATAAAGCTGTTCTTGTTCTGATCGTAATAACTCTGAATTTCTTCATCAGAAACACTCAGCGCGTTGGCCCTGGCTTCAACATCTATCGTCGCCAGTCGAACCACGCGATCCTGAGCCGCCTGTTTTACCAGATTGTCGATTTCCTGGGGAAGCAGGAACGAGGTATTGCCGAAACCACGAATCAGCTGCTGCGACGTTAATTGTTTACGCAACAGTTGGGCATAGACATCCGGCGTCAGTCCAAGACGGCGAACCTGATCCAGATATTTTTCGTTATCGAAACGGTTGTTGGTTTGAAACGCAGGAACAGAGAAAATCGCCTGCTTAATCTGTTCATCACTGATACTCAGCCCAAGTTTATTGGCATATTGATCCAGCAATGCTTCGTCAATCAGTTGAGCAAGAGCCTGCCGACGCAGATTCTGCATATAACCGTCATTACTCGCAAGAATGGAGAAATTCTCGCCCAATGCTTCCTGCTGACGATTGCGTTCGTTTTGTACCGCTTGTTCCAACTGGGCACGGGTAATTTCCTGACCATTTACCTTTGCCGCATAGTCTCCGGAACCACCAATAAGATAATCACCAACGCCGGTTAAAACGAATGATGCAATGATCAAAGCAAGAATAATTTTGAGCACGACGTTATTAGCGGCCGCGCGTAAATTGTCCATCATAATGTGACAACACTCCGCTGTAGAATGGATAATACTCCCCGCGCTGGCCGAAGCCATACATCCTTGCCATTGCTGTAGCCCGCAAACAAAGCCAGGGCGCATTACGCTTTTGTCCGACAATCGTAACCTGAATTGCCGGTAAAAAAACATCAGGAATGTTTTTCAACGTTGCTCCGCAACGACCCGCAGGGTATCGGGCAGGGTATTAGCCCGTCATAAAAAATCGCCGGAAGCGATTTTCAACGTCGCTTGCGACGGCCCAAAGGGTGACGGGCAGGATAGCCCGTCATAGTAAAAGGCACATCATAAAATGATGCGCCTCGTATCTTACCTTACCAATATCTCTGCGTCAGGTAATGTTTGGCAACACAGCGTGTTACACACCAAACCTGTGACGTAATAATCAGTTAACGGCGTCTTTCAGCGATTTACCAGCACGGAAGCCCGGTACTTTCGCTGCAGGAATACTGATTTCCTTACCAGTCTGAGGGTTACGGCCGGTACGAGCAGCGCGTTCACGCACTGAGAAAGTACCGAAACCAACCAAAGCGACATCATCCCCTTCCTTCAGAGACTCGGTAACGGAACCAATAATTGCATCTAACACACGCCCTGCCGCCGCTTTGGAAATATCAGCATCTGCGGCAATTTTGTCGATCAATTGTGACTTGTTCACTCTCTCATCCCCTCTGAAATTCTATTATCGCGCTAGTTTCCCAAAACACGACACGTAGCTTTATATCAATCCTGCCAGACCTTAGCAAGTTACAGCTAAAGCCAACAGTGCTCTAACTTAGCGGTACAAAAAAAAGCTGGCAAGCACGATTTAACTCACCAGCCCTGCTTTTATCAATGGTTTTTGCTATAGGTCACTATTTTGCCTTGGCTGTTTTCGCCTCAGGCGCCGTTGTGTTCACTACCTGCATACCATATGGCGCATTCTGTAACGCTAACGCCAACACTTCCTCGATGCGTTTCACTGGATGAATATCCAGATCGGCAATCACGTTTTGCGGAATATCTTCAAGATCACGCTTGTTATCATCCGGGATCAATACCGTTTTGATGCCGCCACGATGCGCGGCCAGCAGTTTCTCTTTCAGACCACCGATAGGCAGCACTAAACCACGTAAGGTGATTTCGCCTGTCATCGCCACGTCAGCCCGTACCGGGTTACCGGTCAAACAGGACACCAGCGCGGTACACATTGCAATACCCGCGCTTGGCCCATCTTTCGGTGTCGCCCCTTCAGGAACGTGAACGTGAATATCGCGTTTCTCATAGAAATCCGCGTTGATACCCAATTTCTCCGCTCTGGCACGAACTACGGTGAGCGCGGCCTGGATAGACTCCTGCATCACTTCACCTAACGAACCGGTATACGTCAACTTGCCTTTACCCGGAACACAGGCGGTCTCAATCGTCAGTAAGTCGCCGCCTACTTCCGTCCAGGCCAACCCGGTCACCTGACCAACACGGTTTTCATCATCCGCCCGGCCATAGTCAAAGCGCTGTACGCCGAGGAAATCTTTAAGATTATCGCCCGTTATCTGGATATGTTTAACAGATTTATCCATCAACAGCGTTTTGACCGCCTTGCGACACAGTTTGGAAATTTCACGTTCCAGACTACGCACGCCCGCTTCACGGGTGTAATAGCGGATAATCCCGACAATCGCGCTGTCTTCCACCAACAACTCGCCTTTTTTCAGCGCGTTGCGCTCAATCTGTTTTGGCAGCAGATGCTGTTTGGCGATGTTCAGTTTTTCATCTTCGGTATAGCCGGAAAGACGAATCACCTCCATACGATCGAGCAGCGGCGCCGGAATGTTCATTGAGTTGGATGTCGCAACAAACATCACGTCGGAGAGATCGTAATCGACCTCCAGATAGTGATCGTTAAAAGCAACATTCTGCTCAGGATCAAGCACTTCCAGCAAAGCAGACGCCGGATCGCCGCGCATGTCGGATGACATCTTGTCAATCTCATCCAGCAGGAACAGCGGATTCTTCACCCCGACTTTGGCCATTTTCTGAATCAGCTTGCCCGGCATGGAACCGATATAAGTACGGCGGTGACCGCGAATCTCGGCCTCATCACGTACCCCACCCAGCGCCATACGAACATACTGACGTCCAGTCGCTTTAGCGATGGACTGCCCCAGCGAGGTTTTACCCACTCCCGGCGGCCCGACCAGACACAGGATAGGTCCCTTGATTTTGCTGACGCGGCTTTGTACGGCCAGATATTCCAGAATGCGTTCTTTCACACGCTCAAGACCGTAATGGTCGGTATCCAGCATTTCCTGCGCTTTCAGCAAATCTTTCTTCACTTTGCTACGCGCATTCCATGGAACCTGAACCATCCAGTCAATGTAGCTACGGACAACCGTCGCTTCAGCCGACATCGGCGACATCATTTTCAGCTTTTGCAGTTCCGCTTCGGTTTTTTCACGCGCTTCCTTCGGCATTTTTGCCGCTTCAATCTTGCGCTTTAACGCTTCGTGTTCATCCGGCGCATCGTCCATCTCGCCGAGTTCTTTCTGAATGGCCTTCATCTGCTCATTCAGATAGTACTCACGCTGACTTTTCTCCATCTGCTTCTTAACACGGCTACGGATACGTTTTTCGACCTGCAACAGATCGATTTCAGATTCCATCATCGCCATCAGATACTCAAGACGTTCCGTAATATCGAACATTTCAAGTACCGACTGCTTATCCGCCAGTTTCAGAGGCATATGTGCAGCAATGGTATCAGCCAGACGCGCCGCATCATCAATGCTGTTCAGCGACGTCAGAACTTCCGGCGGGATCTTTTTATTCAGCTTGATATATCCCTCAAACTGATTGATTGCCGTGCGCATCAGAACTTCCTGCTCACGCTCATCAATCGCCGGGGAGTCCAGGTATTCCGCCTGTGCGGCAAAATGCTCGCCGCTGTCGGACAATGTCGTAATACGCGCACGCTGCAAACCTTCGACCAGCACTTTAACCGTGCCGTCCGGCAGTTTCAGCATTTGAAGAATTGAGGCTACCGTCCCTACCGAGAAAAGATCGTTAATACTTGGCTCATCCGTTGAGGCTTCCTTCTGTGCCACCAGCATGATCTTTTTATCATGATCCATTGCGGCTTCAAGGCACCGAATCGACTTCTCCCGACCAACAAACAACGGAATCACCATGTGCGGATAAACCACCACATCGCGCAACGGCAATACGGGGATTTCTATGCGTTCGGAACGCTCAGGGTTCATAGAGCTCTCTCTTAGTTTCGTTTCCGCCAGGTTAAGGGAATCTCGTGAAACACGATCTTCACGGGTTTCACCAAATAGGTATTCGAGTATATGGGGATAAATATCTTACATTCAACGACCAGAATGCGTGTAAAAGCGAATGGGGGATAAAATCCCCCATTTTTATCTTTCAGGACTGTTTTTTTGGCTAATTATTCGCCGGACGCTTGTTGAGCCTCGGGCTTGCCGTAGATAAGCAGAGGTTCAGACTGGCCGGCAATCACTGATTCATCAATGACAACCTTATCTACGCTCTCCAATGATGGCAGATCGTACATGGTATCCAGCAATGCCGCTTCGACAATGGAGCGCAGACCACGGGCGCCGGTTTTGCGTACCATGGCTTTCTTCGCAATTGCCGTCAGGGCCTCATCACGAAATTCCAGCTCGACGCCTTCCAGATTAAACAGCGCCTGATACTGTTTGGTCAGTGCATTTTTCGGCTCACGCAGAATTTGAATCAGCGCGTCTTCACTCAGCTCCTTGAGCGTTGCCACCACAGGTAAACGGCCAATAAATTCGGGAATCAAACCGAATTTGATCAAATCGCCCGGTTCAACCTGGCTCAACAGTTCACCCTCGGTCGCTTTCTCAGCAGAACCTTTCACCGTTGCACCAAAGCCGATACCACGCCCGGTATCGGTACGCTGCTCAATAACCTTATCCAGACCGGCAAACGCCCCGCCACAAATAAAGAGGATCTTGGAAGTATCAACCTGCAAGAACTCCTGCTGAGGATGTTTACGCCCACCCTGCGGCGGAACCGCAGCGATAGTGCCTTCAATCAGTTTCAACAATGCCTGCTGAACGCCTTCACCCGACACGTCGCGAGTGATAGACGGATTGTCTGATTTACGTGAAATCTTGTCGATTTCATCGATATAGACAATGCCACGCTGCGCTTTCTGCACATCGTAGTCGCATTTCTGTAGCAGTTTCTGGATGATATTTTCAACGTCTTCACCCACATAACCGGCTTCAGTCAGCGTTGTTGCATCGGCCATGGTAAATGGCACATCGAGGAAACGAGCCAGTGTTTCAGCCAGCAGGGTTTTACCGCTACCCGTTGGGCCAATCAGCAGGATATTACTTTTGCCCAGTTCGATACCATTGCTGCTGTCACCGTTACGTAACCGCTTGTAGTGGTTGTATACCGCGACGGACAGGACCTTTTTGGCCTGTTCCTGACCGATAACGTAATCATCAAGGTGTCGGCGGATTTCGTGCGGCGTCGGCAATGCGCTGCGTTCACGATGCGGCGCCACTTCTTTAATTTCTTCGCGAATAATGTCGTTACACAAGTCCACACATTCATCGCAGATATACACTGACGGCCCGGCAATCAGCTTTCGGACTTCATGCTGGCTTTTGCCGCAGAAAGAGCAGTACAGCAACTTTCCTGAACCGTCTTTGCGCTTATCTGTCATGAGTCAAACCTCTTCTTAGTCTTTTGCCCGCAGGCCAACCACAGCGATATCGCTACAGCGAACGCCGACATTTATAGCCAATACACGCAAAAAACATCGCATTACAGACTATCGGTCGTACACTGATTTTTAGCCACTATAGACTGTTAACATAGCAGAATATTATTCACGGTGCGTGAATACAGAGTCTACCAAACCATAGTCTACCGCCTCATTGGCAGAGAGGAAACGGTCTCGTTCTGTGTCTCTCTCTATAACATCAATAGGCTGCCCAGTATGTTTTGCCAGCAATTCATTCATTCTGGCTTTCACTTTCAGTATTTCTTTGGCGTGGATTTCAATATCCGTTGCCTGTCCCTGGAACCCGCCCAGCGGCTGGTGAATCATCACCCGTGAATTCGGCAGGCAGATACGTTTGCCTTTTGCTCCTGCGGCCAGCAGGAACGATCCCATAGAACACGCTTGTCCCATACAGATCGTACTCACATCAGGTTTAATGAACTGCATCGTGTCGTAAATGGACATACCCGCGGTAATGACGCCACCTGGAGAATTAATGTACAGGAAAATATCTTTTTCCGGATTTTCGGCTTCAAGGAACAGCATCTGCGCCACAATCAGGTTTGCCATATAATCTTCAACCTGACCGGTCAGGAAGATTATCCGTTCTTTCAGCAGACGGGAATAAATATCGTAAGAACGCTCCCCACGAGAGGTTTGTTCAACCACCATCGGCACTAAAGCCATATGAGGTGCCTGTCTTTCTTGTTCGCCACTGTATGACATTCACGTCTCCTAGATAAAATGCGTCGGCGTCGTTCTTGTTCGATTCTACTTGAGATAAAGGGTGATGACCATGCTCACGCACCGGCGTCACTCAATCAACCTGGTTATATCGAAACCCCTCATGCGCCCGCCGTTATTCCAATTATTTGGGGCTCACGCCTCGCTTTTCAAGCTTACACTATCAATTGTTTTATATTAAAGAGTTATCAGCAATAACGCCCGGCCTCTTAACCGCATCCGTTCTTTATTGTTAATGATAGTGCAAGTCAGGTCATCCTGTTCAGGACAAATCGGTTATCAGCGATGGCTGCAAACAGAAAAAAGCCCGCGCCATCAGGCCACGGGCTTTGTTGTCAGGGAATATATTCCCTGATACAGCAGCAGAATGATACTTATGCGCTGGCAGTCTGGTTCATCAGTTCGTTGAAGCTGACTGACTTCTCAACCACTTTCGCATTGGAAAGCACGGTTTCCACCGCTTGCTCTTCCAAAGCAACATTGCGCATGTTGTTCATCAGCTCTTTATTTTTACTGTAGAACTCGATCACTTCCTGCGGATCTTCGTAAGCAGAAGCCATCTCTTCGATCAGGGTGTTGACGCGCGCGTCATCCGCTTTCAGCTCATTGGTGCTGATGACTTCACCCAACAGCAGGCCAACAACGACACGGCGCTTTGCCTGCTCTTCGAACAGTTCGCGAGGCAGTTCCAACGCTTGTTTTTCGTTACCGCCAAAGCGCTGTGCAGCCTGCCGACGCAGAACATCAATTTCGCCGTCGATCAGTGCGGCCGGAACATCGATTTCATTCGCTTTAACCAGACCGTCCAGAACTTGAGTCTTAATACGGTTGCGAATGGCGCCTTTCAGTTCGCGTTCCATGTTTTTGCGAACTTCGGCACGCAGGCCTTCCTGGGAACCATCATCCACGCCGAAACGCTTGATGAACTCTTCAGTCAGTTCCGGCAGTTCACGCTCTTCCACTTTCTTCAGAACGATGGCGAACTGAGCCGCCTTACCTTTCAGGTTTTCAGCGTGGTAATCGTCAGGGAAGTTCACGTCAATGGTGAATTCTTCGCCAGCCTTGTGACCAACAACGCCGTCTTCAAAGCCCGGGATCATGCGGCTCTGGCCCATTGCCAGGACGAAATCAGAAGCCTTGCCGCCTTCAAACTCTTCACCGTCGATAGTACCGGTAAAGTCGATGGTAACACGGTCTTCAGCCGCGGCGGCGCGATCGGTTTCTTTCCAGGTAGCCTGTTGCTTACGCAGCGTTTCCAGCATGGTATCAACATCGGCGTCTGTCACTTCAACAACCGGTTTTTCAACTTCGATTGCGTCCAGACCTTTCAATTCCACTTCCGGGTACACTTCAAACTCGACAGAGTAAGTGAAGTCGCCACCCGCGGTGTATTCGCCCGGAACATAGTTCGGCGCGCCAACCGGGTTAATTTTTTCTTTGATGATGGCATCGACAAAATTGCGCTGCATCAGATCGCCCAGCACATCCTGACGCACAGAGGCACCATAACGCTGAGCAACAACATTCATCGGCACTTTGCCTTTACGAAAGCCGTCAATACGTACTTTTTTGGCCACGTTGACCAGTTCGCTCTTAACCGCACTCTCAATGCTGTCAGCAGCAACGGTAATCGTTACACGGCGCCCAAGGCCTTGAGTGGTTTCCACAGAAACTTGCATCTTGTTACCTCAAAAAATCACAGTGCTCGGTCAACCCCAAAACTATTCTCACAACAGCAAAGCCTGCCCAAACATGGTCGACATGTATTGAAAAAAGCCTCACAGAACCGGACGATGGCGTATTTACCCGCCCTTGTTCCCTGTAGTCAGAAGCGTCCCGAATACATTCCGGAAAAATAGACGCGGCATTATAGCGATATAGACAGGTTGAGTCGAGGACGGCAGAAAGACTATTGCAGCGAGAGATTCACACTTTTATGAATAACCCGTATCGAAAAGGTTCGAAACGGGTTATATCCCAGACTTACGACAGGATACCCGCGCCACCACAAGGCGGCGATGAAGGCACGGCATTCTGCAAACTGCTCCACTCCGTTACCGTATAGGTATGCAACGCCAACGCATGTACCGTACTCGCCAGTTCGGCGGCAAGCACCGTATAGATGGCACGATGGCGGCTTAAAACCCGCTCCCCCACAAAACGATCGCTGACCATAACCACCTTAAAATGGCTTTCCGCCCCCGCTGGCACGTTGTGACGATAGCTTTCATCAATCACCTCCAGGTGGACGGGTTCAAATTCCACACGCAGTTTTTCTTCTATCGTTTCACGCATCATACGGCCACCCTTTCGGCTTTGGAAAAGTCTGATACCAGCTAAACATGCCTGTCACTTACAGATCCCCGAATCACTTTAATCTTAGCTGTTTTTCAAGCCGTTATGGTCGATAACACAACTGCTGACAGATAATAAATCGCAACCTAATGACATATCTTCAGTGGCAGTGATGTGATAAAAACGATTTTTGCCAGGGCAAAGCCGAGGAAAAGATGCATTTCAGGATAAATTACTTGCACTCCGCTCTTTCCCCCGCCTGCGGCAATGATATGATATCAGGAATTTTTATCAGCTAACCACCCCTAATCATTACTGAGAAAATGCGAATGTTAAGAAAATTATTTTTCCCTCTTCTGGCCGTGGTCCTGCTTGCCGGATGCGCCGCCAAGAGCAATACGCTGAACGTTACGCCGAACATTAGCCTTCCGTCACAAGACCCAACGCTGATGGGCGTCACTATCAGCATTAATGGCGCCGATCAGCGTGCCGATCAGGCACTGGCTAAAGTGAACCGCGATGGGCAATTGATTACGCTGACCCCTTCGCGCGATCTGCGTTTCCTGTTGCAGGAAGCGCTGGAAAAACAAATGACGGCCCGTGGCTACATGATTGGTACTGGCGGCCCGGTGGCGTTACAGATCGTCGTTAATAATCTGTATGCCGATGTTTCTGAAGGAAACCTGCGTTACAACATCACCACCAAAGCCGATATCTCTATCCTGGCTCAAGCGGCAAACGGCAACAAGCAGGTGAAAAACTACCGTGCGACCTATAACGTTCAGGGCGCCTTTACCGCAAACAATCAGAACATTACCAATGCCGTTAATACAGTGTTAAGCGATGTCATTAACGACATGGCTCAGGACACCAGCGTCAGCGCCTTCATCAAAGAAAACGCGCGTTAATCTTTTTCATCCGCTTCCGTTGCGCACGGATTTTCCTCGCAGCGCAACGGAAAAGGGTCTTTCATGTTTAGTCGTATCATCAATCTGTTCAGCCAACGCAATTCACGTTTTCTGTTATTGCTTGGCTTCGCGTCAGGATTACCGCTGGCGCTCACCTCTGGCACGTTACAAGCCTGGATGACCGTTGAAAACGTTGATTTGAAAACCATTGGTTTTTTCTCTCTGGTCGGTCAGGCCTACGTATTCAAATTCCTCTGGTCCCCTCTGATGGACCGTTATACCCCGCCTTTTCTGGGACGCAGACGCGGATGGCTGCTGGTAAGCCAGCTATTGCTGATTGTCGCTATTGTCTGCATGGGGTTTATGAATCCAGCCCGCGATCTCTGGTGGCTTGCCGCTCTGGCCGTACTCGTCGCGTTTTGCTCGGCGTCGCAGGATATTGTTTTTGACGCTTATAAAACAGATTTGCTGGCGCCGGAAGAACGCGGCACCGGCGCCGCCACGTCGGTACTGGGCTATCGTCTGGCGATGCTGGTTTCAGGCGGTCTGGCGTTGTGGATTGCGGACAGGCTGTTAGGCTGGCAGGCGACATACTGGCTCATGGCCGGATTAATGCTGATTGGCGTGATTTCCACGCTGCTGGCGCCGGAACCGAATAACACTCAGCCGGCGCCACGTTCTATGGAACAGGCGATCGTCGCCCCGTTACGCGACTTTTTCGCACGTAACAATGCGTGGCTCATCCTGCTGCTTATCGTGCTGTACAAATTGGGCGATGCCTTCGCCGCCAGCCTGACTACCACCTTTCTGATCCGCGGCGTCGGTTTTAACGCCGGCGATGTCGGTCTGGTCAACAAAACGCTGGGGCTGTTTGCCACCATTGCCGGCGCCATTTATGGCGGCTTGCTGATGCAGCGCCTGACGCTGTTCCGCGCGTTAATGCTCTTCGGTATTCTTCAGGCCGTGTCCAACGCCGGATACTGGCTGCTGGCCATTACCGATAAAAATATGTTTACCATGGCCAGCGCCGTGTTTCTGGAAAATCTGTGCGGCGGGATGGGAACCGCGGCATTTGTGGCACTATTGATGACGCTGTGCAACAAATCGTTTTCCGCCACCCAATTCGCCCTGCTCTCCGCCCTTTCTGCGGTAGGCCGGGTGTACGTTGGTCCGATTGCGGGCTGGTTTGTAGAAATCTACGGGTGGACGTGGTTCTATCTCTTCTCGATTGTTGCCGCGTTGCCCGGCCTGTTCCTTTTGCTGATATGCCGCAATACGCTGGAATATACACAGAAAACCGATAGCTTCCAGTTACGGAATTCCTTTCCTTATTACTACAGAACGGCTTTGCGTATGCTCGCTATCGGGTCAAGCCTGCTGGGATTGTGGTTGATGCTCTTGATCACCAATGCGTTGGGATGGACAGCCCAGGCGCTGACGGCGGAGTATTTGTTGATCGCAGGTAGCGGGCTGGCTCTTTTGGGTATTCTGTTAGGGAGTCTGTTGGACTACCTTTCGCTGAAATCTCCCCTGTCGGGCTCCCGGTAAGCAGGGTTTTTGGGGATAAAAACGCCTTACCCGCGTCTTTATCCACTTATAAAATTATTTTTCTCTTTAATAATTGGGTAAGAAAAAGATTTATTTCACCACGATGAATATTTTTCCGAGCTAATTCTGTTTTATGGCGAATCACTGGTTGATGCAGAAAATACTACCGTTACGGAAATAAAACTCGTACATGGTTGTAATTTTTTATTATCCATCCATACTTTTATCGGCACGACACTTTAATTCACTGTTTTATATCATCATTTTTTATTTTTATGTTGCCTTTGTGACAATCAAGGCAAAAAACAGCAACAACAGGCTGACATACTCTTAATCATGTTTACAGTACAGTAACCTTCCCGTAAAATGCCCGCTCGCGTGAAATGACAATAGAGCCCTTGTTATTGAGGTCGCTAGATGAGACTCAGGAAATACAATAAAATTTTTGGGATGTTGTCTTTATTTGCAGCCACTGCACTACTCAGCGGTTGCGATATGGCATTGATGAATCCCAAAGGACAGGTCGGGTTAGAGCAACGATCGTTAATACTGACTGCCATTGGGCTGATGTTGATCGTCGTCATACCCGTCATCATAATGACGATTGCCTTTGCCTGGAAGTTCCGTGCTTCCAACGAAAAGGCTAAATACACTCCGAATTGGTCACATTCCAACAAGATTGAAGCCGTTGTCTGGACTGTGCCAATTATCATTATCATCATTCTCGCCACCATTACCTGGAAAACGAGCCACTCGCTTGACCCGTACAAGCCTTTGGAATCAGACATCAAGCCGATTAATGTTGAAGTGGTTTCGCTTGACTGGAAATGGCTGTTTGTTTACCCGGATCTGGGGATCGCCAGCGTCAATGAACTCGCCTTCCCTGCGAACACGCCCGTTACGTTCAGAATCACCTCCGACTCGGTAATGAACTCATTCTTCATTCCTCGTCTTGGCGGACAGATTTATGCAATGGCTGGTATGCAAACCAAGCTGCATCTGATTGCCAATGAGCCTGGCAAATATGACGGCATTTCCGGTGGTTACAGCGGAAAAGGCTTCTCTGGCATGAAGTTTACCGCCATCGCCACGCCAACCCAGCAGGAGTTCGACCAGTGGGTTGCGAACGTCCGTGCGTCTTCCAAGACACTCAACAGCATGGATGAATTCAACCAACTGGCTCAGCCAAGTGAATATCATCCCGTAGAATACTTCTCCAGTGTTCAACCGGATCTGTTCAACAATATTATTCGCAAATTCACAGGCGACGACATGAACATGCAACATCATGGTGAAGGCATGAAGCACGATGAAAACATGCCGCACGATGAGAGTATGAACATGGGCGAGCATGGCTCGCACCAAGGAGCCGAGGGATAATACGATGTTCGGAAAACTTACACTTGAAGCGGTTCCGTATCATGAACCCATCATCATGGTCACCGTCGCGGCGATCATTGTCGGCGGTCTGGCGCTGCTGGCGGCGCTAACCTACTTTGGCAAGTGGAAATGGCTGTGGACCGAATGGTTCACCTCCGTAGATCATAAGAAAATCGGTATCATGTATATCATCGTCGCGCTGGTGATGATGCTGCGTGGTTTTGCCGATGCCATCATGATGCGCGGCCAGCAGGTTCTCGCCTCTGCCGGGCAAGAAGGCTTCCTTAACGCCCACCATTACGATCAAATCTTCACCGCCCACGGCGTTATCATGATTTTCTTCGTGGCGACACCGTTCGTGGTCGGTTTGATGAACCTCGCCGTTCCGCTGCAAATCGGCGCCCGCGACGTGGCCTTTCCGTTCCTGAACTCCCTGAGCTTCTGGCTGTTCGTGGCCGGCGTCATTTTGATCAACCTCTCTCTGGGCGTGGGTGAGTTCGCGCAAACCGGTTGGGTCGCTTATCCGCCGCTTTCCGGTAAGGAGTACAGTCCCGGAGTCGGGGTCGATTACTGGATATGGAGTTTGCAGATATCCGGTCTGGGCACCACGCTGACCGGCGTAAACTTCTTTGCCACCATAATGAAGATGCGCGCGCCCGGCATGACCCTGATGAAAATGCCGGTATTTACCTGGACGGCACTGTGCACCAACGTTCTGATTATTGCCGCATTCCCGATTCTGACGGTTACGATCGCGCTGTTGACGCTTGACCGTTATCTCGGCACCCATTTCTTTACCAACGATATGGGTGGCAACATGATGATGTACATCAACCTGATTTGGGCCTGGGGTCATCCTGAGGTTTACATTCTGGTGTTGCCGGTGTTCGGTATTTATTCTGAAGTGGTGGCCACATTCTGTAAAAAACGTCTGTTTGGCTATACCTCGCTGGTATGGGCAACCATCGCCATTACCGTCCTGTCATTTATCGTTTGGTTGCACCACTTCTTCACCATGGGGTCTGGCGCGAACGTGAATGCCTTCTTTGGTATCGCCACCATGATTATTTCAATCCCGACCGGGGTTAAAATCTTCAACTGGCTGTTTACCATGTATCAGGGCCGTATTCAGCCGCATTCCGCCATGCTGTGGACCACTGGCTTCATCATCACCTTCTCCATCGGTGGGATGACCGGGGTACTGCTGGCCGTGCCTGGCGCCAACTTCGTTTTGCACAATAGCCTGTTCCTGATCGCACACTTCCACAACGTGATCATCGGCGGTGTGGTGTTTGGATGCTTTGCCGGTATCACTTACTGGTTCCCGAAAGCGTTTGGTTTCACCCTTAACGAAACCTGGGGTAAGCGCGCATTCTGGTTCTGGATCATCGGCTTCTTTGTCGCCTTTATGCCGCTGTACGCACTGGGCTTCATGGGCATGACCCGTCGTCTGAGCCAGCAAATCAACCCGGAATTCCACCCGTTACTAGTTGTCGCGTCTATGGGCGCCGTGCTGATCGGTATTGGTGTACTGTGTCAGGTCGTACAGTTCTACATCAGTATCCGTGATCGCGATCAGAACCGCGACCTGACGGGCGACCCATGGGATGCGCGTACGCTGGAATGGTCCACCTCGTCTCCGGCGCCGTTCTATAACTTTGCTACCGTACCGCACGTTCACGATCGCGACGCATTCTGGGATGTCAAAGAGAAAGGCGAAGCCTACAAAAAACCGGCTGGTTATGAAGAGATCCATATGCCGAAGAATACCGGCGCAGGTGTGATTATCTCTGCATTCAGCCTGGTGTTCGGTTTTGCCATGATCTGGCACATCTGGTGGATGGCAATCATCGGTTTTGCCGGCATGATTGTGACCTGGATTGTGCATAGCTTTAATCAGGATGTGGATTACTACGTCCCGGTTAAGGAAATTGAACAAATTGAGAATCAGAATTTTGATCAACTCAGCAAAGCAGGTCTGAAAAATGTCAACTGAAACTCTGACTAACCATAATGCCGCCCATGCCGAGCATGGGCACCATGATGCCGGAGCCACCAAAGTATTCGGCTTCTGGATCTACCTGATGAGCGACTGTATTTTGTTTGCGTCTTTGTTCGCAACCTATGCAGTGCTGGTTAATGGTACCGCTGGCGGTCCGACAGGAAAGGACATTTTCGAGCTGCCTTTCGTTCTGGTGGAAACGTTCGCCCTGCTGTTCAGTAGTATTACCTACGGCATGGCGATGATTGCGATGAACAAAGGCAGCCAGTCTCAGGTCAATGCCTGGTTGGGTCTGACCTTCCTGTTCGGTCTGATGTTCATCGCGATGGAAATCTATGAATTCCATCACCTGATCGCCGAGGGTTACGGTCCGGATCGCAGCGCGTTTCTGTCAGCCTTCTTCGCGCTGGTCGGCACGCACGGCATCCACGTTACCGCCGGCCTTATCTGGATTACCATCATGATGATTCAGGTTTCCAAACGCGGCCTGACGTCAACAAACAAAACCCGCCTGATGTGCCTGAGCCTGTTCTGGCACTTCCTTGACGTGGTGTGGATTTGTGTATTCACCGTTGTTTACCTGCTGGGGGCGATGCAATGAGTCATTCAACAACCGATCATGCTGGCGCCAGCCACGGTAGCGTTAAATCCTATCTGATTGGATTTGTTCTGTCCGTTATTCTGACAGTCATTCCTTTCGGTATGGTAATGGCCGGTTCAGCCTCACATAACGTGATTCTTCTGACCGTTCTGGGATGTGCGGTTATCCAGATTCTGGTGCACCTGGTGTACTTCCTGCATCTGAATACGTCGTCTGAAGAACGGTGGAATGTGGTGGCCCTGGTGTTTACCGTCCTGATTATCGCGATTGTCGTCGTGGGTTCCATCTGGATTATGATGAGCGCACACCACAACATGATGATCCAGTAACAGAGCCGTCAAAGATGATTAAGCAATACCTGCAAGTCACTAAACCAGGAATTATTTTCGGTAATCTAATTTCTGTGATTGGCGGATTTCTTCTTGCTGCCCAAGGCAGCATTAATTATCCCCTGTTTCTTTCCACCCTGTTCGGCGTATCGCTGGTCGTTGCGTCTGGTTGCGTGTTTAACAACGTTATTGACCGCGATATCGACAAAAAAATGGAGAGAACCAGAAATCGCGTCCTGGTAAAAGGATTGATTTCACTGAAGGTAACGCTGGTTTACGCTTCATTGTTGGGTATTGCAGGCTTCGCACTACTGTATATCGCAGCCAATCCGCTGGCCATGTGGCTGGCGGTGATGGGATTTGTGGTTTATGTCGGTGTTTATAGTCTGTATATGAAGCGTCATTCTGTTTACGGGACGCTGATTGGCAGTTTGTCAGGCGCCGCGCCGCCGGTTATCGGCTATTGTGCCGTCAGTAACCAGTTCGATGCGGGCGCCCTGATTCTGCTGCTGATTTTCAGTCTGTGGCAGATGCCCCACTCCTACGCGATTGCCATTTTCCGGCTCAAAGATTATCAGGCCGCCAATATCCCGGTTTTACCGGTGGTTAAGGGAATTTCCGTCGCAAAGCATCATATTACGCTCTATATCCTCGCGTTTATGATTGCCACGCTGATGCTGTCTCTGGGCGGCTATGCCGGTTACAAATATCTGGTTGTCGCCGCAGCGGTCAGCGTATGGTGGTTGGGAATGGCGCTGTCGGGCTATAAAAATGCCAATGACGACCGGGTATGGGCAAGAAAACTGTTTGTGTTTTCCATTGTCGCCATCACCTCACTGAGCGTCATGATGTCCGTTGACTCAATGGCTCCGGCACATGAGGTCTTGCTGACCTACTTACGTTAACGTCGTGGTTCAATACCAGATATAAGCAGTATCAAATCATGTAAAACAGGCGGCTCCTCCTCCGCCTGTTTTTCTTTTTTCCTCGCTCTACTCTTTCGCTAAATAACGTAACAAAGCTCTCGTTTACTGCTGGGCGGGTAACGAACTAGAATAGCGCCGACGGTTTTCCAGAGGTATGAATGAACGATAACAAGATGACGCCTGGTGAGTTGCGCGCCACATGGGGACTGGGAACAGTATTTTCGCTACGCATGCTCGGCATGTTTATGGTGTTGCCTGTTCTGACCACCTACGGTATGGCCTTGCAAGGCGCCAGTGAGGCCCTGATCGGTATTGCGATCGGCATCTATGGTCTGATGCAGGCTATTTTTCAGATCCCGTTTGGGCTGCTGTCGGATCGCGTCGGCAGAAAACCGTTAATCGTTGGCGGGTTACTGATTTTTGCCTTGGGAAGCATCATTGCCGCTCTCAGCGATTCAATCTGGGGAATTATTCTTGGCCGGGCCTTACAAGGTTCGGGCGCAATATCCGCCGCCGTCATGGCCCTGCTTTCCGATCTGACGCGCGAACAGAATCGCACCAAAGCCATGGCATTTATTGGCGTCAGCTTCGGCGTCACCTTTGCTATTGCCATGGTTGTCGGTCCGATCGTCACGCATGCGTTTGGATTGCAGGCGCTCTTCTGGGGCATTACGGTGCTGTCTCTGGTGGGAATTTTCATCACGCTCACGATGATTCCCGCTGCGCCAGCGCACATTCTCAATCGGGAATCGGCCATCGTAAGCGGCAGTTTTCATAAAGTCCTGGCGAATAGCCGACTGCTGAAGCTGAATTTCGGCATTATGTGTCTGCATATCCTGCTGATGTCCAGCTTCGTTGCGCTGCCAAGGGTACTTGAAAAAGCGGGCTTACCGCCGCAGGACCACTGGAAAGTCTATTTGGTCACCATGCTGATTTCCTTCGCCGGCGTTGTGCCCTTTATTATTTATGCCGAATTAAAACGCCGGATGAAACGGGTGTTTGTCGGTTGTATCGCCGTGCTCATCGCGGCGGAACTGGTGCTATGGCAGGCGGAAAACCATCTCTGGCAGATTATTTTCGGGGTTCAGCTATTTTTTCTGGCATTCAACGTGATGGAAGCGCTGTTGCCTTCACTTATCAGCAAAGAATCACCCGCTGGCTATAAAGGTACGGCGATGGGCGTCTATTCAACCACCCAGTTTCTTGGCGTGGCGATCGGCGGCAGCCTCGGCGGGGGGCTTTTCGAACTGTACGGGGCGTCCTTTGTCTTTATTGCGGGAACCGTAATTGCCGCCATCTGGTTACTGGTCGGATTGACCATGCAGGAGCCGCCATATCTGAGCAGCCTGAGAATTACGCTTTCCGATTTGGCATTAAGTGACAACGAACTCGAGCAGAAAATGCGCACGCAGCCCGGGGTGGCAGAAGTGATCATCGTACCCGATGAATACAGCGCCTATGTCAAAATAGACAATAAAAAAACCAGCAGAAAACAGCTGGAAGCATTGGTCAGCAGCGCGCCATAACACAAACAGGCCAGCGTTCGCTGGCCTGCAAATACTTTAATCGCGGAAATTGGTGAACTGAAATGGCTGCCCCAAATCGGCGCCGCGCACCAACGCCATCGCACCTTGCAAATCGTCACGGGATTTCCCCGTCACGCGAATCTGTTCACCCTGAATTTGTGCCTGTACTTTCAGCTTGCTGTCTTTAATCAGCTTCACAAGCTTTTTCGCCAGCGTGCTTTCAATACCCTGCTTCAGTTTAGCCTCAACGCTGTAGGTTTTACCGCTATGATCCATTTCTTCAGGGATTTCCAGCGAGCCGCCTTCAATGCCGCGTTTCATCAGTTTCTCACGCAAGATATCGATCAATTGCTGAACCTGAAAATCTGACTCACTGGCCGCCTTGATACTCTGTGATTTTTCATTCAGTTCAAAGCTGGCCGGAACATTGCGGAAATCCCAGCGGGTGCCTAACTCTCGCGTCGCGTTTTCCACCGCATTGCGAACTTCCTGCATATCAATTTCCGAAACAATATCGAAAGATGGCATAATTTGTTCTCCTGACAAGTTTGATCTGGCGAGCATAATAACCGCTCCTTTGTCATAAACAAAATACGAGTCGCTATCAGGTTTATGACGCTCAGCTTTTACGCTGCCGTAATCGCTGATTAGCCTGACAGACCCAGAACATCTGGTATCGGGACAAGATTCTTAACTCGGTTGCGAGTTGAAAGATAACGGGTATAAATGGATATTGATGCGAATTATGGTCTGTGAATGGCCGATACAAGAACGACAGTTCCCGTATCAATAACAAAGGGAGAGTCAAATGAAAATAACCGTTCTTGGTTGCGGCGCCATCGGCCAGCTGTGGCTTGCCGCTTTACATCAGCAGGGACATGATGTTCAGGGGTGGCTGCGGATCCCGCAACCATTTTGTTCCGTCAATGTGATCATGTTGAATGGCCAACACTGTAACCTTAATCTGACGGCGAACGATCCCGATCATCTGGCGCAAAGCGAGCTATTGCTCGTGACATTGAAAGCCTGGCAGGTTTCCGATGCCGTCGCCGCCTTACTACCGCAGCTCAATCCGCACTGCACCATTTTGCTTTTGCATAACGGAATGGGCACGCGCGAAGAACTGCCTGCGCACAGGCAACCATTGATTATCGGCATTACCACCCACGCAGCGCGCCGTGATACGACCACGGTGGTTCATGTGGCCCCGGGAACCACGCATATCGGATCGATTAATGATGGCGACCAGCAAAGCCATTTTGCCGAAATTTTGCATCAAGCATTACCTGATGTAGCCTGGCACAATAACATTACTGCGACCTGCTGGCTTAAGCTGGCGGCAAACTGCGTCATCAATCCGCTGACCGCGATCTATCAGTGTACGAATGGCGGATTGCAGGCTTACCCGGAACAAATTAAATCGCTTTGTCAGGAAGTGGCCGAAGTGATGGATCGCGAAGGGTTTCATACGTCACGTGACAGTTTGCAGCTCTATATTGAACAAATCATTCAGAATACCGCGGCCAATACGTCATCGATGCTGCAAGACATCATGGCGCAACGTCATACCGAGATTGACTACATTACCGGCTATCTGCTGCGCCGGGCTCGTATCCACGGCCTGACGTTACCCGAAAATAGCCGTCTTTTCGAACAAATCAAGCGTAAGGAAAATGAATATGAGCGCGTCGGTACTGGTGTGTCTGGCTCCTGGTAGTGAAGAAACCGAAGCGGTCACGACCATCGACCTGTTGGTCAGGGCTGGAATTCAGGTGACTCTCGCCAGCGTCGCCAGTGACGGTAACCTCGAAATTACCTGTTCACGGGGTGTCCGGTTACTGGCTGACGCCCCTTTGGTGGAAGTTGCGGACCGTCATTTTGATGCGCTGGTGTTACCCGGCGGGCTGAAAGGCGCCGAATGTTTCCGGGACAGCCCCCTACTGGTGGAATGTGTTCGTCAGGCCAATCAGGATGGAAAGATTGTGGCTGCAATGTGCGCCACGCCAGCGCTGGTGCTTGAACACCACCAGCTTTTCCCCGTCGGCAACATGACCGGATACCCGGATTTAAAAGAGAAGATCTCACCTGAAAAGTGGATGGAAAAACGCGTGGTTTACGATCCGCGCGTCAATCTATTAACCACGCAGGGACCGGGAACCAGTATGGATTTTGCTCTGAAGTTGATCGACCTGTTACTGGGCAAGGCAAAAGCGGCGGAGATAGCCGCTCAGCTCATATTGCCGCCCGGTATTTACAACTATCGGGATTGACTCCCTTCTTTTCAGGGCAAACAGGATAAACCCGCACGGTTTTCTCCCTTATCAAACCGCCGAGGGATTCTCCGCTTTCAACAGGTTATAGAGCGCCTGCGGATCAATCGCCTTACAAATCCCTTGTGGTTTTTGCATGGCGCTGTCTTCTGCCGCCAACATGGCATTAATAACCGCTTCATGCGTACTCTCCACCGCCGCCAGATAAATCTCGTCGAAACACTCGTCGTTTAAATAGCGAAAGGACAGATGGGCTTCTGAAATCTGCGGTAGCGGAGCGGCGTTCGCAGTACTAAAAGCCAGAAAGATATCCCCGGAATTATTCCCGCCGGGGCTCCCCGACTGAGAGATGCCTAACCCCGCCCGTCTGGCCAGACGCTGTAACTGGTGCGGCATAATCGGCGCATCGGTCGCCAGTACCACGATAATTGAGCCACGTTCTCGCGTCAGCGCCTCCGGCAGTTCGGCATCCATTATTTTACCTACCGGCACGCCAAAAAGATTAAACCACGATCGCTGTCCGTAATTCGCCTGCACTAATGCGCCTAAGGTGTAATTTTCCCCATCAATGCAAAAACAGCGTGATGATGTTCCGGTCCCGCCTTTAAATCCGTAACAAATCATACCATTCCCGCCCCCAATATTTCCTTCGGCCAGCGGTCCGGCATGCGCGGCATTCAGCGCCGCCAGCGCATCATCAACGGTCACATGCAACCCATTGATATCGTTAATAACACCATCATAGGTTTCGGCAACGACCGGCATCGCCCAGAGATGATGCCGGTCCCAGGTTTCATGGTATTGTTCAATCATCCAGCGAACGGCGGCCTGATGTACGGTGCCGGTAGAATGCGTATTGGTCAGGCAGACCGGGCCGACAAAATAACCGCCATCTTTTATCCAGTGGGTGCCGGTCATCTCGCCATTGCCATTGAGCGAATGATAGCCCGCCCAGACTGGCTCCGGCTCAGTTTGATACCCGCGCGGTAAAATCGCGGTAACCCCGGTTTTAATTTGTTTTTTGGTATGGCTCATACCATTTATTGTCTGATAGCCAACCAGAACCCCCGGCACATCGGTGATGGCATTATGGATGCCCGTCTGGCCGGCGAATCGTAATCCCAACTGACGAGCCCTTGGTTTTGACATAATATTTCCTTTAATCATGTACACGCCGACTTCTGATATACAGTCCGACAGCAGCGATCAATAACGAGCTAAGAATTAATAACGTCGCGATCACATTGATTTCCGGTTTGATTCCCCGCCTTATCATGCCGTATATCTGTACCGGCAATGTCGTTGCATCAACACCAGAAATAAAATAGGTAATGACCAGATCGTCCAATGAAATAATAAAGGCCAGTAATGCGCCGCCGATAACGCCGGGCAGAATCATCGGCAACGTAATTCGTCTGAATGTTACCCATGAATTGGCGCCCAAATCCGCCGACGCTTCTTCCAATCGGGCGTCCATCCCCGCCAGTCGTGCGCTGACAATAAGAAAGACGTAGCTGCACAAGAAAGTACAGTGGCCGATAATAATAGATATTTTCCCCAGAGGAATGCCGACATTGACAAAAAATATCAATAGCGCAATACCCAGAACGATATCCGGCATCATCATGGGAACATATAACAGCAGTCGATAAAAACCTTGCAATCTAAAGCGATACCGCGCCAGAACTAATGCGGTTATCGTACCGATTATTGTTGATATTATCGTGGTACTCAGTGAGACAATCAGGCTATTTTTCAGCGCCTGCAATAATTGACTGGTTGAATCGATATATAAGGCACTATCGTTCAGCTTATTGTCAAAACCGAACAACGATAGATACCAGTCAAAACTGAACCCTTGCCAGATCATCATATTAATAGGATTAGCGTTAAACGAATAAATCACAATCAATAAAATAGGGCAATAAAGAAAAATAAAAAAGGCAAGACCATAAAGATCCAGCGACCACTTAATCAAACGAGAAAAAAAGGGCTTTTTCATACGTTACCTATTTAATCTGACTGACTGAATCAGTACCCGTGCGATGATGGGTGAGGTAAAAATTAAGTATCAATACGCATAACACCATCAACATTAACAGCATTGAAATCGCAGAACCAAAGGGCCAGTTACGGGCAGACAAGAATTGTTGTTCGATCAAACTTCCCACCATAATGACTCTGGCGCCGCCAAGCAATGAGGGAACAATAAAATTGCCTAATACCGGAATAAAAACCATAACCGAGCCGGCAATAATACCGGGCAGCGTTAGCGGGAAGATAATACGCCAGAATGTTTTCCAGTGATTAGCCCCTAAGTCATAAGAGGCATAAATCAAACTGCGATCAATTTTTTCCACGCTGGCATAAACCGGCAAGAACATGAAAGGAATATAGACGTAGATCATTCCAATCAGCACCGCCATTTCCGTATAGATAAGATTAAGGGGTTGTTCAATCAACCCGGCACGCTGCAAAATATTATTAAGAAACCCGGTTGGCCGCAGAATAAGCACCCACGCATAAAGGCGCACTACCAGGCTGGCAAAAAAAGGGAGCGTGATAATGAACAATAAAAAATTACGTACTTTTATCGACTTTTTACTTACCCAGAAGGCAATAGGGTAGCAGATAAGCAATGAAATAATGACGCTGGTCAACGCAATACGGATGGAGGTAACAATGATCTCCAGATACAGAATATCAAACTCTTCAAATTGTCCATCGGCCCAGCCTAATATACGGCCATAATTATCCGGATAGAAATGCCACTCCACACCGCCATACAACCCCGGCGTTAGAAAACTGAAAATAATCATAATGGCAAGCGGTATCAAAAAGAACACGCCTAATAACACAGCGATCGGTGATAATAACCCGATCAACTTCAATTTCCGTGTGACCGCCAATTTAGACATGCGCTTCCTCCTGATAAGGCAGCAAGTGGCAGGAAGCGATGTCATACCAGAGTGTAATAGGATCGCCTGATTTGAATAACGGCGGAGCCGTTAATGAACGGTTGCCAATCAATACCTTGAGAGATTCGTTTTTTCCCGAATGAAAAATAATCTCAATATCCTTACCCATGAATATGACTTGCCGCACAATACCGTCAATTCTGGCGTATTGCGCGCTATCATCACCGGTTTTTTGCAAAAGAAAGTGCTGCGGGCGCAGTAATAACTGCCAGCGTTGTCCCTGCTGATGCGTTACGCCGGCTTTCATCGTGGCGGTAAACACATCACCGGCAGAACTGGTTAATATCAGATGATGCGGTGCGATATTTGTAATACAAACATCGATCAGATTACTTTCCCCAATAAAACCCGCCACGAAACGGTTAGCGGGCTGATCATAAACCGCGGTCGGATCGCCCATTTGCTGTATTTTCCCGCCATTGAGCACAATGATGCGATCTGACATGGTCAGGGCTTCTTCCTGATCGTGGGTGACAAAAATAAAAGAAATTTTCAGTTCTGTTTGCAGCCGTTTAAGCTCAAGCTGCATACTTTGCCGCAAATTACGATCTAAAGCGGAGAGCGGTTCGTCTAACAATAACAAGGTAGGCCGATTGACGATCGCTCTGGCCAGCGCCACTCGCTGCTGCTGACCACCCGAAAGCTGCGAGGGTTTGCGTTTTTCCATGCCCTGCATCCCCACCATCTCAAGCGTTTCAGCCACCCGGCGATTGCGCTCGGTGCGCAGCACCCCCTGTACATCCAATCCGTAGCCCACGTTATCGGCAATATTCAGATGCGGAAATAATGCATAACTCTGAAATACGGTATTTACCGGTCGATGATGGGCCGGAATTTCATTGGCTTTCTTTCCCAGAATCTGTAATTCGCCACTGTCCAGAGACTCAAAACCGCTGATAATTCGGAGCAAAGTGGTCTTTCCACAGCCGGAAGGCCCCAGCAAAGTGACGAACTCATTATCCGCCACCTGCAAATTAATGCCATCCAGGGCTTTTACACTCCCCCCTTCCGGGGTCCGATAGTATTTAACCGCATTATTCAGAGTAACGACCGAACGGAAGTTATGACTATCATTCATAATAACTCCGGCAAGGGTAAGTTAAAAAATCCATGAATATAAATAATCATTAATTCGCGCTGCGGAACCGGGTCCAGACACGATCGTATTGGCGCAGATATTGGCCCAGATCCTCAAATATCTGTAGCCGGGCCTTGACATCCGCGGGAGGGTTGGCGGCCGGATTGTTTTTTAAACTCGCCGGTAATAAATCAATCGCTTTACGATTGGGCGTACCATTCATTTGCTGAGCGGTATTCATCGCCGCAATGTCCGGCTTCAGAAAGAATTCCATAAATTTTTTGGCATTCTCTTTATTTGGCGCATTTTTCAACACGCACATATTTTCCTGATACATGGTCGCCCCTTCTTCAGGAATAACATAGGCGAGATTATCGGGATCCTGTGAGACATACATCAGCGCACCGACAAAATAATGCGCGGCGGCGACATCGCCGGACTGAACTAATGGAATACTTTCGTAGGTAAAGGCTGATACCAGAGGTTTTTTGGCCGTCAGCCAATCAGCCGCCAGTTTTAAATCATCGCTGCTGTGGGTATTGACCGATTTATTATTGACGATAAGCCCAACGCTGAGCGTTTCACGCATATCATCAAGCATAATCACTTTTTTACCCTGCTCCGCTTCGGCAAAAAAATCACGCCAGGAGGTGATGGGTTTATCTACCTTATTTTTATTATAGAAAATACCCACGCTGCCCCAGGCATAGGGCAGGCAATATTCCCCCCTGGGATCCGTTTTAGCACGCAAAAACTGTGGGTCAATATTGCCGAAGTCCGCAGCCTGATGAATATCCGTTTTTTCCAGCAGATTGAGCGTCGCCATGACATCCTGCATATGAACGGAGGGGAAAACGATATCATAGCCACTGGCGCCCGCCTGAATTTTAGCCAACATCTCTTCATTATTGCCATAAGTATCCAGTTTCACACTGATGCCGGTTTCTTTGGTAAATGCCGTTAATACCGCCGGATTAATATAATCACCCCAGTTATACAGACGTAATTCACCGGCGGCCTGTGCTGACAGGCTGGTCAGCATGGCGGATGCCAGCAGAGATAAACAAATGCACTTAGCGGTTTTCACAACGCGAATAGACATGTTGACTCTCCGTCGAGTGGCGTCTGCCGGATACATCGGCGAATAAACCATCCTTGATGAGACAGGCGCCTGATTGAATGGCTGATAGGATCACGATAGGGTTACAGGCTTCATCTTTGCTATCAGCGTAATTTATGACATATTTATGTCTTCACGTATAAAACTGCAATCTTTATGCCATTGACACCCCTAAAATGGTATTTAATTACCCAATAGAGAAAAAACGGTATTATTATGTCAACAAATCAATCGGGTGAGCGCATGATTACAGAAAGAATAGAGAGTCTGGACGGCAAGTTAACCCCGACAGAGCGCACGCTGTGGGCATACATTCAGGCCAATCTGGAGGGGATTGCGTTTGAAAATGGTGCAACACTTGCCCAAAAAAGTGGCGTCAGCCCTAATACCGTCAGCCGATTTCTGCGCCGCTTAGGTTACAAAGGATTACAGGGGCTAAAAGAAGACCTGCGTGATGACGTCCGGGTGCAATCATTGCTGAATACCACTTTGCTGGCACGGGTTGAGCAACAATCGGATGATTTAACCATTCACCTCAATAAAGAGATTGATGCACTGGTTAAATTCTGGGAACAGCTTGGCAGCCAGCACTGGCAGGAGATTGTTGAGCGCGTATGCAACGCGGAGAAAGTGTTCATCTGTGGTTTTCAGACCATTCGCGGGATGGCTGAGGATTTCTCCAATCGGCTATCACTCGTCCGCTCTGACGTTGAATTTCTGGATTTATACAGCGGCGTACTGGGTCAATGGCTTGATAGCTATGAAAAGCATTGCTGTGTGATTTTAATCGACATTGCGCCTTACGCCGAGGCTGGCGTCTCTTTCGCCAATGAGTGCATAAAAGAAAACGCCGATCTGGTGGTGTTTACCGATGAGTATGGCATTGCCAAATATATGAATACGCCCTACATCGTGACCATGACGACTAAAACCGGGTTGATTCTGGAATCAACCGGCGGTTTGGCCAGCGCTCTCAATGTGTTGCTACACTGTGTCGCATCAAAAAATAAAGAGCAGCTCAAACACCGGCTGGAGGCGTATGAAAATCGGGTGAAATGTCTGAAGCTTTATCGTTCATAAAGAAGTAACCGCCCTGATCACCGAGACAGGGCCGATTCCAATGTGACTAAGGGCGATACACTTTCACATTGCTGAATCCTTGCTCACGCAGATAAAGCGCCTGTAAACGGCTCATCACGCCACGTTCGCAATAAAGCAGATAGGTTTTACTCTGATCCAAATCGCCAAATTGCGTACTCAACTTATAGAAAGGCAGCGTCTTCACCTGAATATCCGTCAGCGACAGCGGTTTGTCTTCCTGTTCATCCGGCGCACGAATATCCAGTAGCACATCGGTCGGCGTAAACGCCACCACCGTTTCTACTTCAACGACTTCCTGACGGGTTTGCTCGGCAATTTCACGGATATCGATATTGCGAGCTTCGCTGACGACGCGATCCAGAATAGCGAAATCAAAGTGGCTTTCTTCCTCTTCAATTTTCGACTTCACCGCTTTTACCGTTGGACTCTTGGAAATCACGCCACAGTATTCCGGCATCGTTTTGGCGAAATCTTCCGTACCCAGCTCACGCGCCTGCTTAATGATGTGCTCTTTGTCATGGGAAATCAGCGGACGCAGAATCAACGTATCAGACGCATTATCAATCAAACGCAGGTTGGTAAGCGTCTGGCTGGAAACCTGCCCGAGCGCTTCTCCCGTTACCAGCGCCTGTACGCCATAGCGTTCCGCCATCTGCGACGCGGCGCGGACCATCATGCGTTTAAGTACCACGCCCATCTGACCGTCATCGACTTTTTCCAGAATCTCACCGACTACCGGCTCAAAATCAATGGCGATAAAACGCACCCGGTGTGAACTGCCATAACGATGCCACAAATAGTGTGCGACCTGCTTCACGCCGATTTCATGAGCGGCGCCGCCCAGATTAAAGAAACAGTAGTGCACGCGACAGCCGCGGCGCATCAACATATAACTGGAAACGCCCGAATCAAAACCGCCCGAAATCAGCGACAGCACATCTTCCTGTGTCCCAATCGGAAAGCCGCCGATCCCCTCATAGCGGGCATTAATCAGTAGTAAACGATCCTGATCGATTTCCAGATGAACCGTAACCTGCGGCGAGGAGAGGTTCACCCGCGCCGTTTCGATATGCTGATTAAGGCCGCCGCCGACATAGCGTTCAACGTCCTGAGAGCTAAACTCATGCTTACCGCGACGTTTTACGCGCACGCAGAACGTTTTTCCGACCAGTTGCTCGCGATACAGCGCCAGCGTCTGCTCAAAAATGTCGTGAACATCGGTATAGGCGCGATCTTCAACATCAAGAATGTGGTGGATACCGGGAATGCGCGTCAATGCATCACGAATAGCTTCACGCTGACTTTCTTCTTTTGCCCGAACTTCGATATGATCCCAGTGACGGACAACCGCCAGCGTTTCATCATAGTGTTTTAAGACGTTGCGAATGTTACCGGTTAGAATTTTGATAAAGCGCAACCGCACAGATTGGCTTTTGATGGTGATTTCCGGGAACAATTTAATGATAAACTTCATGGTGGCTGTCGTTACTTGATCAGAAAGGCGTAAATAAATTTACCCCTGAGCACTAAAATCACGTTATCGGTAAAATCAGCATCACAAGGATGATTTTACCAATAGCATCCAGGGCGCGGAGTATATCATTATATGAAGATATACTGTGCGCTTTAACCGTATAATTGTATGGTCATCCGTGGGTGATTAAACGCAAAATAACGCTATGCTGTGATATGGCAACAGCGTATAAACCAGGACTCAATACCTATGCCCAAGAAACCAGAGCTGCCAGTCAGCTTTGAAAACTCACTGAACGAGCTGGAAAAAATCGTTACCCGACTGGAGTCGGGTGAGTTGCCATTGGAAGAGGCGCTGAATGAGTTTGAGCACGGAATACAGTTGGCACGTCAGGGACAGCAAAAGTTGCAGCAGGCAGAGCAGCGGGTACAGATCTTGCTGAGTGACGAGCCTGATGCAACCCTGTCGCCGTTTACCCCGGATAGTGAATAGCTATGGTTGATTTCGCAGAGCAATTGAATGCTCACTATCAGCGTACAAACCGTACATTAAGCCACTATATCGCCGCCCTTCCCTTTCAGAGTAGTCCACTGGTTAATGCCATGGGCTATGGTGCATTGTTAGGGGGCAAACGGCTGCGGCCATTTCTGGTCTATACCACTGGTGAACTGTTTGGTGTCGCTCTGGAAAGTCTGGATGCGCCCGCCGCGGCGGTAGAATGTATTCACGCCTATTCGCTAATCCATGATGACCTGCCGGCAATGGACAACGACGATCTGCGCCGCGGTCAGCCAACCTGTCACATAAAATTTGGCGAAGCCAGCGCCATCCTGGCGGGTGATGCGTTGCAAACGCTGGCGTTTTCTATTTTGGCTGACGCCCCCATGCCACGGGTTTCCGATCGCGATCGGTTGACGATGCTGTCCGAACTGGCGCAGGCCAGCGGGGTTGCCGGCATGTGCGGCGGTCAGGCACTGGACCTGGCGGCAGAAGGCCATCAGGTGGATTTGGCGGCACTGGAGCAAATCCATCGTCACAAGACTGGCGCATTGATCAGAGCGGCGGTAAGACTGGGCGCTCTGGCGGCGGGAGACGCTGGCCGGCGCGCGTTGCCGTATCTCGATCGCTACGCCAATGCGATTGGATTGGCATTTCAGGTGCAGGACGATATTTTGGATGTGGTGGGTGATACGGTCACGCTTGGCAAACATCAGGGGGCCGATCAACAGTTGGGCAAAAGCACCTACCCTGGTTTGCTGGGACTGGAGCGCGCACGCGAAAAAGCACGGGATCTCTATCAGGAGTCACTGACTTCTCTGGATGATTTGGCGGCATCCAGTCCGATACCACTGGATATTGCGCCATTACAGGCGCTGGCGAATTTCATCGTTGAGCGCGATAAGTAATAAATATCAACCTATACCCAATAGATTTCGACATGCGGTCAGGCAGTCAGTAAGCGAATATTCTGAGGCTTGGTGAACACAATCGGGCGTTCTGGAAAAGCCGGCACCGCAACAAATTGAAAAATAAAGGTATAAAAACCTCTTAATGAGTCTCTAATGAGTTTTGATACAGCGAAATACCCTACACTGGCGATAGTGGAAACCCCCGATGAACTTCGCCTGCTGCCGAAAGAAAGTCTGCCGAAGCTGTGTGATGAACTTCGTCAATACCTGCTGGACAGCGTCAGCCGTTCAAGCGGTCATTTCGCCTCAGGATTAGGGACGGTTGAACTCACGGTTGCCTTGCATTACGTCTACAACACGCCTTTCGATCATCTGGTATGGGATGTAGGACATCAGGCCTACCCGCACAAAATCCTGACCGGACGCCGCGATCGTATCTCCACTATCCGCCAGAAAGGCGGCCTGCACCCTTTCCCGTGGCGCAATGAGAGCGAATACGATGTATTGAGCGTCGGTCACTCATCGACGTCCATCAGCGCCGGATTAGGCATGGCTGTCGCCGCAGAGCGTGAAGGGAAAGGTCGCCGCACCGTGTGTGTGATTGGCGACGGCGCCATTACCGCCGGCATGGCCTTTGAAGCAATGAATCATGCCGGCGATATCCGTTCTGACCTGTTAGTGGTGCTGAACGACAATGAAATGTCGATCTCGGAAAACGTCGGGGCGTTGAATAACCACCTGGCGCAATTGCTGTCCGGCAAACTTTACGCCAGCCTGCGCGAAGGCGGTAAAAAAGTGTTATCCGGCCTGCCGCCGATCAAAGAACTGGTAAAACGCACCGAAGAACACCTGAAAGGCATGGTGGTGCCGGGAACCCTGTTTGAAGAGCTCGGTTTTAATTATATCGGTCCGGTTGACGGTCACGATGTGCAGGCGCTGGCTCATACGCTGAAAAACATGCGTAGCCTGAAAGGTCCGCAATTGCTGCATATCATGACCAAAAAAGGCAAAGGCTACGCGCCGGCCGAGCAGGATCCGATTAGCTGGCATGCCGTGCCCAGGTTTGATCCCGCCAGCGGAACATTACCGAAAAGCAAAGACGGCGCGCTGCCTACCTACTCCAAGGTTTTCGGTCAGTGGCTACAGGAAACCGCAGCCAAAGACAGCAAACTGATGGCCATTACCCCCGCCATGCGCGAAGGTTCAGGCATGGTTCAGTTCTCAAAAGACTATCCACAGCAATACTTTGATGTGGCGATAGCCGAGCAGCACGCCGTCACTTTCGCCGCCGGTCTGGCGGTGGGAGGCTATAACCCGGTTGTCGCTATTTACTCCACCTTCTTACAGCGGGCCTACGATCAGGTCATCCATGACGTCGCCATTCAAAATTTACCGGTGATGTTTGCCATCGATCGCGGCGGTATTGTCGGCGCGGATGGACAAACCCACCAGGGCGCGTTTGACCTCTCCTTTTTACGCTGTATCCCGAACATGATCATCATGACGCCCAGCGACGAAAACGAATGCCGTCAGATGCTGCATACCGGCTACCATTATCATAAAGGCCCGACGGCCGTGCGTTATCCACGCGGTAACGGTACGGGTGCGGAACTGACCCCCCTGGCTGAATTGCCGATCGGTAAAGGTATTATTCGTCGGCAGGGAGAAGATCTCGCCATCCTTAACTTCGGTACGCTGTTGCCGGAAGCGCAAAAAGTGGCGGACAAACTGAACGCTACCCTCGTGGATATGCGGTTTGTCAAACCGCTGGATGAAGCATTGATTCTGGAACTGGCCGCCTCTCATCAATCGTTTGTCACACTTGAGGAAAACGCGATCATGGGCGGTGCCGGCAGCGGCGTCAACGAGTTCCTGATGGCGAAACGCCTTGCCGTCAGCGTACTCAATCTTGGCCTGCCGGATACCTTTATCCCGCAGGGTGGTCAGGAAGAAATTCGCGCAGACCTCGATCTGGACGCTCAGGGAATTGAGCGGCGCATCGCGGCCTGGCTGGCCTGACCCACCATACCAAACGCGGAATAACGCATGCGAGAGCGTTATTCCGCGTCTTGCTGATTTTTCTCATTTCTAAACGGAACCAGACAGACTGCCGCACCACTCAGGGTATCAAAAGAGGGGAATAGCATGAGCAGTATGCGCGGTTTTCATATCGTCATATCCAAACTGATGAAGCAGTACCAAATTGATACGGCCAAAGCGGAAGAAAATGGACACAACGTCTATATCATGACGTTGGAAAATGGACTTCAGGTCATTCTGTTAGGCAACCAGCAAGGTTACCTGAATATCATGAGCGCGGTAGTCACATTGGCAGATGGCGTTACGATACCTCCGCCTATTCTGCTATCGCTGCTATCCATGAACCTGTGGAACACCAGGCATCCGGTTTTCAATATCGGTTTTGATATCAATAAGATGCAGGTTGTACTTTCATGTCGCCAGGCGCTGGCCGAGTTGGATCAAGCAGAAACCTATAACCTGGTGGGCACCTTTATTGACACGGCATCCGAGCTGAAAAGGTGGATAACCAGGCAAATGGAACCCGTCTCCGAGAAATAATCTGTGTTGCGTAATAGATGCGAGTGTCCCCCTCTGTCTGTTTTCACACATTTTAATAAGGAAGACACATGGTCAACACCGTACATAACAGATATTTCCCCGGTGGTATTACGGTAAATCCGCTGGAAAATTTCAACCAGGAGCGCGTTGTCAAATTGCATAACGCTGTCAGCGCGCAAGAGCTGGGTACTGGCGCTTATGAAGGAAAACGCATCAACGTAAGCTCGTCCACGATGGAGCATCTGCAACTGGCGCAGGAAACCCTGCGTAAAGTGAAAATGATGCTGCCTTACGGCGCAGGCAACCAAAAAGTGGAGATGATTTATACCGGCGGAGAGAGCTCGGCGCGAGCGTTAATGCACAGAGAGAAATCTTCACAGGACGCGCCCATCCCCAACTCACGACAAGCCGCCCGCTATCAGGCGGGTAACTGCGAAGAAACGTCCGATTTAAGCTATGCGCTGCTGGCTCAGCAGCGCATCAATGCGCCGGTGCTGCTGGTGGGCGACAGCGATTGGGATCATAAATACGTGCTCATTGGCGATCCGCGCGATCAAAACTGGGGAGAGAGAAACACCGTGGTCGTCGATCCCTGGGTCAGGTATCCCTCGGCAGCCACGCTGGATCAAACAATCAGGCGCAATCCTTACCCGGGGGCCGAATATCAGCGAGCGCGCAACGCCGATCCCTTGCCCGGCGCTCAGGCGTTGAATAGCATACGGCACGTCACCACGGCGGAAGTCGATCACTATCTCGCTGAGGAAAACCTTCCCCCAATCGGCGCGGATTTTCTGGAATGGTTTGCCCAAAGCGAGGTTACCGCCGACATGTTCGATGAGAAAACCGTCGCCAAAGACCCCAGCACACGCTATTCGACCCATATGTTCAACGCCAAATCAATGGACGATATCGCGCAGCCGACCGTATCCCGACAACGTGCAGCGCAACATGCCTGGGATAATTCCCCTTATCGTTGGTAATACCGAATATTTATTAAAATCGCCACGGCAGCGTTGATGCAAAAGCAGCAGCATCGGCGGTTATCACGGCCAATAATAGCCCACGCCATACAGAACCCCGGCGGCAATCACGCCGGCTACGATATCGTCAATCATAATCCCCATTCCGCCGTGCACATTGCGATCAAACCAGCCGATGGGCCAGGGTTTCCAGATATCCAGACAGCGAAACACCACAAAACCCGCGGCGACCCATTGCCATTCATTCACCGGTAACGCCATCAGCGTTATCCACATGCCGACAAACTCATCCCAGACGATGCTGCCATGATCGTGAACGCCCATGTCTTTAGCCGTCTGATGGCACAGATACACGCCGATGCAGATACTTAGCATGACCAGCAGCGAATAAAGCTCCAGCGGAAGAAAAGACATGAAATACCACAGTGGGATCGCCGCCAGCGACCCCACTGTGCCAGGCATCCAGGGTGATAAACCGCTACCAAACCCGGTTGCCAGCAGATGCCATGGATTACTCAGACGTAGCCGACTCTTGGCGGTATCTGCCTTTTTAGTTTTACTCGCTAAAATGGTCATATCCCTTCCAGTTCAACTCAACCTCTTTCTCACCCTGGAAGAACCGCAATCCTTCTGATGAAGGCCCGATTTGCCCGATACACGTATAGTCGGCGCCTAAATGTCCGAGTGCAACATCTAAAGCCCCACGATTAATTTCAGGTACCGTAAAACACAGTTCGTAATCTTCGCCGCCTGAAAGAGTCCAACGCAATGCCTGCTCTTCATCGATGTGTTGCTCATCAACACAGCCACGCAACCAGTGCGATCGGGGAATGGCATCCAGATTGATGCGAGCCCCACATTCACTGGCTTTCAGGATATGCAGCAGATCGGAAATCAAACCGTCGGAAAGATCAATCGCCGAATTGGCCAGATCGCGCAGCGCCTGACCTTGCAGTATTCTTGGCTGCGGGCGCAGATGGCGTTGGAGCAGCACCTGTCGGGTTTCGCGATTGGCAATGTGTAATCGGTTCTGCAAAATCGCCAATCCGGCGGCACTGTCCCCCAACGAGCCCGTCACATAAATCCAGTCGCCAATTCGCGCTCCACGTCGGGTCAACGCCCGGCCAGCCGGGACCAGACCGTGAATCGTCAGCGTCAGGCTTAGCGGACCCCGCGTCGTATCGCCGCCGATGAGTTGCATACCGTAGTAATCGAGCAACGTGAACAGGCTATCGCTATAGGCGGACAACCAGTCGCTGTTATTTTCAGGTAGAGTAATGGCCAGGGACAGCCAGGCAGGATCGGCCCCCATTGCAGCCAAATCGCTAAGATTCACCGCCAATGATTTGTAACCCAGATCGGCAGGATTAATATCGGGAAGGAAATGCGTGCCGGATACCAACGTGTCGGTACTCACTGCCATCCATTGCTTTTCCGCCACCGTCAGTAACGCACAATCGTCACCGATACCTAATTCAACATCCCGACGTGAACTTCCGACCCGATTGAAATAGCGGGCAATAAGGTCAAACTCACCTTCAACCATAACCTTTCCAGCCAGCGTTTAATCCAGACGAGATCAAGGCCGGATATCCGGCCTTGACTCACTTATACCCTTCGTCTTTCAAGTTACAGATGCGCTGCGTTGTTCAAAACGATAACGTCCTGCAATCCGAAATCCATTGGGTTTATTTCTTCGTTTTTCTTACAGACGGCGCGGCTTTGTCGAGTACGCCATTCACAAACTTATGGCTATCCTCTGCGCCAAACACCTTGGCCAGTTCGATGGCCTCGTTAATGGCCACCTTATAAGGGACATCGTCGCGTTTGCTGAGTTCAAACATCGCCAGACGCAGAATGGCCCTTTCCACCTGACCCAGTTCATCGAGTTGACGTGACAGGAAAGGCGCCATCAACCGATCAAGCGTCTCAGCCTGAGCGGCGACCCCTGCCAGCAGTTCACGAAAATAGGTAATGTCGACATCTTTGACATCCTGCTCGCTCAGGAATTGTAGTTCAATATCGGCAATATCGTTCTGAGACAACTGCCAGGAATAAAGCGCTTGAACCGCACATTCACGGGCGCGGCGACGAGCAGCAGGTTTCACGGAATTCCCCTTACTTAATAATCAGGCTTACTTGATGGCTTTCAATACATTAATCATTTCTAGCGCGGTCAGGGCAGCTTCTGCACCTTTATTACCCGCTTTCGTGCCAGCGCGTTCGATCGCCTGCTCAATGCTTTCAGTCGTCAGGACCCCAAATGCAACGGGGATTTCACTGCTCATGGCAACATGGGACAACCCGGAACTGCATTCGCCGGCAACAAATTCAAAATGGGCGGTTCCACCGCGGATAACCGTTCCCAGCGCAACCACTGCGTCGTAGCCACCGTTTTCCGTGCTCTTGGTCAGCGCGCGAACGGCTAACGGCAGCTCATAGGCGCCAGGCACCCAAACCACGGTAATATTGTCGTCTTTAACCTGACCGATACGCTTTAACGCATCAATCGCGCCTTCTAACAGGCTGTCATTAATAAAGTGGTTAAAACGTGCAATCGCAATCGCCACGCGGGCATCAGGAGTAGCGACAATACCTTCAATAACGTTCATAGCTTTCCTTATCTGGTCTTAATACCCCGCAGGGGGGCGGATTCTATCATATTCTTCCGGTTACGTATCCGGTTTTGTCCGATGCGGACCCAATCGCGCCCAGCACGCGATTGCCGTCTGGCTAACGAAAATTTACGGGCGAAGTGGTCGCTATTCCGGTTGTGTCTACAGTCGGCGTGACACAAATCTCATTGCGCTAACCAGTCGGCGCTACGTTTTCGGTTTCAATCGCAAACGCAAGTCCGGCCCGATCTGACGGATATCCCCGAATTCAAACTCAGGAGCCAGCGATAGCGCACTCAATCCCGGCAGCACACACAACGGGCGGGCATGCTCCCCCAAAAGCTTTGGCGCGAGATACACAATAAGCTCATCGACCACGCCCGCATTTAATAATGCGCCGGCCAGATTCGCGCCAGCTTCAACCCACACGGAGTTAATCTGCCGCTTACCCAGAATCATCATCAGTGCGACCAAATCCACCCCGCCATGATGCGGAGGCAACCTCAGTTGCTCGACGCTGTCAGGCCAAAGCTGCTCATCTTGCTGGAGGCGTGCCAGCCAGGTTTGGCCCGGCTGAGAAATAAGACGATGCCGCGGCGTCACACGCTGTTGGCTATCAACAATAACCCGCACAGGCTGTTTAACATTCGCTTCGGGATAAGCTCGTTGAGTATCCGCATCCAGTTCCTGCCAACGCACCGTTAATGATGGATCGTCAGCCATTACCGTTGCGCTGCTGCTTAGAATAGCAGCGCTTTCAGCGCGAAAACGCTGCACGTCGCGTCTCGCCTGCACGGACGTAATCCACTGGCTCTCACCTGATGCCATTGCCGTGCGTCCGTCCAGCGAAGCCGCCATTTTCAATCGCACGTAAGGGAATCCCGTACGCATACGTTTCAGAAAGCCGAGATTAACTTTCTCCGCTTCAGGCATCATCAAACCGTGGCTCACTTCGATACCCGCCTGCTGAAGACGATGCAGACCTCGCCCCGCCACCTGGGGATTGGGATCCTGCATAGCGGCGACAACGCGAGAAACCCCTGCGGCGATAAGCGCATCAGCGCAAGGCGGCGTTCTGCCATGATGGCTGCATGGCTCCAGCGTGACATAAGCGGTTGCGCCGCGGGCTCGCTCCCCTGCCATACGCAGCGCATGCACCTCCGCATGGGGCTCCCCCGCACGCAGGTGATAACCTTCCCCGACAATTTCGCCGTCACGAACAATCACGCAGCCAACATTTGGATTAGGAGATGTGGTAAAACGGCCACGACGAGCCAGCTCAAGCGCCCGGGCCATATAGGGCTCATCGTGCGGTTGCATCGCATTATTCTGCGGAATAGTCATTCCCTGAACCTCTTGTTTCTGGCGATAAAGACAAACAAACTGTCAAACAGGTCTAATCCTGCAAACGAGCGATTTCTTCACCAAATTCACGAATATCTTCAAAGCTGCGATACACCGACGCAAACCGGATATAGGCAACCTTATCCAGTTTTTTCAGTGCGTCCATGACCAGATTGCCGACCATTTTGGCCGTCACTTCACGTTCACCCGTTGCACGCAAGTGCGACTTGATGTGATTGATCGCCATCTCAACATCATCAGAACTGACAGGCCGTTTTTCCAACGCCTTAAGCATGCCGCTGCGCAATTTATCTTCATTAAAAGGTTCGCGCACATCGTTGCTTTTTACGATCCGAGGCATGACCAGTTCCGCGATTTCAAATGTGGTAAACCGCTCATTACACACCAGACACTGCCGACGCCGGCGCACCTGCGAGCCTTCACCAACCAGACGGGAATCAATGACTTTGGTATCAACAGCGGAACAAAATGGACAATGCATGATGTTTCCTGACCAGGAATCCTTAACGTAAAGACAGTTTACCCTGAATTAACAGTGTAACCAAAACTCCTGAGCATTGTTGCGAAGGGATTCGCATGCTCAGGCAACAGCATGAAAAAAGCGGGGTCGTCTATGACTTGCCCGTAATCACAGCTACACTGTCAGCAAAAGGAACCAAGGATTAGTGTAAATAAAACATCAAAGGGGAACAGCAGAAATGAGAACCCGCTATCGTATGCTCGTTATTTTGCCCGCTTTGCTTATCCTGGCTGGCTGTGCGCAACAACGCCAGATGCCAAAGTTACAGAACCAGTTGAATCAGTTAAATCACCAGTTGCAGACACTCACCGACCAGGCCACGGCCCTGGAACAGCAGAACGCGTTGAATGTGCAATCAACGTCCGGCGTGTACCTGCTTCCTGCTGCGCAAAATAATGCTATTTTGCAGAGCAACATCGGCAAGCTCAGCGTCTCACTCAGCCATGTCGAAACTGAGGCCAACGGAACACGCGCATTACTGCATATCCGGACAATCGACTCGGCCAGACTCCCCGCGTTCAGCGCACAGCTAGACTGGGGACAAATCGATCCCGTCAGTGGTAAACCGTTAACCAGCGATATGCAGACCCAGTCATTTATTGTTACGCCAACGCTGTTACCAAAAGCCGAAGCGGTGATTGAGCTACGTCTCAGCGGATTGGCGCCGGAACAGTTAGGGTTTATTCGTTTGCATCATCTGGAGGAAGTACCGGCTCCGCCTCCTGTTGCGGCTACCGAAGCCCCGTAGGGTGGCGAGCAGGATAGTCCGCATAAAAAAACCCCGCGATGCGGGGTTTTTCCTTTTCGTTTGTACTGCTTAAGGCAGAATCGAAGGCTGATCCGCCCCCTCTTTCTCGACCTTCTGTATCAGCAAATGTTCGCGTTTCATGCCCAGTTTCAAAGCCAGAGCGGACGCAACGTAGATAGAAGATACCGTACCGATTGACACGCCGATCAGCATCGCCAGCGAGAAGCCTTCAAGCATCGAACCGCCAAAGATATACAACATCAGGACCACCACCAGCGTCGTGGCGGATGTCATGATGGTACGGCTCAGCGTCTGAGTCAGCGAGATATTCATGATTTCATAAGGCGTCCCACGACGAATCTTACGGAAGTTCTCACGAATACGGTCTGACACCACGATACTGTCATTCAGCGAGTAACCGATAACCGACATCAACGAGGCGACGATGGTTAAGTCGATTTCAATCTGAAAAAGCGACAACAGGCCCATCGTGATAATCACGTCATGCGCCAGCGCAATGACTGCTCCCAGAGCCAGGCGCCACTCAAAACGAAAACCGACATAGATCAGAATACAGATCAGCGCGCTCAGCAGAGCCATACCACCGGCCTGCGCCAGTTCGCTCCCCACGCTGGGACCGACAAACTCGATACGTTTTACCGTCGCGTGTTGTTCGGTTCCTTCATTGATCACGCTCAGCACGCGGTTCCCCAGTTCCTGACCGGATGTACCGACACTTGGCGGCATACGCACCATCACGTCACGGCTGCTGCCGAAATTCTGGATCAGCGGATCGTGAAATCCGGCCTTCTGTAATGAATCACGGATCAGATCCAGATCGGCCGGTTTTTCGAGGTTGATCTCAATCACCGTACCGCCGGTGAAGTCCAACCCCCAGTTAAAACCACGCACGCCCATAACAATCAGCGAGAGGATCAACAACGAACCTGAAATCAGGAACGCAATGTTGTCCCAACGCATAAAGTCATAGACCCGGCGTCCGTAGTTTAGTTGTTCAACAGTATAATCCTGTGCCACAACGCACTCCTCAGATAGACAGCTTGTTAATGCGTTTGCCGCCGTAAAGCAGGTTAACGATGGCACGAGTACCGACGATCGCCGTAAACATTGAGGTCGCCACCCCGATTGCCGTTGTGATGGCAAAGCCTTTGATCGAACCAGTACCCACAGCGTAAAGGATCACGGCAGTAATCAAGGTTGTCAGGTTGGCATCCACAATACTGGAAAATGCGCCTTTATAACCTTCATGAATCGCCTGCTGGACAGAACGTCCATTTCTCAGCTCTTCTTTAATACGCTCGTTTATCAATACGTTAGCATCAACGGCAACCGCCAGCGTCAATACAATACCGGCAATACCCGGCATGGTTAACGTCGCCCCCGGCAACAGTGACATGACGCCGACGATCAATACCAGGTTTGCAACCAGCGCCGTTGTCGCAATCACGCCAAACTTACGGTAGTAAACCACCATAAAGACGATGGACGCGACCAGCCCCCACAGGCAAGCTTCCAGGCCCTGAGTAATGTTCTGCATACCCAGCGTCGGCCCGATAGTACGCTCTTCCACAATCTGGATTGGCGCAATCAATGCGCCGGCGCGCAATAACAGTGAAAGCTGGCGGGCTTCATTCGGATTATCGATACCCGTGATACGGAAGCTGTTGCCCAAACGTGACTGAATGGTCGCCACGTTAATGACTTCTTCCTGTTTCACCAGCACGGCACGGCCGTTTGCATCTTTCTTGCCGCTGTCTTTATATTCGACGAACAACGTCGCCATCAGCTTGCCGATACTGTCTTTGGTGAAGTTGGACATGGTGTTGCCACCGGCGCTGTCCAGCGAAATATTCACCTGAGGGCGGTTGTATTCGTCATTGCTTGATGTGGAATCGGTGATGTGATCGCCCGTCAGGATGACGCGCTTAAACAGCACAACCGGTGAACCGTCACGCATGTTTTTCACTTCAGAATCACCCGGCACGCGCCCATTGGCTGCCGCCGTCACATCGGCATCGCTGTTCACCAGACGGAATTCCAGTGTCGCCGTCGCGCCCAAAATTTCTTTTGCCCGCGCCGTATCCTGAATACCCGGCAATTCAACAACAATACGGTCAGCGCCCTGACGTTGCACCAGCGGCTCAGCGACGCCCAGTTGGTTTACACGGTTACGCAGGATAGTGATATTCTGCTGAACGGCGTATTCACGCGCTTCACGCAGACGTCCGTCGCTCATTATCGCGCGCAGCAGGTTGCTGCCGCTGCCGCTGATAACCAAATCACGGTGGCGGGACGTCAGATAGTTGACGCCTTCATCGCGCGTTTGCCCATCGCGGAAACGGATTTCGACACCGTAATTGTCGGTTTTACGCACGGCGGCGTAAGGAATATTTTTCTCACGCAGATCGCTGCGCAAAGAATCCATGGTCTGCTCTTGCAGTTTGCCCAGCGCCGTATCCATATCCACTTCCATCAGGAAGTGAACACCGCCACGCAGGTCAAGACCAAGCTTCATCGGTTCCGCACCCAGTACACGTAACCATGTAGGGGTTGCCGGAGCCAGATTGAGCGCCACCACAAACTTGTCGCCCAGTTCATTCAGGAGGGCTTCACGCGCGCGGATCTGTACGTCCGGGTTAGAGAAGCGAGCCAGAATCGCACCATTTTCCAATGCAATCGACTTACTGGTGATATTTTGTTCTTTTAATACATTCTGGACTTGGATCAGCGTCGTTTCACTGGCGGCGATACCTCGCGCGCCAGTAACTTGTACCGCCGGATCCTCACCATATAGGTTAGGAAGCGCATAGAGCAGACCGATGACCAAAGCCACGATCAGCATCAGGTACTTCCACAAAGGATAACGGTTTAACACGGCAGTTCCCTTCGGGAAAATCAAAAATTACAGGGCTTTGATAGTGCCCTTCGGCAGCACGGCAGCCACGAAATCACGTTTGATTACCACTTCATTGGTATCGTTCAACGCGATTGCGATGTAGCCAGTCTCGGACACTTTGGTCACACGGCCAACCAGACCGCCGGTGGTTAATACTTCATCACCTTTGCTAATGGAATCCATCAACTTTTTGTGTTCCTTGGCGCGCTTTTGCTGAGGACGCAGGATCATAAAGTAGAAAATCAGACCAAAAACGGCCAGCATAATAACCAGAGAGTACGGGCTTCCCTGAGCCGGAGCGCCAGTCGCTGCTACAGCATCGGAGATAAAAAGACTCATTTAAATTTCCTCTTTTTTGTCAAAAAGATAAGTTATCAAAAAGATAAGTTACCAACACTACAAAAGTGAATGATACTGAATCCACATTAAAACCAGCTGCTAGTTGCTCTGCGCAACGTCTTTTTCAGCCAGCGGCGGAATGGGTTTGCCTATCCGTTGGTAAAAATCCATCACAAAGTGCTCTAATTTACCCTCTTCAATGGCCTGACGTAAACCCGCCATCAAACGTTGATAATAACGCAAATTATGAATGGTATTGAGCCGTGCGCCGAGTATTTCGTTGCAACGGTCGAGATGATGCAAGTAAGCGCGACTATAATTGCGACACGTGTAGCAATCACAGTGTTCATCAAGCGGGCTGACATCATCCTTATGCCTGGCATTACGGATTTTCACCACGCCGTCAGTAACAAACAAATGACCATTACGCGCATTACGCGTTGGCATGACACAGTCAAACATATCAATACCGCGACGAACGCCTTCCACCAAATCTTCCGGCTTGCCGACCCCCATCAGATAACGCGGCTTGTCTGCCGGGATCTGCGGACAAACATGCTCCAGAATCCGGTGCATATCCTCTTTCGGCTCACCGACTGCCAAACCGCCCACAGCGTACCCATCAAAACCAATGTCTACCAGTCCTTTTACAGATACGTCACGTAAATCTTCGTAAACACTACCCTGAATAATTCCGAACAGTGCGTTCTTATTATTCAATTCGTTAAAACGCTGACGACTACGCTTCGCCCAGCGCAACGACATTTCCATGGAGCGCTTCGCATAATCCCAGTCAGCGGGATAAGGTGTGCACTCATCAAAAATCATGACAATATCGGAACCGAGATCGTATTGAATCTCCATCGATTTTTCCGGGCTGAGGAAAATCGAGTCGCCATTGATGGGATTACGGAAATGAACCCCCTCTTCCGTAATCTTGCGGATATCGCCCAGGCTGAACACCTGAAAACCACCGGAATCAGTGAGAATCGGTCCATGCCACTGCATGAAATCATGCAAGTCGCCGTGCAGCTTCATGATTTCCTGGCCCGGACGTAGCCACAAGTGGAAGGTATTGCCGAGCAGTATCTGCGCGCCAGTGTCTTTGACCTCTTCCGGCGTCATGCCTTTAACCGTACCGTAAGTCCCTACGGGCATAAATGCCGGGGTTTCCACCACGCCACGCTCAAAAATCATCCTGCCGCGACGGGCACGGCCATCTGTTTTGTGTAATTCGTACTTCACTTAGCCTCCAGCATCAGAAAAACAGTCTGATGTTGTTATTAATAATGCCAAATCGCCTGACAGAACCTGGTCTGCGGCGAGCAGGTTAACCCATTCTTAGGCGCGGATCCGATTCCGCCCGCACTGCGGAAACTAGTTTATTTTTTCCTGTTCAGCCATAGGGTTGCGCGTAATAAACATCGCGTCGCCATAGCTGAAAAACCGATATTGTTCTTCCACCGCCTGCCGATAGGCGGACAGCGTGTTCCGATACCCGGCAAATGCCGACACCAGCATAATTAATGTTGATTCGGGCAGATGGAAATTCGTGACCAGCGCGTCGATCACCTGATAGTGATAACCGGGATAGATAAAAATACGGGTATCGCCAAAAAACGGGGCGATCAGTGCGTTCTCGCTGGCCTGCGCCGCACTTTCCAGAGAGCGGACGGAGGTTGTTCCCACCGCAATAACCCGGTTTCCGCGCGCCTTGCAAGCCAGCACGGCATCGACCACGTCCTGCGGTACTTCGGCATATTCAGCGTGCATCACATGATCTTCGATCGTTTCAACACGCACGGGCTGAAATGTTCCCGCCCCGACATGCAGCGTAACGAAGGCCATCTCCACGCCTTTTTCCCTTAAAGCGGCCAGCAGGGGCTCATCAAAATGCAACCCTGCCGTTGGCGCCGCTACCGCGCCCGGCCGCTGGCTGTAAACGGTTTGATAGAGCTCGCGATCGGCATCTTCATCAGGACGATGGATATAAGGAGGCAGCGGGATATGGCCGATATCATTCAGAATCGTCAATACGTCGCGGGCATCGTCAAAATGCAGTTCAAACAGCGCGTCGTGACGAGCAGCCATCGTTGCCCTGACGCTTTCATCATCACCCAGCAACAGTTCTGTGCCGGGCTTCGGCGCTTTTGAGGCGCGAACGTGCGCGAGAACGCGGCGCTCGTCCAGTACGCGTTCCACCAACACTTCAAGCCTGCCGCCGCTGGCTTTGCGGCCAAACAACCGGGCGGGAATCACTCGCGTATTGTTGAACACCAACAAATCGCCGGCATCAAGTTTATTCAATAAGTCGGTAAATATGCCGTGCGTCAGATTTCCCGTCGGCCCATCCAGCGACAACAGGCGGCAACCGCTGCGCTGAGCCTGTGGATAATGAGCAATCAGTGATTCGGGAAGTTCAAATGAAAAATCGGCAACGCGCATGGCAATTCACTTAGCTGTTTCATACATTAAAAAAGGGCGGCCTAGTCTAGAGCCGCAAGCGTCCGGCTGCAAGAAATAAGCACCTGAGTCGCAGAATGCATTATACTGTCGCGATGAATTTTCTTGCCCACCTCCATTTGGCCACGCTGGCTGACAGTTCGCTGTTAGGCAATCTGATGGCGGATTTTGTTCGAGGCAATCCTCAGGGCAGCTATGCTGAGGATATTGTCGCGGGTATCCGCTTACATCGCCGGGTTGATGTCCTGATCGATAACCTGCCGGAAATCAGGCAGGCGCGTCAGTATTTCAGTGACGATTACCGCCGGGTAGCGCCGATTACCCTCGATGTTCTGTGGGATCATTTTCTGGCGAAACATTGGGAACAGATGGAACCCGACGTTTCACTGCCTTGTTTTGTCAAACAGGCGCAGTTGCAAATTACGCCGCATCTGGCGAAAACGCCCGATCGTTTCCAGAATCTGAACCACTATCTCTGGCCTGAGCGCTGGATGGAACGTTATGCGGAACTGCCGTTTATTGCGGATGTGCTGCACAGAATGTCGATAAGACGTCCCAAACTGGCGGCGCTGTCCGGCTCATTTAGCGATATTGAGCAGCACTATCACCGGTTTGAAACATTATTCTGGCAGTTTTATCCACGGATGATGCAATTAGCGAAGACCCGGCAACTCTAACTTTGCAACATTGGTTATTGCTATTTGCCCTTTTAAATGAAAAGGGTAATTTAAGTTATTGAGATAAATTATCGATTGCTTCAATAGGCAAAAACTATCTCATTGATTGTTCGCTTTAACTGTATTCCGTCTGGCCGAATCCCTATACTGGCCCTGATTTTCTATATCAATCCATCATTAACAATAATTTACAGGAGTAATTATGGTCCTGGTAACTCGTCAAGCCCCTGACTTCACCGCTGCGGCTGTTTTAGGCAGTGGCGAAATCGTTGAAAATTTCAACCTGAAAGAACATATCAACGGGAAACCGGCTGTGATCTTCTTCTGGCCGATGGATTTTACTTTCGTTTGTCCGTCAGAACTGATCGCATTCGACCACCGCTACGCTGAATTCCAAAAACGCGGCGTCGAAGTTGTCGGTGTTTCTTTCGACTCTGAATTCGTTCACAACGCATGGCGTAAAACCCCGGTGGACAAAGGCGGCATCGGTGAAGTGAAATACGCCATGGTTGCTGATGTTAAACGCGAAATTCAGAAAGCTTACGGCATCGAACACCCGGAAGCGGGCGTTGCGTTGCGCGGTTCTTTCCTGATTGATAAAACCGGCGTTGTTCGCCATCAGGTCGTTAACGATCTGCCGCTGGGCCGTAACATTGATGAAATGCTGCGTACTGTCGATGCGCTGCAATTCCATGAAGAACACGGCGAAGTTTGCCCTGCACAGTGGGAAAAAGGGAAATCGGGTATGGGCGCGTCGCCAGACGGCGTGGCGAAATACCTGTCTGAAAACGCAGACAAACTGTAATTCCCCGCACATTCCCACTGAGAGAACGGCAGCAAAAAGCCGGTTGGACCAACGCCAATCGGCTTTTTTACTATGATGCCCGCCATGCCTCTACCCGCCGGCTTTTCAGGGCGATACCGCTTTTCATCTGCGTATGAAACAAACCTTTTGAAACAAAAGGTTGACCGAGAGCAGCAATCCCTTAGCCTTAGATTACCCATCCTTAATGCTGGATCGATTTACTGGAATAACAGGAGAACGCATGCAACAAAACCTGTCGCTGTGGTTGAAAAACGAAGGAATGCACTACGCGGACATCATTGCCCTACTGATTGTTCTGGGGCTGATATTGCTGATTTCAGCCATCATCCACCTGATTCTTCATCAGGTGGTATTGAAAAGAATGGTATTACGTTCGTTACATAAAGCGGATGACAACAGCGCGCCGGGCTGGAAGCAGATCTTGACGCAACATAATCTGTTTAATCGTCTGGCCTTTCTGCTACAGGGCATTATTCTCAATATTCAGGTGGTTCTGTGGCTGCCGTCCCAAAGCGAAACCCGTGAAGCCCTGGTGATCTGCTCTCAGGTCTGGATCATGATTTTCGCGCTGCTGGTGCTGTTCTCGCTCCTTGATATCCTGCGTACCGTTTCCTCACGTTCAAAAATTGCCACCCAGATGCCTCTGCGAGGGATATTTCAAAGTCTGAAGCTGATCGCAACCATCGTGGTCGGCATTATGGTGGTATCACTGCTGATAGGGAAATCGCCGTTAATTCTGATCAGCGGTCTGGGTGCGATGGCCGCGGTGCTGATGTTGGTTTTCAAAGATCCGATTATGGGATTGGTGGCCGGTATCCAGCTCTCGGCTAATGACATGCTGTTGCTGGGAGACTGGCTGGAAATGCCGAAATACGGTGCGGACGGCGCGGTAATCGACATCGGGCTGACAACGGTTAAAGTCAAAAACTGGGACAATACCATCACCACCATCCCCACCTATGCCCTGATATCGGATTCTTTCAAAAACTGGCGCGCGATGTCGGAATCAGGAGGTCGGCGCATCAAACGCAGCATCAATATTGATACTACCAGCGTACATTTCATGACGGAGGAAGAGCAGGATCGGTTACTGCGCAGCAAACTTCTCTCACCGTATCTTGAGAACAAAACCAGTGAATTAAAGCAGCATAATACCCAGTCAGAGATTGACCTCTCATCGCCGCTCAACGGGCGGAGATTAACCAATCTGGGGACATTTCGCGCTTATTTACAGGCTTATCTGCGGGCACACTCAGGCATCCATAAAGGCATGACGTTGATGGTTCGCCAGTTGGCGCCGACGCCGGAAGGCTTGCCGCTGGAAATTTATGCTTTTACCAATACAACGGCCTGGGTGGAGTATGAAAGCATACAGGCTGATATCTTCGATCATATCTTTGCGGTCATGCCCGAATTCGATCTGCGCGTCCATCAGACGCCGACCGGATATGATATGCAAGCGCTGGCGCGACAGGTCGTTTCAGCCCGTTAAAAAACGGGCCGGCGCGGGGATGCGGTCACGTTCATCGCATCCCCGCCCAAACCAGCGAGCGACAGCATCGCCGGATTTCAATTATTGCTGCTGGTACTTCTTCTTAATCATGTAGCCGATCAACAGCAATACAATCCAGATGACGCCGACATAAAGCGACACGCGCGTATCCGGGAAGTAACCAATCAGCCCAATAATAAAGAACAGGAAAATGATGCCGAATACGGAGGTTATCACACCGCCACGCAACGGGAACGCCAGCGCTTTCACTTCTTCACGGCTCAGCCCGCGGCGGAAGGCAATCTGAGAGAACAGGATCATGATCCATACCCAGACCGTCGCGAACGTCGCCAGCGATGCAATGACCAGAAACACTTTGCCCGGCATGATGTAATTCAGGTACACCGCAACCAGCAACGCCAACATCATGACGACCACCGTCACCCACGGAATGCCGCGCTTCGAAACGCGGGTAAACACTTCCGGCGCATGCCCCTGTTGCGCCATGCCATGCAGCATGCGTCCCACCCCAAACACGTCGCTATTAATCGCTGACAGAGATGCGGTGATGACGACGAAATTCAGGATACTGGCCGCAGCGGTAATCCCCATATTCTGGAACGTCAGCACAAAAGGACTGCCGCCGGTGCCAACCTGATTCCACGGGTAAATCGACATGATGACGAACAGCGTGCCGACATAAAACACCAGAATACGCCACGGCACCGAGTTAATGGCGCGTGGGATGGATTTCTTCGGATCCTGCGCTTCACCCGCCGTAATCCCGATAATTTCCACGCCGCCGTAGGCGAACATCACCAATTGCAAGGAGAGGATCATCCCCATCACGCCATTGCTGAAGAATCCGCCGTTGGTCCAGAGATTATGAATCCCGGTCGGCTCTCCACCGTTGCCTATCCCCCAGACGATAATGCCAATACCGGCGATAATCATGATGATAATGGTGGCGACCTTGAAGAAAGAGAGCCAGAATTCCAGTTCCCCAAAGGCTTTCACATTCATCAGATTGATAGCGCCGATAATCAGCACCACGCTCAGCACCCACACCCAGTGCGGTACCGCCGGGAACCACACCCCCATATAAATGCCGAATGCGGTTACATCCGCAATGGCGACGATCAGCATCTCGAAACAGTAGGTCCAGCCGGTAATGTAGCCCGCCAACGGGCCAAGATAATCCTGAGCATAGCGCGAGAAAGAACTCGACTGGGGGTTATTGACTGACATCTCCCCCAGCGCCCGCATGATGATATAAGCCACTACCCCACCGATCAGATAGGCCAGCAATACGCTGGGGCCGGCCATCTGGATAGCGCTGGCGGAGCCATAAAATAGCCCGGTACCAATCGCCGAACCCAGGGCGATAAAACGGATATGCCGCGTACTTAACCCACGCTTGAGCTTAGTGGATTGTTGTTCCATAGATAAGCAACCCTGTCGACAAAAAGAAAAACCACAGGCAAATAACCTGTGGTACATAAATCAAAAACGCATCGTGTTATTGATGTACCGTCACTTCCTGACGGCCGGAAAGGCGGTCATAAATCACGGTTGCCAGCAACACCAGCATGGATGGCGGTAACCATGCCAGCCCTTGCTCGCTCAGGGGCAGATTCAGGCTCCATTCTGGCAACAGCGTTTTGAAAGCGGAGGATTTTATACCATCAATGATGCCAAATAATAGACTGATCAACATGACTGGCGCCACAATGCGCGAACTGTTATGCCACCAGCGCAGGGTAAAACTCAGCAGAACCAGAATGATACAAGGCGGATAAATCGCGGTCAGCACGGGAATAGACAGTTGAATCAAATGACTCAGGCCGAGGTTAGAGACCACCATCGAGAACGCGCCCAGCACAAAGACCAGCGTACGGTAAGAGAACGGCAGATATTGCGAGAAAAACTCCGCACAGGCGCAGGTCAGGCCCACCGCCGTCACCATACAGGCAATAAAGATCAACAGCGCCAGAAAGCTGCTGCCCATGCTGCCGGAAGTATGCTGGACATAGGCATGCAGAATTTCAGCCCCATTCTGCGCGTCCGGCACCAGCGCGCCGCTGGTTGAACCCAACTGGAACAAACTGAGGTACACCAACATCAGGCCGAGTCCCGCAATCAGACCCGCCCACACGGTATAGCGGGTAAGGAGCGCGGCGCTTTGCACGCCACGCGAACGCGCCGCATTGACAATCACAATACCGAACACCATTGCCCCGAGGGTATCCATGGTGAGGTAACCGTTCACGAAACCGTTGGAAAAAGGCACATACTGATATGCCTCGCTCGCCGGGATATGCGGGCCGGCAGGCAGGAACACGGCAGCAATGCCGAGTACCGTCAGCGCGGCAATTTTCAGCGGCGCCAGTACGTGCCCGACCGAATCAAGCAGTCGACCGGGATACAACGAAATACCGATGACAATCGCAAAGTAAATCAGGCTGTAGATCAACAGCGGAGAAGCCCCATTCCCCACCAGCGGCGCGATGCCGACCTCAAAGGAAACCGTTGCCGTACGCGGCGTGGCAAACAACGGACCAACCGCCAGATAGCAAACCGTGGCCAGCACAACACCGGCTTTTTTGCCAATAGGCGAACTGAGCGCATCAATGCCTCCGCCGACACGCGCCAGCGCGATCACGGTCAGTACCGGCAATCCTACCGCGGTCAATAGAAAACCAACCGCAGCGATCCAGACATGCTCGCCTGCCTGCAACCCCACGATCGGCGGGAAGATAATGTTCCCCGCGCCGACAAATAAGGCAAAGGTCATAAACCCCAATGCCATGATATCTTTGGACGTTAAACGATGACTCATAATTATGTTGTGTTGCCTGTATAAATCGATAAAAAGGAGTACCTGTGCTGCTGGTCGCTGTCCTTCAGCATCCCATCAGGACAGTTAGTCACACGGTCAATGTGCAGATTTATACCCAATAGATTTATGACGGACATCTGCCCGACTCTTGGAGGGTATCGGCGTCATATTTTTTCTTGCAGCCATATTGGGGGCTAAGTAAAACGTTTATAGCGTAAAAAGACAAGGTTAGATCCAAAAACCAGAGCCTTAAGCCATTTAAACTTCAATTTTTAGTATATAAAATTATAAATGCGTAATTGCTTAATACATGATTTGTGCATTTATAAGTATAACAACGCAATAAATCTGACATAAATTGATAAATAATGCGTGATTAGGTCATAAATAAAACTTATTGAACAAAAAAAGCCATCTTCGCGCGCCGATTGCGCTCGAAATGCCCAATAGTTTCATCATGGCAATAAAGGAAATTCAGACAAGGAAGGGAATGCAGAGCAGAACAAACCCCGGAGCTGGGAACCAGTCTCCGGGGTTATAAAGATAACCGACATGGTTAGCCGTTAGTGCAAATCATCACCATACGCGGCTGGCAATATCGACCACCAGCTTCAGTTTGTCCCATTGCTGTTCTTCCGTCAGGGAGTTCCCCTCCTCGGTCGAAGCAAATCCACACTGTGGGCTGAGGCAAATTTGTTTGATATCCACAAACTTAGCCGCTTCAGCAATACGAGCCTGTACCGCCTCCACACTTTCCAGCGCCCCTGTTTTGGTGGTAATTAATCCCAGCACCACCTGCTGATGTCCCGGCTTAATGAAACGCAGCGGTTCGAAACCACCCGCACGCTCAGTGTCATATTCCAGGAAGAAAGCATCCACATTGACTTTGCCAAACAGTATTTCCGCCACAGGTTCATAACCGCCTTCAGAAATCCAGGTAGAGCGGAAATTTCCACGGCACACGTGCAGCCCGACCACCAGATCATTTGGCTTATCCGCCAGCGCATTATTCAGCACATCGGCATAAATACGAGCCAGTTGTTCAGGATCTTCTCCCCGCTCGCGGATCTGACGTTTTTGATCGTCGGAACACAGATAAGCCCAGACAGTGTCATCCAGTTGCAGATAGCGGCAACCCGCGTCATAGAACGCATGGATCGCGTCACGCCAGGTTTGCGCCAGATCGTCAAAATACGCGGCCAGATCCGGGTAAACCTTATTATCAATGGCTTTACGACCGCCACGAAAATGCATCACGCTGGGGCTGGGGATCGTCATTTTGGCCACCGCATCGCCGGCAATACCGTTCAGATAGCGGAAATGGTCCAGCATTGGGTGCTGCGGATTAAAGCTGACTTTATCAATCACGCGAATCGCATGGGATTTGGTCTGGATGCCGTTAAACTGAATTCCCTGTTCCGCTTCATAGCGCTCCACGCCATGCAACCCGGCAAAAAAATCAAAATGCCACCAGGCGCGGCGAAGCTCACCGTCGGTCACCACCTGAAGGCCGGTTTTACGCTGTAATTCGACCACGCGCAAGATCTCCCGATCTTCAACTGAACGCAGCTGTGAAGCGCTAATCTCGCCAGCCTGATACTGAATACGAGCCTGCTTGACCGCTTCCGGACGCAGTAAACTGCCGACGACATCAGCGCGAAATGGAGGACGTGTTTTAGCCATATGTTGCTCCTGACAATCCATCCATACGCAATAAACGGCGGCAGACAGATAGTTTCATTATGAAATATTTACCTGATTAAATAGTTACACTCCAGACACTATAGACATCTGGACGTCTAAATATGCAGACATCCTGTCATGTGAGGAAAAACGGAGCAATAGAAGATTTTTCACATAACATGAATAAAATTCATGTTGCGCGTTATCCGCTGCATCAGTGCGCAAAAGCGGGCGGTTGAGATTCACTCAGACCAAGTTGGAGCCGGGTTAATTGGCGGGTCTCTTCAGGCAACGGCAAATAACCATCCTGACTAACCAGCGACTGTCCGGTATCCGACAGCACTCGCTCCAGAAACGCCGCGGTCAACGCTTCCAACGGTTGTCCCGGTTCTTTATTGACATAGATATAAAGATAGCGAGTGTATGGATAGAGTCCGCTGCGGATATTCTCGGTAGAAGGGAAAACATAGTCCGTCCCCTCCGAAGCCAGCGGTACCATTCTTACTCCACTGGTGCGAAAACCGACGCTGGCATACCCAATTGCGTTCGTCGATGCCGCAATAGCCTGAACCACCGACGCCGAACCGGGAAGTTCGTTCACCTGAGGCAGGAAATCACCGCCGCATAGGGCACGCTGCTTAAAAAATCCGTATGTCCCGGAGGCCGAGTTTCGTCCGTAGCGCAATATCGCTCGCGTTTCCCAATCGCGGTTCAATCCCAGATCGCCCCAATTCTTAATCGGCTTCCGGCCACCGCAGCGCTGGGTCATTGAAAAAATGGCATCCAGTTGAGACAAGCTCAGCCCCGGCAAAGGATTATCCTGATTGACCAGCACCACCAGCGCATCCATTGCCACGGGAACCGCCAGCGGCGGGTAACCGTAATGCTGGACAAACGCATCAATCTCGCTGGATTTCATGGCGCGGCTCATGGGTCCCAGCTGAGCGGCGCCAGAAGCCAGAGAAGTCGGTGCGGAAGAGGATCCCGCCGCCTGAATCTGCAAATTCACGCCGGGATAATACTGACTAAAGTCCGCGGCCCAGAAAGACATCAAATTGGCCAACGTATCCGACCCCGCGCTGGAAAGGTTACCGGCCAGCATTTGACGCGGCTGCGCGGCGCAGCAAAGACTCACCAGCAATAAAAAAACGCAGGGAGCGTTTTTTAACGTTGCCTGCAACGGCCTGTTAAGGTGGCGGGCAGGGATAGCCCGCCATAAAAAAACGCAGGAAGCGTTAATGACGGACTTCATGAATTAACATCGCCTGAACAGAGAGACAAAGCCCCTGCCGGGACGCCCCGCGACGTGGTTATCCCGGCGGCCCCGGTATTTAAACGATCGGCATGAGATGTCATGAATAGCGTTTTCCGTCAGACAGAGGGTTTCACGGTATTCTCAGCCAGAGAGGCGGGAACAATCAACCTATTCGGCAGGGTAAACACAAAGCGGGAACCCAACCCTTCCTCACTGATGATTTCCAGCCGGGAGTCATGGTGACTGAGCGCATGTTTCACAATCGCCAATCCCAACCCACTGCCGCCGGTCTGCCGCGAACGGGCTTTATCAACGCGATAGAAGCGCTCGGTCAGACGCGGCAGATGCTCAGGCGCAATGCCCGCGCCATTATCGCTGACCTGAAACTGTGCGCCTTGCGGGATCTTCTGCCAGCACACTTCTATGCGCGTCCCGGGCGGCGTGTGATTGATCGCGTTATACACCAGATTCGACACCGCACTGCGCAACTGTTCTTCATTGCCGAATACCTGAAGATTGTCATTCACACGGAACACAATCTCATGGCGATCCTGACTCAAGGCTTGCGCTTCACGCTGCAATACGCGCAACATCAGCGGCATGTCGACTTTCTCATTCAAATCGATCGCGGCGGCGGCTTCAATCCGTGAGAGCGTCAGAAGTTGCTTCACCAACCCATCCATGCGCCGCGTCTGTTCCTGCATGGTATTCAGCGCCTTATTGCGTAGCGAGCGATCCAGCGTTTCATCCTGCATCATCTCCAGATAGCCCTGCAATACGGTCAGCGGGGTGCGTAATTCATGACTGACATTGGCGAAAAAATTACGCCTCGCCCCTTCAAGCTGATGCATCTGCGTAATATCACGCACCATCATCAGTAACTGTCCTTCCGAATAAGGCATCACGCGAAATTCAACATGGTGGGAATTGTTCAGTTGCAGGGTCAGCGGCTTGCTGAAATCACGCCTGCTCATATAGCGGGCAAATTCAGGATAGCGCAGCAAATTAAGAATATTTTGACCGTTATCTTCCGGCCAACGAAAACTCAGCAGGTGCTGCGCCAGATGATTACACCAGAAGATGGTTCCCTCTTCCGTGGTGATGACCACCGCATCCGGCAGGGATTCCGCTCCGCTGCGAAAGCGTTTAATCAACAGCGCCAACTCACGTCGGCGTCGGCGATTACGCAATTGCATCTGATAAAGGCCGTAAAACAAGGGCTCCCAGCTCCAGCGGCCCGGTGGCGGGGTCATGCTGCGATCGACCCAAAGCCAGTAGGAAAGTTTGAGCTGATTGTAAAAATTCCAGCACAGGGCGGCCAAAACTGCGGTCAGTAAAAACCAGGGTAAATAGCCAAAAATAAGCCCCAGCAAAACAGCGGGTAAGCAAAAAAAAGCCAGCTCCAATGCCAGCCTTTTCCACGATAGACGTTCTAGCACGTTAATGTTTCTCCGGCACAACTACCTTCAGTAACGCGTTGAAAAACGATACCCCGTTCCCCGAACCGTCTGTACCATTTTTTCATGACCGCTGGTTTCCAGCGCTTTGCGCAATCGGCGGATATGAACATCAACGGTACGATCTTCAACATAAACGTTAGTGCCCCAAACGTGATTCAGCAACTGTTCCCGACTGTAAACCCGTTCCGGGTGAGTCATAAAGAAGTGCAGCAGCTTAAACTCCGTCGGTCCCATATCCAGCGCATGCTCTTCCGTCGTCACACGATGGGAAGACGGATCGAGACTCAATCCACGCATTTCGATCACTTCTTCCACCGCCATCGGCGAAATACGCCGCATCACGGCCTTGATGCGCGCAACCAGTTCTTTCGGCGAAAACGGTTTGGTAATGTAATCATCCGCACCGACTTCAAGACCACGGACCCGGTCCTCTTCTTCACCGCGCGCGGTCAACATCATAACGGGGATCTCGCGGGTAAGCACTTCACGCTTCATATGCTTAATGAATTGCAGGCCAGAACCGCCGGGCAGCATCCAGTCCAACAGCACCAGTTCAGGAAAAGGCTCCGAGAGCAACTTGACCGCACTGTCATAATCTTCAGCTTCGACTGGCTGATAGCCGTTCTGCTCCAGAACGAAGCATACCATTTCACGAATCGGTGCTTCATCTTCTACGACCAATATGCGTCTTGCCATTGTTAATCCTGTCGTTAGTCATCGTCGCTGTTAGCATACGCCGTGCATTATGCGTCAGTTTTGTGACATTTTTATGAAAAAAACGCCTGGAGCGTTTTTCAACGTCGCTTGCGACGACCCGCAGGGCGAGCCCAGGGACGGGGCGAGTAAAAAAACGCCTGGAGCGTTTTTCAACGTTACGGAGTAACGGCCCATAGGGCGAGCCCCAGGGATGGGGCGAGTAAAAAAACGCCTAGAGCGTTTTTCAACGTCGCTTGCGACGACCCGCTTCCTTTCAGCTCGACAACGTATTTTCGAGCCGCTTTCCAAAAGCGGGTTTTCGCGACGACAGCCGTTACGATGACTGTTTATAATCACTGGCACTGCAATAACCGTCATTCAGGGAGCTCCATGCGTATTATTCACACCGCCGACTGGCATCTGGGACAGTATTTTTATACCAAAAGCCGCGCGGCCGAGCATCAAGCTTTCCTGCACTGGCTTATCGCTCAGGTCGAACAGCATCAGGTGGATGCAGTAATAGTAGCAGGAGATATCTTTGATAATGGTTCGCCGCCCAGCTACGCCCGGGAAATGTATTACCGTTTTGTTGTCGAGCTACAACAAACTGGCTGCCAGCTTGTCGTGCTGGGCGGTAATCATGATTCCGTCGCCACGTTAAATGAGTCCCGGGATCTGCTGGCTTGCCTGAATACGCGGGTCATCGCCAGTACCGACGGCGATCCTGGCAAGCAGGTGATGGTGCTGGAAAACCGTCAACGTCAGCCAGGCGCAATCCTCTGCGCCATCCCGTTTTTACGCCCGCGAGATATCATGACCAGCCGGGCAGGACAATCCGGTGAGGAAAAACAACAGACCCTGCTGGATGCCATCGCCGCACACTACGAGCAGTGTTATCAACTGGCCTGCCAGCAGCGCGATGCGCTGGGATTGCCTCTTCCCATCATTGCAACCGGACATTTGACTACCGTTGGCGTCACCGCCTCCGATTCGGTGCGGGATATTTATATCGGCACGCTGGACGCGTTTCCGGCTCAGGCGTTTCCCTCTGCCGACTATATTGCTCTTGGTCATATCCACCGTCCGCAGCGGGTGACGCAGAGCGCCCATATTCGCTATAGCGGTTCTCCCATCCCGTTGAGTTTTGATGAATTAAGCAGCGAAAAATCCGTTTATCTGGTGACATTTGCACCGGATGCTCCCCCGGTCGTTGATGCGCTTCCCGTGCCGGTGACGCAGCCGATGCAGCTGATCAAAGGCAGCCTGGCGGACATAGAACATCAGCTCGCCACCTTCAGCGATTATCAAGGGGAGCCCCCCGTCTGGCTGGATATTGAAGTCACCACGCAGGCTTATTTGAGCGATCTACAGAAACGCATTCAGGCGCTGACCGACGATTTACCCGTTGAGGTTTTGCTGCTGCGACGCAACCGTGAGCAGCAGCAGGCCATCGCCCGCCAGGAAAAAGAGACGCTGGATGAACTGACCGTGCATGAGGTTTTTGAACGCCGGCTGGCGACGGCCGCCGATCTGGAGGAACCCCGCCGACAGCGCGTGCGTTCGCTATATGGACAGGTGGTTAATGAATTGGAACAGGATGAACACGCCGAATGAAAATACTCAGCCTGCGCTTAAAAAATCTCAATGCCCTGAAAGGCGAATGGAAAATTGACTTCACTCAGGCGCCGTTTTCCAACAACGGGTTGTTTGCGATTACCGGCCCGACCGGCGCGGGGAAAACCACGCTGCTGGACGCCATTTGTCTGGCGCTCTACCACGAAACGCCGCGGCTCGAAGGCATCACCGCCAGCCATAATGAAATCATGACGCGCGGCACGGCGGAATGCCTGGCCGAGGTGGAATTTGAGGTCAAAGGCGTTGGCTACCGCGCCTTCTGGAGCCAGCGGCGCGCCAGAAACGCGGCGGAAGGCAATCTGCAAACGCCGAAAGCCGAACTGGCGCTGATTGAGAACGGCAAGATCCTGTGTGAAAAACTGACGGAAAAACTGGCGATGACCGCCGACATCACCGGGCTGAATTTTGACCGTTTCACCCGTTCCATGATGCTGTCACAGGGGCAGTTTGCCGCCTTTCTCAATGCCCATCCCAATGAACGGGCGGAACTGCTGGAAGAACTGACCGGCACAGACATTTACGGACTTATTTCCGAGCGTGTCTTTGACAAACATAAGCAGGCGAAAAGCGCGCTGGATACCTTACAGGCCAAAGCCTCTGGGATTGAACTGCTGAATGAAGAACAGCGTCAGCAACTGGAAAGCGAGCTTGAATCGCTATTCCGGCAGGAACAGGCCGTTAATGCAGAACGTGAGCAAGCACTGACTCATCAACGTTGGTTCGAACAACTGGCACAGCGTCAATCATCCCTCGCTACGGCAAAAACGCAGCACACCGCGGCCGAAACCGCCATGTTGCAGGCCCAGCCGAAATTTGAAAAACTGGCGCAAAGCGAACCGGCAGAAAAACTCCGCCCGCTCCAACAGGAAAAGCATCGCTACCAGCGGGAGTGTGTCGAACTGTCACACCAGCTCGCCCGGCTGACGGAACAGCAGCAATCACAGGCGGCCACGTTAACCGCGCTGCGCGAGCAGGAAGCTCAAGCCACTCAAGCGTTGCGTCAACATACGGACAACCGCCAGCAGCAAGAAACGCTGATGAATGAGCAGGTAATTCCGCTCGATCACCAGATCAAAACGCTGCAACAACAAACGGAAAAGCAGCGGCAGGAGCGGGAGCTCGCCGCAGAGCGTCAAAAAGCGACGCAGCTAAAGCAATCTCAAACCGCGCAGCAACGCCAGTCGACCCAACAGCAGTTTGAACAGCTAAAGACCTACCAACGACAGCATCCCCATCATCAACACTGGGGAGAAAATCTCTCCCTGTGGCGGACGCAATTTCAACGTCAGCAGCAGTTGCAAGATGAGATATCAACCCTATGTCAAAAACAATCCGCCTTTACCGAACAGGAGGAACAGTTAAGGCTGGACGATGCAGCGTTAGCCACACGGCAGACCGGGCAACAGGCTGCGGCCGATCACGCACAGCAACAATTCACCCAACAGCAGCAAACGTTGGCATCTCAGGAAGCCGGGCAGCCCATTGCCGCACTGCATCACCAGCTTAGTCAGTCCATTGCGTTACGCCCTGAACGTCAGCAACTGGCAACCACGCAGGCGCTGTTTCAGCGGCTGAATCTCCGTCAGCAACAGGTGGAAAATCAGCAAAAACAACTGCGGGAGAGCATCCAACAGCAGGATACAGAGCAGAAACAGCAAAGGAAAACGTGGGAACAACGTCACGATCATCTGATCGATTTGGAGAAAAGTTATCAGCTGGAATTGCGCATTGTTAAACTGGAAGACGAGCGTAGCCGCTTGCAGCCGGGTGAGGCATGCCCGCTGTGCGGTTCCCCGCATCACCCGGCCATTGCCAGTTACCAGGCGCTACAGCCATCGGAAACCGAGCGGCGTCTGCTTCAACTGCGGCAGGAAACCAGCCAGTTGGAAAGCGCGCTGGCACGGAGCGATGCGCGCCTCGCCTCATTAAATCAACAGCGTCAACAACTGTCCGATGACGCTTCCCGGCTTGATGATGAATACCAGACGCTGCTGCAACAGTGGCAAGATGTCAGTAAGCGCTTACAAGTGGAGTTTACGCCCGAACAGTCCGCTGACGTCACGGACTGGCTGACGCAAAGCGAAACGTGGGAACAACAGATTCAGCAGCAGATTTTGGTCCGGGAGCAGGCACAAAAGCAGTGGCAGGAAAGTAAGGATTCACTGACTAATGCCAATACCGCGTTGCAACACACCCGGCAAGCGATTGCCCTGAATCATCAGCAACGGCAAACGCTGAAAAATGCGCAGGCCGAGGTACAACAGTTACTGCAACAGAGGCAAATACAGCAGGTACAGCATCGGCAGACACTGGAGAATACGTTAAAGGCATTCGCGCTGTCCCTGCCAGACGGGGAAGAACAAGCCGCCTGGCTGACGCAGCGAACGGAAGAATGGCAGCGCTGGAAAGACACCGAACTGGAATTACAGCAGCGTTCAAATCAGTTGACGGCTTTGGAAGCGGAATACCAGCATCTGACCAATTCGCTTGAGGAAACAACGCAACAGCTACAGGCATTAACACAACAACAGAGCTTGTTACTCAACGAGTTAAGCGCATGTCAGCAGCAGCGGCAGCGGCTTTTTGGCCACCAGCAGACGGCGGAAGTCAGCGACCGACTTCGCCAGCTCAGCCGGCAGTATGAACAAGCCTGTCAGCAGATACAGCAACAACGCCAACAGGCGGAGTCGGCCCTCAACCGTCTTACTGGTGAACTGAGCAGCGTCCTACAGCAGCAAACCCGCGTTGCCGGGTTGGCCCAACAGGCCGAACGGGCCTTTGTTCAAGCCTTACAACAAAGCCGCTTCTCCGATGAGTCGGCTTTCAATAATGCCCTGCTTGATGAGCAGGAACGTCATGAGCTACAGGCATGGAAAGAAAAATTGTCTCAGGCATTACAGCAGGCAATTGCTTTGTATCGGCAGGCCGAACAGCAATTACTCGTCCACCAGCAGCAACGGCCAGACACTCTCGCCGAGGACGCCACCCCGCAATCCATTGAGCAAGCGCTATCCGAGCATCATGAAAGACTGAAAATAAATCACCAGCAGCAGGGCGAAATCCGCCAGCGGCTCAACGATGACCGCCGACATCGTCAAAATCAGCAGACGCTATTGGCCGAAATTGCGCGAAGCCAGCAGCACTATGACGACTGGAGCTGTCTCAACGACCTGATTGGTTCACAAAAAGGAGACAAGTTTCGGCGCTTTGCACAAGGACTGACGCTGGATCATCTGGTGTATCTGGCCAATCAGCAGCTTTCCCGGTTGCATGGGCGTTATCTGCTACAGCGAAAAACCAGCGAAGAGCTGGAACTACAGGTTGTGGATACCTGGCAGGCCGATGCCATCAGGGATACCCGCACGCTGTCTGGCGGCGAGAGCTTTTTGGTCAGTCTGGCGCTGGCGCTGGCCCTTTCCGACCTGGTGAGCAATAAAACCAGTATCGATTCGCTCTTTCTGGATGAGGGCTTTGGCACGCTGGATGCCGAAACCCTCGATACCGCGCTGAATGCACTGGATAACCTCAATGCGTCCGGTAAGACGATTGGCGTCATCAGTCACGTAGAGGCCATGAAGGAGCGGATCCCGGTGCAAATCAAAGTAGAAAAAGTCAACGGTTTAGGGCTCAGCCGTCTGGCCCCTGAATTTTCCGTTTAGCTTCTCATCGTCTCACCGGCTGAGGGGCCAGAGCCAGGCGGCCCCACGGACACCGCTGGAATCGCCATGCATTGCCTGACGCACGGGGGTTGTGCATTCACCCCCAAACGCCCACTGTTTCAACAGCGCAGGAACGGTCTGGTACAAGCGCGGTATGTTGCTCATGCCGCCGCCCAACACCACAACGTCAGGATCGAGCAGGTTAATGACATGCGCCAGCGATTTTGCCAGGCGCCGTTCATAGCGCTGCAAGGCTTGTTCCGCCCTCCTGTCGCCCTGTTCCGCCAGCGCAACAATCGCCTCCCCCTTGCGCGCCTGTCTGCTTAGCCGTTGATAGTCGGTGGCAAACCCGGTACCGGAAATAAACGTTTCAATGCAGCCCGCTTTACCGCAATAGCAGGGCACTGCGCGCTGATAGAGCAGTTCTTCATCATCCATCCACGGCAGCGGATTATGTCCCCACTCACCGGCGATCCCATTGCCGCCGGTGTGCACTTTGCCGTCAAGGGCGATCCCGGCGCCACAGCCGGTACCAATAATCACGGCAAAAACCGTTTTCTCTCCGGCGGCCGCGCCGTCTACCGCTTCCGACACCGCCAGACAGTTGGCGTCGTTGGCGACCCTCACTGGCCGCCCGAGCAAGCGGGATAAATCGTTATCCAACGACTGGCCGTTCAGCCAGGTGGAATTCGCATTTTTTACTTTGCCGGTAAACGGCGAGATCGTGCCGGGGATACCGACGCCCACGCTGCCTTCACCGCCCGTTGCTTTTTCGGCAGCGTCCACCAGCGACGCGATGGTGTTGATCGTTGCAGCGTAATCATTTCTCGGCGTTGCCACGCGCTGGCGAAAACACGTTTGACCGCCGTCATCCAGCGCGATCGCTTCCGTTTTTGTTCCACCCAGATCAATGCCTATTCGCACCCTGTCCCCCTTACATTTCACCATTCAGCCGACGCTGAATAATCTCATTTTATTCTACATTAGCTCGCCGAATTCGTTATCATGCGCGCTGCATCAATGAACCCGCGCGCAAATCTGCGCGCCCCAGTCAGGGATAACACCATGCTGTGGTTTAAAAATTTAATGATTTACCGCTTAAGTCGGGACTCTGTTTTGTCCAAAGATCATGTTTTGTCTGCGGACGAGCTGGAAAAACAGCTCAGTAGTTTTGCTTTTACACCCTGTGGCAGTCAGGACATGATGAAAACCGGTTGGGTATCGCCAATGGGTTCTCACAGTGATGCGTTAACACACGCGGTTAATGGGCAGATAGTTATCTGCGCCCGCAAAGAAGAGAAAATCCTGCCTTCGCCGGTCATCAAACAAACGCTGCAAGCCAAAATCGAGCGCCTGGAAGCGGAGCAACACCGCAAGCTGAAAAAGACCGAGAAAGATTCGCTGAAAGACGAAGTGCTGCACAGCCTGCTACCGCGAGCTTTCAGCCGGTTCAGTCAGGTCTGGCTATGGATTGATACGGTAAATGGCCTGATCATGGTGGATGCGGCCAGCGCCAAAAAAGCCGAAGACACGCTGGCGCTGTTGCGTAAAACGCTGGGTTCGCTGCCCGTTGTGCCGCTTACCATGGAAAATCCGATAGAACTTACGTTAACAGAATGGGTACGTTCCGGCGAACCGCCGGCGGGTTTTACCCTACAGGATGAGGCTGAGTTGAAAGCCATTCTGGAAGACGGTGGCGTTATTCGCTGTAAAAAGCAGGATCTGGTGAGTGACGAGATCGCGGTACACATTGAAGCGGGTAAAGTGGTCACCAGGCTGGCGCTGGACTGGCAGGAACGCCTTCAATTGGTGTTGTCGGATGATGGTTCACTGAAAAGACTGAAATTCTCGGATACGTTACGTGAGCAGAATGATGACATTGACCGGGATGATTTTGCGCAGCGTTTCGACGCCGATTTTATTCTGATGACCAGCGAACTGGCAGCACTGATCGGTAATCTGATTGAAGCGCTCGGCGGTGAAGCCAAGCGCTGATCCGCTCGTCTGACAAAATAATGCCCACCAACGTTATCACGTCAGTGGGCATCTGCATGACTCACCCGGTAAAACGCCTCAGACTACACCCGGAAGTGTCCTATCACCGCGTTCAGTTCTTCTGCCTGAGACTGCAACGCGGCAGAAGCGGCGGCAGATTCCTGCACTAATGCCGCATTCTGCTGCACCATGGAATCGAGTTGCGCCACGGCTTTGTTGATTTCATTGATTCCGCGCATTTGTTCATCCGCTGCGTGCGTAATCTCAGACATCACCGACGTTACCGTCGATACGCCGCCGACGATTTCGTTCATCGTATCGCTGGCCTGACGAACCTGTACGGAACCTGACGACACACTGCCAACGGTCGATTCAATCAACACCTTGATTTCTTTCGCGGCCTGAGCACTACGCTGGGCCAGATTACGAACTTCCGAGGCGACCACCGCGAATCCGCGTCCCTGTTCACCCGCACGGGCCGCTTCAACGGCGGCATTGAGCGCCAGAATATTGGTCTGGAATGCAATTCCATCGATCACGCCGATGATATCGCCAATTTTTCCGGAGGCGGCAACAATATCTTCCATCGTGACGATCACATCGGAAACAACCTTCCCTCCCGTGCTCGCATCCTCCGCCAGCGTCAGCGCTTTTGAATTCACCTGCTGGGCCGATCCGGCAGACTGCGTCACCGTTGCAGAGATCTGCTCTAACGCCGCCGCCGTTTGCTGAATGCTGGAAGCCGCCGACTCCGTACGCGATGAAAGATCATTATTCCCGGCTGATATTTCATCCGCCGCCACCTGAAGCGAGGAGCTGATATCCCGGATCTGAATCATCACCAGGCTGAGCTTGTCGATAAAGGTATTAAATGAACGCGCTATCTGAGCCACCTCATCGTGCCCTTCATCAGGCAGGCGCTGAGTCAGATCGTTATTACCATTGCTGATATCATCCATCGCATCACGAATCATTAGCAAACGCTTCAGCGTTGACGTGATCATGAACCCAACCACCAGCGAACCCAGTAAAGCAATCACCAGCAGCGAACCAACAGAGGTGAACAGCAAAGAACGCATGCCCTCTGTCGCTTCCGCTTTATCCAGCGCCACCAGCATATACCAGTCAGTGCCGCTAATCGGCTGAGCCAGCATCAGCTTCGTGGCGCCACTGACGTCAACATCCATAGGCGTTGTTGACGTCAACAGTTCGGCCAGATGAATATCCGGCGCAATCTCGGTGATATTCTTCAAGGTGAGATTTTCATCAGGGTGCGCGATAATCGTGCCATCCTTCGCGATCAGCACGCCAAAGCTGGCGGGCGTCGGATTGATTGACTTCACGTTTTCAATCACGCTTTGCATCGTCAAATCGCTGCCCAATACCCCTTTGACCGAGTTGCCGTCCAACACCGGAGCCGCGACAGAGACAATCAGCTCTTTGGTCGACACATCGACATAAGGATCAGTAACAACCGGTTTTCCTTCCTTCACCGCCTGTTGATACCAGGGACGGATTGTCGGGTCGTAATCAGCGGGAATGCCTTCGGAATCGGAAAACTTCGCCGTTCTATCCTCATATCCCATATAAACATTAATGAACCCGCCTGAGGCGGCAATCTGCTGAAACATGGGAACAGGATCATCATTGGTCAGCACGTTGTCATGGAGTGCGGTAACCATCAGCGTTTTAGATTCCACCCATTCACCGATCGCCGTACTGTGGCTGGTCGCCACGGAGTTCAGCATATTCCTGATGGACTCCTCGTTCGAATTATTCGCAATGGTGTAGTTAAGGAAAGTATTTATCGCCAAAGAAAGTACAACAATAGCAGTACAAGCCGCTAAAATGCGGGATCGCGTCGTTTTTAACATAGGAGACTCTTAGCATAGAATTGTTATATAGCTCATAACGGCACCATAAAATAAAACTTGAGCCAGTTCACATTAAATAGCTTTGGTTTAGCGAGAAAATAAGTCGGAACACCTAAACATCATCAACCATCTTTATGGTAGAAATGAGATATTAAAATCAAAAATAAATATAATTACAGACTAATTTAATATGGAAAATAAAATAACCAGCATATAAAACCATCTTTATTCCATAAAAAAAATGTATATCTCATCATGACGACAATACGGAGTAATCACGCCATTATCCGCCTGACGACGGTGGAAATCGGGTAGTAAGAAGAACCCTGTCACCAGGCGTTCAACCATGCGTCAGATATCGATGAAGCCGGTATGACGGGCGACGCCGACTCGCGGTATAAGATTTTTCCCAAACATAGCGCCGCTGCTTATTACAAAAGCGTTAAAATTACGCTGAATATAAAAACAGAGACGCGGCGAAATTCACATCATGGCTAAAGTGATGATATACATTAAACGCACAGCCAACATGATATAGTAACAGTAACGCGTTATACGCTAGAAAACACTATTGGAATCGGTAAGACATAAAATAAAAACGCCGCTTTCATAAATACGAAAAGCGGCGCTAAATATCTGACTAAATAGAAAAGAAGAAACTACAGGTATTTACACAAATAGGAAGACGCTTCCACTACCTGTAAGTTGAATTCACTCTGTGCCGGAACAAAAAACGAGTCGCCCGGCATAAATATCTGCCAGTCTGGCGCGCCTGGCAACAGCACTTTCAGTGCGCCGGTAATCACGGTCATTTCTTCAGCGCTTCCCGTACCAAACGTATACTCGCCCGCCTCCATCACACCAACACTGGCACGGCCAATACTGCCGCTGTCAAAGCCAATAGATTTCACTTTCCCTGCAAAATACTCGTTTACATTCAGCATAGCGCGGCACCTATAATCGAAAAAAACCAAGGAAATTCATCTTAAAAGGAGAACCGGACCACTGTCACTATCTATTCAATGAAAGTGCGCTATCGGTAACACCAACGGGTGATTATTTTGCGGTTTCGCTTTTCCGCACTATGCGGCCGACAAGCGCAGCACACGCATCACATCGGCCACAATCCTCATCGGGTCCTGTGTCGCATCCATAATATGATGAGCGACATTGCGATAAAGCGCTTCGCGCGCGGCCAGCACATCGGCCATCTCTTCAGCGATAGGCCGCCCGGTGAGCGTAGGCCGTTGCTGATCCTGCGGGTTTTCCTCAAGCCGTTGCGCCAGCAAATCCGCGCTGGCGTGAAGATAAATCACCACGCCACGTTCATGCATAAAGCGCCGGTTCGCTTCCGCAAGCACCATCCCCCCGCCCGTGGCAACCACGCTGCGGTTCGACGTTACCTGATGCAACGCCAGACTTTCACGCTGCCGAAAACCATGCCATCCTTCCTGAGCCACAACCTCGGCTACGGTCATTTTGCTGGTTTGTTCCATAAATACGTCAGTATCGACAAAGTCGTATCCCAACGCCCGCGATAGTTGCTCCCCGACCGTGGTTTTCCCACAGCCTCTGGCACCAACCATAAAAATGGGTTGTGTCATCTAATTTTTCACCAAGCCCGTTTTGAGCATCATCATCTTACTGTCAGGTCATCAACGCCGGTTAAATCATATTGGCAACGTTCGCGGATACCACAACCGCACCACCTCTTTACCATCAGGAAATGTTCACTATTGCCACAGAAAAAAGCCCCGTAATAAATAACGGGGCTACCATACCTATCTTAACCCTTTCATGTTGCAGGATACAGACGCATTAACTGCTTTCGAGCGCCTTGATACGTCGGTTAATAAGTATGGAAATATTCCTGAATCACTGCCGGATTCGTCGTTTTCGTCAATGCCAGCATCAGCAGAATACGTGATTTCGCCGGATTCAGCGAATCGGAGACCAAACCTGGCTGACTGGCGTCCGGCGGAACGACACCGCTGCCGGTACGGCTGGAACGAACAACAATGATCCCTTTACTTTCCGCTTTGCGGATGCCGGCGTTACTGCGTTTGGAGACGCTGCCTGCGCCCATGCCCGCATACACGATTCCTTTGACGCCATGCGCTATCGCCGCATCATACATGTATTCAGGATCGTCCTGATAGCCATAAATGATATCGACCGCCGGCAGTTTTTCCAGATGAGCCACGTCAAAAACCGAGCGGTTGGTGTGAATCTTGTCCAAACGGTTCTGGTAATAGATTTTGTCGCCGATAATCACGCCAAGGTAACCTTCTTCCGGCGCTTTGAACGTGTCCAGCGTTGATGCGTTGGTTTTACTGATAAAACGCGCGGATCCGATACGGTCATTCAGTACAACCATCACACCGCGGCCACGCGCATTTTTATCTGCCGCGACCTTCACCGCACCATACAGGTTCATCGGACCATCTGCGCTGATCGAGGTTGCAGGGCGCATAGACGCAGCGAAAACAACGGGTTTATCGCTTTTTACCGTCAGGTTGAGGAAATAAGGCGACTCATCCAGCGTATCCGTACCGTGCGTGATGACGATACCATCAACATCATCGCTCGCCAGCAGTTCATTGACCTTTTTGCTCAGTTTCAGCAAAACATCGCTGGTCATGTCTTCACTACCAATATTGGAAACCTGCTCACCTTTAATGTTGGCCAGCGTTTTCAACTCCGGTACCGCATTAATCAGCGTATCCACGCCTAATGCCCCGGCTTTGTAGCCCGTAGTTTGCGTATTCGCCGCCGCGGAACCGGCAATGGTGCCGCCCGTCGCCAGAATTACAATGTTAGGCAGGTTTTCCGCCGCACTGCTCAGGGCAGAAAAACAGACCAAAACAACCACAAATAATGACTTAAACATCCTTTTCATAACCTATACCAACCTAATTCGCTTAGACGGCAAGCCGAGCCACAACAGCACAGATTAAGAACGACCGCCTGTTAGTTGATGACGTATCCCTCTGCCGACGAAGCGCTGGCATTGGCCCGTATGATGCCCCAGAGCCTTCTGCCTGTATAGCTTTCGTCATAGAATCATTGATATATCTCGTATACTTCAAATTTCCGGCGCGGTTATTCAAAACTAAAAAACAGACCGTGCTGAGCACGGTCTGTTTTACTTCATCATTACTGTATTACTGCTTCAATTCAGGGAACAGAGTACGCTTCAACGCCAGTTCGACGCCACGAATCTCCGCCAGCCCTTTAAGACGTCCAATCGCCGAATAGCCGGGGTTGGTTTTCTTCTTCAGGTCGTCCAGCATCTGATGACCGTGGTCCGGACGCATTGGGATCGGGCGTAAATCTCCCGCATTCTGGCGGCGTAACTCTTCCGTCAAAATCGCTTTGATTACCGCCACCATGTCCACGTCCCCTTGCAGATGAGCGCCTTCATGGAAAGTTTTCGGGTTTTGCTCCCGGCAGGTTGCGCGCAGATGGGTAAAGTGAATGCGATCGCCGAAGGTTTCAATCATCCGAACCAGATCGTTATCCGCCCGTACGCCGTAAGAACCCGTACACATGGTAAAACCGTTATTGATGCTGTCCACGGTCTGCTTCAGCCAGTGCATATCATCAATAGTAGAAACCACGCGCGGCAGTCCCAGGATCGGACGCGGCGGATCGTCAGGATGAATCGCCAGACGAATCCCGGCTTCTTCCGCAACCGGAACAATTTGCTGTAGAAAATACCCCAGATGCTCACGCAGCTTCGCATGATCGATGCCGTCATATTCCGCCAGACGTTCGTGGAATTGTTCCAGCGTATAGCCTTCTTCCGAACCCGGCAGACCCGCAATGATATTTGCCGTCAGCCGGGCAATATCCTCTTCACTCATTGCCTTGAAATAGGCCCCGGCCTGTGTCTGCTCTTCAGGCGTATAGTCACGTTCGGCGCCGACGCGTTTCAGAATGTGCAGTTCAAACGCGGCAAAGGCGATCTGATCGAATCGCAGCGCCTTAGAACCATCTGGCAACACATACTCCAGATCGGTTCTGGTCCAATCCAGCACGGGCATAAAGTTATAGCAGACGGTATCGATGCCGCAGTGCGCCAGATTGCGCAATGATTGCTGATAGTTGGCGATATAATGCGGGTAATTCCCCGTCTGCGTTTTGATCGCTTCATGTACCGGAACGCTTTCCACCACCGACCATACCAGCCCTTTAGCCTTCAGTTCGGCTTTGCGTTTTTCAATTTCCTCAACCGACCAGACTTCACCATTGGGAATATGATGCAGTGCCGTGACCACGCCTGTAGCCCCCGCCTGCCGAACGTCATCAAGTGAGACGGGATCTTTCGGACCGTACCAACGCCAGGTTTGTTCCATACAGAGTTACCTTTTCGATCTTTTAAAGAGATAACCAAAGCCTACATCAACCGATTTTCGTGTCAAACAAAAAACCAAATTGGTTGATCAGTTGCACAAAAATAGCTAATTTTGGACAAACAAATTTTATTTAAGGCCAGTAAGCTTTACATTAATCCCCATATTCATCTCAAAAAAGCCTTTAATTGAGCATTATTTATACAGTTACGCCATTTTGGTCTGACATATTTATTATACTTTCCCGGCGCACGCACAAACAGCACAGTCAGGGGAAAGGATACTCAGAGGGGTCGTATGAAAACCGTTATTGCCGAAAAAACGTCATCAAGCAAAGAAAGCACTATTGGAACGTCAGCCAATGCTGCGATCAATATCGCCACGCATCCCTTACCGGCTGAAATATCACAACCGCGCTACGACCGTAAAGCGTTGAAAAGTCGTATCGTACACATTGGTTTTGGCGCGTTTCACCGTGCGCACCAGGCCCTGTTTACCGATCGGGTGCTCAATCAACAGGGCGGCGACTGGGGTATCTGTGAAGTCAACCTGTTCGGCAGTGAAAACCTGTTTAAAAGCCTGCGCCAACAGGCACACCGCTACAGCGTGCTGGAGAAAGGCGCTGGCAGCCATCAGGCGATAATTATCGGGTCAGTCAATGAATCCCTGCATGCGCGGCTGGAAGGTATAACGGCGGTAATAGAAAAATTGGCAGAACCACAGGTTGCCATTGTTTCAATGACGGTTACCGAAAAAGGCTACTGTATCGACCGCAGTACCGGAAATCTGGATCGGGCAAATCCGTTGATCAAGATGGATCTGGAAATGCCGGATGCGCCGGCATCGGCGCCGGGCGTTCTGGTGGAAGCGCTGCGGGTTCGCCGCGAACGCGGTTTGCCGCCTTTCACGCTGCTTTCCTGCGACAACATGCCGGAAAATGGACATATCCTGAAAAGCGCGGTGCTCGAGCTGGCGCAATTGAGATCGACCGAACTCGCCAGTTGGATTGAAATGCACGCGTCGTTCCCCAATACCATGGTCGACCGTATCGTTCCTGCCGCAACACCGGAAACATTGCAGGAAATCGCCGATACGCTGGGCATCAATGACCCATGCGGCATTGCCTGTGAACCGTTTATCCAATGGGTGGTGGAAGATAACTTCGTCGCCGGACGTCCCGCCTGGGAACTCGCCGGCGCACAGCTGGTCGACGATGTACTGCCGTTTGAAGAAATGAAATTGCGCATGCTGAACGGCAGCCACTCCTTTCTTGCCTATCTCGGCTATCTCGCAGGCTATCAGCACATCAACGACTGCATGACAGACGACAATTACCGCCGTGCCGCCCACTACCTGATGCTAAATGAGCAGGCGCCGACCCTGCGGGTGACGGGGGTCGATCTGGCTGACTATGCAGACCGGCTCATTACCCGTTATGAAAATCCATCGTTGCAGCACCGGACCTGGCAAATCGCCATGGACGGCACGCAAAAATTACCGCAGCGCATGCTGGATTCGATTCGCTGGCATCTTCGTAACGGCAGCGATTACCGCTGTTTGCTGCTGGGGGTAGCGGGCTGGATACGCTATGTCAGCGGTACTGACGATGCCGGTCAGGCTATCGATATACGCGATCCGATGGCGGAACAACTTCAAGCCATTGTCAGTGCGACGGAAGAGGGTGAACCGCGCGTTCGCGGACTGCTGGCGCTGACGGCGGTATTTGGGGAAGATTTACCGCAAAATGAAGCGTTTGTCGCGCAGCTGATTAAGGCTTACCAAACCCTTCAGACTCGTGGCGCCAAAGCGGCGGTAGCGGAACTGTTTTAGCCCCGATTCCGGATTGAAGCCGGTGACGGCCAATTCGGTACATCACGCATAAAAAGAGGTTTTCCCTGACGTAACAGAACTGAGTCAGGAATCGCTGAATCCACCGTTATGTGGATTCAGCGCCGTTCATAACTCCATCCGTGGAATAGATTCAAATAAGTAGCCGTCGAATGCGGGATCGTCCACATTTGAGATTTCCAGCAGTTTATCCTTCACATTTTCCAGATGCTGCCACATCGCCTGACGGGCTAATTTCGCGTCGCGCCGGGAGACGGCTCGCAGAATGGTTTCATGATCGTCAAGCCACTGGCGCTGGTAGCTGAAATCATCCGTATGGGAGTGGATGCCCTGCCACATCGGGCTGCGTTTACGCGCCTGCCACACCTCATACACCATATTGGCCAGTACGCTGTTCTGCGTTGACTGTGCCAACAGACAGTGAAACTGTTCGTCAGCGCTTTCGTCCACGCTGCCGTTTTCCAGGGAAATTTTTTCCTGCTCAATGGCCTGACGCATCTTGATGATGTCGCTTTTAGTCGCCTGCATGGCGGCAAAGGCCGCGACCTCGCTCTCCAGTAACTGACGGGCCTGCATCAGTTCAAACGGGCCATAACCGCTGTCCGCTTCATGGTTTTTTTCCAATGCCTCGGGAATTTGCATGACATAAACACCGGAACCCTTGCGTACTTCCACCAGCTTTTCCAGTTCCAGCATGATCAAGGCTTCACGCACCACGCTACGGCTAACGTTAAACACTTCGGCAATATCCCGCTCCGGAGGCAGACGATCGCCAATCTGATATTTCCCTTCCAGTATTTCGGCCCGGATATTGCCGCCAATTTGCTGATATAACCGCATACTACCCTATCCTTTTATCAGACGTCCGCCATAACCTTAAATTGGCCAGACCAAAAAAGCCAACCAGTCACCCAATTAGCCTAAAGTATAACACGAAGCCCGGAAACACCGTCCATGGAAAACATGGCATAAATAGCAGGTTGGTACGCCTGAAACACATTCAGATAGCTGGCGGCATGGGAACGCTTTTATACTATACCCAATCGATTTCGAGAGGCAGGAAGGTAACCAATACACCCGCGACCTGAAAGATGAGGGAATAGGTATTGAATGATTTTTATGCCGATTACCGATGATTCACGTTACGCTTCAGATAAAAGGATAACGACGACGGATGCTGCAACGATCATCAATGGAAAAGCCGACTTTCTTCTCTGATATCCCGACAAAGGTAATAAACCGTTTCTCCGGCCTGATTGTCGCCGTTTGCCTGCTTTTGATGGCGGGTTGCAGCGGCAAACAACATGACATGATGCCGCTCGGGCAATCGTCATTTGCCCGTTATCAACAGGAGACGACAAGCTGGGTCGCTCAGCACCGGGCATTCCAGACCAATGATAAGGGCATGGAGCTGAGCTGGAATACGCCGCAGGAAGCACATCCCGCGGGTCCGGTGACGAAAGGAATGCTGCTGGTTCACGGACTGGGCGATGCGCCCGGCTCCTTTACCGATATCACGTCACAGCTGGCCGCACAGGGTTTTCTGGTCAGAACCGTCCTGCTGCCGGGGCATGGGACGCGTCCGGCAGATCTGCTGCACATCACCGTCGACGACTGGCGCAGAGTCGTCGCCGAACAGGCGGCGATCCTCAGTAAAGACGTAAATGAAATTTATTTGGGCGGATTTTCCACCGGCGGCAATCTGGTGCTGGAATATGCCCTCGAACACCCTGAAATCCAAGGACTGGTGCTGTTTTCTCCCGCCATCAAATCCAATGAAAAGTACGATTTCCTGACGCCGGTGTTGTCGGTTTTCACCGACTGGCTGCTTAAACCCCGCCCCGGTTACCCCGAACAGTTGGCAACGCGCTACATGGTGGTCCCAACCAACGGTTTCGCTCAGTTCTATTATTCCAGCCGGGCAGTACGGTCACGGCTGGCGGATAAAACCTATGACAAACCTGTGTTAATGGTGCTGACTGAGCATGACTCGGTGCTGGATAGCGCCTACCTGTTTGATCTGTTCGACAGAAAATTCACCCATTCGCGTAGCCGGCTTATCTGGTATGGCGATCCCCCTGCCCACCCCCATTCTTCACGCGTGCTAATCCGCAGCGATCGCCTGCCCGAATGGCGTATCAGCCAGTTTTCACACATGTCGGTGCTGTTCTCGCCGGAAAATAAAACATATGGTCTGACTGGTACGGTGATTATCTGCGCCAACGGACAGACCCATGCCAATCCGCAGCAGTGTCAGGACAGAAATGCGCTGTGGTACTCCGACTGGGGCTATCAGGAAGATGGCAAAACCCACATACGCCTGACCTTTAATCCCTATTTCAACTGGCAAACGCAGGTCATGAACAACGTATTGGCAGACGACTGACGCGCCGCTTTTGGCCAGGTGTCATTATTCGGTCATCAAAATCGCCTATGTTGAGGTCAGAATAGTCACCATCCAAGAGATATCATGACCGGTATGTCTGCCCCTTGCCTTCAACCCAGCATCTGGGCCCAGCCCAAAGCGCAGGATCTTTGTATCCCGACGCCAGACGTTTCACCCGATACCGATAATGCCACGGTGTTACAGCTGTTCGGCAAAAACAAAGAGTTGGTCAGTCTGCCCGTCGTCGAAAATGGCCGACCTTTCGGGCTGATTAACCGTCATATTTTTATGTCGCAAATGTCCCGGCCTTTTTACCGTGAGCTCTATGATAAAAAGAGCTGCATTGCGTTTATGGATAAGAATCCGTTGATTATCGATGCCTCGGCATCGTTGAGTACCGTCGCGGATCAAACGGTCATTACCGGCGACAAATCACTGACCGATGGTTTTATCATTACCAAAAACGGCCGCTACATCGGTATCGGTTTAGGGATTGATCTGATCAAAGCGGTTTCCGCCATGCACGTGCAGCAGCATCAGCAGATTATGCAAAGCATTGAGTATGCCCGCGTGATTCAGGAAGCGATGTTGGCTACGTCGCGGCAAGCCATGTCCCGCTCGCTGGCGGAATGGTGTCTGACATGGGAACCGCGCGACTGCGTCGGAGGCGATTGCTATTACTTCAAAACCTACCAGGGCGGTTGGCTGGCGGTGGTCGCGGATTGTACCGGACACGGTGTGCCCGGCGCCTTTATGACGCTGATTTTTTCCTCTGCACTGGAACAGTCTCTGACTCAGTATGGCCCGGAAATACCGGCGCTGCTGCTTCAGGGGATTAATCAGCATATCAAAGACACTCTTGGGCAGCGTGATGAAGAACATCAGTCCTCCTCCAACGACGGCTGCGACGCGATTGTGATGTTTTGCAATACCGCTGAAAATACGCTTTCCTGGGCCAACGCCCGCATGGCCGCGTTCAGAGTGGCCCGGCAAACCCGACAGGTAAGCGTACTCGAGATCGACCGGATGGGGGTCGGCTATACCAATACCCCCTACCATTATCAGTGGCCGAACCACCAACTGACGCTAAACGATGGCGACCTTGTATTTACCACCACCGACGGGCTGACGGATCAAGTCGGTGGCGAACGGCGCATCATGTTCGGCAAACGCCATTTGCAGGCGTTCTTGCTGCATCATCAGGAACGGCCGATGCGTGAGCTTGCAAGCCAACTATTACAAGAACATCGAACATATCAGGGGCATCAGATAAGAAGGGACGATCTGACTTTTTGGGGCTTTCGATACTTTTCGACATTGGCTTAATCAGGTGGAGCAAGATCATGTCAGAGATTAAGTACACCGAATTATTCGACGCCACACACCAGCACGACATCACCCTGTATTACGTCGGGTACTTCTCACAGAACATTATTAGTTCATTGGCTGAAACGGTGCGGTTACAGCTTGAAAAAAAACAGGTTCCCGCCGGCATCCGCAGGAAACTGTTTTCTGCTTTTATTGAAATGGTACAGAATATTATCCGCTATTCCGCTACCGATTTAGCCATCGTTAATCAACCGAATGAAGTCCGCCATGGTTCTGTCTGCATTGGTTTTGAAAACGGAAAATATTTCTTACTCTCTGCAAATCAAGTTCACCCGGATGATATCGAAAAGCTGCGGATACGCCTTGAACCCTTGCGCTATATGACAATCGATGAAATCAAGCACGCTTACAAGGCCTCACTGCGCGATAAAACGCCGCCATGGAGCAAAGGCGCCGATATGGGATTACTGACTGTCGCACGTGATGCCAGCGAACCGCTTCAGTTTACTTTTCAGGCGGATTCATCAACGGGACTGTCTACGTTTTATCTGAAGGCGATTATTTGAAATGACACACACAGACAACATGGATAATCTCCATATCGCAGGAACGCCCTGTACTCCGGCCGTAGATTTCGACTTTGACACCCATCGGCTTTCTCTTTCGGGTGAATCCTATCCTGAAAATGCGGCCGCGTTTTATCGCCCCCTGATTGCGCAAATCGAAAATTATCTCAATCAGTGGCTCACCGATACCGATGAGGAAGACGCCTCCCCTCCCCGCCATCCTCCCGCCGCCATCGAGGTTCATGTATCGCTGATTTATTTCAACAGCTCCAGCACCAAGATGCTGTTCAGCCTGTTCAATACGTTAAATCAGGCGGCTGAACAGGGGATCCCGGTGCGCTTGTATTGGTACTACGACAAGGACGATGATATCGCCGAGGAATTCGGCGAAGAGCTGCATATCGATTTTCCGGCACTCACTTTCTACGGTCAAATTTTGGAGTGAATACACCATGAGCACTTTTGAGCTATTTACACCGGAATATGACATCTTGCTCGCCGCCCGTCGCATCGCCAACCAGCAGGACATGCCGGCAGAGGTTTATCGGGATACGCTGCTGGCGCTCACCGAGCACTATCAGCGATTGGTCAGAGAATCCCACCGTTTGATTTCCCGCAGCGACCGTGCAGAAAAAGAATTGAACCGCCTGAATCAGCAGTTGCATAAACTGGCAATCGAACTGGAATACAAAGCCACTCACGATCCGCTGACCAACGTCTACAATCGCGGCGCCATCATTGATCGTATCAACCAAACGCTGGAACATAATCAGGCCGCGCTCATTGTACTGGACATCGATAACTTCAAACGGATCAATGACGTCTATGGCCATCCCACCGGGGATAGCGTCATCCGTGAGTTAATGTCGCGGGTACAAAGCGTGCTGGCGGATACCGGTAGCATCGGCAGAGTCGGCGGTGAGGAGTTCACCATTTTGCTGGATGGTTTTACGCTGAAGCAGGCCGTGATAACCGCCGAAAATATTCACCACAGCCTCAATAAAATGCCGCTGGATGCCTTACCCCAGCAGTTGGTCACCGCCAGCTTCGGCGTTAGCTGGGCGCCGGCCAAAACCGATTTTGACGCGCTTTATGGCGCGGCGGATATCGCCTTGTACCGGGCAAAAAATCAGGGCCGAAACCGGGTTGAGCATCATTGAATCCCAGCGCGATAGCGGGCAACCGTTTCACCCAATTGCCATACCGCCATGGCGTAATGGGTACTGTGGTTGTAACGGGTAATAACATAGAAATTCGGCAACCCATACCAGTATTGGTATCCGCTACCGATATCGAGACGCAGTAAGCTGGCTTCTTCGTAACCGCCCAGCGTGCTTTGCGGCCTTAATCCGGCGGCTTGCAACGTTGCGAGGGAATAACGCGTATTGAAACCGTTGTCCAGCGACGGCGCCTGTCCTGTCGCCGGTACCGCAACAGCCGCTCCGCTAACCCAGCCGTGCGCTTTGAAGTAATTGGCGACGCTGCCAATGGCATCGACCGGATCCCACAGGTTGATATGGCCATTACCATCGAAATCCACCGCATAGTTTTTGAACGATGATGGCATAAACTGCCCATAACCCATCGCTCCGGCATAGGAACCGCGCAGGCTGAGCGGATCATTATCTTCAGTGCGAGCCATCAACAGGAAGGTTTCCAGTTCGCCGGAAAAATACGCGGCACGACGCGGATAGGCAAACGCCAACGTCGCGAGGGCGTCAATGATGCGGGTCTTGCCCATCACTCTGCCCCAACGGGTTTCTACGCCGATAATGCCGACAATAATCTCCGGGGGCACGCCGTAAACTTCCCAGGCACGTTGCAGCGCATCCTGATATTGATCCCAGAACGCCACGCCATTCCGCACGTTATCCGGGGTAATAAACTGATTGCGGTAACGGAGCCACGCGCCGTTCGGTCCTGACGGAACGCCGGCGCTCGGCGCCTGCCGATCCATCAGACGAATCACCCAGTCGAGCCGTTTTGTCTGCGCCAACACATCGTGCAACTGCTGGCGGTCGAAACCATGCTCTCTCACCATCTTGTCAACAAAGGCTGACGTTGTCGGATTAAAGGCAAAATCACCGTCCTGCAAATGGCCCACATGCGCAGGCTCAAGCAAAAAACCACCTTTGACAGCAGCGGTGCCCTGAGGCGCTTCCACTGAAGGCGTTGGCTTACTACTACAGGCACAGAGCACAGCAAACAGTGGAAGAAGAGTCACCAAATGACGCATCGGATATCCGTATAACCAGGTAAAGAAGAGTAGCGGCTATGGTAAAACATTGCCTGACATGAAAAAACCAGAATATGCGCTCATTGATGCGCCCTGTCCTAATGAGTGACAGGGGCGTGGCTTATCAGTTTTTTTTCACAAACTCGGATTTCAGTTTCATCGCACCAAAACCATCAATCTTACAATCAATGTTATGGTCGCCTTCCACCAGACGAATGCCTTTTACGCGAGTGCCAATCTTCAGCGATGAAGAACTGCCCTTTACCTTCAGATCCTTAATCACCGTAACGGTATCGCCATCGGCCAGCAGATTACCGTTGGCGTCTCTGACGATCAGCCCGTCTTCCTGAACAGCCTCTTCACCGCCAGCCGCCCACTCATGACCACATTCAGGGCAGTTAAGCATTTCGCCATCCTGCCAGGTATATTCGGAACTGCATTTTGGGCAATTCGGTAACGGCTGCATCATTAAACTCCTGAAAAAATAATAATAAAGATAAATAAAATCATACGGTAATTACCACATAGTCGCTATTTTACCTTTTTATGATGTTTTTTGATAGTGATGCAGGATTTGTGACATTTTTATGCAAAGACAAAGCGATGCTTCAACGTACCTTATTGACGCTTATCGTAAAAAACAGCAGCCATAATTACCCGGACATTTTGCCACAGCCCACGCCGTGGATTACTCTGATACAGATTGCCAGATTGGATCCGGTATAACATTCGGGGTCCGTCATTGATCTCTCATTAAAGGATTGGGAAATGAAACTTTTCATCTACGAACATTGTCCATTTTGCGCCAGAGCCAGCATGATTTTTGGGCTGAAAGACATTCCTTTCGAGCCGTGCATTATCATGGAAGGCGACGTGGAGACCCCTACCCGTATGGTCGGACGCAAAGTCGTACCTATTCTTCAAAAGGACGATGGCAGCTACATGCCGGAAAGTATGGACATCGTTCACTATGTGGACAGCCTCAAAGCGCCGCTGGTGGCGGATAAACCGGTAGACCCGGCGATCGAGGCATGGAGCAAAGCGGCCGCGGGCACCATTTTCAACCTGGCCGTTCCTCGCTTCACCAAAGCTGACTTTAAGGAACTGGCCCAGCCTGAAGCTCGTCAGGCCTATCTGCAACGCGAAGAGAAAGCCTTTGGCGATCTGGATGCCCTGCTTGCCGATACCCCGGCAATGATCTCAGACGTTCAGCAACAGCTCGCGGCGCTTGAACCTCTGCTGGCGCAGCACGCCGACATCTCTACCACGGATTTCATTCTGTTCCCGATTCTCCGTTCGCTGACCATCGTGAAAGGCATTAAGCTGGGGCCGAACGTTTCCCGTTATGTCGAACGCGTGGCGAATGCGACCAAGGTCGATCTTCTGACTGATAAAGCGCTGTAATCGTGTCAAAACACCGTCAGTAACCTACTCGTGCTAATCGTGCCTTTACCTGCGACCTCGCGCAAAGGGGAACAGCGTAAGGGCACAAGCGGTAGTCGTGATAACAATATGCTTACTCTGGCGTGTCGTGATCCGCTCGCGTAAACCGATTTTTCTCCTCGCTCAAATCCCCTTCAGTAAATTTTTTTCAGTTACTTAAATAGTGCAATTGATTAACAATCGTTCCTCAACTGCTGGATTCGATGCCGATTGGTCAAGCCAGGCTCCATTCGCTTTATGATTATGTTCCGTAAGTTAGCGATATTTGAACCGCCGTCATTCCCCTGTTCGTTTTTCGTGCAACAAACGCCCCGCGGCGGTGCAACAGCATCACGGTTTACCATTTGATTTTTATTGGAAAATTTACCATTGACAACGTTTTGAATCGCTTCTTATAGTAACCGCGACTTATCCGCAAGAACGCCAACGCTGTCGGCTTGTGGTTATGGCAATAGAGCCCTCGCAATGTCATCCGACGTTGCCGGGCTTTTTTTTTGCTTTTTTTTCAGACCCATTTTCACACCCATTCTTCACACCAACGCCAGGGGTATTTATGTCCAGAATGAAATGTCATTACGCCGCGTTACCGCTCGCACTGGCAGCCGCATTTGCCGTGACCTACTCAGGTATGGCCGGCGCGGCAGAAAAACCGGTAAAAATAGGTTTGCTGGAAGATGCATCAGGTAACTTTGCCTTACCCGTCATACCCAAGATTCATGCGACAGAACTCGCCGTTGAAGAGATCAATGCCAAAGGCGGCATACTCGGCCGTCCGATCGAACTGGTGAAATACGATACGCAATCCGATAACACCCGGTTTCAGCAAATGGCGCGCCGCCTGATTAACAACGACAAAGTCGACGTCATTTTCGGCGCATTTTCCAGCGCCTCACGCGAAGCGATCCGTCCCATTATGGATCGTGAAAAGCAGATGTATTGGTACAACAACCAGTATGAAGGCGGCGTGTGCGACAGTAACGTATTCGTGACCGGCGCCGTCCCGGAACAACAGTTCTCAACGCTGATCCCGTGGATGATGGAGAAATACGGCAAGAAAGTGTACACCATCGCGGCTGACTATAACTTTGGGCAAATCTCCGCCGAATGGGTGCGCAAGATCGTCACAGAAAACGGCGGCACGATGGTGGGTGAGGAATTTATCCCGCTCAGCGTATCGCAGTTTGGTCAAACCATCCAAAACATTCAGAAAGCCAAACCTGACTTTGTGATGACGTTACTGGTCGGCGCCAATCAATCCTCATATTACGAGCAGGCCGCAGCGGCAAAACTCGATCTGCCGATGGGCAGTTCCGTCAACGTCGGCCAGGCTTATGAACATAAACGTTTCAAAGCGCCCGCGCTGAAAGACATGTACATCACCGCCAACTACATTGAAGAAGTGGATACGCCGGCCAGCAACGACTTCAAACAGCGCTTCCGCGCCAAATTCCCTAACGAGCCTTATATCAATCAGGAAGCCGCCAATGCCTATGACGCCGTTTATCTGTACAAGATGGCGGTGGAAAAAGCCGGCAGCACCGATATGGTGGCCGTGCGTAACGCGCTGGAAGCCGGCGATATCTGTACTGACGGCCCATCCGGCCAAGTCTGTATCGATCCGAAAAGTCATCACCTGAGCCACACCATCTATCTGGCCCATGTAAAAGACGACCATTCCATCGAAATACCGAAGGTATGGAACGACATCAAGCCTTACTGGCTGGGTGAAGCAGGCTGCAACCTGCCGGTTAAACCGGATACCAGCCAGTACACCCCGTCTAATCCGCCGAAGGCCTGATTTATGTCCTGCGTCAGAGAGGCGGCCGTTCTCTCCCCTTCTCTCTGACGTCATCTTTTATTTGCTGTGTCAGTCAGGACACCAAGGATTGCCCGCAGATGTTAACGCTATCCTTTCTTTACTCCGTGATTTACCAGTTCGGCGATAACTTCGCCTATCTGGTGCTGGCCGCACTCGGTCTGGCCGTAATTTTCGGCATGATGGGCGTGATCAACCTCGCACACGGCGAATTCATCATGTGCGGCGCCTACGTCACCATTCTGATGAACAAGGCAGGTCTGCCGCTGCCGCTCGCCATGTTGACCGGCACGCTGGCCGCCGCCTTTGCCGGCGGCGTAGTGGAACGACTGGTCGTGCGCCATCTCTATGGCCGCCTGTATGACTCCGTCGTCGCCACCTGGGCCATCAGCCTGATTGTACAGCAGAGCATGTTGCTGATTGCGGGCCCCTCGCTGGAAGGGCTTTCCACCCCTTTCGGCTCATTTACCCTTGGCGATTACTCTTTCGCCACCTATCGGGCCATCCTCCCGCTGATCGCCATTGCCGTACTGATGGTGCTGTATTGGCTGTTTTTCCACACCAATTACGGCGTGTGCGCCCGAGCCACCATTCAAAATGCGCGCATGGCCGCCTGCCTCGGACTGGAAACCGACCGAATCTATACGCTGACCTTCGCCCTCGGCGCCGGACTCGCCGGATTGGCGGGCGCGATCTATGCCCCCACGCTGACGGCCGTACCGACCATGGGAAGCAGTTTTATTGTGCAAGCCTTTGTTTCGGTGGTGGTTGGCGGCGCAAACGTACTGGTTGGCACCATTCCCGCAGCGATGGTGTTAGGGGCAATCCAGACCGGACTCAATTCCTGGTACGGACAGTTAGCGGGGCAGATTGGCCTGTTGCTGACCGCTGTGCTGGTGATCCGCCTGTTGCCGAACGGCGTTGGCAGCCTGTTTACCCGAAACCGTTAGGAGCCTGATGTGACGATGACTTCTGTTAATGTTTCTACTGGCGGCGCGCAAAAACGCAGTCTGAGCAACGGCACACTGATGACCGGGGTCATTCTCGCCGTCGCCCTGCTGCTGCCGCTAGTGCTCGATGACGCGTTGGTCGGTGATTTCGCCTATTTTCTGTTGTGGACTTTTTGCGCTATCGGTCTGGCCGCCATGTGGGGCCACGGCGGCATTCTTTCCTTCGGACAAACCGCTTTCTTCGGGCTGGCGGGCTATACCTACGGCGTGATGACGCTCAATTTTGGCGATGGCGTGCTGGCAACCTGGAGCGGGCTGTTGTTCGCCCTGCTGATGGCGGCGGCGGTCGCCGCCGCGCTGGGTTACCTGATGTTCTACGGTGGCGTTACCGGTATTTTCATCGGCATCGTCACGCTCTCTTTTACGCTGGTGCTCGAAACCTTCATGTCCCAGACCGCGGGACCACAGTGGACCATCGGCAGTGCACGCCTCAACGGCTTCAACGGTATGTCCGGGATGCCGCCGCTCTCGCTGCCCGGTCTGGACGGTGAACGGTTTACGCTGGAGGGAAATGCCTTTTACTACCTGATTGTCCTGCTGCTGGCCGCTATTTATTGGGGCGTTCGCCGTCTGCTGCGCTCCAATTTCGGCTTAACGCTGGCCTCCATTCGTGAAAATCCCCGCCGGGCGGAAATGCTCGGAATAGACATCCGCCGTTATCAACTGCTGGTCTTCATTCTGGGCGGCGTTCTATCCGGGTTATCCGGCGCGCTTTACACCATCTGGGGCTCTTACATCACGCCGTCATCCATGGGACTGACCGCCGCCGCCATGCCGGTTATCTGGGTCGCCACCGCCGGGCGCAAAAATATCTTCGGCACCGTGGTCATCACCGCGCTGATGGTATGGCTGTCACAGTGGCTGGCGGTCTATGGCAGTGAATACGCCATGATCCTGCTGGGTTTTATCCTGCTGTTTGTGGTTCTGGCCGCGCCAAATGGATTGCTGCCGTGGCTGGCGGAAAAAATCAGCCGTCTGACCGCCAAACATCAAACCGATCGCGATACACAACATAACGATGTGCAACATAAAGGGGCACAGCCATGAACCAGACACCCCAGGAACTGATCCTTGAAACCAAAGGGCTGAGCAAACGCTTTGGCGGCGTTCAGGTGATTAATCAGGTGGACATGCAAATCCACCGCGGCGAAGTGCGCTGTGTCATCGGTCCGAACGGAGCGGGGAAAAGCACGTTTTTCAAATTGCTCACCGGGGAGCATACGCCAAGCGGCGGTGAAATCCGTTTCTTTGAAAATCGGCTGAATACGCTCGCCCCCTTTCAACGCATCCAGATGGGTATGAGCATCAAATTTCAGATTCCTGGCATTTTTCCCGACCTCAGCGTGGAACAACATTTGCAACTGTCTTTAAACCACCTGCGGCCACAGGTTCGGCATGAGGCCGCCGGCATCGATGAACTGCTGCACCGGTTCAAGCTAAGCGCAGAAAGGCGTCAACTGGCGGGAAATTTATCACACGGCAAAAAACAGTGGCTGGAAATCGCCATGGCCGTTTCGCTGCGACCGGCACTGCTGATGCTTGACGAACCGGTGGCGGGGTTATCGGTGGAAGAAACCTATCTCACCGGTGAATTGATTAAACAGATGCAGCAGGACGGCCTGACGCTGATGGTGGTGGAACACGATATGACCTTTGTACGCCAAATCGCATCACGGGTCACCGTGCTGCACGGCGGCAGAGTGTTTGCCGATGGTGAAGCCGCACAGGTACTGGCACAGGACGATGTCGCGGACATTTATTTGGGGAAAGCCGGATGAACGACGTGTTATTGCAGGTAAATGGTGTCACCGGCGGCTACGGCGGCGGACAAGTATTGAATGGCGCGACGCTGCAACTGCATGCCGCCGAAGTTTTAGGGGTGATTGGCCGTAACGGCGTCGGTAAAACCACGCTGATGCGCACCCTGATTGGTTCAGTGCCCGTCAGGCAGGGCAGCATCATGCTGGGGGAAACCGATATCACGCAGGCGACCTCGCAGCGCCGGGCCAGACTGGGCATTGGCTATGTTCCACAGGGGCGCGAAATATTCAGCGGCTTAACGGTGGCGGAAAACCTTCAGGTTGGTATGCAGTTTGTCCGCGAGCACCGCGAATTCGCCCAGGATCTGCTGGAGCGGGTACTGGAGTATTTCCCTATTTTACGTCAGCGGCTGAAACAGAAGGCCGGCACCATGAGCGGCGGCGAACAACAGCAGTTGGCCATCGCCCGGGCGCTGGTCGGTTCACCCAAAGTATTACTGCTTGATGAGCCGTCTGAAGGGGTACAGCCCTCCATTGTCCACATCATTGCCGACACGCTGGTGCGTATCGCCCGTGAACTGCGGGTCGCCGTGATTCTGGTCGAACAGGATATCGCCATGATCCAACGCGCCGCTCAGCGCTGTTGTGTGATGGATAAAGGTCAGGTGATTGAAATCCTGACGCAACCCCTGCTTTCCGATGACCTTTTGATGCGCCGTCATCTGGCGTTGTGATCCGTCACGCCCGGATGTCTGACTCACTCTATTTTTCGGTGGAGAACAACCTATGAAATGGCTTGAAGACTCAATCATGAGCAAACGCGGCGTGGGTGCGGGACGTAAACCGGTCACCCATCACCTGACTGAAGAGATGCAACAAGAATTTCACTACACCATCGGGCCTTATTCCACGCCGGTACTGACGATTGATCCCGGCGATCGGGTGATTGTCGATACCCGGGATGCATTTGAAGGCGCGATCAAATCCGAACAGGACATGCCCAGCGCGTTACTGAAAATGCCGTTTCTTAATCCGCAGAACGGCCCCATCATGGTCAACGGCGCCGAAAAAGGCGATGTGCTGGCGGTGTATATCGAATCCATGCTCCCACGTGGCGCCAACCCCTACGGGATCTGCGCCATGATCCCGCATTTCGGCGGGCTGACCGGCACCGATCTGACTGCGATGCTCAACGATCCGCTGCCGGAAAAGGTACGGATGATCAAACTCGACAGTGAGAAGGTTTATTGGAGTAAACGCCATACCCTGCCTTACAAACCGCATATCGGCACGCTGAGCGTTTCCCCGGAAATAGACTCCATCAACTCTCTGACCCCGGATAACCACGGCGGCAACATGGATGTACCGGATATCGGCCCCGGCAGTATTACCTATCTGCCGGTGCGCTCGCCGGGCGGACGTTTATTTATCGGCGATGCCCACGCCTGTCAGGGAGACGGCGAAATCTGCGGCACGGCGGTAGAGTTCAGTTCGATTACCACCATCAAAGTGGATCTGATCAAGCGCTGGCAGCTCTCGTGGCCACGAATGGAAAACGCGGAATCCATCATGAGTATCGGCAGTGCGCGCCCGCTGGAAGATGCGACGCGTATCGCCTATCGCGACTTGATCTACTGGCTGGTGGAAGACTTTGGTTTCGAGCAATGGGATGCCTACATGCTGCTGAGCCAGTGCGGCAAAGTACGCCTCGGTAATATGGTCGATCCCAAATACACCGTCGGCGCCATGCTCAACAAGACATTACTCGTGCAATGATCGTCCGCCCGGTATTTGCGGATACCGGGCGGAGCGTAACCGCTATTTTAGCCAAACAAGCAGGTTTATATGGGTTCAGCCACACCAGTCAATATTGGTTTACTTTATTCTTCCAGCGGCGTGACGGCGGCATTGGAACTGTCGCAATTGCGCGGGGCAACCCAGGCCATTACTGAAATCAACCAGAACGGTGGGATTAACGGCCGATTGCTGAACGCGATACATTACGATCCTCAATCAGAGGATACCCGGTTCCGCGCGCTGGCCGAGCGGTTGATCGTCTCAGACAACGTCAATGTGATCTTTGGCGGCTATACCTCCAGCAGTCGTAAGGCCATGTCGCCCATTGTGGAGAAATATCAGCGCCTGCTGTTTTACTCCCAGTTGTATGAAGGCTTTGAGTTCTCGGAAAATATTCTCTACGGCGGTGCGGCGCCCAACCAAAACTGCGTCCAACTGGCTGATTATCTCGCCAGTCATTTTGGGGCGAGGGTGTACATGATCGGCTCACGCTACGTGTACCCCTACGAAAGCAATCGCAATATGCAGGAGTTGATTCTGCAATATCCTGATGGGGCCGTCGTCGGGGAACGCTATCTGGCGCTGAACGCGCCATACGAAGCGTTTTTGCCGGTGGTGGAGGATATCAGGAAAAAACAGCCGGATTTTATTTTCAGCACCGTCGTCGGTCAGACCGTGCCTTTTCTTTATCGAGCCTATCATGAAGCCGGGCTCGATCCCGCCCGTATGCCGATCGGCAGCTTGAATACGTCAGAAACCGAGATTGCCATGATGGGCGCGGAGCTGGCGGTCGGGCATTACACCTCCGCGCCTTATTTCCAGAGCATCAACAGTAAGGCCAATCAGGCCGCGCTCGAACAATTCCACCAGCAGTTCGGGCCGGATGTGAATACCGATCTGAACTGGGAGGCCACCTACAGCCAGGTGCATTTGTTTGCCAGAGCCATGCAGGAGTGTGACAGCGACAGTATTCATCATCTATTGCCCGCACTGCGCGGCAGCGAATTCGACGCACCACAGGGGCGAATTCGCATCGATCCGCTCAATCAGCACACCGGACTCTATCCCCGTATCGGCAAAGCAAACGCATCAGGACAATTCACCATAGTGCGAGAGTCACGCCGGATCGTCGCGCCGGATCCCTATATGACCAATCAGATTCAGGGAGACTGGGTCACTAAACTGACAAAAGTGGAGTATCCCAATGCGCCATAGCGACCCACGCGCCAGTGCAACCGCCTTATTACTCAGCCGGGGAATTCGCTGTGTGGTGTTGCATCCGGATGATGCCGATGGCGAAACCCTGACCAATCACCTGCGACGGATGAGCTTTAAGGTGCGGGCGTACTGGCCCGTTCCCGAGACGCTGCCTGCCGATACCGATTTGATCTTTTTTGCCCTGCAATCCGATCGCCCTGAACCGGAGGTGCCCTGGCTCGATCTCAACAAGCATGCATTGATCACCATCAGCAGCTACGAAAATCCGACGTTTATCGATCAGACACTGAGTATGGGGGCAAGCGCGACCATCACGACACCGGTCAGGGCTTCCGGGCTGCTGTCTACCATGGTGTTTGCGCTGCACCATGCCCAGCAGCGTCGGCAAATGGCCGATCGCATCGAGAGGCTGGAAAAAAAGATGCTCAGTTTGCGTCAGGTGAGTGAGGCCAAAGCCATTTTGATGCGCATGCACAATATCGGCGAAGAGCAGGCTTATGAAATCCTGCGTCACCAGGCGATGGATAAACGTATCACCGTTGAGGAAATTGCCTGCGCCCTGATTCAGGCCAACGATATTTTTTCATGGACCACGCCGGGCAGTACCAATAGCCGTAAAAACGGATAAGCGCAGCCGGCCGATAAACGTCAGCCTGCCTTCAGGCTGCCTTGCGCAGGAATGTCACAGGACTGACGCCAATACCAGAACCCCTAACCATTTGTGAGGATAATGATGCCTATCGCCCCTTTTCTCGCTGCGGCCGTGCAGTTTGAACCGACGTTGGCCGCCAAAGAAGACAATATTCGTCAGTTGCTGGCGATGGTGGAGCAGGCTGCCCAACAGGGGGCAAAACTGATCACCACGCCGGAAATGGGCACGACGGGTTACTGCTGGTACGACCGTCATGAAATCGCGCCACTGGTCGAAACCATACCCAGTGACACAACCGGACGCTTTGCAGAATTAGCGCAGCGTTATCAATGCTATATTGTACTCGGCATGCCGGAAGCGGATGCCGCCACGTCGCTGTATTACAACAGCGCCGTTTTGATTGGCCCGCAGGGCGTCATTGGCTGCCATCGCAAAACTCATCCCTATATTTCCGAACCCAAATGGGCCGCCGCGGGCGATCTCGGTCATCAGGTCTTTGATACGCCAATTGGCCGTATCGGGATGCTGGTCTGCATGGATATTCATTATCCGGAAACCGCGCGCTTATTGGCGCTGGGCGGTGCGGACATTATTTGCCACATTAGCAACTGGCTGGCGGAGCGAACCCCCGCCCCCTACTGGATTAGCCGTGCAATGGAAAACAGCTGCTACCTGATTGAAAGTAACCGCTGGGGTCTGGAGCGCGGCGTGCAGTTCAGCGGCGGTAGCTGCATCATCGAACCCGACGGCCACATCGCCGCCGTTATCGATGATGGCGACGGTATCGCCTTTGCCGACATTGATATCCGCCGAAGCCGCCAGCATCAGGTACTGGGCCAACCGGTGCTCAGCCAGCGCCGCCCCAACCATTACCAGTCACTGCTTAGCGACAGCTTCTTATGGAATCCGCAGGATTTCTTCGGGCTTTACGGACATCGCCCGTTGCCGGCAGGCCGCCAAAGCCGTATCAGCGTGGCGCAATACACTCCGGGTGAACAGGTTGATGACAATCTGGCACAGATTATTATGCTGACCGAAGCAGCCGTCCGCGAGCAAGGCAGCGAATTACTGGTGTTCCCGGAACGTGCGCTGACGGGAAACGCTACGCCAACCGCCAATGCTCAAACCGCAGATAGCCCTGCCGTGCAGAACCTGACGCGCTTAGCCATGAAACTGCGGATACATCTGGTGATAGGAATGGCAGAACAGGCGGGTGACGCCTACTACAATACGCAGATGCTATTCGGCCCGCAGGGCGTCATCGGACGCTATCGCCAGATGCACCTGTGCGAATCCGACCAGCAGTGGGCATCCGCAGGGGACGAGTGGTTAACCTTTGATACCCCGCTGGGGCGCATCGGTTTGCTGCTGGGCAACGATCTCCTGCTGCCGGAAGCGGCTCGTATTCTGGCACTGGCAGGCTGCGATATTCTGGCCTGTTCCGCCGCATTATCTGGCGGCTTCACCGGCTCTCATGCCGGCAGTGCGGTGAAACAGAATTACCCGATCCCGACAGGCGCCGATCCCTTACATTGGCATCTCATGCGAACCCGAGCCGGGGAAAATAATCTCTATCTGGCCTTCGCTAATCATGTAGACGGCGCCAGCGGCGGTTTCAGCGGCATTTTTGGTCCGGAAACCTTCCGCTTCCCTCGAGATGAACAGGTATTGTGGCAGGAACAGGAGATTGTCACCCAGCGGATTGATACCCGTCCGGTCGCCAACAGCGATTACCCAACCAACGTGGTGCGCAGAAAAGATCTGGTGGCCATGCGCTTGCCGCATCACTACACCCCGTTGATCGTCAGTTAGACTTTTACCCGGCTGGATCGGGCAGGATAGTTCCCCGTCAGATTTTCTGCCTGGTGGAACTGTCCTGATTCAGCCAGTTACCCGACGGCCTTGCAGAAAGGGGTAAACTTCAAATGGCCCGATGCCATCCGCTAACGTTTTCATCTTACCGTTATTAATTATGCGCAAATAATGATCACGATAACTATACATCTGAAAACTTTATCCTTATAGTAAATCTATTTATAAAAAACGACATGATTGTGGTTATGGTATATTTTTTCTTTACGATGATATTTCTTTTTTTAGTATATTATATAATACCTATGAATTTGGCATATAAATCATATAAACTAATAAAAAAGGAAAAACCATGAACGATCAGGAGATGGAAAAAGAACTGTTAGAAAACGGGTTCATACAAGAAAATATTATTCATATGAAAAAATAATTTCTCGTGGTGAAGATAGTTAAGAAACATTATTAATGTTAACTCACTATTTAAAAAGACATTTTATAATGGGTGTTTTATATCGATTATACTTATTTCTGCATTTTTCATTAACGTTATATTTAATATTTCAGATGATGTTGTTGGAATATTAATTCATTTGTTTTTTACAGTATTTCCTCTTTTTTTGTATATTATCTTGGACCAATTAATTTAGCATATAAATCATATTCCTATCTAAAAAACAAAGAAAAAATGGGCTAATCAGCCATTTTTTAGTATATCGATGGTCTACATTTTTGGTTTTTTCTCTCATCGGCATTAACTCAATCCAAATAATTACCGTGATAATTATTGATTATTGAAACCATTATAAATCATACACATCGCTTAATAACGACTATTGACTAACCCACTGAAAACTGATGGTCAGTTCAGCCACATTGATTTCTTTTCTGATCGCATACGGACTTCGCTTCGTTTGTTCCATCGTCTGAGCAAAGTTGCGAGCCGTTTCGCGTGTCTGATCGATATTGGCAAAATCCGATACATTTCCAATCGTGGCTCTGATAACTTCCTGTGGTGCTTTACCCCGGTTGCCGTCCGTTGCCCGGGATCTACCTGTCGCTGGATGATATCGGTTTTTTTAGTAGTACTGATTTTTACACCAAAACCTACGGGTGAATCACGGTGATTATCGGTGATAAGATAGGGTTTTCGTTCAGGATTTGGAACACGGATGATACGCCCTTCGGGATCGAAGGCTGGTTTCACATCAACAGATAACTTATTGATTATAATAGACTGATTGAGTGTCATATTCATCTAAGTCGTCCAAATGTATATCAGCCAGACAGGATGGTGATCACATCTTATCTAGTATACAAATTTATGGGTTCAGGTAGGTTTTTGACTATTTTACAAGCGGCCACCTGATCCGATTGAAAGACTAAAAACCGAGTAAAATCAATATGAATGAGTCTATTGACAAGGACATCACCGCCCACACGCCCATGATGCAGCAGTACTTCAAGTTGAAATCACAACATCCGGAAATTCTGCTGTTTTATCGCATGGGTGACTTCTACGAGCTGTTCTATGACGATGCCAAACGGGCATCTCAGCTGCTGGATATTTCGCTGACCAAGCGGGGAGCTTCTGCCGGTGAGCCCATCCCCATGGCCGGCGTACCGCATCACGCCGTTGAAAACTACCTTGCCAAGCTGGTGCAACTGGGCGAATCCGTCGCCATTTGCGAACAAATCGGCGATCCGGCCACCAGCAAAGGGCCGGTAGAGCGCAAGGTCGTACGCATCGTAACCCCCGGCACCATCAGTGACGAAGCATTACTACAGGAAAAACAAGACAACCTGTTGGCCGCTATCTGGCAGGATGGCCGCGGATTCGGCTATGCCACGCTGGATATCAGTTCCGGCCGTTTCCAGATCACCGAACCTGCCGATCAGGAAACCATGACTGCCGAGCTGCAACGCACCAATCCAGCCGAACTGCTCTATCCCGAATCATTTGAGTCCATGCAGTTGATTGAACATCGTCATGGTCTGCGCCGCCGTCCGCTGTGGGAATTCGAACTGGATACCGCCCGTCAGCAGCTCAATCTGCAATTCGGCACGCGCGATCTCACCGGATTTGGCGTTGAGCAGGCCAAGCCGGCGCTGCGGGCGGCAGGCTGTCTGCTGCAATATGCCAAAGATACCCAGCGTACCTCCCTGCCGCATATCCGCAGCATCACCATGGAACGTCAGCAGGATGGCATCATCATGGATGCCGCCACACGGCGTAATCTGGAACTGACGCAGAATCTGTCCGGCGGAACGGAAAATACGCTGGCCGCCGTGCTCGACTGTACCGTCACGCCCATGGGCAGCAGGATGTTGAAACGCTGGATCCATATGCCCAGCCGGGATATTGCCGCATTAACGCAGCGTCAGCAGGCCATCAGCGCACTGCAAAACATTGCACCTGAATTGCAGCCTTCTCTGCGTCAGGTCGGCGATCTGGAACGTATTCTGGCGCGTCTGGCGCTTCGCACCGCCCGTCCGCGCGACCTGGCGCGCATGCGCCATGCTTTCCAGCAATTTCCCGATATTCGCGCCCAATTGGCGCCGTTGGAAACGGACGCTATCCGTCAGCTAGTGAGCCAGATTGGGCAATTCGACGAACTACAGGCGCTACTTGAACGTGCCGTCATCGAGTCCCCGCCGGTACTGGTTCGCGACGGTGGCGTGATTGCTCCGGGTTACAATGCCGAGCTGGATGAATGGCGGGCGCTGGCTGACGGCGCCAGTGATTATCTGGACAGGCTGGAAATCCGCGAGCGTGAGAAACTGGGGCTGGATACGCTCAAGGTCGGTTTTAATGGCGTACACGGCTATTATATTCAGGTCAGCCGCGGCCAAAGTCATCTGGTGCCGATACATTATGTACGCCGCCAAACGCTGAAAAATGCCGAACGTTACATCATTCCCGAACTGAAAGAATATGAAGACAAGGTGCTGACCTCCAAAGGCAAGGCGCTGGCATTGGAAAAAGCCCTCTATGACGAACTGTTCGACCTGCTGCTGCCCCATCTGGCCGAACTTCAGCAAAGTGCGGCGGCCCTCGCCGAATTGGATGTGCTGACCAATCTGGCGGAGCGCGCGGATACGCTGAACTATGTCTGTCCGACGCTCAGCGACAAACCTGGCATCAAGATTGTTGGCGGGCGTCACCCGGTGGTGGAACAGGTTCTCAGTGAACCCTTTATCTCGAATCCACTGTCTCTTTCTCCGCAGCGCCGCATGCTGATCGTTACCGGTCCGAATATGGGCGGGAAAAGCACCTATATGCGTCAGGCGGCGCTGATCGTGCTGATGGCGCACATTGGCTGCTTCGTTCCCGCCGATCAGGCCGTTATTGGCCCGGTGGATCGCATTTTCACCCGCGTGGGTGCCGCTGACGATCTGGCCTCCGGTCGTTCAACCTTTATGGTAGAAATGACGGAAACCGCGAATATCCTGCATAACGCCACGGAAAATAGTCTGGTACTGATGGACGAAATCGGTCGCGGAACATCAACCTATGATGGTTTATCCTTAGCCTGGGCCTGTGCTGAAAATCTGGCTAACCGCATCAAAGCCATGACGCTATTCGCAACCCACTATTTCGAACTGACCAATCTGCCTGAAAAAATGGAAGGCGTCGTCAATGTGCATCTGGACGCGCGCGAGCATGGTGACACTATCGCATTTATGCACAGCGTTCAGGATGGCGCCGCCAGCAAAAGTTATGGACTGGCGGTGGCGGCGTTGGCGGGCGTGCCGAAAGATGTCATCAAGCGAGCACGCCAAAAGCTCAAAGAGCTGGAAACGCTATCCAACAATGCGTCAGCCAGCCACATTGATGGCGCACAGCTGGCACTGCTGGGAAATGAAGAAGAACCGTCGCCTGCGCTGGAAGCGTTAGAATCCATCGATCCAGACGCGTTAACGCCACGTCAGGCGCTGGACTGGCTGTATCAGTTGAAGAAAATGCTGTAAGCCGGAAAATTCCATCGTCATATCAAAAAAGGCGCTGACCCCATCAGCGCCTTTATGTTGCCAACTACTCCACCCGCGTATCGCAGCGCCCTTGCGCATTCATTCTCACGTTATCCTTGTCGGGGATCAGGGCTTTGGTCATCCGTCCTTCTTCCATCGACGGGACGATCGCAAAATGAGCGGTAAATGTCGTAAATACGGGGTTGCCTGCTTCGGTTACCGTTTTTAGGTAGCGCCTTTCCAGTTGGATATTATTCTGCACCACAAAGGTTTTACCGGTCGCGCAATCAGCAAAGGTCGCGGCATCCGCCATATAACGATACATACCTTTCATCAGCATGGGAGTATCCGGTAGCGGTTGTTCACTGATTTTCAACTGATAAGGCAAAGACGATTGGATCACGACGCCTTGCTGGTCGAGCATTTCAAGACCATCATTCGTCGGGCGAAAGTAGCGTTTCTCACCATGACTGTTGGTTAACACCAGCATATCCGCCGTTCTTCGCCACTGCCCGTACTCAGCAAAGGTATTGGCGCCTGCGCGTGTGGTTTGGTAATGCTCACGCAGAATAAACGTACCGTCCTTCTCCAAAAACAGTGAAGTATCAATACCTTCACAATCGGCACAGGGGAGCGTGCCGCGGTAGCTTTGTGCCATAGGCTTAAGTGGTTCTTCCTGCATTTGTGAGCGCGTATGGCATCCTATCAGGACAGAAATACCTGCCAGAAACAGCATACCGAGAGCCATTTTTTTCATCGTTATCATCCTGCTGCGTTTGTCAGGTGCTCAAACAAATACACCGAATCGCTTTTATGTAGAACAACCGATCGGTATAAAAGATATAAAGAACACCATTTTTATGCTTTATCCCTGCTATTTTGCCCTAATTTTTGTTCATCTCTGTTATTTCCGGGCAATTTGCCAGTCGGCAAAAGTGATTTCCAGACTATTCTTATCATCCGACAACCAGATCGTTCCTTCCTGCAACGTCGCCTGTAGCGTCATGTTGCGCTGAGCCAGCGCAGTAAGCTGAATCAGTTGGCGATCGTCAAGAAAACGAACGGTCAGGTTTTTATACCCGGCGATTTTATCTGCGATATTTTGCCGCCATACCTGTCCGGCACGGTCACTATAGGCATACAGAACGACCGCACGCGACTGGTTACAGGCTTTTTTCAGTCGCCTTTCATCCGGTAGCCCCAGTTCAATCCATAGCTCCAACTCCATGGTGTCATTGCGCAACCAGATTTCCGGCTCATCGTCAGCACTTAACCCTTTGGTGAAGCGTAGATTTTCATCCGCATGACAGATCCACGCCAGCAAACGCAACATCATGCGCTGCTCTGTTTCTGAAGGGTGTTGGGCAATCGTCAGGCTGGCGTCATGGAAAAAATGACGATCCATGTCCGCGATATTCACCGTTGCTTTGTAAACCGTTGCTTTTAATGCCATCTGTTACCTCGTATTTATCCGCTGACAGTGTACTTGAGTTCGTACTATCCTCACAGTAAAGGTGATATCCGCCACGTAACTGATAGATTAGGTATCTGAGGAATACTGATATCCTGACGGAGCCTATGCTATAGTCGTCTGGATAAATAGAGTTTATCTTCGTAGGCTTACAACATCAGATGCAGTCAAAGTGATGATGCATGAATGTCTACCGGGTTAAGCTTTCAAGGGAGGATATAGTGCAACAATACTGTGAATTAGTACGCCGCTTATACGCAGAGATCGCCAGCGGCGATCTGGGCTATATACCCGACGCGCTGGGTTGTGTATTGAAAACCCTGGATGAAATCGCCGCGAATACGGCATTGCCATCCTCTGTCAGGGAACAGGCGGCCTATGCCGCCGCTAACTTATTGGTGAGCGATTATGTCAATGAGTAACGAATATCAACCCATCAACTGTGATGATTACGACAACCTGGAAGCGACCTGTCAGCAAAACTTAACGCTGACGCTGGAACTGCGTAGTGGTGAGATCGTTACCGGCAAGGCCAGTGATATGATCTCACGTAAACATGTGGAATACCTGGTGATCGAAGAGGCGGGTTCAACACGTGAACTGCGACTCGATCACATTGTCAGCTTCAGCCATCCGGAAATAGGAAAAGTCGTCGTCAGCGAATCTTGACGCCCCGCAAGCTTTTCTTCAAAACGGACAACCTGTGTACACGCCCCTGGTTGTCCGTTTTCATTTCAGCCTTCAGAGATCACTACTCAGGTTTTACGCCAGTCAATATGCCAGCATGGACCATTTTCTTCAGCCTGCCCTTCCCGCGTCACAAACTGTCCAGGCGCGGCGATGGGTTGTTCGCCATAAAACACCAACGGCGTCCTGTCGCGCCACCACGGCGGCACGCCCATCTCCTGCCACAGCTTCTTGAGCTGACGCCCATGCGATCGGCCAACAATATAGAGCATGCCGCTGGCGGTAAAACGAATGCTGACAGGCTCCTCCGCACGCGGTGGGCGAATAGCGGTTCCGTGCTCGGCCAATGCCAGCGATCCCAGCCCATCAGGCAATGCCAGCGGTCCCGATTGTGGTTGCCACGGCAAGACACAGTTTTTTAGTGACGACATCAGCGGCAGAACATAGAGATACTGACGAAAACGCCGGATTTGCCATTGACCAAGCTGCAACACAGGTTCTGCATCCTGACGGCTGATCGCTACTTCATGCCATAACCGGTGTAGTTGATCGCGTGCCGGCATCGGTACGCCGTTTCCTGCCAGCCAACGGCGCAGCAACGCAAAACGACGCACCGGACTCAATGGGCGCAATCCTGCAATACTCAGTGCCCCATCAGGCTGACACAAGGCGTGCAGCGACTCAGCCAGCAGTTCATCCAGCAGTTGTTCCTGCTCAGCACACAGTTGCGCACTGCGCGCCACGGCCGAAGAAAAATGCGGCCAACGCTGGGTTAGCAGTGGCAGCACCCGATGACGTAAAAAATTCCGGTCAAAGCGAGCATCCTGATTACTGTTGTCTTCAATCCAGCTCAGCTGATGCTGCGCCGCATACTGTTCCAACTGTTGCCGCGAGAATGCTAACAGCGGTCGTAATAACGGATGGCCATCAAGCTCAGCGCAAGCCGCCATGGAGGAAAGCCCGGCAGGTCCGCTGCCGCGCTTGAGCGCCAGCAAAAAAGTTTCACTCTGGTCATCAAGGTGCTGTGCCGTCAGCAATACCTCGTCATCCTGCAAATGCGCACTCAAAGCCTGATAGCGCGCCTCCCTTGCCGCCGCTTCAATTCCGCCGTTTTGCGCATCCACCGTCACGGGCAGCGAAGCAAAAGGCACCTGCCACTGCTGGCAGCAGTGCCGACAATGTTCCGCCCAACTATCCGCCAGCGGATTCAGACCATGATGCACATAAGCGGCACGGATAACCCGGTCATCACGCAGGCGTAATGTGACCAGGAGATGCAATAACACGCTGGAATCCAAACCGCCGCTGTACGCCATCAGTATATGCCGATGGCCCGCAGTACATTCAGCCACTGAATCAAGCAAGGTTTCCGCGATCGTCACGGTTTAAACCTCATACAGTTCTAAAGGCAATCCATCAGGATCGCGGAAAAAAATAAATCGTCGTTGCGTTTCAGGATCGATGCGCACCGGTTCGCAGCTCACACCAGCATCGGTCAACGAAGCCATCGCCAATTCAACGTTCTCAACGGCAAAAGCCAGATGCCGCAGGCCGCATGCCTCAGGCTGACTGACCCGCGCCGGAGGTGAGGGAAAAGAAAACAGTTCAATAACGTACCGGCCGTTCAATGCCAAATCACCTTTCCATGAATCTCGCCCGGCACGATACACCTCGTTTTGCAGCGAAAAACCCAACACATCGCAATAAAATGCCTTACTGCGTTCATAGTCGGCGGCAATAATCGCAATATGATGAATATCCTGGATTTTTAGCATGAGTACCTGCTTGTACTATGTATGGTGAATGGGATGATAATCGACAGATAATTTTCTAAAGACGGATAACACCTCACGCGCCCGCATGGTGCTCATAATAGCAAAAAGTCCGCTCCCATTGCTGATCGCAGACTTTCAGATTACAGCGTAATGAATAAAATCAGCAGTAGCCGTAATTCATCAGACGCTGATAACGACGATTGAGCAGTTCTTCTTCACTCAGGCTGTCCAAATCGAGCAGATCGGCCAGCAATTGTGCTTTCAACGACTCCGACATCGCGGCAACGTTACGATGCGCCGATCCCAACGGCTCAGGGATAACGCTATCAATCATTTTCAGCTCTTTCAGCCGCGGTGCGGTAATGCCCATCGCTTCAGCGGCCAGCGGCGCTTTGTCCGCACTTTTCCACAGGATAGAGGCACAACCTTCCGGGGAAATAACAGAATAGGTGCTGTATTGCAGCATGTTGACTTTATCGCCAACGCCGATTGCCAGCGCGCCGCCAGAACCGCCTTCGCCAATAACGGTACAGACAATCGGCACACGCAGCGTCGACATTTCACGCAGGTTACGCGCAATCGCCTCTGACTGACCGCGCTCTTCCGCGCCGACGCCGGGATAAGCGCCCGGTGTATCGATAAAGGTGATAATCGGCATCCTGAAGCGTTCAGCCATTTCCATCAGTCGCAGCGCCTTGCGGTAACCTTCCGGCGCCGGCATACCAAAGTTACGACGGATTTTTTCTTTGGTTTCACGCCCTTTCTGATGACCAATAATCATCACCGGACGACCATCCAGACGCGCAATCCCACCGACAATCGCTTTATCATCAGCATAGGCGCGATCGCCCGCTAATTCATCAAAGTCGGTAAAGATATGCTTAACGTAATCAAGCGTATACGGACGCTGTGGGTGACGCGCCAACTGAGCGACCTGCCAGGCCCCCAGATCGGAGAAAATTTTACGCGTCAGTTCAACGCTCTTCTCACGCAGACGCTGAACTTCTTCGTCCAGATTAATATCTAATTTTTCGTCTTGACGGCTGACTGCGGTCAGCGAGTCAATTTTCGCTTCCAACTCTGCAATCGGCTGCTCAAAATCAAGAAAATTCAGACTCATAGTATTCCTATATTAGTCAAATTCCAGTTCCACCTGCTCATTCCCCACTAATGTGCGCAGCTCATTCAGTAACGTATCCGTCGGCGTTATTCGCCATGCAGCACCGAAACGTAACCGGGCACGCGCATCTTCTCGCTGGTAGTAGAGATGCACTGGGATCGTCCCCGACCGATGGGGTTCCAACGATTGGCGGAGACGGTTTAATAGCTGGTCATCAATTTGCCTGTCAGTCAGCGAGATAGCAAGCCCGCGCGCATATTTTTCCCGCGCTTCGCTGATATCCATTAACTCGCGGACGGTCATTTTAAGCCCGCCGCTGAAGTCATCAAAGCTGACCTGGCCACTGGCGATCAGGATACGGTCTTTTTCCAACAAATGCTGATATTTTTCCAATGCATCGGTAAACAGCATAATTTCAAGGCGACCGGAACGATCGTCCAGCGTACAGACACCAATGCGGTTTCCCCGCTTGGTCACCATTACCCGGGCAGCCAACACCAGCCCGACGGCAGTGGTCATTTTCCCCCGATCCGTCGGGTGCATATCTTTCAAACGCAAGCCACCGGCATAACGTTCGATTTCCTTAAGATACTGGGTGATCGGGTGGCCGGTCAGATAGAGCCCCAGCGTCTCCCTTTCACCATCCAGCACCACCTGCTCCGGCCAGGGCGGAACCGTACTGTAGGATTGTTCAACCTGTTCAGGCGCGTCCGCCAGGACGCCGAACATATCGACCTGACCGATCGCTTCCGCTTTGGCATGCTGATCGGCCGCCTTCAGCGCGTCGCCCAATGAATTCATCAGCGCGGCACGGTGTGGCCCAAGACGATCAAATGCCCCGGACATGATCAGCTTTTCCAGCACCCGGCGGTTCAGCTTTTTGATATCCGTCCGGGCGCAAAGATCAAACAGTTCTTTGAAATAACCGTCCTGATTACGCGCCTCGATAATGGCTTCAATCGGGCCTTCACCCACGCCTTTAATCGCCCCGATACCGTAAACGATTTCACCGTCATCGTTAACATGGAAATGGTAAAGCCCGCTATTAATATCCGGCGGCAGGATTTTTAACCCCATCCGCCAGCATTCGTCAACCAGCCCCACCACTTTATCGGTGTTATCCATATCGGCGGTCATCACCGCCGCCATGAATTCCGCAGGATAATGCGCTTTCAGCCATAGCGTCTGATAGGAAACCAGCGCATAAGCCGCCGAGTGCGACTTGTTAAACCCATAGCCGGCAAATTTTTCTACCAGATCGAAGATTTTAACCGCCAGTTCGCCATCTACGCCGCGCGATTTGGCGCCGTCTTCAAAACCGCCGCGCTGTTTGGCCATTTCGACCGGATTCTTTTTACCCATCGCCCGGCGCAGCATATCGGCCCCGCCCAGCGTATATCCCGCCAGAACCTGGGCGATCTGCATCACCTGTTCCTGATACAGAATAATACCATAGGTCGGTTCCAGCACCGGCTTGAGCGATTCATGCTGCCATTCGATATCAGGATAGGAAATCGCTTCACGACCGTGCTTACGGTCAATAAAGTTATCCACCATGCCGGACTGCAATGGACCAGGGCGAAACAGCGCCACCAACGCGATCATATCTTCAAAGCAGTCGGGTTTCAGACGTTTGATCAAATCTTTCATGCCGCGCGATTCAAGCTGGAATACCGCCGTGGTTTCCGACCGCTGCAACATGTCGAAACTCTTCTTATCATCAAGCGGGATCGCCGCGATATCTATCGGCTCAAGCCCTTGTTTCGCCCGCCGCGCATTGATCATTTCCAACGCCCAGTCGATGATGGTCAGCGTTCGCAGGCCAAGGAAGTCGAATTTCACCAGTCCGGCGTATTCAACATCGCTTTTATCAAACTGGGTAACCGGATGGTTACCTTCGGCATCGCAGTACAACGGCGCAAAATCAGTGATTTTAGTGGGAGATATCACCACCCCGCCGGCATGTTTTCCGGCATTACGCGTCACGCCTTCCAGCTTGCGCGCCATATCGATAAGGGCCCGGACCTCTTCGTCCGCCTCATAAATTTCAGGCAGCTGAGGTTCGGCGGCAAAGGCTTTTTCCAGCGTCATCCCCGGATCGGGCGGCACCAGTTTGGAAATACGATCGACAAAACCGTAGGGATGCCCCAGCACGCGGCCTACATCGCGGATAACCGCTTTCGCCGCCATCGTACCAAACGTAATAATCTGTGAAACCGCGTCGCGGCCATACATTTCCGCAACGTGGTCAATCACCAGATCGCGTTTTTCCATGCAGAAATCGACGTCAAAGTCAGGCATGGATACGCGTTCGGGGTTAAGGAAGCGTTCAAACAGCAGGTCGAATTCCAGCGGATCCAGATCGGTAATCTTCAACGCATAGGCCACCAGCGATCCCGCACCAGAACCACGTCCCGGCCCCACGGGAACATTGTTATCCTTGGACCACTGGATAAATTCCATTACGATCAGGAAGTAACCGGGGAATCCCATCTGGTTGATAACCTTGAGTTCGATATCCAGACGTTCATCATATTCAGGGCGTCTTTGCGTCCGTGTTTCCAGTTCAGGGAATAGAAATTCGAGACGCTCTTCCAGCCCTTCTTTTGCACGTTTGACCAGATAGTCTTCCGTACTCATATCCCCGGTCGGGAACTGTGGCAGGAAGTATTCACCCAGGCGGATAGTCACATTACAACGCTTGGCGATTTCGACGCTGTTGATCAGTGCTTCAGGCACATCGGCAAACAGTTCGCACATTTCATCTTCAGTGCGCATGTATTGCTGCGCACTGTAATTGCGGGGGCGTTTGGGATCGTCGAGGGTATAACCGTCGTGGATGGCAACCCGAATTTCGTGCGCATCGAAATCATCTTCACTGATAAAACGCACATCGTTAGTGGCAACCACAGGAATACCGTGTTTTGTCGCCAATTCTACAGCCGAATGCAGATAGCTTTCTTCGTCCGGACGACCGGTGCGGATTAATTCCAGATAATAGCGGTCAGGGAAGTGCTGCTGATAAAACGCCACGCACTGCTCGGCCTGCATCCGATTTCCACGCAACACGAACTTGCCGACATCGCCATGGCGTCCGCCTGACAACAGAATCAGCCCATGCCGATATTCAATAAGCCAATCGCGATCGATCGTTGGGCCGGCAGCGCCATAGCCACGCTGATAAGCGCGTGAAATCAGCAGGGTTAAATTCTGGTATCCCTCGTTGTCCATCGCCAGTATCGTGAGCTGGGCCAGTTCATCGCCCAGTTCTTCACTGGCGACTAACACATCGGCGCCGATAATGGGCTTGATACCCGCGCCATGCGCACCGCCATAAAACTTCACCAGTCCACACAGGTTGGTGAAATCGGTAATCGCCAGCGCGGGCATCCCCAGCGCCGCCGCTTTTTTTACCAGCGGCCCGATCTTGGCCAGCCCATCGATCATGGAATAGTCACTGTGAACACGCAGGTGAACAAAACGTGGTTCGGCCATCTCCAGATCCCAGAATTTATCGATTAGTCGGCGCGGCAATTAGACATATCGCCGCGCCGAGAGTGAATGATGATGGCGTTCTACGCCAATCCCAACGCCCGTTTTACTGGCGCGAAACTCCGACGGTGAAATTCGGTTGCGCCCAAAGCCGCCAGTTTCTCTAAATGAAACGCGGTTGGATACCCTTTATGTTGTGCAAAACCGTAAGCCGGAAAACGTTTATCCAGTTCCACCATCTCACGATCGCGTGTGACCTTCGCCATAATCGACGCTGCACTGATTTCCGCAACACGGCTATCCCCTTTTACCACTGCCTGGGATGGCATGGCGAGCGCAGGACAACGATTACCATCGATCAGAACAAAATCAGGTGTGATTGCCAGTCCGGCAACGGCACGCTGCATGGCCAACATGGTGGCGTGCAAAATATTCAAACGATCGATTTCTTCAGGCTCGGCCCGTCCCAGGCTCCAGGACAATGCTTTCTCTTTGATTTCATCATAAAGCGCCCGCCGACGTTTTTCACTCAGCTGCTTTGAATCAGCCAAACCGATAATCGGCCGGGAAGGGTCGAGGATAACCGCGGCGGTAACCACCGCGCCAACCAACGGCCCGCGCCCTACTTCATCAACCCCCGCAATGCAGTGCGCCTGCGGGTAGATAAACATCTCATTCATGATTTCACTAATTCCAGTACGGCCTGAGCCGCCTGCTCGTCCGCGTTGCAACGAATTTGCTGGTGCAACGCTAAAAATGTGGTTTGCAGTTCCGCGGTCTTATCCGCATCCGTCAGCCATGGGAGCAGCGCCTCGGCCAGCTTATCCGGTGTGCAATCGGTCTGTAGCAGTTCCGTCACCAGTTCTCGCCCAGCCAGCAGATTTGGCAAGGACACCCACGGCGTTTTCACCAGTTTCCGCGCCAGCCAGAAGGTGAAAGGTTTCATACGATACCCCACCACCATCGGACATTTTGCCAGCATACACTCCAGCGCCGCCGTTCCTGATGCCAGTAGTGCGGCATCGCTGGCGATCATCGCTTCACGGGCCTGACCATCCAGCATATGCACCGGTAAATCAGGCGCAACCGTATTCTTTATCCGCTCAAACTGCTCACGACGTTTTCCGTTAACCAGCGGCACCACAATTTCCAGCGCGGGAAATCGCTGTCTCAGCAGCGCTGCCGTATGAAGAAAATCCGCGCTCAGCATTTCGACTTCCGCACCGCGGCTGCCCGGCAGCAACGCCAGACACAGGGCATCCGGCCCAACGCCCAATGTCGCTCGCGCCGCCATTTTGTCTGGATGCAAAGGCATCGCATCCGCCATGGTATGACCGATAAAACGGCAGGGAACGTTGAAACGATCGTAAAACGCTTTTTCAAAAGGAAGAAACGCCAGAACCAGATTGGTCGCTTTACCTATTTTGAAAACGCGTTTTTGACGCCAGGCCCAGACAGACGGGCTGACATAATGAATCGTACTGATACCACGCTGTTTCAGATTACCTTCCAGCGTAATATTAAAATCGGGCGCGTCAATCCCGACGAAAACATCAGGCTTGAGTTCGGTGAAACGCCGGGTCAAATCCCGGCGAATTTTGAGCAGACGTGGCAATCGCTCAAGCACCTCAACGATGCCCATCACGGCCAGTTCTTCCATTTCGTACCAGGCTTCGCAACCTTCAGCCTGCATACGAGGCCCGGCGACGCCGACAAAACGAGCGTTGGGCACCTGAGCTTTCAGCGCGCGAATCAACCCCGCGCCAAGAATATCGCCGGAAGTTTCTCCGGCGACCAATCCGATAACGACAGGACGTTCTGACATAGATTAACGGATAATACCGCGGGTTGAACGCGCGAAGAAATCAATAAACGCCTGTACCGCGGGATGTTCCACCGCCAGCGCTTCGATTTCCGGTTTTACCTCATCCAGCGTTTTTCCGCTGCGGTAAATCAGTTTATAAGCAGCGCGAATGGCATGCTGAGTGTCTTTCTCAAAGCCGCGACGCTTCAGTCCTTCGATATTCAGACCAAACGGCGTGGCATGGTTACCTTGCGCAATCACATAAGGCGGAACGTCCTGCGCGACGCCAGAGCAACCGCCAACCATGACGTGCGCGCCGATAATACAGAACTGATGCACCGCCGTCATACCACCGATGATGGCAAAATCATCAACGGAAACGTGTCCGCCCAGCGTCGCGTTATTAGCCAGAATACAACGATTGCCAATGACGCAGTCGTGCGCGATATGCGTGTTGATCATCAACAGATTATCGCTGCCGACTTTAGTCAACCCACCTCCCTGCTCGGTACCACGGTGGATCGTGACGCTTTCACGAATACGGTTACGATCGCCGATCTCAACGCGAGTCGGTTCTCCTGCGTATTTCAGATCCTGATTCACCTCGCCAATTGAGGCGAATTGATAGATTTCGTTATCGCGGCCAATCTTGGTAATGCCATTAACCACAACATGCGATTTCAGCACCGTCCCCGCACCGATCTCAACCTGAGAACCGATATAGCAGAATGGGCCAATATGAGCGCCGGCGCCAATAATGGCACCGTCTTCAACAATGGAACTGGGGTGAATAAAGGCGGTTTGATCAATCACGTTATCAGGCCTCCCGACGACGAGCACACATCATTGACGCTTCACAGGCCACTTCACCATCAACTTTGGCGACACCTTTAAAGCGTGCAACTCCGCGACGCTCTTTAATAAATTCAACCTCCAGGATCATTTGATCCCCTGGCTGTACAGGACGCTTAAAGCGCGCCTCGTCCACAGCCGCGAAATAGTACAGCTCGCCAGGCTCCAGTTTACCAACGCTTTTAAACGCCAGAATACCAGTTGCCTGAGCCATGGCTTCCAAAATCAACACGCCAGGAAAAATGGGTTTCCCTGGGAAATGTCCCTGAAAGAAGGGTTCATTGAAAGAAACGTTTTTCACCGCCCGTAAAAATTTCCCTTTTTCAAAATCCAATACACGATCGACCAGCAAAAACGGGAAACGATGCGGTAATAATTCTAAGATCTCTTCAATATTCAGAGTATGAGTGTCAGTAGTCAAAATACTCTTCCTGTCCATAAAACTGATGCCATCAACAACACGGCCTGCTCAGACCCTAAAAGGGGGGATCTTCAGGCAGGCCGCAAATAAGGATTCGTACGCTGGTACGCGAACATTATCTGATGAAAGATCGCTCGCTTGCACCCGGACGTTTTACATCCAGACTATACGTTTAGCTCAGACTATACGCTTCTCATCCAGTATGTTTACATCCTATGAAACAAAACGCCAGCGGCTAATTATGATCGACTTTTCGTTCAACGGCTTTTAACCGTTTGCTTATATCATCAATATTCATCACCAGCGCTGCGGTCTTACGCCAAACTTTATTAGGCTGTAACGGAATACCTGAAGAGTATACCCCAGGTTCAGTGATTGGTCTCATGACCATACCCATTCCTGTCACAGTGACTTTATCGCAGATCTCCATGTGTCCATTAATCACACTGGCGCCACCGATCATGCAATAACGGCCAATTTTCAGACTGCCCGCCATAATGACGCCACCCGCCACCGCGGTATTGTCGCCAATCACAACGTTGTGCGCAATCTGACACTGGTTATCAATAATTACACCATTGCCGATGATGGTATCATCCAAGGCGCCGCGATCGATCGTCGTGCTTGCGCCGATTTCAACCCGATCGCCAATTCTGACGGTTCCCAGCTGCGGGATTTTGATCCAGTTGCCGCGGTCGTTGGCATAGCCAAAACCGTCAGAACCAATCACCGCGCCAGACTGAATCAGGCACTGTTCGCCCAGTTCAACGTTATGATAAATCGTCACATTCGCCCAAAGCCGGGTACCGGCGCCGATGCGGGCATGTTTACCGATAAAACAGCCCGGGCCGATGATAACACCGTCTCCCAGCTGCGCACCGGACTCAATCACCGCATTCGCGCCAATCGCGACCTGCTTGCCTAATACGGCATCTGGCGCAATCACCGCGCTGGGGGCGATATCCGCCGCCGGTGGTGGTGTGGTATCCATCAATTGCGCCATACGCGCATAGGTCAGATAGGGGGTTTTCACTACCAGCGCAGCAACCTGACAGTATGGTAAATCCGCTTCAGTCAGCACGACGGCGGAGGCCTGAGCCCCTGTCAATTGCTCACGATAGCGACTGTCAGACAGAAACGTAATCTGTCCTGACTTTGCCGAATGCATAGAAGCAACACCGGTGATGACGAGATCGCCATCACCGTGTAATTGTGCATCCAACTGTTGGGCTAAATCACCCAGTCGAATTGAATACATGGTTTATTTAACCTGTTTCAGCACATCGGCAGTAATGTCTTTTGCATTGGCGGCATACGCCACCGCGTTAGCGTCAATCACAACATCATAACCTTCTTTGCTGGCAACCGCTTTTACCGCGTCCTGAATGCGGCTCAGGATTTTATTGCGCTCTTCCATCTGGCGGCGGCGGTTGTCCTGATCGAAAGCCTGCGCTTTGGTAGAGAACTGTTCGCGCTGAGCCATGACGTCTTTTTCCATTTTGCTGCGATCGCTCGCCTTCATGGTAGAACCGTCACGCTGAAGCTTCTGCATTTTAGACTGCAAATCGTTTTCCATTGATTGCAATTCGGAAGCACGGCCTTTGAATTCATTTTCAAGCTGTTTAGCTACCGTTTCACGCTGCGGCAACTGCTGGAAAATGCTGGATACGTTAACAACCGCGATCTTGTCGGCAGCCTGAACGCTTGCAGATGCAGCCAATGCTAAACCGAGGCCTGCGGCACACAACCACTTTTTCACTATAAACTCCTCAACCTAACCTAAATTGTGTCTTAACACATTCAATGTGCATAGCGTCATAGCATTATCAGGATTCCTGGCTATGCCCGCCATGCGATTTGTCTTGCATACGACCTGCCGACGTCACATTACCAGGTTTTGCCAATATTAAACTGGAACTGCTCCGACTTGTCTCCATCGTATTTTTTGACCGGCTGGGCATAGGAGAACACCAATGGCCCAAGCGGAGACATCCATTGCAAAGCGATCCCGCTGGAAATACGGAAATTGTTCGGTTTGCTGTAATCAGGAACGCCTGCGGCCAATGTGGCGTCCGTATTTTTCCAGTTGGTATCCCAGACGGTACCACCATCGACAAACAACGACGTACGTACTGAACTGGCATACTTGTCACTGATAAACGGTGTCGGTACGATCAGCTCGGCACTCAGAACCGCCATGGCGTTACCGCCGACCGCATCGTCCAGATTGCTTGAATCTATCGGGCAGTTGGCATAAGAATCTGGCAGCGGAGTCTGGCATTTATAGTATGCCGCTTTAGGCCCAATGGTATTTGACTGGAAGCCACGTACCGTACTGGAGCCACCGGCGTAGAAGTTGTCATAGAATGGCACTTCTTTTCCGCCCAGGCCATCCGCATAACCCGCGCGGCCTCTTCCCATAACGACCCACTTACCGCTGTCGGTCAGCGGATAATAGGTCGCTGAATCAAACGTCAATTTATAGTATTCGTTGTCTGAACCCGGAATGGCGACCTTGGCGTTGGCGGAAGCCCGCGTACCTTTGGTCGGGAAGTAGCCGCGATCCAGATTGTTATATGCCCATCCGGTATTCAGGAAGAAGTCGTTCGCTTTAAAATCTGCGCTGGACTTATTGTTCTCGACTACCACTTCAGGATTAACGCCGACAGAGTTCAGATAACGCCACATGGCGACCTGCGGCCTCATGTCAGACAGGTCATTATGAACATAATCCAGACCCAGGCGCAGCGAGTTATTTTCGTTGATCGGGAAACCTAACGTACTGCCGACGCCATAGCTGACGTTGGTATAATCGGACAGATCCGCATCATATGCTTCAAACTTGTTATAGAAGATACGGCCGCCGAGGCTAACGCCATCGACGGTAAAATACGGATCGGTCAGCGACAGTTCAACATAGGTCTGGTAATCGTTTTTCGTCCCGCTGATACCCACGGAGTTGCCGGTTCCCAACCAGTTATCCTGCTGGACACCCGCCTGGAAGCTGACGCCGCTTTCAGTACCGAAGCCCACGCCGAAGTTAAATGTCCCCGTGTTACGCTCTTTGACTTTATAAGTCACATCAACCTGATCGGCAGTACCGGGCACACGCTGAGTTTCTACATCAACGCTTTCAAAGTATCCCAGTCGATTAAGACGCTCTTTACCCTGTTCAACCAGATCGTTACCTAACCAGCCGCCTTCCATCTGACGCATTTCACGCCGCAGGACGGAGTCTTTGGAAGTATCGTTACCTTCGAAACGGACCCGACGGACATAGAAGCGATTACCGGCATCAACGTTGATGTTCAGTTTCACGCTCTTATCGGCGTCATTGATTTCCGGCTGGGTGACAACACGCGGATAAGCATACCCATAGCGGCCCAGAAGCTTTTTGATGTCCTCTTCCATACGGGTAACTTTGGTGCCGTTATACAATTCACCGGGCTCGATTTTAGTCAGCCCTTCAATTTCCGCAGAATGACCGGCCAGATTACCCTTAACGGCGACACCGGAAAGCTTGTATTGATCGCCTTCCGTCATGTTGATGGTAATGTAAATGCCTTTTTTATCCGGCGTCAGACTGACCTGCGTCGAATCGATGTTGAAGCGGGCATAGCCGCGATCCAGATAGAAGCTACGCAGCGTTTCCAAATCGCCGGACAGTTTCTGTTTCTGGTATTTGCGATCGCCGACCACGTTCCACCACGGCACTTCATCGCGCAGTTGGAAATGAGAAATCAGTTCATCGGAGCTGAAGGCTTTATTACCGACGATATTGATTTGCTGAATCTTGGCGGACACGCCTTCCGTGAACACCAGCTTCAGATCAACACGATTACGAGGCAACGGCGTGACAACGGCTTTCACCGACGCACTGTATTTACCCACGCTGTAGTAGAAATCTTCCAGTCCTTTCTCGATGCTGGAAAGCGCGGTACGATCCAGCGCTTCGCCGACGCGCACGCCAGAGGCTTCCAGATTCTCCTTCAGCATGTCGTCTTTCACCGACTTGTTGCCGGAGAAAGTGACGCTGGCGATTGTCGGACGCTCTTTCACCTGCACAATCAGCGTTTCGCCATCGCGCAGGACGCGAACATCTTCAAAATTTCCGGTAGCGAACAAAGCACGGATGGTATTACCGATATCATCATCACTGACGGTATCACCAACGCGGACAGGCATACTGAGTAATGCCGCACCGACGGCAACCCGTTGCAGGCCCTCGAAATGAATGTCCTTCACTACGAACCCGTCTGCACCGTATACGGTGGCGCTGCTGAACAGCAGCGACGCTATGAGCAACTTTTTCATCGCCATCGTTGTTATGCGTTTTTCCTAACCTAATCTCACGCTTAGAGGCGAGAGAAATCATTGAAAAGTGCGAGCCCCATTAACAGCAGCAGCAACACAGTGCCGATGCGGTAACTAAAGTCCTGCACACGCTCAGAAACCGGCCTGCCCTTCAGTTTTTCAACTGCAAGGAAGAGCAGGTGTCCACCATCCAATACCGGCAGAGGGAACAGATTGATGATCCCCAGATTGACGCTGATTAAAGCTAAAAACATCAGATAATAAATCAATCCATAATCTGCTGACATTCCCGCCCCCTGAGCAATCGAAATCGGACCGCTCAGGTTATTCAGCTTAACATCACCCGTTATCAGTTTACCCAACATACTGACGGTCAATTTCATCAGTTGCCAGGTTTTATCCGTCGCCTGATAGATGGCACTAAACGGCCCGTACTGACGTACCGTTTTGTATTCTTCAGGCAGCGGGGCCACTTTGGGTAACACACCCGCAAGCCCTTCAACCTTACCATTGCCAACAGGTTTACTGTCAGGAGTCAGCGTCAGAGGCAGCGTTACGCCTCCCCGTTCGACATCCAACGCAATACTTTGCTCCGGATTGTCACGCACGGCAGTGACAAAATCACGCCAGTGCGTCAACACCTGCCCGCCGACTTTAACTATCCTGTCCCCAACTTGCAAACCCGCTTTTTCTGCTGCCGATCCTGACTGAACCTGAGTCAATACTGCCTCAATCTGCGGTCCGCGGGGAACCATCCCCAGAGACATGACCGGATCCTGCTTGTCAGGCTCAAACTGCCAATCACGCAAATCCAGCGTTTTCCGTACGGTCTGGCTGGAACCTAAAGGCGCAGCGTCAATGACGACTTCGCGGCTACCAATCTTACCGATCAATGCCAGACGAGCCGTATCCCAATCAGGCGTTTCGATACCATCAACCGACTTTAGTTCAATTCCCGCTGACATTTCCGCCTGAGAGGCGATGGAGTTGGGTAATATTTCACCAACCACGGGCCGCACACCGGGTACACCGATAATAAATACCAGCCAATACGCGACGATGGCAAAAAGGAAATTGGCAACAGGGCCCGCGCTGACGATAGCCGCACGCTGCCAGACAGTTTTACTATTAAATGATTGGTGGCGAAGCTCTGGTGCGACGGTATCGACTCGCTCATCGAGCATTTTGACATAGCCGCCGAGCGGGATTAGCGCGATGACATATTCCGTGCCAAGCCGATCCCGGCGGCGCCACAATGCCCGGCCAAAACCGACGGAAAAACGCTCAACTTTAACGCCGCACCGACGAGCTACCCAGAAGTGACCAAATTCATGCACGGTGATCAACACACCCAGTGCGATGATAAAGGCGGCCAGACTCCAAAGGAAATTCATCATACTCTACCGTTTCATCCTAAACAGCTTTAAATATCAACAGCATCAGACAGGAAAACACCGGTACGGCTGCTGTCAGGCTATCAATACGATCCAGCACGCCACCGTGTCCGGGGATCAAATGACTACTGTCTTTAATACCGGCTTCACGCTTGAACATACTTTCGGTCAAATCACCCAGCACCGAAGCCAGGGCCGCCACAATAGAACAAATCAACAACGTTGATGGCGCCACGGTCAAGGGAGCATAGTGGCTAAACAGCAGGGAAATCACGGCTGATGTGACCAACCCGCCGACAAGACCTTCCCAGGTTTTTCCCGGAGAAACCTTTGGCGCCAGCTTGCGTTTGCCAAACAGTTTGCCAAACATGTAGGCGCCGCTGTCTGCCCCCCACACCAGCAACATAACGTACAACAACCACCATGCGCCGGTAAAAGGATTCACATCATAATTATATTGGCGAAGTGCGACCATCCCCCAGAAAAAAGGAACTATCGTCACGATCCCGAACACCAGCCGCAAAACGCGGGAATGTCGCCACAGCGATGCGGAAGCGGGATAAGACAAAACCAGAAACAGCGCAACACCCCACCAGACTAAAGCGCTCCAGAGCGCGGCGCTGATTTGCAGGATATGAACCGAATAATGATATGCCGGAAGGGTCAACAGCATCAGCGCCAGTAAAAAACCACATAAAATGGCCAACCAGAGGCGCTGGCCATAGGTGACAAACCCTGACAGCTGTCCCCATTCCCAGGCCGCCAACATGCAGACAGCCAGCGTAACCAGCGTAAATCCCAGCGGGGGCAACAAAAACAATGCCGCGATAACAATCGGAATCAAGATTAGAGCAGTAATCAGGCGATACTTCAGCAAAAGTTCCCCCTAGGATGCATCAGCATCGATAGGTGTTGTTCCCCCGAAGCGACGCTCGCGTTGTGCAAATGCATTCAGCGCACCTTCAAAGACTTGTTCATCGAAATCAGGCCAAAGGACATCGGTAAAATAAAGCTCGGCGTAAGCAATTTGCCACAGCAAAAAGTTACTTATGCGATGTTCTCCACCGGTTCTGATCACCAAATCAACCGGAGCCAGCTCATTCAGGCAAATATATTGGCATAATGAATCTTCATCAATGCTGTCAGGACGTAATGTTCCTTCCTGTACCTGCTCTGCAAGCCGCCTTACTCCCTGAATGATATCCCAACGACCGCCATAATTCGCAGCAATATTCAGTGTCAGGCCCTGATTATTTTTTGTAAGCGCTTCCGAACGATGAATCCGCTCTTGCAAACGCAGACTAAAACGACTGATATCGCCAATGATCCGCAGGCGAACATTGTGTTTGTGCAGGCTTTTCACTTCGCTATCCAGCGCCCGGACAAAAAGCTCCATCAACGCCGTAACTTCCTGGGCAGGGCGATTCCAGTTTTCACTGCTGAACGCATAAAGTGTTAATGCATCAAGTTCATGACTAACGGCAAAACTCACCGCCCGACGCACAGATTTTACGCCAGCCTGATGACCAAAGATCCGCAGTTTTCCCCGGTTTTTCGCCCAGCGGCCATTCCCATCCATGATAATGGCGACGTGCCGTGGTTTGGCAAACGACAGATTATCAGCATTTTTTTGATTATCGGACGGCATAACGCGTACTTATTTCCTCAAGTAAGAAATACAACAGTCCTTCCGTAACATCAGACCCCGTTAGCGCAAAAAAAGCCGTGAACGATCACAGCTTAACTTTATACTACCGCCGGCGCTAAGCATGTCACATAGCCGACCATTGAGTGGCGCAGACTATACCACCTCAACCGCACATGAACAAATTGTGCCTTCTGAATACGTTATCGAGTCTGCCCGCCATGCATCAGCACTTGCGTCGCGGCTTGCCTTGCCCAGAAATCGATAGCAAGAACCTCATCAACACTCGCCGGCTCGGGCAATGTAAGTTGATCCATCACATGCTGATTAATGGCGGCAATATCCGTAAAGCGAATCTGTGCCTGTAAAAATGCGGCGACAGCAATTTCATTGGCAGCATTCAGCGCGGTGGTCGCCGCCTGACCATGATTGCAGGCATCTATCGCCAGCTGTATACATGGATAGCGCGCATAGTCCGGTGCGGAAAACGTCAGCGCTCCCAACTGGCAGAAATCCAGCGCCTTGGCACCTGACGTGACTCGCTCGGGGTAAGCCATCGCATGCGCGATCGGTGTTCGCATATCTGGCGAACCTAACTGCGCCAGTACGCTGCCATCACGATAACGCACCATTGAATGAATGACAGACTGAGGATGAATGATGACTTCCATTTGTTCCGCGGAGGCATTAAACAGCCAGCGGGCTTCGATATATTCCAGCCCTTTGTTCATCATGGTGGCAGAATCAACCGAAATTTTACGTCCCATTGACCAGTTCGGATGCGCACAAGCCTGATCGGGCGTCACATCCGCCAACGCCGATATCGCCGTTTCGCGAAATGGCCCACCCGATCCCGTCAGGACAATGCGCTCAACACCGTGTTGCGCTAATGAAGAATAGCCTAACTGCCGCTGAATTTGCTCAGGTAAACTCTGAAAAATCGCATTATGTTCGCTGTCTATCGGCAGGATCTTTGCATTGCTCTGCGCCACCGCGTCCATAAACAAGCGTCCACAGGTAACCAGAGACTCTTTATTGGCCAACAGAACCTGTTTGCCCGCCCGAATGGCCGCCAGCGTTGGCAACAACCCCGCCGCGCCGACAATCGCCGCCATGACCTGATCAACATCATCCAGGGCTGCCAGCTCACAGGCCGCCTGCTCTCCGGATAACACTTCAGTCCGGCACCCATATTGCGCCAATTGTTCGCGTAACCTTTTGGCCGCCACTTCATCCGCCATTGAGGCGTAAGCCGGATGAAACGTCAGGCATTGCTCCAGCATAAGCTCGACGTTGCGTCCGGCCGACAGCGCTTTGACTGCAAATTTGTCTGGATTTGCCTGAATAACCGCCAGCGAGCTGACGCCGATAGAACCAGTAGAACCAAGAATTGTCAGTTGCTTCATTAAAATGCTCTGAATAACTGGATTTGATTACAGGAAGGTACACCAGTCTGAGAAGATTGCCATGACGTGCCCATAATATTTATGAGAAAAGATGTCACGGCAAAAAATGATTTACCGCCCAACGGGGCTGGTCTGCACCAACGAATTTGATAAAAATAAAACGCCGCCGGAAAAGACGGAATAATACACTCCCGCCCTTCCTGCGACGCTTATCAGGCTAATGGAATTAAAACTCCATCAGTTCAGCTTCTTTCTCCGCCAGCGCGGTATCCACTTTCTTGATGAAAACATCAGTCAGTTTCTGGATATCATCCTGAGCGCGGCGTTCTTCATCTTCACTGATCGCCTTGTCTTTCAGTTGGGCTTTCAGCTTATCGTTGGCATCACGGCGCACGTTACGCACGGAAACACGCCCTTGTTCAGCTTCACTGCGCACAACCTTGATCAGGTCTTTACGACGCTCTTCCGTCAACGGCGGCAGCGGAACGCGAATGACCGTACCGGCGGAAGACGGGTTCAAGCCCAAATCGGAAGTCATAATCGCTTTCTCAACCGCCGGACCGAGTGAACGATCAAATACGGTAATCGCCAGCGTACGAGAATCTTCCACGACGATGTTAGCCAACTGGCGCAGCGGCGTAGCACTGCCATAGTACTCAACCTGAATACCGTCGAGAATACTGGGTGATGCGCGGCCAGTACGAATTTTGCTGATCTGGTTTTTGAAAACCTCTACGCATTTTTCCATGCGCGTTTCAGCATCTTTTCTAATTTCATTAATCACGTTGTGAACCCTTGAATACTGGTTGCCTGACAGGCCACGCGCCGCATGACCCGGTGAATAATTAATACCAGCGAGAACTGGCGGTCTCCCCTTAAAACTCAAAGCTGATGGTGTACTCAGCGTTTTTCACTTACCCCGGCGATACCGATGAGGAGCGCCCAGGTTCGTTCACTGACTATCTGACGACCGCTTGAGTCGTGTCGGGTAGATACTATCTTCTGTCAACAAAACAGGATATTACCTTATTTTTAAGGTTATCCGTTATTACTGATCAACGTCCCTTCTTTCTCCCCCATGACAACCCGGCGCAACGCGCCTGGTTTGTTCATGTTGAAAACTCGGATAGGCAGATTATGATCGCGAGCCAGTGTGAAAGCGGCCAAGTCCATTACTTTTAACTCACGCTCCAGCACTTCCTGATAGCTCAGCGTTTCATACAGGGTCGCTGAAGGATCTTGTACCGGATCGGCAGAATAGACGCCATCGACTTTTGTCGCTTTCAGCACGACGTCGGCTTCAATCTCAATGCCGCGCAGGCAGGCTGCCGAATCTGTCGTAAAGAAAGGGTTGCCGGTACCGGCAGAGAAGATCACCACGCGGTTATTGCGTAACAAGCTGATAGCCTCTGCCCAACTGTAATTGTCACATACGCCGTTCAGCGGAATAGCCGACATCAGGCGAGCGTTCACATAGGCGCGATGCAACGCATCACGCATCGCCAGACCATTCATCACGGTTGCCAGCATTCCCATGTGATCGCCCACGACACGGTTCATACCCGCCTTCGCCAGACCGGCACCACGAAACAGGTTGCCACCGCCGATAACCACACCGACCTGGATGCTCAACTCAACCAGTTCTTTTACTTCCTGAGCCATGCGATCCAGAATGCTCGCATCGATACCAAAACCTTCTGTTCCCTGTAAAGCTTCGCCACTTAGCTTAAGCAGGATTCGTTGATATACGGGTTTTGCATTGGTTGCCATGGTGTTTGTCCTACAGGCTGTCGTCGTATTGGGAGTTATTACCGTCACACTTCATCCTTCACCAGAGTGTGAACGATCAAATGTACTGAAATTATTTTGGCTGGATAAAAAGGAACCGCCAACTGGCGGCCCCTTTTTTTACTATTAAGACTGCTTACTCATTGCTGCAACTTCAGCAGCAAAATCAACTTCAGCTTTCTCAATACCTTCACCCACTTCAAAACGGATGAAGTTGATTACGTCGGCTTTGTGCTCTTTCAACAGATCGCCGACGGTTTTGCTTGGGTCCATAACGAAATGCTGACCGGTCAGAGAGATCTCACCGGTGAATTTACGCATACGGCCTTCAACCATTTTCTCTGCGATTTCACGCGGCTTGCCGGATTGCACCGCGATATCCAACTGAATCTGGTACTCACGAGCGACCACATCAGCAGGAACATCTTCAGCTTTGACATATTCAGGTTTGCTGGCAGCAATGTGCATAGCAATGTGCTTGATCAGTTCGTCATCAGCACCTTTGGCCGCCACCATAACGCCGATACGCGCGCCGTGCAGATAAGAACCCAGTACGTCGCCTTCCAGGATAGCGATACGGCGGATATTGATGTTTTCACCAATTTTAGCCACCAGCGCAGTACGCTGTTCTTCAAATTTCGCTTTCAGAACGTCAACATCGGAAATGCGATCGTTCAAAGCGGCAGCGGCAACTTCTTCACCGAACGCTTTGAAGCCGGCATCTTTGGCAACGAAGTCGGTTTCGCAGTTCAGCTCAACGATGACGCCATATTTGCCGTCTGCAGAAATCTTAGTCAGGATAACGCCTTCAGCAGCGACGCGGCCTGCTTTCTTGGCAGCTTTCGCCTGGCCAGATTTACGCATGTTGTCGATAGCCAGCTCAATGTCGCCATTCGCTTCAACCAGCGCTTTCTTACATTCCATCATGCCTGCGCCAGTACGCTCACGCAGTTCTTTTACCAGGGCAGCGGTAATTTCAGCCATTATCTTTTCCTCGGTTATCTCGCGGGGAGATAAGTAAAAAAGGGGCCTTGACAGGCCCCTCTAACCAACATATGTCAATACCTGGTTAATAAGGGCTCCAATGAGCCAGCCTTATTATTCAGCTTCTACTAAGCCTTCTTCTGCCTGCTCAGCCAGATCTTGAGAACGGCCTTCGCGGATGGCAGTCGCAACAGCGCTCAGGTACAGGCTAACTGCACGGATTGCGTCATCGTTACCAGGGATAATGAAGTCAACGCCATCTGGATCGGAGTTGGTATCAACGATAGAAAATACCGGAATACCCAGGTTGTTAGCTTCTTTGATTGCAATGTGCTCATGATCGGCATCAACAACGAACAGCGCGTCTGGCAGGCCGCCCATGTCTTTGATACCGCCCAGGCTGTTTTCCAGCTTGTCCAGTTCACGAGTGCGCATCAGCGCTTCTTTCTTGGTCAGCTTGTCGAAAGTACCATCCTGGGACTGAGTCTCCAGATCTTTCAGACGCTTGATTGACTGACGAACCGTTTTCCAGTTAGTCAGCATACCGCCCAACCAACGATGGTTCACGAAGAACTGGTCGCAGCTGTTGGCAGCGTCTTTTACCGCTTCACTTGCTGCGCGTTTAGTACCAACGAACAGAATTTTGCCCTTGCGAGAAGCAATTTTGCTCAGCTCAGCCAGTGCATCGTTGAACATCGGTACAGTTTTCTCAAGGTTGATGATGTGCACTTTGTTACGGGCACCGAAGATGAACGGCTTCATTTTCGGGTTCCAGTAACGGGTCTGGTGACCAAAGTGTGCGCCAGCCTTGAGCATATCGCGCATGGAAACAGTTGCCATGATTACCTCTATAAATTAAGTATGGGGTTAAGCCTCCACGTGTCCCATTGCGCCGACTCCGCAGGTTGAAAACCTTTGGAGCACCCCGGCGAACGTGCCGACACGTGTGTGTTATATACACAAAGTGAGTTTAGTCGATGCGGTCAGATATCATACAAAAATATCCAGCCGGATCATCGGCGCGCTTTATACCATAAATCCCCCCGAGACACCAACTTTTGTTGCGCATCGCGCCGTCGTTCGGAATGATAATTTGGCAAGCTAATAGCCGGGCTGATAACATAAGTTATTACTTTATCACCGACCTTAATTCCTGCGGCTTGCGCAGGACACCTTGCGGACAATATTTAATGGCAATATCAATCAAAACTCCTGAAGACATCGAGAAAATGCGCGTCGCCGGACGTCTGGCAGCCGAAGTACTGGAAATTATCGAACCTCATGTTGTTCCGGGCGTGAGTACGGCAGAGCTGGACCGGATCTGCCACGACCATATCGTTAATAAACAGCATGCGATTTCCGCTAGCCTGGGCTATCACGGCTTCCCGAAATCGGTCTGCATTTCCGTTAATGAAGTGGTCTGCCACGGTATTCCCAGCGAAGAAAAAATCCTGAAAAACGGCGATATCGTCAATATTGACGTGACCGTTATCAAAGAGGGTTTTCATGGCGATACCTCGAAGATGTTCATTGCGGGTAAACCGACGATTCTGGGCGAGCGTCTGTGCCGCATTACCCAGGAGAGCCTGTATCTGGCATTGAAAATGGTGAAACCCGGCATCCGCCTGCGTTCTCTCGGTAAGGAAATCCAGAAGTTTGTCGAAGCAAACAGCTTCTCCGTCGTTCGTGAATATTGTGGTCACGGGATTGGAGCCGGGTTCCACGAAGAGCCCCAGGTATTGCACTACGATGCGGATGACGGCGGCGTCGTTTTGCAGCCCGGCATGGCGTTTACCATTGAACCCATGGTCAACGCCGGCGATTACCGTATTCGGACCATGAAAGACGGTTGGACGGTTAAAACCAAAGATCGCAGCTTGTCGGCACAATACGAACATACGATTGTGGTAACCGAAAACGGCTGCGAAATCATGACGCTGCGCAAAGATGACACCATCCCCAATATCATCGCCCATCAGGCATAATACCGAGCCGGCAATTGCCGGCTTTTTACGGCGATTTTTTATGGTGGGCTATCCCTGCCCACCACCCTTCGGGCCGTCGCAAGCGACGTTTAAAATCGCTCCCGGCGATTTTTTATGGCAGTCTGTCTTGACCATGTCGCTTCATTGCATTGAAAGCGGCATTTAACATCACTCACAGCGATTTGTTATGGGCTGCGCATTATGATCCAAAAAAACCTTTCGCCAGATAGTCCTGCGCAATCCACCGTGGTTGCTCAACCTCCAGCCTCGCCGCTGACATACAGCGACGATATGCTGAACTGCCAGACGCTGAAGCGGCAACTGGAACAATTTCAAAGCTGGTTAGGCTGCGAATTCAAATCCGGTGTCAGTGCGGAAACGCTGATTGATGCCAGGACGCTTTTCATCGATCGCCTGTTGCAACGGCTATGGTTCTTTTATGGCTTTGAAAAAATTTCGCAGACCGCACTGGTCGCGGTTGGCGGCTATGGCCGCGGCGAGCTGCATCCGCTCTCCGATATTGACGTGCTGTTTCTGAGTCAGAATAAACTTAGCGAACAAGATTCACAGCTCGTCGGCAAATTCATTACCTTACTGTGGGATATTAAACTCGAAGTCGGTCACAGCGTCAGAACGCTGGAACAGTGTCTGCAAGAGGGCCGAGCCGACATTTCCGTTGCGACCAACCTGATCGAATCGCGCATGATATGCGGTGATGTGGCGTTGTTCCTCAATTTGCAGAAACAGGTATTCAGCGAAGAATTCTGGCCGTCGTCAACCTTCTTTCCGGCTAAAATCGCCGAACAGCAGGAACGTCATCAGCGCTATCACAGCACCAGTTACAATCTCGAACCCGATATCAAAAGCAGCCCGGGTGGGTTGCGCGATATTCATACCCTATTGTGGGTGGCACGCCGTCATTTTGGCGCGACCTCGCTTGATGAAATGGTGGGCTTTGGCTTTTTGACCGAAGCGGAACGCAAAGAGCTGAATGAATGCCAGAGCTTCCTATGGCGTATTCGGTTTGCCTTACACCTGATGCTGCCACGCTATGATAACCGGCTGCTGTTCGACCGACAGCTCAACGTCGCGCAGTTGTTGCAATATCAGGGAGAAGGAAACGCGCCGGTAGAGCGCATGATGAAGGACTTCTTCCGTATGACTCGCCGCGTTAGCGAGTTGAATCAGATGCTGCTGCAATTGTTTGATGAAGCCATTCTCGCGCTGGAAGCCAATGAAAAACCGCGTGCGATCGATGAAGAATTTCAACTGCGCGGCAGTCTGATTGATCTGCGTGACGAGACGCTGTTTATCCGGAAGCCGGAAGCCATCATGCGCATGTTTTACCTGATGGTGCGTAACCGCGATATCACGGGAATTTATTCGACAACGCTACGTCAGCTTCGTCACGCCCGACGCCACCTTGCCAGTCCGCTGTGCACCATTCCCGAAGCCCGGCATCTGTTTATGAACATGCTGCGCCATCCGCATGCCGTAAGCCGTGCGCTGCTGCCCATGCACCGTCACAGCGTACTGTGGGCCTACATGCCGCAGTGGGGAAATATCGTCGGCCAGATGCAGTTTGATTTGTTCCATGCCTACACGGTTGATGAACATACCATCCGGGTACTGATGAAGCTGGAAAGTTTCTCCGATGAGGAAACCCGTGCGCTCCATCCGCTGTGCGTAGAACTCTATCCTCGTTTGCCGCAGCCAGAATTACTGCTGCTCGCCGCGCTGTTTCACGACATCGCCAAAGGCCGCGGCGGCGATCACTCCGAACTGGGCGCGCAAGATGCGCTCGAATTTGCCGCGCTGCACGGATTGAACTCACGGGAAGCGCAGCTGGTTTCCTGGCTGGTGCGCCGTCATTTACTTATGTCGGTTACCGCACAGCGTCGGGATATTCAGGATCCGACGGTTATTCAGCAATTCGCCACCGAAGTACAGAGTGAAACGCGTCTGCGTTATCTGGTCAGTCTGACCGTTGCGGATATCTGTGCGACCAATGAAACGCTGTGGAACAGCTGGAAACAGAGCCTGTTGCGCGAGCTCTATTTCGCGACGGAAAAACAGCTGCGCCGGGGAATGCAAAATACCCCGGATCTGCGCGAACGCGTACGCCACCATCGTCTGCAAGCGCTGGCCCTGTTACGGATGGATAACATTGATGAAGAAGCGCTGCATCATATCTGGAGCCGGTGCCGGGCCGATTATTTCCTTCGTCACTCGCCAAACCAGCTGGCGTGGCATGCCCGTCACCTGCTGGAACACGATACCAATAAACCGCTGGTGCTTATCAGTCATCAGGCGAGCCGGGGCGGTACGGAGCTCTTCATCCGGAGTCCGGATCGACCTTATCTGTTCGCAGCGGTTGCGGGTGAGCTGGATCGGCGCAATTTAAGCGTTCACGATGCCCAGATTTTCACCAGCCGGGACGGCATGGCGATGGATACCTTTATTGTGCTGGAGCCGGATGGCAGCCCGCTGGCGCAGGATCGCCACGAAATGATTCGTCATGCGTTGGAACAGGCGCTGACGCAGCGTGATTATCAGCATCCGCGCATGCGTCGCCCGTCGCCGAAGCTGCGTCACTTCAGCGTCCCCACCGAGGTCAATTTTTTGCCTACGCATACAGACCGGCGCAGCTATATGGAACTCAGCGCACTCGACCAGCCAGGTCTGTTGGCCCGTATCGGCGAAATATTTTCCGACCTGAATCTTTCATTGCACGGCGCCCGAATCTCCACCATTGGTGAGCGGGTAGAAGATTTGTTTATCCTCGCCGACAGCGACAGGCGGGCCCTCAAACCGGAATTGCGCCTTAAATTGCAAGAACGGTTGACAGAGGCCCTAAACCCAAACGATAAAGTACCATTGAGTTAATTTTCACAATCAGGAAAGAGAAAACAGGATGCACCAACAACTACAGAACGTTATCGAAACTGCTTTCGAGCGCCGCGCCGAGATCACACCGGCAAGCGCAGACACCGTGACGCGTGAAGCGGTCAATCAGGCCATCAGCCTGCTGGACAGCGGTGCGCTGCGTGTCGCGGAAAAAATTGACGGCCAGTGGGTCACACATCAATGGCTTAAAAAGGCCGTGCTGCTCTCTTTTCGTATTAACGATAACCAAATCATTGAAGGCGCGGAAACCCGCTATTACGACAAGGTTCCGATGAAGTTCGCGGATTATGATGAGGAACGTTTTCAGCGCGAAGGCGTGCGCGTTGCTCCTCCCGCCAGCGTACGCCGCGGGGCCTTCATCGCCCGCAATACCGTTCTTATGCCTTCTTATGTCAATATTGGCGCCTATGTCGATGAAGGTACGATGGTGGATACCTGGGTAACCGTCGGCTCCTGCGCCCAAATCGGTAAAAATGTCCACCTGTCGGGCGGCGTCGGCATTGGCGGCGTGCTGGAACCGTTACAGGCCAACCCGACCATCATCGAAGACAACTGTTTTATCGGCGCCCGTTCCGAAGTGGTTGAAGGCGTTATCATTGAAGAAGGTTCCGTCATTTCGATGGGTGTTTTCATCAGCCAGAGCACCCGAATTTACGATCGCGAAACAGGCGAAATTCACTACGGCCGCGTACCTGCCGGGTCCGTGGTGGTATCCGGAAACCTGCCGTCCAAAGATGGCAGCCATAGCCTGTACTGTGCGGTGATTGTGAAAAAAGTGGATGCGAAAACCCGCGGTAAAGTGGGCATTAATGAGTTATTACGCTCCATCGACTAAACTGAATCTGGCGGGTTATTTAACCCGCCATTTTTTATGACGGGCAGCTTGTCCGTCACCCTGCGGGCCGTCGCCGGCGACGTTTAACATCGTTCCCGGCGATTTTTATGGCGGGCCGTCACAGATGGAACGAACCGTTTATCAGTATGATAAACGCGTTATTTTAAAATCAAAAAGGTGGCGCTATGTATGACAATCTGAAAAGCCTGGGGATAACCAATCCCGACGATATTGATCGCTATAGCCTGCGCCAGGAGGCCAGCAACGACATTCTGAAAATATACTTCCGCAAGGACAAAGGCGAGTTTTTCGCCAAAAGCGTGAAGTTCAAATATCCGCGCCAGCGCAAAACCATCATGGCCGACAACGCGGGGCAGGGTTATAAAGAGATCAACGAAATCAGTCCAAACTTACGTTATGTCATTGATGAACTTGATCAAATCTGTCAGCACGAACAGGTGGAAGTGGATCTGAAACGCAAAATCCTTGACGATCTGCGTCATCTGGAAAGCGTTGTTTCAAACAAAATCGCCGAGATCGAAACCGATTTGGAAAAGCTGACTAAAAATCGCTGATTCCCCCCACGATCTCGTCAACGAAAACGGGAGCTTAATCTCCCGTTTCTCATCTTACTGCGCCTCTACCAACTCAGCCCACTGCTCAACCCACGGGCAGGAGAGCACTTCCGGTTCCGGGTGTTCGATAGCATCAATGTCCAAAACATCACCAAGGCGTTTAGCGCCGATCTCCCGCAGTAACTCATCAAACTGATGACCGCCGCCGCAAAAGTTCTCGTAGCTACTGTCACCCAGCGCAATCAATCCATAGCGCAAATCCGGCTGATAACCCCCCTTCTCGCGCAGCGCCACGTACAAAGGAGCAATCGAGTCAGGCAGTTGCCCCTGCCCCGTCGTCGACGTCACCACCAGCACGTAACGATCGCGATACTCGAGCCATTCCTCCAGCGAGGCATCCTCAAAAACCTTGACCTCATGCCCGCGTTCTCTGAGGATATTCTCCGCTTCTTCAGCTACCAGAAGTGCATTCCCGTAGACCGTACCAACAAAAATACCAATCTGCGCCATGCTTCCGACTCCCTTTTTATTTAATGCCTGATGAGATGAAATGCCCGCTATCCTGACCCGATGCGTCAGGAAACTCAACCCTTTCAAAGTCAGGGAGAATGCCTTGCCAACCGAATTGTGACATTACACCCTGCCATGGCGAATCCCAACGGGCCCGCAAAGTAAGCCACGCCCCGCTCACCGGGTGGGACAAATTCAACTGGCTGGCATGCAACATCAATCTGCCGCAGGCAAAATTCGCTTCCATCCCACGGTTCTGTCGCAAATCGCCATGTGTGCTGTCACCGATAATGGGATGGCGAATATGTGACATATGACGACGCAACTGATGCTTGCGTCCGGTTTGCGGCGTCAACTCCAGCAGGCTATAACGTGATGTCGGATAGCGGCCTATTGCCACGGACATCTCAGCCTGAGCCAGAGAACGATAATGACTGACGGCAGGCTGCGGCGCTTTATCGGGGCTGGAAAATTTATCCGCGATTTTATCCAGTTCTTCCGTCAGCGCGTAATCAATCACCCCGTCATCTGATACATAACCCCGCACCACCGCGTGATAGATTTTCTGCATCTGATGCTGTTCAAACCGTTGAGACAATGAACGCGCCACGTCACGGGATAACGCCAGTAGCAGTACGCCTGATGTCGGCCTGTCCAGGCGATGAACCGTATAGACATGCTGACCAATCTGATCGCGCAGAGTCTGCATCACCACGACTTTTTCTTTACGATCCAACCAACTGCGGTGCACCAGCCAACCAGCAGGCTTGTTGACTGCAACCAGATGATCATCCTGATAAATGATCTCAAGCATCGCTGTTTTCATCAGAAGCGCCGTCTTCATCAAGATCAAAACGCCCTTGCTCATTCTTGATGAACAGCGCATCGAGTTGACCGACACACAGCAAAACAGGCTCGATATCTTCCGACACGCCATCCAGCGCTTCTTCGAAATAAGGCAACAGTAAGAATTTTTCAGGTAGCGGCGCGCCGTTGTCCAGTAATGCATGCATACGCGGCAACAGCACCCACTGGAGCCACTGAACAGCAGACATCGTATCGATGCAGAAGGGTTCAACACTGTTAAAAGCCGCTGCGTCCGGTGGCGACACTTCCCAGAAAGGGCTATCTCTTAAAACGCGTTCAAGATCGAATAAAGACTGACGAACCTGATTCTCTATACTCATGCGGTTTCTCACAACTGAAGCCTGTTCAATAGGCGGCAAAGCATAGCATTGATATCAGTCTCGCCCAATATTCACACTTTGGTGAACCCTACGCTAAAAATAAGCAAAAAAATGGGGGTACTGATTACCAGTACCCCCGATTCGTTTTATAGCTATCCCGCTACACTTTTGCATCCCTGCTCATCCGTGAAAACTTTTCCGTGACGGTCTTCCTAACCCACTGTCCGTGTAGTCGTCCGACTTTCTTCCTGACTTGGCCATCCTGTATCATCCATGATTCAATCCCTTTAGGCTCCAGCCCCACCGACACTCCTCGTCGGCTCTCAGTCTCCGTCCTGGAGGTGTCCCTGATTTCATCCTGAAAACGCGTTTCATCCTGAAAAGTACAGGTGTACCAAGCGCGTCATAACTGGTCCACCGATTACTGATAATAACCGTCAAATCCACTGTAACCGGTTACTAACTTAAGTAATAAGATGTATTAATTGTTAGGGTTCGGCAAGAGGTAAATGACAATGTTTATCAAAAAGCTTTCTGCAAAAAGAAAAAGTTTAAACATAACAGACTAATTAATAATGGAAAAATAAAAATGACACTCAACCTTCACATGAAAGATAAGATATCTCGCACAGCAAATGTAAGAGATCTCTCACATGACCAAAAGTGAAACATGATTAATCATTAGCTTATCTGCGGACAAAGTCCAGAGAGAAACCCGGCCAACGTGGGAGCCAGAATCTGATGCCGCTTTGTACCAAACTCTTCCAGAAGAACCTGCCCGGAAACATTGCACAGCGACACCATCGTCATTTCGGAATCCGTGGTCGCCAAAAATAGTGTCGGCGATAACTTCAGGCGCTTCTGGGTCAGCAGATGCCCAATCAGATTTTCCTGCATACGGATGAAATCGCCTTCACTCCAGACCTGTAGCAGGGTACATGAACGCGAATCGAATTGTGCCGTCATATCACCCGCATATTGGGTGGTGTAAAAAGCATGAATATCCGGATGCAGGCTGATATCCAATGCTCTCTCGACGCCATCCAGCGCCGAGGCAGGCGAAAACGGCTGCGGCAACCAGTAAACCGTCTCTTCCCGGGTTTCGATAATGCAGGGGGAAGGCACGCCATATAAAGCGTCGCTGGCGGGAGAATGGCCGGTTTCCCGCTGCCAGAGTTCAATATAACGCTGGGTAAATGCTGACAATGCCTGGGAGACGTCACAATCCATAATTTTTCTCATCGTTCTGTTAGTCGGGTTACACTACTCGCCATGATATCTTTTTAATCAGGTAACAGCATGTCCGTCTATGACAAGCATCAGGCCCTGAGCGGACTGACGCTGGGGAAACCCACACCTTATCACGATCGTTACGATGCCGGACTATTACAGCCGGTGCCACGCAGTCTTAATCGCGAGCCGCTCGGCATTTTCCCGGATAGCCTGCCGTTCCATGGCGCCGATATCTGGACACTCTACGAACTTTCCTGGCTCAACCCAAACGGCGTACCCCAGGTGGCCGTCGGTGAAATGCATCTGGAGGCGAATAGCCTGAATCTGATTGAGTCTAAAAGCTTCAAACTTTATCTCAACAGTTTTAATCAGACCCAATTTGATAGTTGGGAGGCGGTTCGCACGACCTTGATAAAGGATCTTGGCCGCTGCGCGCAAGGTCAGGTCAGCGTCACACTGTTCAAGCTCAGCGAACTGGAAGGTCTGCCGGTTGCCCGGTTTGCAGGGGAATGTATCGACGATCAGGATATCCGTATCGACGGCTACGAATTCAACGCGGACTATCTGATTCCCGGCGCATCGGATGGGGCCTCGTCGATGGAAGACGATCGGGTAGTCGAAGAAACGCTGGTCAGCCATCTGTTGAAATCAAACTGCCTTATTACCCACCAACCCGACTGGGGCTCAGTGCAAATCCACTATCGTGGCAGACGAATCAACCGGGAAGCCCTGCTGCGTTACATCGTGTCGTTCCGTCATCATAATGAATTTCACGAGCAATGCGTGGAGCGCATTTTTAACGACCTGATGCGTTATTACCAGCCGGAGACCCTCAGCGTCTATGCCCGTTATACTCGCCGGGGCGGGCTGGATATCAATCCGTGGCGCAGTAATACTGCGTTTATCGCACCGAATGGGCGGCTACCACGTCAATAAATGCGAAACATTACGCAACATTATGTTTTGGCACACAGCCATGATTGGAAAAAATGATGGCGCCACGTTAAGGTGAAGCAATGGAAAAGTCTGAAGGCCAGAGATCATACTTTCCCAAAGCCTCTGTACCGGCATGAGTCTTTTCCGCCATCAGCGGAATGGCGGATTATATTTCGTATCAAGGAGTAAAATTGATTACACATATCAGCCCATTAGGGTCTATGGACTTGTTATCGCAGTTGGAAGTGGACATGCTGAAAAGCACTGCCAGCAGCGATCTCTATCGTTTGTTTCGTAACTGTTCTCTTGCCGTCTTAAACTCAGGTAGCCAGACGGACAGCAGTAAGGAACTGCTTTCACGTTATGAAAGCTTCGACATTAACGTGCTGCGTCGTGAACGTGGCGTGAAACTGGAATTGATCAATCCACCTGAAGAGGCCTTTGTTGACGGGTACATCATTCGTTCATTGCAGGCCAACCTGTTTGCCGTTCTGCGCGACATTTTGTTTGTTAACGGACAGATTGCCAGCGCGGGCCGCTATCAGAATCTGAATCTGGAAAATTCTACGCACATTACCAATCTGGTTTTTTCCATTTTGCGTAATGCCAGAGCCCTGCATGTAGGCGAAGAGCCGAATATGGTGGTGTGTTGGGGGGGGCATTCAATCAACGAAACCGAGTACCTGTATGCCCGTAAAGTCGGCAGCCAGCTTGGTCTGCGTGAACTGAACATCTGTACCGGCTGTGGCCCCGGCGCGATGGAGGCGCCGATGAAAGGCGCTGCGGTCGGGCATGCGCAGCAGCGCTATAAAGACGGCCGTTTTATCGGGATGACGGAACCTTCCATCATTGCGGCTGAACCACCGAATCCGCTGGTGAACGAACTGCTTATCATGCCGGATATCGAAAAACGGCTGGAAGCGTTTGTACGCATCGGGCACGGCATTGTCATTTTCCCCGGAGGGGTCGGAACCGCAGAAGAGTTCCTTTACCTGCTGGGCATTATGATGAATCCGGAAAACAGCGAGCAAGTGCTGCCGATTGTTCTGACCGGCCCAGAAGAGAGCGCCGATTATTTCCGCGTACTGGACGAGTTTATTGTCGGCACGTTAGGACGTCAGGCGCGCCGCTACTACTCTATCGTCATCAATGACGCCGCAGAAGTGGCTCGTCAAATGAAAAAATCAATGCCGTTGGTCAAGGAAAGCCGCAGACACACGGGAGATGCTTACAGCTTTAACTGGTCACTGCGGATTGCGCCGGGTTTGCAGATGCCATTCGAGCCAACGCACGAAAACATGGCTAACCTGAATCTGCATGGCAATCAGCCGCCGGAAGAGCTGGCGGCGGCGCTGCGGCGGGCGTTTTCAGGCATCGTTGCCGGGAACGTCAAGGAAGTGGGGATCCGGGCAATTGAGGAGCAAGGGCCGTATAAGATCCATGGCGATACGCAGCTCATGAAGAGCATGGATAGACTGCTACAGGGTTTTGTCGCGCAGCAGCGCATGAAGCTCCCCGGCAGTACGTATATTCCCTGCTACGAGATTTGCGCATAGCGCACTTACGTCTTAATACGACAGCGCGGCCAAGCGGTGAAAACGAATCGGGTTGGTTTTATCGGTCCGATTCATCAGCCCTGTACGGGGAAGCCGGGCTTCCCCGTACGACCACACCATCAGGAAGCTATTTATGCCGGTTCATCTGCTGATTGTCGATGCACTTAATTTGATACGCCGAATTCATGCGGTACAGGGTTCCCCCTGCGTACCCGCCTGTCTACATGCGCTGAATCAGTTATTGCAGCACAGTCAGCCGACCCACGCCGTTGCCGTGTTTGATGATGAAGATCGCAACACCAGCTGGCGACACCAGATTTTACCTGACTACAAAGCCGGGCGAGCGCCAATGCCGGAGAACCTCAGACAGGAGCTACCGCAGATCAAAGCAGCCTTTGCCGGGATGAGCGTTTGCTGTTGGCATTCACCGGGCAATGAAGCGGACGACCTGGCCGCTACGCTGGCGACCAAAGTAGCAAATTCCGGACATCAGGCGACGATCGTTTCAACGGATAAAGGCTACTGCCAGCTACTGGCGCCGATGATCCAGATTCGTGATTATTTTCAGAAGCGCTGGCTGGATCTACCTTTCGTCCAGCAGGAGTTCGGCGTGTCGCCGCAACAGCTTACTGATTATTGGGGATTGGCAGGCATCAGCAGCAGCAAGATCCCGGGCGTCAGCGGTATCGGCCCCAAAAGTGCCGTGCAATTACTGCAACAGGCGGGCAGTCTGGATGCGCTTTATCAGGATCTGGCGAACGTACCGGAGAAATGGCGAAACAAGCTTGAACAACAAAAGGAAATGGCGTTTGTCAGCCGCCGTGTATCGACGCTCATCACCGATCTGGCGCTGAATGGCAATTTGCAACAGTTACGGTTACCGCAGAACAACCACTGATAGTCAATTTCCCTGCCATTGTGAAGAACGGCACGCGACAAACAGGTATCAGAAAACATCGCGCAGGGGGGGTGTCCGCCCCCCTTGCCGCCGCCCCTGATAGCAAGCGCTAGCGCTCGTCGCGCCGACCCGGTACCGCGCTCCAGAAACGCCGCGCATGAACCGTCACCTCCTCACGATCGTGGTACAGTTGTTTGGCATGCACTTCCGCATTAATACCGCTCTCCGCCAGACGCTCATTTAGCAAAGCCAGATTCTGCGACACTTCTTCATAACGCTTTTTCATCGGCAGTTTCAGGTTGAATATCGCTTCGCGACACCAGCCCTTTACCAGCCAGTCGGCGATCAGGCTGGTTACCTTGGCCGGCTTTTCCACCATGTCACACACCAGCCAGTAAACGTTATTACGCGGCGGTTCAAAACGGAAACCATCGGCCTGATGATGCATCACCTGTCCGGTATCCATCAAACTGGGCGCCATCGGCCCATTATCCACAGCGTGAACCATCATGCTGCGTTTCACGAGCTGGTAAGTCCAGCCGCCGGGACATGCGCCCAAATCAACCGCATACATGCCGCTGCCAAGCCGTTCATCCCACTCATCCGCAGGGATGAAAACGTGGAAAGCCTCTTCCAGTTTCAACGTCGAACGGCTGGGGGCATCTGACGGGAACTTCAGGCGCGGGATCCCCATGTAAAATGGAGAATTATTAAAACTGTGCGAGTAACCGACATAGCAGCAGCCGGGAGCGATAAACAGCACATGCACCACGGGTTGGTCAGCTTTTTCATACCCCAGCAGGATCTTGTTCTCACGTAGCGCCGCACGCAGGGGCACGGTAAACTTGCGGCAGAACTTCATCAGCTCTTTGCTTTCATTGGTGTCAGGCACTTCGACGCGTAATTCGCCCGCACGCTCAATCGCACCGGTTAACATACCAACAATCGGCGTAATACGATCTTCCGGCGGCAGGTCACGCAGCAATTCGCCGCTGACAAACATCTGACGGGCGAAAATCAACTCATGGAACGGCAGTTCCTTTATCAGCCGTTCGGCATCTTCATGCTGATAACATTCAAAAATCACATAGCCGCTGTTCTCTTTTACTCTGGCAAAACCATAAGCATTATGATGCGTTGCTTTTTCCGTTATTTCTGCCGCACACTCTTTTTCAAATCCCGGACGGCAGTACAGAATAACTTTATTCATGGCGTTCAGCCTTTCTCTTCAGACGCAATGCGCCAACTAACATTAACAGCCAACCAGCCAGAAAACAGAATCCGCCAATCGGCGTGATGTAAACCCACAGCCTCAGGTGAGAAAGCGCCAGACAGTACAGACTACCGCTGAACAACACCGTCCCCAAGGCCAGAAAAACGCTACTCCAGTAAAACCAGAGATTGGTGCGTTGATACATGGCGATCGACAACGCCAGAATGGCCAGCGTATGAAATGCCTGATACTCCAGCCCGGTATGTAGCCAGGCGAGTTCGGTCGGACCTAATGTTTTACTTAACACGTGGCTGCCAAATGCCCCCAGTGCAACAAAAACAAAGCCACTGACGGCAGAAAAAATCAGCATGAAACGACTATTCATCGTTGTTATCCAATAGAATTATCTGTGAATCTGAGACTCGACGCTCTGCGTCTCAGCGCGTACTGTTATCATAGCGGAAACGAAATTTTTCCTGCTCGCTGGCGGCCCGAGCCAGGATCCAGTGTCGAAAGGCGGCTATTTTACCCAGTTCCGCCTGACTGTCATGGCATACCAGATAAAAAGCATTCTTACTGACCAAAACATCGTTGAACGGACACACCAATCGTCCGGCTTCAATTTCCGTCTGCGCCATCACGTTATTCGCCAGCGCCACACCCTGTCCGTGGATTGCCGCCTGGAGCACCATCGCACTATGGCTGAAAATCGGCCCCTGCTGCACATTAATCTGCACGCCAAGCTGACGCGTATAAGCTAGCCAGTCGCGACGCGACGCGTCATGCAGCAGGGTATGCGCGACCAGATCGTCCGGCGATTTTAACGGATGATTGCCGGTTAACAACACGGGCGAACAAACTGGCAGGAGATATTCGGCATACAATTTTTCCACCCGTAGTCCAGGCCAGTTGCCACGGCCATAAAAAATGGCGACGTCCACATCATCCGATAATCGGTCTTCATCCCGATCAACGGCCTGAATCCGTACATCAATGCCCGGATATTCAGAGTTAAAACTCGACAAACGGGGAACCAGCCAATGAATAGCAAAGCTGGGCAGCAGGCTGACCGTCAACGCGCCTTTAGCGCTCCGCGACTGCAATTTCCGGGTCGCTTCATTAAGGGAAGAGAAAATTTCTTTAATATCAAGATAGTAACTCTGACCCTCTTCCGTCAGAAGTAGAGAGCGATTGCGGCGGCGAAACAATTTAAGCCCTAGAAAATCCTCGAGCGACTTCATCTGATGGCTGACCGCTGCCTGGGTAACGAACAATTCTTCCGCCGCTTTCGTGAAACTCAGGTGGCGAGCCGCGGCATCAAATACGCGCAAAGAATTGAGCGGAGGTAGACGTTTTGACATGAATAAAATTCTTTTATTTACCGATAAACAACACTTTTGATACGTGCATTTATCTATTAGTTTTTATAATCCGAGACATTATAAATTGTCCGTTGAGGATGTACCAGCAAATACCTATATTAGCGCAACTTCCTGAGCCGGAACGAAAAGTGCGGAGGGGCGACCTGAGGTGCTTTTGGCTTGTGGTTGTGATGTTGTGTTTGCTATTTATTGTCTGCCTTTTCAGACGCGGTAGCGAGTCTACCTTATTTCACTTCCTGTACAATTTACCCTGTCTGTCCATAGTGATTTTATATGTAGCACCGCAGATGCGGTGCTTTTTTTATGCGTACATTTTATCTGTACACCGCCATGATCGCGTCAGTCAAATCACTCCGCCTTGGTCATTTCCCTTACATTATCACGGTTGATCTGCTGTTGAAGTCCATAGGCGTCGGTATAACTGATCATACCGGTTTCATCATCTACTTTAGGTTTACCCTCTGCGATGATGGTGCGTCCGTCATTCGTATGCATGACGTAATTACTGGAACAGGCTGCCAGAGAAAAAGCCATAATAATAGCGGCAAAAATAGAGATTTTATTCTTCATAGTTAACTCCAAGTAAATTAAAATGTCTTCTGGTTAACTTTATCCGTCAGGAAATCCTGAAAATTAACATTTTAAAGCGTAGCAAAATTTCCTCGTTTTTCCATAAAGCGGCACTAGGTATAGTCCTAAACTTGTTTCCCCCGGCAAAATGGGACAGGATCTGACACCCCAAAAGAGGATGATCATGACACCGTTTAACGCCACAACGTTCCGCCGGCAGTTTCCCGCGCTCAGGGATAGCGCCGTGTATCTGGACAGCGCAGCAACCGCCCTGAAACCCCAAATCGTCATTGACGCTGTACAGCGCTTCTACAGCACGGAAAACAGTACGGTTCACCGCAGCCAGCATCAGGCGGCACGGGCGCTGACGCAACGTTTCGAGCATACGCGGGAACAGGTGGCTACGCGTCTTCATGCGGAAGATCCGCGCGCCATTGTCTGGACGAAAGGCACCACGGAAGCCATCAATCTGGTTGCCCAAAGCTATGCCCGTCCACGCCTTCAACCGGGTGACGAAATCATTGTCAGCGAAGCGGAACACCACGCTAATTTAATACCCTGGCTGATGGTGGCGGAACAGACCGGTGCACGCGTGATAAAGTTGCCTGTCGGCGCGGATTGGTTACCGGATATCGATCAGCTTGCTGATTTACTGACGCCAAGAACCCGACTGCTGGCGCTGGGACAAATGTCCAACGTCACTGGCGGTCGGCCCGATCTGGCAAAAGCCGTTCAGCTTGCTCATCAGTATGGCGCGGTGGTCATGGTCGATGGCGCGCAGGGTATGGCGCACAGCCCTCCTGACGTTCAGGCGCTGGATATCGATTTTTATGCATTCTCAGGACACAAGCTGTATGCGCCGACGGGGTTAGGGGTGCTATACGGGAAAACCGCGCTGCTGGAACAGATGCCCCCCTGGCACGGCGGCGGCAAGATGATGACCCATGTCTCCTTTGACGGATTTACGCCGCAGGACATTCCTCATCGATTTGAAGCCGGTACGCCGCACATCGCCGGCGTACTTGGGCTTTCCGCGGCCCTGGACTGGCTATCGCCGTTGGATTGGCAAGCGGCGGAACAACACAGTCGGAATCTGGCCCGTCTGGCGGAGGCACAACTGGCGCAGTTCCCCGGTTTCCGCAGCTTCCGCCGTTCCGATTCCAGCGTGTTGTCGTTTGAATTCGCAGGCGTCCATCATAGCGATCTGGTGACGTTGCTGGCGGAAAGCGGCATAGCGTTGCGGGCCGGCCATCATTGCGCCCAACCGTTGATGGCCGCACTGGGGATCAGCGGCACGCTACGGGCATCGTTTGCGCCATACAATAACGAGCAGGACGTCGCATCGCTCATCACGGCGATGGGCAATGCTTTTGAACTTCTGGCAGATTAACGGACACCATGACTGACATAACAAACACCCTTCATCCTTTCGGACGCCAAATCCGCGTAGCGGATTTACAAGCACGTTTCGATGCCTGCCGCTCCTGGGAAGAACGTTACCGGCAGTTGATTTTACTGGCTAAAGAACTGCCTGCCCTGCCAGAAGCGCTGAAAAACGACGCCATTTCGCTGTCAGGCTGTGAGAATCGTGTCTGGCTAGGCTATCAACGTCAGGAAGACGGCACGCTGCACTTTTACGGTGACAGCGACGGACGTATTGTCCGTGGGCTACTGGCCGTTTTACTCACTTCGGTCGAAGGAAAAACGGCTGAGATTTTATTACAGGAAGATCCGCTGACCTTGTTCGATCGGTTGGGGCTACGCGCTCAGCTCAGCGCCTCACGGTCTGGTGGGCTGGCCGCGCTATCGGCCAGAATCAGAACTATCACCGAACAGGTTGCCGCCGGAAAGTAAAATACGCCACGCTACTTCCGTTGTGCCGATTCCCGCACCATTTTCGCCATCATCTTCTTCAACGCATGAGACACGGCAACAAAACCGAAGGTTGCCGTCACCATGGTTGCAGCGCCAAAACCAGAAGCGCAGTCCATGCGCATCGTGCCTTCAGCAGTGCTGCGGGACGCACACACCGAGCCGTCAGGTTGCGGGTAGACCAGTGGTTCGCTGGAGAATACGCAATCAATCCCCAGCTTCCCTTTACTGTTTTTCACCACGTTGAAGTCGTGCTTCAACCGTTCACGCAGTTTTGCCGCCAGCGGATCCTGAATCGTTTTCGCCAGATCGGCCACTTCAATGCGCGTAGGATCAATTTGCCCGCCCGCGCCGCCGGTGGTCACCACCGGGATTTTATAGCGGCGACAGTACGACAACAGCGCCGCTTTGGGGCGCACGCTATCAATAGCATCAATGACATAGCTGAAATTGCGGTTGAGTAATTCCGCCACATTCCCGGCGCTGATGAAATCATCCACGCAGGTCACCTTGCATTCCGGGTTAATTGCCAGAATGCGTTCCGCCATCACTTCCGTTTTTGCCTGCCCGGTATGCTGGCGCAGCGCATGAATCTGCCGGTTGGTGTTGCTGACACACACATCATCCATATCGATCAGCGTGATCGCGCCGATCCCGGTGCGGGCCAAGGCTTCCGCGGCCCATGAGCCCACCCCGCCAATGCCAATCACGCAGACGTGAGCCTGAGAAAACAGCGCCAGCGCCTGCTGACCATATAGCCGCGCAGTGCCGCCGAAACGCTGTAAATAGGCTTCGGATAATTGCGTACTCATTACAACCAACCTTTGACTTGGAAAATAAAAACGTCACAGGATAGCGCTAAACCCGCACCACATCCACCAGACAGCTCATGGCGTTCGGCCCCTGAGTCAATGAAGAGGTGCCGATATCCAGCGTCAGTACGTTCGCATTTCCCGATTGCTCGACCGGGTGCCATTCTTTACGCCCAAATCCCGGTTCAAACCAGGCGCCGGTGGACATGATCACCACGCCCGGCGTCACACCGTCGGTAATCTGCACGCCCGCCAGAATACGGCCGCGATCGTTTCTGACCTCCACCAGTGAACGATCGGTGATTTCGCGCGCCGCCGCATCCTGCGGATGCATATAGAGCGTCTCCTTATCTGCGGTTTTATTAGCCGCTACCTGCGGCGTTGCCGCCAGTTGGCTGTGCAGTCGATCGGAAGGCTGGATAGAAATGAAGTGCAGCGGCCATGTTTTAGTCTCCGACGCGCCCAGCCATTCAACCGGCGGACGCCATTCAGGATGCGGAGCGAAATCCGGATAGTCATATCCGGCAATGGTAGAACTGAACAGCTCTATCTTACCGCTTGGTGTTTGCAACGCGTGCCGCTGCGGATCGCGGCGGAAATCTTCAAAGAACACGAATGGCTTCTCATCCATCGGGATTTCGACATGCCCCTGCTGCCAGAATTCATCAAATGACGGCCAGGATTGCGCAGTCTCTTTCTGTCTTTCCCGGCAATCAGCATAGAGCGTTTCCAGCCATTCCCGCTCATTGCGGTTCTGCGTGAACGCCTCCTGATAGCCCAGTCGCTCCGCCAACTCGCTAAAAATATCAAAGTCATGACGAGCCTGATGCTGAGGCGCAATCGCCTGATGCATGGCAAAAATGAAACGATCGCGGGACGACCCGCCGATGTCATTACGCTCCAGCGTGGTGGTCACCGGCAGCACGATATCCGCCATCTGCGCCGCGGGCGTCCAGACGATATCCTGAACGATGACCGTATCCGGCTTGCGCCAGCCTTCCACCAGCCGGTTCAGCTGCTGATGATGATGGAAGGGATTTCCCCCCGCCCAGTGGATCAGATGAATATCAGGATAGGTGTGCGTTTCCCCCTGAAAGGTGTACGGTTCGCCCGGATTGAGCAGCATATCGGCGATGCGCGCGACGGGGATCGCCCGACCGGCGTTCGGCGTGGAGGGTGACGCAGGCGCAGGCGTTGCAATACGTTCATTGCCTACGCTGTTCATCGAGCCGTGCCCGAACGAGAAGCCGCCGCCCGGCAAACCAACCTGCCCGAGCATGGAGGAGAGCGCAATCATCATCCAGTAAGGCTGTTCGCCACGGTGCGCACGCTGAACGGAATAGGAACAGGTAATAAAGCTGCGCACGCCGATGAGCTGACGCGCCAGACGCCGGATACGCTCCGCCGGAATACCGGTGATGGCGCTGGCCCACTCCGGGGTTTTGGCAATGTCATCCCCGCGTCCGAGCAGATAATCCGTCAATTGCTCGTAGCCCACGCAGTAGCGTTGTAAAAATGCTTTATCGTCCGCGCCCAGCCGCTGGATTTCATACCCCAGCGCCAGCATCAGCGCCACATCGGTATTTGGGCGAATAGGGATCCATTCGGCGTTAACAAACGCCGGGCAATCATCGCGCATCGGGCTGACGTTAATCACCGGGATGCCTTTTTCCACCAGCTTTTCCAGCGCGGGTTTGAGCGTATGATGCCCGGCGCCGCCGGAAGCAACCTGAGCGTTTTTCAGCGCCAAACCGCCGAAGGCGAGGAAAATCTCACAGTGCTCGGCAACGCTGCGCCACTCCGTCACTTTACCGGTCAGGGGATGAAACGTACCGATGACATAGGGCAGGAAAAACTGCGCCGCTCCCCAACTGTAGTTGCCCTGCTGATCGACCGCGCCGCCGCCGGAAAAATAAAAGCGTCGCACCTGCGAACGGGCATGATGGAAACGTCCGGCAGAAGACCAGCCATAAGAGCCGGCAAACAGCCCGTCGGCGCCATATCGATCGCGAACGCGACGGTTCTCTGCGGCAACCAGATCCAGCGCCACGTCCCAGTCAACCTCAACAAAATCTTCCTTACCCCGCAGAGAACGATCGCTGTTCTCACGCTGTTGCAGCCATGAACGACGCACCGAAGGACGGCGAATACGGCGTTCGGAATAGACCAGTGGAACAATAGAGTCGAGCATTGCAGAAGGAGAAGGATCGTCCGCAAAGGGTTCGCAGCGAATCAATTTCCCATCCTCAACAACGGCGGTAAACGCGCCCCAATGAGCAAGGTGTGGATAACGCTTAATCGACATGACAACCTCAGAATAAATAGTTAGCAGGGTGGATAATACCCCGAATCGGCCTCTTCCCCAATAATCTGAGTAGTGAATGACTTATGCATAATCCGAGATTGCTTATCCATATTTAAACGTTCGTTTAAAACGATCGTTAGGATAGGGTTTAACCAGAAAAGCACACAGAAGCTTATCCATTTTTATTATTCAGTGATTATTCAAAACTATTATTCAAAACCAGGAAACCAGCATGAAAATCGTTACGCCATACAGCACAGGTAATGACGTTATTTCATTACTGCCCCGATGTTGAATTAACCCTGCCTGATTTATTTCCTGCTTCTCTTCCTCTCTGAAGAGAAACGGTTTGTTTCGGCAATTTTTTGTGGCCTGCCATCCCTCGGCCAATGCGTTGTTTGTCATTCAAAAAAATAAAAACGGAGAACAACGTCTCCGTATACGGACGGGAAATATGAAAAAAAATCTATTATTGTCAGCGCTGATTCTGGCTTCTTCCTTCTTCAGTCTGGCAGGCCAGGCTGAAGAACCGGCCCCCAAGCGCGGCGGAACCCTGAATTTTCTGGTTGAACCAGAACCGCCGGTACTGACCACGCTGGTCAGTACCGCAGGCCCGATCCTCAAGGTCAACTCAAAAGTTATTGAAGGGTTGCTGAATTATGATTTCAATCTAAATCCGCTGCCGGCGCTGGCGACGGAGTGGTCGGTCAGTCAAGACAGCAAACAATATACTTTCCACCTGCGTAAAGGCGTGAAATGGCATGACGGACAGGATTTCACCTCCGCGGATGTGGCGTTTTCCATTCTGACCGTCAAGCAATATAACTCACGCGGGCAAGGCACTTTTGCCAGTGTTACCGCGGTGAAAACGCCCGATCCCTATACCGCCATTATTGAATTGTCACAGCCTGCGCCTTATCTGCTGAGCGCATTTTCAGCCAATGAAGCCCCCATTATTCCTAAGCATTTATATGAAGGGACCGATATTCGCAGTAATCCGCATAATACGGCGCCGATCGGAACCGGCCCTTATGTATTTAAAGAGTGGGTGCGCGGCAGCCATATTATTTATGAACGTAATCCTGATTATTGGGATAGCCCCAAGCCCTATATTGACAAGCTGGTGGTGAAATTCATCCCTGACGCGGCGACACGCACCATTGCCTTTGAAACGGGCGCGCTAGATCTCGGCAGCGAATCGCCGGTGCCATTAAGTGAAATTGATCGAATCAAGAAAAACAGCAAATTGGGGATTGAGACCGGTGGTTACGGTTACGGCCCGACACAAACCCGTATCGAATTTAATCTGGATAATATTTACCTGAAGAACCTGAAAGTCCGTCAGGCCATTGCCCACAGTATTAACCGCGAGGTGCTGAAAAACGTGGTGTGGTACGGCTATGCGGTGAATTCACCGACGTCGATTACCCCTGAACTGGCGCAATTCCATGACAGTACGCCGTCGCCTTATGACTTCAATATCGCTACGGCCAACAAGCTGCTGGATGAAGCCGGCTTCCCGCGTCAGGCAAACGGTATCCGCTTCAAGCTGACACATGACTACATGCCGTATGGCGACGGCTTTAAACGCGTGGCCGAATATCTTAAGTCTTCACTGGCCAAAGTCGGTATTGATGTGACCATCCGTTCTCAGGACTTTGCCACCTTCGTTAAGCGCGTTTACACCGATCGCGACTTTGATTTCAACAACGGCTCGATTTCCAACCTGTTCGATCCCGCGGTCGGCGTACAGCGTCTGTACTGGTCGAAAACCTTTAAGCCCGGCGTCCCCTTCGGCAACGGATCGCATTACAGCAACCCGGAAGTCGATCGTCTGCTGGAGCAAGCCTCGGTGGAAACCGATCCGGCGAAGCGTGTGGAAGGGTACAAACAGTTCCAACGCATCATCGCAAACGACATCCCCGATCTGAACCTGCTCCAGATTAAACGCCTGACGATCTACAACAAACGCGTGCATAACCACCTGACCGATATTCAGGGCGTCAACGGCAGCCTGGCTGACGTGTGGCTTGATCAGTAATACGGCGTTACCCCTGTTCGGCAGGGGTTTCCTCATGAAGGTATGCGATGAATACATTAGAACGAATCGGACGCGCATTGCGACGCACCCTGCTCCATGCACTGCCCACGGCGGTTGGTATCATCGTGCTGGTATTTTTCCTGCTGCAACTGGTGCCGGGAGATGCGGTTGACGTACTGGCAGGCGAGTCAGGCAGTGCAACCGAAGCCACCATGGCGCACCTGCGCGCCCAGTTCGGTCTCGATCAACCCATTTTGCAACAGCTGTACGTTTATCTGAGCAATCTGGCGCAGTTCAGCCTCGGTTTTTCACCGCGTTACAACGCCCCGGTCATGGATCTGATTATGTCCCGCCTGCCCGGTACGCTGTTCCTGATGCTGCTGTCGCAGGTCGTCGCTATTATTATCGGGATTCTACTGGGCGCCGTAATGGCCGTCTGGGCAGGGAAATGGCCCGATCGCCTTCTTTCCTTACTGGCGTTGCTGCTCTACTCCACTCCCGGATTCTGGATCGGCCTGATGACGCTGATCCTGTTTTCCGTTCACCTCGACTGGCTGCCGAGCGGGGGGAATGTCACCATCGGCGCAAATCTGACTGGCTGGGCGCATGTCAAAGATATGGTGCAGCACGCGATTCTCCCGGTGCTGGCGCTGAGCAGCTTTTTCATTGCGATTTATGCGCGCCTGACCCGCGCGGCCATGCTGGAAATCGCCCAACAGGATTTTGTCCGTACCGCGCATGCCAAAGGCTTATCGCCACTGATGGTCACCGTCAGGCACATTCTGCGCTGCGCGCTGTTACCGATCACCACCGTCGCCGGCATGCACTTTGGCAATCTGTTGGGCGGCGCCGCCGTGGTCGAAACGGTCTTTAGCTGGCCGGGGCTGGGCCGTCTGGCGCTGGAAGCGGTCATGGCGCGTGATTTCAACGTGTTGCTCGGCGTCCTGCTGCTCTCCGCGTTTCTGGTCATTCTGGCTAACGTGCTGGTGGATTTACTGCAATCCTGGCTCGATCCCCGAATTAAGGCTCGCTGATATGAATAACCTTGCTCCCGATAATCTCACCCATAAGAAGGCGGCGCTCCATTCGTTGAAAACGCCATTTCGCCTGCCGCCGGAAGTGCGCGCATTTATCCGCAATCCGGCGGGAATGGCGGGTTTGTTTTTACTCACCGCGGTTTTTCTGATGGCGGCACTCGCCCCTTTTTTGTATCCCGGCGATCCGTTGGATATGGTCGCCCAGCCTTTTTTGTGGCCGGGTGAGGATCCCGAATTTCCACTGGGCACCGATTCTCTGGGGCGTGATGTCGCCGCCGGTATTGTCCACGGTTCACAGGTTTCATTGCAGATTGGTTTTTCGGCAGTGGTTGTCAGTCTGCTGATTGGCACCGTCGTTGGCGCGCTGGCCGGTTATTTTGGCGGCCGGGTGGACGACATACTGGTTCACATTACCGAACTGTTCCAGACTTTTCCCACCTTCCTGCTGGTCGTGGTGCTGGTCGCCATCGGCTCGCCTTCCGTCTCGCTGATTTCGCTGGCGATCGGGATTGCCTCGTGGCCGACGATCGCCCGTCTGGTGCGCGCCGAATTCCGTTCGCTGCGCGAAAGCGACTTTGTACTGGCCGCGCGCAGTCAGGGGTTTTCCAGCGTGCGCATCATTTTTCAGGAAATGCTGCCCAATGCCTTACCGTCCATTATCGTCACCACCTCGGTCATGGTGGCATCGGCCATTCTGATTGAGTCCGCTTTGTCGTTTCTGGGCTTTGGCGATCCGAACCGCGTGAGCTGGGGCAGTATGATCGGCGCAGGCCGGGAATCGCTGCGTACCGCCTGGTTTCTGACCGCGCTCCCCGGCACCGCACTGGTATTGACCGTACTGTCGCTGAATCTGGTGGGCGACGCCCTGAACGATGCCCTGAATCCACGCTTACGGGGGAGAAGCGCATGAACCCACTATTGGATATTCAGGATTTGCGCGTCACATTTCCCGGCCATCAGGCCGTCCGCGGGCTGAATCTCACCATCAATGCCGGCGAAACGCTGGCGCTGGTCGGTGAATCCGGCTGCGGAAAATCCGCTACCGCGCTCTCGATGATGCGGCTGGTCGCTGAGCCGGGGGAAATCAGCGGACGTATCCTGTTCGATGGAAAAGACCTGCTCACCTTGCCGGATCGTCAGATGCGCCAGCTACGCGGTAATGCGCTGTCGATGATTTTTCAGGAGCCGATGACGTCGCTCAACCCGGTGTTATCCATCAGGCAGCAGATTATCGAAACGCTGCGGCTGCATGAAGAACTGTCCCCAGCGGCGGCCCGAGCCAGAGCTATCGACCTGCTGGATCTGGTCAAAATCCCGGAACCCGCACGCCGCGTTGATGACTACCCGCACAATCTGTCAGGCGGTCAGCGCCAGCGGGTAATGATCGCCATGGCGGTTGCCTGTCAGCCGCGCCTGTTGATTGCCGATGAACCGACCACCGCGCTGGACGTCACCATTCAGGCCCAGATTCTGGAACTGCTGGATAACCTGCGGCATGAGTTATCCATGAGTCTGCTGCTGATCACCCACGATCTTGGGCTGGTGGCGCAGTGGGCCGATCGCGTCGCGGTGATGTATGCCGGGCAAAAAGTGGAAGAGGCGCCGACCGCCCATCTGTTCCGATCGCCGGCTCACAATTACACCCGCGGGCTGCTGGCAACCTCCCTGCATATGGATCAGGACATACATTACCGCACCAGCCGGCTGGCGGAAATTCATCACGACCATGCGGCTGAAGAATCACGATTTACGCTGCTCACCCCGCCGCCGCTAACCCACCGCGACAGTGAAGCCGGTCAGCGACCGCTGCTGTCGTTAAAAAATATTCACACCGAATATCAGACGACACAGGGCAAGGTCACCGCCGTTAACGACGTCTCACTGGATATACTGCCGGGAGAAACCCTGGGGCTGGTTGGCGAATCCGGCTGCGGAAAATCCACCCTGTCAAAAACCATTCTGCGTCTGTTGTCGCCCTCTCAAGGGCAGATCATTTTTGACGGACAGGACATAACCTCACTCAAAGAGTCACGGCTGAAGGCGCTGCGTCAGCGGGTGCAGATGATCTTTCAGGACCCTTACGCCTCGCTGAACCCGCGTCACAGCATTCAGCACATTCTTGAGACGCCGTTAATTGTGCATGGCATTGGCAATCGCTCGCAGCGGCAGCAGGCGATCGGCAGCATCATTGATCGCGTCGGGCTGCCGCAAAGCAGCCTGAATCGCTACCCTCACGAATTCTCCGGCGGACAACGCCAGCGTATTGGCATCGCCCGTTCGCTGGTGGTGCGTCCTTCACTGGTGATTTGCGATGAGCCGGTTTCCGCACTCGATGTCTCCATTCAGGCGCAAATCCTTAACCTGCTGGTTGAGTTGAAAAATGAAATGGGGCTGTCGCTGCTGTTCATCTCCCACGATCTCGCCGTGGTGCGTTATATCGCCGATCGGGTCATGGTCATGCAAAACGGACGCTGCGTGGAAAGCGGCGATCACCACAGCATCTGGCATCAGCCGCAGCACCCTTATACCCGTAGGCTGATTGATGCCGTGCCCGGTGGACAACGGGAAACGCTGCTGCGCCAACGGCAGACGAACATCAGCGCCGTCACGCCCGTAAACCAGCAAATTATTCAGGAGGTTTAACCGTATGGATCTGGGTATTCAGGGGAAAAAAGCGCTGGTCTGGGGAGCCAATCGGGGGCTGGGTAAAGCCGCGGCCTTACAGCTGGCGCGAGAAGGCGTCGATGTCACGCTGCTGGCGCGCACCGAAGCGGTATTACAAAACGCACAGCAGGATATTTACCGGCAAACCGGCCATCGTCCGGCGGCTGTCGTCGCCGATATCACCACGGTAGCCGGACGCGCCGCCGCACTGGCGTCCTGTCCTCAACCCGACATTTTGATTAACAACGCCAGCGGCCCGACGCCGGGAGACTTCCGCGAATGGCAGCGCGAACATTGGATCGCCGCCCTCGACAGCATGATGCTCGGCCCGATCGAAATGATTCGTCTGGTGGTCGATGGCATGAGCGCACGCAAATTTGGCCGCATCGTCAATATTACCTCGCGCAGCGTGAAGATCCCCCAGCTTGAACTGGGCCTGTCCAACAGCGCGCGATCCGGACTGACCGGGTTTGTCGCCGGGCTATCCCGGACGGTCGTTGAGCACAACGTGACTATTAATAACATCCTGCCGGGAATTTTTGACACCGAAGGACAATGGCAACACATTCAGTCGCTGTCTGAGCAAACGGGGCGGGATTTCACCGCTATTCAGCGTGAACGGGCCGCCGCCAATACGGCGAAACGCTACGGTCGGCCGGAAGAGTTCGGCGCCGTCTGCGCTTTTCTGTGCGCCGCGCAGGCCGGTTATATTACCGGCCAAAACCTGCTGATCGATGGCGGCAGCTATCCCGGCACGTTTTAAATGATATCGAATACAGGAAACGCATGATGACCGCGTCAATTTTCCCTCCTGTTGATCAACAGGCAATGGAATCGGCTATTCAGGACTTTTTACCGGAGCTGATTGCCATTCGTCATCACATTCATCAACACCCGGAGATTGGCTTTGAAGAGTTCGCCACCGCCCGGTTGGTGGCCGAAAAACTGACGGCGTGGGGGCTTGCCGTCACAACCGGTATCGGGGGAACCGGCGTCGTCGCCACGCTGCACGGCCGTTATCCCGGTGAAGACCGTATTGGCCTGCGGGCAGATATGGATGCGTTGTACATCAGCGAGAAAACCGATCTGCCTTACGCTTCGACGCATGCCGGGAAAATGCATGCCTGCGGCCACGACGGTCACACCACGATGTTGCTCGGCGCTGCGCGCTATCTGTCACAGCACCCGGATTTTACCGGTGCGGTACATTTTATTTTCCAGCCAGCGGAAGAAGGGTTAGGCGGCGGGCTTGCCATGCTGAACGACGGCCTGCTGACGCGTTTCCCCTGCAACCGGCTGTTTGGTTTGCACAATAAACCCGGCATTACCGCAGGCAAATTCTCCATTCGCAGCGGGCCGATGCTGGGTGCCAGCGACACCTGGCAGGTCATTTTTCACGGGACTGGCGGACATGGCGGCTCTGGCGCCCACTTATCGATCGATCCCACGCTGCCCGCTGCGCAATTTATGCTTGGTCTGCAAACCATCATCAGCCGCAACGTTCCGGCGATGGAAGCGGCGGTGCTCAGCATCGGTCATATTCAGGCGGGAAGCATCAATGCGCCTAACGTTATTCCCGATCGGGTCATCGTGAAAGGAACCGGGCGAAGTTACTCACCCGCTATTCGTCAGCTACTGGAAACGCGTCTGCGTGAACTGGCTCAACATGCCGCTCAGGGCTTTAACGCCACGGCGGAGGTGACCTATGAACATCAATATCCGCCGTTGATTAACGATGCCCATGTCACCCAACAGGCGATTAACGCCGCCGTGCAGGTTGTGGGCATTGAGCAGGTTGAAACGGCAATGACGCCGCTGTTAGGCGCAGAGGATTTTTCCTTCATGCTGGAACAGCGCCCCGGCGCTTTCATGATGCTGGGGAATAGCGGCAAAAATGACGAGGAAGTGCGCCATCTGCACACCCCGCATTACGATTTTAATGACGCGTTGATCCCATTAGGGATCCGCTATTGGGCAACGCTGGTCTATCAGGAAATGCGGCCGGTTTAATCACCACGCGGCTATATCAAAGCACGGCGGTTTTGCTTTCGCCGTCATGCGTAACACAAAAAGGATGAATCATGGTGGCCTTACTGAAAACCACAGCGCAAAACAAAGAAAAAGAAGCAGACATCAAACAACGCATCCTGCGTGAAGCGATCACGCTTTTTGCCTGCAAAGGCAGTGAACTGACCACAATTCGCGAAATCACCGAAGCAACCAACGTCAATCTGGCATCGGTGAATTATTACTTCGGCTCCAAAGATGGGTTGCTGAGCGCCGTTCTGGACGCGGTTCTGGGGCCATTGAATGAAGAAAGAACGCGCCTGCTGGATAAGGTTGAGCAGACCTATCACGGCGATACGCCTCCCGTCGCCGCGTTGCTGGATGCGCTATTGCGTCCGTTGGTCAAAACGGCCCGCACCCCCGACGGCGGACGCATTGTGGTGCGCCTGCTGCAACATCTGCGCGCCACGCCGGGTCTGGGGGTGACCGCCCTGCTTTCCGCCCAGTTTGATCAGGTGGCTCACCGCTTTATCGATGCCTTTTCCCGCACACTGCCTGAATTATCCCGGGCAGACATTATCTGGCGTTATGAATTTACCCGCGGCGCCGCCATGCACGTTCTGACCGATGCCGATCCGCGTTCCGGCCGTTTGGCGCTGTTATCCAAAGGGCTGTGCGACAACAGCGATGACGATCGCGTTCTGGCGCACTTATTACGTTTTGTTGAGGCTGGTTTTATCGCCAGGCCGCTTCAGTCCTGATTTTTATTTACCCGTAGCATGACTAAACCGACAGGAACGAGACATGAGCAGAGAAAAAATTGAAGGGTCGTTTGTTGCCCTGATTACCCCATTCAATGAAGATGGCAGCGTCGACTTCGGTGCATTTGAAGCGTTATTAAAATTCCAGGAAGACAACGGTACGGCCGCCGTTTTGATCATGGGATCCACCGGGGAAGTCTCCATGCTTTCCGTAGAGGAGAGAAAAGAGATCATCCGCCGTACCGCACAGTACAACACCAATAAGATGAAGCTGTTTTATGGTTGCACCGGCAATAACACCGATACCACCATTGACTATGTCCGCTTTGCCAGGGATAACGGCGCAGACGGCGCCATTATCGCCGCGCCCGCTTACATTTGCGCCAGCGAAAGCGACATCGAAAACTATTTTCTGGAAATCGCCGACGCCACCGACTTACCGTTGGGGATTTATAACAACCCGCCACGGGTGAAAACCGATCTGCACTGGACTTCCCTGCTGCGTATTTTCAAGCATCCCAACTATGTTATTCATAAAGAGTCCACCACCCGGGTCGGACAGGTCGCGCAGGTGCTGGCGGGTAATCCGGACGTTTCAGTAATGTGCTGCGATTCACCCAACCTGGGCCTGGTGATACCGACCATGTCATTAGGCGGTCATGGGACCGCGAATATGACGGGTAATATTGCCCCGGCAGAGCTGGCGGAGATTTCTCGTCCGTGGAAAAACGGCGATGATGCCGAGCGCTTTCGCAAAGCCTACCAGCATTTGCTGCCCCTGTTGCACTACACCTACTCAGCGATCAACCCCATCGCGGTGAAATCCCTGATGAAGGCCGTTGGTTTACCCGCCGGCAGTCTGCGCCGGCCGCTGCGGGATTTACAGGGTGAAGCCTTGCAGACCGGCGTTCGCCTCGTTAACGAATTAGGCTTGAGCAGCAAATACGGTTTTAAAAGCTAATTCCCGTTTTATTTGAACCCATGAAAAAGCCGTCTGGTATTCAGACGGCTCAGATTCACGGCTCAAAGAGCAGCGCTGCCCGATTTCCTTTGAGACGCAATAAAAGAACATAATCAATTTTGCGGATTACTGACCAATAACGATCCTGAATTGCTGACATTCACCGCAGGGCTATTTTGCGCCGAATTGAACAATGTCCCGTCGCTCGGGTTATTTTTTATGACAGGCAATTCCTGCCCGTCACCCTTGCTGGCCGTCGTAAACGGCGTTGAAAACGCTTCCGGCGTTGTTTTCAGTACCCATACCCGGCCATAGTGGTTATAGAAGCCAGCAGCATGTCCGGCCTCATGACCAATGCCCTGATAGATATCGAAGTGCTGGCCTTTAATCGCCCCTCCGACATCCAGCGCAATCATCAGGCGCATTTCATACTTACCCGTAAACTTTCCTTCATTATCCAAAAGCGGCACTTCAGCCAGCAGGGCCGTCCCCGCCGGAATGAGCGAACGGTCAGAGGCAACGGAGGCTTTCGCCACCAGCGGGACGGCACTGGCGCCTTTGACTGGCGCAGACATCATCGGTTTAAAGAACACAAAAGACGGATTTTGCTCCAGCAGTTCACGAACTTCATATTCGCTGTGCTGTTCCGCCCATTGGCGAATAGCCTGCATGGACATATCTTCACGGGCAACTTCGCCACGATCGATCAGCACCTTGCCGATACTGCGGTAGGCATGGCCGTTTTTACCGGCATAACCAAAGAACGTGAGCGGGCGACCGTCACCAAAATCAATGTAGGCGCTGCCCTGCACTTCCATCATGAAATTATCCACCAGCGAATTGCTCCAGGCCAAAATCAGACGGTCATCTAATGCGCCGGAATAAATAGAAGCGCGATCCGGCAGACGACGGTTCGTCTTACCGCGTGACGGCATGGCGTAGAGCGGATAGCGGAATTCTCCCTGGCGGGTATAGCGGGCTTGCAGTACGGGTGTGTAATAGCCAGTGAATTGAACGTTGCCGAAGTTATCCACCCCTTCCATTTGCCAGGCGCTCAAGCCGAACTTGCTCAGTTCGCGCGTATCGGCGCCAGACATCATCCAGTTTTCGATCGCCTGAAAGGTGTTGGTGTTGCGGGTATAGAGACTCGGAGAAGCAGCCCTGATTTCCGAAACCTGCGTGACAAAATCGCGCGCATTGACAGGTTTCCCCGTTGCATTAGGCTCATTCACCAGTTCCAGCGGCTGATTAAGGTGTCCGTCTTTATACTGCTGTCCCCGATCGGTCGGTCTGGACTGACACCCCGCCAGAATGGCAATCACCAGGCCAGTCAGCACATATTTTCCCCAACATCCTTTCATCTTCATTGCGCTCTCTTTTGACATCATGTAGACCCACCGCCGAACGATAACAAACGCCTATAGATAAAGAAACGCGCCTCTCCAAAAAATCGCGAAAGCGGTTTACGACTGCTGAAAAACCGGTTCACAGCATCAGAACGGTGATGATGGGATAGAAGAGTAAAGCGTCCGCGCCAGGAATGGCGCGGCCCGAGCTTACAGGGACGTACTTGCAGCGTCTTTACGATCTACCCATTATCGCCGCTCAGCGTACTTTATCATCAACCTCAAATCGCAAAAGCGGTTTATAACATTGCATAAACAACGGCCCGAACAGTCGCTGTCAGCAAGACCACAGCATAAAACCCAGCATATTACGTTTAAAAAACAGACTATCAGGCGGTAAATTCAGCACCTGAACCGGCGATCCCGTATTTTTTACAGAAATAGGTTGCATCGAAGTTCATGCAGAGTATAGTGCGCTTCCACGGACGCGGGGTGGAGCAGCCTGGTAGCTCGTCGGGCTCATAACCCGAAGGTCGTCGGTTCAAATCCGGCCCCCGCAACCAATTACTGATGTGTGTTGACCATCAGAGAAAACAAGATATCAAGACGGACGCGGGGTGGAGCAGCCTGGTAGCTCGTCGGGCTCATAACCCGAAGGTCGTCGGTTCAAATCCGGCCCCCGCAACCAATTGATTATCATAGAATAAACACCCTGACGGGTGTTTTTTGCTTTCTGGAACACCCCTTCCCGTATCCATCCCCTTTATCGCATCACTACGCTTTGCAACAATCCCCATCGATTCCTGACGGATAACCGCATACTCCCGCGCTTTCGCTTATCGTGCCGACTGACTGGCAAAATAGGCTTTGATCCCGGCCAGAATAGACTCCGCAATCTGTTGCTGAAAATGGCTGGTGCGTAACTTTCGTTCTTCTTCAAGATTGCTGATAAATGCGGTTTCCACCAGAACAGAAGGAATATCCGGCGCTTTTAATACTGCAAAGCCGGCCTGATCGACACTGTTTTTATGCAAACGGTTCACCTTACTCAGCCGCGTCAGAATTTCTTTACCGAATTTCAGGCTATCGCTAATCGTGACCGTCTGCACCAGATCAAACATGGTATGGTCGAGATAACGATCGCCGCTCATGCTGACCCCGCCAATCAAATCCGATTCGTTCTGCGTCTGCGCCAGAAAGCTGGCGGCCGTGCTGGTTGCCCCTTTCTTGGAAAGTGCGAATACCGATGAACCTCTGGCCGCGCGATTGGTAAACGCGTCCGCGTGAATCGAGATAAACAGATCGGCCCGCTGCTTGCGCGCTTTCGCCACCCGCACCCGTAATGGAATAAACACATCTTCATTACGGGTCATATACGCTTTCATATTGGATTCACGATCGATCAAAGTACGCAGGCGCCGGGCGATCTGCAACACGATATCTTTCTCACGCGTCTTGTTTTTACCAATCGCACCGGGGTCCTCGCCGCCGTGACCGGGATCCAGCATGATGACCAACGGGCGATCGCGCCCCGCCCTCCCCGCTTTCGGCGCTTCCGCGGGCAACGTACGTTCCAGTTCACCTTTGTTATAGTCTTCCAGCAGCGCCAATAGCGGATCGTCTTCGTTGTCATACCTGCCGATATCCGGATAAAGATCGACAACCAGGCGATGCTTGAATTCCGCCACCGGATTCAGCGTAAACAGCTTGGTGCTGGCGCCTTGCTTTAATTCCAGCACCAGCCGCACCGTATTTTTATCAAACTGACCAATACGGGCGGCTTTAATCAGCGGATCGTTTTGCTGGAACTGGCCGGAGATATTCTTCAACACGCTATTCAGATGGATATTCTCAATATCCACGACAATCCGATCCGGATTGCTGAGAGTGAACTGTTTGTATTTCAGCGCAAGATTCGATTCCAGCGTGACGCGGGTATAAGAAGAGGAAGGCCAGACGCGCACGGCAATAACCTGCGCTGTCGCTGCCAGCCCGACGCCGCTCACACTTAACAGCCAGGTTGCTGCCGCGCTTTGTAGCAAGCGCCGCCGAGTCAGATTGTGATTCGAATAAGACATGCAACTCCGGTCTGATTACGGTGCCATTGGCAAAAGCTGAAAACAAAAATAAGAAAATTGTCAAAAACTTTAACGAATCTCCCCTGCGCTGTCATGCAAAAATCATGTTTATGCTTTATATCTTTATCGCTTTCAAACCGAAAGCGCGCGCTTCCCCTGACACTTTCTGGCTATAGCCTTAACTGAACCGGCGAAAATATGGTCAGTTACCGCATGACCAAACCGTGAATAAGGTATCGGTTTGAATACGTTGAAAAATCCGATTGTTCAGTCCCCACGGCAGAAAGAATGACGGAATAAACGGGATGAATGCTGAATTTATCGCACAGGTTCCCGCCCCGTTACTTAGCCCTTGCCTTTTGCCTCATAAAGAATAAAAATACAAAAATTACGAATAAAAATTCAAAAGAGGGCTCGCAGTGAAGGAACGTAGTACAGAACTGGTTCAAGGCTTTCGCCATTCAGTTCCTTATATCAATGCCCATCGCGGCAAAACGTTTGTCATCATGCTGGGTGGAGAAGCCATCGAGCATGAAAACTTCGCCAACATCGTCAATGATATCGGGCTATTGCATAGTCTGGGAATCAAGCTGGTCGTGGTTTATGGCGCCCGTCCGCAGATCGATGCCAATCTGACAACGCATCACTACGAACCTCGCTATCACAAAAATACCCGCATCACAGACAGCGTCACGCTGGAACTGGTTAAGCAGGCCGCAGGGATGCTGCAATTGGACATCACCGCAAGGCTGTCCATGAGTTTGAATAATACGCCGCTACAGGGCGCGCACATCAATGTCGTCAGCGGCAATTTCATCATTGCCCAGCCTCTTGGCGTTGATGATGGCGTGGATTACTGCCACAGTGGACGCATCCGCCGAATTGATGAAGAAGCATTGCACCGCCAGTTAAATAGCGGCGCGATTGTCCTGCTGGGGCCGGTCGCGGTTTCCGTTACGGGTGAAAGCTTCAACCTGACCTCTGAAGAAGTCGCCACTCAGTTGGCGATCAAGCTCAAAGCCGAAAAAATGATTGGTTTCTGCTCTTCCCAGGGCGTGATCAACGAAGAAGGCAATATTATTTCCGAACTGTTCCCGGATGATGCCCAGCGGCGGATTGAAGCGCTGGAAGCGGATGGCGATTACCACTCCGGTACGGTCAGATTTTTGCGCGGCGCGGTTAAAGCCTGCCGTAGCGGCGTGCGCCGCAGCCATCTGATTAGCTATCAGGACGACGGCGCTTTACTGCAAGAGCTGTTCTCCCGTGACGGTATTGGTACGCAAATCGTGATGGAAAGCGCCGAACAGGTGCGGCGGGCAACGATTAACGATATTGGCGGGATTCTGGAACTGATTCGTCCGCTGGAACAGCAGGGTATTCTGGTCAGACGCTCGCGTGAACAGCTGGAAATGGAAATCGACAAGTTTACCGTGGTGGTGCGCGATAACCTGACCATCGCCTGCGCGGCGCTCTATCCTTTCCCGGAAGAGAGCATCGGCGAAATGGCCTGCGTCGCGGTGCATCCTGACTATCGCAGTTCTTCACGCGGTGACATGCTGTTGCAGCGGATTGCGTCTCAGGCGCGCCAGCAAGGGCTGAGCAAACTGTTTGTTCTGACGACCCACAGCATTCACTGGTTCCAGGAACGCGGTTTTTTACCCGCCGAAGTGGAAATGCTGCCGAAGAAAAAGCAGGCCCTGTACAACTACCAGCGTCGGTCAAAAATTCTGGTGCTGGATCTGGCCTGAGACTTACCGGCCACCTGGCGACGATACGTGATGGCCGCGCATCAACCCGCAGTAAAAAATTGCTGTTCCGGAGGAGTTCAAATCCACGGAACAGCATGTGTCACAGGGACACCAATCACCTGAAGTTATTGCGCCGGCACGGCAGCTATTTTGATTCGCTCCAACGGCCCGACAATAAACAAGTAAGCAATAAGACCGATTCCCCCCATCGAACCCACGTATAAAATGGCGTAATCGAACGATTGAGTGGAGGATAAAATAAAGCCGATAACCAGAGGCGTAATGATGCTGGCCATATTACCGCACATGTTAAAAACGCCGCCCGCGATGCCCAACACTTCTTTGGGAGAGGTGTCGCTTAATACGCACCATCCCAGATTGCCAAATCCTTTGGCAAAAAACGCCAGACTCATCGCGCCAATAACCACCACTTCTGAACTGGTATAGTTAGCGGTAATAATGGTGCATGACAGCAACATGCCGCAGATAATCGGAAGTTTGCGCGATATTGTCAGGCTATAGCCGCGTCGTAACAGATAATCAGAAAATATTCCGCCGATTAATCCCCCGATGAATCCGGCGATAGCGGGAATGGAAGCGACCAAGCCGACTTTCAATATTGACATCCCTTTCGCCTGATATAAATAAGTTGGAAACCAGGTGAGAAAGAACCAGGTGATAGACGTAACGCAAAACTGGCCGATATAAACACCAATCATCATTCGGTTAACGCAGACAAGTTTAATTTGTGAAAAAGTAATTTTCTCTTTCTTCTTATTAACGCCGAGAGTCGGTTCCCCGCCGCCAGAATGGATATAGTCAAGTTCCTCTTGATTAATTTTTTTATGTTTAAACGGCTCCTGAACATAGATAAACCAGAATATTCCCAAAACAACACCAATTGCGCCGATATAATAAAACACATAATGCCAGCTTAAATTATGTAAAATCACCGTCATTAATGGCGTAACAATCCCCAGGGAAATATATTGGGCCGCCTGATAAACCGAGGTCACGAACCCTCGTTCCTTATCCGGGAACCACTGAACGCTGAGACGGCTGTTGGCCGGAAACGCAGGTGCCTCTATCGCGCCCATTAACAAACGCAGAACAACCAGCGCAACGAGAGGGGAGGTAAACAGATAAATCGTCCCCTGAAACATCGTGACAATAGACCAGGCAATCAAAGCAAAGCCATATACCAGTCGTGAACCAAATCTATCGAGTAATAATCCTCCGGGAATTTGCATAATGACGTAGGAAATACCAAAGGCAGAAAAAGCAAACCCCATCACCTCTGGATCGAAGCCTAATTCTTTACTCATGAAAGGTGCGACAACCGAAAGTGTCGCACGATCTGCATAATTAAAAACCGTTGCTAAAAAAAGGAAAATTAATATCGTATATCGAACATTGGTGCGTTTTTTTAATGTATTCATGGCAGACAACTCCTGTCAACGAGGGTTGCATTTAATTAGATAAGTAGAGGTACAGTTAATTATCGTGACTGATAAGGGAAATATCAGTCACGTGACATATCAGGGTTGTTTACCAAACTCGCAGGTCAACGCCGTCCATTTTCTTGCTTGTTCACTCAGGGTAAAACCAAGCCCCAGACGATCGGAAACCCACATGCGGCCATCACGTAACTCAAGCTGCTCATTAAAGAGTGGATTCAACCATTCGAAATGTTCCAGCCAGGGCTCAATCGGATACGCCGCAGCCAGGTGCAAATGCACTTCCATAGCGAAATGAGGCGCCAGTTTGCGTCCATGCTTCGCCGCCAGATCCATGATTTTCAGGAAGGGAGAAATCCCGCCAACGCGTGGCGCATCAGGCTGAACAAAATCGCTGGCATTACCGAGAATCAATTGTTCGTGTTCACGGAAACTGGTCAGCATCTCGCCGGTGGCAATCGGTGTGTCAAGGGCAGCAGACAGCGCAGCGTGACCTTCAACATCGTAAGCATCGAGCGGTTCCTCAATCCAAATGAGATTAAACGCTTCCATTTTCCGTCCCATACGAATGGCTGTTTCACGATCCCATTGCTGATTCGCGTCCACCATCAACGGGAAGTCATCTCCCAACGCTTCGCGCACGGCGGTAAGACGGCGAATATCTTCCGCCGTATTGGGTTGCCCCACTTTCAGCTTGATCCCGCCAATGCCGCTTTCCCGCGAAATGACTACATTTTTTAAAACCTGTTCCAGCGGCGTATGCAGGAACCCGCCGGAGGTGTTATAGCACTGCACGGAATCACGGTGAGAGCCCAACAGCTTCGCCAGCGGCAACCCGGCGCGTTTGGCTTTCATATCCCACAATGCGATGTCGATAGGGGAAATAGCCTGTACCGCCATACCGCTGCGGCCAACAGACGCGCCAGCCCACAGCAGCTTGGTATAAATCTTGTCTATATCGTTGGGATCCTCGCCGATCAGGTTATCTGCAATTTCCTTGGCGTGAGCGTAAATCCCCGGTCCGCCCGCTCGTTTCGAATAGCTGAAGCCGACGCCTTCAAACCCATCCCGGCTGTGGATTTCAGCAAAAATAATAGCGACTTCGGTAAGCGGTTTTTGCCGACCGGTCAGAACCTTGGCATCACTGACCGGCGTCGCCAGTGGCAAAAAAGCCAACGAAATTTTTACCCACTCGATTCTATCCCCGGTATCAGCGGCAGTTTTGGCGTTACTCGCTTTCGCGTAGCTCACGGCATCTGAATTAGCGCTAAGTGTCATGTTCTTTCTCCTTCATGAATGATTGCGCTAACATAATTAATCCAAATATCAGAAATGAACAGAAAAAGAACACATGAATGCAAAACAGATCACAATTTAACCGAAAAAGAGACTAAAACGACAAAATAACCATTAATAAACAGATGATATTCATGATGAAAAATCACAATGGTAGCGCAATCATTTCATGCAAACGCACAGGATCAGGAAAAAGTCACGCGCAGGGAATATACCTCCCCGATCGGAGCAGGCGCAATCCGGCACACATCATCCTTATTCATAAATCTTGGCTGGAAAATGACCCACTTCAACGATAATCTGATATGCAGGAAGTCAGGAACACATTGGGGAACATCGAGTGAAGAGTGATAAACACGCTATCAATAACCCGACACGCCCCCCCACACTGGAAGATGTGGCCAGAGCGGCGGGGCTTTCGCCGATGACCGTCAGCAGAGCATTGAATAATCCCAAAATTGTTCGGGCAGTGACCCTGTCCCGCGTCATGGAAGCCATCCGCGCGACAGGTTACATTCCTAACATGTTAGCGGGAGGGTTAGCCTCAAAACGCAGCAAACTCATCGCCGTCATCATCCCTCAAATCAATAACAGCATGTTTGTTGATACGGTTCAGGCTATCAGCGACGAACTGGCTACTCGCGGTTATCATATGCTGCTGTGCGTTGCCGGCTACACGCATGAGTCCGAAGCCGATATCGTGACGACTATTCTCTCGCGTCGCCCGGATGGCATTGTGCTTACAGGCATTCATCATTCCCCTGCGCTCAAGAAAATTATTCTGAACGCCAATCTTCCCGTCGTTGAAATCTGGGATTTAACGCCCACGCCGCTTGATATGCTGGTCGGATTTTCCCATGAAAAAATTGGCAATACGATTGGCCAGTACCTCTTAAATAAAGGCTATTCACAATTTGGTCTGCTTTGGACCGAGGACAGAAGAGCGGGACAAAGAAAAAAAGGGATCTATGAGATTATACAAAAGAAACCAGATTGCCATGTTCATGAAATTACGGTGCCGCTACCGGCAACGCTGGCGCTGGGCCGTCAGGGATTGAGCATGCTGTTTGCAGAGGATAACAACAGGTTCGATGTCATCATTTGCAGTTCTGATACTCTCGCTCAGGGAGCCATCATGGAAGCAGAAACAAGAGGTTTGAGCGTACCGGACAAACTGGCGGTCATCGGGTTTGGCGACCTGAATTTTGCGGCGCACAACACCCCGTCGATCACGACGGTCAGGATCGACCGCTGGAAAATTGGCAAAGACGCGGCCATGATGCTGGCGGACAAAATTGAAGGCAAACCGATCTCCGACCCAATCGTCGATATCGGGTTCTCACTGATTGAGCGGGAATCATCATAATATTTTTTATAAAACATAACATTACACCGGAAGTTATACTGTCTTGCCAGAAGACATCATGATGATTCTTTCCACCAGCCCACTATGCCGTTGGGTTGGTGTTTTTACTGCCCGACACAGGATATTCATATCCGCAAACAGCGACAAACGCTTGCGTGCGCGGGTAATCGCGGTATAGACCAGTTCGCGCGTTAACACCGGCAAATAGTGGTTTGGCAACACCAGCGCCGTATGCTCAAATTCCGATCCCTGTGATTTGTGTACCGTCATCGCATAGGCGGTTTCATGAGGCGGCAAACGGCTGGGCGCGACGGCTTTGAGCTTGCCGTCAGGCAATTGGAAATAGACTCGCAATTCACCTTTTTCACTCATCAGCGCGATACCGATATCACCATTAAACAAGCCCAGCACCGCGTCGTTTCGTTCGATCATCACCGGACGCCCCATATACCAACGGTTGAGCGGATTGCGATTTCGACTGATAAGCCCGGCTTTATGCAACGCCTGTTCAATACGCGGATTCAGCCCCGCGACGCCGAACGGCCCTTCACGCAACGCGCACAGTTGACGGTAACGCTGAAACGCCAGCAGTACCGCCTCGGGACGCTCACCGGCCGCCATACGCTGTAAATAGTCCCGGTACCCCTCGACGCTCTGCTCCAGAATACGCGGGTAATCCTCCGTTTCCGACAGCGGACAACAGGTGATATCCGCAAAAGCGCCATTCAATACGGCCCGCACCCGCGGTTCATCGCCGTTATTCACCGCCAGCGCCAACTGTCCGATCCCTGAGTGCTGATCGAAACGATAGCTTCTGCGTAACAGGCAGATACTGTCTCCAACGGTGACCTGACTTTCCGTGCTCATCTCATCCAATTGGCAGCCCGTCAAACGCTGTAGCTGGTGCGCCCTGTTACGGCTATATCCAGCCTCGGCAAAACGGCAGATATCGCCCAGCACCGCGCCCGCTTCTACAGAAGCAAGCTGATCGCGATCGCCCAACAGGATAAGTCTGGCTTGTTCAGGCAGAGCGGCGATCAGGTTAGCCATCATCGTCAGGTCAACCATGGAGGCTTCATCCACGACCAACACATCCAGATGCAACGGATTGCCCTGATGGTGACGCAGACGCTGACTATCCGGCACCGCCCCCAATAAACGGTGCAGCGTTGCCGCTTCCTGTGGAAAAGCGTCACGGCGCGCATTACCCAACGAAAGGTTGTTCAATGCCGTCCCCAGAGATTCGGTCAAACGGGCCGCCGCCTTACCCGTCGGCGCCGCTAACTGAATTCGTAACGCGTCCCCGTCGCCGTTCAACTGAATCAGCGCGGCCAGTAGTTTGGCAACCGTCGAGGTCTTTCCCGTTCCCGGGCCGCCGGAAATAATGGCGATACGCCGGGTCAACGCCACCGCAGCAGCAATTTTCTGCCAGTTAACCTCACCGTCTACCGCAGGAAATAAGCTATCCAGCACGGTACGAATCTGCGGCTCATCATTGGGCAATGCCTGATGCCCGCCGGCAATAAATGCGGCTACGCGTCCTTCACTTTGCCAGCTTCGCTGTAGATACAGCCTGTTCTGTTGCAACACCAGCGGCGTCGGCCGGCTGCCATCGCTGACCGCTGCCGATGCCAATAAATGCCGCTGCCAGGCTGCAACGTCCGGCTGTCCAAGCAATGCCCCGATCCGCTGAGCCAGTTCATGGTCGCGGCCATCGAATAACCATGGCGGCTGAAGTCTCTCCAATGGCAAACACACGTTACCCGCGCCAGACTGAGCACTCAGACAGGCCGCCGCCAACAATAAATGAGGGTGTTCATCATCAGCCAGCATTCTGGCGAATTGCATATCCAGCGGGCGCAGCAGCCGACGCTGCAATGCCATTTCAAGTAAGTCAATCATGGTAGTCATGGCGTATCGGCCTCTTCTGCCTGGCTCCCCTGAAACAACCGGTCCAATCCGGCGACAAAAGCAGCCTGTGGCCGACAATAAAACACCCCGTTACCGGGGTAGCGTTCGTCGATCCCACGTAAAAACAGATAAAACACACCGCCAAAGTGCCGTTCATAGTCATAGTCCGCAATGCGATGACGCAAATAGCGGTGTAACGCCAGACTATAAAGCTGATATTGCAAATCATAACGATGCTCGGCCATCGCCTGCGCCATCGCAGGCTGCGTGTAAGCACTGGCATCTGCGCCCAGCCAATTGGATTTGTAGTCCAGCAGGTAATAGCGCCCTTCCCAGCAGAACACCAGATCGATAAACCCTTTCAACATACCTTGCACTTGCTGAAATGATAGCGGAGGGCACTGGGCAGACAGCGGATCATCTCGTTTCGCCAGTTCATCAAGCTGTGCAGCCTGCATCGGCGCCTCAATAGGCAAATAAAACTGCAACTCCGCGCGTTTATGCCGTGCGTCCAGCGCCGATAGCGTAATGCCGTCATCGTTGAGCGGCGTGGTCAAAATCACCGCCATCCACGACCGCAACACCGGATGCCAGGCAGTATCCAGACCTTGCAATAACAGCTGTTCGGCCAGCCATGCGTCATCCACTGGCTGGGTAAAATCCAGTGTCTCGAACAGGCCATGTAAAAACGTTCCCGGACTCGCGCCTCGTGGAAACGTATGCGGAGTAAACAACGTTTCCGGCTCTTCCTGCCGTTCTCCCATCGCCTCAATATCCAGACGAGGTATCAAATCCTGCGCGACGGAGGAACCGTGCTGCTGCAAACCGGAATAGCTGGTCACTCGCCAGCCATTGCGCCATACCCGCTCGTTGCGGCGGGCCTGCAACGTCACCTGAGCAGGTTCATCGGGTTGCCATGGTTGTTCCTCGCCAGGCTGTGCAAGGGTTACGGCCACGCCGTCTCCGGCCAGTGTTTTAAGCTCGGCCACCAGCGTTGCCGCATCGGCCTCTTTGCCTCTCTGGAGCAAATAGCCCAATGCACTCTGGTGCATATCGCTGCTTTCGCTTTTCCTGCGTGAACGTTGCAACGGCGCAACACCAACGCTGCAATGATAGATCGAACGAGTCAGCGCCACATACAGCAGGCGCAAATCCTCAGCCAGCCGCTCTTCTTCCGCCAGCGCCTGGCTCGCTTCGCCGTTACGCAGATCGAGCAAAGCCTGATAGCTGCTTCTGTCATGATAAATGCCCTGATCCTGAACCCGGAAATTACTGATAAAAGGCAGCCAGACCAGCGGATACTCCAGCCCTTTCGATTTATGGATCGTCACGATCTGCACCAAATGACGATCGCTTTCCAGACGCAACTGCTGATTCTCCGCCTGTGGATTAGGCTGAATAATCTGCTGCGAAAGCCAGCGCACCAACGCATGTTCGCTATCCAGCGCCGATGAGGCATCCTGCAATAATTCACCAATATGCAGCACATCGGTCAACCGCCGTTCACCATCATCGCTGGCCAGCAGGTTTTCAGCCAGTTGATGCCGACTCATCAGCGCGCGCAGCATTGGCAGTACGCCACGCAGTCGCCAAAGCGTGCGGTAGTCGGCAAACTCTTCGACCCGTTCATCCCAGTCGTCTTCACTATGACTCAAAGCATCCAGCGTCGGGGCATCCAACCCCATCAATGAGGTCGCCATCGCACTGCGTAATGTTCTCTCTTGTTCCGGGGCCAGCACCGCCTGCAAGATCCACAGAATATCGCGGGCCTCCGGCGTGGTGAAAACGCTGTCGCGATTGGACAAATAGACCGATGGAATAGCCAGCCTGCCCAACGCCTCCCGCACCAATGCGGCCTCATGGCGGCTGCGCACCAGAACGCTCATGTCGGACGCCTGAACCAGACGCCGTTCTTTACCGGTACCCAGCCAGGCCTGCCGGCGTTGGCTGGCCGCCAGCCAGTCCCGAATCTGTAGCGCACATTGCCGGGCCATTAACTGTTGATAATCCCCAACGCCAATGGTTTCCTCACCCGTCAGCCAAAATTGCAGCGCGGGTTGAGGCACGCCGGCAACCTCAAAAACCAGATCGCGTTTAGGCGCTGCGGGTTCAACCGCCAGAAAAGGAATGTCTTCAAAAATAAACGGGCATTCAAGGCGCTGAAATAAGCGGTTCACGCCCTGCACCATCGGATGCGATGAGCGCCAGTTGGTTCCCAGCGTGTAGTGCGCGCTCACTTCAGATCGAGCGCGCATGTAGGTAAAAATATCCGCGCCGCGGAATGCGTATATCGCCTGTTTGGGATCGCCAATCAACAGCAGACCACACTGCGGTTGCCCACCATACAGCGCGCGAAAAATACGGTATTGCTGGGGATCGGTATCCTGAAACTCGTCGATCATCGCAACGGGGTAACGTTGCCGCACGGAACTGGCTAACTGTTCGCCTCCCGGCTGTTGCAACGCCTCATCCAGCCGACTGAGAAGATCGTCAAAGCCCAATTCCGCGCGCTGTCGTTTTTCCTCACGCACAGACTGACGAATTTCGCTCAGCGCGCGCACGATGACAACATCGCGCAAAGAAAGCGATTCCTCCAGTAAACGCTCGACAGCCTCAAACACCGCGTGTTCAGGCGCTTCGCCCTTTCTGGTTTTCTCCGCCAGAATCGGTTGGCTAAACCGTTGCAGATCTTTTGGCAGTTGATAATCCTGCGTCTGCTGTTCTGCCCACTGTGTGACTTTCTGCAACCAGTTAGGCAGGTTTTTGCTGCTGTAACTGCGTTTATCCACACCGGATGCGTTGATCACCTCTTCCAGTTCCGCCACTGAAACCAGCCACTGCCGTTTAAAAGCATCGATAACGGCAACAATTTTCTGATGCCGGCTTATCAGCGTTTCATCCTCATCGGGAGGGTGGCGAAAAACCGGACTTTCACCTTGCAGGTAAGGCATCAGATCGGCGAGCAGGCTCTCCGGCCCGCTCCACTCCATACCGACAACGCGTGCGATATCCATTGGCAGCGGATAACAGTAGCGCCGCCAGAAATCCGCGCAGGCCTGACGACGTAACGGATGCTCATCCTCTATCAGCACCTGTTCAAACAGGACGCCGGACTCAAATGCATTGGTACTCAGTATCCGCTGACAAAAACCATGAATAGTGTGAATCGCCGCTTCATCCATCTGCCGTTCAGCAGACAATAGCGTCTCTGCCGCATCCTGACGATCCGGGATTTCAGCCAACAGTTCCGACAGCAGCGGCTCTTGGCTTTCCCCACGAATACAGGCAATACGCAATACGTGGATTTTCTCCCGAATACGTTCGCGAAGCTCCTCTGTGGCCGCCTCCGTAAATGTGACGACCAGGATTTCCTCAACCAGTAGCGGACGCGGGTAGGCAGACTGCTTTCCCAACCCCAGCAGCAAACGCAGATACAGCGCCGCCAGCGTGTAGGTTTTCCCTGTACCTGCCGATGCCTCAATCAGCCGCTCTCCCAAGAGCGGCAACGTCATGACGTTTAATGATTGCGGCGCAGCCTGTTTCATTTTGCCGTTGCCTTGTTGACAGAGGTTGCGGTTTCAGACGAGGAAACAGGTGCTTTATTGATTGCCGGCGAGCTATCAACGGGCAACGTTTTCTGTAATGAAGACGCATTCGGATAGGTCGTCCATCCCTGCGGCGCGGCATAATCCGACTTACCATGATGGCTGCCGGAAATTTGCGACAGCACGGCCAACCCTTGCGGTGTTAACGCCTGCTGGAAAAAATCCGCCAGTTGCCCCACCGTCAGCGGTTTAACTTCAGCAATCAACTTCTCACGGGTATCAAACGCAAAGTTCTCCCGGTCCAGGTCATTGCGCAAACGGCTGATTTCTTCGCTCAGCGTTTGCGGGCGCTGGCTCAACTCATTGATGACGCCCTGTTTATATTGCGCAAACTCTTCCTCGCTCATCCCGCGCAGGCGCTTTTCCGCCTTCTGATAAAAATCCTGATAACGTTGGTACAAATAGGCCGGCTGTTTACTGTTGCTTTGCAGCAGGAAACCCATCCCCCATTGCCGCCCGACGGACATCGGGAAAGCAAACACCGCATAGCCAAGCTGTTCTTCCGTTCTCAGTTGACTGTAGAACCAGGGCTGAATAATCTGCCCCAGCACTGAACTGTACGCCATACTTTGCGTTTCGGTATAACCGGCAGGAATGTAAACCGCGGCCAACGCAGAGTCGGTGCTGCTGCCCGTGCGCTGCATATTGGCCTTCTGCGGTTGGGCGATCCTGACCTCATCACTACGCCAAAGCGTTTCGCCGCCGCAGTTCAGGCGGGTTTTCAGCGTTCTCGCCAGTTCGGTGACCTTTTCAGGTTGCAGATTACCTACCACCAGCATTTCCGGCGTCGCTTTTTGCAGTAAATCCTTCCGATAATCAGCCAGTTCCTGCAAGTTGATGTCTTTCAGCAAGTGACGGCGTTCCTCGCGTTCACTGTACGGCAGCTGAGACAGCGACTGGATTGGCTGTATGGCCTGTTCAAACGCTTTTGCCTTTTCTGCCGAGTCCAGCTGTTGCAGATACCAGGATTTGGCCTGCTCCAGCTGTTCTTCTGTCGAGGTAAACGAGGAATAACCCTCGGCCAGCGCCAGAAAGAGCTGCGGCAGGTGCTGAGTGTAGCCATCAGCGTTAATCACCAGGCCATCATTGCTTTTGGTGGAAAAGCTAATCCCGCCAATCGATGCCTGATAGCTCAATTCGTCCAGCGCAAGACCGGCGAGGTAATCATTCAGCGCAAACAACACCTGATTACGCGCGGTACTGCGGGCTTCCTGATTGCGCAGCAGCAAGGTAATTTCAGCTTTAGGCTCATCCGCGAAATAACGACTTGGCATATACAGCACACGCAGCCCCGGTTCCTCCAGCAGAACTTTCGGATGAGTCAGACGGGTATCGCCTTTGATCAGAGAAAAATCATTGGGAATATAAGGGTTGGCTGCGGGCAGCGACAATGAAATCTTCTGTCCCAGCGTTTTCCATTTGGCAAACGTTTCTGCCGGAATCTTATTGACTTCATAAGGCGCTTCAACAAAGTAGGCCACCTTGTTATGCGGCTCATTCGGGCTAATCATCCAGATACGCGCATTCTGCGGCGTCATGACATCCAGACGTTCCGCAATCGCCCTGGGATCATATTGGTCGGCAAGATACATGGCATCCAGCGTATGTTCGACCGGCACCCGTAACATGGTATCAACCAACCACTCGATGTAATCCATATCACGGCTGATGGACGGATAACGGAAATCCAGATCCAGAACGTGGGCGATTTCGTCAAAATAGCGCTGTTGAATACCCTCGCGGCGAATCTGCTGCAAGTAACTGAATATTGCGGCGATGACTTCATCACGCTGCGCCAGCCCTTTATCCGTCAACGATGCTGAAATTGCAAAAACCCCGCCGTTGCGATCGACCATCGGATCGGCGCCCGCGCCAATCGATTCAACCAACCCTTCCTTCTGTAGCCAGTCAGACAGCGTATTCTGGCTGCGGTTACCAAGCAGATAGCTGATATAGGTATCGGTTTTACTACGGAATGCCTGGCTGTTGTTATCGACCCTGAATTCAATGCGCAGCTGTTTTCTCGGCTGTGCCGGGACATAGTGAATCATCAAACCGCGCTGTTTTTCGGTCGCAACAGGAACCGTAATCGCGGGCACGCTGGCTTGATGATTGGCAATGCGGCCAAAGGTCTCCGAAGCCAGTTTTGCCAACGCAGGCAGAGGCTGATTGCTATAAATCACGCCTTTCATCAGATTGGCGGAATAATAGCGCTGGTAAAACTTCACCAGCTCATCATGCAATTTACTGCCGGGCTTATCGCTGAGCGTTTCAAGATTGCCCCCGGAAAAGCGCGCGCTGGGATGCTCGGGGTTCAACGTTTCTGCGCCGACCTGCGCCATGCGGTGACCATCACGGGAGCGCGCCATGGTCATTTCGGCGTTGACCGCATTACGTTCACGGTCGGCATTCACCGGATCAAGCAGAGGTTCGGCAATGGCATCGGCCAGACGATCCACCGCAGGTTGCAGCGCATCGTTTTCCACTTCCAGATAAAATGCCGTGCGATAAGACGCGGTGCTGGCATTGTGACTGCCGGCGTGTTTTTTCAGAAACTCTGACAGCGCTTCAGGCTCGGGATAACGTTTGGAACCCATCAAAACCATGTGTTCCAGATAATGCGCCAACCCCAGTTGACTGTTCGGATCTTCGAGCGATCCCACCGGCAAGGCCAATGAAGCCAGGGATTTCGTGGCCTGCGGATCTGAAACCAACAGTACCGTCATTCCATTATCCAGTTTTATCGCCTGGTACTGACGCGGATCCTTCTCACTTTTACGGATAGTCTGAGCAAGGGGCTGCCAACCCGTATCAGCCCAACTCAGTGGAAGCCAGAAAGTGAATAAAAAAAACAATCCGGTAATCCAGACAAACTGTTTACGCATGCAATTCTCCAATAGCCTTCACGTATTCAACATCAATCAAGCCAGATTAGAACGAATCGGCGGCAGCAACCAGATTTGCGCCGCCTCAATGACCGCATTCATTCGTCTTTCATCCAATTCACGCACAATTCGTTGCAGATAGTCGTCTTCACCCTCACCGGGAAATCCCATATTGCCTTGCCAGGCTAATAGCAGTTTGGCGCGAGCCTTGCTCTGCGTTTCATCATCCCATTGAATACTATCACTTTCACGGTCATAACACTGCGTTAACCACGCGCTGCCCGATTTGTTGAGCAGCAGGAGTGGCTTATTCATGCCCTGTTGATAGCCATCCAGCATCTGTTGCAGAAACTCAAGAGCCTGCTTCTCTGACATGGGGGCAAACCGCCATGCCGTTTTTTCACGTCCATACATCCGGCTTTCCCCCTTCCCGCCCGAGAGACAATAAACCAGATGCTCCAGCCACAAAATCATGCCGTCTGTCATGGAGAGTTTTCCGGGACGCCAGCGCAATAAACCATCTTGCCGTACCTGGGCTAACCAGCCACGAAGATGCATGTCATCAATTCGGATATCGATTTCCAGGCTATCCGCCATACCCGGCGTCATGTCCTCACGTATGCGCGCGGCCAGTTCCGCCATTTCCTCTTGCTGAGCCTGCCAGTACAGTTCGCCAAATGCGCCAAAGGGCAGTCCGCCCGCAGCACGGACGCGCCGGTATAACCGTTCAGGATCTTCTTCAACAATCAGCGTGTTAAGCAGTTCAGTATTTAACTGATAGCGACTCAGGTTGTCGACGGTAAATGGCTCTTCATCCAGCAGTTCATCGTTTTGCAGCATGAACCCCACGCCCAGCCGGAGCTGAAAGAAAGCCCGAACCGGGTGCCGATAAAAACGTTTTAAATCGTCCAGACTGATGTCGGTATAGCGTTCCTGCGGTAGCTGACAGTCAAAGTCAGGCTGTGGTCGCCCCTGCCGGTTGGCCGCCGCCAGCCATTCCGCGGCGAAGCTCTGCGGCGTCGGCGCCGCCAGAAAGTTTTTTGCATCAAACGGCATCCGGCTATGTTCGCGACACAGATGACGCATAACCCGCTCCGCACTGCTATCAATATCGAGCGCTTCGTCCCCCGACAGATAGTGACTTTGCGCAATGTATTCCATCAGTTCACTGACCAACACGGAAGGATAGCGGCGGGTGTTATCCTGTATAGAACGGCCGATATAGCTGATATACAGCTTGTTCTGCGCAGATAGCATCGCCTCCAGAAACAGATAGCGATCGTCATCGCGGCGGCTGCGATCGCCACGTTTGGTACTTTTCCCCATCAGATCGAACCCAAGGGGCGGCAAGGTTCGCGGGTAAACACCGTCATTCATTCCCAGCAGACAAACCACCTTGAAGGGAATTGAACGCATCGGCATCAGCGTACAGAAATTGATTGAGCCAGCCAGAAAACGCTGGCTGAGCCGCTCCTGATCAAGCCGGCGGGAGAGTTCGTCGCGCAACAGCGAAACCGGCACCGGCTGTGGATAACGGGACGCCGTTCCCATGCCAAGCACCTGCTGCCACTGTTTCTCGATCAATGCCAACGCGGCTTCCGTGTCACTATCCGCGTCAAAAAAGGTTTCCAGCAGTTGGCGGCACAAGGGCAACCATTCCACTAACGTGCGGGGTTGACGCAGGCGCTGGCGCCACACGTTAAGCTGCATCAGCAATTCGGCCAGTTGCCCGGCAAGCTCGGCGACCAGACCGCTTGATTCATCGTAAGGCAACACGCCTTGCCAGTCTCCGGCCTGACTGTCCATGGCGTAGCCCAACAGCATTCTCGTCAACCCGAAACGCCAGGTGTGCTGTCCGGTCGGCGGGAGCATCAGTTCCCGGACGTTATCGTCGTCCAACCCCCAGCGAATACCCGACTCCACGACCCATAGCCGCAAGCGGCGCAGCCCTTCTTCCTGAATGCCGAACCGCGCCGCTAACGCAGGGACTTCCAGCAAAGCCAGCACCTGCTCGGCGGTAAAACGGCTGTTGGGTAAATCCAGCAGGCTGATCACCGCCTGTAGTGCCGGGTGAGCATGTTGTGCGCGCCGATCGGAGATCGCGAAAGGCAAATAGCGTTCTGCCGGGGCATTACCAAATACCGCCTGAATAAACGGCGTATAGCCGTCGACATCCGCCACCATGACAATGATGTCGCGCGGCGTCAGCTCCGGATCGTCGGCCATCATGGCCAAAAGCCGATCGTGCAGCACTTCCACTTCACGCTGCGGGCTGTGGCAGGCATGGATATCAACAGAACGATCGTGATGCTCCAGCGGACGCTTCTTCAAGCTGGTTGCCAACGATTCCCTACTAACGGCCACCACGGCATGATCTTCCAGTTCCAGAATATCGCGTTGCAGGGTTTGCAGCAGGTTATCGCCGTCCAGATCCACAAACGCATCCACTTCCTGTACCGCATCGAGTTCAGCCAGTAGATACAATTGATCGCGGCCTAACTTCCCCCAGGACGCCAATAACGGATTATTAAGACGCTGTTCCCCTTCGGCATTAAACAATCCATCGGCCCGTTGCGGATCGCGAAATAAGGGGCGGTGGCTTTCAGGCTGAGCGCCGTCCCAGCGATGCAATCGGCGATAGCTATTTTTCAGCCTGGCCAGAAACTTATAATCCTGAATGTCACTCCAGTAGTTGCGGCAGGGGTTGGTAAACAGCAGGTGCACATCAATATGGCGGGCCAGCGCATGCAGCGCCTGCAAATAGATCGGCGGCAAAGCGGAAATACCACAGATAAAAACCCGGGGCGGCAGCCCGGATGGGCAGGTTTTCGCCTGTTCCAGCGTTTGAATAAAGCGCTGGTACAAGATCGCATGGTGCCAGTCAGGCTGTTGCAGTTCCCGGGTATAATCAACCAATGCGCGCCACAAAGCCGCCTGCCAGGGCTGGTTGCCGCCAAGGCCATCAACCTGGTTACCCGCTTGCCATTGAGCGATCCACTGCGGACGATATATCAGATATTGATCGAAGAGATCGGCAATACGTCCGGCAAGCTGGTGGCGCTTGCGCTGATCGTCATCATCCTGTAGGTAATGGCGCAAAGGCGCAAAATCAGGCTGATCCAGCTGTTCAGGCAGCAAATGCATCAGCTTCCAGGTCATCGCCTCTTTGCTGAAAGCGCTCTCTTTCGGTATATCGGGTAAAACGTGACGGCACATCTCCCACAAAAAAACGCCGGGCAGTGGGAAATGGATATTGGCGGCAATCCCAAAATGTCCGGCCAGTTCAATCTGCAACCACTGAGCCATTCCGGGACTTTGCACCAGAATGACTTCCTGCTGAAAAGGATCCTGAAGCGGCTGACGCCTCATCAGCTCGACCATCAGCCTTTTCAAAATATCCAACTGGTTGGAATGATAAACCGTAAACATTCTGGCTCCTGTCATGCCACTGTGTGACGAATTATCCACTGACGGATTGCGCCGCCGGACAAAACCAGCGGGTGAGCTGTGCCTGATAATTTCCCGGCGTAACGATGGCCGCCGTCACTTTCCTGCATTCAGCCGTCATCATTTGTTCCGACAAACTGAACCGCCACTCTTGTCCAGACCCGGTCGCGCGATCAAGCGCCGTTTTGTCACTAATCTTGTCGTTAGAGCCCGCGTTATCATTGAACCCTATAGTGTACTTCACTCCCGCCTCATACGCTTCCAACTGCTGCACAAGCAGCCGCCATGCCTGCCGCTGCTGCCATTGATGCAGAAATGACTGTTGCAATATCTGGTGATATTGCAGTAACCCCAGCAGCGACACCGTTAATAATAATGCCGCGACCAGCGTTTCCGGCAGACTAAACCCTCTCTGCGGGTAGATATTTCCGGTCATCGCGGCTTTATTCCGGCTCAACGCAGCGCCCCGCCTGTTTATCCGGGCAAAAATCCAGCCAGCCACGGGAAACGATCTGAAGCGTAATACGCTCTGATGCCAGGCCAGAGAAAGCCACCCGCTGGTACAGAAAAAGCGGCCGATGCTGAGACGGCAGCAAACCTTCCCCGCGCAATAACCCCAGCCCTTCATCAGAAGCCCTTTTCAGGCATACGTTCAGCGCATCGGCTGCCAGCGTCTGACACGTCCAGTCATCCTGTAGCGGGGGCCAGTCTAAATGCATACCCCAATTCAGGGAAGATAATGCCTGATTAAACGCCCGCAGGTAATGGCGCTCATCATTTCCCATCTGTATGGCCGCATCAAGCTGGCGTTGCAGGCCAGACATGAGCAGCAGCCCGATAACGGAAATCAACATCACCATGACCAGCGTGCTGCTGCCGTACTGTTCTGCTCTTTTCATTGGTTCCGCCCCAGAATCAACCGCGTGATCGTGCGCTGAATGGCAGGACGTTTTGTCCAGAACCCCGTCAGCTGCAATTCGTACAACCGGGCTCCCGTCGTTCCCCCCAATGGCCGTACATGAAAGTACGTCAAAATCACTTCCTGCGGATCAAAGAGTTTCTCCCAACGATCGCCATAACAGTTGTGTGCCCCGCTTTGAATCTCCAGCGCCCCGGCACGCAGGCGATAACCAAACGACTCTTCTTCCTGCTGCTCTCCTCCGTCCCAGGCTCCATTGCGATTCAGATCGTAAGAGACATTGAGACAGCTATTGGCCATTTCTCCCGGATAGTGCCCCAGGGTTATCGACGTTCCCTGACACGCTCCCGCGCAAAAACCAGCACGACGAATATCTTTTTCAATACCGGAAGCCGCCTGACTGAATAACTGTTCCAGGCGGAAATATTGCGCACTGTTTTGGCTCTGGCTGCGCAAAATGGGATACCACTGTGCTGCGGATAGCATAATCAGGCTGCTCAGGCTTAGCGCCAACAGAATTTCGGGCAACGTGAAGCCCATATGCACAGGTCTCAACATAGCGGGATCGCCAGAACCGGCTGTTCTTCACTGCACAGACGCATACGTCCGCGAACGGATATGATCAGGCGTAACTTTCCCGCCGAATTCATCAGCGTAATGTGACCGGCCTGCGCGGTACTGCGCAAACCATAAAAAGCAAAACTATTGCTGGTCGCCTTCGATACCGAAATCTCTTTGGTTGTGCGGACATATTGCAGAAGGTTCTCTTCACGGCAGGCCGTATTTTCCTCCTGCGGTTCAGCATCACTGACCATACACCAGCGTTCTCCCTGCTGTATCAGCCGTACCGTGCGGGTTTTATTATGCCAATAGGCATTGGCCTGAACCCGGTTAAAAAAATCCAGTAGTTGCTGTGCGCTCTGCTCCAGACGCAGCGCCTGTTGATAGCCGATCCAGGCGTGCATACTGCCGCCAGCCAACAGAGCGACAATGGTTAAGACGACTAATATCTCAAGCAAGGTAAACCCCCGCCGTTGCCGATTTCGTATATTCATGACGACAGACTAGGTACTTTTGCCATTAAATACAGCGCATTAGCACTTTTATACATACCGATACGCAATGATTTATTGCAACGATGTAACAGCAGGAAAAACTTGCGAAGCGTCAGGAAATACAGGGAAGCATTGCATGGGCATCTCTATCTTTAAATATTCTTTTATCGAAAATATGAATATGTTAGCGGGAAAGAATAGTCAGAAAACGTGTCTTTCATCAGATGATTAAATAGATCGTATATCCCATTCATACTTACAACCGCACTTTTCCACAAAGGAAAACATGTCTTAAGCAAATGGTAGAATAAAAGCGCCTGACGCTACAGGGTAATGAAACCTCGAAGCACCGCTGATCACAAAAGTCCATTTCATTCAGACATACCGATCCTCAACGTTTAATCTATTCACAGCTATAAATAACACGTTTCCCAAAGTCGAAATATAATGCGTATAGCTTTATTTTAATTGCATAGCTAGTCATTAGCTAATTCCACATAAAAAACACAACCATTAACAGTTTTTTTACTTTTATGGTAAAAAAATGAGCATTTACCAGAAAAATAAAGGCATGGGCGTGGTACCAATGACAAAAACTGTTGCATATCACATCTGGCCTTCAGCACCCATAAGAAAAAAGTATGCATTGTTTATGCAATTAAAAATGAATACAAAATGAATAATTATTTAAAAATGAAGGAATTTTTTTGAAGTGAATCACAAAAACTTATATTTTATGCAATATACTGGCACCGAGTCATAAGACTCAATGAATAGTTATAAGGAGGAAAAAGTGGAAAACAACAACAGAAAATCTGCCCACATCAGGCGCACGACCCACATAATGCAAATGTCCCACCGCAGCTGCTTTGACTTTCATCTTTTCAACGCCAGATAAACCTACCTCAAAAACTGAGTATCCCTTTTCAGGATGGTCATGTTTTCTTTAATACATGTGTAAAAATCTGCCTGACGATAACTTCGTCTAGGGTAGCTCATATTTTATCACATTAATCAGACCATTTATTATTCGAAATAATTTATTTTTCGAAGAGAGATACTCGTATTTTCGCCAGAAACCCCGTAAAGGTCATTTATTTCCTTTACCGCTCATTCCTGCGCGAAAAAAACAGGCAATACCTTTATATGCAAACTTATTCCATGCATAGGCATGACCGTATTTAAAAAAAGAGGATATTATGGCTAAGCTTAATTTAAAAGTAGCCGTTAGTTCAGATGTTATCCATAGTTTCAATACCGAGCGTGAAACAGTTGATATTAAAAACACATCATTTATTGATGTCTGTGCCGCAGTACTTTCCTTACAGGATGCGGTATCAGGGATGCTGGATAAGATAGAGCAGACCGCATTCGATTTACCTGTTTTTATTGCTGTAATCCAGGGTGAAAACATACCGGCAAACTATCTGCTGCGCGTCAGAGGCGTTTTCGAATTGAATGACGGCAATGCGGATTATTACGGTAGGCAGCTAACATCGGTGGCAGATAAATATGAAAGCGAGTTGCTCCCGCCTTTCTTTGGACGACTGGTCGATTACGTAGAACAGGGGTATACCGCGTTTGACTGCCCGGGACATCAGGGCGGGCAATTCTTCCGTCGCCACCCGACTGGCCAGCAGTTCTTTGATTACTTTGGCGAAACGCTTTTCCGTTCCGACCTTTGCAACGCGGATGTGGCAATGGGCGATCTCCTCATTCATGAAGGTGCGCCTTGTCTGGCCCAACAGCACGCCGCCAAGGTTTTCAACGCCGATAAAACTTATTTCGTTCTCAATGGGACCTCTTCTTCAAATAAAGTGGTATTAAACGCGCTATTAAGTCCCGGCGATTTGGTGCTGTTCGACCGTAATAATCATAAATCCAACCACCATGGCGCTCTGATTCAGGCAGGCGCGACGCCTGTTTACCTGGAAACGGCCCGCAACCCGTTTGGTTTCATCGGGGGAATCGACGCACATTGTTTTGAAGATAAATACCTGCGCGAGCTGGTTGCAGAAGTGGCGCCAGAACGGAAATCGGAGCAACGCCCCTTCAGGCTCGCCGTGATCCAACTGGGCACCTACGACGGCACGATTTATAACGCCCGCCAGGTTGTCGATAAAATCGGCCACCTGTGTGACTACATATTGTTCGATTCCGCCTGGGTAGGTTATGAGCAGTTCATTCCAATGATGAACGCCTGTTCTCCGCTATTGCTGGAGCTGAACGAAAACGATCCGGGTATTCTGGTCACACAGTCCGTACATAAGCAAATGGCTGGCTTCTCTCAAACATCCCAGATTCATAAAAAAGACAGCCATATCAAGGGACAAGCACGGTACGTCAATCATAAACGCATGAACAACGCCTTTATGATGCATGCTTCCACCAGCCCCTTCTATCCCTTATTTGCGGCACTGGATGTCAATGCCAGAATGCACGAGGGTGAAAGCGGGAAAAAAATGTGGATGGAGTGCGTCAAAAACGGGATTGAAACGCGTAAATTGCTGCTGAAACTCTGCCATTACATCCGCCCTTTCATCCCGACCACGGTCGATGGTCAGAAATGGGAAGAATACCCGACGGAAGAAATGGCCAACGATCTTCGTTTCTTCAATTTCGTGCCGAACGAGCGTTGGCATTCATTTGAAAATTATGCGGAAAATCAGTATTTTGTCGACCCATGCAAACTGATGCTAACGACGCCGGGCATTGATGTCAAAACCGGGGAATATGAAGCGTTTGGCGTACCTGCGACCATTCTGGCCAATTACCTGCGTGAAAACGGGATCGTGCCGGAAAAATGCGATCTCAACTCGATCTTATTCCTGATGACGCCAGCAGAGGATATGGCAAAGATGCGCCATCTGGTCGCACTGATCGCTCAATTCGAACGCCTGCTGGAAGAAGATGCGCCGCTCTCCGAAGTGCTCCCCGGCATTTATCGTAATCACGAGGAACGTTACCGCGGTTACACACTTCGCCGACTCTGCCAGGAAATGCACGATCTGTACGTCAGAAACGACGTCAAAACGTTGCAAAAAGAGATGTTCCGTAAGGCCTATTTCCCGCATTCCGTTATGAATCCGCAGCAAGCCAATATCGAATTTGTGCGCGGTAATGTCGAACTGGTTGCGCTGGCCGATATCGAAGGCCGGATCGCCGCGGAAGGCGCACTCCCTTACCCACCGGGCGTGCTATGCGTGGTACCGGGAGAAAGATGGAATGGCCCGGTGCAGCACTACTTCCTGGCACTGGAAGAAGGGATCAACCGCCTGCCGGGCTTCGCCCCTGAATTGCAAGGGGTTTATATCCAGGACGAGGACGGACGCAAGCGCGCTTACGGCTATGTGATTAAAAACGAACCTGTCAGCAAAAATGCCTGATCGGAATGATCTCAGCGGAGATCATTCTCTCCGCTGACCTGTTTGTTAAGGAACAGATGATGAGTAAATCCAGAAATAAAATGAGCGTGCTACAGCTCACTATTCTAACCGCCGTCAACATGATGGGGTCAGGGATTATCATGTTGCCGACCAAGTTAGCCGAAGTCGGAACAATTTCTATCGTGTCCTGGCTGGTTACGGCCGTCGGCTCAATGGCGCTGGCCTATGCGTTTGCCAAATGCGGGATGTTCAGCCGCAAGAGCGGTGGTATGGGCGGTTATGCCGAATATACTTTCGGTAAGTCCGGTAATTTTATGGCGAACTATACCTATGGGGTGTCGCTGCTCATTGCCAATGTAGCGATTGCCATTTCGGCAGTGGGATACGGCACCGAATTCTTCGGAATCAGCCTGAGCCCTCTCAGCATCGGTCTGGCGACAATTGGCGTGTTATGGATATGTACCCTCCCCAACTTCGCCGGCGCACGCATTACCGGGCAGATTAGCGGCATCACCGTATGGGGGGTTATCATTCCTGTCGCCGGTATATCCGTGATTGGCTGGTTCTGGTTCAGTCCCGAATTGTACGTGTCCTCCTGGAACCCGCATAATGTCCCGACGTTTGAAGCGGTTGGCTCGTCTATTGCGATGACTTTATGGGCATTTCTGGGAATGGAATCGGCGTGTGCCAATTCGGAAGCCGTGGATAACCCAGAAAAGAACGTACCTATCGCCGTTCTCGGAGGAACCCTGGGAGCCGCCATCATTTATATTATCTCAACCAACGTGATCGCCGGTATAGTACCGAACATGGACCTGGCCAACTCCACCGCGCCTTTCGGACTGGCCTTCGCACAGATGTTTACGCCGGCAGTCGGTAAAATCATTATGGCGCTGATGGTTATGTCCTGTTGCGGTTCGCTGCTGGGATGGCAGTTTACTATTGCGCAGGTGTTCAAATCCTCTTCCGACAGCGGTTATTTCCCAAAACTGTTCTCTAAACTCAATAAGTTTGATGCGCCGGTACAGGGTATGCTGGCGATTGTTATTATCCAGTCGCTGCTGTCCCTGCTGACGATTAGCCCTTCACTGAACAAGCAATTCAACGTATTGGTTAATCTGGCGGTCGTCACTAATATCATTCCTTATATTCTCTCCATGGCGGCGGTCTGTATTATCCAGAAACAGGCAAACGTGGCCTCCGGGAAGGCTCGCACGACAAACGCGATCGCATTGGCTGGGGCAATATATAGCTTCTATGCGCTGTATTCGTCTGGCGAGGAAGCAATGATGTATGGCGCGATTGTGACATTCCTGGGCTGGACGCTATATGGTCTGGTATCACCGCGGTTTGAAATACCTCGCCACAATAGCTGAGTAATCCTATCCCTGCGAAACAATGAAAGGTGCGAAGGGATAACATTATCAGGAACAAAAATGGCCGCAAAAGCGGCCATTCTGACGGCTGACAACGCCGCTATTCGCAACGTCGGGCCCTAATATGTCACGCCCGCGCGGGGATGACGGAGGAGACAAGCTTTGCCATCAACGTCCATTTCTACGCGATAGCGATCAAATCGCCACCGGCGCCTTGATTGCCGGGTGCGGATCGTAGCCTTCGATCTCAAAGTCTTCAAAACGGTAATCAAACAGCGTATCGGGACGGCGTTTAATCACCAGTTTCGGCAGCGCGCGCGGCTCACGGCTCAATTGCAGGTGAGTCTGCTCCATATGGTTGTTATAGAGGTGCGTATCGCCGCCGGTCCAGACAAAATCACCCACGTCCAGATCGCACTGTTGCGCCACCATGTGCACCAGCAGCGCATAACTGGCGATATTGAACGGCAGCCCCAGGAACACATCGCATGAGCGCTGATATAGCTGGCAGGATAATTTACCATCGGCGACATAGAACTGGAAAAAGGCATGGCACGGCGCCAGCGCCATTTTGTCCAGTTCCCCGACGTTCCAGGCTGAAACAATAATGCGGCGGGAGTCCGGATCCTGCTTCAACTGCGTCAGTACCTTTTTCAACTGATCGATCTGACGTCCGTCGGCCGCGCCCCAGGCGCGCCACTGTTTCCCGTAAACCGGCCCGAGATCGCCGTTTTCATCTGCCCACTCGTCCCAAATACTGACTTTGTTCTCATGCAGATAGGCAACATTGGTATCGCCATTCAGAAACCAGAGCAGCTCATGAATAATGGATCGCAGATGACAGCGCTTGGTCGTGACCAGCGGAAAACCTTCCTGCAAATTGAAACGCATCTGATGACCGAAAATAGAGCGGGTGCCGGTGCCGGTGCGGTCCGCTTTGGGCGTTCCTTCATCAAGCACTTTTTTCATCAGATCCAGATACTGTTTCATACTACCTCACCACAAATATTAGAGAATGACGGCTGACAATTACTGCTGTACTGGTTCGCGGCGATACGCCCACACCATCATCAGGATGCCCACGATCACCATCGGCAGTGAAAGAATCTGCCCCATACTGAAGAAACCGCCGAACAGGCCCAGTTGCGCATCCGGCTGGCGGAAAAATTCGGCAATAATCCGAAACAGACCGTAGCCAATCAGGAAAAGCCCCGAAACGCTGCCCATCGGGCGGGGTTTACGAATAAACACATTCAATATGATAAACAGCAGTACCCCTTCAAGCAGCATTTGGTACAGCTGGGATGGATGTCTCGGCAACATGCCGTATTGATTGAAAATAGCCTGCCATTGGGGATTGCTGACCGCCAGTTCCAGATCTTCACTGCGTGAGCCGGGAAACAGCATGGCCCATGGCGTATTGGTTGTGACACGCCCCCACAGTTCGCCGTTGATAAAGTTTCCAAGACGCCCCGCGCCCAAACCGAATGGAATCAAAGGTGCAATAAAATCAGATACCTGAAAAAAATGCCGTTTGGTTTTGCGGGCAAACCACAGCATAACGCAAATCACGCCCACCAGACCACCGTGGAACGACATGCCGCCATCCCAGACTTTGAACAAATAGAGCGGGTTTTCCAGAAACGATGGAAATGCATAGAACAGGACATAGCCCAGACGTCCGCCGACAAAGACACCGAGGAAGCCCATATACAGCAGGTTTTCGACTTCATCCTTCTTCCAGCCGCTGCCCGGTTGGTTAGCCCGACGGCCAGCCAGCCACATGGCGAACACAAAACCAACCAAATACATCAGTCCATACCAGTGCAGCGCCACCGGGCCAATTGAAAAAATCACTGGATCAAACTGAGGAAACGCCAGATAGCTCGTCGTCATCGTTCACCACATATTTTGTTGTATTATCCCCCCGCAGGCGGGGAGCATTGATATGCCAGGGCAGGAATATCATCCTTTCCTGCAAACCGCGGCTGCGAATCATAGCATAGCGCAGCAGACCCGGTGGTTATCCGGCAGGGAAAAGATCTGTAAAGCCTTCCCTTAAAATCGGCAGGAATCAGCGTCCGCCACGGACCAATCCGCCCAGTCCGCGTTCTTCGATGAAGATCGATGCCCATTGTCTGACTTCGCTGGCGGTTCGCGCATTCAGCAGTTGCTGTACCAGAGACTGCGCGTCGGGCAGCGCGATCTGGCGCAGCAGGTACTTAATGCGGGCAACGCTACGACCATTCATACTCAACGTGCGATACCCGAGCCCGGTCAGCAGCAATGCGCCTAATGCTTCCCCCGCCATCTCGCCACACACGGAAAGCGCAATGTTGTGACGCTGACACTCAATCGCGATGAGGTTCAGCGCTCGGAGCATAGCCGGGTGCAGGCTGTCGTACAGGGAAGCGACATGGGCGTTGTTGCGATCGACGGCCAGCAGGTACTGAGTGAGATCGTTGGTGCCAACCGAAACAAAATCAATACGGGAAGCCAGATGCTGCAACAGGAAAATCATGGAGGGGACTTCCACCATGATACCGATGCGTGGCTTAGGCTGTGGAAACCCCAGCATTTCCTCCACTTCACCCGCCGCTTGATCGATAAGGCGCCGGGCCTCATCAACCTCATCCAGACTACTGATCATCGGCAGCAGGATATTCAGGTTGCCAAGATGCGCGTTCGCCCGCAGCATGGCGCGAACCTGAATCAAAAAGATTTCCGGCTGATCGAGCGTAATACGGATACCGCGCCAGCCCAGACAAGGATTCTCTTCGCTGATGGGCAAATAAGGCAACGGTTTATCCGCGCCAATATCCAGCGTACGCAACATGACCTGACGTGACGGATAGAGTTGCAGCATGCTTTGATATTGCGCCATCTGTTCATCTTCAGATGGAAAACCGCTCTGGAGCATAAAGGGGATTTCGGTGCGGTACAGACCGACGCCGTCGACCTGATTGATAAACCGTTTCTCATGCTCCGCGCTCAACCCCGCGTTCAACATGACCTGAATGCGCTCGCCACTTTTCAGAACGGCGGGACGTTCCATATCGTCTTCCGCCAGACGGGTCAGTTCATTTTCTTCAATCAGCAGACACTGATATTCCTGCACCAACACAGGTTCAGGATCCACCAGCAGCTCGCCACGATAGCCGTCAATAATCAGCAGACGCTGATGGAGCAGTTCGGGCTGAATATCCGCGCCGACTAACGTAGGGATCCCCATTGCCCGCACCAGAATCGCGGCATGGGAATTGGCGGCGCCGTCGTATACCACCACGCCAGCCAGACGTTCCGGGGGAAGCTCCGCCAGTAAGGTGGCCGTCAGTTCATCTGCGACAAGAATGAAACGCTCGGGCCACTGCCCGATGCTTTGCGCATTGTCATCAAGATGGAACAACAATCGTTGGCCCAGCGCTCGCAAATCCCCGGCCCGTTCACGCAGATAGGTATCCTGCAAATTGGAAAACTGGGCCGCAAAACGTTCAATCACCAGTTTGACCGCCCATTCCGCCGCGTTGCCGGCGTCCACTTCCTGAAACAGTTCGCGCTTCAGACGCGCATCATTCAGCAGGTGAGAGTACAAATCGAAAATCGCGGCGCTTTCTTTTTGGGCGCTGGCGCTGAAACGTTTGCTGAAACGCCGGAACTCCGCCGTGGCCTCTTCCAACGCCCGCGTCAGCCGGGAACGTTCACGTTCGCGGTCCAGACTTGACGCGGGGAAAACCTGATCCAGAGAAGGCTGGCTACAATCCTGCCAGCCCGACGCGATCGCCACACCGGGCGCGGCGACCAGCGCATTAATTCGCGTCTGACGGTATTGACCAAACAGCGTCTTAATCTGAGATAGAGAGAGAATGGCCGCCATCTGCGTCGCCAGCGTGACCATGAATGACTCTTCATTCTTGTCAAACTGGCGATGTTCACGCTGCTGGACGACCAGCACGCCCAGCAGTTGACGACGATGAATAATGGGGACGCCCAGAAAAGAGCGGAAATGTTGCTCTTTTACGGCGGGAATAAATTTGAAACTGGGATGAGTACGGGCATCAGCCAGATTAATCGGTTCGGCGCGCTGACCGACCAGACCGACCACCCCTTGCCCAAACTCCAATGTGACCGCGTGGCCGCGCGGTTTCTTTAACCCGCGCGTTGCCATCAGGTAATAGCATTGGCGATCGTGGTCAGCCAGATAAATCGAACAGACCTCCGTGTCCATTGCCTGACAGGTTTCATTGACCAGGATTTCCAGCGCATCATTAAGGCGAGCCATTGAGGCTACTTTTTCGACAATTTCTCGCAAACGCGTGAGCATAATGTGCGTGAATTACCCTCTTTTTCGTCGGGAGCCAGACGGTGGTGCCGTCCGTGCCGCCGTATTCTCCTGGAGTTGTATCACCGGGCTGATAAATTCTTTCATTACGCGACGGTAAACATCACGTTTGAAAGACACAACCTGACGAACCGGATACCAGTAACTGACCCAACGCCAGCCATCAAACTCAGGCGTGCCACTGCTTTGCATATTGATATCAGACTCATTACACATCAACTGTAGCAGAAACCATTTTTGTTTTTGGCCGATACAGACCGGTTTAGTATCCCAACGCACCAAACGTTTCGGTAACTTATAACGTAACCAGTTGCGGGTAGATGCCAGAACGCGGACATCTTTTTTCTTCAGACCCACTTCTTCAAACAGCTCACGGTACATCGCCTGCTCCGCGCTCTCTCCGGGGTTTATCCCCCCTTGAGGAAACTGCCAGGAGTGTTGACCGTAGCGACGGGCCCACAACACCTGTCCCTGCCGATTACAGATTACGATACCAACGTTCGGGCGGTAGCCATCATCATCGATCACCGGACTACCTCGATAAACTTTAAATGCAAAGATAACCTGATTGTTTCACACTCCCGGCAGACGGTAAACCACTGCTTAGCGCAGTTATCACTCTAATAAAATGAAGATAACCCACAGATCAAAGCAAAGTTATAAACATATGAAGTCAAGGAATGCCGGTTTATTCACTATTTCTGTGGACATCTTTGTGCAGAACCCATGAAAAAGTGAGTAAAACTTATTTTTTGCAGATAAAGAATTGCTGACGGAGTTAAAAAATACTGCTTTTTTTTCATAAAATTAAGCATATTCTTCACAGCAAAATCACCGCAAAGGATCCTGATCGAATGATGATCAACGCCGTGCTGGCGAAAGATCGTTCTATGTCGATTTTATCCACAGATGCAATGGCGACATCAGACAATAAATAAGCAAAAACAGCAAAAAGCGCCGACGTCAAGGCTGTAAATCAAACCAGTAATCCATCTTTATGCAGGTTATCCAAGAAATCTGTGGATAACCTGGTGTAAGATCCTGTTCATTGTTGGTTTCTACAAGTGCACAGTTTGAAAAACCGGATCCCCCTCTCGTTTTCACACTAAAAAAAAGCGCTACGAATCATGCTATTATTGAATTCCTCAGCCGTCTCTCAGACGGTGCATTAATGTTTTTCACCCGCTGTGTTTTTTTTGAGCGGAAAATATCAGGTTAGACATGCCATGAATTCACCGTCGGTTCTTACTGCGCCACCACATAATGAACAGGAATTACTACAGCGAGCCCAATCGCTTGCGGGCTACAATCTGGCTGAGCTGGCCGGCATTGCCCGACTGCCGCTGCCGGAAACCCTGAAACGTGATAAAGGCTGGATTGGCATTCTGCTGGAACGTTTTCTGGGCGCCACCGCGGGCAGTAAACCCGAGCAGGATTTTCCCGATATCGGTATTGAACTGAAAACCATTCCTGTTGATGAACAGGGCCGACCGCTGGAAACCACATTTGTCTGCGTCGCGCCGCTGACCGGCAATAGCGGCGTCACCTGGAAGAGCAGCCACGTTCGGCACAAGCTGGCGCGCGTGCTGTGGATTCCGGTTGAAGGCTCACGGCCGATTCCGTTAGGTGAACGACGAATTGGTACGCCGCTCATCTGGAGCCCAAGCGAAGAAGAGGAAGAACAACTGCGCCGCGACTGGGAAGAATTAATGGACTTGATTGTGCTCGGAAAAGTTGAAAGCATCACGGCGCGTCATGGGGAAGTGCTACAGTTGCGTCCCAAAGCCGCCAACAGTCGCGTCCTGACGGAAGCAATCGGTGAATTCGGGCAACCCATCATGACGCTGCCCCGTGGCTTCTATCTGAAGAAAACGTTTACCACGCCGCTGCTGGCGCGCCATTTTTTATGACGGGCTGTCCTTGCCCGTCACCCTGTGGGCCGTCACTACGTGACGTTGAAAAACGCTCCTGCGTTTATGGGGAAATAAACCGGGAAACCCGCACCTCTGTATGCCCGAAAAAAGATGAAGAGTACCGCCAACCACACTTTCACTTGCCCGTTTACTCATGTAGCGGCGTATAATATCGTTTACGTTTCGTTTAAGGTGTATTGATACAATGTTTGATTGGATTGTTGATCCGAATGCCTGGTTGGCGCTGGGAACGCTAACTATTCTGGAAATCGTTCTTGGCATCGACAACATTATTTTCCTGTCGTTGGTTGTCTCCAAACTTCCTAAAGCTCAGCAAAATAAGGCCCGCCGTATCGGTCTCATGGGCGCCATGCTCATGCGTCTGGGACTATTGGCTTCGATTGCCTGGGTGATCCGCCTGACCAATCCTTTATTTACCGTGCTGGGTAATGATATTTCTACCCGTGATCTGATCCTGTTTTTCGGCGGCCTGTTCCTGATCTGGAAATCGAGCAAAGAAATCCATGAAACCGTGGAAGGGAGCTCAGAAGAACATGCGTCACAGGTGCACTCTTTCTTCGGCGCGATCGTGCAAATCATGCTGCTGGATATTATTTTCAGCCTGGATTCCGTGATCACGGCGGTAGGGCTTTCCGATCACCTGTTTATTATGATGGCCGCCGTGGTTATCGCGGTTGGCGTGATGATGTTTTCCGCCCGCACCATCGGAGAGTTCGTCGAACGTCATCCGTCCGTCAAAATGCTGGCGCTGTCATTCCTGATCCTGGTCGGCTTCACGCTGATTCTGGAAAGTTTCGATATTCATGTACCGAAAGGCTATATTTACTTTGCGATGTTCTTCTCAATGTCTGTCGAAGCCCTGAACCTGTTGCGCGGCAAAAAAGCCAAAGAGGCCGACTAATCGCCCGCAGCGTGTTTCCTCCTTCAAACCGGGCGCGACAGGGCATAATGAAGAAAATGCGGTGATGAGGCACGCTTTACAACGCCTCGCACCGCGTTATTTCTGCATCTTGTTCTTTCCATCTTCGTTCTGACATATTCCGTCGTTCGTTTTAACCAAAATTAACCGTTTTCTCATTAGTTTTTTCCATTATTCCTACTTAATCCCCACGGACTATTTGTTAGACTTGTTCAAGAACCTTCAATTTTTTTGCTGTCGAAAGGCAGGTGAAACAGGTAAAGATAACGATGAAAGTACGGGTAAAAATGGCAGTGGCGCTGGTGATATTATTCACTCTTTGCGGCTGCTCCAGCCGGTATGTCATGGCAACGAAAGAGGGCCAGATGCTGCTGACACAAAATAAGCCGGTTCTGGATAAAGAGACGGGAATGCTCAGTTACATTGATGAACATGGAAACGAAAAACAGATTAACAGCGATAACATTTCTCAGATTATCGAACGCTGACTGGTCGATATTTTTCTCCCTGCCCGACACCAATACCACCCCGTCAGAGAGTAAAGAGGCTTCCCCACATCGCGCGGCTTCGTTATAGTCAAATTCAGGTGTGTCATCCCAAAAGATTTCACGTTGCAGGAAAACGGCAACCCCTCTCCCCTCCCAACGCCGAAATGGCATAGTCACCAGCCGGAGAGAAAACCATCGTCTCCGCAATTGGAAAGATGACGGGTATAGCGATACATCTGCTATTTTCAGACATACAAGGAAGCAGGCAATGCAATATCACCGTATTCCCCATAGTTCTTTAGAAGTAAGTGTGCTGGGCCTTGGCACGATGACCTTTGGCGAACAGAACAGTGAAGCTGAAGCGCATGCACAGTTGGATCACGCCATTGCCGCTGGTGTTAACCTGATTGACACAGCAGAGATGTACCCGGTTCCGCCACGGCCAGAAACCCAGGGGCTGACCGAAAGCTATATTGGTTCGTGGCTGAAATCCCGCGGTGGGCGTGAGAAGCTCATTCTGGCAAGCAAGGTCGCCGGTCCCGTGCGCGGCAATGATAGCGCCATTCGCCCACAGCAGGCGCTGGATCGTAAAAACATTCGTGACGCATTGGACGCAAGCCTTAAGCGCCTGAACACCGATTATGTTGATTTGTATCAGTTGCACTGGCCGCAACGCCAAACCAACTGTTTTGGCAAACTGGGGTATCAGTATACTGAGGATAAACCGGCCGTTACCCTGCTGGAGACGCTGGAAGCCCTGAATGAGCAAGTCAGGGCCGGTAAGATTCGTTATATCGGCGTGTCCAACGAAACGCCCTGGGGCGTGATGCGCTATCTGCATCTGGCCGAGAAACATGACCTGCCGCGCATTGTGTCGATTCAAAATCCGTACAGCCTGCTCAACCGCAGCGTTGAAGTCGGGCTGGCGGAAATCAGTCAGCATGAAGGCGTAGAGTTGTTGGCATATTCTTCGTTGGCTTTTGGTACGCTGACGGGAAAATACCTTAATGGCGCAAAACCGGCAGGTGCCCGTAATACGCTGTTCAGCCGCTTTACCCGCTACACGTCGCCCCACGCTCAGCAGGCTACCGCCGAGTACGTCGCGCTGGCGCAGAAGCACGGCCTGGATCCGGCGCAAATGGCGCTGGCTTTCGTCCGTCAGCAGCCGTTTGTGGCAACGACCTTGTTGGGAGCAACCTCGGTGGAGCAGCTCAGGATCAATCTGGCGAGTCAGAAACTGACGTTGGATAGCGAGATTCTCAACGAATTGGAAGCGATACACCGCCGTTTTACCTTCCCGGCGCCTTGATTTCTCTATATTGCGACATCGCCACTGCGCATTAAAGAACAAGCCTCATGGACGGGGCAAGTAACCGGGGTTCGGTATTTGATAGCGACGCGGAGGCAGGCGCATCGCCTGCCTCCGCAGTCATGACGGGTAGAGACTATTTTAACGTCTGCAACAAGTTCTTGCGCTGATTCTCCAACGATATGACGCGGTTACACACATCGCGGCCAAAGCTCTGAAATTCCATTTCCTGATTATTCCACTCGGTCTGAATCGCTTTCTGTAAACCGCCGAGATTCCCCATCATCGCCTGCAACGGGTTACCGCCGTTGGACATCTGCTTAACCCCCATCTCATTCAGACTATCCTGCAAAACACCGCCCATGCTCTGCTGTACAAGTTGCTTGCCATCCTGCTCAACCTGTTTGATCGCCTGATGGTGGAAGGTCAATCCATCGCTACGGTGTTCAATAATGCGATTCATCTGCTGCTTGAGCTGCTTATCCAGCGTAGTCAGCCGGTTACGCACATTACTGTCGCTGCCCAGCTCCTGCACAATGATTTTATCCAGCGCGACGCGCGCTTTTTCCAGATGCTGCTGAGCACCCTGATCGATCCATGGAATTTGCTGGCGCAGATCGGCCTGATAGGCTTGCGACTGCTGGCGCTGCGTGGCGTCCAGCGTCAACGGCGTTCCGTTACGTATAATGTCTCCCTGCGGTGAAATCTGTAAATTCCCACTGGCGCCGACAACCTGCACATGCTGAGGGCTGATGATGATATCATCCTGCGGGTTAACGCTACACTGGTACTCCGCCTGAGCCTGCCAGGACAGTAACAGCAGCAAACCGAGAGTCATTTTACGCAACATATTTTCTCCTGAAGAAAACAACGGCAACTGCGGGATATGACGCACGCCCTCTGCTGAATAAGAAGGCAGCTGAAGACGAGGCTAATACGCCAATTTCCCTCAGTGAAAGCACGGAATAACGGGATGGAACAGCCGACTCGCTAATCCCATCCCTTTATCCGCGTCCCTGAAATCAGGTTCAGCCTGTTACTCAACTGCGGCTACAGCAGGTTTTCCGGCAGATCCCACCAGATGTCGAACACATCGCTGACTTTAACATCCGTCAGTTTCTGCTCTTCCAGCCAGCGGCTGACCAACTGGCGGTGTTCATCGGTGCAATGACCAATTTTCTGCAAGCAGATCAATCCTTCCCATTGCAGATAGCCGCTGCCTTCAAACGCCAGACCGTTCGGTTCAATTACGTCATCGACAAACTTGTCCACTATCCGATCGATATCTTCGACGCTGGTCCCTTCCGGGAAACGCCAACTGACTGAAAAACCTAATTCCTGAAACTCATCAATGTGTAGTTTTTTACGTAAACGACGGCTACGAGCTTGTGCCATTTTATATCATCCTCTCAAACATCAGATCCCAAACACCATGCCCTAAACGCTGGCCGCGAGCTTCAAATTTCGTCAGCGGACGTGATGCCGGCCGCTCAACATAGTCATTATTATCAGAAAGGTTGCGATAGCCTGCGACAGCGCTCACCACTTCGAGCATATGTTGCGCATAAGGTTCCCAGTCTGTCGCCATATGAAAAACGCCGCCGATCCTCAGCTTGCGCTGTACCAATTCCACAAAAGGCGCCTGCACAATACGGCGTTTGTTGTGCCGGGCTTTATGCCACGGATCGGGGAAGAAAAGCTGTACCATCGACAGCGAACCATCGGGGATCATGTTTTCCAGCACTTCCACCGCGTCATGACACATAACGCGCAGGTTGCCGACATCGGCATCATGCGCGGAAGAGAGGCAGGCGCCCACGCCCGGCAGATGCACTTCAATGCCCAGAAAATTCTGCTCCGGATGTTGCGTCGCCATGGTCACCAACGACGCGCCCATGCCAAAACCAATTTCCAGCACCACCGGCGCTTCACGGCCAAACAGCGAGGCGAATACCAGCGGCTCCGTCTGATATTCCACGCCCATCACCGGCCAATAGTTATCCAGCGCCAGCTGCTGCCCGTTGGTCAGACGTCCCTGACGACGAACAAAACTGCGTATGCGACGCAGTGGGCGTCCGTTTTCATCAAATTCCGGTGAGATGACGTTGTTAATCATAAAAAGTGCTTACTGTCTGTCCGATTTCATTAAGGAAACGCGCATTATGCAAGGATACCGTGGTTTAGCAAGTCTACTGCCTCGGAAAGTTCCGGTTTACAGCACAATGACTCTGTGCTGGAATCGCTGTCAGACTTTTACCTGCCGGATAGTGATTCCATTTTATGATGCAAGCGCAACAGTTCGCGCACCAGGTGCTGAACTGGTATCAGCGTTATGGCCGCAAAACCCTGCCATGGCAGCTAGAGAAAACGCCTTACAAAGTATGGCTGTCAGAAGTGATGTTGCAACAAACGCAGGTCACCACAGTCATTCCCTATTTTCAGCGTTTTATGGCCCGTTTCCCCGATGTAAACGCCCTGGCGAATGCGCCGCTGGACGAAGTGCTGCACCTGTGGACCGGGCTGGGCTATTACGCTCGCGCTCGTAACCTGCATAAAGCGGCGCAGATCGTCGCTTCCCGACACGGCGGCGTGTTCCCCGCCACGTTTGATGAAGTGGCCGATTTACCCGGCGTGGGCCGCTCCACCGCCGGCGCCATCCTGTCGCTGTCGCTGGGACAGCACTACCCGATTCTGGACGGCAATGTAAAACGCGTACTGGCGCGCTGCTACGCCGTTGACGGCTGGCCGGGTAAAAAAGATGTCGAAAAGCGGCTGTGGACGTTAAGCGAAGACGTCACACCCGCCGAAGGCGTCAGCCAGTTCAATCAGGCCATGATGGATTTAGGCGCCATGGTGTGCACTCGCAGTCGCCCCAAATGCGAGCTGTGTCCGCTCAATACCGGCTGTATCGCTTATGCCAACCATAGCTGGGCGCAGTATCCCGGCAAAAAGCCCAAACAAACGCTGCCGGAGAAAACCGGCTGGTTTCTGCTGCTGCAACAGGGATCAAAAGTATGGCTGCAACAGCGCCCTGCCGTCGGGCTATGGGGCGGACTATTTTGCTTTCCGCAGTTCAGCGAACGCAGTGAATTGGAACTCTGGCTGCAACAACGCGGTCTGAACGCTGACGGGTTGCGGCAGCTCGTCGCATTCCGCCATACATTCAGCCATTTCCATCTGGATGTCGTACCACTCTGGCTGGACGTCTCAACAATGGATATCTCGCCCAAAGGGGTCTGCATGGATGAAGGCGCAGGTCTCTGGTATAACTTAGCGCAACCGCCTTCGGTCGGATTGGCTACCCCGGTTGAACGCCTGCTACGGGAGTTGACCCAACCGCAGTCAGCACAATTACATTCCTGCGCAATTGATGAGGAAGAAGCATGAGCAGAACGATTTTTTGCACTTTTTTACAACGCGATGCCGAAGGGCAGGATTTTCAGCTATATCCGGGCGATCTGGGGAAACGCATCTATAACGAGATCTCCAAAGAGGCCTGGGCGCAATGGCAAACCAAGCAAACCATGCTGATTAACGAAAAGAAACTCAGCATGATGAATGTCGCCGATCGTAAGCTGCTGGAACAGGAAATGATCAAATTCCTGTTTGAAGGTAAGGACGTGAATATCGAAGGCTATACGCCTCCGAGTCATTGATACCGCAGGGTCCGCTGACCCTGTTACGTCTTTATTCCGACACGGCTTTTTATATGAAGAAAATTTTAGCTCTGCTGGTTATCGCACCGTTACTGGTTTCCTGCTCAGGAAACAAAGGTAGCGCTGACAATGAAGCATTTATCAAGGATACCAACGCCTTTGATATTCTGATGGGGCAATTCGCCCATAACATTGAGAATATCTGGGGCATGAACGAAGTCCTGATTGCCGGGCCGAAAGATTACGTAAAATATACCGATCAATACCAGACGCGTAGCCACATTAACTTCGATGCCGGTACCATCACCATTGAAACTATTTCGGCAACCGATTCCGTCGTCAGCCTGCGTCAGGCGATTATTACCACCCTGCTGATGGGTGACGACGCCACCAATACCGATCTTTACTCGGACGCCAATGATATTCAGATCAGCCGGGAGCCGATGCTGTACGGTCAGGTGCTGGATAACACGGGTCAGCCGATCCGCTGGGAAGGCCGAGCCGCCAGTTTTGCTGATTATCTGCTCCAGAACCGTTTGCAGAAACGGAACTCCGGGCTGCATATTATCTGGTCCGTCACCATTCAACTGGTCCCCAACCATCTGGATAAACGTGCGCACAAATATCTGCCGCTGGTGCGTAAAGCCGCCGATCGCTATGGCATTGAAGAGTCGTTGATTCTGGCCATCATGCAGACAGAATCCAGTTTCAACCCTTATGCGGTAAGCCGCTCTGACGCACTCGGTTTGATGCAGGTGGTCCAGCACAGCGCAGGCCGCGATGTCTTCAAAATGAAAGGGAAATGGGGTCAGCCAAGCCGCAGCTATCTGTTCGATCCGGAAAATAACATCGATGCAGGCACCGCCTATCTGTCGATTCTGAAAAACAGCTATCTGGTCGGCATCGAGAATCCAACCTCGCGGCGTTACGCCGTGATCACCGCCTACAACGGCGGCGCGGGCAGCGTACTGCGGGTATTCTCCAGCGACAGAAATCGGGCGGTCAGTGTTATCAACAAAATGTCGCCGGGCGAGGTATACGATACGCTGACGACCAAACATCCGTCAGCCGAATCCCGACGCTATCTGTACAAGGTGAATACCGCGCAGAAAAATTACCGCCGCTAAAGCTGCGAAAAAAGCCTCTGGAGTCACATCTCCAGAGGCTTAACTCAATACCTGATGTTGACGCCAAGTGGTGTCGGAAACTTAACGTTTAATATTTTTGAATTGTTGCGTCGTGGCTGTTAACGCCACTTCTGTCGGCAGCCGTTCCATTGAGCTTGCGCCATAGAACCCATCACACTGCGGGCAGTTGTCCATGATGTACTGCGCATCTTCAGGCGTTGAAATCGGCCCGCCATGACACAGCACTATCACGTCTTTACGCACGGCTTTGGCCGCTTCAGCCCACTGGTTAATCAGCGGGACGCAATCCGACAGCGTAAGCGCGGTTTCCGCGCCGATATTACCGCCGGTGGTTAACCCCATATGCGGCACAATAATGTCCGCTCCCGCCTTCGTCATCGCAACCGCATCGGCGGCGCTGAACACATAAGGCGTGGTCAACATGTCCTTCTCATGCGCCAGGCGGATCATTTCGACTTCCAGCCCATATCCCATCCCCGTCTCTTCCAGATTGGCGCGGAAGTTACCATCAATCAGGCCGACCGTCGGAAAGTTCTGCATGCCGGAAAAACCCAACGCCTTCAGATCATCCAGAAATTTATCGAACTGGCAGAACGGGTCAGTGCCATTCACGCCCGCTAAAACGGGTGTATGACGCACCACCGGCAGCACTTCTTTCGCCATATCCACCACGATTTCATTGGCGTTACCGTGTTACCGTAAGCCAGCAGACCGGCCAGCGAACCGCGTCCCGCCATGCGGTAACGACCGGAATTGTAAATCACGATCAAATCAATCCCACCCGCTTCCTCGCACTTTGCGGAAAGCCCGGTCCCCGCTCCACCGCCAATAATAGGTTCCCGGCGAGCAATCATCTCTCTGAATTTTGCTAACAACTGCTGACGACGTATCGCAGACATCATGTTCCCCTTTTAGTTAAATATTGCGCGGAACGCCTCAACGGCGGCGTTGGCGAATAAAGGATCGTTAATATGGAATGGCAGACGCACGATCCGCCGTTTTTCTGTTTGCTGAACAATACGTTCCAGCGTATTTATAAAGGCATCACGCGCTTCGGGATGCCAGAAAGCCTGACCCGGCGCATCCAGAGCGGAAAAACCGCCTTCCGGGATCAAGAAGCGCACTTCGCCTTCACAGCGATTGAGTTTCTCCCCGATCCATTGCGCCATGGCGATATTCTCTGCCACCGTGGTGCGCATCAGCGTGACCTGAGCGTTATGGTTATAAAACAGACGGTTGGCGTATTTCTCCGGTACGCTGGCCGGCGCACCCAAATTCACCATATCCAGTGCGCCGCAGGACGCCACACAGGGCACCTGCATTTTGGCAATGGCATCAAAACGCTCCGGCCCACAGGCCAGCACGCCGTCAAACAACAGGTCGCATACTTCCGTCGTGGTCAGATCGAGCACTCCGGCCAGCAGATGGCTGTCCACCAGCTTCTCCATCGCCTTGCCGCCGCTACCGGTCGCATGGAACACCAGACAGTCAAATTCCTCTTCCAGCGCTTTACTGGCCGCCTGAATACAGGGAGTAGTGACGCCAAACATGGTCAGACCGATGGCCGGCTTAGCGTCGTGGCTTTCCTGAATATGAAATTTTACGGCTCCGGCAATCTGGTGCGCGGCATTACCCAGCACCTGGCGGGAAATGCGGTTCAAGCCGGCAACATCGGTCACGGAATACATCATGCTGATATCACTGGCGCCGATATAACCGGAAATGTCGCCAGATGCCATCGTCGATACCATCAGCTTTGGCAAACCAATGGGCAAAATCTGCATCGCCGGCGTAATCAGCGCCGTACCGCTCGAGCCGCCCAGCCCAATCAATCCGGCGACATCGTGACGTGACAGAATAAAGCGTTCAAAGGCAACGGCCATTGCGTGAATCGCCCGACCTCTATCGCCGCAAAATACCGCTTCTGCGCCTTGTGGATGGTAAGCGGCAACCGTTGAGGCGTTAATATCCGCCGGAGAGGCAGCCGACGGTGATGTTGTCGAGAGGTCTACCGTGACCGTTTTCAGACCTGTCGCCGCAATCAGATCGCGGACATAATTCTGTTCTTTCCCTTTAGTATCTGATGTTGTTGCAATGTAAACGCTGCCAACTACCTTTTTCATAGGGTATTCCTCTCACCAGCAACGGGAATCATTAGCTACTGATATTGTTATTAATTATTTAAAAGTAAAGATAAGATAGATTATTTTTAAATCATATTGAGACTGTAGTATCAAAAAAACAACCGTTAAATTCACAAATAAGACTTGAGTATCATTTAATATTCTCCCCTCATTGCTTCTGTTAGAAAAAAGCTTGACGTGGTACAAGAATCACTCATCTTGTTATAGTTTGGACAATGGCGCTCTCCCGCCCGGCCCGCAAATAAAATGAGGTCCATGTGATTGAAAGGGATAACAAACTAACATCTACACGAGCAAGAACCCGCCGACTGCTCGTCGATACGGCAATTAACATGTTCGATCAGGGCATTTTTCCCTCGATCACCGACGTTGCCAATGCGGCTCAACTTTCACGCGCCACGGCATATCGGTATTTCCCCACGCAAAGCGCACTGGTTTCTGCCGTCGTTGGCGAAAGTCTGGGTCCGGTGCTGTCGTGGCATCCCACTCAGCCTGATGCCAGGCAACGGGTTGAGGAATTATTGCATTTTGCCTATCCACGGATGCTGCAACACGAAGGCGCGTTGCGCGCCGCATTACAACTCTCACTTCAACAGTGGGCCAACCGCCGTTCCAATCGCGTAACCACTGAAAAACTGGAACGCGGTAACCGTAAACGCCTGCTCAAAATAGCGGTGGAACCGTTAACAGGTAAAATCTCCGCCGACGCACAGCAACGCGTGATTCATGCACTGTCGCTCATTTATGGTTCCGAGGTTTTTCTGGTTTTGAAAGATATTTGGGATCTGGACGAAAACGGCATTCAGGATGTTACGCAGTGGGTTGCCAAAGCGATTTTGCGACAGGCGGAAGAGGATGCGGAATTGCTGCCGTCAACGCAGGAAAAGTAAAAATCCCCGTGAAAACAGGCGCGCTGAAAGATAAACGCCTCGTTAACCCGAGGCGAGGTGATGACAAAGCGCGATAAGCGGCGATAACGCCGCCAGTACCTCCCCAAGCTCGGGCTTTTACTGCTCGATCACATAGCCATACAGACGTTTAGTGCCATCTTCTTCGGCTACGCTGTAAACGCCCTGTAATTCGGGGGAAAATCCCGGCAGCAGGTTAACCCCGGCTTCCAACGCCAGGAAATAGCGCTGAACCGCCCCGCCCCAGATTTCCCCCGGCACCACGCACAGCACGCCCGGCGGATAAGGCAGCGCGCCTTCTGCCGCGATACGGCCTTCAATCTGCGCAATTGGCACCAGTTCTATCTCACCGCGAACAAAAGCGCTATTTGCATCCTGCGGCAACATGGCTACCTGCGGCAGTGACGCCTTACGGAACATCGCCTTTTGCAGATCTTTCACCTGGTGACTGGCATAAAAGTCATGCATTTCCTGACAGAGTTGACGCAGCGTATAGCCGCGATAACGCTGTTCATACTTTTGATACAGACTCGGCAACACTTCGCTCAGCGGCGCGTCACGGGCAATCATTGCCTCAAAATAAACCAGTGCCTCAACCAGACGCTGCATTTTCAGGCTGTCTTCCGCAGGCGTCAGCAGGAACAGGATCGAGTTAAGATCGCATTTCTCAGGGATAATGCCGTACTCACGCAAATAATTTGCCAGGATCGTGGCGGGAATACCAAAATCGGTATATTCGCCGCTGATCGCATCAATACCCGGCGTTGTTAGCAGCAATTTACACGGATCGATAAAATACTGATCCTGCGCGTATCCCTCAAACGAGTGCCATTTCTCGCCCGGTTCGAAGTTGAAAAAACGCACGTCATGCGCAATCACGTCCGTATCATGATCCTGCCAGGGAAGCCCCGCCACCGTGGTAGGAACAAACGGCCTGATCAAAGAACAACGCGAAAACAGCTGCTTACGCGCATCAATACCGAGCTTCACACAATCCAGCCACAAGCGGCGTCCGCTGTTACCTTCATGCATTTTGGCATTCACATCCAGCGCCGCGAACAGCGGATAGAACGGACTGGTGGAGGCATGCAACATGAACGCATTATTGAATCGCTTATGGTTGCAAAAGCGTTTTTGCCCTTTGATGTGCGTATCTTTCTTATGCACCTGCGAAGTCTGGGAGAAGCCGGCCTGTTGTTTATGCACCGATTGGGTAACAAAGATCCCCGGATCGTTTTCATTCAAATCAAGCAGCAGTGGCGAGCACTGTTCCATCATCGGAATAAACTGCTCGTATCCCACCCACGCGGAATCAAACAGAATGTAATCACATAGATGCCCGATGCTGTCGACCACCTGACGCGCGTTATAAATCGTACCGTCATAAGTGCCAAGCTGAATCACCGCCAAACGGAACGGACGCTGTTCATCGGCACGCTCCGGCGCGACGTCACGCACCAGATTACGCAGATAGGCTTCATCAAAACAGTGCGCATCAATCCCACCGATAAGGCCGAAAGGATTACGCACCGTTTCGAGGTAAACGGGCGTGGCCCCAGCCTGAATCAGGGCGCCGTGATGATTCGACTTATGGTTGTTGCGATCGAATAACACCAAATCGCCGCGGGTCAGCAATGCGTTGGTCACCACCTTATTCGCCGACGAAGTCCCATTCAGAACAAAATAGGTTTTATCGGCGTTAAACACGCGTGCGGCAAACTTCTGCGCCTTTTTCGCGGCCCCTTCATGAATCAGCAAATCGCCCAACCTGACGTCGGCATTACAAATATCGGAACGGAAAATATTTTCGCCATAAAAATCGAAAAACTGCCGCCCGGCAGGGTGCTTGCGGAAAAACTGTCCTCCCTGATGGCCAGGACAAGCGAAAGTCGTATTCTCCATCTCGACATACTTGGTCAGCGTATCGAAAAATGGCGGCAGCAATGCATCCTGATAGCCTTGCGCAGCATGTTCCAGCACATCCGCATGCTCGCCAGCAGCATCCAACAGTAACCACTCGCTGCCCGTCGGCAACATTTCAGCCAGTGAATCCGCATCATTCTCCCTGACGACAAAGGCGGGAATGGTAAAGCCGGTGTGATGCAATATCGACAGAATCCCGCTACGGGCTTCCTCAACGGAAACAACCACTGCCGCCACATCAGTAAAGTCAGTCTGACTCAGCGCGACAATTTCACGTGTAGTGATTAAACGACGGGCAACCGCCGCATTAGCCGCAATTTTTAACTGTTTCATTTAACCAAACCCAAACGGTTAAGGATGAGTGTACGTGCCCGGAAGACACAGCGCAGGGATAACAATCCCGACCAATCACAATGTCAATCAGTCACGACAGGCGTATGACGCCCACAATCATGACTGTAGGTTAAGAATGGAAAAACTGGAGCCAGCACCATCCGATAGACATCAGTAAAATCAGAGGGAGACTCTATTTTTACTCATGCCTAACAGCGAGCGTACGAACGCCTCACCGCATGGTGGCAAAGGATAATCGACAGGAAAATGCACCAACAACGCGGCTAAAACGAGAAAAACGCCATGACATCATCACAGATCCGGCGCACTGATTTTGCGCCATGAACAATGAATCCGACATATCAGCAGCCCTCTTTAGCCACAGGTGAACAGGGAGTTCAGATGAATAGAAAGTTGAAAACCGCGCAATATTGGCATTATTTTTCATCAAATTCAAGAAACGGCACCCCCCCTTTTTACCGCAAAATATGACGTTGCCCAAAAACCGCGGCGCGAATCAAACCGCAGCCATACTGATGCACGAAAAGGAGAAACGAAACGGTGAAAGAACACCGTTTTTGCCTGAAAATAGAGCAAGCACGCGGGTTTGTGACAGAAACACATTGACGACATGCAGCCAATACGGTTTAATGCGCCCCGTTGCCCGGATAGCTCAGTCGGTAGAGCAGAGGATTGAAAATCCTCGTGTCCTTGGTTCGATTCCGAGTCCGGGCACCATAATTTAGTTTCAGGATGCCCTTATGCGTCCGGGAACATTGAAAAATCAGTAAGTTGATAAGAATCTGGAGTACCAATAGGTACTGCCAGATTTTTTGACATCCGTAGTTTTTGGGGGCTTAATTGGGGGCCCGTCGGTTCGATAAACTATGGAGCCCCCACCATACCTCTGACTGATACCGCCATCCGCAACGCCAAGCCGCTCGATAAACCTTACAAACTCAGTGACGCGCAGGGCTTATACCTGCTGATCAAATCCAACGGTTCCAAGCTCTGGCATCTTAAGTACCGCTTTGGCGGAAAGGAAAAAAAGCTGGCGTTTGGCGCTTACCCCACCGTCACGCTGGCAAATGCCCGTAAACTGCGTGAGGAAGCCCGTGCGGTACTCAGCGCAGGCGACGATCCCGGCGTAAAAAAGCAGCAGGAGAAACATTCGCGCAAAAACGGCAATACCTTTGAAGAGATCGCCCGCAAGTGGGTGGCGGGTAATATCCGCTGGACTGAAGCCCATGCCGCCAAAGCCCTGCACTCGCTGGAACTGCACGTCTTTCCGCTGATCGGTAAACTCCCCGTTGCCGACCTGAAAACGGCTGACCTGCTAATCCCGCTGCGGGTGGCGGAAAGAAAAGGCAATCTGGAAACCGCCGCACGAATACAGCAGCGCACCACGGCGATCATGCGCTATGCAGTGCAGGAGGGACTGATTGCCAGCAACCCTGCCAACGATCTGGCCGGAGCCATTGCGCCGCCGCCAAAAAACCACTACCCCGCCCTACCGCTGGAGAAGCTGCCGGAGATGTTGGAACGGATCGAAGGCTATTCCGGCAGATTACTAACCTGTCTGGCGGTGCAGCTTAACCTGCTGATCTTTATTCGCTCCAGCGAGCTACGCTTTGCCCGCTGGACGGAGATCGATCTGGATGCCGCAATGTGGACCATCCCCGCGCAACGTGAACCCATTCCGGGCGTGCGTTATTCAGAGCGCGGCGCGAAGATGAAAACACCGCATCTGGTGCCGCTGTCAACACAGACGGTAACTATACTGAAGCAGCTAAAACTGCTGTCCGGTAACAGCGAGTTGTTATTTCCCGGCGACCACGATCCGCGTAAGCCAATGAGTGAAAACACCATCAACAAAGCGCTGCGAGTGATTGGATATGACACAAAAGTGGACGTGTGTGGTCAAGGCTTTCGCACGATGGCCTGTAGCGCGCTGATTGAGTCCGGGCGCTGGTCGAAAGACGCCGTGGAGCGGCAGATGAGCCATCAAGAGCGTAACCACGTCCGCGCCGCGTATATCCACAAGGCGGAGCACCTCGACGAACGCACACAGATGATGCAATGGTGGTCGGACTATCTCGACGCCTGTCGGCAGAAATTCATCCCGGCTTACCGTTTTGAGAGGCATATTCAGGTTGCCTGAACCCGCGACTGATTGACGCCGAAAAGCAGATCTCTGCGCCAGCGGGGGATCTGCTTTTTTTACTTGCTCCAGTTCACTGACGCCGGAAAATCGCAGAACTGCACCAGATTCCCCGTCGAACGAACATAGAACAGCGCCAATCACGGCCTTTTCAGCCCTTTGGCCCTTTCCGGTTTGGCGCTGTTACCCTTGGCATCCCTTTACCCTTTCGGCCCTTTTTCTTTTTACTGCACCAGAGATAAGAATAACTCCTTCGTTTCAACGCCCATAAACCTGCGCCACATAGCGCCCGCGCCCATCGCCGTGGCCCAGATCCATCGCCGTCAGCGCCAGCGCCTCTTTTTCACTGAATCCCTGCGCCAGATAATGGCGAATAGCATCCTGTGCCCAGGCGTAGCGCAATGAATGCGGGGAATATGCGCCGGTCAAGCCGATACGCGACGCCTGACCGTGCCAGTATTTCATCGCGCTTTTCAGGTCGGGTTTATCAATCAGCCTGCCGTTGCGTTGTTCCGTCACAGCCAGCGCATTTTCCAGCACTTTTCTGACTGCGCCAGCATCCAGAATTACCGTTTCGCGAGGCCGTCCGCCTTTGGTGCCAAAAACCACGGTGAGCCGGATTTCACCACGCTCCAGCGCCTGTTTCCACGTTCTGAGCGATTGCGCGCACTGCACCGCTTCCTGTGAACGTAATCCCATCAACCTTGAAAGTTCCAGTGCCGCCGCCATTCTGGCGTCTTTTGCGCGAGCGGTTTCCAGCACCTGCCGATAATGCTCCTTCGTAATGGCCTGCCGGGTGCCGTTGCGGGATGCGCCGGACAAACCGAGCGATTTATTGGACAGCCGTTCACTGGCGGCCAAACGATCACGCCCGGCCTGCTTCAGCAGACAGCGGATCGCTGCCATCTCGTTTTGCAGACTACGTTTCGTTATGCCCCGTTCCAGCCGTTCCCGGATATAGCTTTCAATATGCCGCGCTTTCAGTTGCTCCACCCGCCGGATCTGTACATTCTGCCCCAGTAAGCGCTCACAAAATCGTTGCGCCAGCGCCATACGGTCGTGAACGGTTTTATGACTGCCGCCCGCCTGTCGCGCCAGCGTTTTCATTTCCTGCTCCAGAATGCCCATGTTCTCTTTCCCCTTTTCATGATTGCCGCAAAATCCAAAACAGATACAACCTTCCCCGGCGCATAGGCCGATAGCCCCTGATTTTTTGTCGGAGCTGCGAACGATACCTGAGCGCCGGGGCGGCAACCGTTGAGGTGTTGTGGGGCTTCGGTTGTGCTCTCTGAACAGCCGCCCGCTTGTGCGGGTTATCCCCCGGATCGTCCTGATCCCCCTCCGGTATCGGTTCAAGTTCTCCTGTGAGTGAAAGTGGGTGAAATCACGGTGTCAGAATCTCGCCGTGCGTTGGCGCAGTGGAATTGTCTGGTGCAGTAACATAGCGCTGGTGCGTCACTTTCCCGCTTGGCGCGGTTAAAGTGACGCACTGGACTGGCGCAGTGAGTGAAAATTGAAAATTCTGGTTCAGGATCGCGGTCACGCGGCAGCAAAGCCTGTCATGTTTATAGATTGGAGCAGAGAGTGAAGGATGACCTTAACCATCGGTAGGATGGCCCGGCGGTTTGCAAAGGTAGCCGCCGGTAAGGGATTGACCATCCTGATTCATCAGGCGCTTCTCTCAGGTCGTGAAGCATTTTGTGCAGGCGAAAACTTACACCCGTGGCAATAACGCGGAAAGGGAAAACTGTTTTTTGCTTTTACACAGTTGTTTGTTGATTTCTTCGCCATTTTATGAATGACAAGCTGCCGCGCTTCGCTTGCTTTCTCCCGCCCTGTTATCCGCGTTCGCCGATAACAGGGCGGGATAGATTGTTTTACTTTAGTGCTCCTCTGGCTTGCGGTAACGGGAAGGCCAGATTTCCGCAGGCGCAACACCCAACGCTTCCGCACTCAGCCGTTCTCCCTTGGGCCAGTGTTTTGTTAGCGCATTCGCCAGCGTGGAAGAGGCCAGCCCCGCGTTACGCGAAACCGCCGCCAGCGACGTTCCCCGCTTTTTCAGCGCCGCAATAATATCGGCGGGATGCCAGTCCTGTTGATTCATGCCGCCTCCTCATCAATACATTTCACACCATCCGCTGTACGTATCCAGCGCGGGGCTTTCAGTTCAGAAGCAAAGTAATCAACCAGTTCCGCTAAGAGCCAGCGCAATTGTTCTTCCGCTTGTGGCGGAAACATCCGGCAAAGCAGAAGCTGAGTCAGGGTAAAACAGTAATCGCAAAGCGTATCCGCATCGGGGGCAAAACGGGGAGAGTTTGTGGGCAAGGTATCAACGGTCAGGCTGTCTATCAGGTGAGGCGGAATGGGATCGCTTAGGCCCGGTTTCAGCAGCGCAAGACCGGCGGCAAGCCGACCGCAGAGAGCCATCTTCAGTACAGGATCGTAGCTTTCCGCCTGAGTATCTGCGCACTTTTCACAATGATCGGCCAGTACGGTGAAATCCGTAGCGGTGCTGAAAGGAACAGTGAGTAACGGGTGAGTCTGGTTGAGGGTTGTAGCCATAGTGGCAGCCTCCGATGAGTAAGGAATATTACCACCACCGAAGAGACCAATCTTGCGGGTGGTGGACTGAACGGAGTTGGTCTTACCGGCCTCATCGGACACCGGCGCACCTTGCGGTGCCCCCGCCCAGCCCACCATAATTCGGCATAGCTAAGCATACGACATAAAAAAAGACGCTGGCGCGTCCTATGTCGCCAATGAAGTATTTCAGGAGACCAATCCCGACACCTGATTTTGCAGGTGCGGTTTAAAGATAGCGCGACAGGGAATAAACGGCAAGGGGGTTATCGTGTTTTTCGTAATACCATATAGAGTGGTGTTAACTAGTTGAAGTTATTGCGATCGCTATCGCAATGAAAGTGAGATTCAACCATCATTTCAGAAATGTTATGCAAGATGACACCGATCTTGGTTCTTCTACCCTGTAAAGGTAAACTGAGTACCTTTACAGGAGTTATTAACCAAAGACATCAGCGCTACCTGCGTTGAATGTGGCTCTTACAGGCGTGTCCATGACCAGTCGTCCCCAAATGATTATCAACGTATTACAGGCGAATCCTGATAAGCAATTTACTGCTCGTCAGTTGGCGCAAAAAATCATCGAAACCTATGCGGATGAGTTGGCTGAAAAACGTAAGAATCCGCGTTTTGCCAGCGATGACGCTTTTTTGAGCCAGATAACGGCAGAGGTGGGCGGTAGCCGCACCGTGAAGGCAAAAGCCATGTGCCCGTTAGTAATGACGCGTGATAAGCCCCGACCTAGGCTGTTTTATTGGGGAGGCGAGCCTGCGGCCGGGGCTCAGGTGCAATTGCCTTCTGATATCACCCCGGTACCTTCGGCGGAAACGGTGAGTTTCTCTGAACATGCGCTTTATCCGTTGCTGATTGAGTATCTCTCTGAAGAAGAGGATTTACTCTGCCGCCGTATTGATGAGAAGCGCTCAAGCAACAACAAAGGCCTGGGGGCCAACCACTGGCTTTATCCCGATATTGTTGCGTTGCAGCCTCTTGATAAGGGCTGGGATACCGTGGTGCAAAACTGTGTCCGCCATAGTGAAGGGCGTTTAACCCGCCTGTGGTCATTTGAAGTAAAACGACAGCTTAACCGTAGCAACGTGCGCGAATGTTTCTTTCAGGCAGTGAGCAATTCAAGCTGGGCGCACTTTGGCTATCTGGTCGCCACCGAGATTAACGAAGATAAGCAGCGCGGCGTTGAGCGAGAGCTTCAGATGCTGTGCGCGCTGCACGGCATTGGGGTGATCCTGCTTAACCCACAGGACCCGGGCAATAGCCAGACGTTGATCCCGGCGCGCGAGCGGACCAGCATCGACTGGCAATCTGTTAACCGGCTGGTGGAAGAGAACAAAGACTTTAAAGAGTTTATCGATCTAGTGGCTGAGTATCACCAGACCGGAAAAGTACATAAGGCGTTATGGAATAAGTAGCGCATCACTCCCCTTTGCTCTATACATCAGTGATGGATCATTATTCAAGTTCAGGAAGTATTTATGCATAATGATCAGTACTACAGACAAGTAACGGTGGTTGCTCCTGCTTGGTCTGAAGAGATAGACGCCACACTGCCAGTTAACCGTGTCAGACTGGCAATATGATATTTCATTAATCGGGTATCCTCCTGCCACATAGAACATTCGTTTATATTTTATCTTTAATGTCGCTCTTTAATCGACTTTTACAAAAATAATTAAACCAAACATTGTATCTGTACACAGTCACGTAATATATTGGTTTAATAATTTAGTTTTTTGTCGATCCAGAGGCGGCATTTGACAAACTATCTAAACTGGCTGATGCAAAACACCCTACCCGGTCAGGTGCTTCTCCAGTCATGGCTCACCTGCAACGGCATAGATCGTAAGCTCTCTTACCGCTATGTACAGAACGGCTGGCTCAGGCGGATCGCGCATGGCGTTTACTGTCGGACGGGCCGTGAACCAGACTGGGTCGATGCGGTTTCTTGCCTGCAAACGCAGTGGGAAAAACCGGTGCGGGTGGCAGGGCTGACCAGTCTTGCGCTACAGGGCCATGCTCACTATACCGAACCGGGCAGGCCGCAGGTCTGGCTCACGCTCCCGGCTTACGTCAAGCTACCAGGATGGTTCGCCACCTTTAAACAATCCGCCACCTTTGTCACGCTATATACGTCGGGCCTGTCCGCTGATGTAACACCATTCACTACAGAACTGAAAATCGGCGATCGGAGATTAATGGGCAGTTGCCCGGAACTTGCCGCGTATGAAATCGCCAGCGGCGTTCCCGCACAGATCTCGTTTGAACATGCCGACACTCTGTTTCAAGGGCTGAACCTTCTCAGCCCTCGTAAATTACAGGCGCTGCTCTGCGCCAGTCATTCGATTAAAACCAATCGGGTGGTGCTCTATCTCGCGCAACGCAACGGACATCCTTATTTTCAGTATCTCGATCAACACCGCATAGAAACAGGTGCAGGAAAGCGGCAAATCGTCTCTGGCGGCTGGCTGGAACCGGATTATCAGATCACTGTCCCCAAGGAATTTAAACCAGAAGGAGTCGAAGATGGATCAGCGTGATATTTACGCCCGACAGGTCAAGCTGTTGATGACGGCTCTGCCGCATGTAGCGAGAGAGTCCTGTTTCGCGCTGAAAGGCGGTACGGCAATTAATTTATTTGTGCAGAATTTCCCTCGTCTATCGGTAGATATCGATCTGGTTTATAAAACCTTCATGGACCGCGATACCGATCTGTCGGCCATCAATGACGCCTTAATGCGTATTACGGAATCGCTGAACGGCAGAGCGGGGATCACAGCTATTCGGCAGGAGAATAAAGCCGATGAAAAGCGCATCATCGTTAACGCCGCTGATGCGCAGATAAAGATTGAAGTCAGCCCGGTCTGGCGTGGATTGCTGTTGCCACCAACAGAGATGCCAGTATGCGAGCAGGTGGAAATGGAATACGGTTTTACCACCATAAATGTCGTCTCACTGGCAGATCTTTACGGCGGTAAAATCTGCGCCGCACTCGATCGTCAGCATCCACGCGATCTGTTTGACGTACTGAATATGCTGAAGAAACCGAGCCTGACACGTGAGATTTTTGATGGTTTTCTTTGTTATCTGGCAGGTCATCCACGTCCCATAGCCGAACTGCTGGCCCCAAACTGGGACACGGCGCGGATCGCCACGCTATACCAGCAGGAATTTTCAGGAATGACGCAGCAGGAGACTTCTCTGGAATCGCTTTTATCAGTAACGACTCTACTACCGCAGGCATTGAAATCTCATTTTACCGCTCAGGATCGACAGTTCTTACTCAGCTATAAGCAAAACAACCCTGACTGGTCGCTGTATCGCTATCCTGATATTCAGTATCTTCCCGCCATTCGCTGGAAACAACGTAACTTAGCGGTGCTGAACGCTAAAAATCCGGCTAAGTATGCGGCGGCGGTGAGCAAGCTTGAGAGGATTCTAGAACAGTGCTTTTGATCAGGGTTCAGAGGGACTAGATTGAGCCATGATGTTTAATTATCTCAACTGAATTCTGACGATATCTCAAAAAAACAAAAAAAATACAAATTAAATCAATAAACTAATCATATCCATTTCAATACATTATCTCAAAAACACCTAATTCATATGTTGTCCCTTCGTTTAGCACCATGATATGTGGACTTCAGGCCGTTATGTGTGGACCTAACTCCGCACATAACGAAACGGTTCACCGCCAACACACCGATTCATCGTGATAACCCTCACAAAAACAAAGCGATTTTTTATGGGGGCTTTAGTGGGGGCTCTGTTTCAATAATTTCGCAATTAAACCAATAATAAACAGCATGTTAATCGTCGATATGATTCCGAGTCCGCCACCTTTCCTTTTTTATGCCTCCTTATAAATCCCCATGTGTATGTAATTCAATAAGTTGGCGTAAAAATCTTTCCCGATACGTTTTGATTTATCCCTTCGTATCCGGAAAATTTGGGGTCAGATTGCGGGTCGTTCAGTTCGATGAACGAAGGAGACCCTCACATGGCCCTGAATGACAGTAAAATCCGCGCAGCCAAACCTCTCGCAAAATCCTACAAACTTACCGATTCGCAAGGTCTGTACCTGACGGTATCCGCCAGCGGCGCTAAGTTATGGTATTTCCGCTATCGCTTCGGCGGTAAGGAAAACCGTCTGGCCTTTGGCCGCTATCCTCAGATTACGTTGGCGGAAGCCCGTGAAAAGCGCGACACGGCGCGTAAACTGCTGGCGTCCGGCATCAGCCCTTCCTTGATCCGCAAAACGGATAATACCGCCGTTGATGAATCCCGCACCTTTCAGTACATCGCCACCGCATGGCACACCAGTTGCCTTAAGCTCTGGTCGGACGCTCACGCCGATAAGATCCTCACCTGCCTGAAACGCTACGTTTTCCCGATATCGGCGCGATGGATATCGCTCAGATTGAGACCCGCCATCTGGCGCAGTTGGTTAAAACCATCGACGATAAAGGCGTGCATGACGTCGCCGGGCGGGTACGTCAGCATCTGACCAAAATCATGCGCCACGCGGTACAGCAGGGCGTGATTAAATATAATCCGGCTTACGATCTGGATGGCGTCGTGACCCCGGTGGTGACCCAACACCACCCCGCCCTGCCGCTGAAACGCCTGCCTGAACTACTGGAGAAGATGGATAGCTATAAAGGCCGGATGCTGACTCGTCTGGCGCTGGAATTGAATCTGCATGTTTTTCTGCGAGCCAGCGAATTGCGACTCGCCCGTTGGGATGAGTTCAACCTGAAAGCCCATATCTGGACAGTACCTGCAAAGCGTGAAACCGTAAAAGGCGTAAGGTTCTCAGAGCGTGGCGCAAAGATGAGGGATGAACATCTGGTGCCGCTGTCACGGCAGGCGGTCGCCCTGCTGCAACAGATTCAGGCGATTTCTGGCGAATCGGTCTTCGTTTTTCCGGGCGCACATACCCTGAACAAGCCGATGAGTGAAAACACCTTCAACAAGGCGCTGCGCGTGATTGGCTATGACACCAAAACCGAGGTGTGCGGCCACGGCTTTAGGACCATGGCCTGTAGCGCCTTGAACGAGTCGGGACGCTGGTCAAAAGACGCTATTGAGCGGCAGATGAGTCACAAAGAGCGAAACGGCGTACGAGCTGCCTACGTGCATAAAGCGGAGCATCTGGAAGCCAGAATCGAAATGATGCAGTGGTGGTCGGATTATCTGGACGTCAGCCGCGAAGGATATGTCGCGCCGTATATTTATGCGCGAAGTTATACGGCGGGCTAACGCGCTGCGCTTGTTGGCTTCTGACGGGCTTTCTATGTGATAGAAAATCCGTCAGGAGCGTTGTCATAAAATCATTCGAGTATCTTTTGGCACCTGAGCATTCTGCCAAAGCCCTCTTATGAATCGAAGCCGAGTTACCTAATTTTCTAGCAGAAAAAATCATGATATTATGAAAAATATTTGATATATATCACGATTAAAATACGAAGATATATTTCATTGGTTCGTTATTCCAAATGGGATATGTACTGAAGGAACTACGGAGCTAGCAAGTTGCAGATGGCTAGACTGATCATCGAAAAAAATATGAGGTTTTAAAATACTAAGCACCTTTCTTTTCTCTATTCCTCCCAAGAAAAATGCATCATTCGTCATAACTCCCCATTTCTTAAGTGTATTCAAAGCTCTTTCGTGTGAAGGAGCATTCCTTGCAGTTACTATAGATATTCTGAGGCGATTCTCATACTCTGGATGAGATATTTTATATTTCTCTTCCACAGATTGAATCTTTGAAACTCTGACCAAAAACTCCTTAAGGGGGCCAGGAGTATGAGGCTCCATAACATTTTTCACTTCATTAGCATGGAATTCATCAAGCCCCGATGCCTGCATAACAGATTCGGAAGAGTCATCAGCAAGAACACCATCAAAGTCGAATGCGATTCGAAGAGAATTATCAGTCTCATCATCAATGAATTTTGAGTCAAGAACTCTGCCCGCTGGAAATCCTGATTTAATTGCAACATCAACATCTTCTTTATTTCCCGATAGAAATAAAGAAATATTTAATGCTGGTATATACTCATAGGGAGACCTACCTTGCATAAATATTGCACGAGTTATGTTTAAACCATAATGTTCAATTGTTTTCATGACCCTAAGACCTGTATCTGGATCATTTTTTGACAGTAATACAACTTCAACTAAAGTGTCATCACTTAAATCATTTAAAGCAAGTAATCTCTTTATAAAAGGGTATGCAATTCCTGTTGGCAAAGGAGTATTCAAGTTTGATTCTTGAAATTTCCGATACTCTTCCTCCCCTTCACTTTTGAATACCTCGTCTGATTCGGTCAAATCAAATACTGCGCTGGATGCTACACCGATGACTAAGCGACTTTCAAGATCGTATGCCATAAACTCATTATCCTTAAAATAAATATTTATAACACTAATGGTTTTTTCTATCAGATGAAAATGAAAAAAATTCAACCGCGATAAATTTCACTATTCTTCAGAGGGACTATCTATTAAAAATAATAAACCCATATATTCGATTCCCCCAATATTGGGAACTTGCTAATATTTACGCAGCCTGCACGGAGAGTGTAAACGAAGTTTTCGTCTCCGATTAATCTACACCGTAAGCTTTTCACTCACAAGATTCATCGCATCCTTCCTTTTCAATTTCGTACAATGCAGATTAAAAATACAGACTATTATTTAATAGGCTTATCGCGTTTTGGCGCTGCCAGTTTTCGGTTGCAAGCATCCAGAACCCAAGCTGAAAAATTAGCATCGGGATCTTCCGTTTTCTCCTGCGCAACGCTGGCGTTTATTTCTTCGATAAGCTCATGCGGGAAGCGAATTCCCTTTGTGATTGAACGCTTGTTTTTAGAACCTGTAGGCATGTCGTTTTCCTTTCTCGCTGAACGCACACTATACAAGGAAAAATATTTTTAAACACGCTGAAGTGTATGTGCACCTAGCGTTAAGGTGTATGAACACCAAGAGCGAATTCATGGTGAAAAACGAAACCCGGCAGTGCGCCAACACTAACCGGGCTTCTGACCACAACATTATGAGGACTAATGCTATGGCTGACACCGATAGTAACACGGGCTCGTCCTATCAATCACTGCCGGATTATGAGAACCGGCCATGAGTGCCGCGCTGGCTCATTTGAATTTTTCAAACATGGACAATAACGAACTCTCGCTGGTCACTGAGTATTGCGCCGAAACACAGGCCGGGCTTTGCCATTGTCTGAATTTCATTGGCGATGCGCTGATTACCTTTGCCGATAATGACGTGTGCGAATCGACGCCAGAAAGTTTGTGCCAGTTGGGGCATGGGTTAACCGCAATCAGTTTACTCATCCCTGCCCTTACCACGATGCACAAACGCGCACATTCACTCACCGCCAGATAGCCATTTGAATATAGCCTGCCTGATTAAAGCTCTGCCGTTAGGTCAGAGCTTTACGTCCGAGGCTGAATAACAATAATTCTTCCTATTCGATATTGAGTTGTTTGCAGGCAACACCGCCCTTTCACGATAGCCTTTCCTACTGGCTGATTTCAGCGGGGTAGACATGCCAACACGTTTTATTTTCGCAACGCTAACAGCGCTCAACAGGCCATTCAGCCACAATGCAAGACGCGACGGGGTTAGGCGGGTGAATGCCTGCACCTCGCGGGCATTCACCCGTGGAGTGAGGCGAGTAAATTCAATTTCGCAAAAATTGCTAATTTGCGTCGCCCGAACCCACCCGCGAGCGTTCCCCCAAGGGAAACCGAGCAGGCCGGGGGGAGCCGAATAAATTTTGCCGCCCCAGCGAGCAAAAAGACGCGCCCACGCGCCGGTCTATTTGGGGGGCATCAGCCCCGCACACCGTCGTGGCTAAGTCTCCGGCCACCAGCCGGTAGCGAGGCGCGACGGTGTGCCGCCGTTGACCTTAGGGGGTTTTGGCGTGGCGTCCAGCCGCGACATTACCCCCATGCGACAGGCAATAAGGGCGTCCAGCCCGCATGAACTGGCGCACGCCGTTTTGTGCCGGGAAATGTATTTTCCGGCGCATGGCTGCGAAGCGGCCATCGCATTCGCCTCACGCTGTCGGCGCATCGCATGGACCCATGCCATTCACGGAAATATGAGCCGAAGCCATGAGGCGATAAAACCGAAAGAGCCCCCCCGTAAAATGCGAAGAAGGAACCATGCTTATTTCCAATTACCGTAAACGCCGGGCGCGTAGTCACGAAAAAATGCGACTTCTGCTCACCTTTCTGAAAGAAGAAACCTACAGCGACTTTAAAACGCTGATGCTGCTTTTTGATTATAAAAATCACAAGCCGCTTTATCTGTTGCTGGCAAAAGCCATCAACATGGGATTCATTCAAAAGCAGACGTTTTGCACAAGGATAGAGAAAATCTCACTGTGGGGGATAACCAACAACGGATTGGCCGCTGTCGTTACGCCAGATGATGACGTTTTTCCTGCACGCTTTGAGCCTGCCAAAATCACCGGCTGGACGCTGGAGCATCACCTTGATAACCAGCTCGCTCGGATTATTTTAGAAAAGAAAGGCGCTTATGGGCGGCTTCACGGCGACTGCCCGGTATTCAGCCGCCGTTATCAGACCAAACACCGCCCGGATGGGGTAATAACACTCCCGAATGGAACGGTCATCGCGATTGAAACCGAACGCCGCTTGAAAACTAAAGCCCGCTACCAGTCGATTATCGCCAACCATTTACTGGCGCGTACTCAAAAGCTCTGGATGTACGTTTTCTACATCGTGCCAGACCCACAGAAAAAACGGGCTATCGAACTGCTGTTCAATAGCATCAAACACGTCATCGTGAATCATCAGCACATCGCGCTGGAAACGAAGCACCGCCATGTTTTTCGGGTTTATACGTTTGAGGAGTTGAGGGGGTTAGCGTTGAATTTTGGCTAATTGCCGAACAATCATGCAAAGTATATACTAACAGTATGCATAAAATAGGAGCACCATCATGAAACACCGCGTTAGCGTTACCGTAGACAAAGACAATTATCAGGTTCTGAGTGCTGCCGGAGTCAATATTTCTGGGCTGGTGAACGATGTCATTGGCAAAGAAGCCCGCCGTATAAAAGCTGAGGAGTGGAAGAAGGAAAACCGCGAAGGGATGAAGGAAGTCGCCCGATTTATCGCACAGAATGGCTCCTTTGCGGATGAAAACAGGAACTGGTAATCATGCAATTTATTGTTTATCAATACAAACGCGCCAGTCACTACAAAATGTTTGTTGATGTGCAAAGTGATATTGTCGAGACACCAAAACGGCGCATGGTCATTCCGCTTATCGAGTCGCATCACCTGTCTGAGAAAGTGAATAAAATGCTGTTCCCTCTGATCCGCATCGTTGGGGAAGATTATCGACTGATGACTACGGAGCTGTCGAGCATTCCTTTTGAGGTGATTGGTGGAGAAATTGCGGATCTTGGGGAGTATGCGGATGAGATTAAGGATGCTATTAATCTTATGTTTTGGGGGATTTGAGAGCCATTCTATATTGATTAGTGAATGAGCATCACGCATGGAAACTCTCCCAGGGGGACATAATCTGTATGTCGGAAGATCTTTAAAAGCGAACTGCGCGGTTTACCAAAATGCATACAGGGAAATGTAAGCAAATGATGGAATAGCAGGCAGATTACTTGGATCTAACACCCTGAACAAGCGGAAAACTAAACCATATATATCAAATAATTACTTCAAGATATCATTGTTAACATGAATTCCCCGCCCAATAAAAGTCAATAAAACGTTAAAATATCTTGTATTTATATAAAAAATATGGAACCTTTAATAAAACCAAACCTAGCAATTTATGGGCATAAGCTCATCGGGCCGTGAACCACGGTTTCGCCTAAGATTTAACCAATGCCCGTCATTCAGTTTCCTGAGCGGCGGCTGGTGGCCGTCGCTCAGGAAACTGAATGACGTGCTCTAGTAGGTTTGGTTACTATTTTAAGACTAAATACTTAATTGATTTTTGACATATAATTTATATGTCGCGGAGTATTTTTGATGCTTATGCAATTAAACAGATCCAAGACTGAGTTAAATAGGGCAATAACGGCATTTGATTATTTCTTGGAAAATGGGAAAGTAAAATGCCCAGGCAATGTGAAAAAATTTGTTTTCTTATGCGGTGCTAATAGAGAAAATGGCTCTCCCTCTGCTAGAAGAGAAGAACTTTTAAATTTCTCATATAGAAATCTTCCTAACTGTCATTTCTTCTTAGCTGAGCTAGTTTTTAAAGAACTTACGACCAATTCAAATAATAGTTTATCTGATAATTTACTAGATGTAGAAACTGAACTATCTAACTTAGCCGACTCCATAGTAATTGTACTCGAAAGTTACTCATCGTTTGCTGAATTAGGAGCATTTTCATATAGTAAAGAATTAAGGAAAAAACTAATAGTTATTAATGATACTAAATATATAAATGCAAATTCTTTTATAAACCATGGTCCGGTGAAAGCGATAAAAGATGTAACTAAAAACAAAAACCTATTACATTATAATATGCTTGAAGGGAAATCTTCAATTGAGCGAGTTGATGGAATAGGTGATATTTTTAACTCTCTTTACCAAATACTATATCCAAATACACGAACAAATTCTAGAACTTTAGCCAAAGAAAATCTTAACCCTCATCTAAAATTCGATAAGGACTCAGTAAGATTTATTCACGACTTGATTTTCATTTTTGGCCCATTAAATCTAAGAGAAATAATTGAAATATGCTCAAAAATATTTGGTGATAGTTTTTCATATAAAAAACCGATTCAAAAGCATCTGGGAATATTACGAGCGATAAATATCATTGATGCTGACAGACAAGATTGTTATTTCTCACGCGAAAGAATTCATCATCTAAAATATGATTTTGACATAGATTCAGTATCATCCATTTTCAAGTCATTTATACTTAAAAACTATCCAAGACGACTCATTTATGATGCTATATGATTTGATAGAAAATGATCTAAAAATGAAAAAAGGTTTTGTTTTTGATATTTTATCCTCCCCTGAAGAACCAAGAAGGTGGACTATACCTAAAAGAAATGGGGGTATCAGAGTTATTTATCATCCATCTGCCAAAAGAAAAGTTTTACAGTATTGGTTATTACAGCGGGTTTTCTGTTTAATTCCACTAAATGATGCAGCATTTGCATTTATAAAAAACAGGTCAATAAAAGATAATGCACTAAGACACTCAAAATCTAAGAATAAATATTTTGTCAAAGCCGATATTAAAGATTTTTTCCCCTCTATAAATTTTGAGGATTTTTCATACACATTCAATAAGTACAGAGCAGATATAAACTTCCCCAAAGAATATGACAATGACTTATTAAAAACAATAAAAGAAGCTTGTTTTATCGGACCCAAAAAAACTCTCCCAATTGGTTTTCCAACATCACCTTTCATAGCAAACTTTATAGCAAGAGAGCTTGATGAAATAATCCAATCGGAATTAAATAACATTAATGACGCAAACCCTATATACACACGATACGCTGATGACCTAGTGATTTCGTCTTGCAAAAAAGGGATTCACTCAGCGTTAATTTCTATTATTAGAAAAAGCGTTGATAAATGCAATGCCACCTTTCATTTAAATGAACAAAAGTTAAAAATATGCAGTTCTTCTGGTGGAAGTGCAATTATTACTGGATTGAGAATATGTCATGATAGTCATTTAACTATTCATAAGAAAATGAAAGATAAGATAAGATTATATCTAAGTCATTTAAACAAAAAAGGATTAGATGAGAATGAAATAAACATCCTCTCTGGATATTTAGCTTATGTAAAAAATGCTGATGCAAACTTTTATACCAAAATATCCAGAAAATATTTTAAGGAAATAAAAAAAATAGAAAATAATTACACTCGATCGGATCTAATTCCTCATAAGGAGATATAGTAAATCATATGTACTACAAATAAAGTGTAGAAGGTTGTGTCTGAAATAGCATGCTTGCGGCAGAGTTCCTAGGCAGAAACCCCGCCTTCGAGCTCGCGGAGGATGTTGATGATCTGTTAGTCGGAAATACGCTTCTTCATGGGGATGCCCTCACATTGCTGATGAAGACATAACTAACATCGCGGTGTATTAATCAACGGGGAGCAGGTCACCTTATGACTTTCAATTCATATTCCCAAATGAGGAAAAAGATCATTTTCTTAAATTCCTAATGAATGATTGCAAAACTTATGATTTTCCATTCATTAAGGATGTAATTAATAAAATTTACTATAATCCTTAGAATCTGGCAAGATATAGTAAATTTGCATCAAGGCCGCCATAAACGGCCTTATTAAAAATAACTATTACACTTTAAAACAGCATTGGTGGTGTAAGTATCCCGATAAATGACCTGCCCAGACTGGAGATCTTTGAGCGTTTTATCGAAATCGAAGAGTTAGGAAATATGTCATTTCCTCTTCTAGGATATAGAACTGGAATAGTAGAAAATCCCTAAAGCTCTTGACGTTTATATTTAACCTGGAGGCAGGTCACTTGAGCTACTAACCATTTATATATACAGATAGTACAGTTAGACCCCAGACGACTTGCTTCCCACTTACTAAAATAATCTAGACCCTTATTTTTTGACAGAATCAAAATATATTGATAATTCTTTTTCAATTACCTTCACTGCTAAATCTATGCGTTCAGTAATGTTTGACGGCATACCTTTTTTTGATTGCTGTCTGAACCTAAGCACGTTTTCCGCAAGACGATCGACACTTTTCCAGTAATTAAATTCAGAAAGCTCACCTTCTCTTGGTGACATGAGTGCTTTCATAGTTGAGCCATCATGATATACATGATGAATGTCTTTCGAAATATAGTACAATTTATGATCGGTAGTACCAACCCAATGTTCAACAATAATTTTTTCTCCTCTAATAGTAATATGAGAACCTATATCTTCAGAGAAGTTTGCTCCTGTCAACCAATGCAAATCCATTGCTGAATCAAAAGCATGCCAACGACATTTTTCTAAACTACTTCCATTTCTGTAAAAGTTTGCTTTTATGTATTTTCGCCGTTTATGGATTTGTTCTGGTAAGCAATTTATTGTATTTGAATCGATATCCCAGAAAGCGTATTTAGCAATTTCAAGATCGTAAGCGCTAATAATGTCAATAAAGTTAATAATGCTAAAGAGATATATCTCAAATTTCTTTTCAGGCGTGAAGGATTTGTAGCTAAGTTTGATGTTTTGTATTTGAAGCATTGGCACGTAATGAAACCCATAAACTGTCCTGGCTTCATCTGACAGATCCTGAAAAAGAACCTTATTTTTCTCAGGATCTGAAGAGTAATCTCTGAACGTTGCATCAGGGTCGTCAATATGGCCTGGCCAGAATAGACGGCAAAAGTTCTGATATGCTGCCATGGATTTTTCAACCCACGAGTCAGGCATCTCATTTACTCCGATTGCTGTCAAACATACCTCTCCGGTTTGTAATAATTCAACCAAAGGTAATAATCCGACTCTTCGTACATCCTCTAAGGTGGCGGTTGGTGATAATTCCTCCATCCTCTGAAGCGAGCAGTTATCTAAGTTTATCTGAACCACTCTTCTCTTTTTCAATAGCTGTAAAGTATACTCTGGAGTAAGTTTTTTTCCGTCTTCATATATAAAATGACAGGGTCTTATGAATTTAATATCAGAGCGTTTATCCATTTTCATCAATCTCCAGATCTCGTTCTAGAATATTATGGGTTTAGTTTACACCTAATACCGAGTTTGTTTAATAAATCGAACTTTTGCTAAATGACAGGATCAGATCACGCATCATCCTTATGACGCAGGAAGTCTAGTGGCGAAGCAGAAATTCAGAATCACTAACTAAATAACTTCGCAAAATAGTAGATCACCTGAAGGGAACTCAGTCCGAATTGTGCGATCTGATCAATCGCCAAACATCACAAATCACCAACCGGACTGAGTTATGCCGATCATAGCATTTATCCCCGATGAAGAACGACGCCTGATGAGAAAAGAAGCCCAACAAACCCGTGATAAAAACCATGCCAGACGGCTCATTGCCATGCTGATGCTTCATCAGGGAATGACCGTTACCGACGTTGCCAAAATGCTTTGTGCCGCTCGCTCATCCGTTGGAAGATGGATAAATTGGTTTACTTTACATGGTGTTGAAGGACTAAAAAGCCTCAGGCCCGGACGGACCATCCCGTGTTCTATCAGGATGAAGTCGATATCGACCTGAACCCGAAAATCGGTGCGGACTGGATGCCAAAAGGGCAACAAAAACGCATTGTTACACCGGGGCAGAATCAAAAACATTATCTGGCTGGCGCGCTCCATTCGGGTACGGGACGAGTCCACTACGTCAGCGGCGGCAGCAAGAATTCTGACTTTTTTATCAAACTATTAGAAACATTACGCCGAACTTACCGGCGAGTGAAAACTATGACGCTGGTCGTGGATAACTACATCATCCATAAAAGCCGCAAAGTGGCGCGTTGGCTGGCAGAGAACAAGAAGTTCCGGTTACTGTTCCTGCCGACGTACTCGCCGTGGCTGAATCCGATAGAACAGCTGTGGTTGTCGTTACACGAAACCATAACGCGAAATCATCAATGCCGATATATGTGGCAGTTACTGGAACAGGTAAATCAGTTTATGAATGCTGCATCGCCGTTCCCCAACAATCAACACGGACTGGCAAAATGGAGCGGTAATATGCGAAGCTATTTAGAGCACTTACAGAAAAGCCCTCATCAACCGTGGCTCTGCCACTTTCTTGTTGGACAACAAGGCCATTCTGGACTGGTATGAGTCTGCAATACTCTTATAATGGGGAAATCCTAGTGCTATTCCGACCTTGCTATTCCCACTGTTCTGGTGGTTAAACGCATGTTCCGCCTGAACCTGCAGGCCGCACAGGGATTTATTGATTCCATTTTTGCACTAATGGAAATCTCGCTGCGTTTCCCAGATTAAAGTTGTGTCAGTATGCGGGCAAAATCGCTTGAGCTGTCAATTACCAAGCTAGACAAGTGACCAGGACATTTAGGACAGCTTGATCGTTAGACTTTACCTTGATGGATGATCATTCAGTTTCACAGACATTTCAATAAATATTAGACGTAATTTAAGCAGCTTACGGTGAATTCGCACCCGCCGTAGTTGAGGTGTCCGCTCATAGCCAGCGTAGGTCTCCACAAGAAGCTTAACCTACGGTTACAAAAATACTGTATTCATCACACTCACCGATTTTTCGCCAGACTAACGCTGTTCGCTGTATGAACAAGAGCCGACCAGAAAAGGTCTAATGAGCAACAACATTGAATCTTTCCCCGTTCAGTTCCCGCCTCCCACCGTAGTTTACCCTCTACAGGGCTCCAGACATTCCTTGTGTACCAATCTAAGTATCCAGCTACAACAAACTATTCATTTTTGAGATGCACAGGCAAAACATCAATTTCAAATTGATAAACTCCCCACCAAATCCCCCAACGTCACCATCAGCATCATCGGGTCTATTGGTGAAGGCTCAAACCCCACCCGTAGGTAAAAATCCCGCGCTTCGTCAGATAGCGCATGAACCAGCATCCCGCGAATGCCGATAGTCTCAGCAACCTGAATCACCCGCAGCCCAGCATCTCGTACCAGCGCCCGGCCAACTCCCTGACCATGCAATGACGTATCCACCGCCAGACGTCCCAGCACTACCACCGGAATCGGATCGGGCATATTGCGGCGAAAACGTCCAGGGGCGGCATTCATTGCTACGGCACTGGAAGCCAATGAATAATACGCTAACACTTTAGCGCCATCGCAACTGACGAAAGTTCGTGATGCGCCAGTGACCTGATTTTTCATCGCCCGCTGTTTCAGCCAGTTGTCCATAGACTCCACGCCGCAACAGAAGGAAGATAGTACATGTTCGGCGCGGAGTGGCTCAGGGGCGGAAATCATTTTTTCTGTTCCCACGGTGCAGGCGTTTGCATGGTTTTTCGCAGCGCGGCATTTGGTGCAGGAGCCTGATCCAAACGAGCAAGAAATTCCTGATAAGCATCAGGATCTGCCATGATGATGCGCTGATCGATCAACGCTTCCTCTGCGGCAGCACGAGCGGCCTCAAGGACAAAATCAGTACGATTTTTTCCTCTGGCCTTCGCTGCACGATCGATCAGATCGCGTTCAGCGGGCTTGATGCGCAAATTCAATGTTTCGCGTTTAACAGAAACGTTGTTCGTCACTGGCATGATGTTATCCTCCGGCCTACTCTCTGGATATTAATCATACAGCAACCGTAACGCTAATGTCATTACGATTTATCGGTATCATAGGGAATCGAACCAAAGGAACGAACCGGGCATTTCTTTATCGCATGTGACCCATCATTCTGATCTATCTATTAAAATACGGGTCAATCCACGGGTCTTGACAATAGATGCGGTTAAAATTTATGCTGTATTTCAACTTAATAGAAAGCTGAATGATTCCGAGTCCGGCACCTCTGATTTAAAGAAACCAGCCTAACGGCTGGTTTCAGATTGATGACAAAGTCCTGGCCTGCCGGCCAGGACTTTG
>NZ_KZ819024.1 GCF_003115845.1 Brenneria roseae subsp. roseae | reverse complement strand
AATTCAGAAAAATACCTCAACTGCAATGTCCGATCTTCGCTCAGAGCGGACCCGATGAGACTGTATCCAATCCGCCTCGTGCCAATGGCGGAAGTCGCTGATATTAATCTTGGGTAATCAACGGAAGCAGATAACAGTGCATCTAATTCGATTACAAGCACACCTGTTATACAGTTTATTCCCAGCCCTCAGATCTTTTTGACAAGGTGCGGAAATAACCTTCCTTGTTGAGGTACGATACATCAAGAAGAATAAAACCTCCGCACATTAAACCTCAGGGACAATAACAAAATGTAATGTGGCGTCACTTCTTATCGACTTGATATCCTTTTTCAAACTCGCCGGATTTTGTATTAAATGATCAGGATCGTACACAAAAAATATAATATCTTTGCAAGCAGGATGTGCTTGATAACGATGGAGATCAGAAATAATTTGGTCCGCTAACTTGCCGTCTCTTAATTCCTTCCTTGTCTTTTTGACTTCTATGGCAATACTTTGATCACGTATCAAAAAATCCACTCTTGAGTTTGATCCTAAATAATAGGGAATGGCACTCTCTTTAATTACATCTTCGAAGTTTAATGCCAGTATTGCACGCAGCAAATCCTGAACATCGTACTCGTCGTTGATTGCATAACCGGGGCGATTATCATATCTGTTGTTTAATGCCAACCGAAAGGCATTAAACTTCCTCAGTGTCAGCTTTAACTTTTCAACATCACTTAGTTCTCTTTCTTCAAGCGGATCAGATAGCATATCAAAGTATGTGCCTACAATTTTATCTTCAAAGTCATGTTCATGTTTTGATTTGGTGCTAAAGTGAAGATAAAGAAAAGATGAAAGTAAGAATATCTGAATTAGAGAGAAAATCATCACACCAAATTGAGATATACTAACTCGGTATGTAAAATCATAGCGATACATAGTAAAGTTGTTGTGGCTCGTATTTATGCTCTCCCCCATGGGTACAAGATGCCCATGGACATGCACGTAAGTCGCATTGTAACGCCCAGGGAGGAATGCATAAAAGTTGGTAGGATTTATTTTGGACTCACCAGAATTATATTTATTAAGTATATCAAAAGTATTATTATTGATGGATTGGTAATCTTTATCCATCATCGCTTCTACAATGGTTGAGTTTGTGAGATCATATGGCTGAAAATAGTCTGCTATGACAACATAGTAGCTAACTCCAATAGTGAGAACCGAAACTAAGATGCTCAGCTTACTAATGAGAGTAAGCTTTCGTAAGAGCAGGATTGCTCTGGAATACTCCCTTACTTCATTGAATTTACTATCCATTTCTTCCTTCAACGTCAGCATGTCTTTTGACGACTTTTATCACAGCAATTTTGTCAGGTCACGTTAAATACTATGCAGTTGACCTGCTCCCCATTGTTTCATACATTTCGATAAGAGTAAGCTTTCGGAACTTATGCCCTTCGCTCATAGCGGACCTGGCGGTCTTTCAGTCTGGCCGCGTCGTGCCAGCAGCGGATCTTTGTAGACATTTAGGTTAGGCTGCGTACTGAGTGCACATCAGAATATTTAATTTAGAAATCACTGTTATAAAAAGGAATATTAAAATCCACTCCAGATATATTAAGAATAACCTCGTCTCCATTAACTGATATAAAGTCAGCATCATTTGATGGGAGTAAATCTTTAGAGTCTCTGGCTCCTTTAATTGTTCCATAGGTCGTATTAAAAGCAAATCCTTCAGCGATTGCGTATGAGTATCCGTCATATCCCTGCTCATATAATCCATCAACTCCCTTAGGATAATTAACATAGAGTTGCTTGTTATATTTTGGTTTAAATGTGCTGATAATAGCTTTTTCTGCGTCTGCTATTATTCTATGATAGTCAATTGTAAAATTGAAATCTTCATCATCAAAATCACCTTCCCTGCCAAAAACAGTTATGGTAAGCGGTTCTACTTCAAATAAAAGTAGGTAAGTCTCGTCACTGACTCTGGCACCAGGCGAACGTTGCTCTTCTGCGGCCAAAATGTTCATCCGTGCAGTATGGCCTTTAGCAATTAATCTGCTATAACTATCCTGATTTTCCTTGGCGATTCCTACGTAAAGTAAGTCAAAAGTCATCATTTCAAGATAGTTATCGAATCCAGTGACTAAATTTTCTTTTCTCCCTCGCCTCATGAGCAATTCGTCCGGCGTAGTAGCAAATATCAGTTCACCTTCAAGAAATATCCGTAAAAAGTCTTTATTACATTTAAGTTTAAGATCGAAGTTTGTGTTTGTTGGTGCGGTACGGAAGAAATGCATTTTTTGAATGTGAATTAGCCCATTAGACAAGGGGCCCGAATCGAGTATTATTTCAATCTTGATTGCCCCATTACCTGATAACCCAATATTACCGAAGTTAGCTTTAGGCCTTCCGCAGATCATATAAAAATGACTTTGACGCAAAATTTTTATGATTTCCTTGTCGTCATTATTAATATTAACCGCCATTGTGTTTGAAATTGGTGGTGCTACGAGGGTAAGGTAGGCACTACATGCTTTTCTGTCGTGAGTTGTCATAAGTTTCCCTTCCATAAACTAACTAAAAGTTGGATTTCGTCACCCTAAACTGCGCTTTTCTGGCAATGATAGCCAAAGGCTAAAGTCGCTAGATTATACTAGCAATCTGATTTAGCAATTGCGCAAGCATGTATTGGTGATGGAGGCCATAATGTCGCTTCTCGTAGCTGACAAGGATCTATCTCGAGGACAGAGCAGTGTCAAAAGCCGACACTGCTAACATTACAGATGTACTCATCAATGGGGAACAAGTCAGGGATACCTTGCCAACGTTCTCAACCTAGTACACAATATAGCCAGTCAACCAACAGGTGTACCGAAAAATCTTGTTGAATCAGTCGATTGAGCGATAAATGATTATCTCGTTTCCCGCTCCAATTCTTGTTCTATAGACAGCCACCAAAGTCTGTAGCTCTCTGATTCAACAGGGTAATCGCTCTGTTGAGCATCCAGCGAAATCCACTGAAAACCACCGTCAACCACGCCGAAGTAGTACACAAATTAGTACATGAAAATCGGGTGCCTGACCGTTGCGCTCGACCCCAAGAAGCATAACGCCAGCCCAAATCTAAGCCGTACCGACCGCCTGAGGTCCGCTTTGGGATGTCTCCACCATCAAGGTCTAAAATCTTTACGAAACCGATCAATCAGATGTATTCGCTCGTGCAGAATCGTCACGATACCGATGTCGCCGTTCGATAATCTGCGCTCGCCATTCCCCGTTCTGCTCGTTGATCTTGCCGCCGCACGGCTCATTATCCTTAATGCAAATACAAATTATTACCATTTGTAGCGATTTTTCCCTATATTGGGAACTTCGTTAACGGCAGCCACACGACGGCGTCGAGTTGGCAATAATGGATGTTTCCGCGCTGGGATGGTGTGTATCGGATGGCAGGGCTATGCATGACCGTACTTTCTATAAAATAATGCGGTTTCGGGCGACGGTAATCGCGAGGTTGCGCTGATGTGGGACCTTAAACGCCTGTTCCAGAAACATGCCTGCGACATTAACCGTTTTCTCCGCAAACGGGGACACCGACCGGATGTGGCGGCGGATTTGACACAGGATGTTTTCCTGCGGATGTTGACGTCCGCGCCGCCAGAACGGGACGACAATCCCCGAGCCTATCTTCGCCGGGTCGCACGTAATCTGTCGGTCGATCTGTATCGCCGTGAGCATCTTGTTGAAAAGGCCGATCTGCTCGGTGATGAGTATGACGGCGTTCCCGATCCCGCGCCGGACCCCGAAACGATCGCCCATGATCGCCAGCGGCTGGCGATAGCGAACCAGGCGCTGATGGAACTGCCGGAAAGGACGCGGCGCGCCTTTGAGCTGTATCGCCTGGGTGATATGACCATCGCCGAGGTCGCCGCTGAACTGAATCTTTCTGTGTCGCGTACCTGGTCGCTTATCCATCACGCATACCAGCACTTGCGTATTAGGCTCAAGGATGGTGGGGATTAATATGCGTCGCGAGGTGAAAATTTTTCCCTTACATTCGTTAATGATAATGTAGAGGCTAGATTGACCTTTCCTCTGGCTTTCCTGGCGCGTCGTTATCACCGGATTGATTCATGTATGACTGAAAAAACGTCGGAAGACGATAAATTATTCGCGGAAGCGTTCGACCTCATCATCCGCCATCAGACCGATCCGGCGAATCCGCTGGTACGCGCTCAGATCCGGCGTTGGCGCGGATGCGATCCTTCTCATGAAGCGGTCTGGGCCGAAGCCATGGCGATCCACGTCATGGCGGGACGGGTCGTGCAGGCCCGTCGCGGGGAGAGTAAGGCTCCGGCGGGGATCTCGCGCCGTTCCCTGATTTTCGGCGGCGGAGCGGTACTGGCCGCATGGGGCGTCGGCGCGCTGGTTGGGCCGGGAATATTGCTGCGCGCGCAGGCCGACCACATGACGGCAACGGCCGAACTGCGGCGAGTTTCTCTACCTGACGGCTCGCTGGCGGCGCTCGGTCCCGACAGCGCCATTCGTTCGCGCTTCTCGCCGCACAGCCGGCGTGTGGAACTGCTCTCCGGCATGGCGTTTTTTGATGTGGCGCCGGACGCCGGCCGCCCGTTTCTGGCGGTTGTCGATGCGCTGGAGGTAACGGCGTCCGGCGCATTCGATCTTGGCTGGAACGCAGGATTTCTATCGGTGGCGCTTGAGCGCGGTCGGGCCGACGTCACGTCGGCGGCGGGCAACGGGACGTTGTCTGCGGGAGAGTGGCTGACTCTCGATCGGGAAAGTGGCGACGTCGAACGCGGATGGCGCGAACCGGGGCAGATTGCGGCATGGCGTGACGGCGTGTTGATGGTGGATCGGGAGCCCGTTTCTTCCGTTGTCGCCAGGATTGCGCGCTGGCAGCCCGGACGGGTGGCGATTGTCACGCCGTCTCTCGGCCGGCAGCGCGTTAGCGGCGTGTATAATCTCACATCCCCGGAGAGCGCGCTGAAGGCGGTGGTGCAACCGTACGGCGGTATGGTACGCCGGCTTTCTTCCTGGTTGACGATAATTTCCTGATTGCGCCCTAAAATGCCTGTCGATAGATCCTCGTTACGGAGGATTCATTCATCAGGATGGGGCTGATAACCCATCACGCAAAAGCATCTCCCGCCGGTAAAGTCATTGCCGCGTAAAAATTTTCATTCTGTGCTGAAAAATTCTCATTCTCATTCGTTTCCATTATCAGGAGTCGGCGTTAGTCGGCTGCTTGGGGAATAGTGTTAAACGAAATGGGGCCTGATAAGAATGATGACTAATAAAAATAAACGGGGGGCGCGGCGGATAGCCCTTGCCGCTTTGTTGAATCTGGGTGGAGCTTCGCTGGCGGCGGGGATAATACAGCAGGATGCCTGGGCCCAGACCGCACAGCAGATCGAGTTCAACGTACCGGCGGGGCCGCTGGCCGGCGCGCTCGCCGAGTTCGGACGCCAGTCGGGGCGGCAGGTGACCTATGATCCCGGCATCGCCGCCGGTAAGCGCTCGCCGGGCATTGCGGGAGCTATCGCGCCTGACGCGGCGCTGGCCCGCCTTCTCCAGGGATCGGGTCTCTCTTACCGCCCGATCGGCGCCGATACCTATGCGATTGAGCCGGATGTCGCCGCCGCTTATGCGCAGAACGCCGGCGATGATTCCCTGCTGCTCGACACGATCACCGTCACCGGGGTAAGCGGCGTTAGCCCGGCGGACGAACCCTATCGCGGCGCTGGTTCGCGCGCTTATATTTCGGGTGAGCAGGTGGAACGCTTTCGCGGCACTTCGGTGGGGGATTTCCTGTCCGGCGTGCCGGGGGTCATCAATGGCGATAACCGCAACTCGGGCGCGCTGGATGTTAATATTCGCGGCATGCAGGGGCAGGGACGGGTGCCGGTCATCGTCGATGGGGCTTCGCAGGAGTCTTCAGTCTATCGCGGCTACAATGGCACCGCTTCGCGCAGCTACGTTGATCCAGATTTTATCGGCGCGGTGTCAATTGAGAAGGGACCGAGCATGGAGGCTGATGCCACCGGCGCTACGGGCGGCGTGGTACGCATGAGCACCATCGGCGTCGACGATATTCTGTTGCCGGGCAAAAGCTTTGGCGTGCGCCTTAAAGGTGGATTCAATACCAACAGTTCGTCCGCGCCTGCTACTGGTACGTTTGGCGGTTTCACTGGTGCGCAGTCTTACACCGGGACAATGCCTGACCAAGGTTCATTGTTCTCTTCAAATGGGATGAACCGTCCCGCCGTTCTTGAACCAACCGGCGGCTCTGGAAGTATTGCTGTGGCGGGAACGACTGAATATGTCGATATCCTCGCGGCCTACGCGCGCCGCAAAAACGGTAATTACCACGCGGGCAGTAATGGCGGCGATTCGGCCCATGCTATCATTGCACCAAATCAATACGGAAACTTGCAAGTTACTAACGGTGGGTTGAGTGCGTTCCGAGCTGGTGAGGAAGTTCTCAATACCTCATATGACAATGAATCCTGGTTGCTGAAGGGGACTGTTCGGGCGGAGGGTGGTCATTCCCTCGAATTAGGATGGAATCGATATCAGAGTGAGTATGGTGAAATACTCCCTACCCAGCTTGCAGTAAATGCATACGCTTACCAAGGGTGGCTGAATACAATTGAATTGGATACCTATACGGCTCGCTATCGCTGGAGTCCAGAAGACCATGACTTGATCGACCTGAAGGTCGATGCATTCCGGTCGGATGTTGATCTCAGAGTCAATGCGGCGGTTCGGAATTACATTCCAAGCCTTGGTTGGGATATATGGATGCCCAGCCGTGTTTACATTGCCTCACAGCGATATGGTACCACGATTTCCAATACTTCCCGTTTTTCGACAGATATCGGTGATTTCAAACTTGAGTATGGAGGCGCATGGACGCGAGAGGATATTGGCTTGCCGGATGATGTCGACAGAGACACTTATGTCGGTTGGGCAACGCGCGAGGGACGGCGTAACGAAACCAGTGGCTTTACATCGTTGGAATGGAAACCGCTTGATTGGTTGACCTTCAACGAAAGCCTACGTTATTCACGCTTCGAAACCTTGGACGATACGGATTCTTCCAGGCATTCCGCCGATGGATGGTCTCCGGTCTTCAGTGCGACGATCGAGCCTCTGCAAGGATTTCAGGTCTATGGCAAGTATGGCAGCGTTTTACGGTCACCAAGTATTTTTGAAACTTTGAAGTCTGAATCTTTCGACGCCGGCACTCAAAATTTTGTCAATCCAGAACGTGCGAGAAGCATCGAATTTGGTATCAATCACCTGCAAGAAGAAGTGTTTCGCGCTGGGGACAAGGTTCGTTTGCATGCTGCGTATTTCGACAACAAGATTGATGATTACATAACCAGGGCGAATGTTCTCTATACGCGCGAAGACGGTAGTACCGGATATAGACTTAACCGAATAAATCTCGATTACGCAAGGATGCGTGGCTTCGAGGTTTCCGCTGATTATGACACAGGAAATTACTTTGGCGGGCTAGCGTGGAACCACTACACGGACACGATGTTCTGCGTAGCAGAGGGGACTGAACTTATTTCAGGCTATTCACGGTGCGCCTCCGGCGGCATCCAAAACAGTTACTCTCTTTTGCAAGTACCGCCACAGGATACCGTGACGCTCAATCTAGGCGCTCGGCTGCTGGACGAAAAGCTGACGGTTGGCGGACGCCTGACTTACACCGGTAGTCGAATGGCCGATGGTATCGGAGATGGCTCAGTCATAGGAACTGGTGAGATACAGCCATCTCGCTGGAATCCCTATACGTTGATCGATCTCTATGCGAGCTACAAGATCAACAATAACGCCACCGTTGACCTGACAATTGATAACCTCACCGATCGTTACTACATGGACGCGCTGGGCAGTTCGCTCATGCCTGGACCGGGCCGCACGGTGCGCGGCGGCGTGACAGTTAAGTTCTGATATGAATACAGTTTTGAAAAAAGACGGTGGGCTGGGCGGCGCCGCGCGCTGGAGCTGCGCCAGCCTGCTGGCGCTGGCGTTTCATATCGGCGGCATCCTGTGGATGCTGCATGAACCGCTGATGGCGGCGGCTGACAGCATGCCGCCCGCCGCCATCATGATCGAACTGGCCGATATACCACAGGCCGTTGCCATCGAACACAACGATATTTCTCCCGAATTGCAGAATTCCCAGGCGAGTCAGGCGGTGAAGAAAGTTGAATCGCCGCAGGAACTTTTGCCCGAACCGCAGGAGGATAGGCCGCCGGAACCGCAGACGCCCGAACCGGTCAAAGCGCCGCGCCTTGAGCGGCATGACAAGGCCGCGATCAAGGTGCCGGCGGCGCGCAAACCGCCGCCGAAGCCGAAGACGCAAACCGAGCGCGCCAAACGTCCCGAGGATGCGCCACGGCCGCGCCAGCAGGAGCAGGCGGCTTCGCGTCAGGCTGTTCGAGCCCAGGCACAGGCCGACCCATCGCACCGCACCGCGGCACGGCAATCTACCGCTGGCGCTTCCGTCTCTTCCGCCGCTTCGGCTAAATGGCAGGCGCGCCTGATGGCCCATCTGGAACGGCGCAAAAAGTATCCGCCGGGCGCGCGTTCGCGGCGCGAGGCCGGCACGGTGTTGGTTCGTTTCAGTATTGATGACGCCGGTAACGTGCTGGACGCGCAGCTGGCGCGATCTTCGGGCTTCGCCGAACTGGATCGGGAAGTGCTGGCGCTGGTGCGCCGCGCCTCGCCGGTACCCGCGCCGCCCGCCGGCATGCCGCACACCATTACCGCGCCGGTGCGCTTCAGCGTACAGGATCGGTAGCCTGCCGGGGAATTCGGTTCCCCGGTGGGGTACTTCCGGTGCCACCTCTGGCCTTTTTATTACCCTGATATACCCGTCTTTATCGCTCAAATGACGATATTAACCGCGCGTTGCGCGGCATAGGCGAGCTATTTAAGGAAACTCAGCGGGAAGTTAATGAACGCGTTATTTGTGCTTTATACTGTCGTTGTTCGCACCAAACGGTAAATATCCCCGCGCCGGCAACAATCGCGGCGCCAACAATCGTTGCGGAACTGGGGATGCTGTCGAGAAAGAGGTAGCCAATCAGCATCGACCAGACCAGCGTGGTGTAATCGAAAGGCGCCAGTAAAGACGCATCGGCGTAACGCAGGCCGAGCGTCATCAGAATTTGCGCCATGCCGCCAAAAAAACCGCAGCCAATCAGCAGTAGAAGCTGAGTGGCGTCAGGCATGTTCCAGCCAAAGAATACGGTGACCAGGCCGATGCACATGGTCATCAGCGAGAAATAGAAAACGATCGCGCCAGGTTTTTCTCTACCGTTGAGGAAACGAATCTGTACGGATGAGGTTGCCGAGCACAGTGCGGCCAACAGGGCAAAAATGACGCCGAGAGAAGGCGTCGCCGCGGTTGAACCGACTGAGGAAAAAACGCTGCTGGTACTCAAATGTGCGGCCAGCATGATGATGATGCCGGAAAAACCGATAATAACCGACAGCCAGCGATAAAGGCGCACGCTCTCCTTTAATAAAATCGCCGCCATGATCACGGTAAACAGTGGGGCGGCATAGCTGATGGCGGTCACATCGGCCAGGGAAATATAGATCAGCGCGATATAGTTGAAATACATCCCGCCCGTGCCGGAAAAACCACGAATAAGATGACCAAAAATATTTCTGGTTTTAATCATATCCAGAATATTCCCCTGATATTTCAGCCAGATCAGCAGCGGGAACAGCGCAATAAAAGAACGAAAGAAGATCACTTCACCGGTGGGTATTTCACCATTAAGTCCTTTTACGCAGGCAAGCATCAATGTTGCACAGAGGGCCGACATTATTTTAAGTAATACGCCCATTTTAGGATTCATGCTGCCTTCTCTTTTGGTTTGATAAAACTGGAGCCGCTTTCCTGCCGGCGGGAAAAGCGGCTTCTACCATAGAGTCTTCCGGTGCAACACCGTTAAGATAATTTTATTCTGTCCGAATAGTTTTTTCTTATATGCCCTTTATCTTTCAGGCTGCCGCTGTATTGGCTTCCTTTAATGAAATTCATTGGGGATCGCATCCTGCGGATAGTGTTTTTTATTTTGGTCGCGTCATACAAATTTAGTATTGCCACAAAAAGTTTCCCTCTTATACAAGTCCCGGTGTTGCTTATATATTCGAAGCGTCATGACCATAACGGTATTATTCGGAAAGGAATGACCTGTTTTAACAGAAGATAATGCCTATTTAATCTGATCCTTTGGAATTATAAATGACCATTCTGTCTGGAGAGGCTCGCACGCGTCCCTCGTTCATGCTCACCGGTCAAGGTGAAAAGGTAAAGATCTCCACCATTGGCAGCCGCGCCTATTTAGTTGAAGCGCCCGGCGAGTTTGATCTGCCCGCTCAGCGGAGAATTTGGGCGCTGGCGGCGGCGCTTGAACATCGTGATGACGTCGAAGCATTGATTCCGGGCGTCACTAATCTGCTGGTGCTGTTCAAACACACGCCGACGGATAGCGATAGCGTCTGCGTCCTTCTCCTTGAGCATTGGGAACAGGCTCAGGCTATCGGCCATGTTGGCAAGCTGATCGAAATACCCGTTTGCTACGGCGGCGAACACGCAACGGATCTCGCCAGCGTCTGTCTGCATGCCGGATTATCCGAGCATGAGGTGATTCGCCGTCATTATCAGGGCAGTTACACCGTCTTTGCATTGGGCAGCGCGCCGGGGTTTGGCTATTTGCACGGGCTGGATCCCATTCTGGCGACGCCGCGTAAAAAAGTACCGTCTTTGCACATGCTTAAGGGCACGGTCACCATCGGCGGTATGCAAACCGGGGTTTCCGTGCTCACCGGCCCGAATGGCTGGAACGCTATCGGTTATGCGGATATTCCCCTGTTTGATCCCGCGGCTGAGGTGCCGGCACTGATGGCGCCCGGCGACAGGGTACGTTTTCTGCCTGAAAGGATTGAACTGTGATTGAAGTACTAAAAACCGGGCCGCTGAATACGGTGCAGGATTTAGGGCGCACCGGGTTTCGTCATCTCGGGGTATCGGTAAGCGGCGCGATGGATAGTCTGGCCCTGCGCGCGGGCAATCGTATGCTGGGGAATGACGAGGGCGCGGCGGGGTTGGAAATCCAGTTTTTTCCTTTTCGGGTGCGTTTTTTGGCCGATGCCACGATTGCGTTGACCGGCGCCGACTGTCGCGCTCGGTTAGATGATGTCGCCCTGCCGCCGTGGTGGATGCATCGGGTTCACGCGGGCCAACAGCTTGAAATGCGTTATCCCGCTCAGGGCGTAAGAGGCTATCTCTGCGTCGCCGGCGGCATTGATGTGCCGCTGGTGATGGGATCGCGCAGCACCGCATTACGCGGGGGATTCGGGGGATGGCAGGGGCGGCCGTTGCAATCGGGCGACACGTTGCCTGTCGGGCGGGTTGACGGCCGGTCGTTGCCTGACGGGGGCATCGGCGTTGAGCCTCCTTCCGTGGCATTGAACGCGTTTTTTCCTCATACGCCGGAGGGTGTGCTGCAACTGCGTGCGATTCCTGCCGGCGAATACGATTTGTTCGCTGCCGATGCCCGCCGTTTCTGGTCGCAACAGTGGACGATTTCCATGCAGAGTAACCGCACGGGCTATCGTTTGTCAGGCGAGCCGCTCAGGCCGGAAAAGGTGGTGGAGATGCGTTCTTACGGTCTGATCCCCGGCATTGTTCAGGTACCGCCGGCCGGGGAACCGATTATTCAACTGAGCGATGCCAACACTGCCGGCGGCTATCCGAAAATTGCCGGCATCATTGAGCATGACCTGTGGCGGCTGGCTCAGGTGCCGCCGGGCAACAAGCTGCAACTGGTCGAGAGTGACGCCTCGGAGGCCATCGCGCTGGAGCAGGCGATTGAGAACTATCTGACGACGATCCAACACGGCGTTCGCGCGCTGGTACAGGCCGTCGACAGATAACGATTTTCTATGATGTTTTATGAAAAGGTAGCGATATCATGAAAATAGATATTAATTCCGACATGGGAGAAGGCTTTGGCGTCTACCGGCTTTGTGACGACGACAAGCTCATGCAGGCGGTCTCTTCTGCCAACATCGCCTGTGGCTTTCATGCCGGCGATCCGGACATTATGACGCGTATGGTGCGTCTGGCAAAAGCGCAGGGGGTCGGAATCGGCGCGCATCCCGGATTTCCGGACCGCAAAGGGTTCGGTCGTAAAGAGCTGCCGTTTAGTGCGGAAGAGATCCGCCAGCAGGTGCTGTATCAGTTGGGGGCGCTTTACGCGATAGCTAAAGCGGAAGGTACGAAAGTGGCGCACGTGAGCTTTCATGCGGCGATGGGCAATATGATTAACCGCGATTTCCCTCTGGCGTTGATGGTGATGGAAGCGATAAAAAGCGTTGATCCGGCGCTGATTATTTTCTCGCAGCCGGATACTTACGTAGAGCAGGCTGCGAAGCAGTGCGGGCTCAAGACGTTGACCTTATTTCTGGCCGATCGCGCTTATGATAATAAAGGCCAACTGGTGCCGCGCGGCATTGCCGGTTCGGTGATTAATGACGAAACCGCCGTGCGCGCCAGAGTGCGTCAATTTTTACTTGATGGCACGGTCACCACGTTTGACGGCGCAGTCATCGCGGTGAGAGCCCGTTCGATTCTGATCCATAGCGATACGCCGGGTTCGCTCGAACTGGCACGTATCGTGAGGAGTGAAATTGAAGCCAACGGCGGCACCGTGGCACCGGCGGCGGCAGTATTGGCGCAATAACCTTTATTTTATCGGGGTGAGTATGAATATCAGACGGTTAAAATCATTTATCACCATCGTTGATATAGGAAGTATCACTCGCGCAGCCGATGCTCTGCACATTGCTCAGCCCGCATTAAGCCAGCAGCTTGTCTCGCTGGAGGATCATTTTAAACGCAAATTGCTGATCCGCAGCCAGCAGGGCGTGATCCCGACGGAAGCCGGCAAGGTATTGTATAGCCATGCCAATACGATCCTGCGTCAGATGCGGCAGGCGGAGATGGAGGTGCTGAATGCCGGTCAGATGCTGGTTGGCCGGGTATCCGTTGGTCTGGCGCCGTTCAGCGTGGCCGCCACCTTATCCATGACGCTGTTTGCCGAGATGCGTAAGCGTCATCCGGGCATTCTTCTGCATCTTGTGGAAAGCGTCGGGCAGGCCTATAGCGAACTGATTGTGAATGGCCGTCTGGAAATGGCGCTGATCCATGGCACCGGCGGCATCAAAGGGCTGCATTACGAGCCGCAGCTGGTGGAGGAGTTCTTCCTGGTGGCCCATGAGAATTTCGATATCGACGATGATGGCGGCCCGTTGGCGGTCGGGCAGCTCAGCTCGCTGCCGATGCTGCTGCCGCCGGAATATAACTTCGTCCGGCGCGCCGTGGATAAGGCATTCAGTCAAAATCAGCTCAGCATGAATATTATCGGTGAACTGGAGGCGGTAAAGAGTATCTCTAAAGCGGTCGGCGCCGGTTTGGGGGTGACCATTATGCCGCGCGCCATTGCCGATCGGATCCAGTCGGAGTCGCCGGATGTGATCATTCGCTCCATTGCTTCACCCGTGATCGAAGAGACGCTGTCGCTGTGTGTTTCCGATCTCTCGCCGTTATCTGAGCCCGCAACGGCGGTACGCGATCTGCTTATGGAGTTAACGTCGTCGCTGTAAGCCGTCTGATTTACAGCATCGCTTCCTTGCGGCAGTTCACCAGCAGTTCCGCGATGGACAGATTATTGGGCAGCCGTAACAGTAAATCGACCATCTCGGCGAGATCTTCCGGTTGCGTCATCTCTTCGCGCGTTACTTCGGTTTCTCCTGCGGTCATGTCGGTGGCGATATAGCCGGGACAGAGCGCCGTTGCCCGCACGCCGTTATCCCAGCATTCCTGGCGAATACCGTGCGTCAGCGCCACCACGGCGAACTTGGTCATGGCATAGCCGACATTGCTGCCCACCCGTCGGCCGGCAAGCGATGCGACATTAATCACTCTGCCGTTGCCGGCGGTAAATAAAAAGGGCAGAGCGGCGCGGCTCAGGCGTAACGGCCCTTTCACATTGATGCGCCACATGTTGTCGAGGGCCTCTTCTCCGTCGTCCAGCACGCGCACGCGAGGGTTGATACCGGCGCAGTTGATCAATGCATCAATGCGACCCAGCTTGGCCGCGGTCTGTTCAACCCAGATTTCGCCCGATCCCGCCTCCAGCGCATCGTAGTGAAAAACGTGCAACCGCGCCGTTGCGGTCAGCGCCGCAGGGTTACGCACCCCGGCGGAGACGGTAAAGCCGGATTGCAGCAGACGCTGCACAATATGGAAACCAAGGCCGCGAGAGGCCCCGGAAACCATTACTACACGCGGATGTGCTTCAAGCATCATGTTCTCCTCCGTGCATGCCTGCGCAAAAAGCCGCCAGACGATCGCAGCCCTCCGTCAGTATTTCCATGCTGGTGGCATAAGAGAGCCGGAAAAAGGGACTCATACCGTAAGCCGCCCCTTGTACGGTAACGACATGCTGTTCTTCAATCAGCGCCATCACGAAGTCGGTGTCGCTGGTGATTTTGCGTCCGCCCTGCGTGGTTTTGCCAATCAGTGAGGAAATATTCACGAACAGGTAAAACGCACCCTGCGGTTTATGGCAGCGCAGGCCTTCAATGGCGCTCAGTCGTTCCAAAACATAATCCCGGCGCTGGCGGTAAATTTCCGCACGTTCTCTGAGTAAGGTCTGTGGCCCATCCAGCGCGGCTACCGCCGCTGCCTGGGTCAGCGTGCATACGCCGCCGCCGTTCTGCGTATTGACATTACTCATCGCCTTGATCAGATCGCTGGGACCGCCGCAAAAACCCAGCCGCCAGCCGGTCATCGAATAGGCTTTGGAGACGCCGTTCACCGTCAGAACACGGTCGAACAGGCGCGGTTCCACTTCAGCGATGGTGTAGAAGGTGACGTCGTCATAGATCAGGTGTTCGTAGATATCGTCAGTCATGATCCAGACGTGCGGATGGCGCAGCATCACCTCGGCAATCGCCTGCATCTCTTCGCGGGTACAAACGGCGCCGGTCGGATTGCCGGGATAATTCAGCAGCAGCCATTTCGTTTTGGGGGTAATGGCCGCCTCCAGGTCAGCGGGCCGTGGCTTAAAACCATTGTCCTGCGGGCAGTTGACCGGCACGGGGGTGGCGCCGGCGAATTTCACAATATCGGCATAGCTGATCCATGACGGCGACGGGATCAGCACTTCATCGCCCGGGTTACAGGTTGCCATGATGGCATTAAAAATGATCTGTTTTGCTCCGCCGGCGGTCAGGATCTGGCTGACCTCATAATTGAGATGGTTATCCCGTTTGAACTTGCGTTGGATCGCCGCCCGCAACGCCGGCGTGCCATCGGTCGGCGGATAGCGCGTATCCCCCGCGCGGGCGGCGGCGTAGGCGGCTTCTGTGGCATGTTCCGGCGTGGGGAAATCGGGTTCGCCGGTAGACAGGCCGATAACATGCACGCCCTGAGCGGCAAGATCCCGTGCTTTCTGCGTCATTGCGACGGAGGCAGATACAGTAACATTCTTTAAGCGATCGGCTATTTCAGGCATGGTGCAGAGATCCAAAAAGTCAGGGAAGGACGGCCCGTTACGAAAACATCCATCGGATATTTTTCTCCGCGGCAGTCGAATAAGGGTGATGACATAGGGTCGTGAAAAGAGTACGGGAGAAAAGATTTATTAATCAAATAGCACTTTGTTGTGGTGACATAACATAAAACGATAGTGAGTAAGGGGCTGGTGAAAATAGAAGGGGAAATAGTAAGGGCTAGTGAGGAATATCTTTTTTTGTCTTTAATTTCCAAGGTGATAGAGAAAGGAAATTTGTTATTAACCATCCATAACAAGAGAGAATATAAGCATACTAAAAAAGTATTATTGTTTATCTTGTCAATTATATTACCGTTTTGGAAATGAATGGCTAATAAAGATCATTTTATTTCAATTAATTATCATCACTTTTCCGATTTTCTGTATCCTGTTTTTGATATGCCGGCATGGTAATAATGACTTTCGCCATAGATTGAAATGAGTTTACTCACAGGAAATTCAATGACAGATATTTCAGAGTCCGTTAATCGCTCACGAAAATTAATACGCTGGCAATCACCTTCGTTATTGATTGTACCCTTACTGGTGTTTCAGATTTTTTTCTTTTTTGTTCCCGCTATTCGTCTGATGTCTTTTAGCGTAATGACGCAATCGTCTACCGGTGATATTGGTTCTCCTTATACCTTTTCTCATTATATTCATTTTTTCGAAGTGGCGTTATATAGCAAAGTCCTCTGGACCACGCTGCGTATCAGTGTGATCACGGCGCTGATAGCGGCGGTGTTGGCCTATCCGATCGCCATCGTGCTGGTGCGCGGAAATGCCTGGTTCTCCCGCGTGTTGACGCTAATCATTATCGCCCCTCTGGCGGTGAGCGTGGTGGTTCGCGCCTATGGCTGGCAGTTGATTTTAAATAACGGTCCCAGCGGGCTTATTAACTATGTGTTACTGCATCTGGGGATCATTGAACGCCCTAACGCGCTGATGTTTACCGAATGGGCGGTCATTATCGGTTCGTTGCATATTTTCTTTCCGATGATGGTGTTACCGCTCGCGTCGGCGCTGGGAAAGATCGATCCCAATCTGCAATCTGCGGCCCGCACATTAGGCGCGCCGCCCTGGAGCGTATTCCTGCGCGTGACCCTGCCGTTGAGTCTTCCCGGTCTGGTCGCCGGTATGACGCTGGTCTTTTCGCTGGCGGCGGGCTCTTATGTGATCCCCTCGTTGATCGGCGGCCCACAGGCGCAAATGCTTGGCAACCTCGCTGAACAGCAAATCGTCGCGGTTTATGACTGGCCGTTTGGCGCCGCCATCGCCACCATTCTGGTGTTTATCGTCATTGCCGTGAATACCCTGTCTATGAAACTGCTTAGCGGGCGCCGCCTGCACGGAGAAACGAAATGAATAACAGTCTGAGTGGTTTCTCCGGCCTGCTGCTTTACATTATGGCCGCCGTTATGCTGATTTTCATTCTGACGCCTATCCTGCTCATCGTGGTGATTTCGTTTTCCGACGGTTACTTCGTCAGTTTTCCGCCGACCGGTTTTACCCTCGACTGGTATCGTAATGTGCTGACCAATCGTGAGTTTACCGGCGCGCTGCTGTTTAGCACCCTGTTGGCGATAGGTTCGACGCTACTGTCGCTGCTGCTCGGCGTACCCGCCGCCTTTGCGTTGGTGCGCGGCAAGCTGCCTTTTTCCTCGCTGTGTAAAGGTCTGCTGATGTCGCCGCTGATTTTCCCGGTATTGATCACTGGTCTGGCATTGCTGCAACTGTTTTCCAGCTATGGCTGGGGTAACGTCAAACTTAATCTGCTGCTGGCCCACACCGTGGTTACCTCGCCCTACGTGGTGCGCACGGTGCTGACCAGTCTGGAACTGGTGAATCCCAGTCTGGAAGAAGCGGCCAGAACCCTGGGGGCCAGCCGCGCCGCCACGTTTCGTCATGTGATTTTCCCACAGATTGCCCCTGGCGTGATGTCAGGCGCCATCTTCTGTTTCATGGTTTCTTTCGACAACTATCCGGTTTCCATGTGGTTGGCTGACTCGGTCAACACCCCCGTACCGGTGGTGTTGTATCGCCAGATAGGCACCGTGTTTGATCCCTCGGTGGCAACAATGTCCACCTTGATTATCGTCCTGGCAACGATTGTCGTCCTGGCGCTTGAGCGGCTGGTCGGTCTGCGTCGCGCCATGGCTGCATAGCACTTTAAAAACACCAGAAGAGGAATTGATATGACCATGAAGCGACGTACCTTTTTGAAAGCGATGGCGGGCACCGCGCTGCTTCCTTATCTGAATACCAAGGTAAATGCGGCAGATCGCATATTACAGGTTGGTGTTTATAACTCGGCACAGGGCGCGCTGATCAAAAAAGAGGTGATCCCGGCGTTTGAGAAAGACTACACCTGTCGGGTATTAACGACGGAGGGCGCAACGCTGGCTAACATTGCCTCGCTGCGGGCGACGAAAAACAAACCTATTTATAGCGTGATGTCGATGGATGATATCGGCGTGCCGCAGGCGAAAGAAGAGGGATTGATTGAGCAGTTGCCGATTGATGAAATCCCGAACCTGAAAAATGTGTTCGACCGCTATTTATTCAATGACAACTATGGCGTCGGCTTTTCGGTTTCGATGGCCGGGCTGTTTATTAATACCAGTATGATGCAACCCATCAAAAGCTATGCCGAGATCTTCGATCCCAAATATGCGCATCAAATGATCCTCAATACGCCGAAAAACACCCAAAGCATTTTGATGCTGATTGTCGCGGCCGCGCTGGCGACAGGCAAGCCGCTGCAAGAAGCGCAGTATCTTATCGATCAAGGCTGGGAAAAACTGGCGCAGCTGAAGCCTAATGTCATGACGGTTTACGATGGCGAATCTCAGGTCATGATGGTGGCGCAAGGGCAGGCGATGATCGGCGGCATTGAATATTCGAAGGCCATCTACCCGCACACCAAAAAAGGCATTCCGCTGGATATGACCTATCCGCAGGAAGGCGCTTTTACCGGAATAAATGGGTTGGTGCTGGTGAAAGGCGCGCCGCAGCGTGAACTCGGGCTGGCCTGGATAAACCGGCTGCTGGAGCCATCCGTGCAGAAAATGCTGGCGGAAGCGACGCTGAGCGCGCCAACGGTTCGCGACATTGAGTTCGATGCCGAGACGTTGAAATATCTGGCTTATCCGGAAAGCAAAATGAATGAGCTGAATCTGTTTACGCCAGACTGGACCTACATTATTCCGCGTCGCGCCGAGTTGTTGGAAAAATATAACCAGACGTTTTCAGGTTGAGGCCGTTCTATGTTGAGATCTTTTGAAGTTCGTTTAGATAACCTGTGTAAACACTATGGCAAAACGGTCGCGGTGGATGACGTCTCGCTGGTGGTAAACGCCGGCGAGATCCTGGCGTTGCTCGGCCCCAGCGGCTGCGGAAAAACCACCTGCCTGCGTATGATTGCCGGTTTGGTTTCGCCGACCTCCGGCGACATTCTGGTCGGGGGCCGCTCGATCGTTGAGACGGCGGTGCACCGACGCAATGTCGGCATGCTGTTTCAGAACTATGCGTTATTTCCGCATATGACCGTGGCGGAAAACGTCGCCTTCGGCCTGAAAATGCGCGGCATGTCGAAGTATGAGTACGGTGAGAAAGTGACCCGGGCGCTGGATATGGTTCAGTTGAAAACATTCAGCGATCGCCTGCCGTCGCAGCTTTCCGGTGGTCAACAGCAGCGCGTTTCTCTGGCGCGCGCGCTGGTGATTGAGCCGGATATGCTATTGCTGGATGAACCGCTGGGCGCGTTGGATAAAAGTCTGCGGGAAAGCATGCAGCTTGAGATCCGCAATCTCCAACGCCGATTGGGGCTGACCACCATTATGGTAACGCACGATCAGGACGAGGCGCTGACCATGGCCGATAAGATCGCGGTGATGCATAACGGGCGGCTGGAGCAGATTGCTCCGGCGGCAGAGATTTATCAGCGGCCGGTCAACCACTTTGTGGCGGGCTTTATCGGCGCCTCAAACTTTCTGCCTGCGCGTATTGAACAGCGTCATCAGAGCGGCACCCGGCTGGTTACGCCATCGGGGCTGGCGCTCGATGTGACGCAGTGCGAGATGCCGGCGGAACAGGTGATGGTTACCGTCCGTCCGGAAGCCATTTCTATTCGGCCCTTGTCGGACGAGGCGCATGTCTCCGGTGTGAACTGCGCGAAGGCCGAGGTAACACAGGTGGTTTATCGCGGTTATATGTTGCATTACACGCTGCGGCTGGAAGGGGGCGAGGAGATGATCGCCTGGCGGCAAACCCAGGGTGAGAACGCGGGAGGAATCTATCCTGTTGGCACGAAGGTGCGTTTAGACTGGCACACCGAGAGTAATCATGTGATTGCCGCCTGAACCGGTGATTGCCTCTCGCCATCGCGGTTTGCCTTGTGGCAGTGCCGTACCGGCCGTGATGCAGAGGCGGGCATGGCGAAAAACCTAACGGCGATGACGCCCTATTCTTATGATTTTATTATGTTTATATTGATTTTGACTGAGAAGACGACGGGTGAGGTGAAAGTGGTATCAATATTGCTTCATTTAATTCCCGGTACATCGCTTTGAGGAATCAGTCATGAATCTCCGTCGACTTAAATATTTTATTAAGATCGTTGATGTCGGCAGTCTGACGCAGGCCGCTGATGTTCTCCATATTGCGCAACCGGCGCTAAGTCAGCAACTGGCGACGTTGGAAGGCGAAGTGAATCAGCAACTGCTGATACGCACGAAGCGTGGCGTGACGCCGACGGAAGCGGGGAAAATTCTCTACACCCATGCCCAGGTGATTTTACGGCAGTGCAGTCAGGCGCAAAATGCGATTGATGGTTCAGGGCTATCTCTCTCTGGCGAAGTCTCCGTCGGGTTGGCGCCCGGCACGGCGGCGCAACAGTTGGCTATTCCTTTAATGGAAGAAGTTCATCGCCAGCATCCGGGGATTTTGCTCTATTTCAATGAGAATTTCGGTACCACGCTCAGCGAACTGATTATGAATGGCCGTATGGATATGGCGGTGATCTATGGCAATCGTGAGATCCACGGCTTACGTTTTCTGCCGCTGATGAAAGAAGAACTTTATTTCATTTGTCCTATGGGGCTGGGCGCGCCGCAGAAAAAAATTTCGCTGGCCGACGTCGTGGATTATGAGCTGTTCCTGCCGCGAATCTACAATATTATGCGTAAGCTGCTGGATGAGGCTTTTGTCCAGCAACACCTGTCTTACCGGGTGAAATGTGAAATTGAATCCATCACGACGCTGACCAATGCGGTGGCCGCCGGCTTAGGCTGTACCGTGCTGCCGGAATCGGCGGCGCGCGTCATGTTGAAATCCGCCAATGCCTGGATGGCGAAAATTGATAACCCGGAAGTACTGGCCCCGCTTTCGTTCTGTATGTCAGATCATTTGCCGCTGTCGCAACCTGCTGAAGCGGTGAAAACCATTTTGCTGTCACTGTTGGCCAATCGCACGGTGGATAACCGCCCGCTGACATTGGTTGGATGATACGCACGCCGGGGGCTGGCAAGGGAAAACCTCTTATCCGGTCGTTGAGGCGGCTGTAAACCGGTTTATTTTCAAGGTAGTTGACAGGGGCTCTATGCAACACAGTTCATTAGCGATGAAAGATATTCGTCAGGTCGCGCAAAAAATGCGTCAGGCTGGCTTGTCTGATATTGAGATCAGTAGTCGCCACTACAAAGTGCGCTTGAGATACGAGCCGGGACAGCGGATAGCCTCCGTATCAGAACCGGCCAGCCTGCGGCCGGATGCGATGATGGCATCGGCTCCCGTTCAGCAGAGCGCACGTTCAACGATGCCGGGCCACGTATTGTTGTTTCATCCGCTGAACGGCACGCCATTTGCTGAGGTAGGGGCTGCGGTGCAGAAAGGCGCCGTACTGGCGCTGATTAAAGTCGGCCTGATTTATTTGCCGCTGCGCAGCCCGACAGCGGGCATCGTGGCGTCGCTGACGGTGAACCATGGCGACAGCGTTGAATATGACAGCGAAATTGCCGTGATAAGGGCAATGTAAGTAATAAGTCCCCCTTATTGCCTCAAACCATTTATGTCTTATCCCCGTCGATATTTAGTGGATAAAGTCGTATCACACACTATTTTCGGCCCAGCATAGGCGGATGCCGAAGCATTTACAGGAGAGGCAAATGCCATTTTCAGATTATAAAACGGCTTTAGTGACCGGCGCTTCCGCCGGGATGGGGGAGGCGATCGTCGAGCGCCTGTGTCAGGAAGGCATTACCGTCCATGCCGTTGCCCGTCGCGCGGAACCGCTGGCGGCGCTGGCCGAGCGTACCGGCTGTATTCCGCATGTGCTTGACGTCGGCGATTTGGATGCCTTAACCCGCTTATGCCATGAAATCCAGGTCGATATTCTGGTTAACAACGCCGGCGTTTCACGACCGGGATCGATTCTGAATGCGGATGAAGAGGCGGTTGATACCCAGGTCGATGTCAATTTGCGTGCCGTGCTGCATCTCTGCCGACTGTTGGTTCCGGGAATGATGGCACGTGACTGTGGTCATGTGATTAATATTACCTCCATTGCCGCCATTTATAATTTTAACGGCAACTCGATTTATCACGCCACGAAAGCCGGCGTACATGCGCTGTCGCGTCAGTTGCGGGTAGATTGCTACGGCAAGCGGGTTCGGGTCACCGAGATTTGCCCGGGACGCGTGGCAACGGATATTTTTGGCAACGTCATGGGCGATAAAGAAGAAGCGCGCCGTCGTTTTATTGATGGATTTGAACTGCCGCAGGCAAAAGATATTGCCGATACCGTCGCTTTCGTGCTGGCCGCCCCCGTTGCCGTCAATTTCGGACATATCGAAATCACGCCAACGTTACAAGTCCCCGGCGGTTTATCAACCATGCGCCCCGATGACGGTTCGCAGTAAGCGCCAGCCGGAGGAAATCGGCGCGCTACAGCGTGATTAAATCCGGCTTTGTCGCCATTCTCACTGGCTATATCCGCTTTCCATTCGTAAGGTGCGTCTGGTCTGCGTGCGTTTTGCATCGCAGCAACGGATGTTATTGCCTATTGCCAAGTAAGGTATTACTTATCGATTCGATAATGAGAACGCATTGGTGATATCGATCACATTTCTGTACCTTACTCCTATACCAACACACATGAGGATACAGTGATGTCAGTAATTAACACCAAAGTTAAACCGTTCAAAAACATGGCGTTCAAAGACGGTAAGTTCATTGAAGTAACTGAGAACGATATCGAAGGTAAGTGGAGCGTGTTCTTCTTCTATCCTGCCGACTTTACTTTCGTTTGCCCGACCGAACTGGGTGACGTTGCTGATTACTATGACGAATTCCAACAGCGCGGCGTGGAAATCTACTCTGTTTCCACCGACACCCATTTCACGCACAAAGCATGGCACAGCAGCTCTGAAACTATCGCTAAAATCAAATACACCATGATCGGCGACCCGACCGGACAGCTGACCCGCAACTTCGAAAACCTGCGTGAAGCTGAAGGCCTGGCCGACCGTGGTACTTTCATCGTTGATCCTCAGGGCATCATCCAGGCGGTGGAAATCACTGCCGAAGGCATCGGCCGCGATGCGTCAGACCTGCTGCGCAAAGTGAAAGCGGCTCAGTATGTCGCTACTCACCCGGGTGAAGTTTGCCCAGCCAAATGGAAAGAAGGTGAAGCAACGCTGGCGCCGTCTCTGGATCTGGTTGGTAAAATCTAAGCCTGACCTGACCCCGCTGAGATATTGATGTTTTGATCGGGTGCCTGGCACCCGATTTTTTGCTCTGAGGATAACCCCATGCTCGACAATACCATGAAAGTCCAGTTGAAAGCCTATCTGGAAAAATTAACCAAGCCTGTTGAGTTGATTGCGACTCTGGATGAATCCGCTAAATCGTCTGAAGTAAGAGAGCTCCTGACCGAGATCGCTGGGTTATCCGAACAGGTGAATTTCATTGAAAACAACAGTCTGGCGGTGCGTAAGCCTTCTTTTCTGATCACCAATCCAGGCTCCGAGAGCGGCCCGCGTTTTGCCGGCGCGCCAATGGGCCACGAGTTTACCTCGCTGATTCTCGCGCTGTTACAGGTGGGGGGGCATCCGTCAAAAGAAGCGAAAGAATTACTCGATCAAATCCGTAATCTTGACGGTAAATTCCATTTTGAAACCTATTACTCGCTGTCCTGCCACAACTGCCCGGACGTGGTGCAGGCGCTGAATTTAATGGCCGTCCTGAATCCGAATATTACCCATACCGCGATTGACGGCGGCGTGTTCCAGGATGAGATCCAGAATCGTAATGTCATGGGCGTGCCGACCGTATTCCTGAACGGCGAGCACTTCAGTCAGGGGCGCATGAGCCTTGTCGAAATCGTCACCAAAATTGATACCGGCGCGGGCGTCAAACAGGTTGAGAAACTGAATCAGCGCCCGATGTACGATGTACTGATCGTCGGTAGCGGCCCGGCAGGCGCGGCGGCGGCGGTCTATTCCGCGCGTAAAGGTATTCGTACCGGTCTGATCGGTGAACGTTTCGGCGGTCAGATATTGGATACCGTGGATATCGAAAACTACATTTCCGTGCCGAAAACGGAAGGGGCGAAGCTGGCGACCGCGCTGAAAAGCCACGTTGATGACTATGATGTCGATGTGATTGACGCGCAGAGCATTGAAGCGTTGATCCCCGGCAGTGAGCCGGGTGCGCCGCATCAGGTGGTGACCGTTTCCGGCGCGGTGTTGAAATCCCGCAGCGTGATCATTGCGACCGGCGCTCGCTGGAGAAACATGAATGTACCGGGTGAAGATCAGTACCGTACCCGCGGCGTGACCTACTGCCCGCACTGTGACGGCCCGCTGTTCAAAGGCAAGCATGTGGCGGTGATTGGCGGCGGTAACTCCGGCGTGGAAGCGGCCATCGATCTGGCGGGTGTAGTGAAGCACGTGACGCTGCTGGAATTCGCGCCGGAACTGAAAGCGGACTCCGTATTGCAGGACAAACTGCGTAGCCTGCCGAATGTCGATATCATTCTCAACGCGCAGACCACGGAAGTGAAGGGCGACGGCCAGAAAGTAACCGGCCTGGCCTATAAGGATCGCGTTAACGATACGCAACACGAGCTGCCGCTGGAAGGGATCTTCGTCCAGATCGGTTTGCTGCCTAATACCAACTGGCTGGAAGGCACGGTTGCCAGAAACCGGATTGGCGAAATTGAAATTGATGCCAAGTGCGAAACCAGCGTCAAAGGCGTATTTGCCGCCGGCGACTGCACCACGGTGCCGTACAAGCAGATCATCATTGCCACCGGCGAAGGGGCAAAAGCCTCGCTGAGCGCGTTTGACTATCTGATCAGGACTCAGTCCGCCGTGTGATATTAATCCCAGCGGCGTTAAATCGCCGCTGGGGCGGGTAACCCCCCCATCATTGTTATATTTCAGGCAATCGCAGAGTCAGGCGTTGCCATGTTTTTCCTGTAAGGGATGTTTGTCTTTCTGTGTCCGCCCATTGAGCATTGTTCAATGGGCTTTTTTGGTTTTATGGCGGGTTATCGCTGTTCGCTACCTTTCAGGCCGTCGCAAGCGATGTGAAAAAACGTTTGTGACGTTTTTTCATTGGCAAAATGGGGATGGGGCTTGCCAAGGGGCAATAACAACTTCATAATACCGCCCACTCTTCGCAGGATGCGGGGAAAATAATCTTAGTCAAAGTATTCACATGTCATGTTTATCGGATCTCCGCTGTATTGTTTTCGTGGTTATCTTTTCATCTTGTTATTACTCTCTTTTTATTAATCCGTATAAAAAATCATAATTTTTTGAACAGACTTATCCACAGGTTGCCTGTGAATGCTTTATCCGCCGCCCTATCCTACTGACAAAAGTGCATTTTTTATTTTATTGATATTTATAGATAAAATTTACTTATAAAACGTTGTGGCGATCACTTGTACTTTTTGTGACAGTTGATTGTCAAAGGCTTTTTATATTTATACACAGGCTGGGATAAAAATTGATGACATTAGCGTGTACGACTCACGCATCGCGGGGTAAGCCTTTTTCTATTGCCCGAATCAGCCTTTTTTTCTGTGAAGATTGAACGTCAATTTGTTGTTCGGCGCGGCGAGCCAGTTGCTGTTCAATGGCCCAGTGGATATGTTCATCCAATAGATCGCTTTCACCCAGTCGATTCTGCAATGCCAGCACGATATAGTCCTGATAGGGCGCATTGCCAAGTGCGACGGCAATGTTACGTAGCCAACGAACATGACCAATGCGGCGAATTGCCGATCCTTCCGTTATGCGTAAAAATTTCTCTTCGTTCCATGCAAACAGCGTCACGAGTTCCGGTGCATGCAGCGCCGCGCGCGGGCTGAAATCTGCTTCATTGGTTAATTGTGAAAAACGGTTCCAGGGGCAAATCAGCTGGCAGTCATCACATCCGTAGATACGATTACCCATCAGTGGGCGAAATTCCTCAGGAATCGGGCCTTCGAGTTCGATTGTCAGGTAAGAAATACAACGCCGGGCATCCACGGTATAAGGCGCGACAATCGCTCCGGTAGGGCAGGTCGTCATGCAGGCGACGCAACGTCCGCATTGTTCATCCTGTGGTTGATCCACCGGCAGAGGTAAGTCGATCAGCAATTCGCCGAGAAAGAACCAGGAACCCGATTCTCTGTTTAATATAAGTGAGTGTTTACCAACCCAGCCAATGCCGGCTTTGGCCGCCAGCGGACGTTCCATGATCGGCGCGGAATCGACGAATGGACGAAAATTAAGCTCTCCGCAATAATGCTGAATCCGATCGCCGAGCTTCTTCAGGCGCTGGCGCAGCAGTTTGTGATAATCACGGCCAAGGGCATAGCGACTGACGTAGCCCGACAGGGGATTGTTCAGCGTACTGGCAAATGCCGCTTTGGCAGGGAGATAGTTCATGCGAACGCTGATAACCCGCAGCGTTCCCGGCAACAGCTCATGCGGGCGGGCGCGCAGCATACCGTGACGAGCCATCCATTCCATCTCACCGTGGTATTGCTTATCCAGCCAGGCCTGTAATTTAGGCTCTTCATGAGATAAATCCGTGTCACAAATACCAATCTGCTGGAATCCCAGCTCCTGACCCCATTGCCTGATAAGTTGTGCTAATTCACTGAGATCGTAGGGGTATGACATGGCCAACCGGTAAGAAGAAGAAACACCTGTCTATTTTACCACATTACCTTTTGCCGTCCGACTTTGTTGACGCGTAGTGTAAGTCTGGCGATTACGTCAGTTGCTTGCTAAGTTGAAGTCATTCGATAGAAGCTTCAGGGGGAGCGATGGCTGACCAGCAACAGCGGGGCGCAGACGTTTTGCCGTGCGTGGTATTTGGCGCGGAGTGGCTGCGTAATGAAGAGGCGAGGGCGGCTAGCGAGTCGGGCGTTTCGTTAAGCACGCTGATGCAGCGTGCGGGTGAAAAGGCATTTCAGGTTGCTTGCCGATATTATCCCTCAGCCCGGCACTGGCTGATCCTTGTTGGACACGGCAACAACGGCGGCGATGGTTACGTCGTCGCCACGCTGGCGCTTGCCGCCGGGATAACGCCGCATGTGATTGCCTGTTCCGGGCAACGTCCACTACCTGAGGAAGCGCGGGCTGCGCGTCAGGCGTGGCTGGATCTGGGGGGAGAAATTCATGAAGCTGACGAGTCATGGCCTGAAGCCGTCGATCTGATCGTTGATGGACTGCTGGGAACGGGCCTTGCTGCTGCGCCGCGCTCACCCTATGACACGCTAATCGTTCAGGCAAACGCCCATTCCGCACCGATTATTTCGCTTGATATGCCTTCTGGATTAAATGCTGAAACAGGGGCGTGTGCGGGCGAAGCCATTCGCGCGGCGCATACGGTTACGTTTATTGCACTAAAACCAGGCTTACTGACGGGAAATGCCCGCGATCGTGTAGGGAAACTGCACTATAGTGCATTGGGGTTATCGGCCTGGCTGGCGGAACAATACGCGCCTATCCGGCGGCTTGTTGCATCATCGCTGGTGGAATGGTTAACGCCACGGCGTCCAACATCACATAAAGGCGACAATGGCCGGCTATTGATAGTCGGAGGCAACGACGGCACGGGGGGAGCGGTGTTGATGGTGGGAGAAGCATCACTGCGAACCGGCGCGGGGTTAGTGCGAGTACTCACTCACAAACAATACCTGTCGGCATTGTTAACGGCTCGTCCTGAACTTATGGTGCAGGAACTGACGTCGGATACGCTGCGGCAAGGGCTGGAGTGGGCGGATGTCGTGGTGATTGGCCCTGGTCTGGGACAGGACGAATGGGGGAAAAATGCGCTGCGTTTGGCGGAAAATTGTAACAAACCCATGTTATGGGATGCTGATGCGCTTAACCTGCTGGCAATCAATCCGCATAAACGGCAGAATCGCGTGCTGACACCGCACCCTGGAGAAGCGGCCCGTTTGTTGAATTGCCGTGTGTCTGATATTGAAAGTAATCGCTTACTTGCAGTTCAAAAACTGGTAAAACGCTATGGTGGTATCGTGGTATTAAAAGGTGCGGGAACGGTGATTGCCGGTGAGCAAGAGCAGCTTGCCATTGCTGATGTGGGTAATCCGGGTATGGCGACCGGCGGTATGGGCGATGTGCTGGCGGGGATCATCGGTGGTTTGCTGGCGCAAAAGTTATCGCTGTATGATGCCGCCTGTGCAGGTTGCGTCGTGCATGGCGCGGCTGCCGACTGGCTGGCGGCGCAGCGCGGAACCCGTGGTATGTTGGCAACCGACCTGATGCCGGTGTTGTCCCAATATGTAAATCCTGAGCGGATGCCCTTAGAAAAGACAGAATGAAAAAAATCGTATTATCTCTGCCGGATGAGGCAGCAACCATCGCGTTAGGCGCTGCGCTGGCTAAAGCCTGCGAGAGGGCCAGCGTTATCCATCTGTATGGCGATCTTGGCGCGGGGAAAACCACGTTCAGCCGCGGTTTTTTGCAGGCGCTTGGCCATCAGGGGAACGTAAAAAGCCCGACCTATACGCTTGTCGAACCTTATGATCTTACACCGCTGGCGGTCTACCATTTTGATCTCTATCGCCTTGCCGACCCGGAAGAGCTTGAGTTTATGGGGATTCGCGATTATCTGGAACAGGACGCTATTTGTCTGATTGAGTGGCCTCAGCAAGGCGCGGGAGTATTACCCGACGCGGATATTGAGCTGCATCTGCATTACCAGGAACAAGGCCGACGGGCTGACGTCGCTGCCGTATCGGCGCTGGGGGAGGCTATCCTGCAACGGCTGGCCGGGCAGACAAGGATAAACGTGTCATGATGAGTCGTATGATTAAGCTATTGCTATGTATATGGCTATCGCTCGCCGGATCGGCCTGGGCGGCTAATCTGTCCGATCTTAAGGTCGATAACGCTTCGGGTCAGGCAACGGTCAGCCTGAGTTTTAGCGGTCAGCCTATCTATGCGTTCTTTCCGCTCAGTAATCCTGCGCGAGTGGTGATTGATATTCGCCAGACCGGATTGATTCAGGGGCTCCCCCTGGAATTCAGCGGACAAAACCTGATTAAACGTATCCGAACCAGCAATGCGCAGGATGCGCAGAGTCTGCGGCTGGTGCTGGATTTGACGCAGGCGGCCAAAACCCGCGCCGTGACGCAGAAAACAGGTTCAGGTTATACCGTGGTCTTCACCGTGACGGGGGATAAACCTAAAACGGTAGCGAGAACCGCTCCGGCGGCGGCGTCTGGTCAGCAACGTCCGGTAACGTCTGAACCGGTTAAAAATCCGTTTACCAATAAGCCAACCGTGGTGGTGAACAGCAACGCCTCCGCCCGAACGCCTGCGCGCACGACCGCGACGGGGAGCCACGAACGCGTTGTGGTGGCCATCGATGCCGGTCACGGCGGACAGGATCCCGGTGCGATAGGTTTGAACGGATTACGGGAAAAGAATGTCACCATTGCGATAGCCCGTAAGTTGCACGCGCTTCTGAACAACGATCCCGCCTTCAGGCCGGTACTCACCCGCGATGGCGACTATTTTGTTTCGGTGATGGGGCGTTCAGACGTCGCGCGTAAGCAAGGGGCCAATATTCTGGTTTCTATTCACGCCGATGCGGCGCCGAATCGTAGCGCGAGCGGAGCGTCGGTATGGGTTCTGTCGAATCGCCGGGCGAACAGTGAAATGGCGAACTGGCTGGAACAGCATGAGAAACAGTCTGAATTGCTGGGCGGGGCCGGCGATTTGCTCGCCAACAACAGCGCCGATCCTTATTTAAGTCAGGCCGTATTGGATTTGCAGTTCGGGCATTCGCAACGTGTCGGTTATGACGTTGCGACCAAGGTTCTGAGTGAGCTGCAACGCGTTGGCGGGTTGCATAAGCGCCGGCCGGAACACGCCAGTCTGGGCGTGTTACGTTCCCCTGATATCCCGTCGTTATTGGTTGAAACCGGGTTTATCAGCAACGTAGAAGAAGAACGTCTATTGGGTAGCAGCGCTTATCAGGAGAAAATCGCCAATGCGATTTATCAGGGACTGAGAGGCTATTTCCAGACGCATCCGCTGCAATCTGCCCCAAAGCAGGAAAGCCGTCCGGTTCAGTCGGCGGCAAATAAAACGTCTGGGGCTGTCACGACGCCGGTGGAAAAAAGCAGCGGCAATACGAGTACCAGCACCATCCGTCACACCGTTGTTCGTGGCGAGACGCTGTCTGCCATTGCAACTCGCTATGGCGTGAGTATGGCAGCGATCCGCGAGTTGAATAAGCTGAATAAAGACATCGTTTGGATTGGCCAACGTTTAACGATCCCGGCTTCAGGAGCCAAAACGGCGACTTCGGCGGCAAGTACGAAAAAAGCCGCGCCCGTGAAGCATAAAGTGGTGCGTGGTGATAGCCTGAGTGCGATTGCCGCCCGCTATGGCGTCAGCATGAAAGAGATTCAGCAGGCAAATGCGATGACCTCAGGCACCGTGCAACTGGGGCAGACGTTGATTATTCCGTCTGCATAAGCCGATGTTTTATTAAATTCATGTTTTACTAAACCCATATTTTACGCAGATTTTTCATTCAGACAGGTAAGAGGGAAACGCCATGCCGATTCAGGTTTTGCCACCGCAATTGGCTAATCAGATTGCTGCCGGGGAGGTGGTGGAGCGTCCTGCTTCCGTGGTTAAGGAACTGGTGGAAAACAGTCTGGATGCCGGCGCGACCCGTATTGACATTGATATCGAACGCGGCGGCGCCAAGTTGATACGCATCCGTGACAACGGCGCCGGTATCGGAAAGGATGAACTGACGCTGGCGCTGGCCCGTCACGCGACCAGCAAGATTGCCACGCTCGACGATTTGGAAGCCATCGTCAGTATGGGGTTTCGCGGCGAAGCGCTGGCCAGTATCAGTTCGGTTTCTCGTTTGACGCTGACGTCACGTACCGCAGAGCAGTCTGAAGCGTGGCAGGCTTACGCAGAAGGTCGGGACATGGCGGTTACCGTCAAACCTGCGGCGCATCCGGTGGGCACGACGCTGGAAGTGCTGGATCTGTTTTACAATACGCCTGCCCGCCGCAAATTCATGCGTACGGAGAAAACCGAATTCACCCATATTGATGAGATTGTTCGTCGGATTGCGCTGGCTCATTTCGATGTCGCCATCACGCTACATCATAACGGTAAACTTATCCGGCAATATCGAGCTGTAACCGATCCCTCTCAGCATGAGCGTCGGCTGGGGAGTATCTGCGGCAGCGCGTTTTTGCAGCATGCGTTAGCCGTGTCATGGCAGCATGACGATTTGACCATCCATGGCTGGGTGGCCGACCCCGCAGGCGCCAGACAGTTACCTGAAATGCAATATTGTTATGTCAACCGGCGCATGATGCGCGATCGGTTAATCAACCATGCGATTCGACAGGCTTATCAGGATCGACTTAACGACGATCAGCAACCCGCTTACGTTCTGTATCTGGAGATTGACCCCCATCAGGTGGATGTCAATGTGCATCCGGCCAAGCATGAAGTCCGGTTTCATCAGGCCCGGCTGGTGCATGATTTTATTTATCAGGCGGTGATGACGGTATTACAGCAGGCATCCGCACCTACGCTTGCCATCTCCGAGCCGGGAACGGAGCAGCCGATATCATGGCGGCAGGAAAATCGCACGGCCGCCGGCGAAAACCATTTTGCCCAGCCGACGTCCACGCCGGCTGAGAAATCCGACGGCCGGGCGGGTAAGGCCCGTGAACCCCATTATCCCGCGGGTTCTTCGTACCAGAAGAAACAAGGCGATCTTTACAGGAAGCTGCTGCAAGCCGAGGATGGCGGCGAACGTTCATCGCGACAGGTTGCGTCAGCGCCGGTTGTCTCCCCGGCGCAATCTCGCTCCGGGGACGGTGCTGAAGCGCGAGTCCACGGAACGGCGCCGATAACGGATACGACTTCTGCGCAAGCCGAAAAAACGCGTTCCTCTATTGAACCGCCGCTCGAAAGCAACGCTGCCGGGTTTGGACGCGTGCTAACGGTTTATCCACCTTGTTATGCTTTGTTGGAATACCGCAAAGGATTAGCCTTACTTTCTTTACCGACCGCAGAGCGTTATCTGAAAATCGTGCAGTTGACGCCGACCGACGAAGGGTTGCGACCGCAGCCGCTTTTAATTCCGCAACGTCTGACGCTGGGCAAATCCGAACTTGCGGTGCTGGCAACGCATCAGCCGTTGCTGAAAACCTTTGGCATTGATGTTCTGGTTGAAGCGCAGCGCGCTACGCTAAGAGCGGTACCTTTACCATTACGCCAACAAAATTTACAAAACTTGATCTCTGAACTGTTAGGCTATCTGGCCGGTTATCAAACGGTAGCGCCGGAAGTTCTGGCCGGCTGGCTGGCGTCCTGGTTGAAGAGCGAACAGGACGTCTGGGGACATTCTCAGGCCATACAACTCTTGACGGATGTCGAGCGGCTTTGTCCTCAGTTGGTAAAGGCGCCGCCGCCCGAACTTTTACAGATGATGGATATCCAGACCGCCATCAAGGCGTTGCAGCATGAGTGATTTTGAACAGGCGTCGCTTCCCCCTGCCATTTTTATTATGGGGCCGACGGCATCCGGTAAAACAGCGCTGGCGATGGCGTTGCGTCAATATTTACCCGTAGAGTTGATTAGTGTTGATTCAGCCCTCATCTACCAAGGGATGGATATCGGAACGGCGAAACCGAGTGCAGAGGAACTGGCTCAGGCACCGCACCGCCTGATTGATATTCTCGATCCGGCGGAATCGTATTCGGCGGCGGATTTTCGGTGTGATGCGCTGCGGGAAATGGCGCAAATCAGCGCGTCCGGGCGTATTCCCCTGTTAGTCGGGGGCACGATGCTTTACTTTAAAGCCTTGCTTGAAGGACTTTCTCCCTTGCCTTCTGCCGACGCGGCTGTGCGGCAACGTATTGAAGCGCAGGCGAAAGACATCGGCTGGGAAGCCATGCATCGACAGTTATGTGAGATAGATCCGGTTGCCGCGACTCGGATTCATCCAAATGATCCACAGAGACTCTCGCGGGCACTGGAAGTTTTTTTCGTTTCAGGTAACACTTTAACTGAACTGACAAAAATGTCTGGGGAAGCGTTGCCGTATAAGGTTCATCAGTTTGCTATCGCCCCGGCGACACGCGAGTTGTTGCATCAGCGTATTGAACGGCGTTTTCACCAGATGTTGGCGGCGGGTTTTGAGGCGGAGGCCCGGACGCTTTTCGCCCGAAGCGATTTGCATATGGAGTTGCCTTCCATTCGTTGTGTTGGTTATCGCCAGATGTGGTCATATTTATCCGGTGAAATTGATTACGATGAAATGGTTTACCGGGGCGTTTGTGCGACAAGGCAGCTTGCCAAAAGACAAATGACCTGGTTGCGTGGTTGGGATGATGTCTGCTGGTTAGACAGTGAAAAGCCAAAAGAAGCACTGGACAAGGTAATACAGGTTGTTAGTGCATAGGTTGAGTGATTGTGTACAATTGGCGAGTCTCAGCGCACAAATTTTTGACATCGTTATTTTAGAGCCATAGGGTTCTTTGTTACAAACAACAAAATAAGGAAAATATAGAATGGCTAAGGGGCAATCTTTGCAAGATCCGTTCCTGAACGCATTGCGTCGCGAACGTGTTCCGGTTTCGATTTATTTGGTGAATGGTATCAAGTTGCAAGGTCAGATTGAGTCTTTCGATCAGTTTGTCATTTTGTTAAAGAATACGGTGAGTCAGATGGTGTATAAGCACGCCATTTCGACTGTTGTTCCATCCCGTCCGGTGTCTCACCATAGCAATAATCCAGGCACCAGTAACTATCATGGTAGCAGCCCGGCTGGTCAGCAACAGCCACAGGAAAGTGATGACGCTGAATAAAGCGTGCTATCAATTCACCATGGCGGGGGCGCTGAATGCATCGCCAGTTTCCCTCGCTTTGGTGTTTTTTGTTCGTTTGAGAGGTTACTCGCTTGTTTGACCGTTATGAAGCCGGTGAACGGGCCATACTAGTTCATATTTACTTCTCGCAAGACAAAGATACGGAAGATCTGCTGGAGTTCGAGTCTCTGGTGTCTTCTGCTGGCATTGAGTCGTTGCAGGTTATTACCGGCAGTCGTAAAGCACCTCACCCCAAGTATTTTGTTGGCGAAGGCAAGGCCGAAGAAATTGCTCAGGCAGTAAAAGAGACAGATGCTTTTGTGGTACTGTTTGATCATGCGCTGACGCCAGCTCAGGAACGTAATCTTGAACGGGTGTGTGAGTGTCGGGTCATTGACCGTACCGGATTGATTCTGGATATTTTTGCCCAGCGCGCACGTACCCACGAAGGCAAATTACAGGTAGAGCTGGCGCAATTGCGTCACCTTGCGACCCGCCTGGTTCGTGGCTGGACGCACCTTGAGCGACAAAAAGGCGGTATCGGTTTACGTGGCCCGGGGGAGACTCAGCTCGAAACGGACCGTCGGTTGCTGCGTAATCGCATCAGCCAGATTTTATCCCGCCTTGAGCGGGTGGAAAAACAACGTGAACAGGGACGCCGGGCACGCGTGCGTGCGGACGTGCCGACAGTTTCGCTGGTGGGATATACCAACGCCGGTAAATCGACGTTGTTTAACCGCATTACATCGGCGGACGTGTATGCCGCCGATCAGTTATTTGCCACACTGGACCCGACATTACGCCGTATTGAAGTCGATGATGTTGGGGATACGGTGCTGGCGGATACCGTAGGTTTTATCCGTCAGCTGCCACATGATTTGGTGGCTGCGTTTAAAGCCACATTACAGGAAACGCGTCAGGCTTCTCTGTTACTGCACGTTGTCGATGCCGCCGATCCTCGTCTTGACGAGAATATTGATGCGGTGGATACCGTGTTGGCAGAGATCGAAGCGGATGAAATACCTGCACTGTTGGTAATGAACAAGATTGATATGCTGGAAGGTTTCGCACCGCGTATCGATCGCAACGAAGAAAATTTACCGATCAGAGTCTGGCTTTCTGCGCAGACCGGTGAAGGTATTCCGTTGCTATTTCAAGCGTTGACTGAGCGGCTATCCGGGGAAATCGCGCAATATACGCTGCGTCTTCCCCCGCAGGCAGGACGTTTGCGCAGTCGTTTTTACCAGCTTCAGGCAATAGAAGAAGAGTGGATCGAAGAGGATGGGCAAATCGGTCTGGCGATTCGTATGCCGATTGCCGACTGGCGTCGCCTCTGTAAACAAGAGCAGGAAATGACGGATTATATTGTCTGACTGGCAGAAACTGTCTGAATGGCGAAATAGTCTGACGGACTCTGGGATATTGAACCTGAAGAACATCTATCATAAAGAATGGAGCTAAAACATGGCGTGGAATCAGCCCGGTAATAACGGACAGGACCGCGACCCGTGGGGGAGCAGCAATAATAATAGCGGCAACTCTGGCGGTAATAACAATAAAGGTGGTCGGGATCAAGGGCCACCGGATCTGGACGATATCTTCCGCAAACTGAGTAAAAAGCTCAGCGAGCTGGGAGGCGGAAGAAGTTCGGGGTCTAACGGCGGTACGTCCGGTGGTTCCGGCCTTGGTGGCCGGGTTGTCGGTATTGTGGCCGTTGCTGCCGTTGTCATCTGGGCGGCCAGTGGCTTTTATACCATTAAAGAAGCCGAACGCGGTGTTGTGATGCGTTTTGGTAAATTCAGCCATCAGGTTGAGCCTGGTCTGAACTGGAAACCCACGTTCATTGATTCGGTCAGAGCGGTGAACGTCGAATCGGTACGTGAATTGGCTACGGCAGGCGTGATGCTGACGTCGGACGAAAACGTCGTTCGCGTGGAAATGAACGTTCAGTATCGTGTAATGGAGCCGGAACGTTATCTGTTCAGCGTGACGAATGCGGATGACAGCCTGCGTCAGGCAACCGACAGCGCACTGCGTGGCGTTATCGGTAAATACACGATGGACAAGATCCTGACCGAAGGTCGTACCATTGTCCGTACCGATACCCAACGCGTACTCGAAGAAACCGTGCGTCCGTACAACATGGGGATAACCCTGCTGGACGTCAACTTCCAGGCGGCACGTCCGCCAGAAGAAGTGAAAGCGGCGTTTGACGATGCGATTGCCGCACGTGAGAACGAACAGCAATACATTCGTGAAGCTGAAGCGTATGCGAATGAGGTTCAGCCGCGTGCCAACGGTCAGGCGCAACGTATTCTGGAAGAGGCCCGAGCTTATAAAACGCGTACCGTTCTGGAAGCGCAGGGTGAGGTTGCCCGTTTCGCCAGAGTGTTGCCAGAGTATAAAGCGGCACCGGAAATTACTCGCGAGCGTCTGTATATCGAAACCATGGAGCGTGTCCTGAGTCATACCCGTAAGGTTCTGGTCAATGACAAAGGCGGCAACCTGATGGTATTGCCGCTGGATCAGATGCTACGCGGATCAGGCAGCGACGATAATACGCAAAGCAACAGCGCTAATCCGTTACGTTTGCCTGCAACATCGGGCAGCAGCGGGGCGAGTACCAGCCAGACGCGAAGCAGCAACAATGGAAATATCATGGATCAACGCAGAGCGAATGCGCAGCGTGATGACATCACTCGAGTAGGGAGAGAATAATCAATGCGTAAGCCCTTACTATTTATCCTGATCCTGGTACTGATGGTGGTCTATGCGTCACTGTTTGTGGTGCAGGAAGGCCAGCGTGGCATCGTGATGCGTTTTGGCAAAGTGTTGCGCGATGATGAAAACAAGCCCCTGATTTATGCACCGGGATTGCAGTTTAAAGTGCCGTTCATTGATTCCGTGAAAATGCTGGATGCCCGTATCCAGACCATGGAGAATCAGGCCGATCGCTTTATCACTAAAGAGCAGAAAGACCTGATCATTGATTCCTATATCAAATGGCGCATCAGCGATTTCAGTCGTTACTATCTCGCTACGGGCGGAGGGGATGTCTCTCAGGCCGAGGTGCTGCTCAAACGTAAATTCAGCGACCGTCTGCGTTCAGAAATCGGTCGCCTGGATTTGAAAGGCATCGTTACCGATTCCCGTGGTCAGTTGATGACCGATGTGCGTGATGCATTGAACACCGGGACGGGGGAAACGACCGAAGCCGATAACGCGATTGCTTCGGCGGCGGCCCGTGTTGAACAGGAAACGACCGGCATCCAGCCGCATGTTAACCCGAACAGTATGGCGGCGCTGGGTATCGAAGTGATTGACGTGCGGATTAAGCAGATTAACCTGCCGACCGAAGTGTCTGATGCCATCTACCAACGTATGCGTGCAGAGCGTGAAGCGGTCGCTCGTCGTCACCGTTCACAAGGTCAGGAAGAAGCTGAGAAGTTAAAAGCAACGGCTGACTATGAAGTAACCCGTACGCTGGCTGAAGCTGAGCGTCAGGGACGTATTACTCGTGGTGAAGGCGATGCGGAATCGGCGAAACTGTTTGCCACCGCATTCAGCGAAGATCCTGACTTCTACTCTTTCATTCGTAGTCTGCGTGCGTATGAAAGTAGTTTCAGTTCTAATCAGGACGTTATGGTACTGAGCCCGGACAGTGACTTCTTCCGTTATATGAAATCACCGGATTCGACGCTCCGTCGTTAAGCATTCCCTGAATTAAATAGTGTTAAAGCCCGTATTTACGTACGGGCTTTTTTATGGCGGGCTATCCTGTCCATCAACCCTGGTCGGAGTTTTTTATGAATGCAACCGTTTGGATGGCTCTGGGACTGGTACTGATTATTGAAGGACTGGGTCCCTTACTGTTTCCCCGCATCTGGCGGCGTATGATTCTGGCAATGGCGCAACTGCCTGATAACACATTGCGACGTTTCGGCGGTGGAATAGTGGTTGCCGGTTGTGTGATCTACTACATGTTGCGTAGCCGCATGGGCAGTTAAAATTCATCTGAAAAATGTGCGCAAACGTGTGCTAAAAGTACTGAAAGCGAGCAAATGAGATGTTAGAATCTTTTTTTAAGCAACCTGGTGATTTTTGAGATGGGTAAGAACGTCGTCGTACTGGGCACCCAATGGGGTGACGAAGGTAAAGGCAAGGTCGTTGACCTGCTGACTGAACGGGCTAAATATGTTGTGCGCTACCAAGGTGGTCACAATGCTGGCCATACTCTGGTTATCAACGGTGAAAAAACCGTTCTTCATTTAATTCCCTCTGGCATTCTGCGTGAAAATGTTGTCAGCATCATCGCTAACGGCGTTGTGCTGGCGCCTGACGCGCTGATGAAAGAAATGACGGAACTTGAAGCGCGTGGCGTCCCGGTACGCGAACGTTTACTGCTTTCTGAAGCCTGTCCGTTAATTCTCCCTTATCACGTTGCGTTGGATAATGCTCGTGAGAAAGCGCGTGGGGCCAAAGCTATCGGTACGACGGGTCGTGGTATCGGGCCGGCTTATGAAGATAAAGTCGCGCGTCGTGGCCTGCGTGTGGGCGATCTTTTCAACAAGGAAACGTTTGCCGTCAAGTTGAAAGAGATCGTTGAGTACCATAACTTTCAATTGGTTAACTACTATAAAGTTGAAGCAGTTGACTATCAGAAAGTGCTGGATGAGGTACTGGCGATTGCTGATACCCTGACAGCCATGGTGGTTGATGTTTCCGATCTGCTGTACAAAGCGCATCTGCGTGGCGATTTTGTCATGTTTGAAGGCGCGCAGGGTACGCTGTTGGATATCGATCACGGTACTTATCCATACGTGACGTCCTCCAATACCACGGCTGGTGGCGTGGCGACCGGTTCTGGTCTGGGCCCACGTTACGTTGATTATGTTCTGGGTATTGTGAAGGCCTATTCTACTCGCGTAGGCGCCGGTCCATTTCCTACCGAGCTGTTTGATGATGTTGGCGAACACCTTTCTTTGAAGGGTAACGAATTTGGCGCCACCACCGGCCGCCGCCGCCGGACTGGCTGGCTGGATGCCGTTGCGGTTCGCCGTGCGGTACAGATTAACTCTCTGTCGGGGTTCTGCATGACCAAACTGGACGTGCTGGATGGCCTGAAAGAAGTCAAAATCTGTGTGGGATACCGTATGCCTGATGGCAGAGAAGTGGATACCACACCGCTGGCTGCCGAAGGTTGGGAAGGTATTGAGCCAATCTATGAAACGTTGCCAGGCTGGTCTGAAAGTACCTTTGGCGTTCAAGATCACAGCAAATTGCCGCAGGCTGCACTGAACTACATTAAACGTGTAGAAGAAGTGACGGGAGTTCCGGTTGATATTATTTCTACCGGCCCGGAGCGTAGAGAAACGATGATCCTGCGCGATCCGTTTGACGCCTGATTTGCCGGGTAACAGGCGATTTTGAAATCACCTGCCGCCGTGTAATGAAAATAGTGTAATGAAAAAGGACGGAATTTCCGTCCTTTTTGCTGTCCAAATGGCGTTATCCGCCGTGGTTATTCATCGTCCTCAATGGTGACTAACGCTTTTTTCTGCAATGCATCCAGCAGCTTATTGTGAATGTCATTGAAGCTGCCGTTACTCATCACCAGAATGTGATCGCCCGGCTGAGCGGTTTTTACGATCATATCAACCAGCGTATCGATGTCTGCACTCCAGTGTGCCGGCTGTACGCAGGCATCGGCGACTTCGACAACCTGCCAGGGAATGTGCGCTGGCTGGAATAAAAAGACTTCATCAGCACGGCCCAGCGATGGCGCCAGCTCATTTTTGCACATGCCCATCTTCATGGTATTCGAGCGGGGTTCAAGCACGGCCAGAATGCGGGCTGTACCGCCGACTTTGCCACGTAATGCGGCCAGCGTCGCGAGAATTGCCGTAGGATGATGAGCGAAATCATCGTAGACGGTAACGCCGTGGGCCGTGCCACGTAATTCAAGGCGGCGGCGCGCATTGATAAAACCACCCAGCGCGCGACAGGCGTCAGCAGGCAGTACACCGACATGATGGGCGGCGGCGATAGCCATCAGTCCGTTATGCATATTGTGTTCACCGACCAGTTCCCAGTGGACTTCACCAACCAGATCTCCATTCAGATAAACCTGATACTGGCTGGCATCGGTCGCCACTTTCTTCGCATTCCACACGCCTTCTTCACCAACCAGTTCCTGCTCACTCCAGCATCCCATTGCCATAACTTGCTTGAGATGGGCATCATTGGTTGGCAGGATAATTTTGCCGCTACCGGGCACCAGGCGTACCAGATGGTGAAACTGTTTTTGAATGGCTTTCAGATCGTCGAAGATGTCGGCGTGATCGAATTCGAGATTATTGAGAATCAGTGTTCGCGGGCTGTAGTGGACGAATTTGGAACGTTTATCGAAGAACGCACAGTCATACTCATCCGCTTCGATAACCATAAACGGGCTGTCGCCCAGGCGCGCAGAAACGGTAAAATTACCGGGTACGCCGCCAATGACAAAACCGGGCTTATAGCCGCAATCTTCCAGAATCCAGGTCACCATGCCGGCAGTGGTCGTTTTTCCGTGAGTACCCGCAACCGCAATCACCCAACGATCGCGTAAAACATAATCATGCAGCCACTGTGGACCAGACACATAGGTTAGCCCCTGTTCCAGAACGGCCTCAACGCAGGGATTTCCGCGTGTCATTACGTTGCCCACAATCACCAGGTCTGGAGCAGGATCGAGCTGTGCAGGATCGTATCCCTGAATTAGCGTAATTCCCTGTTCTTCCAGTAAGGTACTCATGGGGGGATAAACGTTCGCATCTGAACCTGTCACCTGATGCCCTAATGAACGGGCCAGCAGCGCCAGGCCACCCATAAAGGTGCCACAGATACCTAAAATATGAATACGCATACATTTTCCATCTATGATAGTGAATCTACCTCACATTCTAACGCTATGAATCCACCATAAGAAATGGATTTGACTAGGTACTCGCTTTCTCTTTGGGCTACACTGCATGCGCAAACGTTGGCGGTACATAAATGAAACCGCTTTTCATTCGTAGATTTGGGATAGTGTTATGAAAACGTTAGGCGAATTTATCGTCGAAAAACAGCACGATTTCTCTCACGCCACCGGTGAGCTTACCGCGCTGCTGTCCGCTATTAAACTGGGTGCCAAGATTATCCACCGCGATATTAATAAAGCGGGGTTGGTCGATATTTTAGGGACCAGCGGTATTTCCAATATTCAGGGCGAAGTACAGATGAAACTCGATCTGTATGCCAATGAAAAATTGAAAGCGGCTTTAAAAGCGCGTGGTGAAGTGGCCGGTATTGCTTCTGAAGAAGAAGACGACATTGTTATCTTTGAAGGTGATAAGGCTGAAAACGCTAAGTATGTGGTCTTGATGGATCCGCTGGACGGTTCCTCTAACATTGATGTTAACGTCTCCGTCGGCACCATCTTCTCTATTTATCGTCGTATTACCCCATTAGGTCAGCCGGTAACGGAAGCGGATTTCCTGCAACCTGGTAACAGACAGGTCGCTGCGGGCTACATTGTTTACGGCTCATCCACCATGCTGGTCTACACGACAGGCCACGGTGTCCACGCCTTTACTTACGATCCGTCTCTCGGTGTGTTCTGTCTGTCGCATGAAAAAGTTTGCTTCCCGGAAAAAGGGATTATGTACTCCATTAACGAAGGGAACTACATCAAGTTTCCTGCCGGCGTGAAGAAATACATTAAATACTGTCAGGAGCAGGACGAAGCAACGCAACGTCCCTACACGTCACGCTATATCGGCTCACTGGTGGCGGACTTCCATCGTAACCTGCTGAAAGGCGGGATTTATCTCTACCCCAGTACGGCAAGCTACCCGAAAGGCAAACTGCGTTTGCTATACGAATGTAATCCGATGGCGTTTTTAGCGGAGCAGGCCGGCGGCAAGGCCAGCGATGGCAAGAATCGTATTCTGGACATCACGCCGGAGAAATTGCACCAGCGTTCACCTTTCTTTGTTGGTACGGAATCCATGGTGAATGATGTGGAGCGCTTTATCCGTGAGTTCCCGGACGCGTAAGCTCTGAGTAGTACCGATTTTTCTTTCAGTGTGCCTGTCCTGTTAGGCACACTGCATACGGACTTCCTGTTGGCTTTTTCTCATATCTACGACGTTTGCGCTTCAAACCAGCTTTCCAGAATAATGACCGCCGATTCGGCGTCGACGCTGCCTTTATCCAGTGCGCGAAAGCCGCCACGTTCAAACAGATCGGCCCGTGCTTCCACCGTACTCAGGCGTTCATCGTGCAATGCTATCTGGACGCCAAAACGGCCGTGCAGACGATTGGCGAATTTTCTTGCCCGTGCCGTCAACGGCTGTTCCGTTCCATCCATATTGAGCGGTAGACCGACAACAACGAGGGCGGGTTGCCACTCTGCCAGCAATTTTTCCACCTTTTGCCAGTCAGGCGTTCCATCCTGGGCTTTAAATGAGGTGAGGGGACGAGCGGTTCGCGTAATGTCCTGACCTATCGCCACGCCAATGCTTTTGGTTCCGAAATCAAAGGCAAGAATTGTTCGGCTTGCCATCAGGCATGTCCTGCTTCAGTTGAGATGTTATGGATATCTATCCCCAGCTTTTTCGCGGCTAAGCGCCAGCGTTCGGCAATCGGGGCGCGGAACAGAATGTCTTTATCCGCAGGCGTCGTCAGCCAGGCATTTTCCAGCAGTTCATTTTCGAGCTGGCCGCTGTCCCAGGCAGAATAACCCAGTGCGACCAGCGTATTTTTAGGTTGTTTTGCGGTTCCCAGCGTTTCCAGCACGTCTTTTGAGGTCGTGATCATCGTGTCTTCAGAGATACTGATGCTGGACGCAAAGCCAGCATGCGGGGTGTGCAGGATAAATCCGCGATCGTCCGCCAGTGGCCCGCCCGCGAAAACCGGCTTATCCAAACGGATGGCGGGATCGCGTGGTGTAGGGTTTATTTTCAGCTTTTTCAGCACATTTTCCACAGTAAACTGTTCCATAGGTTTATTGATGATTAATCCCATGGCGCCGTCTTCATTATGTTCGCAGATATAGACCACCGAACGTTTAAATACCGAGTCCTGTAGTGCTGGCATAGCGATGAGAAAGTGATGCTGTAAATTCATTGTATGGTTTTATCGATCTCTGTCGGTATTGGGATCGGCTCGCTAAAAACACAAGCCGGTTTCCGGTTTGGGAAAATAGATTAACTGTTGCGCGCAGCCAGACGTTTTTTAATGGCGTCCATCAGCATGCCCGTGATGGAGACATCCGGATAGGCGGCTTCAATTTCGCGCACGCAGGTGGGACTGGTGACGTTAATTTCTGTCAGTCGATCGCCAATGATATCCAGACCAACAAAAATCAGCCCCTTTTGCTTCAGTATCGGTGCCACGTCATGTGCGATTTTCCAGTCGCTTTCGCTGAGCGGGCGAGCCTCGCCACGTCCACCGGCTGCCAGATTGCCGCGTGTTTCGCCGCTTTTGGGAATTCGCGCCAGGCAATAAGGGACGGGTTCGCCATCGATCACCAGAACGCGTTTATCACCGTCTTTAATCGCGGGGAGGTAATTTTGCGCCATGCAGTAGCGGCTGGCATGTTCGGTCAGCGTTTCAATGATAACCGAAACGTTGGGGTCATCCTGTTTCAACCGGAAAATAGATGCACCGCCCATGCCATCCAACGGTTTCAGGATAACGTCGCCGTGTTTCTGGTGGAATTGACGCAGCTTGTCCGCGCTGCGGGTGACCAGTGTATCGGGCGTCAGATGCGGGAACCAGGCAGTGAACAGCTTTTCATTACAGTCGCGCAGGCTTTGAGGCTTATTGACGATCAGCGTACCTTTCTCTTCTGCACGCTCCAGAATGTAGGTCGCGTAAATGAATTCCGTATCGAAAGGCGGATCTTTACGCATCAGCACGACGTCCAGCTCTTCCAGCGCGATATCCTGCTCGCCGGAGAAATCATACCAGCCATCGTAATCATACTGGACGTTCAGACGACGGGTCGTTGCCCGTGCAACCCCCGCATGCAGATAGAGATCGTTCATCTCCATATAATGCAGTTCCCAGCCTCGACGCTGTGCTTCCAGCAACATGGCAAAGCTGGTGTCTTTCTTGATATTGATGGTGTCGATAGGGTCCATCACAATACCGAGTTTGATCATTATTATTTTCTCCTTTACCCCAAATCGCCGAAACGTACCTGCAAAGCGGTAATTGCGGTGAGTGCGGTAGTTTCTGTACGCAAGATGCGCGGCCCCAGAAGGATGTCGGTAAATCCATATTCTGAGGTCATCGAAATTTCACTGGAGGATAGTCCTCCTTCGGGGCCAATCAGCAGTCGAACCTGACTGACCGGCAACGGCAATGTATTGATACTCTGTGTCGCGCGTGGGTGAAGGTTGAGTTTTAACGCGGCATCCTGTTCCGAACACCAGGCTTCCAGCGTTATGGCCGGACGAATAGTGGGCAAACGGTTACGGCCACACTGTTCACAGGCGGCAATCGCGATTTTTTGCCACTGTCCGACTTTCTTCTCGAGACGCCCGGTATCAAGTTTTACGCCACACCGTTCGGAAAACAGCGGGGTAATGATATTCACGCCAAGCTCAATGGATTTCTGAATGGTGAACTCCATTTTTTCGCCGCGCGACATGACTTGCCCAAGATGCAGGTGCAACGGTGATTCTTTGTCTTCCAACTTACCCGCAGTGAAGCGAACCCGCACACTTTTTTTTCCTGCCAGCACGATTTCTGCGTCAAAAATATGATTACTGCCATCGAACAGCTGTAGTGACTGGCCGGCGTTCATTCGCAGCACGCGGCCAACGTGGTTGGCGGCATCTTCGCTCAGTTCGACTTCACCCCCTTCGATGGGGAGTGTTTCCGGATGAAAAATGCGCGGTATTCGCATGCTGATGTTCAGACCTTAATGAATGATTAATTCGGGTTGGACAGCGTATTGTCCGTGATAAGCAAACCACCGTCATCTCGACGGTGGTTTTGACTGACAAACCGTTATAGTAGGTAGGTGAGCCATCACTGGCAAGCCTGTTGAACGTAAGGGTTGTGATTCCCTTGTTTCGCCGCAATACGCTGGTCGCGCGTGCATTCCCACTGCGTCACCGGGAATTGTTTATTCCAGACTTCAAACAACCGGGCTTGCTGGCTGGATAAACGTAATTGGTAGCGGTCGCGCATGTAGAAATAGGTACGGGCAATGGCGCCACGGGCACGGGCTGGCGGTTCTGCCAGATTATTTTTGAAATCGACCTTCATTTCGCATTGACCGTATTGGCCACCGCCCCCGTTCCACTGTCCGTACATGGCGTTACCGCGATCGCCGTTGACTTCGCCAATAGCGGGTTGCAGGTTATGCAGGTCGGTTTCCATTTCACGGTACACCGGGTCCTTGCTGCAATTTTTTCTGCCGCCATCCTGCCAGCACTGGCGTTGATGCCCGAACTGCCAGGCGGGGACGACATGTTCCCACTCAATACGATTAGCTCGCAGCTCGCTTTTTCTGACCTGATAGCCGCAGGATTTGAGATCGGGCGTCCCTTTCTTACCTTGCCATGTAATGGCGCAGCCGCAGTAAAATGTTCCTGGCGCATCCCGATTGATCTCGGACGCAACCGCTTTCGCCTGCGTGAAGTTATTAATATTCTGACCAAAGGCCGCAGCGGAAAAGAGACCGACTCCAATCGATGCGGTAGCGAGAATTTTGCGTAGCATATTCCAAATAATCCACAGACAACAAAGCTGGCAGACTACCGGATGTCACCGCGGCAGGCAAATGCAAAAAATGGTTTTTAAAACTAAAATTTTTCGTTTAAATAGAATTTATTACGTTGAACCGTAATGCTTTTCCGCAATATCGACAGCGATATTCTGTTTCGCCACGCTGTACCCGATTATGGCGCCGCACGGTTAATTCATGTTGTCGACAGTCACACTGATAAGCGAAGGTTTGACCCTGTACGGATTTCACCGCAAAGCGATGCGTGCGCTTTGCCGGAACCTGTAATACATCTTCCATCATCCAACGCCACTCTTTACCATGCGGCGGGACCTTGCCGAAACGGGCAAAGACCAGCAGATGCGCGAGTTCATGGGGAACAACCTCATCAATGAAGGCCTGCTGGTTTTCTTGCAACAGTAAGGGATTCAGACGAATTTCCCAGTGCTGTAACCAGGCGCTGCCCGCCGTCGTACCGCGCTGCTGATAGCTGATCGCGGGTTCCGGGTAATGGGTGTTCAGAGCGAGATTGGCCTGCTGTAGTTTATTGCGCAGGCAACGCATGACCGCCTGATGATGAGCGATGGGAATTCGTGATGTGTTCATTGATAAGGAGAATAAATCGAGTGGCAAGGGGATGCAATAGACAGGGGAAAGGTAGCGAAAACGGCGAATGATCATTCGCCGTTTTGTATTAACTGTTTGGGCCGGAGAATTACAAACCCGCGGCTTCGCGTAACTGCGCAACCTTGTCGGTTTTTTCCCATGGGAAATGTTCGCGGCCAAAGTGTCCGTAAGCTGCCGTTTCCTGATAGATCGGGTGCAGCAGATCCAGCATCTGGATTAATCCGTATGGGCGCAGGTCGAAAAATTCACGCACCAGCAGAGTGAGCCGCTCGGCGGCGATTTTTTCTGTGCCAAAAGTTTCGATCATAATCGAGGTTGGCTCTGCCACGCCGATTGCATAGGAAACCTGGATCTCACAACGATCTGCCAGGCCGGCAGCAACGATGTTTTTGGCGACATAACGCGCGGCGTAAGCGGCTGAACGGTCAACCTTCGACGGATCTTTACCGGAGAACGCGCCACCACCGTGCCGTGCCGCGCCACCGTAGGTATCCACGATGATTTTACGCCCGGTCAGGCCGCAGTCACCCATTGGTCCGCCGATAACAAAGCGTCCGGTTGGGTTGATGAAGAATTTTGTGCCGGCGGACAACCATTCAGCAGGCAGCACCGGTTTGATGATTTCTTCCATGACCGCTTCGTGCAGGTCTTTCTGAGCGATATCTTCAGAATGCTGAGTAGACAGCACAACCGCATCGATACCGACAATTTTGCCATCATCATACAGGAAGGTGACCTGACTTTTCGCATCCGGGCGCAGCCACGGCAGCGTACCATTTTTACGCACTTCAGACTGGCGTTGAACCAGACGATGCGCATAGGTGATTGGCGCCGGCATCAGCACGTCGGTTTCGTTGGTTGCATAGCCAAACATCAGCCCCTGATCGCCCGCTCCCTGTTCCAACGGATCGCTGCGGTCAACGCCCTGATTGATATCAGGAGACTGTTTGCCGATGGCGCTCAGTACCGCGCAAGAGTTGGCATCAAAGCCCATCTCGGAATTCACATAGCCGATATCACGCACGGTACGACGTGTGATCTCTTCAATGTCGACCCAGGCGCTGGTGGTAATTTCACCACCAACTAACACCATTCCGGTCTTTACGTAGGTCTCGCAAGCGACACGAGCTTTGGGATCTTGCTCCAGAATGGCGTCAAGGACTGCATCAGAAATCTGGTCAGCAATTTTGTCAGGATGTCCTTCAGAGACGGACTCAGACGTAAAAAGATGTTTAGCCATGAGTTTCTTTACCTTCAAATCAAAGCCGTTAAGCAGTATATCTGTTAATCGGTATAGATGGATTAACATCTGGATGGCTATTCTAGGTCACATTTTGGCCCCAGTGCCAGCAGTTTTTCACGATTAGTGCGCCAGCGTTTTTCGTCATCGCCAATTTTTTCTTTTGTAATAGGCCCCTGAGGTCATTTTCATTTTGCTTTTCCGGTGTCATATCTGTATAAACGGCGAGCAGTTCGTTACCCGTTATGTCATAGTGGCTGTTTCATTGATAGCTGACCGCATACCTTGCGGCGCATGTGGAGGTGATAGGATTAATGATCCGTTGTTTACTGAGTGTGTTGCGCCCGCAACGCTTTTCTTTTGACGTTATAGCGTCAATTGCTCGCCCCTTCTTTTCATTTGCCCGAAGTTGCCTGTTTTTAAATTCGACGCAGGATTCCAGGGCCGGTTAATCCGCGATCCTTTGCTGGACCAGATGCGCATGGCGCGATGCTGGTAAGCGCTTTCCTGTGGTTTTCACCACGAGTTTTCTTTGACCCGTCCCACGGAGTCTGACAACGTGTTTTACACTAATAAGAGTAATAAAACGGCGGCATACTGTTTTCAGGCTGGTTTTTTACTGACCATGTTCTCACTGCCGATGCTGCCTGTCGCAGGCATGCTCATGCGGGCTACTTATGCAGGTACTGATGTGATTAGCGGTATAAAAAAAGAAGAGGTTCGTTATGTCTGACGACATGATCCAACAAGGCTCGTCAGCGACGGGTAAACATGAAAATTTGCGCTCCATGCAGGAGGTTGCCATGAATGACCGTAATGCCAGCGAAATGCTTCGTACCTACAATATTGCCTGGTGGGGTAATAATTACTACGATGTCAACGAGTTAGGACATATCAGCGTTTGTCCCGATCCGGATGTTCCGGAGGCCCGTGTCGATCTGGCCAGATTGGTCAAAGAGCTACAGGAGGAGAATCATCAACGTCTTCCTGCGCTGTTCTGCTTTCCGCAAATCCTTCAGCATCGTCTGCGCTCCATTAATGCCGCATTTAAACGGGCGCGTGAGTCGTTTGGGTATGAAGGGGGTTACTTTCTGGTTTACCCCATCAAGGTGAACCAGCACCGCCGCGTCATCGAATCTCTGGTCAGTTCGGGAGAGCCGCTGGGACTGGAAGCAGGGTCCAAGGCTGAACTGATGGCCGTATTGGGTCACGCCGGTATGACGCGCACGGTCATTGTCTGTAACGGCTATAAAGATCGTGAATATATTCGTCTGGCGCTGATTGGCGAAAAACTCGGGCATAAGGTGTATCTGGTCATTGAAAAAATGTCCGAGATAGAGATCGTTCTGGAAGAAGCTGAACGTCTGAATGTGATCCCGCGTCTTGGCGTGCGTGCGCGTCTGGCTTCGCAAGGCTCTGGAAAATGGCAGTCCAGCGGCGGTGAGAAATCCAAGTTTGGTCTGGCGGCGGTCCAGGTTCTGCAACTGGTTGAAATGCTGCGTGCCGCAGGACGACTGGAAAGCCTGCAACTTTTGCATTTCCATCTGGGATCTCAACTGGCGAATATCCGTGATATTGCGACGGGCGTGCGTGAATCCGCCCGTTTCTATGTTGAGCTACATAAGCTGGGCGTCAATATTCAGTGTTTCGATGTGGGCGGCGGTTTGGGCGTGGACTACGAAGGAACCCGTTCCCAGTCGGATTGCTCCGTGAATTACGGTCTGAACGAATATGCCAACAATGTGATTTGGGGCATTGGCGATGCGTGTAATGAACACGGATTACCGCATCCGACCGTGATTACGGAGTCGGGGCGTGCGGTAACCGCTCACCATACCGTGCTGGTATCCAACATTATCGGCGTTGAACGGAACGAATTCAGCGATCCGACGGAGCCTGACGAAGATGCACCGCGTGCGTTGGAAAGCCTGTGGTCAACCTGGCAGGAAATCAAACAGCCGGGGAAACGGCGTTCGCTGCGAGAGTGGTTGCATGACAGCCAGATGGATTTGCACGATGTGCATACCCAGTATACGCACGGTATGCTGGATTTAACCCAGCGAGCGAAAGCGGAGCAGCTATATCTGAGCATCTGCCAGAAAATTCAGCAGCAGTTGGATCCCAGCAACCGTGCCCACCGCCCGGTGATTGATGAATTGCAGGAGCGGATGGCGGATAAGCTGTATGTAAACTTCTCATTGTTCCAGTCTATGCCGGATGCGTGGGGGATCGATCAGTTGTTCCCGGTCATGCCATTGGAAGGGTTGGACAAACTGCCGGAACGCCGCGCGGTTTTGCTGGATATTACCTGTGATTCCGATGGTTCCATCGATCACTACATTGATGGCGATGGTATCGCGACCACCATGCCGATGCCGCCATACGATCCGGATAATCCGCCGTTGTTGGGATTTTTCATGGTCGGGGCCTATCAGGAAATTTTGGGGAATATGCATAACCTGTTTGGCGACACGTCTACCGTCGACGTTTTTGTGTTCCAGGATGGCTCTGTCGAGATTGAAGAGTCTGACGAAGGGAATACGGTTGCCGACATGTTGGAATATGTTCAGCTCGACCCTGAAGTGCTGATGGCTCGCTTCCGCGATCAGGTTAAAGAAACCGATTTGGACGTGGAATTGCAGGCACAGTTCCTGCAAGAGTTTGAAACCGGTCTTTACGGTTATACTTACCTGGAAGACGAATAATTCGTTACGGTGGGTGAAAAGGGGGATATGACGCCATATCCCCTTTTTTAACGCGTTGGCATCAGATGAAAGAGCTCTGAGTATTGATATTTTTTGCTGAGTCAGGGAAATGCTCTGGCTCTGCAATAATGTGATCTCTGAAGAGAATCTTTGCAATAAGCAGCAAAGAATTTTTATCCTGAACACCATATTTATTCAGTAATCTTGATTTGCTATTCAATACTGATTTTTTATTCAATCCAATCAATTCTGCGATCGACTCTGCGGTGTAACCCGCACACCAGTACTGAAAAACAGCGTACTCGGATTTAGAGAGCCTGACAGGACTGAATAGTTGTTTGTCATGCTGGTGTACGGCATCCAGAAATGTATAAAAGTAATCTATCGACGTTGACTTAGAAATAAGAATAGTTTTTTCATCAATACATACCGGAAGATGATAGGGGGAATTATTGATGATAAGGAATGAGGCAGCCATATTATAAAAATGGGTTCTTATTGACTCATAGTATTCCTCGAACCCTTCACTGCTGCCGTCTATGATGAAAATGCACTTTTTCTTTCCTTGTTGCAGCGTAAACCTATTAACCGGCTTTACGGATAGCATAGGCGTGCTGGATAGCACTTCGCGTAAGCCTACAGTCGTAAAGTTGCATTTACTGAAAATTCTTACATCCATGATTTTTAACACATATGAGTTTATTTTTAAGCCGTTAATGGTTGTCAATGTTGCTCAATGTTACCTAGTCATTAAAAATGAGTTACTCGGCACTTGAGCGTATAAGTTTTTATAAGATAGATATCTGGAGATGATAACAGGTAACGACAATATGCTTAATTTATATCCATATGATCATATTGAAAAAATAATTTCCACCGAATTAAGTATAGTATGCTTGATTTGTAGAACCATTTCTATCTTTAAAATACAATAGGTTCGGTCTTTGAAAAGAGCGGGTTGAAAAATTCAATTTTAATCAATCGGATCTATTGAAATCAAGGGATTGATTTATTAAAGCTATCAATAAGCCCATTTATTATCCCTGCATTAGAACGTGAGGGGATATTTAGTTATAAAATTGTGTACCTGACGCAACGAATAAGTACCGCCGGGTGGTTAACGTTTGGCAGGTACATTATTCTTTCCCGGTATTTTATAACGTTATATTTTATAAGACTTACTGCCGAAAAACGCCTGATGCTTTTCGGAAAAGAAAAAGCGTTTACCGTGGATTGGTAAGCATAATTAAAGAATTTCGGTAAAATGAAACACTCCCCTGAATAACGACGTTCTCGGCTGTCGTATCGCTTTTCTGGAAAATGGTTCTATGAGATAAGAAGCACCTTGGCATCCGAATGTATTTGAATGCCAAGGTGCCGGTGTAATGACGTAATAAGTCTTAAGGGTTTAATTTTGATTAAACCGAACGGTATTACTTTTCCGCTGCGATTCGTTCACGGATGTGATTTGCCCGTTCTACGGATGAAGGATGCGAATCAAACATGCTGCTTTGACGTCCTTCATCCAGTTTGGCCAATTTTTCGAAGCTGGTTGCCAGCCCTTCAGGTTCGACGCCACGTTTTTTCAGCAGATCGAATGAATAATCATCGGCTTCGCGTTCCTGTGTCTGTGAGAATTGCGCGTTGACCAGTTTTTCCCCCAGATCGGCAAGCTGTGACTGCGATAAAGAAGCCGCGACACCTCCGGCGGAAGAGATCGCCGTGCGTGCTGCGGTAGCGGCATAGGCCACCTGCATGGCTTTGCGGGTATGGCCCAGCGCAACGTGGCCCATTTCATGGCCCAGCACACCCTCGACTTCATTATCCGTCATCATATCCATCAGACCGCTGTAGACACGGATACAGCCGTTCGCCATCGCCCATGCGTTCACTTCTTTTGTCAGATACACCTTATAGTTGGCCGGCGTGCCGTTAATGTCGTGACCCAATGCATCGGCAATTTTATTCAATCGCTGGGTATAGGGACTGCTGTCGGGAGCAATTTGTGCTTCTTTATCCATCTGCTCACAGGATTGATTGCTGAGCGTTTTTACCTGTTCATCATTCAGCGTGGCGGCCTGGAATGCCTGAGCGCCGGATTGCATCAATGTGCTGGTATTCAGATTCTCACAGCCGCTCAGTAAAGTCGTGATACATATTGCGAGTGCAGAAGTACGAATAATCGAAGTGCGAATTGTCATAACATCATCTCCCTACGATGATTGGTGATACGTCAACATTAATCATTAGTGGAATATATGCCGTTTAAAAAATCAGCGTAAACGTAGCTGAAAATCGTGAAGATAAATAGATAAAAATTCTGATTTGTATCCCTTTGCATGCCTGCGGTTAAGCATAGTCCGCGAGGCGTTGATTCCTTATGGCATGCGCTGAAAAAGCGTGGTGAATCGGTGAATCATTAAATCCTCTTTTTTGCTCACTGTTCCATGTGCATTCACCCTGATTTTAATGTACATTTGTACTCATCTCATTGTTAAGTTTTTTTATTAATCTTTTGATTTATATACCATAATGTCTGGCAAGACATCTGTTCAATCCGATCTGGAGTAAAGCATGTCCTCTCGTAAAGAACTTGCGAATGCTATCCGTGCGCTGAGCATGGATGGCGTGCAAAAAGCCAAATCCGGTCATCCGGGCGCACCGATGGGTATGGCGGATATCGCTGAAGTGCTGTGGCGCGATTACCTCAACCATAATCCGACCAACCCGAACTGGGCCAATCGCGACCGTTTCGTCCTGTCCAACGGTCACGCCTCCATGCTGATTTACAGCCTGCTGCACCTGACGGGTTACGACCTGCCGATTGAAGAACTGAAAAACTTCCGCCAACTGCATTCCAAAACCCCTGGGCACCCGGAGTACGGCTATACCGCCGGCGTCGAAACCACCACCGGACCGCTGGGGCAGGGGATTGCCAACGCGGTCGGGATGGCGATTGCCGAGCGCACGCTGGCGGCGCAGTTCAACCGCCCGGGCCACGAGATTGTCAATCACCACACCTACACGTTCCTGGGTGACGGTTGCATGATGGAAGGGATTTCCCACGAAGTCTGCTCGCTGGCCGGCACCATGAAGCTCGGCAAACTGACCGCGTTTTATGATGACAACGGCATCTCCATTGACGGCCATGTGGAGGGCTGGTTTACCGATGACACCGCGGCGCGTTTTGAAGCCTACGGCTGGCACGTGGTGCGCGGCGTGGACGGTCACGATGCGGACGCCATCAGTCGCGCCATCGCCGAAGCGCAGCAGGTGACGGACAAACCGTCGCTGCTGATGTGCAAAACCGTGATTGGTTTTGGTTCGCCGAACAAGGCGGGCACGCACGACGCTCACGGTGCGCCGCTGGGAGACGCCGAAGTGGCCGCGTCCCGCGAGCAACTGGGCTGGACCTATCCGGCGTTTGAAATTCCGGCGGAAATTTATGCCGCCTGGGATGCCAAAGCGGCGGGTCAGCGTAAAGAATCTGCCTGGGATGAGGCGTTTGCCGCCTACTCCAGCGCCTATCCGGAACTGGCTGCCGAGTTCAAACGCCGTACCGCGGGCGACCTGCCGGCCAACTGGCAGGCGGAAGCACAGAAATTCATTGAACAGTTGCAGGCCAATCCGGCGAAAATTGCCAGCCGCAAAGCCTCGCAGAATGCGCTGGAAGCCTATGGCAAACTGCTGCCGGAATTCCTGGGCGGCTCGGCGGATCTGGCCCCCAGCAACCTGACCATCTGGTCCGGCTCGACGTCGCTGGATAAGGACGCAGGGGGGAATTACATCCACTACGGCGTACGCGAATTCGGCATGACCGCCATCGCCAACGGGATTGCCCTGCACGGCGGTTTCCTGCCGTACACCGCGACCTTCCTGATGTTTGTGGAATACGCCCGTAACGCTGTGCGCATGGCGGCGCTGATGAAAATCCGCAGCATTTACGTCTATACCCATGACTCCATCGGTCTGGGCGAAGACGGCCCGACGCACCAGCCGGTCGAGCAGTTGGCCAGCCTGCGGGTGACGCCGAACATGAGCGCCTGGCGTCCGGCGGACCAGGTCGAGACGGCGGTGGCGTGGAAATATGCCATTGAACGTCAGGACGGCCCGACGGCGCTAATCCTGTCCCGTCAGAATCTGGCGCAGCAGGCGCGCACGGCTCAGCAGTTGGCGGACGTGGCGAAAGGCGCGTATGTGCTGAAAGACAGCGGCGGCCAGCCGGATGTCATCCTGATTGCGACCGGTTCGGAAGTCGAACTGGCGGTCGGGGCGTATGACAAACTGACGGCGGCAGGGCATCAGGTTCGCGTCGTTTCGATGCCGTCCACCGATGCGTTCGACAAACAGGATGCGGCCTATCGTGAAGCGGTGCTGCCGAAAGCCGTGAGCGCCCGCGTGGCGATTGAGGCGGGTATCGCGGATTACTGGTACAAGTACGTGGGCCTGAACGGCGCGATTGTCGGGATGACGAGCTTCGGCGAGTCGGCGCCGGCGGAGCTGCTGTTTGAGGAATTCGGCTTCACCGTGGATAACGTGGTTGCAAAAGCGCAGGCGTTACTGAAGTAACGGTGTTTCGCCGCTTTACAGCATCACGTCCTGAAACCGCCAGCATTCCCTGGCGGTTTTTTTATTGGTTCGTTCTGTCGTTTCCGGCATTTTTTTTATGACGCAGGTCACTCTTCTGACGCGTGCCGGGCGAGAATATTTCTTTTATACCTTAATTCGTTTATGCTAGCTGAAGCGTTTCAGTTGTGATGCCGATTACATTTTCATCCAGGATTTCTGTCATTATTTTCATTGGAAAGAACGGTGGAAAAGCCGAGCTGGCAAGCTCAGTCGTGGCTCGATTTCGCTTTGATTTTAAAGGGAATGTGTTTGGTTTACTCTGATATTGCGTTTTTTTGAGCGGGCATTTGAGAAATGGTTTGCTCCTTGCAACGCGCTGACTATACCCGGGGAATGGGGGCGGCTGGCAACAACGCTGCAACTTCATGTAAGAAGGGTATATTCTATGAGGATGACATGATCACCACGACACAGGGAACTCCATGACAATCCGTATTGCGATAAACGGCTTTGGCCGTATTGGTCGCAGTGTTTTACGTGCGCTGTATGAATCGGGCCGCCGGGCGGAAATTAGTGTGGTAGCCATTAATGAACTGGCGAGTGCGGAAGGTATTGCCCACCTGCTCAAATACGATTCAAGCCATGGCCGTTTCCCCTGGGATATTCGTCAGGAGTGCGATCAGCTATATGTCGGCGATGATTGCATCCGTCTGTTGCATCAGGCCGGAATCGAACAGTTACCCTGGCGTGAGCTGGGTGTCGATATCGTACTGGATTGCAGCGGCGTATACGGCAGTCGTGCCGACGGTGAAGCGCATTTGGCGGCGGGGGCGAAGAAAGTGTTGTTTTCGCATCCGGGAACCGCGGAGTTGGATGCGACGATTGTGTTTGGCGTCAATCATCAACAATTAAAAGCCGAACATCGCATTGTTTCCAATGCTTCCTGCACAACGAATTGCATTATTCCTATAATTAAGCTGCTGGATGATGCATTCGGCATTGAAAATGGAACGGTAACGACGATCCATTCATCAATGAACGATCAGCCGGTGATCGATGCGTACCATCACGATCTGCGACGTACCCGTGCGGCCAGTCAGTCCATCATTCCGGTGGATACTAAACTGTCGGCAGGGATAACCCGAATTTTTCCGCAATTTCTCGATCGTTTCGAAGCGATATCGGTGCGAGTTCCCACGATTAACGTAACGGCGATCGATTTAAGCGTCAGCGTGAAAAAAGCAGTAAATGTGAATGAAATTAACGCACTATTGCAAAAATCAGCGCATGAGGCATTTCGTGGTATAGTTGACTATACCGAATTGCCGTTAGTTTCGGCGGATTTTAACCATGATCCACACAGTGCTATTGTTGATGGCACGCAGACTCGGGTCAGTGGTCAGCATCTGATTAAAACACTGGTTTGGTGCGATAACGAATGGGGCTTTGCCAACCGGATGTTGGATACAACACGGGCAATGGCGGCCTGCGGTTTCTAGTACGACGGTATTGGTCAGGGATCAATGCCTCGCTCAAGCAACTTTAAAAGAGAATCAACAAGAGGATTCACCATGTCTGTAATTAAGATGACCGATCTGGATCTGGCTGGCAAACGCGTATTGATCCGTTCGGATCTGAACGTGCCGGTAAAAGAAGGTAAAGTGACGTCTGATGCGCGTATCCGCGCTTCTCTGCCGACCATCGAACTGGCCCTCAAACAAGGGGCGCGTGTGATGGTGACTTCCCACCTGGGACGTCCGACCGAAGGAGAATACAACGAAGAATTTTCTCTGCTGCCAGTAGTTAACTATCTGAAAGAAAAACTCTCTTCTCCGGTACGTCTGGCCAAGGATTACCTGGACGGCGTCGATGTCGCGGAAGGTGAACTTGTCGTCCTGGAAAATGTTCGCTTTAACAAAGGCGAGAAGAAAGACGACGAAGCGCTATCCAAAAAATATGCCGCGCTGTGTGATGTGTATGTCATGGATGCATTTGGCACGGCTCACCGCGCTCAGGCGTCTACCCACGGCGTAGGCAAGTTTGCTCCTATCGCTTGTGCGGGTCCGCTGTTGTCTGATGAGCTGGAAGCCTTGGGCAAAGCGCTGGGCAACCCTGCTCGTCCGATGGTTGCTATCGTCGGTGGATCCAAAGTTTCAACCAAACTGACCGTATTGGATTCCCTGTCTAAAATCGCTGACCAACTGATCGTTGGCGGCGGTATTGCCAATACCTTCGTTGCTGCTCAAGGCCACAACGTGGGTAAATCGCTGTATGAGGCAGATCTGATCCCTGAAGCGAAGAAACTGCTGGAAACCTGTGATATTCCGGTTCCGAGCGATGTTCGCGTTGCGTCTGAATTCTCTGAAACTGCTCCCGCGACGCTGAAGTCTGTCACGGCAATCAAAGATGAAGAGCAGATTCTGGATCTGGGCGATGTTTCCGCAGAACGTTTGGCTGAAATTCTGAAAAACGCGAAAACCATTCTGTGGAATGGTCCGGTCGGCGTATTCGAATTCCCGAACTTCCGCAAAGGTACTGAGATTGTTGCCAGAGCCATTGCGGAAAGCGACGCCTTCTCTATTGCTGGCGGTGGTGACACACTGGCGGCGATCGATCTGTTCGGCATTGCTGACCAAATCTCCTATATTTCTACCGGTGGCGGTGCTTTCCTGGAGTTCGTTGAAGGGAAAAAACTGCCTGCGGTGGTTATGCTGGAAGAACGTGCCAAGCAGTAATGTTTTAAGCGGAGCGTAATGGCTATTACTCCGCTTCGGCCCTCCGGCATAACACGCCGGAGTAGCCTGTCGATTTAAATATCGATTTCTTTAACCCTCCACGGCCAACGAAACAGGACACGTAACATGTCTAAAATTTTTGATTTCGTAAAACCTGGTGTCATCACTGGTGATGACGTTCAGAAAGTTTTCGCAGTAGCAAAAGAAAACAAATTCGCCCTGCCAGCAGTAAACTGCGTCGGTACTGACTCAGTCAATGCGGTTCTGGAAGCCGCCGCCAAAGTGCGTGCGCCGGTTATCGTTCAGTTCTCCAACGGCGGTGCGGCATTTATCGCCGGTAAAGGTCTGAAAGCGGAAGGCCAGCAGGCAGCGATTTTAGGCGCGATTTCTGGTGCTCACCACGTTCATCAAATGGCAGAACACTACGGCGTACCGGTTATTCTGCATACTGACCACTGCGCTAAAAAACTGCTGCCGTGGCTGGACGGTCTGTTGGATGCCGGTGAAAAACATTTCGCAGCAACGGGCAAGCCGCTGTTTTCTTCACACATGATCGATCTGTCTGAAGAGTCACTGGAAGAAAATATCGAAATTTGCAGCAAGTATCTGGCTCGCATGGCGAAGCTGGACATGACGCTGGAAATCGAACTGGGCTGTACCGGTGGTGAAGAAGATGGCGTGGACAACAGCCATCTGGACAACTCCGCGCTGTATACTCAGCCGGAAGACGTGGCTTACGCTTATGAAAAATTAAGTGCTATCAGCCCGCGCATCACTATCGCCGCCTCCTTCGGTAATGTGCACGGCGTTTACAAGCCGGGCAACGTGCAGCTGACGCCGAAAATCCTGCGTAACTCTCAGGACTATGTGTCAGAGAAATACAATCTGCCGCACAACAGCCTGGATTTCGTATTCCACGGCGGTTCCGGTTCTTCTGCTGAAGAAATTGCAGAAGCCGTTGGCTACGGTGTTGTTAAAATGAATATCGATACCGATACCCAATGGGCGACCTGGGAAGGTATTCTGCACTACTACCAGAAGAACGAAGGCTATCTGCAAGCCCAACTGGGTAACCCGGAAGGCGCTGATAAGCCGAACAAAAAATACTACGATCCGCGTGCCTGGTTACGTGCGGCACAAGCCACTATGGTGGTTCGTTTAGAAAAAGCCTTTAAAGAACTGAACGCGGTTGACGTTCTTTAACTAAGATTCTTAAGGGTTATCGCTAAGGCTCCCACGGGAGCCTTAATTTTATCTGGATTTCGCCGTAGATTGCGGTTTTGGTGTGAAAGTTATGCTCTCTCTGAGAGCAAAAAACAGGAGTAGTTGAATGGAAGAGTTGAATGTTGGTGTAGAGCAGGCGACAGGCTGGCTGGTTAACCATCAGGATATCTTGTTGCAGTATACCGTTAATATCGTTGCCGCATTAGTGATCCTGGTGGTCGGTATGGTTGTCGCCCGTATGGTGTCGGGGACGCTGAATAAAGTGATGGTGAGCCGTTCCATTGACTCAACCGTCGCGGATTTCCTCTGCGCGCTGGTGCGTTATGGCATTATCGCTTTTACGCTAATTGCCGTGTTGAGCCGGGTCGGCGTGCAGACGGCATCGGTGATTGCCGTTCTGGGTGCGGCGGGTTTGGCGGTTGGTCTGGCGTTGCAAGGCTCTTTGGCCAACTTTGCCGCCGGTGTGTTGCTGGTGATCTTTCGTCCTTTCCGCACCGGCGAGTGGGTGGATCTGGGTGGCGTGGCCGGGTCGGTGACGCAGGTTCAGATCTTCTCCACCACGCTGCGTACGGCTGACGGTAAAATCATCGTCGTACCGAATGGCAAAATCATTGCCGGAAATATCATCAACAGCTCACGTGAGCCGGATCGCCGTACTGAGATTATCGTCGGCGTGGCTTATGATGCGGATATTGATGTGGTGAAAACGCTGCTGGGCGATATCATCGCCGCAGATACCCGTATTCAGCACGATAAGGGCGTAACCATTCGTCTGAATGAAATGGCGGCATCCTCCCTGAACTTTGTGGTGTGGGTGTGGACGACCAATGGCAACGCGCAGGCGGTGTACTGGGATCTGCTGGAAAGCTTTAAGCGGGTACTGGATGAACACCGGATCGGGATCCCTTATCCGCAGCTGGACGTACACCTGCACAATGTGCCGCAGGCGGCAAAACAGCCGGAATAGCATAGATAGAAGGGGCCGGCCCGGGCCCCTTCATTATCATCTCATCATTGCCCGTAGTAGGCATTCTTGCCGTGTTTGCGAAGGTAGTGCTTATCCAGCAATTCCTGCTGCATATGGTTAAGGTTCGGCGTAAGCTGGCGCGAAAAAATTCCCATATAAGCGATCTCTTCCAGCACCACGGCATTGTGAACCGCGTTGTGCGCGTCTTTACCCCAGGCGAACGGCCCATGCGCGTTGACCAGCACCGCGGGAATATCCTGCGAGCTGATATTGCGCTGCCGAAAAGTTTCGATAATCACATGACCGGTTTCAAGTTCATAGTCATGCTCGATTTCTTCTGGCGTCATGAGTCGGGTACACGGGATCGAACCGTAGAAATAATCCGCATGGGTGGTGCCCCAGGCGGGAAGATCCAGCCCGGCTTGCGCCCAGATGGTCGCGTGGCGTGAATGCGTATGCACGATGCCGCCGACATCGCTGAATTCGCGATACAGCGCCAGATGGGTCGCGGTATCGGATGACGGTTTCTTGCTGCCTTCGATGGTTTGGCCGGAGGTCAAATCCACGACGACCATATCGTCCGCATGCATATGGTCGTATTCAACGCCCGAAGGTTTGATTACCATTACGCCACGCTCGCGATCCACGGCGCTGACATTACCCCAGGTAAAGGTCACCAGTTTATGGCGCGGCAGATCGAGGTTGGCCTCCAGGACGTGTTGTTTAAGCTGTGGCAACGTTAGCATGTCATTCCCCCTTGCTGCATTTTCTGTTCAATCCAACGGCGCGCCTGAACGATTTCGGCAACCGGTTCATCAGCCTTTTCGGTCCACATCTCAATCAGAAAGGCACCACGGTAATTCAGGTTTTTTAACGTGCGGAAAACGGAAACGAAATCCACGCAGCCTTCGCCGAACGGAACATCTCGGAACTGGCCTGGTGAAGATGCCGTGACCGGAAAGGTATCTTTCAGATGGATGGCCGCGATGCGATCGATGCCAATATTCAACTCGTGCGGAACGTCATTGCCCCAGGCGCTGAGATTGCCGACGTCCGGGTAAACCGTAAACCACGGCGAGGCCAGACAGGCATCCCAGGACTTCCATTTGCTGATGGAATTCATAAATGCGGTATCCATGATCTCGACCGCCAGCATCACCTGTGCGGCCGCGGCACGTTCTACCGCCCATTGCATCCCTTCGGTAAATCGGACAAGGGTTCCCTCATCCTGCGGTTCGTAATAAACGTCATAACCGGCAAGTTGGATGGTGCGGATGCCGACGTCTTTTGCGAGTTGAATTGCCTGCTCCATGATGTCGAAAGCGCGCTGGCGCAAGGTTTCGTCATGGCTGCCGAAAGGAAAGCGCCGATGGCCGGACAGGCACATGGACGGAATTCGGATACCGGTTTCCAGCATTGCGCTGACCAACGATAGCCGTTGCGCTTTACTCCATTGCAGGCGTTCGAGACGTTCGTCGCTCTCATCCACCGACATTTCGACAAAGTCAAAGCCGCATGCCTTTGCCAGCGCCAGCCGCTCAGGCCAGGTCAGATTTTTGGGCAGGGCTTTTTCATAAATTCCTAATGGGTGCTGGCGCATGTTAATTTCCCCAGATCGCGGCAATGGCGGTGTGAAACTGACGTGCGGCGCTTACGGGATCGGGCGCTTCCGCCAGCGCGCGCCCGGCAATAAAAGCAGTAACGGCAATGTCTTTGAACAGCGGTAAATCGGCTGGCGTAATACCGCCGGTGATGGAGAGTTCGATACCGAGATCGGACAACGCTTTCATGGTGTCGAGATCCTGCTGGCCCCAGGTTTGTCCACTGGCCTGCGCATCACGTCCCCGGTGATAAATGGCCTGCTTGATCCCCAGATTGTGCCACGCTTTGGCATCTTCCAGCGTCCAGCGTCCGAACAGCTCGATCTGGATTTCTCCCTGATAGCGTTCGGCGATCTCCAGTGCGCTGGCCATGGTTGGCAAGGGTGCGGCGCAGATAACGGTCATCCAGTTGGCTCCGTGAGAAAACGCTTGTTCCGCCAGCGTGCCGCCGGCATCGGCCACTTTCAGATCTGCAACCAGCAGGTGTGACGGGCAGCGTTCTCGCAGCGTATGTACCGCCTGAATACCGGCGCTGATGCACAGGATGGTGCCGGCTTCGATGATATCTACGTGTGGGTGAAGCAGTGCCACCGTCTGTAGCGCGGCATCCAGCCGGGTATGGTCGAGCGCCAGTTGCAGGCGCGGTTTTATGTTCATAACGTCTCCTTACCGGCTGGTTTGCAGCGTGTTTAGCGCCGAAACCAGTGCCTGATAATGCTGATGCTTGGTGTGATAAGCCGCTCGGGCCTGTTCATCGGGTAAAACCCTTTCAATGCGCGGAGCCAGATCGCGCTGGGCGTGGGTAAAGTCATGAAATACGCCGCTGCCGACCATCGCTGCCATGGCGGCGCCCAGACAGCCGGTTTCCTCGATTTGCGGCAGCTCGACGGGCAAGCCGCTGATATCGGCAAACATCTGCATCCACGGGGCGGATTTGGCCGGGCCGCCCGTCACCCGCAGCGCGTTGACCTGCGGGAAACGTTGCAGCATGCGATACAGATGGGTCATGTGGCAGAACACCACCCCTTCATAAATCGCCTGAACCAGATGCTCGCGCTGGTGGAAAGCCTGCATGCCATAGAAACTGGCGCTGAGGCCCAATCCCGCATTGGAGCCATAGAGGAAAGGAGCAAACAGCAGGGTGCTGCCGGCCTTGGGCAGCGCGGCAACCCATTGATTAAGCTGGGCGTAGTCATTCAGCCCCCACTGGCGGCAAAACCATTCCAGGTTGGCCGCAGAAGTGGGGCTGGCTTCATGGATGATGTATTTACCGGCCTCGGCATGTCGGCCATAGACAAACGGGTGCGCATAGCCGTCCTGAATGGTATCGGTAATACCGCTGGTCACCGACCAGGTGCCCATTACCGCATTCAGCCGGGTTTCATCCTGCAATCCGGCGCACAGTGCGGTGGAAACCACGTCGAACAGGCCGCCGACAACCGGCGTACCCGGTAATAATCCGGTGGCGTCTGCCGCGGGAGCGCTTACCCGTCCGGCGATATCGGCAGAGCCGACGAGGGGGGGCAATGCCCCGAATATTTCACCAATCTCCAACTGTTCTGCCAGCGCCGGGTCATAACGGCCCGACGCCATCTGATACAGGTTGGATTCAGAAATATTGGTTTCTTCGCAGGCCAGCTCTCCGGTCAGGCAATAGCGCAGGTAGTCGTGGGCCATTAATACGCTGCCTGTCCGCTGATAGCGTTCCGGCTGGTGCAGTTTTATCCAGCGCAGCAGCGATACCGGATGGCCCGTCCACAGCGTTTGACGGGTTTGTGGATAGAGCGCCTGTGGCATTCCTGCCTGCTGCCAGCTTTGCACCAACGCCAATGCACGCTGATCGGAAGACAGTATGGCGTGACCCAGCGGTAGTCCCTGTTTATCCAACAGAAACAATCCTTTTCCCTGAGCGGAAATGCCCACGGCGACGATAGCGGAGGCGCTGACGCCCGTGATGCCAAGTAGATCGCGGATGACGCTGGCAGCGGTTTGCCATAGCGCAGGCATATCACGTTCCGCCCATCCCGGCTGCGGTGCGATAATGTCGAGATTTTTTCGGGCGATACCCAACTCCGCACCAGTGCGGTCATACAGGCCGGCTTTGATGAAGGTGCCGCCGCAGTCCAGTCCCAGCCAATATTCCATCATGCTGTCTCCGCGAGTTGGTTGCTGTGCGGCGGTGGCAGCATGGAGAGAATGGCGGCGAGCGCCACAATGGCAGAAACAGAGGCTGTATTCATATCGCTATACCTTTCAATAAGCTATGCCCTTCGTCTTCACGTTCCGGGGGCCGCGGTTTCCCTGTTGGTCTTTTTGCGGCGCGTAGAAGCCCCCGCACATGCCCGAGGACATGTGTTGCTGTTGGTTGACACAGCGGGATTGATGGATTATTGGACGTTAAATAGTGTCATCGGTATTTTCACCACCACTTTACGGATCGCGCAGGGCTGCTGGTCGATGCAGGCCGGGCGATGCACATCCTGAGGGAAAAACACGGCGAAATTGCCTGGCCGCATGGTCAGCCAGGATTCGTCGTCAACATCCTGATAAAAAAGGATATCGCGCTGTTCAAGCAAGTCTTCCTGAATAACGTTGTTACCGTTATCCGCCGCCACGCCAATGCATTCAGTTCCGCTAATCAAAAATTGCACGTCAATGTTTTTACGATGTACTTCAGGGTGCAGGTCGTTTTTGGGCTGGGTGTGCAAGTCCAGCACCTGTACTACATAACCGGTTTCCTCATCGATATGGCGTCCAGTCGGCATGGCGGTGAAGTCGGTGCGTTGCAGATACGCGATAGCGCGAGCGATCGGTTCGGGATGCTGTGCGGAAAACGTATTGTCGATATGACCGAAAATCATGAACTTCTCCTTAGCCAGGACATCTGGATGTATCAAAGCGCCTGAATTTTTGCCCATACCCGCTCATCGACCGGGATACCATCGCGCATGTTTTCAGCATGGATGCGTGGGAATTTGTGACCCGGCAGCCTGATGGCGACATCCGGGTTGGCGCGTTCCGCACTGGTGACATAATCCATAATGCGTTGCAGCTTTTCGTCACGGGTTTTCCCGTCAATCACCCGTTCAATATCAATCGCAATGAAAACTTGTGAAATACCGTATTCATCGCGGTTATCTTCGGTAACGTCCGCAACAGAAGCGCCGCCGGAAAGCAGTGTGGCGATCATATCCAGCACGATTGAGAGCGCGGAACCTTTCCAGTAGCCCATCGGCAGGATGCGGCGGTTCTTTTCGATAATCGCGGGATCGCGCGTCAGGTTGCCATCGTTGTCGAAACCTCCGTCTACCGGCAGCGATTTACCTGCCAGCCGGTTTATTTCCAGCGCGCCATAGGAGAACATCGACATCGACATATCCACCATGGTGATTGGATTGCCCGGAACGGCGACGATCAAGGGGTTAGTGCCGATACGGCATTCTTTGGAGCCCCACGGCGGCATAACGGCTATCGAGTTGGTCCAGCAAATACCGATATAGCCTTTTTCCGCGGCCTGCCAGCCGTAGCCGCCGCCACGCATCCAGTGGTTGGCATTACGCAGTGCAACCAGTCCGATGCCATGATCGTCAGCCAGCGCCATGGCGCGATCCATCATTTTGCGCGCCGTGAGATTACCGATGCCCTGATGCGCATCCCACTGTTCGATAGCGCCGAGTGAAAGCAATTTGCCTGGTTCCGCATCGGGAATGATATCCCCGGCATCCAGTTGCTGAATAAAACGCGGGAAGCGGTTGACGCCATGTGAGTAGACGCCGCTTGCAGAGGTTTCGGCAAACATTTCGGCGCAGGCTTCAGCGGTGTGCTCCGCGACATTTCGTGCCAGCAACACGCGTTTGAATTCCTGTTTTAGATCGTTGTAGCTCACCCTCATGACGGGTCTCCGTTGTAGCGTGTTAGTGTGCTTTGTGTTCTTTAAATTTCAATATACGGAATTGCGTTTCAAATAAATCCTATACCTGAGCAGAAGTGAAGTCAAAGCACGACCAAATAAAATTATTCTTGTAAAACAAATGATTAAATTAATCTCGTTACTTTGTGACCCATGCCGCATTTTGCCGCGTGGATGCGTTTCGGGCGCAGCAGAACCGGCTACATTGCATAGCCCGTCCTGCGAATCCGCTCTGTCACAAAGTGACGTTTGCTGGCGAGATCGTCATCCGTCTAACCGCAAACGGTATAGCGACGTGGTTGCCGTGATGTACAGTTCATTTCCTGCCGAACCACCCAGCGTGCAGTTGGAAACCCGCTCCGGTACGTTGATTTTGCCGATCCGTTCGCCCTGAGGATTAAAGATGAGTACACCGTCCGCACAGCTGCAAAACAGGTTACCCGCCTTATCCACGCAAAAGCCGTCTGGAAAACCGGGATAAACGGGAGCAAAGTGTTTACCCGTCCCCAGCCGATGTCCTTCGACCGGATAAACCCGAAGTTCACTGCGGCCGAGAGTAGGGAAATCGACAATCGACATATCGGCGACATACATCAGCGTTTCATCGGGTGAAAACGCCAGACCGTTTGGCCTTTGCAGGTCGCTGGCGGCAATCTCCAGCGAGCCTGTTTGCGGATCGAAGCAGTAGAGATAGCAGCCGATCACCTGACTTTCCGATTTATATCCCTCCTCGTCACTCGTGATGCCGTAAGGAGGATCGGTGAACCAGATAGTACCGTCGGATCGCACCACCAGGTCGTTCGGCGAGTTGAAACGTTTGCCATCTATTCTGTCAACCAGCACGGTAATGTCGCCATTGCTTTCGCTACGGCTGATACAGCGCCGTCCGTGTTCGCAGCTCACCAGGCGTCCTTGTGCATCAACCGCATTGCCGTTGGCATAGTGGGAAGGGGAGCGCCACAGGCTCAGCTCCCCATTACGCGACCAGCGGAACATACGATTGCCTTTCACATCGCTGAATATCACGGCATCCTGCTGCGGCAGCCATACCGGACCTTCGGCCCAGATAGCCGGCGAACACAGTTGCTCAAGTTGCTGTGCGCTCATGTCACGTCCTCGCTTACTTCACGCCCCAGATCGCTTTGTAATGATCCTGGTAACCATTCTGAGGGTCGTACAGGTTATTGGCCCCGCCGTCGCTGCCAATGTTCTCGGCGGTGACGAGATGGGCAGGGGTGACATAGCCTGAAGGTGGCTGTTTGGTAAAGGCGCGATTGAATTCATCAAGCAGTTGCCAACCGTGCAGCTTCAGCGGTTCCGGTACGGTTGCTGACTGACTATCGCCGGAACGGATGCGTTGGTAAGCCGAAATGGAACCGTCTCCGGCGGAGATGTTATAAGGGGCGTTTTTGCCGCCTTTCCCTGCGGTTTTCAACGACGGCGCCATAAAGTCAAAATACAGATCGTTGATTGCCAACGAGTATTGGAACGTGTCGCCGTATTTCTGCAACAGGCTGAAGGTCATGGCCGGCATCCGGTTCGCGGTATCCGCCAGCGGCGTATCAATGAATTCCAGCACCTTACAACCACTGCACTTACCGATTTCCTCTTTCATCACATTGGCTTTATCCAGGGCAATTTGGTACAGCGAGTCGGTAAAAATCAGTACGTTGGCCTTACCGCCGGATTTCACCACCGCATACTGTGCGGCGATACGCGCGACATCATTGGAATCAGAGGTGACATTATAGAAAATGTCGTAGCTGGGAATCGGCCCCGGTTCTGGTACGGCATGCCAGGCGGTCAGAACAATGCCTTGCTGAATGGCTTTCTTCAGCGGGATCTTTGCCACGTTTGGATTCCAGCCGCCGATGACGATACCGTCCGGTTTCTGGGCAATCGCCTGATTGAGCGATGCCAGCTGATCCTTCACCGAGCCGCCGCCATCCAGCGTATCCAGCTTCCAGCCCGCCGCTTTCGCCGCTTCACTGAGTCCCTGCTGTACGCCTTGAACACCACCATTTTTCATATCAGAGGCAATGAAAATGATCTTTTTATTCGGTTGTAATTGTGGACCATCGGTCGGGCCATCCCACTGTGTGGCGCTGGTGGTGGCTTTCGCCACGGCAGCGGTCGCCTGTTCAAGATAATCGTCCGCCCACGTTGGCGTACTGACCAGTAACAGTGTGGTGAGTCCCGGTAACATCCAAAAACGTTTCATAGGGTTGTGCTCCTGATTAGGGTATATACCCGTCATACTTCAAGTTGCATGTGCGTTGGCTACGCTCCGTCACCCGAATCACTTACTTGAGTAAGCTCATCGGGATTCCTTCCCTTGCCGCCTTCCTGCAACCCGAATTATTTAGGGTATAGCGTTCTGGTTATTTTTTTCCTGATGGTTATTTTCGGCTTTATTAGCCTGACTGCGTTGTATCGCTTTTTGATTCAGTAACCTGCGGCGCTGGGCATAGCCGGCCAGCGTGATCGACAGCAGTAATGTTGCGCCGTTAAACAGCGGTTCGACCCAGAATTCGCCGCCGAACTGCTGGATACCGGCAATGCCGATCGCGAGGATCGCGATGCCGACCACCGTTCCCCAGACGTTGACCCGGCCCGGACGAATGGTGGTACTGCCAAGGAAAGCGCCGACCAGCGCAGGCAACAGGTAATCCATACCTACGCTTGCCTGTCCGACGCCCTGTTCCGCCGCGATCAGTACGCCGCTGAAACCGGTCAGAACGCTGGAAGCGATAAAGGCGCCGATGGTGAAACGGTTGACGGAAATACCGTTCAGACGCGCGGCTGCGGGGTTGCCGCCGACGGCGTACATACAGCGGCCGAGCGGGGTATGTTCGGTGATGAGCCATAGCACGATGGCAACCAGCAGGATATAAAATGCGACGATGGGAATACCTGCGATTTCAGTGTGATGCAGGGCAATGAAGGCATCAGGCAGGTCGCCGACGATTTGGCGGCCGCCGGAGTGCCATAGCGCCACGGCGTAAAGCACGGTGCCGGAGCCCAGCGTGGCAACAAAACTGTCGATATCTGCCAGCGCCACCAGAATACCGTTAAGCAAGCCATACAAGGCTGAAATGGCCAGTACGGCGAGTACCGCCATCTGCCACGAGAAGCCATATTCAACCTGTAGCGTGATGGCCAGAATATGCCAGAGCACAATCCCGAAACCGACATTAAGATCGATTTTGCCGACAATCATCGGAATGGTTGCCGCCAACGCCAGCAGAGCGATCTTCGCCTTACTGGACAGAATGGCCTGCAACGTCAGCATGGAAGCGAATGACGGTGTTGTCAGAGAAAACAGAATGACTAATGCGATGCAAAGCAACAACAGACCATAGCGGGTGAGAATTTGCATCAGCCATGGGCCGGTTCCATCTTGCGCCAGGCTGACTCTTTGCTCTAGTGCCGTTGATTTTACTGACGTTTTATTAGACATAACTTTCTTTCCTTCCAATAGGCTGCGCTATCTGACACTGTGGCCTGAGTATTAACGGCAACCGTCACGTACGGTGAATACGATTGGGGTAACGCGTCTACGCCCCCAGGCTGTCTGTGTCCGTTCCCTATTGCTGATTAGGCTGTGGTAGCCGTTTCCCCGGTGCTGGCGGAGGCCAGTTCCAATAAATTGGCGAACGAGACCTGCTGATTTTTTAATTCGCCGACAACTTTTCCCCGGTTGAAGACCAAGGCGCGATTACAGATATGGGCTATCTCTTCAAAATCATTGGAGATAACCAATACGGCGACGCCTTCTGCCAGGGATTTATTTAATAGGTGATAGATTTCGGCACGGGCGCCGACATCGACGCCTGCCGTGGGATCTTCAAGGATCAGTAACGGTGCGCCCAGATGCATCCAGCGGGCCATCACGACTTTTTGCTGGTTACCCCCCGATAGGGCGCTGATGTCGATGTTGACGTCCTTTGGCCTGACATCGAATAACTGGACTTTCCACCAGCTGGCGCCGATTTCCTCACGGCGGCTATAGGCGGAAAAAAGCCGATGGCCGCTGGCGCACGGGTTGATAAACAGGTTTTCGCGCACGCTCATCGACATGACCAGACTTTCATTGGTACGGTCGCCAGCAACCAGTGAAACACCGAGGGCCATCGCTTGCTGTGGAGAATCTGCGTGATAGGGCGCATTGCGAAATTGAATCGCTCCGCTATCGCGTTTACGCAAACCGAACAGCAAACGGCCAAGCTCCTCCTGTCCGGCGCCGCGTAATCCGGCCAGCGCCAGCATTTCCCCCGGTTGCAGGGTGAAGCTGACCGGCCCGATATCGCCGACGGTGACATCGCTGACGGTCAGTACGGGAGGCTGTTGTGCCGGCAAAGGCGCACGCTGATCGCCAGGCATGGCTTCACCGACGATCAACTGCACCAGATCGCGCAGCGAGTAGTCGGCGGTATTGCCGCCGGCCACGTAGCGCCCATCGCGCATGATGCAAACCCGGTCGGCGATTTCGATCACTTCATCCAGTCGGTGGGTCACGTAAATCATGCCGACTTTTTTATCCCGCAGGCGATTGATCACGGAAAACAGGTGCCGGACGTCGTTGGCGGGTAATGATGCGGTAGGTTCATCCAGTACCAGCAGTTCGGCGTTGACCGCAACGGCGCGGGCAATGGCCAGCAGTGATTTCTCCGTGCGCGACAGTTCGAATACGCGAGCATCAGGATCCAACTCGATCCCTACATCCTGTAAGGCCTGACTGGCGCGACGGCGGATCGCCCGCCAATCGATCAGGCCGAATCGACGTGGAAATCCCATCACCAGCGCCATGTTTTCCGCGACGGTCATCCATTCGATCAGACCGAGATCCTGATGAATAAAAGCAATAGGCTGGCGGCTGTCACTTTTTATTGCGGCGGCGGAGGCTATGCTGGCGCCCTGAAACCGGATATCGCCGCCGTCGCGTGGATAAACGCCTGCGAGGACCTTGATCAAGGTCGATTTACCCGCACCGTTTTCTCCCAGCAAGGCCAGCACTTCTCCCGGCAGCACCTGCAAGCTGACGTCGTTGACGGCCACGTTGCCACCGAAGCGTTTAACAATATGGCTGAGCGTTAATATGGGTTGCTCATCGTTAATCTGATTCATGTGATGCGCCCTTATGTCCGGCATGCGCGATTGGCGCAATACCCTATTGTAGAAACGTCATGCCAGGGAAACGCCTGTCATGAAATGCGACATCGTGCAGAACGGCGTTTAAATCAACTTTAAATTTCAATATACGAAATCTGATTTCAAAAATAATATGCTGAATGTTGCGCTAAAGCAAAGCCCGGAGCATTTTAAATGCTCATATTAAACAATATGTTATTTATAATTTTATGGATTTGTGACGCACTGCTCACTTCTGAAGTTAGCAAAATGTTGCGTGCTTTAATGCGCCTGTCGACAATGAAACGGCGTTCCACTTCACCTGACGCGGGCCTTGCGGTAACATTCCCAAAACGGGGATGCCGATTATGTCTATGCTGGTAACCACGATGTATTGCCTGGCAGCCTGACACTGGAGAGATTTTGCTATGAGCCTGAAAGCGGTTGATGAGAAAAACAATCAAAAAGAGAAACCCCTGGGCAGCCAGAGTTTGTTTCGTGGTTTGCAGCTTATTGAAATTTTAAGCAACTTCCCCAACGGTTGTCCGTTGGCGCACCTTTCTGAACTGGCGGGAATGAATAAAAGTACCGTACATCGCCTGTTGCAGGGGCTGTATACCAGCGGATATGTCACCCAGGCGCCTTCTCCCGGTAGTTATCGCCTGACGACCAAGTTCATCTCCATCGGCCAGAAAGCGCTCTCTTCACTGAATATCATTCATGTCGCGTCACCTCACCTGGTGCAGTTAAATCTGGAAGTGGGCGAGACGGTCAACTTTTCCAGCCGCGAAGACGATCACGTCATTCTGATCTACAAGCTGGAACCCACCACGGGCATGATGCGCACGCGTGCCTACATCGGCCAGCATATGCCGCTTTATTGCTCGGCGATGGGCAAGATTTTCATGGCGTATGGTAAAAGCGACTATCCGGATCACTACTGGAAAACCCATCAGGATGAAATTCAAACCTTAACGCGCAATACCATCACCGAGTTGCCAAAAATGCATGAAGAACTGGCAGATATCCGGCAGCGTGGCATGGCGATGGATCGTGAAGAAAACGAGTTGGGCGTTTCCTGTATTGCGGCACCGGTTTTTGATATTCAACAGCGCGTACCCTATGCGGTATCCGTGTCGCTGCCGACCGCCAAGCTGCAACAGATCGGCGTCAAGGCCTTGATCAAACCGGTACTGGCGACGGCACAGCGGATTTCTCAGGAATTGGGTTTTGTCATCCATGATTGACCATTAATGTTGCTAATGGATGATTAGAAATATCCATTTCACCTAATAATTTTCTCTTCGTATGATGCTGGCATCTGGACCGGATGGGTTCGTCAGGTCGTCGCAAGCGACGTTGAAAAACGCTGCCGGCGTTTTTTATACGAGGAGCAATAACGATATGTTAGCTGTCTTTCTGCAAGGCTTTGCGCTTGGCGCGGCAATGATTTTGCCTCTGGGGCCACAGAATGCCTTTGTGATGAATCAGGGGATTCGTCGTCAGTATCATTTGATGATCGCACTGCTGTGCGCATTAAGCGATGTGGTGCTGATCTGCGCCGGTATTTTCGGCGGAAGTGCGTTGCTTAGCCAATCTTCGTTACTGATGACGTTAGTGACGTGGGGAGGCGTCGCATTTCTGCTGTGGTATGGCTGGGGCGCGTTGAAGACGGCGTTCAGCCGGGATCTGACGCTCGCTGGCGCGGAGATTATGCAGCAGAGCCGTTGGCGCATTATTGTCACGATGCTGGCGGTGACCTGGCTCAATCCACATGTGTATCTGGATACGTTTGTTGTGCTCGGCAGCGTGGGGAGCCAGTTTAGCGAAGGGGCGCGCGGCTGGTTCGCCATCGGAACCATTACCGCATCGTTTATCTGGTTTTTTGCGCTGGCGCTGCTGGCCGCCTGGCTGGCGCCGTGGCTGAATACGCCTCGTTCACAACGCATTATCAATCTGTTTGTGGGGATAGTGATGTGGGCTATTGCCATACAGTTGGCACGCCATGGCTGGTAATCGATAAACCTGCCCGGCGCCTTTCCCGCCGAGTTTTCCTCCCCCAGTTTCAGAAATTCACCTATATTTTGTTGTGTCGGCAATGCGATATGGTAGCCGGTATAACCTGTTTTCTATCCATGTGGAAAACAGACTGCTGACGACAATGTCGCGATATTGGCGGCGTCTGCACTGCGCTGATAGGCTACCCGGCCTTGGCGATAAGAGATAAATAAAGGAGAAACTGTGAAGCTAAAAGTATTGGCATTAGCTGCGATGATGGGGTTAGGCACGTTACCGCTGGCGACGCAAGCCGCGGAATTGCCGAATGGCCCGCATATCGTAACGTCGGGCACCGCCAGCGTTGACGCAACGCCGGATATGGCCCGTTTGGCCATCGAAGTGAGCGTGTCATCAAAAGATGCCGCCGATGCGAAAAAACAGGTCGATGAACGAGTCGCTCAATATTTTGATTTTCTTGGCAAGAATGGTATCGAGAAAAAAGATATCAATGCTGCCAACTTACGCACACAGCCTGAATATGATTATCTGAAAACCGGTGGTTCCGTTCTGAAAGGGTATCGCGCCGTACGTCAGGTGGAAGTGACGCTGCGTCAGTTGGATAAGCTGAACGAGTTGCTGGATGGGGCGTTGAAAGCGGGGCTGAATGAAATCCGCACCGTTGATTTGGGCGTAGCGAATCCAGAAAACTATCGTGATGAAGCCCGTAAAAAAGCGATAGAACAGGCAACGACGCAGGCCCAGTCTTTGGCGCAAGGGTTTAATGCCAAACTGGGGCCGATCTACAGCATTCGCTACCATGTCGCCAACTATCAACCTGTGCCAATGGCCAGAATGTTTAAAACCGCAGACGCCGCGGTGCAAAGTGAAGCCGCTCAAACCTATGAGCAGCAAACCATTCACTTTGACGATCAGGTTGATGTGGTATTTGAACTACAGCGTAATCCATAGAGCCTGATGAGATAGGCTCATCGACGAGATTTAAGACTGTCTCAGTACCTGATGTCCATGCGCGAGCAGGGCATCAGTGACTTTTCTCATCATCCTGCTTTCCGGGGCGAAACGGTGCCAATAGAGCATGCGGCGTTGAAACAATCCGGGAGTCAGGTCAATCAGTTCGTTACTGGCCAGTTCTTTCTCAATCTGCAGATGCGGGATCATACAGCAGGTGGTTCCCTGACGCGCCAGCTGTACAAACGCTTCGGATGAATTCACGATGTGGCACGGCACGCTGCCCGGCGAGAGATCAAAATTTTGCTGTAGAAAAGCCTGATGCATGTCATCAAGGTGATCGAACGCGACTGCCGGTGCGCGCAACAGCGCCGAACGCGTGACGCCGTTCGGGAAATAGCGGGCTGCAAACGCAGGCGATGCGACAAACAGATAATCCAGCGCGCCCAGTTTATCCACCAGACAACTTGGCAGCGGCTGTGGTTGAATACTCACGGCTCCGACCACTTCACCACGGCGCAGTCTTTCCTGCGTTCGCGTTTCATCCTCCACTTGCAGGTTCAGACGAATGGGGGAATCAACCAAAACGGGTTGCAGCGCGGGCAGAAGCCAGGTGGCAAGGCTGTCGGCATTGACCGCCAACGACAAAAGTAACGGAATGTCATTACTGGTTTCATCACCCAGCCATTCTTCTTCCAACAGTTCAACCTGATGTAACAACGCCAGTAACTTCTGGCCCTGTTCGGTTGGCCGTGGTGGAATCGTCCTGACGAGCAGTGGCTGACCGAACAGGTTTTCCAACTGTTTAATACGCTGTGATACGGCGGATTGAGTAATGCATAATTTCTGTGCGGCGCGTTCAAAACCACGCTCACGTATTACGGCATCCAGAGCCTGAAGCGTTCGATAGTCCGGGCGTTTCATTAAAGTAAGCATTCCTCTGAATGAAGTCTGTTTTTTCACTATGCCACATTTTGCCGCTATACCATGCAGAAATCTTATTTCCTGGTTTTCTGTTTATGAATGCGGCGGCTATCCGTGAAATAATGAACAGCAGACAAATTTGCGCTATTTAGCCAAAGGCATGTTCTATAATACGCACATGTTTTTTGTATTTACGGACCTAAAGCAGACAGACTATGACACAAGATGAACTGAAAAAAGCGGTAGGGTGGGCGGCACTGGATTATGTTCGTCCCGATACGATTGTCGGCGTGGGGACTGGCTCTACCGCAGCCCATTTTATTGATGCGCTGGGTTCGATAAAGCACCAGATTAATGGTGCGGTATCCAGCTCCGATGCTTCAACGGCAAAGCTTAAAAGCCTGGGCATTCCGGTTTTTGACTGCAACGATGTTGATTCACTGGATGTGTATGTGGACGGCGCGGATGAGATTAACGGGCATATGCAAATGATTAAAGGCGGGGGCGCGGCGCTCACCCGGGAAAAAATCATTGCGGCAATTTCCCGTAAGTTTATCTGTATTGTCGATGCGTCAAAACAGGTGGATGTGCTGGGCAGATTCCCACTGCCGGTTGAAGTGATCCCGATGGCCAGAGCTTATGTGGCCCGGGAACTGGCGAAAATGGGCGCTCAGCCGGAATACCGCCAGGGTGTGGTGACGGATAATGGCAACATTATTCTGGATGTTCACAATCTGAACATCATGGATGCCGTGGCTGTGGAAAATCATATTAATGGCATTGCGGGAGTGGTGACCGTCGGACTGTTTGCCAATCGTGGCGCTGACGTCGCCTTGATTGGCACCGCCGACGGCGTAAAAACCGTGTTGAAATGAGTTGCTGATGATTTCGGGCGCGGGACTCTCCTCGTGCCTGAAAATTTTTTTATAAAAAAAAATTTATTTAACGGCTCATTTTTGGTACTTAATATCACTTTTTCTTATTTTGTGTATTGTCGATATGGCAATGCGCATCTTTGGCAATATTTTTCGCCAGAAATCTTTTCGTCGCCTCGCGCTTGCTATACCAGCAAGGCAATCGTTTGTATTGCTGACTGCGTAATTTTTGTTATGTTGACAGGGGCTGTTTAACAAACTGTCGCATCTGAAGTCTGAAAATAAGGTCGGGAAATGGCAAAGGTATCACTGGAAAAAGATAAAATTAAGTTTCTGTTAGTGGAAGGTGTGCATCAGAGCGCGCTGGAGAACCTGCGTGCAGCTGGTTACACCAACATTGAATACCATAAAGGGGCACTGGATTCGGAATCCCTGAAAGCATCCATTCGTGATGCGCATTTTATTGGTATCCGCTCGCGTACCCATCTGACAGAAGAGATTTTCGCTGCCGCTGAAAAACTGATTGCGGTTGGCTGCTTCTGTATCGGAACTAACCAGGTTGAACTATCGGCTGCGACGAAACGCGGCATTCCGGTATTCAACGCACCTTTTTCCAATACCCGTTCCGTTGCGGAAATGGTACTCGGTGAAATGCTGTTGCTGCTGCGCGGTATTCCGGCAGCGAATGCGAAAGCACACCGCGGTGTCTGGAATAAACTGGCTGTCGGCTCCTTCGAAGCGCGCGGCAAGAAGCTGGGCATCATTGGTTACGGTCATATCGGTATCCAATTGGGCATTCTGGCCGAAGGGCTGGGGATGCACGTTTATTTTTATGATATTGAAAGTAAATTGCCGCTTGGCAATGCGCAGCAGGTTCGCCACCTTTCCGATCTGCTGAATATGAGTGACGTCGTCAGTCTGCATGTGCCGGAAACCGAGAGCACCCAGAATATGATGAGCGCCGAAGAATTTTCGCTGATGAAGCCGGGTGCTATTTTTATTAATGCGTCTCGCGGTACGGTGGTGGACATTCCTGCCCTGTGCGATGCGCTGGGCAGCAAACACCTTTCCGGGGCGGCGATTGACGTCTTCCCACAAGAGCCTGCGACAAACAGCGATCCGTTCCTGTCGCCGCTATGTGAGTTTGATAATGTGCTGCTGACCCCGCATATCGGTGGTTCAACGCAGGAAGCGCAGGAAAACATCGGTGGTGAAGTGGCCGGTAAGCTGGCTAAATACTCGGATAACGGTTCTACGCTGTCCGCAGTCAACTTCCCTGAAGTTTCACTGCCCGTGCATGGTGAACGTGCCAGCCGGCTGCTGCATATCCATGAAAATCGCCCGGGCGTTTTGACGCAGCTTAACCAGATTTTTGCCGAACAGGGTATCAACATTGCGGCCCAGTATCTGCAAACGACGTCCGAAATTGGTTATGTGGTGATTGACGTTGAGACCGACGGCGCGCATACCGCGTTGCAACTGATGAAGGCGATCCCCGGTACTATTCGTGCCCGTCTGCTGTACTGATTGGCGGTATTATCCGGCCCCTGAAAGGGGGCTGGTTTTATTGGGAATCGTCGTGAACCAATCGGATGTGGTATTTCGTTAGACATAAAATGACCCGCACAAGCGGGTCATTTTGTATGGTGTTACTTGGTCATTTTTTTGTATTTGATGCGGTGTGGTTCTAGTGCGTCGGCGCCGAGAGTCCGTTTTTTGTATTCTTCATATTCGGTGAAGTTACCTTCGAAGAATTCCACCTTCCCTTCATCCTGATAATCCAGAATGTGGGTCGCGATACGGTCCAGGAACCAGCGGTCATGCGAGATAACCATGGCACAGCCTGGGAACTCCAACAGGGCGTTTTCCAACGCACGCAGCGTTTCTATATCCAGATCGTTGGTGGGTTCGTCAAGCAGCAGGACGTTGCCGCCAACCTGCAACAGTTTCGCCAGATGCAGACGGCCGCGTTCACCACCGGACAGCTCGCCGACGCGCTTGCCCTGATCAACGCCTTTGAAGTTGAAACGGCCCACATAGGCGCGGCTTGGCATTTCGGTGTTGCCGATACGCATGATATCCTGCCCGCCGGAAACTTCTTCCCACACGGTTTTGCTGTTGTCCATCGCATCGCGGAACTGATCAACCGACGCCAATTTCACCGTTTCGCCCAGCTCTATGCTGCCACTATCCGGCTGTTCCTGACCTGACATCATGCGGAACAGCGTTGATTTACCCGCGCCGTTCGGACCGATGATCCCGACAATCGCCCCTTTAGGCACGGAGAACGACAGACTGTCGATCAACTGACGTTCGCCATAGGATTTACTCAGGTTGGTGACTTCAATCACCTTGTCGCCAAGACGGGCGCCGGGTGGAATAAACAGTTCGTTGGTTTCGTTACGTTTCTGGTATTCCGTGTTATTCAGCTCCTCGAAGCGAGCCAGACGCGCCTTACCTTTAGACTGGCGGCCTTTGGCCCCCTGACGCACCCACTCCAGCTCTTTCTCGATAGATTTGCGGCGTGCCGCTTCCTGAGACGCTTCCTGAGCCAGACGCTGATCTTTCTGCTCCAGCCAGGAAGAGTAGTTGCCTTCCCACGGAATGCCTTCGCCGCGGTCCAGCTCCAGAATCCAGCCCGCGACGTTATCAAGGAAGTAACGGTCATGGGTGATGGCTACCACGGTACCTTCGAAGTCGTGCAGGAAACGTTCCAGCCAGGCCACGGATTCCGCATCCAGGTGGTTGGTCGGTTCATCGAGCAGCAGCATGTCCGGTTTTTCCAGCAGCAGGCGGCACAGCGCGACGCGGCGACGTTCGCCACCGGAAAGGTTGGCGATTTTCGCCTCCCATTCCGGCAGACGCAGGGCATCTGCCGCACGTTCCAGTTGGTTGTTCAGGTTATGACCGTCATGGGCCTGGATGATCTCTTCCAGTTTGCCCTGCTCTGCCGCCAGCTTGTCGAAATCCGCATCAGGCTCGGCGTACAGCGCGTACACTTCGTCCAGACGTTTCAACGCGCTAACCACCTCAGAAACGGCTTCTTCAACCGATTCACGAACGGTATGTTCCGGGTTCAACTGCGGTTCCTGCGGCAGGTAGCCAATTTTAATACCGGGTTGCGGGCGCGCTTCGCCTTCAATGTCCTTATCAATGCCGGCCATAATGCGCAGCAGCGTAGATTTACCGGCTCCGTTCAGGCCCAATACGCCAATCTTGGCGCCAGGGAAGAAACTGAGGGAGATGTTTTTCAGAATATGACGCTTCGGCGGAACGACTTTACCGACGCGATGCATGGTATAAACATATTGAGCCACGTTGCGACTTCGCCTCTTTCTGTCTGGTTGTTGTCGATAATTGTTATCGATAAATTGTAATTGACATCATTGTTTCTGTGCCACGCCGGGTGGCCATGTTGGGGCTTATTGCCGAAGATAGCGACCATATGAATGGCGATAAAACCCTCTTCGGCGGATCGGTAATGCTGATAACGGAGTGTAGCTGGTTTCGGTGTCTGATCCCAGCTATCCGGCGATTTGAGGTTGTCAGGATGCGAAGTGAACAGACCTGGCGGCAAAAAGGCATGGTTGGTTCAGCCTGTCTCCCCCGATTGGCGTATCGTTGTACGGCATGATGTGCCACACTTGATGGGGCCGTGCCGGATGAAAATGATAGTACAGGCGTTTTGACCGGCACGGTTTGATGATGCCTGTATAGTGGAAGGTATCGGTAGCAGAATCGATAACGAATGAGGGTAGTGCAGGTTATGGTTAAAGCGGGTTATTGGCGGTACGCTATTGCGGCAATCTGTCTGGCAGGGGCTTCGGGACATGTGCTGGCGGATTCTCTGGATGAACAACGTCAGCGCTATCAACAGGTTAAACAGGCATGGGATAGCAACCAGTTGGATACGGTCGCTCAACTGATGCCGACGCTACGCAACTACCCACTATATCCCTATCTTGAATATCGCTCGCTAACACAAGACCTGACTCAGGTCAGCGCCGCTCAGGTCAGGCAATTCGTTGCCACCCACCCGACTTTACCGCCAGCGCGTAATCTGAATACCAGCTTTGTCAACGAACTGGCCCGCCGACAGGATTGGCAGGGATTATTGGCGTTCAGCCCGCAGCCGCCCAAGCCGGTCAGCGCGCGCTGTAACTTCTATTATGCCCAATGGGTGGCGGGGCAGCGTCAGGGGGTATGGGACGCGACTCGCGATATCTGGCTGACCGGGCGTTCTTTGCCTTCCGTCTGTGACAAACTATTTTCTGTCTGGCAAGCGGCGGGGGAACAAACTCCGCTGACGACGCTGGAGCGTATTCGTCTAGCAATGGCTGAAGGCAGCACCGGGCTGGTGAATTATCTGGCTAAACAATTACCTGCTGATTACAAGACGATCAGTGATGCATTGATAAAATTACAGAATGAACCGAATACGCTGGAAAGCTTTGCCCGCGCCATCGGACCAACGGATTTCACCCGCAAAGTCACATTATCGGCATTCAGTCGCGTGGCGCGTCAGGACGTCGAGAACGCCCGCTCAATGTTGCCGGTGATTGTTCGTCTGCAAAAAATGAGTTCGTCCGAACGTCAGGAAATGGAAGAGATCATTGCCTGGCGATTGATGGGGAATGACGCCACGTCTGAGCAGGCGCTTTGGCGGGACGGCGTGGTACAACGCAGTACGTCGACAACCTTGATCGAACGTCGCGTGCGAATGGCGCTGGGGGCTGGCGATCGACAGGGATTGATCAACTGGATGGCGCGTTTGCCGGCGGATGTTCTGCAAAAAGACGAATGGCGTTATTGGCGAGCGTCGGTGATGCTGGAGCAGGGGAAACGCCAGGAGGGCGAGACGCTGCTGCGTGAACTGATGAAGGAGCGCGGCTTTTATCCGATGGCGGCGGCACAAAAGCTTAATGAGAACTATCCTGTCACCGTTATGACGGCGGTTAAACCTGACCGTTCATTATCACAGTTGCCTGAAATGGCCCGCGTAAGGGAGCTGATGTTCTGGCAGATGGATAATCTGGCGCGCAGTGAGTGGGTGGGACTGGTCGCCAATAGCAGTAAACCGCAGCAGGAGGCGTTGGCTCGCTACGCGTTTGAACAACGCTGGCCGGATTTAAGCGTACAGGCCACGATTGTCGGCAAGTTGTGGGATCATCTGGAGGAGCGTTTCCCGCTTGCCTGGAACGATGAATTCCGACGCGCCACGCAGGGTAAAGGCATCAGCCAGAGCTATGCGATGGCGATCGCCCGACAGGAAAGCGCCTGGAATCCCAAGGCGCGTTCACCCGTTGGCGCATCTGGTTTGATGCAGCTGATGCCCGCTACCGCACAGCATACGGCGCAAATGAGTAATATCACGACCTACATGAACAGCAGCCAGCTGTTTGATCCGCAAACCAATATTCTGTTGGGTACCTACTATCTGGAATATGTCTATCAGATGTTTGGCCGCAACCGTATCCTGGCTTCAGCGGCATACAATGCCGGGCCATCCCGCGTAAATACCTGGCTGAAAAACAGCGCAGGGCGCATTGACTCCGTCGCGTTTATTGAAAGTATTCCCTTCTCTGAAACGCGTGGCTACGTTAAAAATGTGCTGGCCTATGATGTCTTTTACCGTTATTTCCTACATCAGCCGGCGCGTGTTTTGACTGATGCGGAGTGGCAGCGTCGCTATTAGTCTGGTTCGCGCGATCATTTTCTACAATTTGTGCTATGCTGCTGTACTAGTTAAATAGTATGGCAGCCTGCGATGAATTCGTCATTCCTTACCGATCCGACACTATCTGAACAAGACAATGAAAACTGGCTACGCTTCGTGACATTGCTGCAACAGTCTGTGAATGAAGATCTGCAACAGCCGTTATTGCAGTTGTTGTTGACGCCAGATGAGCGGACGGCGCTGGGAACGCGAGTGCGGATTATTCAGGAACTGATGCGTGGAAAGCTGAGTCAGCGTGAGTTGAAAAGCGAGCTTGGCGCCGGAATCGCCACGATTACCCGTGGTTCCAACAGTTTGAAAGCCGCGCCTCCCGCGCTGAAGCGCTGGCTGGAGGCGCAGTTGCTGTCTGCGGATCAAGCCCCTGCGGAGAAAAGAGGGCGCTAGTTGGCGGTCTGTACCGGAGTCTGATAGATCGGGTTATGGAACGGAACCAACGCCAGCAGCAGCGCCTGATGATAAACGCTGGTGCGCGACAGTTTTCCGTCCGTGAAGACGCCAATTGCGCCGCCTTTGTGTTTAATATTCTGTACACCTGTCAGGCGTTCCATTTCATCACCCAACTCCCTTCCTTCACGAATGCCGTGTAATATACTTTCGGGTAGGACCAGGCTTGCAGAGCGAGACTCGCCACGCAGATGGGCGTTTTCCACCACCATCCAGGCAAAGGTCATGCATTCTTCAATCCCTGCTTCAACGCCGACCCAAAAATCAGCTTCAGGACGGACCTGACGGGCCATCATTACGCGATTTCTGGCACCCGTACGGGTTTCTAACGAACCGAGAGGCTGGCGTGGGACGCCGCTGTCGACGTCAACACCTTCGATGCGGCAATGTTCTGCACCAAAGACATCCGCGAATGCTAAAGTAATAGCCTTAATTTTTGCCGGGTTGGTAGTTGCAGCGACAACATGATACATAACGGTTTCGAACTCTTTAGTTAATTTGACGCAGTATAACGGAAAATAACCATGTTACAGGTATATCTTGTTCGCCACGGCGAAACAGAATGGAATGTGGCGCGGCGTATTCAAGGTCAATCCGACAGTGCGCTAACACCGCGAGGCGAGAAGCAGGCTTATCAGACGGCTGAACGTATCAGAACATTGGGCATTACGCACATTTTTACCAGCGATTTGGGGCGCACACGTCAGACGACGGAAATTATCGCCAGCGTCTGCGCTGACTGCCAGATCGTCGTGGAGCCGGGGTTACGCGAATTGCATATGGGCGTTCTTGAAGAACGTGATATTGACACCTTGAGTCTGCAAGAAGAAGCCTGGCGTAAACAGCTGGTGGATGGTACGCCGAACGGTCGGATCCCCGAAGGGGAGTCGATGAGCGAACTGGCCGAACGCATGCATCGCGTGTTGGCGCGTTGCCTGACGTTGCCGAAAGGCAGCCAGCCGTTGTTGGTCAGCCATGGGATGGCGCTGGGATGCTTGCTGAGCACGATACTGGGATTACCCGCCTCGGCGGAGCGACGACTGCGCTTGCGCAACTGCTCCCTGTCGCGCATTGATTATCAGCAAAGCCCGTGGCTGGCTCCTGGCTGGGTAGTGGAAACCGCCGGAGATATTTCGCACCTGGATATACCCGCATTGGATGAGCTACAGCGCTGATTGATTCTCGGGGTGCTGGATGGGGATAAAATATTCGCAGCGAATGATTTTGGGGATATCCTCACCCTGTTCGGAATTGGGGTGAAAACGCTCTGCGTCAAACCCCTTCCGACGAGTGATCTGGAATGTCGGCAGACAGGTGTCATACAACGTGATGATAAAATCCTGTAGCCCGTCAGCCGCCCCCTCATAGACAAACATGGCGTAATCGCCACCCGGTAAGATGATCGGCTCGCCGGTATGCACGTCGTCCGGCAGGTATTGTGGCTCCAGCGCGGTGGTGTAAAGCACTTCATGCTCGTCGTCTTTTTCCTTGCTCGGCTGCGAATGATGCAGCCCGTACAGTACTGGTGGGATCGTTTTAGTCTCTCCCAGGAACTGACGCCAGTAGTGAATACGGATTTCAGTTCTGAAATTACAAATCTGTTCCAGAGGGCAGTTATAGGTTTGCGTCAGGCCGAGCAACTTTGTTTCCGGCAGCGTGACGAACCGGGGCTGGGGCAAGGTGAATTCGCCTAATCGAATCGGCGGATGGATGCCGAAGGTATTCCAGTTATCGGAACGACGATAGGAAGCCGGCGTCTGGGCAAACTGCTTTTTGAATGCCCGGGTGAACGTTTGCTGGGAATCAAAGCGATATTGCAGAGCAATATCCAGGATGGGTCTACTGGTCAGGCAAAGGGCGACCGCAGCTTTGGTAAGCCGTCGTGCGCGAATATATGAACCAATAGCATGGCCTGTGACATCTTTGAACATTCGTTGTAGATGCCATTTTGAATAACCCGCTTTCGCCGCTACATTATCGAGTGATAAAGGCTGGTCGAGATGGCTTTCCAGCCAGTTAAGCAGATCACGTATAATACCGGCTTGATCCATAGATCTTCCTCGTCAAACACATTGAGCACTGAACGTATTGAGATCCTGCATCATAGCAATTTTTTGACATTGTCACCGCTTAAGATTCTTGAAAGTATTCAGCCGGCAATTTGGGTAACATGGCTGACGAAGGCGATGTATTTGATGGTGCGCTTCCCGGTGACGCAATGACGGATAATTTATGACGGATAATCAGAGAATCTGGAATATGAGCAAAAAGTTAATGACAGGTATCGGCTTGTTGATGTTATCGGCGGCGAGCGTAGTGCGAGCAGAGCAGATAGGTTCCGTTGACACGGTGTTTAAACTGCTGGGGCCGGATCATAAAATTGTGGTGGAAGCATTTGACGATCCCGGGGTGGATAATGTCACCTGCTATATCAGCCGGGCAAAAACCGGCGGTATCAAGGGCGGGTTGGGACTGGCGGAGGATACCGCTGATGCGGCGATTTCCTGCCAGCAGGTCGGACCGATTACGTTGACGGATAAAATCAAGAGCGCTGGCGATCGGGGAGAAGTGGTTTTCCAGAAACGGACATCGCTGGTTTTCAAGAAACTCCAGGTTGTGCGGTTTTACGATCGGAAGCGTAATTCGCTGATCTATTTGACCTATTCGGATCGTCTGGTTGATGGGTCACCAAAGAACGCCTTGAGCGCGGTACCCGTGATGCCATGGGAAAAAGCAGCTAACTGAGAATAGAAAAGCGGGTAGCGTTATTCGATATGGAACGCTACTGAAAGAGCCGAAGCAGCAAACTGCTTCGGCTGGGTGATCTCAGTCTTCCAGGTCGCCACAAAAGCGATAGCCTTCACCATGGATGGTGGCGATGATTTCCGGCGTATCAGCCGTTGACTCGAAATGTTTACGGATACGGCGGATCGTCACGTCAACGGTGCGGTCATGAGGCTTCAACTCGCGTCCGGTCATTTTCTTCAGCAATTCTGCGCGAGACTGGATTTTCCCAGGATTCTCACAAAAATGCAGCATGGCCCGGAACTCGCTGCGCGGCAGTTTGTATTGCTCGCCGGCCGGGCTGACCAGTGAACGACTGTTGATGTCCAGCTCCCAGCCATTGAAGCGGTAGCTTTCAACCAGGCGACGTTCTTCTGTGCCACCGCCCAGATTCATGGTGCGGGACAACAGGTTGCGCGCCCGAATTGTCAATTCACGCGGATTGAACGGCTTGGTAATATAGTCATCAGCACCAATTTCCAAACCAAGGATTTTATCGACTTCGTTATCACGGCCAGTGAGGAACATCAATGCAACACTGGCCTGCTCACGTAATTCACGCGCCAGCAACAAGCCATTTTTACCCGGCAGGTTGATATCCATGATGACCAGATTGATGTCGTTTTCCGACAGAATATGGTGCATTTCTGCGCCATCTGTGGCTTCGTGAACGATGTAACCTTCTGCCTCAAAAATACTTTTGAGGGTATTACGAGTTACCAACTCGTCTTCAACAATAAGAATGTGCGGCGTCTGCATGTTTGCTACCTAAAATTGCCAACTAAAATATAGAAATCGGAAGTACAGAAGTCGCTGTTATCATTGGAGCTATATGAGGTAAAGGTCACCATCTCACTCAACATTAGACTAAAGTACGTAAATACGTTCCTGGTGCACATTTCACCGGCCAGAGGAATGGCAATTAGGTGACGGCAGAGCGGATCTGACAGCGCTCAAAATGTGGTGCACAGTTTAACCTTATTAACAGCAACATAACAGTAAGCACTGATTTTGCTTGCTGACAAATTTACGGTTCCGTTGACATATATCAAACTTCATTGTAGCACGTTAACTATTTTGTGAAAAAGACTTACAAGATTGCTAGTTTAAGTCACAATTTAGCATCTTTTATACACGATTCAGCATAGCAAATGCTGATGACAGCAATAAGATAGTTTGGCTGAAAATTCATAACCTGAAGGATAGGCGCTGAAATTAATTATCTAATTTTTATTGGAAATAATCAATTAAGACGGCGTTTCTTCAAACAATCCCCGTTTCTTTTCAGCGGCAGAATGATGCCCGGCATTTTGTTGTGTTGTTGTTAATTTTTCGCGTGGTGACGGTTCGGTTTTTGCCCCATTGGAAACGTTTTCGCCGGCGTATTTTTACGCCATAGAGGATATCTATGCAGTTTCATATTATTTTGGTTAACCCCGCGCGCGCCGAGAACGTGGGTGCGGCAGCTCGAGCGATGAAAACCATGGGATTCAGTAGTTTGCGTATTGTGGGCAGCACCGCCCATCAGGAACCTGCGGCGGGCTGGGTTGCGCACGGTTCGGGAGATATTCTTGGCGCGGCCGCGATGTTTTCCACCCTGCAAGAGGCGCTGGCCGATGTGGATTTTACCATTGCGACGACTGCGCGTAGCCGCGCCCGCTTTCGTTATTACTGCACGCCGATCGAGTTGCTGGGGGTTATGCAGGAAAAGGCACATTGGGTCGGCTCTGCCGCGCTGGTGTTTGGGCGTGAAGATTCCGGGCTGACCAATGAAGAGCTTGAGCTGGCCGATGTGTTGACCGGCGTGCCGATGAAGGCTGACTATCCGTCTCTTAATCTGGGACAGGCGGTGATGGTGTACTGCTATCAACTGGCGGAATTAATGCAGATCCAACCGGATAAGGCGAGCCTGCCGCCAGTTGGATCGTTGTCGGCACTGCGACAGCGTCTGGAACGGTTGCTTATGACGCTGGGCGTTAGTGAGGATGAAAAACTGCGAGACTGGATCCATCAACGGCTGGGGCGTTTAGAACATCGCGACACGGCAATGCTGCATACTTTGCTGCATGATGTTGAGAAAATGCTATCCAAAGAAGATAGCGACAAGTGATTTTTTTGCAGTAAAACATGTTGATTTATGGTTTTTAATAAATAATCCTCTGGTTTATTCTCTGTCTTGTAGTTGATTTGACGTTTTTCGCGTATCGGTCGATGGGATGAAAAAAAAGAAATCCATTGACTTCAAGAGGCGATTGCCCTAACTAATAGGGCAGAATTTTTTAAATTTACCGAGACAAGTTTTTTCATGCGTACTATCAGCCTGATCACCACGATTATTACCATCACCGATACAACCAGTAACGGTGCGGGCTGACGCATACAACGAATCCGAAAAAGCCCGCACCGAACAGTGCGGGCTTTTTTTTATGGCAGAAATTCAGGAGAAAAATAAAAATGCGAGTGTTGAAATTTGGCGGGACTTCGGTGGCAAATGCGGAACGCTTTATGCGCGTTGCCGACATTATCGAAAGCAATGCGCGCCAGGGACAGGTTGCCACCGTACTGTCAGCCCCGGCAAAAATTACCAACCATCTGGTCGCGATGATCGAAAAAACGGTCGCCGGACAGGATTTACTGCCTAACCTTAACGACGCTGAAGCTATCTTCTCTTCTTTGCTGCAAGGTCTTGCCGAGTCCCAGCCCGGTTTTGAACTGGCACGCCTTAAGTCGCTGGTGGATCAGGAATTTGCCCAGTTAAAACAGGTTCTGCATGGTATCGCGCTGTTGGGGCAGTGTCCTGACAGCGTGAATGCCGCTATCATTTGTCGCGGCGAAAAGCTGTCTATCGCCATTATGGAAGCGGTATTCCAGGCGCGTGGTTATGCGGTTTCCGTCATTAATCCGGTGGAAAAGCTGCTGGCTCAGGGCCACTATCTTGAATCCACCGTTGATATCAACGAATCTACTCGCCGTATCGCCGAAAGCGCCATTCCGCAAGACCATGTGATCCTGATGGCGGGTTTCACCGCGGGTAATGATAAAGGCGAACTGGTGGTGCTGGGCCGTAATGGTTCTGATTATTCTGCCGCGGTGCTGGCCGCTTGTCTGCGCGCCGACTGTTGTGAAATCTGGACGGATGTCGACGGTGTTTATACCTGCGATCCGCGTCAGGTGCCGGATGCCAGATTGCTGAAGTCGATGTCCTATCAGGAGGCGATGGAGTTATCCTATTTCGGCGCCAAAGTCCTCCACCCCAGAACCATCGCTCCCATCGCCCAGTTCCAGATTCCCTGCCTTATCAAAAACACCGAAAATCCCCAGGCTCCCGGCACGCTGATCGGCATGGACAGCACTGATACGCAATATCCGGTCAAGGGCATCACCAACCTGAATAATATGGCGATGTTTAACGTCTCCGGACCAGGCATGAAAGGCATGGTCGGTATGGCGGCGCGCGTGTTTGCGGCGATGTCTCGCGCGGGTATCTCGGTGGTGCTGATTACTCAGTCATCGTCTGAATACAGCATCAGTTTCTGCGTCTCGCAGAGCGAATTGGCGCGTGCCAAAAAGACGCTGGAAGATGAATTCTATCTGGAACTGAAAGAGGGCGTGCTCGAACCGCTGGATGTCATGGAGCGTCTGGCTATCATTTCCGTGGTGGGTGATGGCATGCGTACGCTGCGTGGCCTGTCTGCCCGCCTGTTCTCCGCGCTGGCGAGCGCCAATATCAACATCGTCGCCATCGCTCAGGGGTCATCCGAACGTTCCATTTCGGTTGTGGTCAGCAATGATATGGCGACAACCGGCGTCCGTGTCGCTCACCAGATGTTGTTTAATACCGATCAGGTGATCGATGTATTCGTCATCGGCGTGGGGGGCGTCGGCGGCGCGTTGTTGGAGCAGATTCACCGCCAGCAACCGTGGCTTAAACAGAAGCATATCGACCTGCGGGTTGTCGGGATTGCCAACTCCCGGGCGCTGTTGACCAATATCAACGGTATTCCGATGGACACCTGGCGTGATGAACTGGCAAAAGCCCGCGAACCTTTCAATTTGGGCCGTTTGATTCGTCTGGTAAAAGAGTATCACTTGCTGAATCCGGTGATTGTCGATTGTACGTCGAATCAGGCCGTCGCCGATCAGTATGCAGACTTTCTGGCGGACGGCTTCCATGTGGTTACGCCGAATAAGAAAGCCAATACCGGTCCCATGAGCTACTACCAATTGCTGCGCAGCGCCGCTGCGAAATCACGCCGCCGCTTCCTGTACGACACTAACGTAGGCGCCGGTCTGCCAGTCATTGAAAACCTTCAGAACTTGCTGAACGCAGGGGACGAACTGATTCGCTTCACCGGTATTCTGTCGGGTTCGCTATCCTTCATTTTCGGTAAGCTGGACGAAGGCATGTCTTTATCCGAAGCGACGGCGCAGGCCAAAGAGAAAGGTTATACCGAGCCCGATCCCCGTGACGATTTGTCCGGTATGGATGTCGCGCGTAAGCTGCTGATTCTGGCGCGTGAAGCAGGGTATAAACTGGAGCTGGATGATATTGAAGTCGAGTCTGTCCTGCCAACCGGTTTTGATGCCTCTGGTGATGTGGATAGCTTCATGCGCCGTTTGCCGTCAGTCGATGATGAGTTCGCCAGCCGTATCGCGCAGGCGCGGGATGAAGGTAAAGTGTTACGCTATGTCGGCATGATCGAAGAAGGGCGCTGTAAAGTGCAGATCAGCGCAGTGGGTGGCAACGATCCGTTATTCAAAGTCAAAGATGGCGAGAACGCGCTGGCATTCTACAGTCGTTACTATCAGCCGCTGCCGTTGGTATTAAGAGGGTATGGCGCCGGTAATGATGTTACCGCCGCTGGTGTATTTGCAGATTTGCTGCGTACCCTGTCATGGAAGTTGGGAGCTTAATTATGGTTAAGGTTTATGCACCGGCATCGATTGGCAACGTCAGCGTCGGGTTTGATGTGCTGGGTGCGGCTGTTTCTCCGGTAGACGGCTCACTGCTGGGGGACTGTGTCTCTGTTGTCGCTGCGGATCGATTCAGTTTGCGTAGTGAAGGCCGATTCGTCAGCAAATTGCCAGACGATCCAAAGCAAAACATTGTTTATCAATGCTGGGAACGTTTTTGTCAGGAGATTGGTAAAACCGTACCGGTTGCCATGACGCTCGAAAAAAACATGCCGATCGGATCCGGTCTGGGCTCCAGCGCCTGTTCGGTGGTCGCTGGTTTGATGGGAATGAACGAGTTCTGTGGTAAACCACTGGATGACGTCCGTCTGTTGACCCTGATGGGCGAGCTGGAAGGCCGTATTTCCGGCAGCGTGCATTATGATAATGTAGCCCCTTGCTTCCTCGGCGGCATCCAACTGATGCTGGAAGAAGAGGGCATCATCAGCCAGCCGGTACCGGATTTTGACGACTGGCTATGGGTGATGGCGTATCCGGGCATCAAGGTGTCAACGGCCGAAGCGCGGGCGATTTTACCCGCGCAATATCGTCGTCAGGATTGTGTCAGCCATGGCCGTTATCTGGCCGGTTTTATTCACGCCTGTCATACCGGGCAAGCGTCGCTGGCGGCCAAATTGATGAAAGACGTCATAGCAGAACCTTATCGCACCAAACTACTGCCCGGTTTTGCCGCAGCACGTAAAGCCGCGGAAGATATCGGCGCGCTGGCCTGTGGTATTTCCGGTTCAGGGCCGACACTCTTTTCCGTGTGCAATGATATGGACAGCGCACAGCACCTGGCCCACTGGCTACGGGATAACTATTTGCAGAACGATGAAGGTTTTGTTCATATTTGCCGTCTGGATACAACAGGCGCACGACAACTGGGATAATGCATGAAACTGTACAACCTTAAAGATCATAACGAGCAGGTCAGCTTTGCTCAGGCCATCAAGCAAGGTCTGGGAAGCCAGCAAGGGCTGTTCTTTCCTCTGGAACTGCCTGAGTTTGAGCGTACTGAAATCGATGCGCTGCTGAAGCTGGATTTTGTCACCCGCAGCAGCCGTATTCTGTCTGCCTATATCGGTGATGAAATACCGGCGGAGACGGTATTTCAGCGTGTGAAAGCGGCTTTCGCGTTCCCGGCGCCGGTCGCGCCCGTCACAGAAGACATTGCCGCGCTGGAACTGTTCCACGGTCCGACTCTGGCATTCAAAGATTTTGGCGGCCGTTTTATGGCGCAGATGCTGACGGAAGTCTCCGGTGACGACAAGATTACGATTCTGACTGCGACCTCCGGCGATACCGGTGCGGCAGTCGCTCATGCGTTTTATGGTCTGGACAATGTCCGTGTGGTAATCCTTTATCCGCGTGGCAAAATCAGCCCATTACAGGAAAAGCTGTTCTGTACGCTGGGGGGAAATATTCATACTATCGCGGTCGATAGTGATTTTGACGCCTGTCAGGCTCTGGTTAAACAGGCTTTCGACGATGAAGAGCTGAAAAAGACGATTGGTCTGAATTCAGCCAACTCCATCAACATCAGCCGCCTGCTGGCGCAAATCTGCTATTACTTTGAAGCGGTCGCCCAGTTGCCGCAGGAAGCGCGTAATCAACTGGTCGTCTCCGTACCGAGTGGTAACTTTGGCGACCTGACTGCCGGTCTGTTGGCCAAATCACTGGGGCTGCCGATTAAACGTTTTATCGCGGCAACCAATGCAAACGATACGGTACCGCGTTTCCTGAGCAGCGGAGCCTGGGAACCCAATAAAACGGTCGCAACGCTGTCCAACGCCATGGACGTGAGCCAGCCGAATAACTGGCCGCGAGTGGAGGAATTGTTCCGCCGTAAAAACTGGCAGTTGAAAACGCTGGGCTTTGGTGCGGTGAGCGATGACACCACCAAAGAAACCCTGCATGAGCTTGAAGCGCTGGGCTATACCTCTGAGCCACACGCTGCAATTGCTTATCGTCTGTTGCGCGATCAGCTCCAGCCCGGTGAATTCGGCTTATTCCTGGGAACCGCCCACCCGGCAAAATTCAAGGAAAGCGTAGAGGCTATTCTGGGTAAAGAACTGGAACTGCCTGAAGCGTTGGCGAAACGCGCCGATCTGGCTTTGCTGTCTCATCATTTCCCGAATGATTTCGCGGCGTTGCGTCAGTTCCTGATGACGTTGCCGCAATAACTTCTTTTCAATCTTCAAGGGCGGAGTGCTCCGCCCTTGTCGGGTGATTCGCTTTATTGCTGGTGGCGTTTAAACACCAGTTCGTGAACGGATGATTCCTCTTCTTCGAAAAAGTAACCTTCCAGATTAAAGTCTTTCAGTTGTTCCGGCTGTGTCAGGCGATTCTGGATAATAAAGCGGCTCATCAGCCCGCGCGCTTTTTTGGCATAGAAGCTGATGACTTTAAATTTGCCGTTTTTTTCATCTAAAAATACGGGTTTGATCAGCGTCGCTTGCAGCTTTTTCGGTTGCACCGCTTTGAAATATTCGTCGGAAGCCAGATTGACCAGGATGTCGTCACCTTGTTCGCGCAGGGCCTGATTCAGCTTTTCGGTTATGATGCTGCCCCAGAAACTATACAGATCCTTACCCGCTTTATTGTTGAGTTTGGTGCCCATTTCCAACCGGTAGGGTTGCATCAGATCCAGCGGTCGCAGAACGCCGTATAAGCCGGACAGCATACGTAAATGCTTCTGGGCAAAATCAAAATCATCTTCGCTGAAGTTTTCCGCCGCCAAACCCGTATAGACATCTCCCTTAAACGCTAATAGCGCCTGACGCGCATTATCGGGGGTAAAGTCAGGGTGCCAGTCATTGAAACGTGCGGCATTCAAACCGGCCAGCTTGTCGCTGATACTCATGAGCGAAGCGATTTGTGCGGGGGTCAGAGTTTTGCAAACAGAAATCAACTGGCTGGAATAGTCCAATAGTTCCGGCTGGGTATAGCGTTGTGTTGCTAAAGGACTGGTGTAGTCAAGGGTTTTTGCGGGTGAAAGGGTTATCAGCATGCGCCATGTCCTGTAGGTCCGATTTTGTTGTTTTACTGTAGCAAATATCCAGCAAGAAAGCGGCGATGGTTATAACAGGAAAGGGCAATCGTCAGAACCGCGGTATGAGGTGAAAAGGCTGGCTTGCGTGGGGGGGCGTGCGTGTTATTATCAGATTCTGGCTAAAACATGATGCCACCAGTTCATGCACTCAGTATTCATGCACTAACAATCCATGTACAAACAATCCTGTACAAACAACGAGAAATGCCAACATGACGGATAAACTGACTTCCCTACGCCAATTGACGACGGTTGTGGCTGACACCGGCGATATCGCGGCCATGAAATTGTATCAGCCGCAAGATGCGACCACTAATCCTTCACTGATTCTGAATGCGGCTCAGATTCCTGAATATCGCAAACTGATTGATGAAGCGATCGCCTGGGCCCGTTTGCAGAGCAGCAACCGTGAGCAGCAGGTGGTGGATGCCACCGATAAGCTGGCGGTAAACATTGGTCTTGAGATTTTAAAACTGATCCCGGGCCGTATTTCTACGGAAGTCGATGCTCGCCTGTCTTACGATACGGAAGCCAGCGTTGCGAAAGCAAAACACCTGATTAAGTTGTATAACGATGCCGGCATCAGTAATGACCGTATTCTGATCAAGCTGGCTTCTACCTGGCAGGGTATTCGCGCAGCCGAGCAGTTAGAAAAAGAAGGGATCAACTGTAACCTGACGTTATTGTTCTCTTTTGCTCAGGCTCGGGCGTGTGCTGAAGCGGGCGTTTTCCTGATTTCCCCGTTTGTAGGTCGTATCCTGGATTGGTATAAAGCCAATGGCGATAAAAAAGATTTTGCGCCAGACGAGGATCCAGGCGTTGTTTCTGTTAGTGAAATCTACAGTTACTACAAAGAACATGGCTATGAAACTGTGGTTATGGGCGCCAGCTTCCGTAACGTAGGCGAAATTCTGGAACTGGCTGGCTGTGACCGTCTGACTATCGCCCCGGCGCTGCTGAAAGAGCTGTCTGAAAGCGAAGGCGACGTTGTCCGCAAGCTTTCTTATACCGGTGATGTGAAGGCGCGTCCGGCGAAGATGACTGAAGCGCAGTTCTACTGGCAGCATAATCAGGATCCCATGGCTGTTGATAAGTTGGCTGACGGTATCCGCAAATTTGCTGTTGACCAGGTGAAACTTGAAAAAATGATCGCTGACTTACTGTAATTGTTCCTGAGTGTTGAAATAGCCGGATGAGAATGATGTCCGGCTATTTTTTTGCGCTGCGGGCGCGTTTGCTATTCGTTCACTTGGTATTTAAATAGATGATGATGATTATTTGGCAACGGTATTGCGGTTTTTTTTGGCAATATAAAGATTTTCGTCAGCACGCTTCATGATGTCTATTAACCCTTCTTTGGCAATATTGTATTCAACCAACCCGATGCTGACCGTCAGATTTATTCTATCTCCATTTGGCGTCTCGTAATGGCTATCGTTGATCCGGGCTCTGGCCCGCTCCACCACCATGTAAGCATCATCCAGGCCAATATTGGGTAAAACAATGGCGAACTCATCGCCGCCAATACGCCCAAAAATATCTTCACGACGAAATGATCTTTTTAAAATATCGGCGACAAACTTCAAGGCGTAATCCCCCGCGCTATGGCCAAATGTATCATTCACCTTCTTGAAGTGATCGATATCAATTAAAATCATGCAAACGGGATGTTTGGTAAAATCGGAAATGTTCAGGGCTTTATTCGCCGCCATAAAGAAGGCATCTCGCCGCAGATATCCCGTTAGATCGTCATATCTGGCGATGGTGGGTAATTCGATCAGGTACTTTTTGGCTAATACAGACAGAAGACTACCTAAAATAGCGGAAATCAGAACAATGCTCAGTATGCCGATGATGCCGGACAACGAATTAAACGTATCGAATAGCGAAGGGGGCGGCGTTTCCGAATTGGTTCTTATGCGAATGCCCAGCAGCTCATCCGTAGGCGATAAAATGGGAAAAATGCTTGTTAACGTATCCTTCCCGGCATATTCACCGATAGACGGTAATTTATTCTGACAGATTCTGATGATCGACATATCATTAAAATGCAGCTCTGTCTCTGAGAGCCGGCCAATACATTCACTGCGCGTATCGCCGGTATTAAAAGCAAAGGTTCTGATGCGGGCGGAAACATAGCTCCCCGTTTGATGGGTAACGTCACTATCTTTAACTTCCGCCCCGGAACTATAAGATGAATAGGCTTTAATGGTTGTATCAAGATTGTGTTTTTCAATCTTCCAGACGTTTTTGTCTGATTCATGCATAAAAGCAACGGTGATAAAAAAAGCCAGCGTGCCGAACAGAAAGAAAGCAGGGATTGGATGGGAAAATATATTTAATATCTTATACTTAATTGTGCTCATAGGGTACTTCCTTGGTGTGGCTTTTTCTATTTCTCAAGGTACTGCAAAAGCGCGTTGATTTTATCATATGATTTAAATGCAGGTTATGATTAATCATAGCCTATCTCGTTATTTTTCCTCTCCATACGTGATGTTTTATTACATAAACATCAGAGATTGGACTCTGCCTTTGAAAAGGTTCCTCATTATATTTCCATTATCTAATTTTCATTTTCTGTTTCAGTTAGTTATTGACTGGCCAGTTTTGTCGTATTTTCGAGATGCTATTTAATAACTATTATCATGTAAGCAGTATGGAGAGAACAGCCAGAAAAGCTTCGGTTGCACAAATTTCTTGTCTGCATGATGGTTTGGTGGCGTAAATCAGATAATATTCTGATAAGACTAGGTTTTCAGCGAGGTGTTTATGAACAGATTGTGTATTGGTCTGGTATCTATTTCTGACCGGGCATCCAGCGGTGTTTATCAGGATAAAGGAATCCCCGCACTGAAAGAATGGTTGTCCAGCGCCCTGACCACGCCCTTTGAGATTGAAACCCGCCTGGTGCCCGATGAACAGACTCTGATTGAACAAACGCTGTGTGAACTGGTGGATGAACGCGGCTGCCATCTGGTGTTGACCACGGGAGGCACTGGGCCAGCCCGCCGCGATGTGACGCCCGATGCAACGCTGGCGATAGCCGATCGCGAAATGCCAGGGTTTGGGGAGCAGATGCGGCAGATTAGCCTGCAATTCGTTCCTACAGCCATTCTGTCGAGACAGGTTGGCGTCATTCGTAAACAGGCGTTGATTCTCAATTTGCCGGGACAACCCAAATCGATTAAAGAAACGCTGGAAGGACTGAAAGATGAGCACGGCAAAGTGGTGATGGCGGGAATTTTTGCCAGCGTGCCTTATTGCATTCAGTTACTGGAAGGCCCTTATATCGAGACCGATCCGAAGGTGGTAGCAGCTTTTCGTCCTAAAAATGCCATACGTGAAATAAAAAACTGAAGTTAGGCGATTTCAAACATAAGATTCAGCTTTGCTGGTGTATCATAATTTTGCCGCTATAGTAATTTTTGCTTTACATAAAGCGGCGGAATTTTATTGATCTCACTCTTGCACTGCACGGTAACTTATGGCGAACGAGCATCTTCACCTTCATTCACAACATCGCCGATTAAATCGGCAGGATTATAAAACGCTGTCTCTGGCTGCGCTGGGTGGCGCGCTGGAGTTTTATGATTTCATCATTTTCGTTTTTTTCGCTGCCGTCATTGGCGATCTCTTTTTCCCGTCGGATATTCCCGAGTGGCTGCGTCAGGTTCAGACCTTTGGCATCTTTGCCGCCGGTTATCTCGCGCGTCCGCTGGGGGGCATTGTCATGGCCCACTTTGGCGATCTGGTCGGGCGTAAAAAGATGTTCAGCCTGAGCATCTTGCTGATGGCTTTGCCCACGCTGGCCATGGGGATGCTGCCGACCTATGAGGCTATCGGCATCGCGGCACCGCTGCTTCTGCTATTGATGCGAGTGCTGCAAGGCGCGGCAATTGGCGGTGAAGTGCCCGGGGCATGGGTATTCGTCTCAGAGCATGTTCCACGCTCGCGCATCGGTTTTGCCTGCGGCATCCTGACCGCAGGGCTGACCATGGGGATTTTGTTGGGGTCGCTGGTGGCCACCTTGCTGAATACGGTACTGACTTCCGATCAGATGTTGGCCGGCGGCTGGCGTTTGCCGTTCTTTATTGGCGGGATCTTTGGGCTGGTGGCGATGTATTTACGCCGTTGGTTGCAGGAGACGCCGATCTTTATGGAAATGCAGGCCCAAAAGAAATTGGCGGAAGAGTTACCGTTGAAATCGGTGGTGGTGAATCACCGGAAAGCGGTGGTGGTTTCCATGCTGCTGACCTGGATGCTGTCCGCTTGCATTGTCGTGGTGATTCTTATGGCGCCGACGTATCTGCAAAAAGTACATGGCATTTCTGCCGCACTCGCATTACAGGCAAACTGTCTGGCGACGATTATGCTGATGGTGGGCTGCATCGGCGCCGGCCTGTTTGTTGACCGCTTCGGCGCCAGTAAAATGTTTATCCTGGGCAGTTTGTCGCTGGCCGTATGCAGTTGGTTCTTTTACAGCACGGCGGCGGGCAATCCGGATCTGCTTTTTATCGGCTACGCGATTGTCGGCTTAAGCGTCGGCGTTGTTGGCGCGGTTCCTTATGTGATGGTGCGCGCTTTCCCGGCGGAAGTCCGTTTCTCGGGGATCTCGTTTTCTTATAATGTTTCCTATGCGATCTTCGGCGGCTTAACGCCGATCTTTGTCACGTTGATTATGAAGGTAACGCCGCTGGCTCCGGCATTTTATGTGCTGACGCTATCCGGCGTCGGTCTGCTGTTGGGGATTTATTTGCATCGTGATTTGAATAGCGAACAGCGCGACAAACTGGCGGGGGAAGAGGATTCCCGTTCACCCGTCAGTATTTAAGGCGGTTGCCTGTAACTGTAAAAAGCCCGGTCATTTTGACCGGGCTTCTTTTATCACTGAATAATCGTGAAACTCAGTGTGTACCGCGCGCGCCAATTGGCAGAACGGTACGGCCATATTGCTCGTTCAGCACTTCGGCCATCGCGAGATAAATCGCACTTGCACCGCAGATAATGCCTTCGAAACCGGCAAAAGTCAGCAGTGCATGGTTTCCGGTGAAATTACCGATTGCCAGCAAGGCAAACAGAACGGTGAGGCTGGCAAAAACAAATTGCAGCGCGCGGTTGGCACGCAATGTTCCAAAGAACATAAACAGCGTGAAAACGCCCCACAGACCAAGAAATACCCCCAGGAACTGGGCATCGCTGGCGTCTGCCAGACCCATTTTAGGCAGCATGATAATAGCGACCAGTGTCAGCCAGAACGCGCCGTAAGAGGTGAACGCGGTCATGCCGAAGGTATTCCCTTTTTTGTATTCCAGTAGTCCTGCCAGAATTTGGGCAATACCGCCGTAAAAAATGCCCACGCTGAGAATAATAGAAGAAAGCGGGAAAAAGCCTGCGTTGTGCAAGTTCAGTAAAATAGTTGTCATCCCGAAGCCCATCAGTCCTAACGGACCGGGATTCGCCAACGTGTTCGTATGCATAAATCCTCTGCAATAACAGATCATCAAAATAGGTGTTGTTTAAGGTGTTATTGCCCGCCATAACGCCGGGGATTTCCCTTTTTTGTGGCTGGCAATCCCCTGACGGGACGTTGCGGCGCAACGTCAAAATTTTTCCTGAAAATTATTTTTTACAGCGAGCGCGGCATCATATCGGGCGCGTTGAACGGACACAACATGGCGAAGAAAGAATAGTTTGATCCCACAGGGGATAACGGTCATTTTTTTTCATGTCCCCCCTTGATGATAGAATTGTTGACCCCATCTTATTTCCAACCAAAACAGTTTGACCATGCCAGAAAGGTTTATGTGGGATCGTTAAATTTGTATCGCCATCTCTAAATAGACGGCGATGCAAAAGAAAAACGAGGTCATGACGTTGAAAAACGACATACCGCCCGCATAGTAGGTTGAACTACCACACCGAATATGACTTTATTAGTGGAGATGTTTAGATGGGTAAGATTATTGGTATCGACCTGGGTACGACCAACTCTTGTGTAGCGATTATGGACGGTACGCAGGTTAAAGTACTGGAAAACAGCGAAGGCGATCGCACGACACCTTCAATCATTGCTTATACGCAGGACGGTGAAACTCTGGTTGGCCAACCGGCTAAACGTCAGGCGGTTACTAACCCGAAAAATACCCTGTTTGCGATTAAGCGTCTGATTGGTCGTCGTTTTAAAGACGAAGAGGTACAGCGCGACACCAATATTATGCCGTACAAAATCATTGCGGCCGATAATGGTGATGCCTGGTTGGAAGTGAAAGACCAGAAAATGGCTCCGCCGCAGATTTCAGCTGAAGTGCTGAAGAAAATGAAGAAAACGGCTGAAGATTATCTGGGTGAAGCGGTCACTGAAGCGGTGATTACCGTTCCGGCCTACTTCAACGATGCTCAGCGTCAGGCAACCAAAGATGCGGGACGTATCGCAGGTCTGGAAGTAAAACGTATCATTAACGAACCGACGGCGGCGGCGCTGGCGTATGGTTTGGATAAAGAAGTGGGTAACCGCACCATTGCGGTATATGACCTGGGTGGCGGTACTTTCGATATTTCTATCATCGAAATCGATGAGGTTGATGGCGAAAAAACCTTCGAAGTTCTGGCAACCAACGGTGATACCCACCTGGGTGGTGAAGATTTCGATAGCCGTCTGATTAATTATCTGGTTGATGAATTCAAGAAAGATCAGGGTTTCGATCTGCGTAACGATCCGCTGGCTATGCAGCGTCTGAAAGAAGCCGCAGAAAAAGCCAAGATTGAACTGTCTTCTGCACAACAAACTGACGTGAATCTGCCGTACATCACCGCGGATGCAACGGGGCCGAAGCACCTGAACATCAAAGTGACGCGCGCCAAATTGGAGTCGTTGGTAGAAGATCTGGTGAATCGTTCTCTGGAGCCGCTGAAAGTTGCTTTGCAGGATGCCGGACTGTCCGTGTCTGAAATCCAGGACGTGATTCTGGTGGGTGGTCAGACTCGTATGCCACTGGTACAGAAGAAAGTGGCTGACTTCTTCGGTAAAGAACCACGTAAAGACGTGAACCCGGATGAAGCCGTTGCTATTGGTGCTGCGGTTCAGGGCGGCGTTCTGTCGGGTGATGTGAAAGACGTGCTGCTGCTGGACGTGACCCCGTTGTCTCTGGGTATCGAAACCATGGGTGGCGTGATGACGGCGCTGATTGCCAAAAACACCACTATCCCGACCAAGCACAGCCAGGTATTCTCGACAGCGGAAGATAACCAGTCTGCGGTAACCATCCATGTGTTGCAAGGTGAACGTAAACGTGCGCATGACAACAAGTCTCTGGGCCAATTCAATCTGGATGGTATCCAGCCTGCGCCGCGCGGTATGCCGCAGATCGAAGTGACCTTTGATATCGATGCGGATGGTATCCTGCATGTTTCCGCGAAAGATAAGAACAGCGGTCGTGAGCAGAAAATCACTATCAAGGCGTCCTCTGGTCTGAATGAGGACGAGATCCAGAAAATGGTTCGCGATGCCGAGGCGAACGCGGAATCTGACCGTAAGTTTGAAGAACTGGTTCAGACCCGTAACCAGGGCGATCACCTGTTGCATAGCACTCGCAAGCAGCTGGAAGAAGTGGGTGATAATCTGGCTGCTGATGATAAAACCGCTGTTGAAGACGCCTTGAAAGCATTGGAAAGCGCGCTGAAAGGTGAAGACAAAGCGGATATCGAAGCGAAAATCCAGGCGCTGGTTCAGGCTTCCGGTAAGCTGCTGGAAGCGTCTCAGCCGCAGGCTCAGGCGGGTACTGAAAGTGCGGCCGGTGATACTTCCGCTCGTAAAGACGACGACGTAGTTGATGCCGAATTTGAAGAAGTAAAAGATAAAAAATAATCGCCCTTGAGCGGGCGCAGTAACGGTAACTATTAACTGTTGCTGGCAACCAGCACGGGCGTTGAGGAAACTCTGCGCCCGTGCACGCATGTTGAGGGCAGGAAAAAAAGAATGGCGAAGCAAGACTATTACGAGATTTTAGGCGTTGCTAAAGGTGCGGAAGAGCGTGAGATCAAGAAGGCTTATAAGCGTCTGGCGATGAAGTATCACCCGGATCGTAATTCTGGTGATAAAGAAGCCGAAGCACGATTTAAAGAGATTAAGGAAGCCTACGAGATCCTCACCGACTCACAGAAACGTGCCGCCTACGATCAGTACGGCCATGCTGCATTTGAACAAGGTGGTATGGGAGGCGGTGGTTTTGGCGGCGGAGCCGATTTTGGTGATATTTTTGGCGACGTCTTCGGTGATATTTTTGGCGGCGGTCGTCGCCAGCGCGCGAGTCGCGGCGCCGATTTACGCTATAACATGGATCTGTCGCTGGAAGAGGCTGTCCGCGGGGTTTCCAAAGAGATCCGTATCCCTACGCTGGAAGAGTGCGATGTTTGCCATGGCAGCGGGGCTAAGCCTGGCAGCTCGCCCGTCACCTGTCCGACCTGTCATGGTAACGGTCAGGTACAGATGCGTCAGGGCTTTTTCACCGTTCAACAAGCCTGTCCGCACTGTCATGGCCGTGGGAAGATCATTAAAGATCCCTGCACGAAATGTCACGGTCATGGCCGCGTAGAAAAGAGCAAAACGCTGTCGGTGAAGATCCCTGCCGGAGTGGATACGGGCGATCGCATCCGTTTGTCAGGAGAAGGGGAAGCGGGGGAACACGGCGCACCAGCCGGCGATTTGTACGTTCAGGTTCAGGTGAGACCGCATCCGATTTTCCAGCGTGAAGAAAACAATCTGTACTGTGAAGTGCCGATTAATTTTGCCATGGCGGCGCTGGGCGGGGAAATTGAAGTGCCGACGCTGGATGGCCGGGTTAAGCTGAAAGTCCCTGCGGAAACGCAAACCGGGAAACTGTTCCGTATGCGCGGCAAGGGCGTGAAATCTGTTCGCGGCGGCGTTCAGGGCGATTTGTTGTGTCGGGTTGTGGTGGAAACGCCGGTTAACCTGAACGAGCGTCAAAAGCAACTGCTGCAAGAACTGGAAGAAAGCTTTGGCGGCCCATCAGGGGAAAGAAACAGCCCGCGTTCCAAGAGCTTTTTCGATGGTGTGAAGAAGTTTTTTGACGATCTGATCTAATCTGAAGTTGGCTTTGGGCAAAACAAGAATCCGGCTGGTGTTGCTACCAGCCGGATTGCATATCCTGCCTGCGTCGGGATCGGCTATACCGTGAATAACAGGGGAAAAATATTTCCTGCTGAAGACGCAAAAAAACCGGCCTGAGCCGGTTTTTTTAACAACAATACAATACGCGAAACGCGATTATTGCATAGCGTTAATGCGCGCAACCAGATTGGATTTATGACGTGCAGCTTTATTTTTGTGGATCAGGCCTTTACCAGCCTGACGATCCACGATCGGTTGCATATCATTAAACGCATTCTGTGCCGCTTCTTTATCGCCAGTAGCGATCGCCGCGTATACTTTCTTGATGAAAGTACGCATCATGGAACGACGGCTTGCGTTATGCTTACGGCGCTTCTCAGATTGTACGGCGCGTTTCTTAGCTGATTTGATATTAGCCAAGGTCCAACTCCCAAATATATTCTATCGAGGACAATTCAAAGGCCGAGGAATATGCCCTTTTAGCCTTCGTTTGTCAATGGATTTGTGCAAATAAGCGCCGTTTGTACGTCGACGCTTGTTACGTTGTGATGGCGCAGGATTTTAACAGCTTCACGCGCCGGAATACAGCTTTTCGCATCATAAATTGATTATACCTGTCATCTTTCAGTTTGCGATCGTGTTGGCGCTTCCTCGTGACGCAGGCCATCGCGTTAACCAAGTTCCTGATGATTCATTTGATTGTCACTTTACCGCACCTGGATATCCCCCAATGGCGCGCGCGTGATGAAACAATTCATCATATAAAACCCGGTCTGAATATCCGGTATGTTGCGGCGATCTACCGACGATTCAGCCAAAAATAGCAGAAATGGAGAACGTATCGGGCATTGCGGCAGCAAAAGGCGTGAATCGCGGGTTAACCTTACTCGCTGTACAAGGTATAATCCGCCGATTTCCATTATTTAACCCATTTGTTCTGAGCCAGCCATGCAGCTAATTCGCGGTATACACAATCTTCGGGCACACCATTATGGCTGTGTGCTCACTATTGGTAATTTTGACGGCGTGCACCGCGGACATCAAATGTTGCTGGAGCGCTTGAAGCAGGAAGGACAGGCGCGCGGTTTGCCCGTTATGGTGATGATCTTTGAACCGCAGCCGCTGGAATTATTTTCTGCCGAAAAAGCGCCTGCGCGTTTGACTCGCCTGCGCGATAAAGTGAATTATCTGGCGAAGGCGGGGGTAGATTACCTATTGTGCGTGAAGTTTGATGCGCATTTTGCCGCCAATCATGCCCAAACGTTTGTATCCACGCTGTTGGTGGAAAAACTGGGCGTCCGGTTTCTGGTGGTCGGAGACGACTTTCGTTTCGGGGCTGGTCGGCAGGGCGATTTCCTGTTATTACAAGATGCCGGGCTTAAGGCCGGGTTTGATGTCATCAGTACCGACTCATTCTGTAATAGCGGTAAACGGGTGAGCAGCACGGCCGTTCGCGAAGCGCTCAGCCATGATGATCTCGCGCTGGCGGAAAACCTGTTGGGCCATCCCTACAGTATTTCCGGGCGCGTAGTGCATGGAAATGAATTAGGGCGGACCATCGGTTTTCCGACCGCCAATCTGCCGTTAAAACGTCAGGTTTCGCCAGTCAGCGGCGTTTATGCTGTCAGTGTATATGGTCTGGGCGATGAACCGTTGCCGGGCGTTGCCAATATCGGCACTCGTCCGACGGTAACGGGAGACAGGCGCCAGCAGCTTGAAGTGCATCTACTGGACGTGACGATGGATCTGTATGGTCGTCATATTGAAGTGGTACTGCGTAAAAAGATACGTAATGAACAGCGTTTTGCCTCGCTTGAAGCCTTAAAGCAGCAAATCGCCGATGATGTGGTGACGGCCCGGATATTTTTTGGGTTAAAGACACCGGTTTAATTTTTCTAGCCGAAGACGAAATCGAGAATCTAATGAGTGACTATAAGACTACCCTGAATTTGCCGGAAACAGGGTTCCCGATGCGTGGCGATTTGGCCAAGCGTGAACCTGACATGCTGAAACGTTGGTATGAGCAGGATCTGTACGGGATTATTCGTAATGCCAAAAAAGGTAAAAAAACCTTCATTCTGCATGATGGCCCCCCATATGCGAATGGCAGCATTCATATTGGTCACTCGGTTAACAAAATTCTTAAAGATATTATCGTTAAGTCTAAAAGCCTGTCTGGCTATGACTCTCCTTATGTGCCGGGCTGGGACTGCCATGGCCTGCCTATCGAACTGAAAGTCGAACAGTTGATCGGTAAGCCGGGAGAGAAGGTGAGCGCGGCGGAATTCCGCGCCGAGTGCCGTAAATACGCAGCCGAACAGGTCGCAGGTCAGAAGAAAGACTTTATTCGCCTGGGCGTATTAGGTGACTGGGAACATCCTTATCTGACGATGGATTTCCAGACCGAAGCGAACATTATTCGGGCGCTGGGCCGTATTATTGAAAACGGCCACCTGCATAAAGGGGCGAAACCGGTTCACTGGTGCGCCGACTGTGGTTCTGCGCTGGCCGAAGCCGAAGTGGAATATTACGATAAAACCTCGCCTTCCATCGATGTTGCGTTCAATGCCGTTGATCGCGATGCGGTGCTGGCGAAATTCGGTCTGTCTGCTGATGCGGTGCAAGGCGATGTCTCGCTGGTCATTTGGACGACTACGCCCTGGACATTGCCTGCCAACCGGGCGATTGCGCTTAATGCTGATTTTGAGTATGTCCTGCTTCAGGTGGCGGGGAAAAACATTATTGTTGCGGATGGATTAGCCGCCGCTGTCGCCCAGCGTATCGCGGGAGATGCTAACGGCGACGCGACGTTTATTGAATTAACCGAAAATAAGGTAAAAGGCAGCGAGTTGGAACTGTTGCGTTTCCAACACCCGTTCATGGGCTTTGACGTTCCGGTTATTCTGGGCGAACACGTGACGCTGGACGCGGGCACCGGTGCGGTGCATACCGCGCCGGGGCATGGTCCGGACGATTATGTCATCGGTCAGCAGTATGGGTTGGAAGTCGCCAATCCGGTGGGGCCGAACGGCTGCTACCTGAGCGGAACTTATCCTGGACTGGACGGTAAGTTTGTCTTTAAAGCCAATGATCTCATTGTTGAGATTCTGCGTGAAAAGGGCGCTCTGCTGCACGTGGAAAAACTGCTGCACAGCTATCCGTGCTGCTGGCGTCACAAAACGCCTATCATCTTCCGTGCCACCCCGCAGTGGTTTGTCAGCATGGATCAGAAAGGTCTGCGTCAGCAGTCTCTGGCTGAAATCAAAGGCGTGCAGTGGATCCCTGACTGGGGTCAGGCACGTATTGAAGCGATGGTCGCTAACCGTCCCGACTGGTGTATTTCCCGTCAGCGTACCTGGGGCGTACCGATGTCGCTGTTCGTTCACAAAGAAACGGAAGAACTGCATCCGCGCACCAGCGAACTGATTGAGGCCGTTGCCAAACGCGTTGAGCAGGATGGTATTCAGGCATGGTGGGATCTTGATCCGGCCGATGTATTGGGAGCCGATGCCGAGCATTACGTTAAGGTGCCGGATACGCTGGACGTATGGTTCGACTCCGGGTCAACGCATGCTTCGGTGGTTGATGTTCGCCCTGAGTTTGGCGGTCATTCCGCGGATATGTACCTTGAAGGTTCCGATCAGCATCGCGGCTGGTTTATGTCTTCACTGATGATCTCTACCGCGATCAAAGGTAAAGCACCTTATCGTCAGGTTCTGACTCACGGTTTCACCGTTGATGGTCAGGGGCGCAAGATGTCCAAGTCGATCGGCAATACCGTCAGCCCGCAGGACGTGATGGATAAACTGGGGGCCGATATTCTGCGTCTGTGGATCGGTTCAACTGATTATTCGGGCGAGATCGCCGTTTCTGATGAGATTCTGAAACGTTCGGCCGATGCTTATCGTCGTATTCGTAACACCGCACGTTTCCTGCTGGCTAACCTGAACGGATTTGATCCGCAGCAGCATATGGTGAAACCCGAAGAAATGGTGGTGCTGGATCGCTGGGCGGTCGGCTGTGCGAAAGCGGCGCAGGAAGAAATTATCGAAGCCTACGAGAGCTATGATTTTCACCGTGTCGTACAACGGCTGATGCAGTTCTGCTCCATTGAAATGGGCTCGTTCTATCTTGATATCATCAAGGACCGTCAATACACCGCGAAAGGCGACAGCGTTGCCCGTCGCAGCTGTCAGACGGCGCTGTATCATATCTGTGAAGCGTTGGTTCGCTGGATGGCGCCGATTCTGTCATTCACCGCAGACGAAATCTGGGGCTACCTGCCGGGCGCTCGCGCTCAGTATGTCTTTACCGAGGAGTGGTATGACGGCTTGTTCGGCCTGGATTCGGCCGAGACCATGAATGACGCTTTCTGGGCGGACATCCTGAAAGTGCGCAGTGAAGTAAACAAAGTGATTGAGCAGGCGCGTAATGACAAGCGTATCGGCGGATCGCTGGAAGCCTCCGTCACCCTTTATGCCGATGCCAATCTGGCGGGTAAATTGAATCGACTGCATCAGGAACTGCATTTTGCGCTGTTGACCTCGAAAGCGCTGGTTGCGCGTTATGAAGACGCGCCTGCCGATGCGCAAGCTACGGAACTCTCCGGACTGAAAATTGCCTTAAGCAAGGCGGAAGGGCACAAGTGTCCTCGCTGCTGGCACTATGAGCCAGATATCGGCATTAACGCCGATTATCCTGACATTTGTGGTCGCTGTGCAACTAACGTCGGCGGCAATGGAGAAGAGCGTAAATTTGTCTGATGAATAAATCGATCTGTTCGAGCGGATTGCGCTGGCTTTGGCTGGCGCTACTGGTTTTGGTTATCGACCTTGGCAGCAAACAGTGGATTCTCACTCACTTTGCGCTGGGGGAGACGCAGCCTCTGTTTCCTTCTCTGAATCTGCACTATGCGCGGAATTATGGTGCGGCATTCAGTTTTCTGGCAGATAAAGGCGGCTGGCAGCGCTGGTTCTTTGCGGGTATTGCGGTAACGATTGTGGTCGCCTTGCTGGTGATGATGTATCGCGGCAGTGCGCGGCAAAAGTTAAATAACATTGCTTACGCGCTGATCATCGGCGGTGCGTTAGGCAATCTGTTTGACCGGACATGGCATGGATTTGTTGTGGACTTCATCGACTTCTATATGGGGGACTGGCACTTCGCCACCTTTAATCTGGCAGACAGCGCGATCTGTGTTGGCGCGGCGCTGATCGTACTGGAAGGTTTTTTCAATACGCATGATGATACCGTCAAACAAAAGGGTCACTGATGTCTGAGACTGTACAGAGCAACAGCGAGGTGCTGGTGCACTTTATCCTGACGTTGGCGGATGGTTCTGCGGCGGAGTCTACCCGCGAAAGCGGTAAGCCCGCGTTGTTCCGCCTGGGGGATGGCAGTTTGTCCAATGAGTTGGAACAGAACCTGCTGGGGCTCAGGCGCGGCGACAGGCGTAAGTTCACGTTACCGCCGGAATCTGCGTTTGGGCTGACCAATCCCGATCTGATTCAGTTCTTCCTGCGTCGTGATTTCGCCGGGACCGGCGTGCCGGATGTGGGCACGATTATGTTGTTCAGCGGCATGGGCGGTAATGATATGCCCGGAATTATCCGCGAAGTGGCGGAAGAGTCCATCACCGTGGATTTCAATCACCCGCTGGCAGGCCAGGCTATTACGTTCGATCTGGAAGTGTTGGAGATCGATCCCTTACGGCAGGAGGTTCCTCATGCAAATCTTGCTGGCTAACCCACGCGGTTTTTGTGCGGGGGTCGATCGGGCTATCAGCATTGTTGAACGCGCGCTGGAGATATACGGTACGCCAATCTACGTTCGTCACGAAGTGGTTCATAATCGCTATGTGGTTAACGGATTACGTGAACGCGGGGCGATATTCATTGAGCAGATTAATGAAGTACCGGATGGTTCGATTCTGATTTTCTCTGCGCATGGCGTGTCACAGGCGGTGCGTGCCGAGGCAAAAAGCCGCGACCTGACAGTGTTTGATGCCACCTGTCCTCTGGTGACCAAGGTGCATATGGAAGTGGCCCGCGCCAGCCGTAAAGGGACCGAAGCGATTCTGATTGGGCATGCGGGCCACCCGGAAGTGGAAGGCACGATGGGGCAGTACAATAACGTCAGGGGCGGAATGTATCTGGTCGAGTCGCCCGAGGATGTCTGGCAATTGCAGGTGAAGGATGAAACCGACCTCTGCTTTATGACACAGACGACGTTGTCGGTTGATGATACGTCGGCGGTGATTGACGCGCTGCGCGCGCGTTTCCCGAAAATTGTTGGTCCGCGCAAAGATGATATCTGTTATGCCACCACGAACCGTCAGGAAGCGGTACGTAATCTGGCGGCAGAAGCGGACGTGGTGCTGGTGGTGGGTTCCAAGAACTCTTCCAACTCCAATCGTTTGGCTGAACTGGCTCAGCGGGCGGGCAAAGCCGCCTACCTGATTGATGCGGCAGAAGACATTCAGGAAAGCTGGTTGACTGGCGTGTCACAGGTCGGCGTCACCGCCGGCGCATCAGCACCGGATATTCTGGTTCAGCAGGTCATTAAACGTTTGCGGGCGTTAGGCGGCAAGATTGCCGTTGAAATGCAGGGACGTGAAGAGAATATCGTTTTTGAAGTACCGAAAGAGCTGCGTGTAGAAGTAAAACAGATCGATTAATTACTGACGGCGGTGCGGTCTGCACCGCCGTCCTCTCCATTTGCGTCTTCTTTTGTCTGCGAATTGTACGATTCACCACTGATAACGATGTGATAAAAATGCATGTTTATGCGTTACTACATTAAGTGGCTTTCGGCGCGGCGACTTATCCTGCGAGTACCTTTGTTGCCGCTTACGTTTTTAGCCACGGTTTTTCAGGATATTGATCGGGTAGTTTTACTGATTTTATCTCTCTTCTCACATAATTTTCTAATCTGACCATAAATCCGCTGGCGATAGCGCTTCACGCCCGTTAACCTGACATGATTCGTTGGAAGTATTACAGAGAGAGACATTATGAAGGATTCATCCATTCGTATCGCGATTGCGGGCTCAGGTGGCCGTATGGGGCGTCAGCTGATTCAGGCGGTTGATCAAACTGAAGGCGCGGTATTGGGCGCAGCGCTGGAGCGAGCCGGCTCATCCCTGGTCGGGACTGATGCAGGTGAACTGGCCGGATTGGGAAAAACGGGCGTGTTGGTCAACGATAGTCTGGAGGCCGTCCGTGATGACTTTGATATTTTGATCGATTTTACTCGTCCAGAAGGCACGCTGGCGCATCTGGCCTTTTGTCGTCAGCATCGTAAGGCCATGATTATCGGCACAACGGGCTTCGATGATGAAGGTAAAGCGGCTATTGCACAGGCATCTCAGGATATCGGCATTGTTTTCGCGGCCAACTTCAGCGTGGGTGTCAACGTTATGCTGAAGCTGTTGGAGAAAGCGGCCAAAGTCATGGGCGACTACACCGATATTGAGATCGTTGAAGCGCACCATCGGCATAAAGTGGATGCGCCTTCAGGTACGGCGCTGGCGATGGGCGAGGTGATTGCCGGTGCGTTGGGGCGCGATCTGAAAACGTGCGCGGTGTATGCGCGCGAAGGCCATACCGGCGAACGCGATCCAAAAAGTATTGGTTTTGCCTCTGTCCGGGCGGGCGATATTGTTGGCGAGCATACGGCAATGTTTGCTGATATCGGTGAACGCATCGAGATTACCCATAAGGCATCCAGTCGCATGACTTTTGCAAATGGTGCGGTAAGGGCGGCTATTTGGATAAGTAATGTAAAAAATGGTCTTTTTGATATGAGGGATGTGCTTTCCATTGATGATTTATAATAAAATTTTTTATTTTTTATAATTCATAACCTAATGATAAAAGTAACGATTTTTATCGTTGCTTTTATTAATCGGGTTATTGATTTAGCATCGTGCTATAGTTGCTTTTTTATCTGATTTTATTCGTTTTTCATGCCTGATTTACCCGGTCTGAACCAACAAACAGACTATGTTGGTTGATTATCACCCATGTTTTAACAATGTCGGTTAGCAACCGTTTACTTAGCCTAGTTGATATCTCTTTTTAAGGTCGTGAGCGGTTATTCACGGTAGAAAGCATAAAAAGGTGAGAAAAAAGACGGTTGGAGTAGACAAGTTGGCAGGCCATCATTAAAATGCGCCCAATTTGCCAAAAATTTACCTTACAGGTGGTTTTTGCATTGATTTAGATCGGTGAATCTGAATTAATATGCAAATAACATGATTGTTTATTCCTTGGAGGGTGTTTTGATTAAGTCAGCGCTATTGGTTCTGGAAGACGGAACCCAATTCCACGGTCGGGCCATCGGGGCGGAAGGAACGGCAGTGGGGGAAGTGGTCTTCAATACGTCGATGACCGGTTATCAAGAAATCCTTACTGATCCTTCCTATTCCCGCCAGATTGTCACTCTCACTTATCCCCATATTGGTAATGTCGGCACTAATGCCAGCGACGAAGAATCACCTTCCGTACATGCTCAGGGCCTTGTTATTCGTGACCTGCCGCTGATTGCCAGTAATTACCGTAGTGAAGAAACCCTGTCCGATTACCTCAAGCGCAACAATATCGTGGCCATCGCCGATATCGATACCCGCAAGCTGACCCGTTTACTGCGTGAAAAAGGCGCTCAGAACGGCTGCATTATCGCGGGCGATACGCCGGATGCGGCACTGGCGCTGGAAAAAGCCAGGGCGTTTCCCGGGCTGAAAGATATGGATTTGGCAAAAGAGGTCACCACGGCGGAAAGCTATAGCTGGTTGCAAGGTAGCTGGACGTTGGAGGGAGATTTACCCGCCGCCAGGCAGGAAAGCGAACTGCCTTTCCACGTGGTCGCTTATGACTATGGCGTGAAGCGCAATATCCTGCGTCTGCTGGTGGACAGAGGATGCCGTCTGACGGTCGTTCCGGCGCAAACCTCCGCGGAAGACGTGCTGAAACTTAACCCGGACGGCATTTTCCTGTCTAACGGTCCGGGGGATCCGGCGCCTTGTGATTATGCGATCCGCGCGATTAAAACCTTCCTGGATACGGACATTCCGGTCTTCGGTATCTGCCTGGGTCACCAACTGCTGGCGTTAGCGAGCGGCGCACAGACGATTAAAATGAAACTGGGTCACCACGGCGGCAACCACCCGGTAAAAGATCTGGATAACAATCGCGTGATGATTACCGCGCAGAACCACGGTTTTGCGGTTGATGAAAATAACCTGCCTGACACGCTGCGCGTGACGCACAAATCATTATTTGACCATACGGTTCAGGGTATTCATCGCACCGATAAACCGGCGTTCAGTTTTCAGGGGCACCCGGAAGCCAGCCCCGGCCCGCACGATGCGGCGCCCTTTTTCGACCACTTTATTGAATTGATTCAGACTTACCGTTCTTCAGCGAAATAATCAGGAGCGAGAAAATGCCAAAACGTACAGATATTAAAAGCATCCTGATTCTGGGCGCCGGTCCGATTGTTATCGGTCAGGCGTGTGAATTTGACTACTCTGGCGCACAGGCGTGTAAAGCGCTGCGTGAAGAGGGATACCGCGTCATTCTGGTGAACTCCAACCCGGCCACCATTATGACCGACCCGGAAATGGCCGATGCGACCTACATTGAGCCGATTCATTGGGAAGTGGTGCGTAAAATCATCGAGAAAGAGCGTCCGGATGCGGTGCTGCCGACCATGGGCGGTCAGACGGCGCTTAACTGCGCGCTGGAGCTGGAACGTCAGGGCGTACTGGCCGAATTTGGCGTCACGATGATTGGCGCGACCGCGGATGCGATCGATAAAGCCGAAGACCGCCGTCGTTTTGACGTCGCGATGAAGAAAATTGGCCTGGATACGGCGCGCTCCGGTATTGCACATAATATGGAAGAAGCGCTGGCCGTGGCGGCAGACGTGGGCTTCCCTTGTATTATCCGTCCCTCCTTTACCATGGGCGGCACCGGTGGCGGTATTGCTTACAACCGTGAAGAGTTTGAAGAGATTTGCGAGCGCGGTCTGGATCTTTCCCCCACCAAAGAACTGCTGATCGACGAATCCCTGATTGGTTGGAAAGAGTATGAAATGGAAGTGGTTCGCGACAAGAACGACAACTGTATCATCGTCTGTTCCATCGAGAACTTCGACGCCATGGGGATTCATACCGGTGACTCCATTACGGTTGCGCCGGCGCAAACCCTGACTGACAAAGAATATCAAATCATGCGTAACGCCTCGATGGCGGTACTGCGTGAAATCGGGGTGGAAACCGGCGGTTCGAACGTCCAGTTCTCGGTGAACCCGAAAAATGGTCGCCTGATCGTTATCGAAATGAACCCGCGTGTTTCTCGTTCTTCCGCACTGGCTTCTAAAGCAACGGGTTTCCCGATTGCAAAAATCGCCGCCAAGCTGGCGGTGGGGTATACGCTCGATGAACTGATGAATGACATCACCGGCGGTCGTACCCCGGCGTCGTTTGAACCGTCCATCGACTATGTCGTGACGAAGATCCCGCGTTTTAACTTCGAGAAATTCGCCGGTGCCAATGACCGTTTGACCACGCAGATGAAATCCGTGGGCGAAGTGATGGCGATTGGCCGCACGCAGCAGGAGTCATTACAGAAAGCGCTGCGCGGGCTGGAAGTCGGCGCTACCGGTTTTGATCCGAAAGTCGATCTGGACGATCCGGAAGCGCTGACTAAAATCCGTCGTGAACTGAAAGACGCTGGCGCCGAGCGTATCTGGTATATCGCCGATGCATTCCGTGCGGGAATGTCTGTCGATGGCGTGTTTAACCTTACGAATATTGATCGCTGGTTCCTGGTGCAGATTGAAGAACTGGTGCGTCTGGAAGAGCAGGTAGCGGAAAAAGGCGTGACCGCGCTGGATGCTGACTTCCTGCGTCTGCTGAAGCGTAAAGGCTTTGCCGATGCGCGTCTGGCGCAGCTGGCCGGCGTCGCCGAAAGTGAAATTCGTAAGCTGCGCGACAAGTTTGACCTGCATCCGGTTTACAAGCGTGTGGATACCTGTGCGGCTGAATTTGCCACCGATACCGCCTATATGTATTCCACTTATGAAGATGAGTGTGAAGCCAATCCGAACCAGGATCGTGACAAGATTATGGTGCTGGGCGGCGGTCCAAACCGTATCGGTCAGGGTATTGAATTCGATTACTGCTGTGTACATGCCTCGCTGGCGCTGCGTGAAGACGGTTATGAAACCATCATGGTTAACTGTAACCCCGAAACCGTATCCACCGACTACGATACGTCCGATCGCCTGTACTTTGAACCAGTGACGCTGGAAGACGTGCTGGAAATCGTTCGGATCGAAAAACCGAAAGGCGTGATCGTACAGTACGGCGGTCAGACGCCGCTGAAGCTGGCCCGTGCGCTTGAAGCGGCGGGGGTCCCGGTGATTGGCACCAGTCCGGATGCGATTGACCGCGCTGAAGACCGTGAGCGTTTCCAACAGGCGGTAAACCGTCTGGGGTTGAAACAACCGGCGAACGCCACCGTGGCGGCGATTGAACAGGCGGTGGAAAAAGCGCGCGATATCGGTTATCCGTTGGTGGTGCGTCCTTCTTATGTACTGGGCGGCCGCGCCATGGAAATCGTTTACGACGAAATCGACCTGCGCCGTTATTTCCAGACCGCCGTCAGCGTCTCCAACGATGCGCCGGTATTGCTGGACCGTTTCCTTGATGACGCGATTGAAGTCGATGTGGATGCCATCTGTGACGGTGAGCGCGTATTGATTGGCGGCATTATGGAGCACATTGAGCAGGCGGGCGTTCACTCCGGCGATTCAGCCTGTTCTCTGCCAGCCTATACGTTGAGCAAGGAAATTCAGGATGTGATGCGTCAGCAGGTTGAAAAGCTGGCATTCGAGCTTGGCGTGCGTGGTCTGATGAACGTACAGTTCGCGGTCAAAAACAATGAAGTCTATCTGATTGAAGTTAACCCGCGTGCGGCGCGTACCGTTCCGTTTGTCTCTAAAGCGACGGGCGTGCCGTTGGCGAAAGTGGCGGCTCGCGTGATGGCAGGACAAACGCTGGCTGAGCAAGGCGTAACGCAAGAAGTCATCCCGCCGTATTATTCGGTGAAAGAAGTGGTGCTGCCGTTTAACAAATTCCCTGGCGTTGACCCAATCCTGGGGCCAGAGATGCGTTCGACCGGTGAAGTGATGGGTGTAGGCCGTACCTTTGCCGAAGCCTTTGCCAAAGCGATGCTGGGCAGCAATTCGCAGATGAAGAAATCCGGTCGTGCGCTGCTGTCGGTGCGTGAAGGCGACAAAGCGCGGGTGGTGGATTTGGCCGCTAAATTGCTGAAGCACGGTTTTGAACTGGATGCGACGCACGGCACGGCGGTTGAGCTGGGTGAAGCAGGTATTAATCCTCGTCTGGTGAACAAGGTTCATGAAGGCCGTCCACACATTCAGGATCGTATCAAAAATGGTGAATATACCTATATCGTCAACACCACGGCAGGACGTCAGGCGATTGAGGATTCCAAACTGATTCGCCGCAGCGCGTTGCAGTACAAGGTCCACTACGATACGACCATGAACGGCGGCTTTGCCACGGCAATGTCCCTGACGGCGGATCCGACGGAGCGAGTGACGTCCGTACAGGAAATGCATGCCATGATTAAAGGCTGATTCACGCCGTTGTAGCATTACGGCAGGGCCCATAGTAAAAGCCAGCGTTTATCACAAACGCTGGCTTTTTTCTTTTTTGTACTTAGCCTGAGATGCGCTTACGGAGAAAGATTGAGCAGAATCTCCATGCCAGAAACCGGGTAGAACGCCGCGTTTACTCAATGGGGTAAACAACGCTCCGGGAAGGGTTATCCCAGCGCAACTTTGATGCCCAGTGCGATCAAAACGGTTCCCAGCAGTTTATCCACCAGCTTCTGAATTTTCGCCAGCACCTGACGTACCGGGCCGCTCTGGAAAATAATCACCAGCAGCGGCCACCAGATTACGGCTAAGACCCAGATAATCATGGCATACCACAGCTTTTCACCGACGCCGGAGTTAACGCTCAGCACCTGGGTGAACATCGCCAGAAAGAACAGCGTTGCCTTCGGGTTCAGCAGATTGCATAAGTAACCCTGCCAAAAGGCCTTCTTCATGCTGACGCGCTGTTTCGCTAAATTTGAGACATCCATTTTACTCCCGCCACGGGACAACAGGGCCTGAATACCTATCCAGATCAGATAGGCCGCACCGGCATACTTCAGCAAGTTGAACAGCCACGGCGTAGTGGTAATCACCACCGCCAACCCTGCCACGCAGTAAGCCATGTGCGTGGCCACCCCGCAGATAACGCCGCATGCTGTCATCAGCGCCTCGATGCGTGGATAGCGGGCAGCATTTTTGATTACCAGAAAAAAGTCAGGGCCGGGAGAAAGCATACCCAGCGTGGCAATCGTAGCGACAAATAACGACGTTTCTAACATGATGTGTTCCAGATGGAGAAAATAGAAGGAATAACCGGGTAGAATGATAACGCCAGAATCATTAATTGGCATCTTCATTGTTGGCTATTCGTTCGCAATGTGCTAACAAGTTTCCTTTCTTTACTTGTGGTCGTTTTTTCTTGGGTTGGGGTTGGGATAACATCATGGTGAGTGAAACAACACAGCAACGGGAAATTACCCGGCTGTGTATTCAGTGTGCGCTTTTACTGTTACAGCACGGCGCCGAAAGTATGGTTGTGGAGCAGCTATCTTCCCGCCTGGGGGTGGCATTGGGCGCAGATAGCGTTGAAAGTTCGATCTCGGCGAATGCCATTGTGCTGACAACCATTATGCAAGGGCATTGCCTGACATCTACGCGTAAGAATGTGGATCGCGGCATCAATATGCATGTGGTCATTGAGGTGCAGCATGCGGTGATCATGGCCGAGCATAAATTGCTGGATGTTGAAGGGGTCGAGAAAAGGCTTTCGCATATCAGGCCGCTCCGCTACCCGCGCTGGCTGATGGTGTCTATCGTTGCGCTTTCCTGCGGTTGTTTCAGCCGATTGAACGGTGGCGGATGGGATGCTTTTGTTGTGACGATGATTGCCAGCGGTCTGGCGATGTACGTCCGGCAGGTGTTTACCGCCCGGCACCTCAACCCATTGATTAACTTTTGTATTACGGCATTTGTCGCCACATCGGCTTCCGGGCTGTTGATGCGGCTGCCTGTGTTTCAGCATACCTCCGGCGTTGCGATGGCGGCGAGCGTCTTGCTGCTGGTACCGGGGTTTCCATTAATTAACGCGGTTGCCGATATGTTTAAGGGCCATGTGAACACCGGTCTGGCCCGTTGGACGGTCGCCAGCCTGTTGACGCTGTCGACCTGTATCGGCGTGATAATGGCGCTGTCGCTGTGGGGGCTACGCGGATGGGCTCATTAAGTCTGTTGTGGGCGCTGTTGCAGGATATGGCGCTGGCTGCGGTTCCCGCTCTGGGGTTTGCCATGGTGTTTAATGTGCCGATCAAAGCGCTACGTTATTGCGCGCTGCTTGGGGCGTTGGGGCATGGCGTGCGTTTTCTGGCGATCCATTTCGGTATGAATATTGAGTGGGCGTCATTTCTGGCGGCGATCATGATCGGCATCATCGGTATTCGCTGGTCGCGATGGCTATTGGCGCACCCGAAAGTATTTACGGTTGCCGCGGTGATCCCGATGTTTCCTGGTATTTCGGCCTATACGGCGATGATCTCGGTCGTGGAAATTTCGCATCTTGGCTATAGCGAAGAACTGATGCGCGTCATGATGACCAATTTCCTGAAGGCCAGCTTCATTGTGGGGGCGCTGTCTATCGGGCTGTCGTTGCCGGGGATATGGCTGTATCGCAAACGCCCGGGCGTCTAGCCTGAATCGGAGCTCTCTTATATTGTGGATCCGGCGAGTATCTGTATCGACGAGTGAAAGGGCTTTCCGTATAGTGTCAGCAATTTTCCGACCTACAGGGTTTCACCATGGTTATTAGTTTGATTGCTGCATTGGCAGTAGATCGCGTTATCGGCATGGAAAATGCCATGCCGTGGCATTTACCGGCCGATTTGGCGTGGTTTAAGCGCAATACATTAGATAAGCCGATCGTCATGGGGCGCAATACTTTCCGCTCTATTGGCCAGCCGTTGCCGGGCAGACATAATATCGTCGTCAGTAAACACCCTGGCGATGACGACCGTGTGACCTGGGTTTCTTCGCTGGAGGAAGCCTTGACCGCGGCAGGCGAGGTGGAAGAGGTGATGGTCATTGGCGGCGGCAGTATCTACCAGCAGATGCTTCCCAGGGCCAATCGTCTGTATCTGACCCACATTGATGCCGAAGTGGAAGGCGATACGCATTTCCCCGATTACGAGCCTGACGAGTGGCTATCCACTTTCAGCGAGTTCCATGATGCCGATGAACGTAATTCACACAGCTACTGTTTTGAGATTTTAGAGCGCCGCTAGTCTCTGGTTTTCCCCGCACTGATGTTTGAACCCGCTATTGATGGCGGGTTTTTTGTCTCTTGTCATGTCTGACCTCTCTTTTCTGATCGGCTTATTGTGGCTCGCTCATTCCCGGACCCGCTACGGTTCGACAAGTCACAATATCGTCATACCACATCGGTAATATGCGCATTCAAGCGATGGATCTACAGAACCTGAATTTTTAACCGAGGAAGCGGCACTGATGACCAACAGGAATCACAATTTAAATGCCGATCGCCTGATTGAACCCAGGCGTCGGGAATTACCGGCTGGCGGCGTGGAAATAGCGGGTCTGGCAGGCATGCTTGGCGGTATCTGGTCTGTCCCGGTGGATAACGGCGGGCAGGATAAGCAATGTAAGGTCGATTCCCCCACGCCGCCGCAATGAATTAATTGCAGGGCCTGAAGGGTGGCGGTCAGGATAGCCCGCCATAAAAAACGCCGGGAGCGTTTTTCAACATCTATTCGGCTATGACGGATTTTTGCGTGAAGTAGCGTTTGTCTTCCCAGCGCAACATGGTCAGTTCGCCTCCCCAGCAACATCCGGTATCCAGCGCATAGATGTTCTCTGGCGTACCTTTCCCTTCCAGCGAGGCCCAGTGTCCGAAAGCGATGGCGTATTCTCCGGCGATTTTCCCCGGTAGGTCAAACCAGGGTTTCAGCAGGGAAGGGGCCTGACCGGGAGGCTCTTTGCAGAGCATGTCCAACTGGCCGCCAGAGAAGCAATAGCGCATGCGGGTAAAGACATTGGTACTGAAGCGTAAGCGAGGGAGACCGCTGAGCTCAGGGAGCCAGTGATTTGGCATATCGCCATACATAGCATCCAGAAACAAAGGGTAGCTATCGCTACTCAGAATGGATTCGACTTCACGGGCACACATTTTCGCGGTAGCCAGATCCCACTGTGGGGTAATGCCGGCATGCGCCATCACCAGCTTTAAATCTTCATCAATCTGCAAGAGCGGTTGTTTACGCAGCCAGTTAATCAGTACGTCCGCATCCGGCGCGGCCAGCAATGGCGCCAGGCGATCTTTCGGCTTACTGCGGCTGATCCCGGCATACACGGCCAGTAAATGCAGATCGTGATTACCCAGAACAAGACGGACGGCAGGGCCAAGTGAACGGACAAAACGCAACACGCCCAGCGAATCCGGTCCGCGTGCCACCAGATCGCCGGTCAACCACAGCGTGTCTTGCTCGGGATGAAAAGAAACTTGCGCCAATAGCGCCTGAAGTTCAACTAAACAGCCGTGAACATCGCCAACTAAATAGGTAGACATAATTAATGTATCAGTGAGGGAATTGCCAGACGAAATACAGGGATGCTGACCTGAAATGTATCGCCTTGATGATCGATCATCTGGTAGTGACCTTCCATGGTTCCCAGCGGGGTTTCCAGCACCGTACCGCTGGTATACTGGAATTCACCGCCGGGTTGTATCAGGGGCTGCTCGCCGACCACGCCTTCGCCTTGAACTTCCGTCTGACGGCCGTTGGCGTTGGTAATGAGCCAGTAGCGGCCAAGCAAGCGCACCGGATGTCGCCCCAGATTGCGGACGGTAATCGTATAGGCAAAGATAAAACGTTCTTCATCAGGCTGTGACTGTGACTCGACGTAGAAACTTTGGACCTGTACACAAACTCGGGGCGCATTAATCATCACAACGACTCCAGTTATTCCTGTGTTGCAGGATGCTCGGTCAGCCAGTTTGCCAACCGGCAATATTGCTCAACGGTAACGTTTTCCGCCCGGCAGCCCGGATCAACGCCCAGTTCAGTCAGCTGTTCCGGAGTAAAGAGATTACCCAGGCTGTTACGCAGTGTTTTACGACGTTGATTAAAGGCTTCTGTCGTGATGCGGCTTAACACGCGAATGTCGTTCACCGGATGAGGAACCAGAGCGTGAGGAACCAGACGCACCACGGCGGAATCCACTTTGGGCGCCGGCTTGAACGCCGTAGGCGGTACTTCCAGCACCGGAATGATCTGACAGTAATATTGCGCCATCACGCTCAGACGACCGTAAGCCTTGCTGTTAGGCCCGGCAACCAGACGGTTAACCACTTCTTTCTGTAACATAAAATGCATGTCACGGATAGACTGAGTATAGCTGAACAGATGGAACATCAGCGGCGTTGAAATATTATACGGTAAATTGCCAAATACCCGCAGCGGCTGTCCAGCTTGCTCCGCCAGAACCGAAAAATCAATCGTCATCGCGTCCTGTTGAATGATGGTCAGCTTGTCTTTCAGCGTCGGATGCGTTTCTAGTCTGGCCGCCAGATCCCTGTCCAGTTCGATCACCGTAAAGCGATCGATACGTTCGCCAACCGGAGCCGTCAGCGCGCCAAGGCCGGGACCGATCTCGACAATCGCCTGTCCGGATTGCGGATGAATGGCTGAAACAATACTGTCGATCACGAAATGATCGCTTAAAAAGTTTTGCCCAAAGCGTTTACGGGCGAAGTGACCTTGGTGTACTCGATTATTCATTAATGTGTTGTGTCATTTTAATGGCAAGATTTAATGCCGTGATAAAGCTGCCGTGATCGGCACGGCCGGTCGCCGCCAGCTCCAGGGCTGTACCATGATCGACCGACGTTCGGATAAACGGCAGCCCCAACGTGATATTGACCGCACGCCCAAATCCCTGATATTTCAGCACCGGCAGGCCCTGATCGTGATACATCGCCAGTACCGCATCAGCGTGTTGCAAATACTTGGGCTGGAAGAGCGTATCCGCAGGCAGCGGGCCAACCAGCGTAATACCTTGCTGGCGCAGTTCGTCCAACGCCGGCGTAATGATATCCAGTTCTTCCCGGCCCATATGACCGCCTTCGCCGGCATGCGGATTCAAGCCGCAAACGTAGATCTGCGGCTGGGCGAGTCCAAACCTGGTCTGTAGATCGCGATGCAAAATCGTGATGACTTCATGCAGACTTTGCCGGGTGATCGCGCCTGCTACTTCAGATAACGGCAGATGGGTGGTGGCCAACGCTACCCGCAACTCTTCTGTTGCCAACATCATGACAACCCGATCGCAAGCGCTACGGTCGGCGAAAAATTCGGTATGGCCGCTGAAGGGAACGCCGGCATCGTTAATAATGCCTTTATGCACAGGGCCGGTAACCAGCGCGGCAAATTCTCCGCTCAGGCAGCCGTCGCATGCCCGCGCCAGCGTCTCGATAACATAAGCGCTATTGCTGACATTAAGCTGGCCTGCCATCACCGTTGCCGGCGTCGTAACGGGCAGAACGGTTAAACTTCCCGCCTGTTGTGGCTTCGCCGGTTGTTGTTGCTGGTAGTGGCGTAAGGTTAACGGCAAATTCAACCGTAGCGCGCGGCTCAACAACAGATCGGGATCGGCGCACACCACCAGTTCAACCGGCCATGACTGTTGCGCCAGCGCAATGACCAAATCGGGACCAATCCCGGCGGGTTCGCCGGGGGTGATCGCAATGCGCGGGATACCGCTCTCAGTCTGCATCAGTCTGCGCCATTGATGACTTTCACGTAAGACGCGGCACGCTGTTCCTGCATCCAGGTTTGCGCCTCTTCGGCGAATTTACGGTTAAAGATCATACGGTATGCCTGTTCTTTCTGCGCCGCATCGGTTTTATCAACCTGACGGGTATCCAGCAATTGGATCAGATGCCAGCCAAAAGAAGAATGAATAGGTTGGCTGACTTCGCCTTTTTTCAGTTTCAACAAGGCATCACGGAATGCGGGATCGTACATATCCGGAGACGCCCAGCCGAGATCGCCGCCCTGATTGGCCGAACCGGGATCCTGTGAAAGCTGTCTGGCCTGGGTAGCGAAATCCGTCGTCCCATTCTTAATCTGCTGTGCAACCTCTTCCAGTCTGGCTTGTGCCTGGCTGTCGGTCATTACAACCGAAGGTTTCAACAAAATATGGCGTGCGTGCGTTTCAGTGACCGAAACCGTTTTATCACTGCCGCGAATGTCGTTAACCCGTAGAATATGGAAACCAACGCCAGAACGAATCGGGCCGACGATCTGGCCTTTTTGCGCCTGAGTCAATCGGTCTGCAAACAGGGTAGGGATTTCCTGTAGCTTGCCCCATCCCATTTGTCCGCCTTGCAGCGCCTGGGAATCCGCAGAGTAGGTCATCGCCAGTTTACCGAAATCGGCGCCTTCATTGATTTGTTTTACCAGTGAAGCGGCCAGATTTTCTGCCTCATCCACCTGCTGCTGGCTGGGGTTTTCCGACAGTGGAATCAGGATATGGCTCAGGTTTAATTCAGCGTCTTCGCCGGTCTGGTTGGCAATCTGCTTGGCCAGCGCATCGACTTCCTGCGGTAAAACCGTTACCCGGCGACGGACTTCATTGTTGCGCACTTCCGCAATCAGCATCTCTTTACGGATCTGGTTACGGTAAGTGTTGTAGTTCAGTCCTTCGTAAGCCAGCTGACTTCTTAATTGATCAACTGACATACGGTTCTGGGCCGCAATGTTGCCAATAGCCTGATCCAGCTGTTCATCCGTAATCTGGATGCCCATCTTCTGCGCCATTTGCAGAATGATGTTATCCATGATCAGCCGATCGGTAATTTGATGGCGTAATGTGGCGTCATCCGGCAATTGCTGCCCCGCCTGCTGCGCATTCAGTTTCACCGACTGCAAGAGGCTGTTTACATCACTTTCCAACACGACGCTGTTATCCACCACCGCCGCGACTTTATCAACCACCTGTGGTGCTGCGAACGCGGTAGAGGCACTCAGTGCCAATCCGAGAATAAGCGTTCTCCAGTTATTCATACCTTTCCCATTATCTCATCCGCAAGGCGGGTTAAAAGTTTCATTGATACAACCTGTCTGCACGACTGCCGTATGGCATGCTCATCAGAACGCGCGCTGGTAAGGTAAAATACCGGAACGCAGCATCTTCTCAGAACCCAGGCTGTAATTATTGCTTAAGCCACGTAATTCGATATTAAACGATACCTTGTTGTCATATTCACTGCTGTGGCTAGCCGTGTTCCAGTCGGTGATTTTACGTTCATAACCGACGCTGACGGCCCAGCAGCAGGTATTATACTGCACGCCAATCATCTGGTTGGCAGGCTGATTGGCCTTGGTATCGTAATAATATGCACCAACAACGGCCCAGCGATCGACAATTGGCCAACTGGCTGTCAGGCCTATTTGCGAAATGCCCTGCTGGAAGCCCGGATTCTGTACATTGGGCAACATCGCCTGAATGTACTGGGCGCTGGCATAGCGATAGTTCAACTGAACCAGACGTTCGGCATCTCTGCGGTATTCCACTACGGCATCACCCAACGCGACTTCGTTAAGACGATTATCGTACTGCAAACCACCGCGAAGACCCCAGCTATCGTCGATTTTCAGGTAGCTATCCCCAGCCCACACCAGACTGCCGTTACTTTTACTTTGATCGAGCGCGGTATTGTTGTCGCCAGTACGCGGACGATCGAAGTAATAGATTTGACCTATGGAAGCATTAAAACGTTCAACCAGCTCATCATCATAAATACGCGAAGTCACCCCGGTCGCGATCTGGTTGGCTGAAGCGATACGATCCAGACCGCTGTAGGTTCGTTCACGGAACAGACCGGAGTAGTCGGCCTGTAGCAGCGTCGAATCATAGGTGTGGATGTTGCTTTGATTGCGGTACGGCACGTACAGATATTGCGCCCGCGGCTCCAGCGTCTGGGTATAGCCTTGCGACCAGTCCATCTCACGCTCAAAAACCAGTTTGCCATCGACTTTGTACTGTGGCATGACGCGGTTTACCGAATCTTTCAGCGCATCTTTATTGGTATCGCTAACGGTGGGATCGGCGCGGTAACGGTCCAGATTTTCCTGCTGGTAATGTGTCGCCAGCAGACGAGCCTCGGTCGTCAGGCTCCCCCAGCGATTGGCCAGAGGCAGGTTCAGTGCGGGTTCAAAATGTATACGCGTCGCTTCAGGACGGTTCTCGTTGACGTTGGTAAATTTTACTGCCTGACCATAAAGGTGCAGATCAACCGGGCCGATATCATTCTGATAGTAGTTGATATCAAGTTGCGGTTCGGCACGGTAGACATCCCGGGTGGTCGACGTGGAGAAAACCTGAAATTGCTTGGTGGACAGCGCCGTATCCCAGTTCTGGTTGGCATAGCCGACGCTGAGCTTTTGGGTGGCGTACCCGTCGGTTGTCGAACCATATTCGGAGTCCAGATCGGTGAAATAGCGATCGTCGCTGACCTTGGTGTAATCGGCGTCAAAACGCCACACCTGATCCATGACGCCGCTATGGTCCCAGTGGAACAACCAGCGGGTATCGTTATCATCCTGCGGGACGGTTCTGGAATATTCGTTATCGCTTGGCAGCCAGTCAAGTTGAATGGTGCCGAGGCCCGGTGTCGTCAGATAACGGAATTCGTTTTGCCACTGCACCCCGCGTTTGGTTTGCAGATGGGGTGTGATCGTCGCATCAAAGTTTGGCGCGATATTCCAGTAGTATGGCGTCAGTAATTCAAAACCGTTGCTGCTGCCGTATTTGGCATTCGGGATCAGGAAGCCTGAGCGGCGTCTATCGCCAATGGGTAATTGCAAGTACGGGCTGTAGAACACGGGAACGTTGCCAATTTTGAAACGGGCGTTCCAGATTTCAGCTACCTGTTCTTCGCGATCCTGAATCACTTCCGAACCGACGACGCTCCAGCTATTATCGCCCGGCAGGCAAGAGGTAAACGACCCGTTTTCCAAAATGGTGTAGCGATTACTGTCGCGCATTTTCATTTTGTCGGCAGAACCGCGGCCCTGACGGCCAACCATCTGGTAGTTACCGTCATAAACATCGGTATCTTTAGTATTAAGGTTCGACCAGGCTTTGGGGCCTTTCAAAATGACCTGATTATCATCATAGTGCACGTTTCCCGTTGCGGTAACGGTGCGTGTGGGCGCAGACCCCTGAGCGGCGGCTTCAACCTGATTAAGCTCCACCTGCTCGGCAGTCAGGATACTATTACCCTGCTGAATGTTGACATTGCCGATGAATCGGGCGTTATCGGGGTAGTTAGCCTCTGTTTTGTCGGCCTGAATATTGACGGGCAGTTGATCAGGATCGCCGGTTACCAGCGGCCTGTTGTACGTAGGTACGCCCAGCATACACTGTTCGGCAAGATCGGCCAGCGCATGCTGGCTATAAAGCGCCGACCAAATCAGAGTGGCCAGCAGGGTTGGGAAACTTTTTTTCATACGCGGTATCAGGTGTTCCGTCATCAGGGGCATCATGCCGGCAAACGGTCAGAGACTATATCACTCGTCAGCGTTGCGCCAGTGTTAAATCCCCACTGCTTTATGCGCACTGCCGTTAGGTGCAAAGATAAATGACGGGTATGATAAAGCAATTTTTAGCCGACGGCATGAGGATTTGAGGAGTATATGCGGTATTGGGGAAAGTTGCTGGGGCTTGCGCTGGGAATTATGTCGAGCGGCGGCATCTGGGGAATGATTATGGGACTGCTGATGGGGCATTGGGTCGATAGGGCCAGGGCATCGCGTCGCCGTAACTTTTTTTCAGCCCAATCGACCCGTCAGGCGCTGTTTTTTCTCACGACTTTTCAGGCTATGGGGCACCTTACCAAGTCCAAAGGCCGGGTAACGGAAGCCGATATTCAGATTGCGACCAAAATAATGGATCGTCTTGAGCTGTTTGGCGAAGCGAGAAGTGCGGCGCAACAGGCTTTCCGTGAAGGAAAGGCCAGCCATTTCCCTTTACGTATCAAATTACGCAAGCTGCGCGATGCCTGCCTTGGCCGCTTTGATCTGATTAAGATGTTTCTGGAAATTCAGCTTCAAGTCGCTTTTGTGGATGGCGTGTTGCATCCGAACGAAAGACGCGTGTTGTATGTTATCGCCGATGAGCTGGGCGTTACCCGGGAACAGTTCGAGTTTTTCCTGCGTAACATGGAAAGTAGCGCCAGCCAGTCCAGACACGGCGGTGCGAAGCAGGGCAATAAATCCCATCAGCGCCGCAGCCAGTCATCCGGCGGACACTCTTATGGCGGCCAGCGCTCCTTTACGGTGCCGCGTGGGCCAACGGTGGAAAGCGCCTGTCGAACGCTTGGGGTTCGCCGCAACGATGATGCGGCGACGATTAAACGAGCCTACCGAAAACTGATGAGCGAGCACCATCCGGATAAACTGGTGGCGAAAGGGCTGTCGCCAAGGATGATGGATATGGCCAAGCGGAAAGCGCAGGATATTCAGGCCGCTTATGAGCTGCTAAAAAGCGCGAATCAAGTGAAATAACGCTATCTCTTTTTTCCTCACCGGTGGTTTTTTCTGTTCTGCCTCACCACGTTCTTATCGCTTTCCTGTTTTCATCATCCTGTTGCAGACAACGAACACGATCTTCAAAAATCCGCTTCGCAGCGAAAGTGCATGGGCGTTTTAAATTCAGGATGCGTGATGCAGAGCTCCTGCGCGTGCAGCAGCAGGCGAGGCGCCATTGCTTTGGCTTGTGGATGAGCATAAAAACCGTCGCCGAGAATAGGGTGGCCGAGCGCCAGTAAGTGAACCCTGAGCTGGTGAGAACGACCGGTTATCGGCATCAGCCTGACTCTGGTGGTACCATCGTTATCGCGGGACACAACCTGGTATTCTGTCTGCGCGGGTTTACCCTGCTCAAAACAGACTTTCTGTTTTGGACGGTTCGGCCAGTCGCAAATCAAGGGCAGGTCGATTAATCCTTCATCGTGCTCCATCAATCCCCACACGCGGGCCAGATAGGATTTTTTCGGCTCACGTTCGCGGAACTGCCGTTTTAACTCGCGTTCGGCCGCTTTTGTCAGGGCGACCACCATCACCCCGCTGGTAGCCATATCCAGACGGTGCACGGATTCGGCCGTCGGATAGTCGGCCTGAATACGGCTCATCACGCTGTCTTTGTGCTCCGGCGCCCGACCAGGAACGGACAATAATCCGCTGGGTTTGTTTACCACCACAATGTGTTGATCCTGATAAAGAATATGCAACCAGGGATCGGTGGGAGGATTGTACGGTTCCATCTGTCGTGCCTTTTTTCAGACTGCTGATAAAGTTGGTCGCTATGGTCCCTCCCCGGTAAAGGGAGGGGTGTGGGAAGCGCTTACTGATGCGTGACCACCACCAGACGAATAGCATCCAGGCGCCAGTTGGCCTGATGAAGGTTGCTCAGTACCTGCTCGCGTTGATCTTCCAATGCTTTCAGTTCATCTTCACGGATATTGGGATTCACGGCCTTCAGCGCTTCCAGGCGTTCCAGTTCGCGACGCAGCTGTTGATCGGCCTGATGTTGCGCGTCCGTAATCAACTGGCGAGCCTGTTCTTCCATCAGCGATTCGGCCTGCTGCAACATCGCATGGACATCCGCCTGTACCGCATTCACCAGCTTGCTGGAGGTATGACGGTTCACGGCGTTGAGCTGACGATTGAAGCTTTCAAATTCAACCTGCGCAGCAAGGTTTGCGCCTTTGCGATCCATCAGCAGACGGACCGGCGTCGGCGGCAGAAAACGCGTCAGTTGCAGATGTTTCGGCGCCTGCGCTTCCACCACATAAACCAGTTCAGCCAGCAGCGTGCCCACCGGCAACGCCTTGTTTTTCAACAGTGATACGGCACAGCTGCCGGTATCGCCGGAGAGAATCAGGTCAAGACCATTCCGGATTAACGGATGTTCCCAACTGATAAACTGGGCGTCTTCACGAGACAGCGCCTGCTCGCGATCGAACGTAATGGTGCAGCCATCCTGCGGTAAACCGGGGAAATCCGGCACCAGCATATGATCGGACGGCGTCAGCACAATCAGGTTATCGCTGCGATCTTCCTGATTGATGCCCACGATATCAAACAGGTTCAGCGCAAACGTCACCAGATTGACATCATTATCCTGCTCGGCGATGCCTTGCGCCAGCATCTGAGCCTGTTCGCCGCCGTTGGAATGCATTTCCAGCAAACGGTCGCGTCCCTGTTCAAGCTGCTGTTTCAACTGTTCATGCTGTTGCCGGCAGGCATGGATAAACTCATCCAGACCTGCTTGTTCGCCTGGCGTCAGCAATCGTTCAATCAATTGCGTATAGTGGGCGTCGTAGATGGTTCGTCCGGTTGGGCAGGTGTGTTCAAAAGCATCCAGTCCTTCGTGATACCAACGTACCAGCAGGGCTTGTGCGGTGTTTTCCAGATACGGGATCAGGATCTGAATCTGCTGTGTCTGACCAATACGATCCAGTCGGCCGATACGCTGCTCCAGCAGATCCGGGTTGAACGGCAGATCAAACATGATCAAATGGCTGGCAAACTGGAAGTTGCGGCCTTCGGAACCGATCTCGGAACAAATCAATACCTGCGCCCCTTCTTCTTCAGAGGCGAAATAGGCGGCTGCGCGATCGCGCTCAAGAATGGACAACCCTTCATGGAAAACTGCGGCACGGATGGCTTCGCGGGTACGAAGCACCTGCTCCAGATGTAGCGCGGTTGCCGCCTGCGCGCAGATCACCAGCACTTTTTTATCACGATGGGTCGTCAGGTAATTGAGCAGCCACTCAACGCGCGGATCGAAATTCCACCAGGTCGCGTCATCGCCTTCCAGCTGTTGGTAAATCTGTTCCGGGTACAGCATATCGCGGGCGCGGGCCTCGGGCGGTTTGCCCGCCTCCACGATCCCGGAGACCTTGATGGCCGTTTGATACTGCGCCGGCAACGGCAGACGGATTTGGTGCAGAATACGCTGCGGAAAGCCTTTCACGCCCTGACGGGTATTACGGAACAGCACGCGGCTGGTGCCGTGGCGATCCATCAGCATGGTGATCAGTTCCTGACGCGCACGCTGGTTGTCGTCGCTGTCGCTGTTGATGGCTTTCAGCAACGGTTCAATATCCTGTTCACCCAGCAATTCACTCAGCGCGTTAAGCTCGGCGGTTTGCGCCTTGCCTCCTGCCAGCAGCAGGGTTACGGCATCGGCCACCGGACGGTATTGCTGCTGTTCGGCAATGAATTCCCGATAGTCATGAAAACGATTGGGGTCGAGCAAACGCAGACGCGCAAAGTGGCTCTGCTGGCCTAACTGTTCTGGCGTTGCGGTCAGCAGCAGCACGGCGGGAATATTTCTGGCCAGCTGTTCAACCGCCTGATATTCAGGGCTTGGGGTAGCTTCACTCCATGACAGATGGTGAGCCTCATCCACCACCAGCAGACCCCAGTTGGCGTTAACCAACTGTTCAAAACGCTGGGCGTCCCGCTGGACGAAACCGAGTGAACAGATGACCAACTGCTCGGTTTCAAAGGGGTTGCCGCTGTCCAGTTTGGCTTCAGCATAGCGTTCATCATCAAACAGCGAGAACAGCAGATTGAAGCGGCGCAGCATTTCTACCAGCCACTGGTGCTGCAACGTCTCCGGCACAATGATCAACACCCTTTCCGCACGGCCGGCAAGCAGTTGCTGGTGGATGATCATCCCGGCTTCAATGGTTTTCCCCAGACCGACTTCGTCCGCCAGCAATACGCGCGGCGCATGGCGCTGTCCCACTTCATAGGCAATATGCAACTGATGAGGGATCAGACTGGCACGCATGCCGCGCAGTCCTCCCCACTGTTGCAAGGCCTGTTCATTCTGATGCTTGCGGGCACGATAGCGCAGGGCAAAACGATCCATCCGGTCAATCTGACCCGCAAATAACCGATCCTGCGGCTTATTGAAAGTCAGTCTGCTATCCAGCAGGACTTCACGTAATTCCGCCGGTGATTCGTCGTCCAGACGCTGGCCGCAGTACACCAGTAAACCTTTTTCTTCGCGGACTTCCTCGACCTTCAACTGCCAACCTTCGTGGCTGGTAACGGTATCACCGGGGTTAAACATCACTCGCGTGATGGGCGAATCGCTGCGGGAATAAAGTCGGTTTTCACCGCTGGCCGGGAAAAGCAGCGTTATCATCCGCGTGTCGACGGCAACCACCGTCCCCAATCCAAGTTCGCTTTCCGTATCGCTGATCCAGCGTTGACCAAGTGTAAAAGGCATAGATTCTTAGCTCGATTTTTGTCTGTGTCGGGGGAGTGTCGGGTTTGTTTTGTCATTCATGTCCGACAGCGCTCGTCTGCCCGGCACGAATAAGATAATTATGCTGATGACGTCAATTCAGAAAGGGCGCTATGGTAATGGAAGGCGACGCGTTCGTCACCTGTTCAAACGCCCTGAGCGGGTTCCGGTCATTAAAATAACCCCATCTGACCGGTAACCAGTGTAGCAAAATCATCGTGAAGGAAAGGAAGAATCGCATCGGCGACAGGTTGTAGCTGGCGCTCGACGTAATGCTGATAGTCCAGTGGCGAATGCCGGGTTTCCAGCGGCTCCGGTCCGTTGGTGGTGATGACATAACTAATCCAGCCGCCGTTCTGGTATTGCAGCGGGCGTCCCTGCTGGCGGTTATAGTCGTCGGCGATTTTTGCTGCCCGGGCGTGTGGCGGGACATTGCGTTGATAATCGTCAAGACGACGCCGCAGCCGTTTACGATAGATCAGCAGGTCATCAAATTCGCCGTTCAGCGTGTTGCTGACGTATTCTCGCAGCCATTCCTGGTAGGGTTTTTGCTGAAAAATGCGTAAATAAAGCTGCTGCTGGAATTGTTGCGCCAGCGGCGTCCAGTCTGTACGCACCGTTTCCAGACCTTTAAACACCATTTTTTCGCCTTGCGGCGTACTCATCATCCCCGCGTAGCGCTTTTTGCTTCCCTGTTCCGCACCGCGAATGGTCGGCATCAGAAAGCGGCAAAAGTGCGTTTCGAATTCCAACTCCAGTGCGCTGGTCAACTGCTGGGTTTGCTGTAAATGCTGTCGCCACCATTGATTAACGTGTTGCACCAGCATTTTGCCGATATGCGCCGCCTGTTCTTCATTATGAGCGCGTTTAAGCCAGACGAAGGTGGAATCGGTATCGCCATAAATGACCTCATATCCTTGTTCTTCAATCAGTTCACGCGTTTTACGCATGATTTCGTGGCCGCGCATGGTGATGGAGGAGGCGAGGCGAGGATCGAAAAAGCGGCAGCCGGTGGCGCCTAACACGCCGTAAAAGGCGTTCATGATGATTTTCAACGCCTGAGACAGCGGTTTATTATTGGCGCGCTTGGCGGCTTCGCGTCCTTGCCAGATCTGATCGACAATGGCGGGCAGACAGTGTGTGTCGCGAGAGAACCAGGCGCCGCGAAACCCGGCAACGGCGTGTTGTTCATCAGGGTGTTGCATCCCGACGGCAAGACCCACCGGATCGATGAGGAAGGTACGGATAATCGAGGGATACAGACTTTTGTAATCGAGTACCAGAACCGAATCGTACAAACCGGGACGTGAATCCATGACAAATCCACCGGGGCTGCCTTCCAGCGCAACCTCTCCCAGATTCGGAGCAACATAGCCAACCCGGTGCATGCGTGGCAGGTAGAGATGGGTAAAGGCCGCGACAGAGCCGCCGTTGCGATCGGCGGCCAACCCCGTCACGCTGGCGCGCTCCAGCAGGAAGGAAAGTAACTCGGTTTTGGCGAAGATGCGTGTGACCAGTTCGCAATCCTGTAGGTTGTAGCGGGCAAGGGCGGGTTTGTCTTCGGCAAAACGGCGATCGATTTCATCCATGCGCTGGTAGGGGGTATCAATGGCCTTTCCTTCACCCAGCAACGTTTGCGCGACAAACTCCAGACTGAATGAGGCAAAGTTCCAGGTGGCTGACTTCAGGGCTTCAATGCCATCAATAATCAATCGTCCTGCGGCGCTGGCAAAGAAATGTCCTTGCTTGAAGCCGTGCTCGCGCCATTCCAACTCGCCGCCATTGCGGCCCAGACGCAGTGGGATGCGATAGCGTTCGGCGTGTTTTTGCAGTACGCGCAGGTCGAACTGCACCAGATTCCAGCCGATAATGGCATCGGGGTCGTGCAGTTGCAGCCAATGATTCAACTTTTCCAGTAGTTGGGGGCGGCTGGCGACATATTCCAGCGTGAAATCATCTGAGCCGGCGGGCGTTCCGTTCGCCGGGCCGAGCATATAAACCTGACGTAGTCCACAGCCTTCCAGCCCAATGCAGTACAGTTCGCCATGGCGGTTGGTCTCTATATCCAGTGAGACCAGTTTCAGATTGGGACGGTAGTCGGCGTTCGGTTTCATGCGAACCTGCGTTAGCAGGCTTGATGACGCGGTCTCGCCGCTGAGCCATACGGGAGCCGTAATAAAACGCTCCATGAGAAAGCGTTCAGGCGGGCGAATGTCGGCTTCGTAAACCTGAACGCCGCCTTCCCGCAATCGTTTTTCCAACCGGAGGAGCTGGCGGTATTGAGAACAATACAGCCCAAGCAGCGGCTGGTGATGGAAATCCTGCAATGCCAACGGACGTAGCCGCCAATGCTTATCCTGACTTAATAACACGCGGGCCTGTGATTCTTGTGAAACAGGAATAAAGGCGACAGCCTGTTGGGCAGGAAGACGAGCCAGCACGGGACCGTCATCGGTCGCCAACCAGAATTCCACCTGCGTACCGGCAGGTGTGTCGTGCCAGTGGCGGGTAAGCAGAAAACCCTGACGAGTCTGCATCACAAAGGCGGCCTTTCCATTCAAAAGATAATAGCGTTAAAAGTCAGCGGGAACGCATAAAAGTCAAAGGTAAGTATGGTTATTTATACAGTGAATGTCCAGCCGTTTGCGGAGATTAACGGGTGCCGGGCAAGAACAAGCGGTGGAGAAAGCAAGGCCGTCAGACGAAAGATCAACGCGCTTCCGGTGCGGTGACCACCCGATTACGGCCCCCTTGTTTGGCTTTATACAGCGCTTTATCCGCCATTTTAAAGGTGCGTTCAATGGTCATTCCACTGACTTCCGGTGACCACAGGGCAACGCCCAGGGAGATGGTGATATGACCGACCTGCGGGATCTCCGAGTCCTGTGTACACTGGCGAAGCCGTTCGGCAATGCCGGTGGCAATATCCAGAGCGGTGTCTGGCAACAGGATCAGAAATTCTTCGCCGCCGCTGCGGCACAATGTGTCCGTATCGCGTGAGCTGGTGCGAATGATCTGAGCAAGGTATTTGATCACGCTGTCGCCCACGTCGTGGCCGTAGGTGTCGTTGATCCGTTTGAAATGGTCAATATCCAGCGTGATTACGGCAAACCTTTTCTGGCTGAGCAGCCAGAACTGTAGAACGATTTCCAATCCCCGGCGATTGAGCAGCCCGGTCATGGGGTCGGTTTGTGCTTCAGAGCGCAGCCTGCCGATTTTCTTCTGTAATAGTTCGATGCCAATCAGCATGGCCTGTTTGAGCTGTGTCGCCTCAAAATACCAGGAGTGAATTTTCCTGATGTCGTCGGAGACATTGAGCGAGTCCATTTGATTGGCGCTTCGGGCCAGCAGCCACAGCGGCTGGGCAATGAGCCGGGCGAACAACCAAACGCAGAATAGCGTCAGAATAGCGACTGGCAAAGTATGCCGTAACACACTCAACATCAGGCTATCTAAAGGCTTTAAGGTTTCTTTGGTTGGACGCAGCACGATCACTTCCCAACGGCTGGCGGGGATCACGGCGTATCCGACAAGCACCGCTTTGCCCTGATAATCCGTCATTTCCCGGCTGCCGTTTTTGTCTGTGTTGCTATCAATTATCGGGCTGTTGTGAACGATGCCGCCGATCTGATCCGGATCTTTGTGGTACAGAATTTTTCTATAGCGGTCGGTAACATAGATGTAAGAACCGTCCCGATAATAGTGCCTGTCAAGCAATTCATTGAGAATGCTGGGTTTTTCCAGGTGAATGGAACCACTGATAAACCCTTTATAGCGTCCATCCCGGGTAAAGATCGGCGCTGAGACCAGTACAATCAGATTACTGGCCACGGAAACATAGGGCGAGCTGATCAGCGGCTGCTTTTCCTGTAAGGACTGCCTTACGCCTGCCGTGGTGACCTTTTGCCCTATCCATTGAGACGTATTGGGGAAGGTTGACTTGACCACGCCATGTTCATCGACGATAGATACCGTGTTAAAACTGTGACTCTGCAACCCGATACGTCTGGTTTCCCCGTTAAGGCTGTTGCTGTCACCCATTTTTTCCGCTATTTCGTCAGCGCTGTAAGCCAATCGTTGCAATGATGCTTTGAAAAAAGTATCAGTTATGGCCGCCAGCTTCGCGGCGTAAACGCGATTGGCTTCTAATGTATTGTCGATCAGGAGCTGGCGCTGTACGCGGTAACTGGCATAAAGGCTGTTAACTAGCATAATCAGCGCGCTCGTGACGGCCAGGAGCAAAATGAGTCGTCGTAATCCGATGTGATTGAAGCGTTTTAACAACATATTTGGACAGAATTGGATTGGCGCTGTGCTAAAAATGACCATTATCATAAGTGGTGGGGACAGTGCTGTAAAATAATTGTCCATAAAAAGATGATTAGTGAAATGTTTTTTAATATGCCCTATGCACCCGTTTGGTTACCATGAAGGGCTTCATGTCAAATGTCTGATGATTCTCAATGGCTTAAATTGTCGATTCCTGCCGGCGTCCTTGCTCTCTCTTTTTCTGTCAATCATAAATACTGCTACAGTTTCTTCGGAGTCAGGCGCATCCTTGTTCCGTTTACAGCATAAAGTATCGTTAAATTATATATTGCAGAAATAATAACTGAAAGATTGTTTTTACCGATGAATAAAAAGGATTGTGCTTCATCATCTAATATTGATGAAAATAAGAGAGGATTATTTGCAGCCGGCGACTGATTTATTTAAAGAAACCGGCCATATATGAAGACGCACTTTTAAAAAGCAACGGCGAAACGAATTGGTGCATTCTGGTTAATTATCTCTTTTTCCTATGATTGATCTTTAAGTAATAATTTCATTTTCTTCTTTATTATTAAGTTCTTAATAATTAATTTTCCGTTTTGGCATATTTGTTGCTGATTTTAATTCCGTCAGCAGGATATATCCCTGCGGCGTTTTCAGGTTCGTATTGTCAGACAGGACGGCTTTATTCCACCACTGGAATTTGAATCTCTCATTACCAAAGAGGCGATCATGAATAACAAACTTGTCAAAGTAACATTAGCTGCAGCATGGGTTTCCTCCGTCATTTGCACCAATAGTGTACTGGCGGCTGAGGTGAAAATCGGCGTGGTTCTGCCGCTGAGCGGACCGCTTAGCGGCTACGGGCAGCCTTCCCAAAAAGGTGTTGAGCTGATTAATAGCCTGGAGCCGACGCTGAAAAATGGCGACACAATCAAGCTCGTTATCATTGATGACAAGAGTGACAAGGTTGAAGCGGCCAACGCGATGCAGCGTCTGGTTTCCAGTGATAAGGTCGATGCGGTAATTGGTGAGGTAACCTCAACCAATACGATGGCAATGACCAAAATGGCTGAAGACACCAAAACCCCGCTGGTTTCCCCGACCGCCACCAATGACCGTGTGACCCGCAACCGCCAGTATGTCAGCCGCGTGTGCTTTTCCGATAGTTTTCAGGGCGTAGTGGGGGCCAATCTGGCATCGCGCGATTTAGGGGCGAAAACCGCCGCCATCATGTTCGACAGCAGCAACGACTATTCTGTCGGGTTGGCAAAATCCTTCCGGACCCAGTTTCTCAAAAACGGCGGCACCATTCCTGTTGAAGTACAGGCCCCCGGCGGCAGTAAGGATTTCAAAGCCCAGCTCTCCACCATCAAAGCTAAAAATGTCGATATGATTTATATGCCCATCTATTACACCGAAGGGGCATTGATCGCGGTACAGGCCAAACAACTGGGGCTGAAGGTGCCGGTCGTCGGCGGCGACGGGCTGGCGGCTGACCCGGTCTTCTTCAAGCTGGGGCAAGATGCGGTTGAAGGCTATATGACGACCGACTACTACTCGCCGAACGCCAAAGATCAGACGCCTGAAGGTGAGAAGTTCATCAAAGCCTGGGATGAGAAATATAAAGAGCCGACCCATACCTGGGGCGCGATGACCGCTGATGCTTATAAAATGATCGTCAACGGGATGAACCAGTGCAGCGATCCGAAAGACCGTGTTTGCGTTAATGAAAAAATCCGCGCCACCAGTAATTTTGCCGGAATTACCGGGACGCTGACATTAAAAGATGGGGATGCAATCCGTAGCGCCGTCATTAATGAGGTTAAAGACGGACAATTGGCCTTTAAAACAGTTGTTAATCCATAAGGCAAATAAGGATTGAATGATGGATGCTGCCATTTTCTTCCAGCAAGTGGTTAACGGCATGAGTCTGGGGAGTATGTATGCGCTGATCGCTATTGGTTATACCATGGTGTACGGCGTATTACGGCTCATCAACTTTGCCCATGCCGATATTATGATGGTGGGGGCATTTCTTGCCCTGTTTGGATCAACGACGTTTGAGCTGCCTTTCGGGGCAGCTATTTTATTCGCGATTCTCTTTTCTGCCTTATTGGGCGTGTGCATCGATCAGATTGCTTATCGGCCATTACGTCATGCCTCTAAAATATCCATGCTGATTACCGCGATTGGGGTGAGCTTTTTTTTAGAGAACCTGTTTAACGTTATTTTTGGCGGGAGCCCGCGCTTTTTTTCGGCGCCGGCGTTTTTTAATCAGACGGTCACGATGGGCGGCATCATTATTACCAATGTCGCCTGGCTTGTCCCGCTGGTTACGCTGATTCTGCTGGCCGGCATTCTTTTTATTCTCTATCGCACCCGACAGGGAATGGCTATTCGCGCCGTGGCATTTGACGTGAATACCGTTCGCTTAATGGGGATCGATGCCAACCATATTATTGCCTTTGTCTTTGCTCTCGGAAGTTCTCTGGCTGCCCTTGGCGGTATTTTTTATGCCACCAGTTATCCGACGATCGATCCATTAATGGGGGTACTGATTGGCCTGAAAGCATTTGCTGCGGCGGTATTGGGGGGAATTGGCAGCGTCACGGGGGCGGTAATTGGCGGCTTTATTCTGGGCTTCACCGAAGTGGTCGCCGTGGCGGTATTTCCTGAGTTGGGGGGATATAAAGATGCCTTTGCATTTATGTTCCTGATTTTGGTTCTGCTATTCAGACCGGTAGGCATTATGGGTGATGAAAGACTGGAAAGGAGCCGCTTCTGATGAGAATGCCCACAAATTCATTTTCGTTGTTAATCGGCTATGCCGCGGTATTTGTGATAATGCTGTTGGTTCTGTTCACGTTGCAGAATGTGTTTGACGATTACATCATCCGTATTGTCTGTAATATTTTTATATTTATGATCCTGGCGGTGAGTTACAACCTGATTAACGGGGTAACGGGGCAATTATCCCTTGAGCCCAACGGTTTTGTTGCCGTCGGCGCCTATATTACCGCCATCCTGTTGTTAAGCGCGGACACCAAGCTGGAAATGTATGAAATGGCGTCTCCCAGCGCCGTGGTATTGGCGCTGCATACCTCCTTTTTACCCGCGCTCATTATTAGTGGGATCTGTGCTTCTCTGTTAGCCGTGTGTCTGGCGTTTCCGGTCTTCCGGGTGCGCGGCGATTATCTGGCGATTGTAACGTTGGGGTTTGGTTTTATTATTAAAATCCTGGCAATTAATAATCCGCAAATCACCAATGGCGCCATTGGTCTGAATGAGATTCCCCAGGCCAGCCACATGTTGTACTGGTGCGGTTTTATTTCCCTTATCGCCGTGCTGCTTATTTTACAGATCGTGTATTCAAAATACGGGCGGGCGATGAAAGCGGTTCGTGATGATGAAGACGCCGCGATCGCGATGGGGATTAATACCTTCAAAATTAAAACCTGCGCCTTTGCCACCAGCGCCTTTCTGGAAGGAATCGGCGGCGGTTTACTGGCTTCGCTGTTGACGATTATTTCCCCCGATCTGTTTGATTTCATGCTGACGTTTCAACTGCTCATCATCATTGTATTGGGCGGATTAGGCAGCACGACCGGTGCGATTCTGGGAACGATTTTGGTGGTGGGCAGCGGCGAATGGCTGCGTTTCCTTGACCAGCCGCTAAGTCTGTTTGGTGAGGACCTGGGGTCCTACCCCGGTTTACGGATGGTTGTTTTTTCATTGGTGCTGCTGATTATTATGCTTTTTGCCCGCGAAGGGTTACTGGGTAAGCAGGAGATCTGGGAAGTGAACAGGAAACGCCATCATGGAAAATAAACCTATTCTCAGTGTTGATCACGTCATTATGCAATTTGGTGGATTACGGGCAATTGATGACGTTAGTTTTACGCTTAATCAGGCGGAGATATTTGGTCTGATTGGTCCAAACGGCGCGGGGAAAACCACTTTATTTAACGTGATTACCTCGAATTACAAACCGACCTCGGGCAAAGTCATGCTGGGGCAGGAAACCATTACCGGTTTGAAACCAAATCTGGTGGTCAATCGCGGCATTGCCCGTACTTTCCAGAATATTCGGTTATTCAATTCAATGACGGTACTGGAAAATGTTTTAATCGGTTTTGATCGCGCCATTCGTTATTCGTTTATTGAGGCTGCATTGCATATGGGACGTTTTTTCTCGGCGGAGAAGCGGGCAAAAGCGCAGGCTATGGAGATTCTGGAATATATCGGTATTGCCGAACATGCCGATTCACTGGCAACCAACCTGAGCTATGGCAATCAGCGTAAAGTGGAAATCGCCCGCGCGTTGGCAACTTCGCCGGAATTATTATTACTGGACGAGCCTGCGGCCGGGATGAACCCCAGAGAAACGAATGAACTGGCGCAGCTGATTTTTAAAATGCGCGAGGATTATCAATTAACGGTGCTGTTGATTGAGCATGACATGTCATTCGTTAATGCCCTGTGCGAGCGAGTGCTGGTTCTGGATTACGGCAAGCCATTATTCAGTGGCACCACTCATGAGGCGATTAATAACAAAGAGGTGATTGCCGCCTATCTTGGAGAGGTGGATTATGCTTAAGGCCGAGAGTCTGCAAGTATTTTATGGACTGATTCAGGGATTAAAAGGCATCGACATTGAGGTGAATAATAGTGAAATCGTTACGCTGATTGGCAGTAATGGTGCGGGAAAAACCTCAACGCTGAACGGTATTATCAATCTGGTGAAATCGACCGGCAACGTCAATTTCCTGAATGAAGATATTTCCAACAGTCTGACCCATCAGATTGTGCGTAAAGGCCTGGCATTGGTTCCGGAAGGACGCAAAGTTTTCACCAATTTGACCATTGAAGAAAACCTGCGCATGGGCGCGTACAACAACCCGGTCAATTTTGACTATCTGAAAGATAAAATGTACACGCTGTTTCCGCGATTGAAAGAGCGTCGCAGCCAGCTGGCAGGCACCATGAGCGGCGGCGAACAGCAGATGCTGGCGATAGCCAGAGCATTAATGAGCGAGCCGGTTTTATTGATGTTGGACGAGCCCAGTCTGGGACTGGCCCCAAAGATAGTCGGCGAAATGTTCAATATTATTAAACAGCTACAAAAAGAAAATATTACTATCCTTCTTGTTGAACAAAATGCCACGGCGGCGCTGAAAATTGCCGATCGCGCCTATGTGCTGGAAAACGGCAAGATTGTGCTACAGGGACAGGCGCAGGCCATTCTGGCCAACCCGGAAGTGAAGAAAATGTATTTAGGCGGATAAATTTTCGATTGAAATCCCCACGGCAGAGCAAAAGGTTTTCCCCTCTGGCGTAAAAGGGGCTGAGTCGGGAAGCGCCTTCAGGATGAGCCGCAGGGATGCGGCGAAAGCCAGTGCCATGCCGGGAGCATGTCACTGGCGGTCCGTCAGAAGGCGCCTCCCGGCGAGGGAACCGCGTAGCGGCCCCTGTTCCGCCAAAAGCCAGTGGTCAAGGAGCAGCGGCGATTGAGCGCTCCTTGTCGGGCGCGTGCTGCCTTGTTGCATGAAAACACGTCTTTCTTCGCGCACGAAATAACACTGAATTTACATAGACTATTATCGGTAAATTTGTGTCAGTTCGTTGCATAAGATGTCCGACATGCGTGATATGACGGTCATGCTGGGAATGACTAGTTGACTCTATCTGCTATGATCCAGACAATCCTGTTTTTCACCAACGTTGAGTAAGGATTTATGGAAGCGTGGCTGGATCATCTGGTTACTCAATCATTAGCGTATTCACTGATCGCCGTCATGCTGGTTGCTTTTCTGGAATCCCTTGCTCTGGTTGGCCTGTTGCTGCCGGGCACCGTTATGATGGCCACGTTGGGGGCACTGATCGGCAGCGGTCAGATGGGGTTATATCCCGCGTGGGCGGCGGGTATTGTCGGCTGTTTGCTGGGGGATTGGAGTTCCTATTTCATCGGCAGAACGTTTAAGCAACCGCTGCATCAATGGTCTTTCCTGAAAAAGCATCAAACGTTGCTCAATAAAACGGAACATGCCTTGTATCAACATCCGATTCCGACGGTGTTGATTGGACGATTCGTCGGACCGACTCGTCCGCTGATTCCCATGGTCGCCGGTATGCTGGGGCTGCCGCCTTATAAATTTGCCGTGCCGAATATCATCGGTTGTCTGCTGTGGCCGCCGGCGTATTTTTTACCCGGCATATTGGCTGGCGTTGCCATTGATATTCCTGCGGGCGTCAACAGTACCGGTTTTAAATGGCTATTGCTGGTTACCGCGTTACTGGTGTGGAGTGGCGCGTGGTTAAGCTGGCGCTGGTGGCGAGGCGATAAACGCAAAAAGCGTGACTGGTTCAGTAAACGCTTGCCGCTCAGTCGGTTACGCTGGGTTGCTCCATTGACGCTGGCGGCGGCAGGGGTTGCATTGGCAATGCTGATCGCGCATCCGCTAATGCCTGTTTATCGTCACCTGCTGTGGCTGGTGCTGCATGGGTAAAGTTTATCAGGGTGAACCTGGCGGATAATGAGGGTGAAGAGGCACGGGGTTATCCGGTTTGAGATGTGTACCCCGTGTATCTTCCGCTGTTCATTAACGTCAACAGTGCCACTTCAGTCAGCAGTCCTATCGATAAAACTCTGCTACCTGATCAAAGATGCGCATTTCCTCGCCATGACGCTGTACCTTAATCACATCTTCCAGTTTTTCGACCTGACTGATCATCTGCGGTAGCCGCTGATCGTCCTGCACCAGTAGCCAGATGCGGCTTTCATCGCCGCCGGCCAGCGGCATACAGAGAATCCCTTCCACGTTAAAGGCTCGACGGGCAAACAGTCCGCACACGTGCGACATGACGCCGGGGTGGTTGCGCACCGAGAGTTCCAACGTGACCTGTTTTGAGGTGGATTGATGTGGCATGGTCTTAATCTCCGATCATATCAATGTTGGCGGCGCCCGGCGGCACCATGGGATATACTTTTTCATTCACATCTATCAAGACGTGGATCAGCGCGGGGCCGGGGCGGTTCAATGCTTCTGCCAGTGCCGTTCGCGGATCGTCTGCCGCATTCAGATCGCAGGTGGCGAAGCCGAAACCGGCGGCAATGGCCAGGAAATCGGTTCTGTAACGATAGTCTGCGGCAAAGATGCGTTTCTGGAAGAACAGATCCTGCTGCTGATGAACCAATCCCAGCGACTGGTTGTTCATCAGGATAATTTTGACATTCAACCCTTCTTCTGCGGCGGTCGCCATTTCCTGAATATTCATCATCAGGCTGCCATCACCGGAAAAACACACCACGGTACGTTCAGGTTCGGCTAATGCGGCGCCCATTGCGGCTGGCAAACCGAAACCCATGGTGCCCAACCCGCCGGACGTCAGCCACTGTCGTGGCCGGCGCAGTGGATAAGATTGCGCAACCCACATCTGGTGTTGTCCGACATCGGTAGCAATGATGGCATCATCCGTCAGCGCCTGCGCGGCAGCCTGGATCAGGCCGTAATGACTCAGCGGATCGTTAGCGTTCGGCATGTGGAACGGAAATTCATGCTGCAAGTCACCGATCGTTTTACGCCACACGTCGCGTCGCTGCGTTTCGATCAGCGGCAACAGTTGATCCAGCGCTTCGGCAACATCGGCATTCAGCGCGACATGCGATTGCCGGATCTTGCCCAGCTCAGCCGGATCGATATCAATGTGAATCACGCTGGCCTGAGGACAGAACTGTTCCGCTTTACCAATCGCACGATCGTCAAAGCGTGCCCCCAGCACAATTAATAAATCCGCCTGCTGCAAGATCAAATTGGTTGAGCGTGCGGCATGCATACCCAGCATGCCAAGCGACAGCGGGTGATCCACTGGCATGGCGCCTAACGCCATCAGCGTCATGGTGGTGGGCAGATTAGCGCGTTCAGCAAGTTGCACGGCCTGTTCGTGTGCCGATGCGCTGATAATACCGCCGCCCAGATAGAGAATTGGACGCTGTGCCGTGTTAATCATGGCGGCTGCCTGCGCGATTTTCTGAGCATCGATGGCCGGCGGACGATCGTTTTGGCTTATTGGCGGCAGCATATCCAATTCGATCTCGGCAGTTTGTATATCTTTGGGAATATCGATCCAGACCGGACCGGGCCGGCCGGATTGTGCGATGCGAAAGGCCTCAGGGATAACGCGCGGTAACTCTTTGATGTCACGAACCAGATAGTTGTGTTTGGTCACCGGGATGGAAATGCCATAGGTGTCGACTTCCTGAAAGGCATCTGTCCCGATCATGCTGGAGGACACCTGTCCGGTAATGCAGACCAATGGAATAGAATCGAGTTTGGCATCGGCAATGGCGGTCAGCAGGTTGGTTGCGCCCGGGCCGCTTGACGCCATGCAGACGGCGGCGCGCCCATTGGCCCTCGCCATGCCTTGAGCCATAAATCCTGCTCCCTGCTCGTGACGTGCCAGTACGTGTCGGATGGTTTTGCTCTGGCCGAGCGCGTCGTATAACGGCAGGGCTGCACCACCGGGGATCCCTGCTACTGTTGTGATGCCCTGCTGTTCGAGCAGCCGGACAATCAACTGGGCGCCTGTATAACGCATATGTATATCCTTCATCAGGGCCGGTGCGTTTTCAGAGCGGGAGGGTAGAAACAAGAAACCCCGCTCGGCTGGCGCCGGCGGGGTTTGGGAATCTTTGGTTTGATTCGGAACCCGTTACGGCGCGCTGCCGACGACCACCACCACAACCACGCGCACGACGACGACCGCGTCAACATGCGCGGTGCTTAGTAGTGTTGAAGTGGAAGAATAGTGCGTCACGGGAATCCTGTTATTAACGATTAAGTCACTTATTCATATAAGCACAGGTCGTGAAAAGGACACAATACCCGTGAGGGATAAAAAGCTGAAATCCGCGAGCGGTCACACTTTTTCTGGTGATGAGCAAGCGCGTTTATCCCCGAATTCCCAGTATTTTCGCCGCATCGGCGCTGCCATCCTGCAATGCTCGTGTCGGTCCATCATAGCCAATCTGTCCATCGACAATCAGCATGGTGCGTTCCGCAATGCGGATCGCATCGTCCAGATTATGGGAAACCATCAGCAGCGTGAGCTGGCGATCCAGACAAATCTCGTCGAGCAGTTCCAGCATTTCCAGGCGCAATGCGGGATCGAGCGCGGAAAATGGTTCATCCAGCAGCAGAATAGGGCGCTGGCGGACCAGACAGCGAGCCAACGCGGCACGCTGCCGTTGTCCCCCTGAAACCTGTGACGGCAGACGGCTGAGCAATGTCGTCAATCCAACCTTGTCGGCAATGTGCCGCAGCGTTTCCCGCTGTGCGCCACTGAGGCGCAGACCGGGGTTTAGGCCCAGCGCCATGTTTTGCTCGATGGTCAGATGGGGAAAGAGGTTATTTTCCTGAAACAGGATCGATACCGGCCGTTTGGCGGGCGGCGTATGCCGGTGTTCTTCGCCATTCAAACGCAATGTACCGCTGTTCGCCATCAGAAAGCCGGCAATCAGATTCAGCAGCGTGCTTTTCCCCGCGCCGCTGGGGCCGAGAATAGCAACACGTTCGCCGGATTGAACGTGGAAATCAAAGCGCATGGGAAAGTGCTGATAGAGGTATGTCAGCTTATCGAGAGCGATCATGACGACCTGCCAGTTTTTCAATCAGGGTGAATAACGTAAAGCAGATAAGCATCAGTAACAGTGCGGTCACGGCGCCATCGGCGCTGCGATAGGAACCAATCTGCTGATAAAGATAAAAAGGCAAGGTGCGAAACTGCTCACTGCCGAACAATGCGATAACGCCAAAATCTCCGATCGACAATACGCTGGCAAAGGCCAGCGCCTGCGCCAGCGGCTGTTTCAGCGCGGTCAGTTCGATAATTTTTAAACGTCGCCAGCCCCGCAGATCCAACGACAGGCAGAGCTGATTATAGCGTTCGGCCACATCGTACATGGGATTTTCCAGCACTTTGAGCGCGTAGGGGATCGCCATCAGCGCGTTGGTCATCACGACTAACGCATAAGGGGAGTCCGGTAATCCCACCGTATTATTCAGTAACAGGAAAAAACCGGTCGCGAGCACAATGCCGGGCATGGCGAGGATCAGCATGCCGCTCAGATTCATTAACTGACCGTATAAAGGTTGTTGGCGCAACTTCAGTTCCCGGCTGCTCCAGAGCAACATCATGGTCAGGGCAAGACACAGCAGACCTGCGCTCAGCGCAATACGCAGTGAGGTAAACAAGGTTTGCCACAAAACCGGCTGTTGCAGCACGGCGATCAGGGAAAGATTAACGCCATCAACGACCACCGCCAGCAGGGGCGGGACCACCAAAAGCAGTAATGCGCCAATCAGCAAGCTGTCACAAAACCGGCTTAACAGGCTGTCCTGCGGGTTACGCCATACTAACTGCCGGGTGCTGCCGACCGGCAAGATTCGGCCCAGGCGCTGGCTGAGCAGCACCAGCCCGAGACAGCAGCTCATCTGGATTAACGCCAGTAACGCGGCGCGCGAGGGATCGTAATCAAAGCTCAGCGCCTGATAAATGGCCAACTCAATGGTGGTCGCCTGTGGACCGCCGCCAAGAGACAGCACGGTGGCAAAACTGGCAAAGCAAAGCATGAAAATCAGTGCGGCCGTCGGTAAAATTTGTCTGCGCAGTGCGGGCCATTCGACGATACGCAAATGCTGCCAATCATTCATGCCCAGTTGAGCAGCCAACTGGCGCTGTTCTGTCGCAATGCTTTCCAGCGATTGCAATAACAGGCGGGTTGCCAGCGGTAGGTTAAAGAAAATATGCGCCAGCAGAATGCCTTGCAGACCATAAGGTGAAAACGGGTAGGGCAGGCCTAAAAATCCCAGTAGCTGCGCCAGCCAACCTTGACGGCCATACACGCTGAGCAAACCAAAAACGGCGACCAGCACGGGCAGCACCAGCGTCATGGCGCAGAGTCGCAATAGCCAGCGGTAGCCGGGGAAACGGCGACGGTACAAGGCTCTGGCGAGGAAAATGGCGGGGACGGTAGAAAGCAGTGCGGACAGGAATGCCTGCCAGAAGGTGAATCGAATGACATGCCACAGATAGCTGTCCTGCCATAAGGTCTGCCACTGGCTGTCGGGGGCCTGTAGCCATAGCGCCCCGAAAGCCAGAACGGCGACTGAAATTAACAGCGTGGCAGCCAGTAATCCCGGCCACAGACTTCCTGCGGTCAGTGGCTGACTGCGCGTTGCCATGCCTGAATCCAGTTATTCCTTTGCTCCGCCACCTGTTGTGCGCTGTATTGCAATGCTTTCTCCGGTACAGGGAGTGTGGCGAATCCGACCGGCAGTTCGGTTGGGACCGCCGGATACATCCAGTTGGTCGTGGGAATCGCCTGCTGGAATGCCGGACTCAGAATGAATTGCATAAAGCGTTTCGCTAGTTCCGGCTGTTTGCTGGCGGCCAGTTGCCCGGCGACTTCAATTTGCAGGTAATGTCCTTCACTGAAATTCGCGGCCGCGTAATTCTCTTTTTTCTCTTCAATAATGTGATACGCCGGAGAGGTTGTATAGCTGAGTACCAGATCGGCCTCGCCTTTCAGGAATAAACCGTAGGCTTCGCTCCAGCCTTTGGTGACCGTAACGGTTTTTTTCGCCAGTTTCTGCCACGCCTGCGGAGCCTGCTCGCCGTACACTTGCTGTATCCATAACAGCAGTCCCAAACCCGGCGTACTGGTGCGCGGATCTTGATAGATCACTTTCCAGGCTTCCGGACTGTCGATCAGCTCATGAAGGCTTCTGGGAGGATTCTTCAGCGTTTCTTTGTTGTAAACAAACGCAAAATAGCCGTAGTCGTAAGGGACAAACGTCGTGTTGTTCCAACCGCCAGGCACGTTAACCGCGCTGGTATCCAGATCGTTTTTTGTAAACAGACCGGTCTGTTCCGCGGCCTGCAACAGGTTATTGTCCAGCCCTAAAATGATATCCGCCTTGCTGTTTTTACCTTCCATCCGCAGGCGGTTCAGAAGCGAGGCGCCATCTTCCAGCGCGACAAAATTCAGTTCGCACTCGCACTCTTTTTCAAACGCGGTTTTGATTACCGGACCCGGTCCCCATTCAGAGGCAAAAGAATCGTAGGTATAAACGGTGAGCGCAGGTTTGGCGAAGGCCGGTGCGGAAATCAGTAAAAGACAAGGCAGGCTCTTTTTCAGCATGGCTGCCGAACGTTTTAATAATGATGTATTTAACACTTTGCACTCCTGAGAATCATGGGGTGGCAAAGGTCTTTGAGTCAGCAATGAGCACTCTCAAATCCCTTCGCCGGTATTAACCGGATCAGGTTCGACGGGTGTTTTCTCAGCGAAAAATCTCGCGCCAATGCCAATCTTGTGGCGCAACCTTTTCCGCACCCCGTTGAGAACGTCCCATTGTAAAGGGTTCAGGGGGGCAGGGAAAGGTTCTCAGTTTTCTGGCGGTGCAAACCAGGCTGATTTGAAGTCAAACCAGCCCAGCATATTCATTCTGATGCCTCGCATACTGCGCTGTCCCTGAAGTTTCAGCCAGTGATGGAGTAAGGGTTGTAGTTGGCCGCTGTTGACCAGCTTATCGCACCACTCAGCTATGGACAGGGTGTGATTGCGCCATTGCTGTGCATCATGGTGCAGATCGCTATCCAGACAGTGTTGCATCAGCGGCAGTTCATAAAGCATCGCGAACAGCGAGAATTCGATCGGTAAATAGCAGTTCACGCTACTGAACCAGATATCGCTTTCAATATTGCCCTGATACCAGTCTTCGTAACTGACGATCTGTACGTGTAGCTTCACGCCATGCTTTTCCAGCAGCTTACTCATGATTTCACTGAGTATCCGGTACTCAGGATGTTCCTGATAAAAGGTCAGCGTAATTTGCTTAAGTCCTTGCGGCATGGGCAGCGGCTTGTCCGGCTGATGATGGTGCCAGCGTGGCAGCAGGCTGTAGGCCGGTGACCAGTCGAGCTGACGGATAGCATCGGCGTGGCTCAGCAGGGCGATGGGGTTAAACACCTGCCAGAGCCAGCGGCGGATTTCCGGGCGTTTAGCCAGCGGCGAACGTTTATCGAACAGGATGAAATAGCATCCTTCCTCCATTCTGCTTTCCAACTGTTCATTGTGGGAATCATCGGACTGCAATTTGACGGAAACGCTCAGTTCTTCCGGTTCGTCCGGCAATACCCAGATATTCACTTCATCAATAAGGGTCCGATAGCCAAAATAGTCATCGAATGCGCGTATTTTCATATGACTGTTGTTATTGCTCACGACAGTGTAAGGACCGGTGCCAATGGGGCGTCGGGCAAAATCGGGCAGGGTCCGCCACTCCTGCGGCAGGATCATAGCGGGGATGCTGCCAAGCAGCCACGGCAGCCAGTGGTCGGCGCTGTGCAACTGCACATCAATCACAAAAGGCATCGGCGAGGTGACTTTTTTGATGTGAGAGAACAGCGGCAGTTCGGTTAGTCGGGTAAGCGAACTGATGACATCGTCCATCGTCAGCTCCCGACCATGATGAAAACGGATAGAAGGACGCAGGTAGAATCGCCAGCGCAGCGGTTCCAGCATTTGCCAGTGATGCGCCAGATCGGGTTTTAGTTCCCCGTTTTCCTCATTTATATTGGTCAACCCGCTGAAAATTTGCCGGGCTATATGCATTTCCGAACGTCGTAATGCCGATCCTGGCAGTAGATTACGCAGTGGGCGGTAATAGAGGATTCGCAGAATGTGTTTACCCTGCCGGAAACTGCGGCCAAGGTGGGCAAGCAGCATCTGACGTACCGTTTCTTTGTCGCCGACAAGCTGCACTAACTGATCGATGCGATCTTGCTCCAGTAAATCTTCTGCGCGCTGCTGTTGCAGGGCCAACCCGGTATAAATGAACGAAAGCTGCGAGCGTTTGCCCCTGCCCGCTTCCGCCTGCCAGGTCAGCCATCCTTGTTGCTGCATCGCCCCCAGAAGAGAACGGATATGGCGACGTGAACAGCTTAAGACGCCGGCCAACTCTTGCAGCGTGGTGTCGGTGGTTTGCCCTTGAAAGTGTTGCCACAGACGGATGAACTGCTGTTGCAGACGGTTGGAAGACATAAAAGAGGAACTCCAGGCCTTAAAGTCATCAATTTATCTTTCCCTATATTACGCCGATACTTTTACATAATGAAAGCGCGGAGGTGGCTTATGGCGATTTCACCGTTGTATCGGTTCTATCGGGTTTATCTTTCGACGTGCAAGGCGAAATGGCTGCGTTGGATGTCTGCTCATCAGCGAGTGGCATTATTGCAACAGGCAACGCAGTGGCAAATTGGGGAGATGTCGGAAGAGGAATACCGTCACTGGATCTAGTAGTGAGAGAAGGTAGAGAAACATTCTGAGTAATGGTGCTTTTCACCAGCCAGCGAAACCTTTCGCTGGCTTTTTTTATGCATTTTTCCCCGTTGTGTCGAGTATTTTATCGACATTCTGATATTGATCATTAAGTAAAGTGTAGTAGTGGTTCAGTTTGCCTTTCTGGCTGGCGTTGCGTAGTTGTAATGCCAGATTGATGGAGGCAAGTTCCCTGGCATTGTCAGCGATTTCTTGCGGTATCTTTTTCTGTTTTGCAAGCCAGTCTGCAACTTCACCCCAATCCCACAGCGGGGAAGAGCCCTTCAAACGCTGGACGGGAGAAGGAAAATCGCCAGCGCCGCGTTTCCCGTCTTTTAACAGCGCAATCGCCTGTCGTGACATAGCTGATAATGCGGCGATATCGCTGAGCCCAACCCATGCCGCGTCAACGGATTGGACATTGGCGTTAATACCCGCAGACTCAATATCGCGAATGGCGCTAATTACCGCATCGGAAAAATGGGGACTTTCTCGATCAAATTCGAGATAGACGGCATTGCCGTAAAAACAGATCAGAGCATCATCGCAACCGCTGGAAAAAAGCGCATTTTCCAATCCTGTTGTTTCGGCGGTAACGCCCGATAGCGTGAGAGAAAAGTGATAGGTTGTCATGAGTTCCCCATTAAACGGTTTTCTCGCTTAGTTTTTTTTCAATATTGCCAGACAGCTATCGACTTTACGGCAGATTTGTTTTGCATGATTTTCCGGATTTGACGGCGTGGACCAGATGCTCATCATGTGGTCGTGATGGTTCGGTGTGCCGCAATGAGCCTGCCAAAAGTATGACCGTTGCTGGGGTGAAATCTCCATCCCTGCGCTAAAGCATATTCAATGGCTGCCTGAATATGTTTATTCGGGTGTTTTTTCATCTTCATCCTGAATAATGAAATTAGGGTAATTGCACTGTTGACCAATGTCAACAGTGCGTGAGTGTTAAATCAGAATGAAGTGTAATTTATTTATCAATTGGTTGTAATAAATAAAATACTGCGTGTCGCTTCGCAAATATTATTACCGGGGGAAAGATAGCGGAACACAAGGTTTATTTATGGGTAAATGGCATGAAAGCCTGAACGGCGTTACGGATTGGCCGCCCCTGCCGCCAGAAATCATGTCCAGCGTCAGGGGCGGTTTTTAGCGAGGAGCGAAACGTATCAGATCAATGCAGGAACGACGGCTGTTTTTGCTCGTAATCGGCAATGGCCGCTTCGTGTTGCAGCGTCAGCCCAATACTGTCCAGCCCGTTGATCATGCAGTGACGGCGGAAGCTGTCGATTTCAAATGGATAGCTTTTCCCACCGGCCAATACGGTCTGGTTCTCCAGATCTACGGTGAAAGTAATGCCTTCTTCACCGTCGACCAGTTTAAACAGCGTATCAATATCTTCTTCGCTCAGCGTGACCGGCAGCAGTTGGTTATTGAACGAGTTACCGTAAAAAATATCGGCAAAACTCGGTGCGATCACCACGTTGAAGCCGTAATCGGTCAGCGCCCACGGCGCATGCTCGCGCGATGAACCACAGCCAAAGTTTTCACGCGCCAGCAGAATACTGGCGCCTTTATAGCGTGGCTTATTCAGCACGAAATCAGGATTGGGTTCCTGACCGGCTTCATCCAGAAAACGCCAGTCGTTAAACAAGTGCTGACCAAAACCGGTTCGTGTGACCTTTTGCAGAAACTGTTTTGGAATGATGGCGTCGGTATCGACGTTAGCGGCATCCAGAGGAACCACCAGACCGGTATGTTGCGTAAATTTAGCCATGTTGGTCTCTCTCTTAATTCAACTCGCGGATATCGGCAAAATGCCCCGTCACCGCCGCCGCAGCGGCCATCGCCGGGCTCACCAGATGGGTGCGTCCGGCACGGCCCTGACGCCCTTCAAAGTTACGATTACTGGTTGATGCGCAGCGTTCGCCGGGGTTCAGACGGTCATTGTTCATCGCCAGACACATTGAACAACCGGGCAGACGCCATTCGAAACCGGCTTCGATAAACACTTTATCCAGTCCTTCCAGTTCCGCCATGGTTTTAACCGGGCCTGAGCCAGGTACCACGATGGCCTGAACGCCCTGAGCAACCTTGCGTCCTTTGGCAATCTCGGCCGCCGCGCGCAGGTCTTCGATACGCGAATTGGTGCAGGAGCCGATAAACACCTTATCAATCGCAACGTCTGTCAGCCTAATGCCGGGTTGTAAATCCATATAGGCCAGCGCCTTGGCGGCGGAAGCGCGTTCTACCGGATCGATGAACGATTCAGGGAACGGAATGATCTGATCGACGGCGATAACCTGACCCGGATTGGTGCCCCAGGTAACCTGAGGTGCTATCTGGGCCGCATCCAGCGTGACAACGGTATCGAACTGCGCGTCGTTGTCTGACTTCAGCGTGCTCCAGTAGGCGACTGCCGCATCCCAATCCGTGCCTTTCGGCGCAAATTGACGTCCTTTCAGATAATTGAACGTGGTTTCATCCGGTGCGACCAGACCGGCTTTGGCGCCCATTTCAATCGCCATGTTGCACAGCGTCATACGACCTTCCATGCTCAGCGCCTGAATGGCCTTACCGCAGAATTCAACCACATGGCCGGTACCGCCCGCGCTGCCGGTTTTACCGATAATCGCCAGCACGATGTCTTTGGCGGTAATTCCCGGCGCGGCATCGCCCGCCACTTCGATCTTCATGGTTTTGGCGCGGCCCTGTTTCAGGGTCTGCGTCGCCAGAACATGCTCAACTTCCGATGTGCCGATACCAAAGGCCAGAGAACCGAAGGCGCCGTGCGTGGCGGTGTGGGAGTCGCCACAGACGATGGTCATCCCCGGCAGCGTCATCCCCTGTTCCGGGCCGATAACGTGGACGATCCCCTGATTCGGGTGATTCAGGTCATACAGCTGTACGTCAAATTCAGCGCAGTTTTTAATCAGTTCCTGCATCTGAATACGGGCCATTTCACCACAGGCATTGATATCTTTGGTCTGGGTGGAAACGTTGTGATCCATGGTGGCGAAGGTTTTACCCGGCTGACGAACCTTACGCCCCTTCGCCCGCAGGCCGTCAAACGCCTGTGGCGAGGTCACTTCGTGCACCAGATGACGGTCGATATACAGCAGAGGCGTTTCATTCGGCGCTTCGTAGACGACATGCGCATCGAACAATTTTTGATATAACGTCTTACCCATGGTTATGCCCCTTGTGCCACAAACCGGGCGATGATATCGCCCATTTCATCCGTACCGACCGCATTGCCTTCGCTGGCCAGATCCGACGTGCGATAGCCTTCAGCCAGCGCCGTGTTAACCGCTTTTTCGATAGCGTCGGCGGCATCATCAGCCCCCACGCTGTAACGCAGCAGCAGCGCCAGCGATAAAATTTGTGCGATCGGGTTGGCAATGTTTTGGCCGGCGATATCCGGCGCAGATCCCCCCGCAGGCTCATACAAGCCAAATCCCTGATCGTTGAGGCTGGCGGAAGGCAACATCCCCATGGAACCGGTAATCATGGCGCATTCGTCTGACAGAATGTCGCCGAACAGGTTGGAGCACAGCAACACGTCAAACTGGGACGGATCTTTAATCAACTGCATGGTGGCGTTGTCGATGTACAGATGGGACAGCTTCACATCTGGATATTCTTTGGCGATTTCGTTAACGATTTCACGCCACAGGATAGAACTCTGCAAAACGTTGGCTTTATCGATGGACGTCACGATACTGCGGCGTTTACGTGCGGATTCAAACGCGATATGCGCGATGCGCTCAATCTCGAAACGGTGATAGATCTCGGTGTCGAAAGCGCGTTCATGTTGACCGCTGCCTTCGCGCCCTTTGGGCTGACCGAAATAGATACCGCCCGTCAGTTCCCGCACGCACAGGATATCAAACCCCCTGGCGGCGATATCGCCGCGCAGCGGACAAAATGCTTCCAGCCCTTGATACAGGCGAGCCGGACGCAGGTTGCTGAATAATCTGAAATGCTTACGCAGCGGCAATAACGCACCACGTTCCGGCTGTTCCGCAGGAGGCAGATGCTCCCATTTCGGGCCGCCGACCGAACCAAACAGAATGGCGTCGGCCTGTTCGCATCCGGCAATGGTTGCCTGCGGCAGCGGAGTATTCTGGCGATCGATGGCAATGCCGCCGACGTCATATTCGCTGGTGGTAATACGGAGATTAAAGCGCTGACGTACGGCGTCCAACACTTTGTGGGCCTGCGCCATGACTTCCGGGCCAATACCGTCTCCGGGTAAGACGGCAATATGGTAGCTTTTGCTCATCACACTGTTTCCTGACTGTTTTGTTGTTTGCTGTCGTGTTGTTGATTATTGTGCTGTTGCAGACGCTGAATTTCTTTTTCTACCTGCTGAGCGCGTTTGATATTGTTTAATACATTTACCATCGCCTGAGCGGAAGATTCAACGATATCCGTTGCCAGGCCGACGCCGTGGAAACGGCGACCCTGATAATCCGCGACGATATCCACCTGACCCAACGCATCTCTGCCTTGTCCTTTGGCGGTCAGTTGATATTTAACCAGTGAAACCTGGTATCCGGTGATACGGTTAATCGCCTGATAGACGGCATCAACCGGACCGTTGCCCGTCGCGGCCTCCGCCTGCGTTTCATCACCGCAGTTCAGTTTGACCGAGGCGGTTGCCATCACGCTTGAACCGGACTGCACGCTGAAATAATCCAGGCTGTAAAAGTCCTGCTCTTCCTGCTGGCTATTGATAAACGCCAGCGCTTCCAGATCGTAATCGAAAACCTGACCTTTTTTGTCGGCCAGTTTCAGGAAGGCGGAATACAAATCATCCAGATTGTAGTCGCTGTCCTGATAGCCCATTTCTTCCATGCGGTGTTTTACTGCCGCACGGCCAGAGCGGGAAGTCAGATTCAACTGGACTTCTTTCAGGCCGATGGATTCCGGCGTCATGATTTCGTAATTTTCGCGGTTTTTCAGTACGCCATCCTGATGGATGCCGGAGGAGTGGGCGAAAGCGTTGGCGCCCACCACGGCTTTGTTGGCGGGAATCGGCATGTTGCAGATCTGGCTGACCAACTGGCTGGTACGGTAGATTTCCTGATGATTGATATTGGTATGGACATTCAGGATGTTATGACGGGTTTTAATCGCCATGATCACTTCTTCCAGTGAACAATTGCCGGCACGTTCGCCGATGCCGTTCAGCGTGCCTTCTACCTGACGCGCACCCGCATGAACCGCCGCCATCGCATTGCCTACCGCCAGCCCCAGATCGTCGTGGGTATGAACAGAAATGATGGCTTTATCGATATTGGGAACGCGCTCGTACAGTGAGGCGATGATATTGCCGAATTCATGGGGCATGGTGTAGCCGACGGTATCCGGAATGTTGATTGTGCGGGCGCCGGCATTGATCGCGGCTTCCACAACGCGGCTCAGATCCGCGATCGGCGTACGGCCAGCGTCTTCGCAGGAGAACTCGACGTCGTCAGTATAGTTACGGGCGTGCTTGATCATATAGATGGCGCGTTCGATGACTTCGTCCAGCGTACTGCGCAGTTTGGTGGCGATATGCATCGGCGAGGTGGCGATAAAGGTATGGATGCGGAATGCATCCGCCACGCGCAGCGCCTCGGCGGCAACATCAATATCCTTCTCTACACAGCGAGTCAGTCCGCAGACCCGGCTGTTTTTGACGTTGCGGGCGATAGTCTGTACGGATTCGAAGTCGCCAGGTGAGGAAACCGGGAAACCAACTTCCATTACGTCAACGCCCATTCTTTCCAGCGCCAGTGCAATCTGGAGTTTCTCTTTCACACTCAGACTGGCCTGCAAAGCCTGTTCTCCGTCACGTAATGTGGTATCAAAAATAATAACTTGCTGGCTCATCGGTTTGATTCCTTATCGTATTTACTTGGCGCCCGGCGAGTAAAAAAAAACCCGCGCATCGGCGCGGGTTTTTATTGGGTGGCGTGAAATCAGTTCAGAATTTTACCCACCAGCATACCGCGCAACGTAGATGCGTTTAGTAGTAGGCCTAGTAGGAAAGTGAAATTGAACATGATGTCTCGTCATCTGAAATTCGATATTGCACTATTGGTACTTTATTTCTATGGGTATGTCAACTACTGGTTTAGTGTGACGTGGGTCAAGTAAGCTATCGATGACCCGCTATTTATGCCTGAAAGATCGTTGCGGTTTTAAACCATACCGGTAGACTGCAGCCAAAATAATGTACAACTGTACGCTAAAATTTTTCAGGCACATTTCTCTATCCATCCTTCTCTGGATCAATAGTTTTTTACAGATGAATAATCCTTTACAGCCATACCATATGGTACACCGGGTACAACATCAGATCGCGCATTGCTCTGGGCGCATCGCGTTACGTGAATGGGCATCAGCCGAAGAGAAACAGCTCACCTGGTCACAGGCAGGCCAGCGCATCCGGCGGATTGCCAGTTCATTACTGGCATTGGGACTGGAGGTGCAGGAAAGCGTCGCCATTTTCTCTCACAATTCGATGAACTGGGCGCTCGCCGATTTATCCCTGCTGCACCTGCGGGCCATCAGCGTGCCTATTTATGCCACCAATACCGCGTCGCAGGCCGCATTTATCATTAATGATGCCGATATCCACACCATTTTTGTCGGTAGCCAGACGCAGTTCGATGCGCTGCTGGCGTTACGCGACATCTGTCCGCAACTGCGTAACATCATTGTGATGGAGGATGGTGTGGATTTACGCGATTGCGACATTGCCGTTACCCTGGGTGAATTTGAATCTCAGGCTGTGGAAGAGTTCTGGCATGGCGAACTGCAAAACCGCATTGATAACCGCGAACTCAGTGATTTGTTCACGCTGATTTATACCTCGGGCACAACGGGTGAACCCAAAGGCGTGATGCTGGATTACGCTAATATGGCGATGCAACTTAAACTCCACGAGCGGCGCCTGAGCGTCTCTGATGCTGACCGTTCGCTGTGCTTCCTGCCGTTATCCCATGTGTTTGAACGCGCCTGGAGCTTTTTCATCATGCATAGCGGTGCGCAGAATGTGTATCTCAGTGACACCAATCTGGTTCGTGATGCCATGCAGGCGGTTAAACCGACAATGATGTGTGCTGTTCCCCGCTTCTACGAGAAAGTGTACAGCGCCGTCCATGAAAAAGTGGCTCAGGCGCCCTGGTATCGCCAGCATTTGTTCCGCTGGGCTATCGCTCAGGGACAAGCCGTTTGTCAGATGCGCCGTGCGGGAAGGCGTCCTGGTATGCTGCGCAGCATCATGCATCGTTATGCCGATCGTCTGGTTCTTGGTAAATTGCGCCAGCTTTTAGGCGGGCAGATCCGTTTCATGCCGGCAGCCGGCGCACGATTGGATGACAATATCATCCAGTTCTTCCTGTCGATGGGCGTGCGTATCGTATACGGGTACGGTATGACGGAAACCTGTGCGACGGTTTCCTGCTGGGAAGAGCAGCATTTCCGTTTAGGATCGATTGGGACTCCCTTGCCGGAGATTGACGTTCGTATCGGTGTGGATAACGAAATCCAGGTGCGCGGCGCCACGGTGATGCGCGGTTATTTTCATCGCCCGCAGGAAACGGCTGAAGTCTTTACCGATGATGGCTGGCTCAAAACCGGTGATGCCGGCGAGTTGGATGCGGACGGTAATCTGTTCATCACGGAACGTCTGAAAGATTTGATGAAGACCTCGGGCGGAAAATATATCGCGCCGCAGCATCTGGAGGGAACGTTGGGACAGGATCGCTTCATTGATCAGGTCGCGATTATTGCAGATACACGCAAGTACGTCTCCGCCTTGATTGTTCCTTGCTTTGAAGCATTGGAAGAATATGCCCGCTCCGTTAATCTGAAATATCACGATCGTCTGGAACTGCTGCGGCATAGCCATATTATCGAATTATTCGAGCAGCGCCTGCGCGAGATGCAAAAAGAGTTATCCCGCGTTGAACAGGTGAAAAAATTTACTCTGCTGCCGGTACCGTTTTCGATGGAGGAGGGCGAGCTTACGCCAACGTTGAAACTGCGTCGTAAGGTGATTAATCAGCGCTACCGGTTGGAAATCGACGCCATGTATTCGGAGTCCTGAGGCCGTGTTGCGGAACCCGAATCGTTAATTTTCGGTATCAAGATTTCACTCTGTAATTTATGGCCTTCGTGGCAGATTTTTCAGGCTCGAAGGTCACTCATCAGCGTTTTATCTTAATTCTTGCTCTTTCTGCGATTCATTCCCGGTTTTCCCCTTAAAGTAGGACGGGTTTTGCTGTTTGCCTGCATCAGAATCTGGCGTTATTGTAATTAGTTATATTTAAAGCCCCGTTTTATTAAAATGTCATGCTATTAAGCGTGGCTTGCGCCAGACTGATTTCGGACGGCGGGCGGCAATACACCTGTAATCTGAAATGATGACAGGCATAAACGTTAACAGTATTAAATCAATGTGAGTACGGGGATTTCCCCTGTCAATACAGAAGCGTATTCGCTTTCTGAACAAAAGAGGCAAACCCATGGAGATGTTGTCAGGCGCCGAGATGGTGGTTCGATCGTTGATCGATCAGGGCGTAAAACATGTGTTCGGCTATCCCGGCGGTGCCGTACTGGATATTTACGATGCCCTGCATACGGTCGGTGGCATTGAACATATTTTGGTGCGCCACGAACAGGGTGCGGTCCATATGGCCGATGGCTATGCGCGTGCCACGGGCGACGTCGGCGTAGTGCTGGTAACGTCTGGTCCCGGCGCAACCAATGCGATTACCGGTATTGCGACTGCCTATATGGATTCAATTCCGATGGTCGTGCTGTCCGGTCAGGTGGCGACATCGCTGATTGGCTACGATGCATTTCAGGAATGCGACATGGTGGGAATTTCCCGGCCGATCGTGAAGCACAGTTTTCTGGTCAAACAGGCGGAAGATGTACCGACGGTACTGAAGAAAGCGTTTTATCTGGCGTCCAGCGGTCGTCCTGGCCCGGTGGTGGTGGATTTGCCGAAGGATGTGATGAATCCGGCCAACAAATTGCCTTACGTTTATCCCGATCATGTCAGCATGCGTTCCTATAACCCGACGGTTCAGGGACATAAAGGACAGATTCGCCGCGCATTGCAAACGCTGCTGGCGGCTGAAAAACCGGTTATCTACAGCGGCGGCGGGGTTATCAATTCCGGTTGTCACGAGGAGCTTCTGGCGTTTGCCGAGCAGCTCAATATTCCCGTTACCTGTTCACTGATGGGGCTGGGCGGCTTTCCGGGGACGCATCGCCAATGTCTCGGCATGCTGGGTATGCACGGTACTTATGAAGCCAACATGGCGATGCATCACGCCGATGTTATTTTTGCGGTTGGCGTGCGTTTTGACGATCGCACGACCAATAATCTGACGAAATATTGTCCTAATGCTACCGTTCTGCACATCGATATCGATCCCGCATCAATTTCCAAAACGGTAAGTGCGGATATTCCGATTGTGGGTGACGCCAAACAGGTACTGGGTCTGATGCTCGAATTGCTGGCTCAGGATGAAACCAGACAGCAGTTTGACGCGTTGCGTGACTGGTGGCAGAACATTGAGCAATGGCGTGCCCGGCATTGTCTGAAATACAGCACCGAAAGCGACAGCATCAAGCCACAGGCCGTGATTGAAGCGCTGTACCGCCTGACGGACGGTAACGCATATATCGCATCAGACGTGGGCCAACATCAGATGTTTGCCGCGCTTTATTATCCCTTTGATTTGCCTCGCCGCTGGGTGAACTCCGGTGGATTGGGAACCATGGGATTCGGTCTGCCCGCGGCGTTGGGGATCAAACTTGCTCTGCCGGAAGAAACCGTTGTCTGTGTGACCGGCGACGGCAGTATCCAGATGAATATTCAGGAGCTGTCTACCGCGTTGCAGTATGACTTGCCTGTTGTGGTGGTTAATCTGAACAACCGTTTTCTGGGCATGGTAAAGCAATGGCAGGATATGATTTATTCAGGCCGCCACTCCAACTCCTATATGGAATCTCTGCCGGATTTTGTGAAGCTGGCCGAGGCTTACGGACATATCGGTATTTCCATTAATACGCCGGATGAACTGGAAGAAAAATTGGCGCAGGCGCTGGCGCAGAAAAATCGTCTGGTGTTTGTCGATGTCAAGATCGACAGCAGTGAGCATGTTTATCCTATGCAGATTCGCGGTGGCGCAATGGATGAAATGTGGCTTAGCAAAACGGAGAGGACCTGATCATGCGTCGGATTTTATCAGTATTACTTGAAAATGAATCAGGTGCATTGTCACGTGTTATCGGTCTGTTTTCACAGCGTGGCTACAATATTGAAAGCCTGACGGTTGCGCCTACCGACGATCCAACGCTATCGCGCATGACGATTCAGACCGTTGGTGATGAGAAAGTGCTGGAGCAGATCGAGAAGCAACTGCATAAATTGGTGGATGTGCTGCGTGTCAGTGAGTTAGTGCAGGGATCCCACGTCGAACGTGAAATCATGCTGGTCAAATTACAGGCAACGGGATACGGGCGTGAGGAAGTGAAACGTTGCACCGATATTTTTCGCGGACAGATTGTCGACGTGACGTCTTCGCTGTATACCGTCCAACTGGCCGGCACCAGCGATAAACTGGATGCGTTCCTGAACGCCGTGCGTGAAGTGGCGGAAATCGTGGAAGTGGCGCGTTCTGGTATCGTTGGCGTCGCCCGTGGCGATAAGATCATGCGTTAATTTTATTTTTCGCTGCTTTTTCCCTTAAGAGGCTCGATAATATAAATATATATCGAGCCTCTTAATTTTTCCCTGCTATATCCTATCTATACCAATAGATTTCAACACGTGGAAAAGGAGAGAACGGACCGGTTCAACCAACATCACGGCGCTTGAAATCTGAAGGCGATATGATAAAAGCGGTTGCCGTTCGGCAACTTCTGCTGTTAGATCTACGCGATATCCATGATGAGCTTATGGTCATCGCTATTTTATTTATCCGGCTTACTGAGGGGTTAACGTGAAACTGGATGAAATCGCGCGTCTTGCGGGTGTTTCACGCACTACCGCCAGCTATGTGATTAACGGGAAAGCCAAGCAATATCGCGTCAGCGATAAGACCGTTGAGAAAGTCATGGCTGTGGTTAGAAAGTACAATTATCATCCCAATGCTGTTGCTGCTGGATTACGTGCCGGACGTACGCGTTCTATTGGGCTCGTTATTCCGGATCTGGAAAATACCAGCTATACGCGAATTGCCAATTATCTGGAACGTCAGGCGCGGCAACGTGGCTACCAACTGTTGATCGCCTGCTCTGAAGATCAACCTGATAATGAAATGCGCTGCATCGAACACCTGCTGCAACGCCAGGTTGATGCGATCATCGTCTCCACGGCGTTGCCGCCTGAGCATCCGTTCTATCAACGCTGGGCGAATAACAGCCTGCCGATTATTGCATTGGACAGGGCGTTGGACCGTGAGCATTTTACCAGTGTGGTGGGCGCCGATCTGGAAGACGCCGAAATGCTGGCTCAGGAACTCAGGAAAATACCGGCAGAGTCTGTCCTGTATCTCGGCGCATTACCGGAGCTTTCCGTCAGTTTTCTGCGCGAACAGGGGTTTCGTCAGGCTTGGGCGGATGATCCCCGGGAGGTTAATTATCTTTATGCCAATAGCTATGAACGCGTAGCGGCAGCGGCGGCATTTGCTGACTATCTTAAAGATCACCCGATGCCGAAGGCGCTGTTCACCACGGCTTTCCCGCTGTTGCAGGGCGTGATGGATGTGACGCTGAAACAAAGCGGACGTTTACCGAGTAATCTGGCTATCGCGACCTTTGGCGATAATGAACTACTGGATTATCTGGAATGTCCGGTATTGTCGGTTGCTCAGCGTCATCGTGAAGTGGCCGAGCGTGTGTTGGAGTTGGTTCTGGCGAGTCTGGATGAACCGAAAAAACCGAAGCCTGGCTTGAATCGTATCCGACGTAATCTGTATCGCCGCGGTTCACTCAGCCGGCACTAAATTCCGCTTTTATTCTTATAGCGCCATACTCCTGACGTATGGCGCTTTTCTTTTATCCTGAGACGGTCACTCGGAAAAGCCGACGGCAGTATTCCAGAAAATATCCGTACAGGATGCCCATCACCATCGAAATCACTGCATTACTGGTAACCGCAGTCAGCATTTGTGATGAGTCAGCGCCAATGGTCCAGAGGATGGCAGCATAGACCGGGGACTGAAAACTGACATAGGCGAACAGATCGGCCAGATTACGCACGATGAAGTGGTTTGAACCGTGGTGTCTGGCAAAATGCAGGATGCGATCGCGATAAATGCCATAGGGCCAGGCAATAGCAATATTGACAGGAATGGATAACAGTCTTGACGAAAGCGACTGTTCAAAACTCATGCCGGACAACACCATCTCGATTATCATGCCGGTGATGAAGCAATACACGACTAATGCAAAGGTATCTGCTGTTGCACTGCGCAATCTTGACGTAGGGGAAAACATACCAGTTCACTCCGAATCGAAGCCTAGGATAAAAATCAGGTAATGACGCTTAATAAAGGTTTTTATTTTTGCTTTATAAGTTATGTGTAGTTTACATCACTACTAATTGGATAAATAAGTAGCTATAAATTTTTATTTTTGACTTCGTGGTCAGCTTTTTCGCTACTTTATATTCGATTCGCCAATTTTTTACGTATTTACCGCGCTATCCCGGTTAAAAGTTGTTTTTTAACAAATGGTTGCTGTTGTTACGCCGCCAGGTGCAGCGGTTAGAAAAATAGCGTTAAAGAAAGGGAGGTATGGCCGGCAAAAAATGGTGAGTTATACCCATTCTCTTTTTGATGGCGCGAAAACGGATATGAGCGGCGCTATTTATTCCGTGTCAGCCAAAATGGAGGTTTCCTTTTTTGCTGACTGATTTAGCTCGTTAAAAAACGTAAATTAAAGTAAATCGACTGATTAATAAAGAATCGACGATGACAATGTCAGATATGTGACGTTGAGCAAATGTTAACAACTGCGGTATAATTGTACATGCCAAGCGAAAGCCTTGTGATGCAAGGCCTTAGGCGGACTAAGACTATTCTGGAAAGGTTTATATTTGGTATCATCCTGTGACAGGAAAAATAATCGGCCAGCATGAAATTATTGCTATATCTTTAAGCGATCTTATTTAATCAGCGAATTTCTCTTAAATTTTCATGACGTTAATCTTTATTAATTCTTCACCGCTATTCTTTTTCCCCTCATGGCAGCCAAGAATCATATAGAAATAATTCCAAAGCACGCCCGCTCTGGCTTGACAAGGTTTTAATACCCTCCGTACACTCTTCAATGTGGGGATTTGTGGGATAAAGTGGTGAAAAAGGTTATGAAGGAGTAATTCACGCATGTTTCGTGGGGCTACGCTGGTTAACCTCGACAGCAAGGGGCGGCTTGCCGTACCAACCCGTTATCGGGAAACGCTGAATGAGGAATCGCAAGGTCAAATGGTTTGTACCATTGATCTTCATCAGCCGTGCCTGCTGCTTTATCCCTTGCCCGAATGGGAAATTATTGAACAAAAGCTTTCTCGTCTGTCGAGTATGAATCCGGCTGAACGGCGTGTTCAGCGTTTGTTGCTGGGGCATGCCAGTGAGTGTCAGATGGATAACGCCGGGCGTTTGTTATTAGCCAACACGCTACGGCAGCACGCAGGTCTGAAAAAAGAAGTGATGCTGGTCGGACAGTTCAACAAGTTTGAATTGTGGGATGAACAGACCTGGTATCAACAGGTCAGGGAAGATATCGATGCTGAACAATCGACTCAGGAACCGTTGTCTGAGCGGTTGCAGGACTTATCACTATAGACATGCTGGAAAATTATAAACATACCACCGTACTGCTTGATGAGGCTGTTAACGGTCTGAACATTCGCAGCAACGGTGTCTATATAGACGGTACTTTTGGCCGTGGCGGGCACTCTCGCCTTATTCTTTCCCAATTGGGACCGGAAGGACGTTTACTGGCTATCGATCGCGATCCTCAAGCTATCGAAGCCGCCAAAGCGATAGACGATCCCCGTTTTTCTATTATTCACGGCCCTTTCTCCGCGCTTGCGGATTATATGGCTGAGCGTGACCTGACCGGGCGCATTGACGGTGTTCTGCTGGATCTGGGCGTTTCCTCGCCGCAGCTCGACGATCCTGAGCGCGGTTTTTCATTTATGCGCGACGGCCCGCTGGATATGCGTATGGATCCCACCCGCGGGGTGTCCGCGGCCGAATGGCTGATGAAAGCGGAAGCCGATGATATCGCCTGGGTACTGAAAACCTTCGGTGAAGAGCGTTTTGCCAAACGGATTGCCCGCGCCATTGTTGAGCGTAACCGTACAGAACCCGTGACGCGGACGAAAGCGCTGGCTGAGCTGATTGCCGCCGCCAGTCCGATTCGTGAAAAGCACAAGCATCCGGCGACGCGCAGCTTTCAGGCGATCCGAATTTATATCAACAGCGAACTGGAAGAGATCGAGCAGGCATTGAACGGTGCGTTGAGCGTATTGGCGCCGCATGGTCGTTTGTCCGTGATTAGTTTCCATTCGCTGGAAGACCGGATTGTTAAACGCTTCATCCGTCATCAAAGCCGTGGCCCGCAGGTACCGGCGGGTATGCCGCTGACGGAAGAACAGTTGCGTAGCCAGGGCGGACAAACGTTAAAAGCCGTGGGAAAAATGATGCCTTCCGCTGAGGAAGTCGCGGAAAACCCGCGCGCGCGCAGTTCTGTCCTGCGGTTTGCTGAGAGATTGCCAGCATGATAGGCAATGAGCGTCATGGGCTGGTCGGCGTTATCGGCGACGATTTGCTGCGTCATGCCAAACTGCCCATGTTGCTGATGATTGCGGTTCTGGTGTCAGCCGTGTTTGTCGTGACGACGGCTCACAAGACGCGCTTGCTGACGGCGGAACGTGAACAATTGCTGTTGGAGCGTGATGCGCTGGACATTGAGTGGCGCAACCTGATTCTGGAAGAGAATTCGTTAGGGGATCATAGCCGCGTAGAGCGGATCGCGATGGAAAAACTGCAAATGGGGCATGTCGATCCGTCACAGGAAAATATTGTGGTTAAGCAATGAACTAAATAGGCAACTAAATACAGCATGAAAGCAGCCCGTACAGGAAAGTTAAAGCGCCCGGAAGATCAAGCCAGCTTTGTCAGCTGGCGTTTTGCGTTGCTTTGTAGCTGTATTCTGCTGGCGATGGTTGCTCTGATGGTGCGGGCCGCCTATCTTCAGGTGATTCATCCTGAGCAATTGGTTCGTGAAGGGGACATGCGGTCTCTTCGGGTACAGGAAGTGCCAACGGCCCGCGGCATGATTAGCGATCGCGCCGGTCGTCCATTGGCGGTGAGTGTGCCCGTCAATGCGGTCTGGGCCGATCCGAAGGAATTGAACGATCATGGCGGTATCACGCTGGATACGCGCTGGAAAGCACTTTCCGACGCACTGGAAATCCCGCTTGACCAGATGGTCGCCAAGATTAACGCCAATCCCAAAGGGCGCTTTGTTTACCTTGCCCGCCAGGTTAATCCCGCCATCGGCGAATATATCCATAAACTGAAACTACCCGGCATTAATCTTCGTCAGGAATCACGTCGTTACTATCCCTCGGGCCAGGTGACCTCCCATCTGATTGGTTTTACCAATATTGATGGTCAGGGTATTGAAGGGGTTGAGAAAAGCTTCGATCGCTGGCTTACCGGGCAACCGGGTGAAAGGACGGTGCGTAAAGATCGGTTTGGGCGGGTGATCGAAGATATTTCCTCAGTTGACAGTCAGGCGGCTCATAATCTGGTGCTGAGTATTGATGAGCGCCTGCAGGCATTGGTCTACCGTGAGTTGAACAATGCTGTCGCGTTTAATAAGGCTGAATCCGGTACGGCAGTACTGGTTGATGTAAATACCGGTGAAGTGCTGGCGATGGCGAACAGCCCGTCTTACAACCCGAATAATCTGTCTGGTACGCCTAAAGACGTGATGCGTAACCGCGCCATTACCGATATTTTTGAACCGGGTTCTACCGTCAAACCGATGGTGGTCATGACCGCGCTACAGCGTGGCGTGATAAAAGAAAACAGCGTTCTCAATACCTTACCGTATTACGTCAATGGCCATGAAATCAAAGACGTAGCACGCTACAACGAATTGACCCTTACGGGGGTTTTACAGAAGTCGAGTAACGTCGGCGTGTCAAAGCTGGCGTTGGCGATGCCTTCCTCTGCGTTAGTAGATACTTACTCTCGTTTTGGATTGGGAAAAGCGACCAATTTGGGGTTGGTCGGAGAAAGCAGTGGCTTATATCCTCAAAAACAACGGTGGTCTGACATAGAGAGGGCCACCTTTTCTTTTGGCTACGGGCTGATGGTAACACCGTTACAGTTAGCGCGAGTCTACGCCACCATCGGCAGTTTTGGCATTCATCGGCCGCTGTCGATTACCAAAGTTGATCCACCCGTTGCCGGCGAACGTATCTTCCCCGAAGCGCTGGTACGGACCGTGGTTCATATGATGGAAAGTGTGGCGCTGCCGGGTGGTGGCGGTACGAAAGCCGCCATCAAAGGCTATCGAATCGCCATAAAAACGGGTACGGCAAAAAAAGTTGGCCCGGATGGCAAGTACATCAACAAGTATATTGCTTACACCGCAGGCGTTGCACCTGCCAGTAACCCAAGATTTGCTCTGGTCGTTGTCATTAACGATCCGCAGGCAGGGAAATATTACGGCGGCGCGGTTTCGGCCCCGATATTTGGCGCCATCATGGGAGGGGTTTTACGTACGATGAACGTAGAACCTGATGCATTACCCTCCGATGACAAGAACGAGTTTGTAATTAACCAAAAAGAGGGTTCAGGTGGCAGATCGTAATTTGCGCGATTTATTAGCGCCGTGGGTGCAAGACACGCCGGCGTGTGTACTGCGGGAAATGACGTTAGACAGCCGCTCGGCGGCTGCCGGGGATCTGTTTGTTGCTGTTGTCGGCCACAAGACGGACGGACGGCGCTATATTCCGCAGGCAATTGCGCAAGGTGTGGCGGCAATCGTTGCCGAGGCTGAAGGCGATACCAGTGATGGCACGGTGCGTGAAATGCACGGTGTACCCGTGGTTTATCTGAGCAATCTTAATCAGCGCCTCTCGGCGCTGGCCGGGCGTTTCTACCAGCAACCGGCGGAGCGATTGCAGCTTATCGGCGTGACCGGTACGAATGGTAAAACCACCACCACCCAGTTGCTGGCGCAGTGGAGTCAGGCGCTGGGGGAAACCGGTTCGGTGATGGGCACGGTGGGGAATGGTTTACTGGGGCGCGTTGTGCCGACGGCAAATACCACCGGTTCCGCCGTAGACGTACAGCAGGTATTAAGCCAATTGGCCGAGCAAGGCGCCACCGTCACGGCGATGGAAGTGTCTTCTCATGGACTGGTTCAACATCGGGTCGCGGCATTACCGTTTGCGGCGGCCGTCTTCACCAATCTGAGCCGCGATCACCTTGATTATCACGGTGATATGGAAAGCTATGAGGCGGCCAAGTGGTCGCTGTTTGTCGATCACCAGGTCGGGCAGATGATTATCAATGCGGATGATGAAGTGGGACGTCGCTGGCTGGCAAAGTTGCCTGATGCCGTCAGCGTTACCATGGAAAACAATCTGGTTCCCGGCTGTCGCGGCCGCTGGCTGAAAGCGATTGATGTCGATTATCACGACAACGGCGCCACCATCCGTTTCGATTCAAGCTGGGGACAGGGCGAAATTCAGAGCAAATTGATGGGCGCATTCAATGTCAGCAACATGCTGCTGGCGTTGGCGACGCTGTTGTCTCTGGGGTATCCGCTAAGTCAGTTGATTACCGCCGGATCGCAACTGCAACCGGTGTGCGGCCGGATGGAAGTGTTCCACGCCGAAGGCAAACCGACGGTGGTGGTGGATTATGCCCACACGCCGGATGCGTTGGAAAAAGCGCTTGAAGCCGCGCGCTTACATTGCCAGGGGCAATTATGGTGCGTGTTTGGCTGTGGTGGCGATCGTGATAAAGGTAAGCGCCCACTTATGGGGGGGATAGCGGAACAGCTGGCCGATCGGGTCGTCGTCACTGATGACAATCCCCGTAGCGAGGAGCCGCAGGCCATTGTGGCGGATATTCTGACGGGATTACTGGATGCCGGTCGCGTTCAGGTTATTCACGGTCGCGCCGAGGCGGTGACCAGCGCCATCATGCAAGCGAAAGAAAATGACGTTGTGCTGATTGCGGGTAAAGGGCATGAGGATTACCAACTGGTTGGCAATCGCCGTCTGGATTACTCGGATCGCATTACCGTCGCTCGTTTGCTGGGGGTGATCGTATGATTCGCGTTTCCCTGCAACAGCTAGCCTCCGTGCTGAGCGCTCAATTGATCGGCGATAGCATTGATATCGCCGAGGTGTCGACAGATACCCGTAAATTGTCCGCCGGGTGCCTGTTTGTCGCGTTAAAAGGCGAGAAGTTTGATGCACATGATTATGCCCTGGACGCGGTAAAAAACGGTGCGTCGGCTCTACTGGTCAGTAAGCGCTTACCCGTCGAAGTTCCGCAACTGCTGGTGCAGGATACGCGTCTGGCATTAGGGACGCTGGGAGCATGGGTAAGAACGCAGTCGAAGGCCCGCGTCGTGGCGTTAACCGGTTCTTCCGGTAAAACGTCGGTTAAGGAAATGACGGCGGCCATTTTGCGTCAGTGTGGCGATGTGCTTTATACCGCGGGCAATTTTAATAATGACATTGGCGTGCCGTTAACATTATTACGTCTGACGCCGGAACATCAGTTTGCCGTGATTGAGTTGGGCGCCAACCATATCGGAGAGATTGCCTATACCACCGATCTGGTGCGTCCAGAAAGCGCATTGGTTAACAACCTTGCGGCGGCGCATTTGGAAGGGTTCGGTTCTTTGGCCGGCGTCGCGCAGGCAAAAGGGGAGATTTTTGCCGGGCTTTCTGTCGACGGTGTGGCGATTATCAATGCAGACAGCCATGACTTTCCGCACTGGCAGACATTGTTGAATCATAAAACGGTATGGCGTTTTTCCCCACAGGCTGGCAGTGATATCGATTTTTTTGCCAGTGACGTGCATGCCGTCACGCAGGGTACCCGGTTCAATTTGCATACCCCATTCGGGCAGGCAGAGATTACCTTACCGTTACCGGGGCGTCATAACGTGGCTAATGCCTTGGCCGCTACCGCCCTGGCGATGTCCGTTGGCGCCACGCTGGAAGCGGTAAAAGCCGGGTTGGCACAGCTTAAGGCCGTTCCCGGGCGTTTGTTCCCGATTGTGCTGGCCGACGGCAAGTTAGTGCTGGATGACAGTTACAACGCGAATGTGGGTTCTATGACCGCTGCCGCGCAGGTCCTTGCGGACATGCCGGGATACCGTGTGATGGTGGTGGGCGATATGGGCGAACTGGGTGACGATGCCGCCGAATGTCACCGTCAGGTCGGCGAAGCCGCTCGGGTGGCGGGTATCGATAAAGTATTGAGCGTGGGAACGCTGAGTGAGCTGATTAGCCATGCCAGTCGTGATGGCGAGCACTTTCAGGATAAACCCTCACTGATTTCTCGTCTTAACGGGCTGATGTCTGAACATAAAACCATCAGCGTACTGGTCAAAGGCTCCCGCAGTTCAGCGATGGAGCAGGTAGTACACGCATTACAGGAGTATGCAAAATGTTAGTGTGGCTGGCCGAGCATCTGGTCAAACTCTATTCCGGCTTTAACGTCTTTTCCTATTTGACGTTCCGCGCCATTGTCAGCCTGCTGACCGCATTGGTTATTTCCCTATGGATGGGACCGCATTTGATTGCCTGGCTACAACGTTTGCAGATTGGTCAGGTCGTTCGTAACGAAGGGCCGGAGTCGCATTTCAGCAAACGAGGTACGCCGACTATGGGTGGGGTCATGATTCTGGCATCCATCATTATTTCGGTGCTGATGTGGGTCAATCTCTCTAATCCCTATGTCTGGTGCGTACTGTTTGTTCTGATGGGATATGGCGTGGTCGGTTTCGTCGATGACTATCGCAAAGTGGTACGTAAAGACACCAAAGGGTTGATCGCACGCTGGAAATATTTCTGGCAGTCAGTCATCGCATTGGTGGTCGCCTTTGTTATGTATTCGATTGGTAAGGATACGCCGGCCACGCAGCTGGTTGTGCCGTTCTTTAAAGACATCATGCCCCAGTTGGGGCTGCTCTATATCGTGCTGGCCTATTTTGTGATTGTCGGCACCAGCAACGCGGTAAACCTGACTGACGGTCTGGACGGTCTGGCCATTATGCCTACCGTATTTGTTGCCGCCGGGTTTGCTCTGGTCGCCTGGGCAACCGGGAACATGAATTTTGCGGGTTATCTGCATATTCCGTATATCCGCCATGCCAGTGAACTGGTGGTGGTGTGTACCGCGATTGTCGGCGCAGGGCTTGGATTCCTGTGGTTTAACACTTATCCGGCACAGGTGTTCATGGGGGATGTCGGTTCTCTGGCGCTGGGTGGCGCATTAGGCACTATCGCGGTTCTGCTGCGTCAGGAATTTTTACTGGTCATCATGGGCGGCGTGTTTGTTGTCGAGACGCTGTCGGTCATTTTGCAGGTCGGGTCCTTTAAGCTGCGTGGTCAGCGGATTTTCCGCATGGCGCCGATTCATCATCACTATGAGCTTAAAGGTTGGCCAGAGCCGCGCGTGATCGTGCGCTTCTGGATTATTTCGTTGATGCTGGTTCTGATTGGCCTGGCAACACTGAAGGTACGGTAAAAGATGGTGGACTATCAGGGTAAAAAAGTTGTCATTATCGGGTTGGGGCTGACCGGGCTCTCCTGTGTTGATTTCTTTCTCGCGCGTGGCGTGGTGCCGCGCGTGGTGGATACCCGTGTCAGTCCGCCAAGCCTGGATAAGTTGCCACCGACGATAGAACGTCATCTGGGCAGTCTCAATGATGACTGGTTGATGGATGCCGACCTGATTGTGGCAAGTCCGGGGATTGCATTGGCAACGCCAATATTGTGTGAGGCTGAGGAAGCCGGCATTGAGATTGTTGGTGATATTGAACTGTTCTGCCGCGAGGCTCAGGCGCCTATTGTGGCGATTACCGGTTCTAATGGTAAAAGTACGGTGACTACGCTGGTCGGCGAAATGGCAAAAGCTGCCGGATGGCAAGTCGGCGTTGGCGGTAATATCGGCTTACCGGCACTGCAATTGTTGCAGCAAGAGTATCAGCTCTATGTGCTTGAATTGTCGAGTTTTCAGTTGGAGACTACCCGCAGCCTGCATGCCGCCGCTGCGACGATTCTGAATGTAACCGAAGATCATACCAATCGCTATCCCTTTGGTTTACAACAGTATCGTGCCGCAAAGTTACGTATTTATGAACACGCCGAGGTGTGCGTGGTTAACGCTGATGACGCGCTGACCATGCCGGTGCGGGGCGCAGACGCGCGCTGCCGGAGTTTCGGGGTTGACGTTGGTGATTATCATCTGAATCGACAGCAGGGTGAAACCTGGTTGCGGGTCAAGGGCGAACGTGTATTAAACACCCGCGAGATCAAGCTGGTGGGACAGCATAACTATACCAACGCGCTGGCCGCCCTGGCGTTGGCAGATGCGGTCGGTATTCCCCGTGCGCCCGCCTTGACGGCGCTGACGACATTTACAGGACTGGCGCACCGTTTCCAACTGGTGTGGGAGCGCAATGGCGTTCGATGGATAAATGATTCCAAAGCGACCAATGTCGGTAGTACGGAGGCGGCACTCAGCGGCCTGCAAGTAGAAGGAACATTGCATCTGCTATTGGGCGGAGACGGTAAGTCGGCCGATTTTTCGCCATTGCAGCGTTATTTCCAGGGCGACAACATCCGTTTGTATTGCTTTGGTCGTGATGGCGCCCAATTGGCCGCTTTGCGGCCGGAGATCGCTGAGCAAACCGAAACGATGGAACAATCCATGCAACTGATCGCTGCGCGTGTGAAAGCGGGTGACCTTGTTTTACTGTCGCCTGCCTGTGCCAGCCTCGATCAATTCCGCAGTTTTGAGCATCGGGGTGAGGAATTTGCCCGACTGGCGGAGGAGTTAGGCTGATGAGTTTTTTCCGGCTGGCATTTATCGAGCGTCTAAAAAGCTGGGTCATGGGAACGCGTGAAAGCGATACGCTGAGCATCGTTCTGTACGACCGTACGCTGGTATGGCTGACGCTGGGGCTGGCTGTGACGGGATTTGTGATGGTGACCTCCGCATCAATGCCGGTTGGACAGCGCCTTGCCAGCGATCCATTTCTGTTCGCCAAGCGTGATGCTCTGTATTTGGGGCTGGCGTTTGCTTTGTCGCTGGTGACGTTGCGTGTGCCGATGGAGATTTGGCAGCGTTACAGCCCGGTGTTGCTGTTGGCATCAATGGTGATGCTGCTGGTGGTGCTAGCGGTAGGCAGTTCGGTTAACGGAGCGTCTCGCTGGATTTCACTGGGGCCGTTGCGTATTCAGCCTGCGGAATTATCGAAACTGTCGCTGTTTTGTTACCTCTCCAGCTACATGGTGCGCAAGGTGGAAGAAGTCCGTAACAACTTCTGGGGCTTTTGCAAACCCATGGGCGTCATGGTGGTGTTGGCGGTTTTACTGCTTGCCCAGCCGGATCTGGGGACAGTGGTTGTACTGTTTATTACGACGCTGGCGATGTTGTTTCTGGCCGGGGCGAAATTATGGCAGTTCCTGGCGATTATCGGGTGCGGCATGTTCGCGGTTGTCCTGTTGGTTATTGCCGAACCCTACCGTATGCGGCGTGTGACTTCCTTCTGGAATCCCTGGGAAGATCCTTTCGGTAGCGGTTACCAGTTGACGCAATCCCTGATGGCGTTCGGACGTGGCGAACTGTGGGGACAAGGATTGGGAAACTCGGTGCAGAAACTGGAATATCTGCCGGAAGCGCATACCGACTTCATTTTCTCTATTCTGGGTGAAGAGCTCGGCTATATCGGTGTGGTTTTGGCGCTGTTAATGATATTCTTCGTCGCTTTTCGTGCGATGTCCATCGGGCGGCGCGCGCTGGAGATTGATCAGCGTTTTTCGGGTTTTCTGGCCTGTTCCATCGGCATCTGGTTCAGCTTTCAGACCTTGGTAAACGTGGGCGCCGCTGCGGGTATGTTGCCGACGAAAGGACTGACATTACCCTTGATCAGCTACGGTGGCTCCAGTCTGCTCATTATGTCGACGGCTATCGTTTTACTGTTACGTATTGATTTTGAAACGCGACTGACAAAAGCACAGGCGTTTACGAGGAGTGCCCGATGAGTGGCGAAGGCAAGCGTTTGATGGTGATGGCGGGAGGAACGGGGGGACATGTCTTTCCGGGACTGGCTGTTGCGCATCATCTGATGGCGCAAGGCTGGCAGGTACGCTGGCTGGGGACAGCGGATCGTATGGAAGCGGATTTGGTGCCGCAGCATGGGATTGAAATTGATTTTATCCGTATTTCCGGCCTGCGTGGAAAGGGGCTTCGTGCCCAGCTAAGTGCGCCATTGCGCATCTTCCGTGCGGTTCGTCAGGCTCAGGCGATTATGCGCGCGTATAAGCCGGATGTGGTGCTGGGTATGGGCGGCTATGTTTCCGGCCCCGGTGGTCTGGCGGCATGGCTGTGTGGCGTCCCGGTGGTGTTGCATGAACAAAATGGCATTGCCGGACTGACCAACCGTTGGTTGTCTCGCATTGCCAAAAAAGTGTTGCAGGCTTTCCCCGGCGCGTTTCCTGACGCTGACGTCGTGGGTAATCCGGTGAGAACGGATGTGCTGGCATTACCGGCTCCCGAGCGCCGTCTGGCTGACCGTACCGGCCCCGTACGCGTGCTGGTTTTCGGGGGAAGTCAGGGGGCAAGGGTGCTTAATCAGACGCTCCCCGGCGTCGCCGCACGATTGGGTGACCGCGTTACGATTTGGCATCAGGTTGGGAAAGGCGCTCAGCCGGAGGTTGAACAGGCTTATCAACGGGCGGGGCAGTCGCAGCACAAGATTACGGAATTTATCGATGACATGGCCGCCGCCTATGCCTGGGCGGATGTCGTGGTTTGCCGCGCTGGCGCGCTGACGGTCAGTGAGATTGCCGCTGCCGGGTTGCCGGCGTTATTTGTGCCGTTTCAGCATAAAGACAGACAGCAGTATTGGAATGCTTTGCCGCTGGAAAACGTGGGGGCGGCGAAGATTATCGAGCAGCCGCAGTTCAATGTTGACACCGTGAGTGAAACGCTGGCGGGCTGGGATCGGGCAACATTGATGAAAATGGCGCAGCAGGCCCGCGCGGCGGCAATTCCGGACGCCACCGAACGTGTGGCGGCGGAAGTGAGCGCCGTAGCGGACAGTCGAACCACCCGTGTCGTTCATGGGTAAATGGTTCATGGTTAATTCATACAGTATTGCCGGACGATAGCGTGTCCGGGGATGAAACAAGGTAGCGATAGAAAAAAGTGAATACTCAACAACTGGCGAAACTACGTTCAATCGTGCCCGAGATGCATCGCGTCCGGCACATACACTTTGTCGGCATCGGCGGTGCCGGCATGGGTGGTATCGCCGAAGTGTTGGCCAATGAAGGTTATGAAATCAGTGGTTCCGATCTGGCTCCTAATGCGGTAACGCAGCAGTTGGCTGATCTGGGCGCGCAGATCTATTTCCACCATCGTGCCGAGAATGTTCTGAATGCCAGCGTGGTGGTGGTATCCACGGCGATTTCAGCGGATAACCCGGAAATTGTCGCCGCGCATGAAGCGCGTATCCCGGTGATTCGTCGGGCCGAAATGCTGGCCGAGCTAATGCGCTTCCGCCATGGCATTGCGATTGCGGGAACGCATGGTAAGACCACGACGACGGCAATGGTAACCAGTATTTATGCCGAAGCGGGATTGGATCCAACGTTTGTAAACGGTGGTTTGGTTAAGGCGGCGGGAACGCATGCGCGTCTGGGATCGAGCCGTTATTTGATTGCCGAAGCGGACGAAAGCGATGCGTCTTTCCTGCATCTGCAACCCATGGTCGCGATAGTCACCAATATTGAAGCCGACCATATGGATACCTATCAGGGTGATTTTGAAAACCTGAAGCAGACGTTCATCAACTTTTTACATAATTTGCCGTTTTATGGTCAGGCCGTGATGTGTATTGACGATCCGGTTATCCGGGAATTGCTGCCACGCGTTGGGCGTCATATCACGACTTACGGGTTCAGCGACGATGCGGATGTCCGTGTCGCCGGCTATCAACAGATCGGGGCGCAGGGGCATTTCACGCTGGAACGCCAGGATAAGCCGGTGCTGAATGTGACGTTGAATGCTCCTGGCCGTCACAATGCCTTGAATGCGGCGGCGGCCGTCGCGGTCGCGACAGATGAAGGGATTGACGACGACGCTATTCTGCGGGCGCTGGAGCGTTTTCAAGGTACGGGACGTCGGTTTGATTTCCTGGGTGAATACGCGCTTGAGACGGTGAACGGACAAAGCGGCAGTGCGATGCTGGTAGATGATTATGGTCACCACCCGACGGAAGTGGATGCGACGATTAAAGCGGCAAGGGCGGGCTGGCCGGACAAACGTCTGGTGATGGTTTTCCAGCCGCATCGCTATACGCGTACCCGCGATCTCTATGATGATTTCGCTCACGTGTTATCGCAGGTCGATGTTCTGTTGATGTTGGATGTCTATCCGGCAGGGGAATCGCCGATTCCTGGCGCGGATAGCCGCTCTCTGTGCCGCACCATCCGCGGACGGGGTAAGATAGATCCGATTTTGGTGACGGATGTGGATACCTTGCCTGAACTATTGTCACAGGCCCTGCGAGACGGCGATCTGATTTTGGTTCAGGGCGCCGGCAATATCGGCAAACTGGCGCGCAAACTGGCTGATTCCCGATTGCAGCCGCAGATAAATGAATGAGGCTCATCATGACTGAGAAAATTGCTGTATTGCTTGGTGGAACCTCGGCTGAACGCGAAGTGTCGTTACTTTCAGGTCAGGCGGTACTGGACGGTCTGAAAGAAGCGGGGATTAATGCCCACGCTGTCGATACCCGCGAGTTTCCGGTAACGCATTTAAAAGATGAAGGCTTTACCAAAGTCTTTATCGCCTTGCATGGTCGTGGTGGGGAAGATGGCACATTGCAGGGGGTTCTGGAGTTTTTGCAACTCCCCTATACCGGCAGCGGTGTGATGGCGTCGGCGCTGACGATGGACAAGTTACGCACCAAGCTGGTGTGGACGGCGATGGGTTTACCTGTTTCTCCGTATGTTGCGTTGAATCGTCAGCAATTTGCCGCGATCAGTCAGGACGAACTGCTGGAGAAACTGGCGCATCTGGGACTACCGCTGATTGTGAAGCCAAGTCGTGAAGGTTCCAGCGTTGGTATGAGCAAAGTGAATCAAACCAGCGAACTGCATGCGGCGATCGAAGAAGCGTTCCGTCATGACGACGAAGTGTTGGTGGAGAAATGGCTGAGCGGCCCGGAATATACCGTCGCGATTCTTGGCGATGAAGTATTGCCTTCTATCCGTATTCAGGCGGCGGGCACGTTTTACGATTACGAAGCGAAGTATCTGTCCGATGATACCCAGTACTTTTGTCCCAGTGGTCTGTCGGTTGAGAAAGAGCAGGAGCTGGCGGCGTTGTCGCTGGCAGCATACCGCGCGCTTGATTGCAGCGGCTGGGGACGCGTTGACCTGATGATGGATAGCGATGGCGCGTTCTATCTGCTGGAAGTGAATACGTCTCCGGGCATGACAAGTCATAGCCTGGTGCCGATGGCGGCGCGTCAACATGGCCTGAGCTTCTCGCAACTGGTGGCAAAGGTATTGGAGCTGGCTGGCTGATATGTCGCAGGCAGCGCTGAATACACGCGGCCGGGAGCCGGAAGTTAAAGGAACGCGCCGCAGTAACGGGGGACAGCTGGCGGGAATATTGTTCCTGCTGATGGTGATAGGGACGATCGTCTGGGGTAGCTGGATGGTTGTCGAATGGATGAAAGATGCCAGCCGTTTACCTTTATCGCGAATGGTGGTGACAGGCGAGAGGCAATACACCACCAATGACGATATTCGTCAGGCGATTTTAGCGCTGGGATCGCCCGGCACGTTCATGACACAGGATGTGAATGTTATCCAGCAGCAGATTGAACGTTTGCCGTGGATAAAACAGGCCAGTGTTCGTAAGCAGTGGCCGGATGAATTAAAGATTCATCTGGTTGAATATGTTCCGGTGGCTCGTTGGAATGATTTGTTGATGGTTGATGCTCAAGGCAATTCTTTCAGTGTTCCCGCAGAGCGGGTAGGTAACCGCAAGATGCCATTGCTGTACGGCCCGGAAGGGAGTGAAACCGATGTGCTGGAGGGTTACCGGACAATGAATCAGGAACTGGCGGCAAGAAAGTTTACGTTAAAAATGGTTGCGATGAGCGCACGTCACTCGTGGCAACTGGCATTGGATGACGACATCCGTCTTGAATTGGGTCGAGATGATCGGGAGCGGCGACTGGAACGCTTTATCGAGCTTTATCCGCTGTTGCAACGGCAGGCGCAGAGCGATAACAAGCGTATCAGCTATGTTGATCTGCGTTATGACTCTGGAGCAGCCGTAGGTTGGGCGCCGGCCTTGTTTGATCAGCAAAGCGTTGATCAGAAACAAGACATTGATCAGCAACAGAACAGTAATCAGAAACAGAATCAGGCACAGGCTAAACAACAATGATCAAGTCGACGGACAGAAAACTGGTAGTTGGGCTGGAGATCGGTACAGCGAAAGTGGCTGCGCTGGTAGGGGAGGTTCTGCCCGATGGCATGGTCAATATTATTGGCGTGGGCAGTTGCCCGTCACGTGGTATGGATAAAGGCGGCGTCAACGATCTCGAATCCGTCGTCAAATGCGTGCAGCGCGCCATTGACCAGGCCGAGCTGATGGCGGACTGCCAGATTTCCTCTGTGTATCTGGCGTTGTCGGGAAAACACATCAGTTGCCAGAATGAAATAGGGATGGTGCCTATTTCTGAAGAAGAGGTGACTCAGGAAGATGTGGAAAGCGTGGTGCATACCGCCAAGTCCGTGCGCGTGCGTGATGAACACCGGGTGCTTCATGTGATCCCGCAGGAGTATGCCATTGACTATCAGGAAGGGATTAAAAATCCGGTTGGATTATCCGGCGTGCGCATGCAGGCGAAAGTCCACCTGATTACCTGCCATAACGATATGGCGAAGAATATTGTCAAAGCGGTAGAACGCTGTGGTCTGAAGGTAGATCAGCTGATTTTCGCTGGTCTGGCGTCCAGCTACGCCGTGTTGACGGAAGATGAACGTGAGCTGGGGGTGTGTGTCGTGGATATCGGCGGCGGCACGATGGACATCGCCGTTTATACCGGCGGCGCCCTGAGGCATACCAAAGTGATTCCTTACGCGGGCAACGTGGTGACCAGCGATATTGCCTATGCGTTCGGTACACCGCCGACGGATGCGGAAGCGATCAAGGTTCGCCACGGTTGCGCATTGGGCGCGATTGTCGGCAAAGATGAAAATGTGGAAGTCCCAAGCGTTGGGGGGCGTCCGCCGCGTAGTTTACAACGGCAAACGCTGGCTGAAGTGATCGAGCCACGTTATACCGAACTTTTGAATTTGGTAAACGACGAACTTTTACAGTTGCAGGAGCAGTTACGTCAACAGGGCGTCAAGCACCATCTGGCAGCGGGTATTGTACTGACTGGCGGTGCCGCGCAAATCGACGGATTGGCCGCTTGCGCGCAGCGTGTGTTTCATACACAGGTACGCATTGGGCAGCCACTAAATATTACAGGTCTCACCGACTATGCTCAGGAGCCTTACTACTCCACTGCGGTAGGGTTACTGCATTACGGTAAGGAATCTCACCTTGGCGGTGAGCATGAAGTCGAAAAACGTGCCTCAGTGAGCAATTGGTTCAAAAAAATCAATAGCTGGTTGAGGAAAGAATTTTAATTTTATCAAAGAGATCACCTGGCACAATTTTATGATCTCGCAGTTACAGGCACAAAACGGAGAGAAACTATGTTTGAACCAATGGAATTAACCAACGACGCGGTGATTAAAGTCATCGGCGTCGGCGGCGGCGGCGGTAACGCTGTCGAACACATGGTGCGCGAGCGCATCGAGGGCGTTGAATTCTTCGCGGTCAATACGGATGCGCAGGCATTGCGTAAAACCGCCGTGGGCCAGACGATTCAGATTGGTAGCGGTATTACCAAAGGTCTGGGGGCTGGCGCCAATCCGGAAGTCGGCCGCAATTCCGCAGAAGAAGATCGTGAAGCGCTGCGTGCTGCGCTTGAAGGCGCGGATATGGTGTTTATCGCCGCCGGTATGGGCGGTGGTACAGGTACCGGCGCGGCACCTGTCGTGGCTGAAGTCGCGAAAGACCTGGGTATTCTGACGGTGGCCGTCGTGACCAAACCCTTCAATTTTGAAGGCAAAAAACGTATGGCTTTTGCTGAGCAGGGTATCGCCGAGCTGTCCAAGCACGTCGATTCTCTGATCACAATTCCAAACGATAAATTATTGAAAGTATTGGGGCGTGGTATTTCCCTGCTGGATGCGTTTGGCGCAGCCAATGACGTGTTGAAAGGTGCGGTGCAGGGTATTGCCGAACTGATCACCCGCCCTGGCCTGATGAACGTCGACTTTGCGGACGTGCGCACAGTGATGTCCGAAATGGGTTATGCCATGATGGGTTCCGGTGTGGCCCGTGGTGAAGATCGCGCTGAAGAAGCGGCCGAAATGGCGATTTCCAGCCCGCTGCTGGAAGATATCGATCTGTCTGGCGCACGCGGTGTGCTGGTTAACATCACCGCCGGCTTCGACCTGCGTCTGGATGAGTTTGAAACGGTGGGTAATACCATCCGTGCCTTTGCTTCCGACAATGCGACGGTCGTTATCGGTACCTCCCTCGATCCTGATATGAATGATGAGCTGCGTGTAACCGTTGTTGCCACGGGTATCGGTATGGACAAGCGTCCTGAAATTACGCTGGTGACCAATAAGCAGTCTCAGCCAGTGATGGATCATCGCTATCAGCAGCATGGCATGACGCCGCTGACTCAGGAAAAACCGGTTGCGAAGGTGGTGAATGACCAGAATCCGCAAACCAATAAAGAGCCAGACTATCTGGATATCCCGGCGTTCTTGCGTAAGCAGGCAGATTAATACTGTCATATAACGTTGGAATCTCCGCTCTTTGTGCTAAACTGTCCCGCCGAGCCTGGTATATACTAGGTCGGTAGGTTCAGTAACATGCGAGATAAAATGATGATCAAACAACGTACATTAAAACGTATTGTTCAGGCGACAGGGGTCGGTTTACATACCGGCAAGAAAGTCACCCTGACTATGCGTCCTGCACCGGCAAATACCGGGGTCATCTATCGTCGCACTGACTTGAATCCCCCGGTTGATTTTCCGGCTGATGCAAAATCCGTGCGTGATACCATGCTCTGTACTTGCCTGGTTAATGAGCATGACGTGCGCATTTCTACGGTGGAGCATCTTAACGCTGCCCTTGCAGGGTTGGGAATTGACAATATTGTCATTGAAGTTGATGCACCGGAAATTCCAATTATGGATGGTAGTGCCAGTCCTTTCGTTTACCTGCTGTTAGATGCCGGTATTGAAGAGCTGAACAGTGCCAAGAAATTTGTGCGTATCAAACAGCCTGTGCGGGTTGAAGATGGCGATAAGTGGGCCGAGATGACGCCGTTCAACGGTTTCAGCCTGGATTTCACTATCGATTTCAACCACCCGGCTATTGATGCAGGTTCCCAGCGTTATCGTCTGGACTTCTCTGCTGATGCGTTCGTGCGCCAGATTAGCCGCGCGCGTACCTTCGGTTTTATGCGTGATATCGAATACTTGCAGTCTCGTGGGTTGTGCCTGGGCGGTAGTTTCGATTGCGCAATAGTCGTAGATGATTATCGGGTACTGAACGAAGACGGCTTGCGTTTTGAAGATGAGTTTGTCCGCCATAAAATGCTGGACGCCATTGGCGACCTGTTTATGTGTGGTCATAACATCATCGGTGCATTTACTGCCTTTAAGTCTGGTCATGCCTTGAACAACAAACTGTTGCAGGCGGTTCTGGCTAAGCAGGAAGCGTGGGAATACGTCACCTTTGAAGACGAAGCTGAGATGCCGTTGGCATTTAAAGCGCCGTCAACAGTATTGGCGTAACGCTTAGCGCTGTCATTTCTTATTACGACTGGTTTTACTGGTACTCTCTCCGGCCAGTGAAGCCAGTCGTTCTAATATCTTGCGTAGTTTCTCCGGGCTGTGCCCAGCCAAACTCCTTAGTGTTTTCGCGCTTTGCTCACTTAACTGACGTAACGGTTTGTTCTCTGTTTCGTTGGTTGACGTTGTGTCGTTATTTTTCAGGATTTCATGTCCTTTTGCGGCGAGTGATGGATTAATCCTGATGTCGATTGAAGCCAATGATGGTAATATTTGTGCGCGTAATGCAGAGAGCAGGGCGGGTTGTTCATAACGTAACCGCATCAACCAGTTAGCGTTGGCGGTTTCCAGAATAAGCAGGCCTTGACGGTAATTCGCTACGCGGCACCACGGGTGCAATTGTGCAGGAAGCAACCCGCGCACGGCGCGGTTAAGTTTTAATAAGGCGATAGCGCGTTGTTGCACATCACGCAGTGGGCCAGAGCCCGAACCTGATGCGCTATCAAACAGGGACTCCAGTGATTGTGGGCGGCTATCACGCATAAATCAGGCTCCGACGGACGTTAAACTTGTGATTGGTATTCTAAATCGTTGGCGACAATTTGGCAGACGTTATTTCTGGCCGCATCTCCTGTTGGGGATGGTCGCGGCGAGTCTTGGTTTGCCGACAGGGTTGAATGAAGCGCAGGATCTGGCTTCGTTGCCAAATTCTGCATCCAGCGTCAGCCGCCAGAATAATGTATCACTCAGCCTTACCGACCTCGTGGCGCTGAAAGAGGCGCATCGCCGATCGTCTTTTAGTGTGGACTACTGGCATCAGCATGCCATTCGTACTGTCATTCGTCACCTGTCTTTTGCGCTGACGACGCCACAGCAAATTGATGCACAGCAGGCAGATGAGCTACCGTCGCACTCGTTAGTGCTGCTGGATACGCTTAATGCGCTGCTAACGCGTGAAGAAAAAGCGCCGACCGCCGTTCATCAAACAGGGCGCGTATCCCTTTTCCCCCCGACACGTCATCAAACGGGACTCTGGCTTGCCCAGATTCAAGGCATTCGTGCCGGCCCGCACTTCAAAAGCTGAAAAATACGTTATTGATAATTAACAGCTGTAGGACTTTTTCCCAGCATTTTGATGTTGTGCAGCCGCTGGATGAGTGGCATTTGTGAGATTAAAACTATTATGGTCATGAATATACTAACCAAAATTTTTGGTAGCCGTAACGATCGTACCTTGCGCCGTATGCGCAAAAACGTAGAAGTGATTAACCGTCTGGAACCCGCGATGGAAAAGCTTTCAGATGAAGAGCTGAAAGCGAAAACGACGGAGTTTCGCGCCCGTCTGGAAAAAGGCGAAACGCTGGAGAGCCTGTTGCCGGAAGCGTTCGCTGTCGTTCGCGAATCCAGTAAGCGCGTATTTGGTATGCGTCATTTTGACGTACAGCTCATCGGCGGGATGGTATTGAACGAACGTTGCATCGCAGAAATGCGTACCGGTGAAGGTAAAACGCTGACGGCGACGTTGCCCGCTTACCTCAATGCCCTGACGGGACGCGGCGTGCATGTGGTCACGGTGAACGACTATCTGGCGCAGCGTGATGCCGAAAATAACCGCCCTCTGTTTGAATTTCTTGGCCTGAGCGTCGGGATCAACCTGCCTGGCATGCCTGCGCCAGCTAAACGCGAAGCCTATGCGGCAGATATTACTTACGGTACCAACAACGAATATGGTTTTGACTATCTTCGTGACAACATGGCATTCAGCCCGGAAGAACGTGTTCAGCGTAAACTCTACTACGCGCTGGTGGATGAGGTTGACTCCATTCTGATCGATGAAGCGCGGACACCGCTGATCATTTCCGGCCCTGCCGAAGACAGCTCTGAGCTTTATACCCGGGTGAATAAGATTATCCCTCACCTGATTCGTCAGGAAAAAGAGGACTCGGATACGTTCCACGGTGAGGGGCACTTCTCCGTCGATGAGAAATCCCGCCAGGTTAACCTGACCGAACGCGGTCTGGTGCTGGTTGAAGAGTTGCTGGTGAGAGAAGGCATCATGGCAGAAGGTGAGTCGCTGTACTCTCCGGCGAACATCATGCTGATGCACCATGTGACTGCCGCACTGCGTGCCCATGTGCTGTTTACCCGTGACGTGGATTACATCGTCAAAGACGGTGAGGTCATTATCGTTGATGAGCACACCGGTCGTACCATGCAGGGACGTCGCTGGTCGGATGGTCTGCATCAGGCGGTGGAAGCGAAGGAGCATGTGGCGATTCAAAACGAAAACCAGACGCTGGCTTCCATAACCTTCCAGAACTACTTCCGTCTGTATGAAAAGCTTGCCGGGATGACCGGTACGGCGGATACCGAAGCGTTTGAGTTCAGCTCCATTTACAAACTGGACACGATTGTCGTACCGACCAACCGTCCGATGATCCGTAAAGATTTGCCCGATCTGGTTTATATGACGGAGCAAGAGAAAATTGATGCGATCATTGAAGACATCAAAGAGCGTACTGAAAAAGGTCAGCCTGTTCTGGTCGGTACGATTTCCATTGAGAAATCGGAAGTCGTTTCTCATGCGCTGGAAAAAGCGGGTATCAAACACAATGTGTTGAACGCGAAATTCCATGCAATGGAAGCGGACATCGTTGCTCAGGCCGGTCAAACCGGAGCGGTTACCATTGCAACCAACATGGCCGGTCGTGGTACGGATATCGTGCTGGGCGGCAGCTGGCAGGCTGAAATCGCGCATCTGGAAAATCCGGATGAAGAACAAATCGCGGCAATCAAGGCTGCCTGGCAGGCGCGCCATGACGCGGTGCTGGCGGCGGGCGGTTTGCATATCATTGGTACTGAGCGGCATGAATCCCGTCGTATTGATAATCAGTTACGCGGTCGTTCCGGCCGTCAGGGGGACGCGGGATCTTCTCGTTTCTACCTGTCGATGGAAGATGCGTTGATGCGTATTTTTGCTTCCGATCGCGTATCCAACATGATGCGTAAGCTTGGGATGAAACCGGGCGAAGCGATTGAACACCCATGGGTGACCAAAGCGATTGCCAACGCTCAGCGTAAAGTGGAAAGCCGCAACTTTGATATTCGTAAGCAATTGCTTGAATATGATGACGTTGCCAACGATCAACGTCGTGCTATTTATACTCAGCGTAATGAACTGCTGGATGTTTCCGACATCAGCGAAACCATCAACAGCATTCGTGAGGACGTATTCAAGGTCACTATCGATAGCTATATTCCGCCGCAGTCGCTGGAAGAAATGTGGGATACGGAAGGTCTGGAACAGCGTCTGAAAAACGACTTTGATCTGGATATGCCGATTAAAGAATGGTTGGATAAAGAGCCGGAACTGCATGAAGAAACGCTGCGTGAGCGTATTTTCCAGCAGGCTATCGACGTGTATCAGCGTAAAGAAGAGGTTGTGGGCAGCGAAGTGATGCGCAATTTCGAGAAAGGCGTGATGTTGCAGACGCTGGATTCCCTGTGGAAAGAGCATCTGGCTGCGATGGACTACCTGCGTCAGGGTATCCATCTGCGTGGTTATGCCCAGAAGGATCCCAAGCAGGAATACAAGCGTGAGTCGTTCTCAATGTTTGCAGCTATGCTGGAATCGCTGAAATATGAAGTGATCAGCACGTTGAGTAAAGTGCAGGTCCGGATGCCTGAAGAGATTGAAGCTTTGGAGCAGCAGCGTCGTGAAGAAGCGGAGCGCCTGGCTCGCCAGCAACAGCTGAGCCATCAGGAGGAAGATAGTCTGAACACCGGCTCTCCGGTTCATGCCGGGCGTAAAGTTGGTCGTAACGATCCTTGCCCTTGCGGATCGGGCAAAAAGTATAAGCAATGCCACGGTCGTTTGCAGAAATAACGCAACGTCGTATTGAGTCGTAATGCAAAGGCGGTCTTGGACCGCCTTTTACTTGATAGGAAATATCATATCATGGTGCAAAAACAGTTATCTGTTGCGGTAGGTATCATTCGCAATGCGGAGCAACGGTTTTTTATTGCTCGTCGTCCTGTTGGCGTTCATATGGCGGGGATGTGGGAGTTTCCTGGCGGAAAAGTAGAAGAGGGCGAAACGCCTGAACAAGCATTAATTCGCGAGCTGCGCGAAGAGACCGGGATTGAAGCCGAGAGACCAACGTTTCTGAACAAAAAGACGTTTTCTACGTCAGAGCGCGTTATTACGCTGCACTTTTTTCTGGTGGAAAGCTGGCAGGGCGAACCCTATGGCCGTGAAGGGCAATCATCCCGCTGGTTGAACGTGGATGAACTGAAGGAAGACGAATTTCCGCCTGCGAATGCGGAAATGATCCGCTGGTTGAAATCGAACTAACGACGCTTGTAATAACGCCCTTTTTAATAACGCGCCGTGTAAAAAATCACATGAAGCCATTATCTGAAAAGCCTGCGTCATGCCTATGACCCGCTTTACCCGATTCAGATACCGTTTTATCTGCGTGCGGTATCTGAATGTCGGCAGACGCTTTTGGTTGAAGGCGGCACAGCATTAGTGCTGCTGGTCGTCGCTCCAGTCTTCACTGTCTGAAATGATATCATCGCTGGGAATACGCTTCTCTTCATCAGCCCATTCACCGAGGTCAATGAGCTGGCAGCGCTTACTGCAAAATGGTCGATAAACGCTTTTTGCATTCCACACCACCGACTTTTTACACGTCGGACATTGCACCGTTATTGTCTCATTATCCATTTATTTCCTCCTGACAAGTTCCCTTATAACATGTTGATTCTAATCCTGACATTTTCTTCATCGCTGCGTTAACAACAGGCTAAATCGAAAGCTAAATGAGAGGGAATTTGACCGTTTTCACTATCCAGAGCGAGAAAACGAATGGCATAACGCGTTTTATGACCGGATATCTGCGGATAAAGCTGGAGCGCCAGTGCGATACGTAAGCGTAACAGGTCCGCATCGGACGCGTTATCCTGAAAGAAGCCATTCAGGCTGGTTTGTTGGCGGAAGGTACCGGAGTGGCGAATCAGTTCCAGTATCATATCCAGTGATTTCTTTAACGGCGTTAATGAGGCTAACCAGCCTGACACCAGATGCTCACGCTGCTCCTGTGGCTGATGAAGCCAGATATGCAGCGTTGGTAAATCGAAGCTGCAACATCCCCCCGGAATATTCAGCCGCTGGCGAACCATGCTGATCAGACGGTCTTCACGCAGAATTTGCCCCATCCGCGGCGCCGCCATCAGTACCGCAGACTGATCTTTTAACTGGCGTCGCAGGGCGTGAATACGATCCATATCGACGCCTGGCACATCGCTCCACTGCAATAATTTTTGCTGCTGGCGTTCCAGTTCTTTTAATAATTCAGTACGGACATCTCCGCGTTCCAATACGTCCATCAGGTCTGAAATGGAACGAAAGAACGTCAGGGCGCTTCCCATATCGGTCAGGGCATGATTTTGATGTAATTGTTGCAACAACGATTCGATTCGTAACCAGGTACGCGTCTTTTCGTTAAGAGGATATTCAAACAAAATGGTTGAGGAAGCGTCACTCATTCTTAGTAATCCTGTCAGTAGCAGAAGCAGCCAGCTCAAGGTAATGGCGGTGCAGTTCGGCAACGCGTGGGGCGAGTTGTTTCTGACTGCTATTATTATCGATAATATCATCGGCATAAGCCAGGCGTTGCTCTCGGGTCGCCTGCGCCGCCAGTATGTTTTCTGCCTGTTGTCGGCTGGTTCCATCTCGTGCCAGCGTGCGTTCAAGCTGTGTATCCCGGCTGACGTCTACTACCAGAACACGCTGAGCACGTTGTTGCAAGCCGTTCTCTATCAGCAATGGTACCACCCAAAGCAGATACGGTCCGGTTGATGTCTGAAACTGTCGCTGTGTTTCTGCATGAATCAATGGATGCAGCAGATTGTTCAGCCACCGTTTTTCTTCCGGAGAAGAAAAAATGCGTTGACGTAACGCTGAGCGATTGAGGGAGCCGTCAGCATTGAGGATGTTGTCGCCAAATCGGTGTCTGATCGCTTCCAGCGCAGGCGTGCCGGGCTCAACCATCTGACGCGCGATAATATCTGCGTCAATGATGGTTACCCCTAATTTTGCAAACTCATTGGCAACCGTGCTTTTCCCGCTGCCGATACCACCTGTCAGGGCTACGATATATGTCATGGCACCGATTGTGAAAATGAATAAGTAAATTTCATCGATTTTATCCCAAATAAAGGTAAATTCGCAGTCTTGCCGAAGGATTATTACCGCGTATGATAACGTCACTGGGAATGGCATTAATCATTCGGCTTATCGTAGCTGAAAACTTCTTTGCCCGTCGTCGCCACTAACCAGGAATTCAAATCCCATGCGTATCGAAGAAGATTTAAAGTTGGGCTTTAAAGACGTTCTCATCCGCCCTAAACGTTCCACCCTCAAAAGCCGTTCTGACGTTGAACTGGAACGTCAGTTCACCTTTCTCCACGCCGGGGAAGACTGGTCCGGGGTGCCGATTATTGCCGCCAACATGGATACGGTTGGTACATTCCGTATGGCAGAGACGCTGGCATCGTTTGATGTATTGACCGCCGTTCACAAACATTACTCGCTGGAGCAATGGACGCAGTTTGTACAACGTTCATCGGCCGCTGTCCTGCGTCATGTCATGGTATCGACGGGGACGTCCGATGCGGATTTTGTCAGGTTAAAGCAAATTGTCGCGTTGTCGGCGGAGCTGAAATTTATCTGTATCGATGTGGCGAATGGTTATTCCGAGCACTTTGTCACTTTCCTGCAAAAAGCGCGTGAAGCTTTTCCGGATAAGGTGATTTGTGCGGGTAACGTCGTGACGGGGGAAATGGTTGAAGAACTGATCCTCTCTGGTGCGGATATCGTGAAAGTCGGTATTGGACCTGGTTCGGTTTGTACTACCCGGGTCAAAACCGGGGTTGGCTATCCGCAATTGTCCGCGGTGATTGAATGTGCTGATGCCGCACACGGACTGGGTGGACAAATCGTCAGTGACGGTGGCTGTTCTGCGCCGGGGGACGTTGCCAAAGCGTTTGGCGGCGGCGCTGATTTTGTCATGCTGGGAGGCATGTTGGCCGGGCATGATGAATGTGAAGGCACGATTGTCGAGGAAAATGGCGAAAAAATGATGCTGTTTTATGGCATGAGTTCGGCTTCGGCGATGGAGAGACACGTAGGCGGCGTTGCCGAATACCGTGCAGCGGAAGGTAAAACCGTTAAGTTGCCTCTGCGCGGTCCGGTGGATAATACCGTGCGCGACATCCTGGGGGGATTACGTTCAGCCTGTACGTATGTCGGCGCATCCCGCCTGAAAGAGTTGACCAAACGCACGACGTTTATCCGTGTCGCTGAACAGGAAAACCGTATTTTCAACGGGTAATGGCCGTTTCTTTTGATGGCATTGGCTGGATCACCCTCCAGCCAATACATTACCTAACTGAAAGATAGGCAGATACATGCCTACCACGATTGCTCCGACCATCCCTCCTACCACCATCATCAATATGGGCTCCAGCGTTTGAGTGAGGTTTTCGGCCTGCTGCTCTGTCTTTCTTTCATACCACTGTGCTAACTGTGCAAATAGCGTATCTAATGCCCCCGTTTCTTCGCCGACGCTAATCAGTTGCTGGCAGGGCGCGGGAAACAGCATGATGAATTGCCGGGTGGCGTGATGCAGGGTAATGCCCTGATGAATCTGCTCTTGTATTTGCCGTACGGCTGATTGGTAGAGAGGATGAGGGATCGTGGCGGCGGCATCCAGTCCGGCAGGCAAGGTCAACCCTGCATATTGAGTCATGGCCAATATGTTGAATATCTGATTCAGACATTTCCCTCGAATCAGGCCTGATATCACCGGTATTTTAAGTAAACACGCCTGCTCTCTTTCCCGCCATGCCCGCCTGCGGCTTCGCAGGCCGATATAAACCATCAATAAGGCCGTGAATAGGAGTAGTGCAGCCAAACCGTAATGGACTCCCCAGCTTGCCAGGCGCATCAACTGCTGGGTAAACCAGGGAAGCGGGGTATCAAATGAAGCGTATAGGTTGGCAAACTCCGGTAATACCAGAGTCAACATCATGGTGCTGACCAGCAACGCGACAGCCAATACGAAGCAAGGATAGCGCAGTGCTTTAATGACCTTGCGCTGTAGATGGCACTGTTTTTCCTGTTGGTGCGCCAGTTGCAGACAGCATTCATCGAGTTTCCCGGTGAGCTCGCCGACGGCGATCAAGGAACGATAGACGACGGGAAAGATGTGCGGGTAGTCAGCAAGCGTTTCAGATAGCGCTTTCCCCTGCGCAACCTGGATTCCGATGTCTTTGAGAACACAGCGCCAGCCGGGACGTTCATGCTGCTCTGCGAGCAGTTTCAGCGCATCCAATAAAGGGAGCCCCGCCTGTAGCAGTGTCGCCAACTGTTTGATCAACTCACCAAGATGCTCATTTTTCCAATAACGCGGTGATAGATATTGTCCCGTTTTGAGAGACAAGGGCTGATAGCCCTGCGCAATGAGGCGGATATAAGCCTGATGCCGATGGAAATCAATTATTTCGCCATGCGCGAACTCGCCTTCCGGTGTAATCGCCTGCCAGTGATATAAGCGCTCCTGCTTCATACTGTTTCTGCCTTACCCGCAATATTGTCGCCAACGACACGATACACTTCGGCTATCGACGTTATTCCCTCATTAACCAGAGATAATCCAGTCACAAACAGTGTAGGAAAGCCTGCATTACGCGAGAGTGCGGCTAACTGACGGTCACTGGCGTTGCTGACCAGCGCCTGCTGGAGCGCCGGTGTCACAACCAGTAATTCGTGTATGGCGATGCGGCCGTAATAGCCGGAAAAGCAGTGGCTACAACCTTGCGCTTGCCAATGATTCAAGGGGCCATGCCATATTTCGTCAGGAAAATGGCGGAGGGGTTCGCTCTGGGTTTTGCAGTGCGGACATAAACGGCGGACCAACCGTTGTGCTATGACTAACTTCAGTGCTGTGGCAAGCAGATAGCCGGGAATACCGAGGTGACTCAATCGGCTCAGCGTTTCTACTGCGGAGTTGGTATGCAGCGTGGACATGACCAGATGCCCGGTTTGCGCTGCTTTAACGGCTATTTCTGCGGTTTCGGCATCGCGGATTTCGCCAATCATGATCACGTCCGGGTCCTGACGTAACAGGGCGCGTAGTATCCGACTGAAATCGAGATCGGCTTTCGGGTTGACCGCCGTCTGGTTAATACCGGGCAGGGGGATCTCAATGGGATCTTCAACGCTGCAAATATTACGGCTGACATCATTCAGCCACCGAATGGCGCTATAGAGCGTCACGGTTTTTCCGCTGCCTGTCGGTCCGGTAACCAGAATCATTCCCTGAGGGGCGCTAAGTATCTGGATAAACTGCGCCAGCGCGTTTTCGGACATCCCCAGCTTGCCGAGTATCAACTCCTGCTGATGGGTTTGTAAAATGCGCAACACCACTTTTTCTCCCTGCTGTACCGGAAGTGTTGCAATGCGTAATGAGTAGGTTTGCTGATCCAGCACCAGGCTGAATTGCCCATCCTGCGGTAAACGGCGTTCAGCGATATTCAGTTTGCCCATGATTTTCAGCCGTGCGGTCAGCCTCGCTGTCAGTTCCGCGGGTGGCGCGGCTATTTCCTGTAACACCCCATCAATGCGCAGCCGGAGCCGGTAGTAGGTCAGCAAAGGCTCAAAATGAATGTCTGAGGCCCGGCGCTGAATAGCCAGCCGCAACGTCTGATCAATAAACTGAACGACAGGAGGATCGTCGTCGCCGGTGGGGCTATCCGGTTGAGTGGGCGGCGCTGTCGCGGGCTTTTCAATGATATTTGCCGGATTAAGCTGCTGCTCCATTTTTGCCTGCGGCCATTGCTCGACTAATATCCGGCGGTTACCGGCAAAACGCAGGGCGGCGATCATCTCTGCTGAGGGGGAAGCACTGACCGCAACGGAAATCGTTTGTTCGTCCAGTCCCACTAGCAGGGCATGATAACGGCGGCACAGTTGCTGCAATTCGTCCATCAGATGCTTGGCGTCAGTCATCATCAGCCTGCCGTATTGTCAAAGCGGAAAACATCCTGACACGCGGATTGCAAGCTTTCGGCCTTACCGTCCGTGGCGCAGTTTTTTGTCCAACGTGATGTGCTGGTCGCCGAGTCCCATACGGGGGTCAGAATGACGCGCAGTCCTTGCAATGTTGATTGCCCTGTCAGGGTGATCGTGCCCTGATTCACGGTCACTTCGCTGATATAGCGTGAGGTTCTGCTGCCGGGAATTCCCTGATTGCCTGAGTTGCAGGTAGAAAAGGCCGTATTTTCCAGACCGCACAAATCGATAGCCGTCTTATAGGACGCCATGGTTTGCAGCATGTCGGTCATGGCGGCTTTCTGTAGATATCCCTGATAAGCCGGAACGCCAATGGCGCTGAGTATGGCGACAATCGCAATAACCACCATCAATTCAACCAGCGTAAACCCCTGTTGTTGCTCCATTTCTGATTTCTCTGTTGTTGTCGGTGACGGCAGGATAGAAAACCGGAGCAAGGATGGCGATAAGATAGAGGCCAAACGGGAAGGTGTTATGGAAAAGATTTTTGGATTTGCTGTTTATTGAAAGATTATTGCGGGCCGCTACGCAATCTGTGCCATGTAGTGGCGGCCCGTAGGGTGGTGGGCAGGGATTGCCCACCATAAAAAAATGTCGGGAGCATTTTTCAACGCCACGTAGTGGCGGCCCGTAGGGTGGTGGGCAGGGATTGCCCACCATAAAAAGAGGTTCAGAGGAAACGCATGGATAAGTCCAATGCCCGAATGTGTTTGGTCAGCGCGCCCACAGAAATATAATCCACGCCGGTTTCGGCGTAACCGCGCAATGTCTCAATGGTGACATTGCCCGAGATTTCCAGAAGCGCCCGCCCTTGTGCGATCGTGACCGCTTCACGGATCTTTTCCAGACTGAAATTATCTAACATGATGATGTCTGCGCCGGCATCCAGCGCTTGTTGCAGTTCATCAAGCGACTCGACCTCGACTTCTACCGGCACATCGCGACGCAACAATAGCGCTTTTTCCACCGCCTGTCTGATTGAGCCTGCCGCAATGATATGGTTTTCCTTGATCAGGAATGCGTCAGCGAGCCCTAAGCGATGATTGTTTCCGCCCCCGCATGAAACGGCATATTTCAGGGCTGTCCTCAGGCCCGGTATGGTTTTACGGGTATCAAGCAGACGGGTGCGGGTGCCTTGTAATAAAGAGACGTAATGGCTGACTTCGGTGGCGACGCCGGAAAGGGTTTGCAGGAAGTTCAGGGCGGTACGTTCCCCGGTCAACAGCTGTTTTGCCGGCCCCGTTATTTCACACAGCATTTGGTTGGGCGTGATGGCCTCACCGTCGGCAACATGCCAGGTAATGGTAGTGGCATCGCCAAGCTGAGAAAAGACTTCCTCAAGCCAGCGTTTGCCACAGAACACGCCTGCCTCACGGGTGATAATGCGGGCGTGCGCCGAAGCCTCACTCGAGAGTAAATGCGCGGTAATGTCCTGACTGGCATCAACGATGCCACCTAAATCTTCACTCAAGGCCAGATTAACGCTGGCGGGAATATCACGTTCAATACGCGCGAGCAGGTCGATTTGGCGCTGTTCCTGACTGTAACGACGAGTTGGCATCACAAAAACTCCGAAAGGGGATTCGGAGCAATATGCTACCCTGTTTACAGGCTGACATCCAGAATGAATAATCTTTGTAATTCAGCTGGTTATTTTGTTTTTAATCATTATTCATAACAGGGGAACGAACTTAACGGCACCGATGCAATCCGGGGAGCGTGTGTTCTGTCGTGGGGCGAAGCCTCTTTATGAAACGCTTCGCGCCCATTTTGTATTGAACAGATTGAAAATATTAGAAATTGTAGCCTACGACCAGATAATAGCCCCAGCCGGTAGATTTCACTTCAAATGGACCTTTGCCAAAATTCAGTTCGGCCCCGTCGGCCCACTGTCCGCCGTTGTGGAAATAACGGGCAACAACCGAGTAGTGCCAGTGATCGTAACCCAGGGCCAGGATATGGCTGGAAGCGATCGAGTTGCTGGTTCGGGAGCGGCCATCCTGATTGCGAAGATCGGAGCCAAAATCAAAATTGGTGAAACCGATGTAGGTTACATTGCCGCCCCACAGGCTGCCTAACGGGTAGAAGTATTTCACTTTAACGCGGTAGCCATCCCATTCGTTTTCGTTGCCCGCGTTATAGTTCTGCCACTGATATTTGGCATAGCCGTTCAGCGAGAGCGAGAGGTCCGTGCCGGTATCAATATCAGTCCCTAATCCCATGTACCACGTGCTTTGGCGTGAATCGCTATTGCGGCCCTGGTCATAGATGATGTTGTTCGCGATATACCATTCTTTAAATGGACCAAAGCTGAGATCGGTGCCTGTCAGCTTATCGATAGAAAAGCGGGGTTCAACTTCCACGAATAACGGTGAGCCCTTGTCCCAAACGCCCCGGCTATCTGTATTGCCACCGAAAAATTTCGGCACATCAACATAGCCGTAAAAATCGAACCAGTCTTTACGGGCAAACGCCTCATATTCCAGATAGGTGGTGTTATTTAACTGCGGCCCAAAACGCGTGTGGTAACTGCCCACCACATTCACACTCTGATGCCACCAGTCAGAAAGATATTCTGGTTTATTACTGTCAGCGAGCGTCGGTACGCTGTAAGACAACGCGATTAAAGCGCCTGCGGTGAGTGTTTTTTTCATGTCAATTACCATGTCGTGTCAGCGGAACGCTGTGATGTGGAATATTTTTAAATAAGTTTTTGTAATATCTAAGAAAACAGGAGATGGCTCCTGAGGGGTATTTTAAATAAAAATTGATGTGATGCACGAAATCTAGATCACACATTCATATAATTGCATTATTAATGTGATCAATATCACGTTAATGTAGGAGTGATTGTATCGATGCTATTTCTGCGAATGTTTTTGAACAGGGAATTAACCATTCGGGAGCGTGTTGAAGCCCTGAGGGGAGAATAGAAAAATCTTTTTGTATCCAGCTGGTTAGCTATGGTATTGAGAAACATGGTACTCTGTTGGCAAATTATTTGTTACGAATCACAGCAACTCACCGCACCTTATTTAGCCCGGCAAACGACATAATGCGAGGTTACCGCCGATGCTTTTGGAAAATGGCTGGTTATCTGAGATAAAACACATACCTTCACCCCATTTTGATAGCCGTCCGGAAGAAGAAGCACCTTCACTGCTGGTGATCCACAATATCAGCCTGCCACCGGGTGAATTCGGCGGGCCTTATATTGATCAGTTATTTACTGCGACGCTCGATCCTGCCGCACACCCCTATTTTGCGGATATCAGCCATTTGCGTGTTTCGGCACACTGCCTGATTCGCCGGGATGGGGAAGTGATTCAGTATGTTTCTTTTGACCAGCGGGCGTGGCATGCCGGCGTTTCCTGTTTTGCAGGCCGTGAGCGGTGTAACGATTTTTCAATCGGGATCGAGCTGGAAGGAACGGATACGCTACCTTTTACTACTGAACAATATCATCAGCTGGCGGCGATAACACGGCTATTGCTCGACGTTTACCCTATTACACCGTCAAGGATCACCGGACACAGCCATATCGCACCAGGACGTAAAACCGATCCTGGTCCTGCCTTTGATTGGGACCAATATCATCGCCTGATTCAGGAAGGCTGGAGAGAAAACGAAGGGAGTATAAAACGATGACGCTGTTTACATTGTTGCTGGTATTGACGTGGGAGCGTTTGTTCAAACAAGGTGAACATTGGCAGATCGATCATCGTCTTGAAGTGGTGTTTCGCCGTTTGCCTTCTCCTTCTTTATTTCAGACCCTGTTTCTGACGCTTTGCTGTATGGGGGCGGTGGCCGTATTACTATGGCTGGTAAGCGACGTGCTATTCGGCCTTGTTCTGCTATTGCTGTGGGTGGTCATCAGCCTGATGTGCATTGGCGCCGGCGAGATTCGTCAGCATTATCGTCATTATCTCCAGTCAGCGCAGCGTGGTGAAAAAGATGCCAGTCAGGCGTTGGCGGCGGAGCTGGCTTTAATCCACGGGTTGCCGGTGGGGACGGGGGAAAACGAGCGCCTGAAGGAATTACAGAACGCGTTGTTATGGATTAACTTCCGGTTCTATCTGGCGCCGCTCTTCTGGTTTACGGTGGCCGGGCCTTACGGCCCGGTGGCATTGGCGGGGTATGCTTTTTTACGCGCCAGACAAACGTGGCTGGCTCGCCATCATACGCCGTTGGCGCGCGCGCAGTCCGGCGTCGATTCGCTGCTGTACTGGCTCGACTGGATTCCGGTACGTCTGGCAGGCGTGGCGTATGCCTTGCTGGGCCATGGTGAGAAAGCCTTGCCGGCCTGGTTTTCCTCGCTGGGCGACACCCGTAATTCGCAATACTGGGTGTTAACCCAACTGGCGCAGTTTTCTCTGGCGCGTGAGCCGCACATTGATCCGGTGGAAACGCCGAAGGCGGCCGTGACATTGGCCAAAAAAGTGACGATGGTGCTGGTGGTTGTAGTGGCGCTTTTGACCATTTATGGCGCGCTGGTCTGAGTCCCGGCCAGTCGTCAGGTACAAGGGGATAAAATGAAAAATGGCCGATATTATCGGCCATTTGCGTATTAGTCGGATAGAACCTTAACGGCCCTGATTCTTCTGTTTAAAGAAGTAACCGAGACTCAGAATAATCAGCCACACCGGAATCAGCAGCACTGAAATCCGGATGCCCGGCGTCAGATACATAATGACCAAAATGCCAGCCAGGAAGAGCAGGCAGATATAGTTGCCCAGTGGATAAATCAGCGCCTTAAACTTGGTGACGATCCCTTCTTTATCTTTCTGCTCCCGGAATTTCAGGTGCGCCAGACTGATCATCGCCCAGTTGATCATCAGAGCGGAAACCACCAGCGACATCAGTAATTCAAAGGCCTTGCCTGGAATCAGGTAGTTGATCAGCACACACAGCGCGGTCACCAGCGCCGACACGCCGATCGCCACGACAGGTACGCCGCGGGCGTCAACCGTTTGCAACACTTTCGGGCCGTTGCCCTGTTTTGCCAGACCGAACAGCATGCGGCTATTACAGTAAACACAGCTGTTGTAAACCGATAACGCCGCGGTCAGTACCACGATGTTCAGCACCGTAGCCACCACGTTACTGTTCAGTTCATGGAAGATTAAGACAAAGGGGCTACCGCCTTCGACCACTTTACCCCACGGATAGAGTGACAACAGGATGGCCAGAGAACCGATATAAAAGATCAGAATACGGTAGATGACCTGATTGGTGGCGCGCGGGATGCTTTTTTCCGGATTATCGGCTTCGGCCGCGGTAATCCCGACCAGTTCCAGCCCGCCAAACGAGAACATGATGACGGCCATCGCCATGACCAGCCCGGAAATGCCGTTCGGGAAAAATCCGCCCTGCGCCCAGAGGTTGGTAACCGTCGCTTCCGGGCCGCCAGAACCGCTAATTAATAACCAGCCTCCGAAGACGATCATGCCGATAATGGCTACGACTTTGATAATGGCAAACCAAAACTCCATTTCGCCATAAACTTTGACGTTTGCCAGATTGATCGCGTTAATAAGCAGGAAAAAAACGGCGGCGGAGACCCAGGTTGGGATATCAGGCCACCAATATTGTACGTAAATACCGACGGCGCTCAGTTCGGCCATGGCGACCAGAACATACAACACCCAGTAGTTCCAGCCAGAGGCAAATCCTGCAAAATTTCCCCAGTATTTATACGCAAAGTGGCTAAAAGAACCGGCTACCGGCTCCTCTACCACCATTTCACCAAGCTGACGCATGATGAGAAAGGCAATCACCCCACCAATTGCGTAGCCTAAAAGTACCGACGGTCCAGCCATTTTGATGGTTTGAGCAATACCAAGAAACAATCCGGTACCTACCGCACCACCTAAGGCAATCAACTGGATATGACGGTTTTTTAAGCCACGCTTTAGCGCGCCGTCCTGTTGTTGATCATCCATCAAATTTAATCCTCTGCCATTACGAGCAAATAAAAACTGACGCAATATACCCGCCATATGTCAGATTGCAGGCGCGTTGTTCAAAACGACAACGTTTTATCCTGCCTCTCGAAAAAAACGCGTAGCGTTGACTCCCGTCGAGGGGCGAGATAGCCCGTTCTGAATCTATTGGGTATAAGCACAGCTCGTATTAACTCTTTTACGTTTGTGTAATTTTATTTTTACGGTGAAATGCAGGTTAATATCCTGAGGCACCTACCGTTTGTCAGAGAATAGTGATAAGCACGCAAAATTGCACTGATTTCTTGCTCAGCGATAGATAAAAATCATCGCTACGCCAAGGTTCTGTTCATCGGTGTCGCCTATCGCGTTTTGAAAACCTTTTCATGTCTGATTCATCGATGACCTCATGATGGTTATTCTCTATTACCAGAGAGGGACAAAGCGTGTGCAAAAGCAGTGATCAAGGCGGTTTGCTGTAAAATAAAATTGAATTAATATTCATTAAATTTGATTTAATATTCAATATTGGCGTGCTTTAAACGGTTCAGCCATGCCTGTGCTACGTTTCAAAAAAGTTAAAATATAAATGGGAGGGATTAATGGTAATACCACTGGTGTATTATCACTTTGCCTCATATTCCCTGTGCATTTGTTAAAATCTGGTGGGATTGGTGATTTAGCTCAACGTCCTTATGGACAGAAGGTGAATACTTTGTTACTTTAACGTCACGTTTTTTAAATTGGTATTACCAATTGACTCCGCGCCATTCGCAGAGAAGAATCCACCATGGCATACAGCAAGATCCGTCAGCCTAAGCTGTCAGATGTGATTGAGCAGCAACTGGAGTTTCTGATACTTGAGGGAACCTTGCGCCCCGGCGAGAAGCTCCCTCCGGAGCGTGAACTGGCGAAACAGTTCGATGTCTCCCGCCCTTCTCTGAGAGAAGCCATTCAACGTCTGGAAGCCAAAGGGTTACTTTTGCGCCGTCAGGGTGGTGGTACCTTCGTTCAAGCCAATCTATGGCAAAGCGTCAGCGATCCGCTGGCAGAATTACTGAGTACGCACCCCGAATCACAATTCGATCTATTGGAAACTCGCCACGCGTTGGAAGGTATCGCTGCCTATTACGCGGCGTTACGCGGTACCGAATCGGATCTCCAGCGCATCCGGGATTGCCACGCCGTCATTCAGCAGGCCAGAGACTCAGGGGATTTGAACGCGGAATCGGAAGCGGTTATGCAGTATCAGGTTGCTGTAACAGAGGCCACGCATAATGTGGTGCTGCTGCACTTATTGCGTTGCATGGGGCCGATGCTGGAACAGAACGTAAGACAGAATTTTGAATTGCTTTACCTGAGCCGTGAAGTGTTGGGGAAGGTAAGCATTCATCGCGCTGGAATTTTTGAGGCGATTGTTGCCCGTGAACCAGAAAAGGCTCGTGAAGCATCACACCGCCATCTGGCGTTTATTGAGGAAGTATTGCTGGATCTTAACCGGGAACATAGTCGGCGCGAGAGATCGCTGCGTCGGCTCCAGCAACGCAAGGATTGAGCGTCCGATTTTGGGCTCTGAATGCGGCAATTATACCCAATAGATTTCAAGGTGCAGTAGGGCGGTAAGCCAACGGAGCTGTAACTTGAAAGGTGACGGGGATATGACGATGGGCCTGTCTTCATGTGCTTTATTATTTATGACTGAATAAGCCAGAGCACAAGAAGACAGGCTCCAACAAACTAACTTATTAGAGAAGATAAGGAATAACCATGTCAGATCGTTTAAATAATGACGTGGATCCGATCGAAACCCGCGACTGGCTGCAGGCGATCGAATCGGTCATCCGTGAAGAGGGTGTTGAGCGCGCCCAGTATCTGATTGATCAGGTATTGAGTGAAGCGCGTAAAGGTGGCGTGAGCGTTGCTGCTGGCAGTGCCGCACGTCAATACATCAACACCATCGCAGTGGAAGATGAGCCGGAATATCCAGGTAACCTGGATCTGGAAAGTCGTATTCGCTCAGCAATTCGCTGGAATGCGGTCATGACAGTATTGCGTGCTTCGAAAAAAGATCTGGATCTGGGCGGCCACATGGCGTCTTTCCAGTCTTCCGCAACGTTCTATGAAGTGTGTTTCAACCACTTCTTCCGTGCGCGTAATGCGCATGACGGTGGCGATCTGGTTTACTTCCAGGGTCACATTTCTCCCGGCATTTATGCCCGTGCTTTCCTTGAAGGCCGCCTGACTGAAGAGCAAATGAACAACTTCCGTCAGGAAGTGCACGGTAAAGGGTTGTCTTCTTATCCACACCCGAAACTGATGCCGGAATTCTGGCAGTTCCCGACCGTTTCCATGGGGCTGGGTCCGATTGGTGCAATTTATCAGGCTAAGTTCCTGAAATACCTTGAGCACCGCGGGCTGAAAGAGACGTCCAAACAAACGGTTTATGCTTTCCTGGGCGACGGTGAAATGGATGAACCGGAATCCAAGGGAGCAATCACCATCGCGACCCGTGAAAAACTGGATAACCTGGTGTTCGTTATCAACTGTAACCTGCAACGCCTCGACGGGCCGGTTACCGGTAATGGCAAGATCATTAACGAACTGGAAGGCATCTTCGGCGGCGCCGGCTGGGAAGTGATCAAAGTTATCTGGGGCGGACGCTGGGACGAACTGCTGCGTAAAGACACCAGCGGCAAGCTGATCCAACTGATGAACGAAACCGTTGACGGTGACTACCAGACCTTCAAATCCAAAAATGGCGCTTATGTTCGTGAGCACTTCTTCGGTAAATATCCGGAAACGGCGGCGCTGGTCAAAGACTGGACCGACGATCAGATTTGGTCACTGAACCGTGGTGGTCACGATCCGAAGAAAGTCTATGCTGCACTGAAAAAAGCGCAGGAAACCAAAGACAAGCCGGTGGTTATTCTGGCGCATACCATCAAAGGTTATGGTATGGGCGACGCCGCTGAAGGTAAAAACATCGCTCACCAGGTTAAGAAAATTAACATGGACGGCGTGCGCTACTTCCGCGATCGTTTCAACGTGCCGGTCAGCGATGAAAACATCGAAAAACTGCCGTACCTCACCTTCGACAAAGACTCCGCAGAATACAAATACCTGCATGAGCGTCGTCAGGCGCTGGAAGGTTACCTGCCAAGCCGTCAGCCGAAATTCAGTGAAAAACTGGAACTGCCGACGCTGGAAGACTTCAGCACGCTGCTGGAAGAGCAGAATAAAGAAATTTCCACCACTATCGCTTTCGTTCGCGCCCTGAACGTGATGCTGAAAAATCAGTCGATCAAAGATCGTCTGGTTCCGATCATCGCCGATGAAGCGCGTACCTTCGGTATGGAAGGCCTGTTCCGTCAGATTGGTATTTACAGCCCGAACGGTCAGCAGTACACCCCGCAGGACCGTGAACAGGTTGCTTACTACAAAGAAGATAAAAAAGGCCAGATCCTACAGGAAGGGATCAACGAACTGGGCGCAGGTTCATCCTGGCTGGCGGCGGCAACGTCTTACAGCACCAACGATCTGCCGATGATCCCGTTCTACATCTACTACTCCATGTTTGGTTTCCAACGTATCGGCGACCTGTGCTGGGCAGCAGGTGACCAACAGGCTCGCGGTTTCCTGATCGGCGGCACCTCCGGCCGTACCACGCTGAACGGCGAAGGCCTACAGCACGAAGATGGCCACAGCCATATTCAGTCTCTGACTATCCCGAACTGCATTTCTTACGATCCGGCCTACGCTTATGAAGTGGCTGTCATCATGCATGATGGTTTGCATCGCATGTATGGCGAAACGCAGGAAAACATTTACTACTACATCACCACGCTGAACGAAAACTACCACATGCCTGCGATGCCGCAGGGTGCGGAAGAAGGTATCCGTAAGGGTATCTACAAGCTGGAAACGCTTGAAGGCAGCAAAGGTAAAGTTCAACTGCTGGGCTCAGGTTCCATCCTGCGTCACGTACGCGACGCCGCACAGATTCTGGCGAAAGACTACGGCATCGGTTCCGATGTCTTTAGCGTGACCTCCTTCACCGAACTGGCTCGTGATGGTCAGGACTGCGAACGTTGGAACATGCTGCACCCAACCGAAGAACCACGCGTTCCTTATGTGGCTCAGGTATTGAGTGATGCGCCTGCCGTTGCGTCAACCGACTACATGAAGCTGTTTGCTGAGCAAATTCGTAACTTCATTCCGGCCAGCGATTATCGCGTCTTGGGAACCGACGGTTTCGGACGTTCCGACAGCCGTGAGAACCTGCGTCATCACTTTGAAGTGGATGCGTCTTACGTCGTGGTTGCGGCCCTGGGTGAACTGGCCAAACGCGGTGAAATCGATAAGAAAGTGGTTGCCGACGCAATTGCCAAATTCGAGATCGATGCAGATAAAGTTAACCCGCGTCTGGCATAAGAGGTAAAGATTACATGGCTATCGAAATCAACGTACCGGACATCGGTGCAGATGAAGTTGAAGTCACCGAAGTGCTGGTGAAGGTGGGCGATAAAGTTGAAGCTGAACAGTCGCTGATCACGGTAGAAGGCGATAAGGCTTCTATGGAAGTGCCTTCTCCGCAGGCCGGTGTAGTAAAAGAGATCAAAGTTGCTGTCGGCGACAAAGTAGAAACCGGCAAACTGATCATGATTTTCGATTCCGCCGACGGTGCAGCCGATGCTGCGCCTGCCAAGGCTGAAGAGAAGAAAGAAGACGCCAAACCGGCAGCCGCCGCTGCCAGCGCCAGCAAAGACGTTGAAGTGCCGGACATCGGCGCAGACGAAGTTGAAGTCACCGAAGTGTTGGTCAAAGTCGGCGACAGCGTTGAAGCCGAGCAATCTTTGATTACCGTTGAAGGCGATAAGGCTTCAATGGAAGTGCCGGCGCCGTTTGCGGGCGTGGTTAAAGAAATCAAAATCAGTACCGGCGACAAAGTGAAAACCGGTTCACTGATTATGGTATTCGAAGTCGCCGGCGCTGCTGCCCCGGCTGCGGCGCAAGAAGAAACTCAGGCCGCTCCGGCCGCCAGCTCCGCGCCTGTCGCTAAAGAAGTCAACGTGCCGGATATCGGCGGTGACGAAGTCGAAGTCACGGAAGTGATGGTGAAAGTGGGCGACAAAATCGCCGCAGAACAATCACTGATCACCGTTGAAGGCGACAAGGCCTCGATGGAAGTGCCGGCGCCGTTTGCCGGGACGGTAAAAGAGATCAAAATCAACACCGGCGACAAAGTGAAAACCGGCTCGCCGATCATGATCTTTGAAGTCGAGGGCGCTGCCCCGGCAGCCGCGCCTGCCGCCAGGCAGGAAGCTGCTGCGCCAGAGAAGAAAGCCGAAGCCGCGCCTGCTGCGAAATCTGACAGCAAGGGCGAATTCGCCGAGAATGACGCCTATGTTCACGCGACGCCGGTTATCCGCCGTCTGGCTCGTGAGTTTGGCGTGAATCTGGCAAAAGTGAAGGGTACCGGCCGTAAAGGCCGTATCCTGCGCGAAGACGTTCAGGCTTACGTGAAAGACGCGGTGAAACGCGCTGAATCCGCGCCGGCTGCGGGCGGTGGCGGTCTGCCTGGCATGCTGCCGTGGCCGAAGGTGGACTTCAGCAAGTTCGGCGAGATTGAAGAAGTTGAACTGGGTCGTATCCAGAAAATCTCCGGCGCCAACCTGAGCCGTAACTGGGTGATGATCCCGCACGTTACGCATTTCGACAAAACGGATATCACCGATCTGGAAGCGTTCCGTAAACAGCAGAACGCAGAAGCCGAGAAGCGTAAACTGGACGTGAAGATTACTCCGGTTGTTTTCATCATGAAAGCCGTTGCCGCTGCGCTTGAACAGATGCCGCGTTTCAACAGTTCGCTGTCCGAAGATGCCCAACGTCTGACGCTGAAGAAATACATCAACATCGGTGTGGCGGTTGATACTCCGAATGGTTTGGTGGTTCCCGTGTTCAAAGATGTGAACAAGAAAGGCATCATTGAGCTGTCCCGTGAACTGATGACGATCTCCAAGAAAGCCCGTGACGGTAAGTTGACCGCAGGCGAAATGCAGGGGGGATGCTTCACTATCTCCAGCATCGGCGGTCTGGGTACGACGCACTTCGCGCCGATTGTCAACGCGCCGGAAGTCGCTATCCTGGGTGTGTCTAAGTCCGCGATGGAACCGGTCTGGAACGGTAAAGAGTTTACGCCGCGTCTGATGATGCCGATATCTCTGTCCTTCGACCATCGTGTCATTGACGGTGCTGATGGTGCACGCTTTATTACCATCATCAACAACACGTTGTCTGATATTCGCCGTCTGGTGATGTAATCGAAAAGCCGGCCTGACGGCCGGCTTTTTTCTGGTAAGCTGTCATTGGCTACAGCGATCAGTGATTAAGGACAAATCGTTAGTCGCTTGTTGTTTCAAAATTGTTAATGATTTTGTAAACTACCGCGGCAAAGACACGTCCCGGTGGAAGAGGGCGTTAAGACTCAATAACAATGACGTCACAGACCCGCCGGAAATTAATTAAGAGGTCATGATGAGTACTGAAATTAAAGCTCAGGTAGTGGTGCTGGGTGCCGGCCCCGCAGGTTATTCTGCGGCGTTCCGTTGCGCGGATTTGGGTCTGGAAACCGTACTGGTAGAGCGTTACTCCACGCTGGGTGGGGTGTGTCTGAATGTAGGTTGTATCCCTTCTAAGGCCCTGCTGCACGTCGCTAAAGTGATTGAAGAAGCCAAAGCGCTGGCACAGCATGGCATCGTGTTCGGCGAGCCGAAAACCGATATTGATAAAATCCGTTTGTGGAAAGAGAAAGTTATCAAGCAGCTGACCGGTGGTCTGTCGGGTATGGCGAAGGCCCGTAAGGTTAAAGTCGTTAACGGTCTGGGCAAATTTACCGGCGCGAACACGCTGGTGGTTGACGGTGAAAACGGTAAAACGACGATCAACTTTGAGAACGCGATCATCGCCGCGGGTTCACGTCCGATCCAACTGCCATTTATTCCTCATGATGACCCGCGCGTATGGGATTCCACCGATGCGCTGGAGCTGAAAACCGTTCCAGAACGTCTGCTGATCATGGGCGGCGGCATCATCGGTCTGGAAATGGGGACCGTTTATCATGCACTGGGTTCTCAGATCGACGTGGTTGAAATGTTCGATCAGGTGATCCCGGCGGCGGATAAAGACATTGTTAAAGTGTTCACCAAACGTATCAGCCAGCAGTTCACCCTGATGCTGGAAACCAAAGTGACCGCGGTAGAAGCTAAGAAAGACGGTATTTACGTGACGATGGAAGGCAAAAAAGCGCCGGCGGAACCACAGCGTTACGACGCGGTGCTGGTGGCTATCGGCCGTGTACCGAACGGTAAGCAACTGGATGCCGGTCAGGCTGGCGTTGAGGTTGACGATCGTGGTTTTATCCGCGTTGATAAGCAACTGCGCACCAATGTGCCGCACATTTATGCGATCGGCGACATCGTTGGTCAGCCGATGCTGGCTCACAAAGGCGTGCATGAAGGTCACGTAGCGGCCGAAGTTATCGCGGGCAAGAAACACTACTTCGATCCGAAAGTGATTCCTTCTATTGCTTATACCGAACCGGAAGTGGCATGGGTTGGCCTGACAGAGAAAGAAGCGAAAGAGAAAGGCATCAGCTTTGAGACGGCGACCTTCCCGTGGGCGGCTTCCGGCCGTGCTATCGCGTCTGACTGCGCAGACGGCATGACCAAGCTGATTTTCGACAAAGAAACTCACCGTGTTATCGGCGGGGCGATTGTCGGTACCAACGGTGGTGAACTGTTGGGTGAAATCGGTCTGGCGATTGAGATGGGCTGTGATGCGGAAGATATCGCGCTGACCATTCATGCTCACCCGACGCTGCATGAGTCAGTCGGTCTGGCTGCTGAAATTTTTGAGGGCAGCATCACCGACCTGCCGAATCCGAAAGCGAAAAAGAAATAATTTCGTCTTCAGTTAGCGGTTAATCATTCTGAATCCGGCATCTTGTGATGCCGGATTTTTTTATCGCGCGCGGGGATAGCCCGCCATCCTTCAGGCCGACGTTTCGCGTGGTTAAAATCTCTCCAGGCGATTTTTTTAACCTGCATCGCAGAATTACGCTTCCACCCAGGTATTTTTACCCGCTTCATTTACACTCTGACTTCAGAAAAGAAACGGTGTTTTATTTTTGAGGTTATGATGAAATTGAATGCCTTGCGTCCCCTTGTCTGGTTGCTGGCTATGTTACTGCCCAGTACCTCGCTAATGGCCAATGATATGAATGCCCACACGCCGGCGATCACCGATGAAGGATTGCCATCGTTTTATCCCCAGTTGAAGCGGCAGATGACCTATCCGGATTCCTGGCTTTCCGGAAACTATACCGACTTTGGTCTGTGGAAATCTGAAGCGCGACAGACGCTGCGTGCGCTGTTGCTGACCCCGGATGCCACGCAGGATTTTGCCCCACAAACGCTCGAACAGCAGGATCGCGGCAGCTATACGGCAGAGAAGGTCGCATTCAATCTGACCGACGAAAGCCGCGTAAATGCCCTGCTGCTGACGCCGAAAACGCCGGGGCCCCATCCTGCGGTGATTCTGCTGCACGATCACGGATCGAAATTTGATATCGGCAAGGAGAAGATGATCAAACCGTGGGGCAATGCCGAACAGCTCGCCTCAGCGCAGGCGTGGGCGGATAAATTTTTCACCGGGCGCTTTGTGGGCGATGAGCTGGCGAAGCGGGGGTATGTGGTGCTGGCGGTTGATGCGCTGGGGTGGGGCGAACGTGGCCCCCTCAAGTATGAGCAGCAGCAGGCGCTGGCCAGTAACTTCTTCAATCTGGGCCGTTCTCTGGCGGGGCTGATGGCGTATGAAGATACGCGAGCGATCGATTTTCTGGCTTCGCTTGAGCAGGTGGATGACAAACGTGTCGGCGTGGTCGGCTTTTCCATGGGCGCCTATCGCGCCTGGCAACTGGCGGCATTGTCCGACAGAGTGGCCGCAACGGTAGCCGTTTCCTGGATGGGGACTTACGAAGGGCTGATGACGCCGGGCAACAATGTGCTGCGCGGACAGTCGGCGTTTTACATGCTGCATCCCGGTTTACCTGCGCGTATGGATTTTCCTGATGTCGCCAGCATCGCCGCACCCAGGCCAATGTTGCTGTTCAACGGCGGCCAGGACAAACTGTTCCCCAATAGCGCCGTGGAAGCCGCGTATGCAAAAATGCATAAGGTTTGGCAATCGCAACAGGCTGATAGCAAGCTGGAAACGAAAATCTGGCCTGAACTCGGTCACGTTTTCTATCAGGAGCAGCAGGAAGACATCTTTATCTGGCTGGATCGATGGTTAAAGCAATAGCGAAATCAGATAGCGCAGATCGCCTTCCTGTCTTAATGCACAACGGTCGGCGAGCTGCCCGCTGTCCAGATGCGGCAGTGAACCGATGGTCTGCCGTAGTTTGGCGCGCAAATCGGTCGGCTGCATCGCTGTCTCCCGACGGGTGACGCGATGGCGCAGCATGGTGCCATCATGCAAATACAGCGTGACCTCATGAAAACGGGCTTCGGGATCCTGTTCGTCCGGTGGCGCGGTATCGTCCGCTATCCGGATAACCTTGTCAGCCAGCGCCAGAATTTCGGGATCAGCCGGCCCTTCCGCAAAACGCGTCAGCTTCAGTTCACCTTCCAGCAGCGCGGCGGCAATCACATATTCCAGGCTGAAACGTGCTTCTACGCCGGTGGCGGCTCTGCGGATAAACGGCGCGATATCGCCGCCGGGTGGAAAGGAGACGGTAATCTGCTCTACGCTGTCGGTAAGCGAAACGCCGCTGTCGTGTTGTGCGTACCAGCGTTCTCTTAGCTCGAAAGCCGCTTCCGCCGCACTGTGTGTACCGCCACAGGTGGGGTAGCGTTTGAATTCCAGACCAGGCGAAAGGATGCGCCACGGCGCTCCCCAGGATTCAGTCAGTAATGAGGGTTGCTGTTTCCGATCGCCATGCGCAGCCAGAAAAGCCTCAATAACGTGCTCTGGATTGCCCTTGAACCCCGCCAGCCCGAGCCTGGCTGCCGTGACGCCGGCTCTGGCGGCGAACCCCGCATGAAGCGGTTTTACCGCTGAACCAAACTGTGCGCGTAAGCCTGCCGCCTGCGTGGCCGCCAGACCCAGTATATTTTTGGTCTGTTCAACCGGCGCGCCAAGCAGACGAACTGCGGCTGCGGCCGCCGCGATAGCACCTAACGTCGCGGTATTGTGATAGCCAAGACTGTAATGGCGAGGCCCGCAAGCCAGGCCGATTCTGCCTGCGACCTCCACGCCGATGACATAGGCGGTCAGGAAGGCATCTTCGGTGATGTGCGGATTTTCCGCTGATAGCGCAAACAGTGCCGGCAGGATCACCGTACTGGGATGTCCGCGGAAAGCCGGATGATAGTCATCAAAGTCCAGCGCATGGCCGACATAACCCAGAATCAGACTGTTTGTCTGGCTGTCGGTACCGCTGAAAACCTGCTTTAACGGGATCAGGCCGCTGTCGACGATGGCGCCCTGTGTTATCGGCAGGGCAGTAGCAACAAAATCCGTTACCCCCAATCGGGCGGCATCGATCGCCGCCTGGCTCGGTAAACTGTGCGTAATGAACTGTGCGAGGGTAGTCGTTAAGTCAGTCTGGTTGGTCATAAGCGGCAAAAAGTCAGCAATAAAGATGTCTTAATCTACTGCGCTCTGTTGAAAGGGTATTAATAACTAAATGAAATATATTATTGGTTTGAATTATATCAACGGTAATTCATTCGTTCAGAACCGATCTTTCAACTGCCCCGGTGTAATGCCAAATGCGCGCCGCAACGCGGTAGCGAAGTTGGCGGGGCTGTTATAGCCAGCGATACTGGCGGCCTGCGCAATACCGATACCGTCTTTTTTCAAGGCCAGCATGGCGCGCTGTAACCGGCAGTTACGCAAGTATTCAAACACCGTCATGTTGAAGGTCTGACGAAAATGTCGCTGTAGCGTACTTTCACTCATATTAACGCTTTTGGCAATTTCGCTCATTGAGAGCTGGTCGGCCATTCCGCTTTCCAGCATATCCCTGACTTGTTGAATACGGTGATATCCCCGCAGCGTGACGCCATTATTTTTTTCCTGCATGACGCTGGCTGTCAGAGAAGTGAAAGCCTCAATAATCAGATTCATGCACTGGGTTTCAAGGTAAAGCCGCTGAAGCGGTGTTTTACAGGGTTCCGAATTCAATATTTGCAGGGCAATGGCCAGCGCCTGACGGGAGGGCGTCCACAGGTGCGTGGCGAGGTGCGTCTGGGTAAAATCATAGATTGCCTGCCAGTCATTGACGCTATCCAGCAGATTACCGTATAGCCACTCGCGGCTGAAGGTCAGTGAAACGGTGCGTTCATATTCATCACGTTTGCCGATGCGGGTAAACAGGGTGGGCTCGGTTAACACCACCAGGGAAGCGGGCTGATGCTCCCCCAGATGTAATTGCTGTTCGCCAAATGTCACATGCGCAGTGCCATTGACCACGATGGCGAGCTTGATCGCACCATTCAGCATGCCCTGAGTTTTCATATTGTGCAGGTTGATAACGTCGGCAATATGCAAGGTTACATGCTGGTTCAACGGGATAACGCTGAAACTGCCAAAGAGCACGGGCGTGTCATCCACCCATTTGGGGCCGAGCAGACGGTAGTCATTCGATACCAGGCTGGACTGTTGCACAATGTGATTTTTATAGATGGATTTTGACGATGGAATAGTATTTTGCATGATTCCCCCTGGTATTTATCTGGTTATTCCCCGCCATTTTGATGTTTTGGCAAAACAATTTGCTGTTAGTGCAAACCTCATTCCGAATGACAAATGTAACAATGACTGCGCCAAAATGGTAATGCAAATACTTCTCAATAGCATTTTTCGTTGAGGATCGTTTCCTCGTCGTTTATGCGCATGCGCCATTGTTGGTATTGCGGAGAAAAAGGACTGACTGATTACAACAATGCGTATGTAGAACAACATGCGTTTACAACGACACGTGTTCACCACGACACACGATGTTCTCCTTGATGACAACCGTGCTTGCCGCCGGTTTTCTCTCCGCCCTTATTATTCAGCACGTTGCTGATTGTCCGTTACGTTTGCGGTATCCGTAGCGGCACCAGAACGTCTGTCAGACGATAGACTCATTGATTACAGGGCAGGATGATTTTGATGAAATTACCACAACCACGCCATTATCTGGCGACTCTCATTGGCGTCAGCTGTGGGATGAGCGCTTTTCTGACTGTTGCGCAAACGACAGGCGCTGCCTCTGACGAGCCTGCCGTTCAGGTTCAGGAACAGGCTGAAAATAATAGCACATCGGGCGATACAATGGTGGTGACCGCCGCAGAACAAACCCGGCAGGCTCCCGGTGTGTCGGTGATTACCGCGGAAGATATCAGTAAGCGACCACCGGCTAACGACCTGTCGGAACTGATACGTACCATGCCGGGGGTTAATCTGTCGGGTAACTCAAACAGTGGCTCCCGCGGAAATAACCGTCAGATCGACCTGCGTGGCATGGGGCCGGAAAATACCCTGATTCTGGTGGACGGTAAACCTGTTTCCAGCCGTAATGCAGTACGCTATGGCTGGCGCGGCGAGCGTGATACCCGTGGCGATACCAACTGGGTACCTGCCGATATGGTAGAACGGATTGAAGTGTTGCGGGGGCCGGCTGCGGCACGCTACGGCAATGGGGCCGCGGGCGGGGTGGTGAATATCATTACCAAACAGCCAACGCAGGAACTGCACGGCACCTGGAATACCTATATGAATATGCCGGCGCATAAGTCTGAAGGGGCGACCAAACGCACCGATTTCAGCCTGATGGGCGGGCTGACCGATAACCTGAGTTTCCGTCTGTTCGGTAATATCAATAAAACGCAGGCCGATGCCTGGGATATTAACGACGGCCACCAGATCAGCCCACTGTCAACTACCATCCCGGCCGGGCGGGAAGGGGTGCGCAATAAAGATATTAATGGTCTGCTGCGCTGGGACATTACCAAACAGCAGTCGCTGGAATTTGAAGCCGGCGCCAGCCGTCAGGGCAATATCTACGCTGGGGATACCGAAAATAACAACAGTAGTGCCACCTCACTGGAAAATTATGGTCGGGAAACCAATCGGATGTACCGGCAGAATTTTGCCATCACCCATCGTGGCTATTGGGATAGTGGTGTAAGTTCAACCTCTTACCTGCAATATGAACGTACCCACAATACGCGTATTTTTGAGTTGTTGGCGGGTGGGCCAGCCGGTCGGCCGGAAGGGAATGACTTCAGCACCATCAAGCTGGATGCATTTACTGGCCACAGTGAAGTTAATATCCCGTTTGAGGCGCTGTTTAATCAGACGGCAACCATTGGGGTCGAGTGGTCTGAACAGAAATTAAAAGATCCAGCCTCGAATACGCAATCACAACTGGGCGGAATCATCGACGGATACCCTACTGGCACACGCAACGATCGTATGTCAGCCCGTATTGCATCGGTCTTTGCTGAAGACAATATTGAAATGACTGACAGCACTATGCTGACGCCGGCTTTACGTTTCGATCATCACAGTATAGTCGGGAGTAACTGGAGCCCGTCGCTGAACCTGTCTCAACAATTGGGTGAAGATTTTACGTTGAAAATGGGTATTGCCCGCGCTTATAAAGCACCGAATCTTTATCAGATGAATCCCAATTATTTGCTCTATAGCCGTGGCAATGGTTGTAGTGTTGCAGGTACAAACGGATGTTACCTGATGGGGAATGAGGATCTGAAGGCGGAAACCAGTATTAATAAGGAAATTGGTCTTGAGTTTCATCGTAACGGTTATCAGGCTGGCGTGACCTATTTCCGTAATGATTATCGTAATAAGATTGAATCTGGCATACATTCAACAGGTTCAACGACCACGCTTGATTCAGCCATTCTTCAATGGGAAAACGTACCAAAAGCATTGGTGGAAGGGGTGGAAGGTACGCTGAATATTCCGGTAACGGATACTATCAGTTGGAATAATAATATTACCTGGATGTTGCAGTCGAAAAACAAAACCACTGGTGATTATTTGTCGATTACACCGGAATTCACTCTGAATTCCTCTGTCAGTTGGCAGGCAACTGACAGCCTTTCTTTCCTGGCAGACATGACCTGGTATGGTCGTCAGAAACCGAAGAAATATAACTATAAGGGAGAGGCGACATCGTCTCTGCCATTGACTGCCGAGTATGATCGGCACGAAGTTAGCCCGTATGCGGTGTTCGGTCTGAGTGGCACTTATGATGTGAATAAGTATGCCAGCGTTACTGTCGGTGTTGATAACCTGCTTGATAAACGTCAGTTCAGGGCAGGTAATGCGCAGTCGTTGACTAATACCACCGCCACCGGGACGGCCGTAACTGCATATGGCGCCGGCGCGGCCACCTACAATGAACCGGGCAGAACCTTCTTTGTCAGCCTGAATACCCGCTTTTAACGGTTATGCTAAGCCGGTGCCGCGTGTTGGCGCCGGTTAAAAGACCGGGCGTCATCGCACTATCGTTTCCGGTGGGGGTAATTTACCCACCGGATTTTTTGTGATCAGCCATCCCTGACGGGCCAACGCCGGGCGTGGTCAAAAAACGCTTCCGGCGTTTTTTGGTTTGGCAAGTAGGGCGTCAACATAAATAATAAGAAAAAGTTCAGGAGGATGGATGTATCAGTTACGCAATACATGTGATGAGATGTTTGACTCGTCCGCATGCGGACGCTTTCGCATTATGTCCTTTTGCCCTGATATCCCGCCGCCGCCGCAGGGTTGGCCGGTTATTTATCTCCTGGATGGCGCCCGCTATTTTCCTGTCGCCGTGTCATTGATGGACGCGCTGGCCCATCCGCGTTGCGGCATGGGCGGGGGGATTATTGCGGCGATTGATTACGATGGCCCTACCCGGCGTGAACGGGACTATCGTCCTGCGGTTGAGTGCATCGTGCCGGAAGCGAATCCGCAGGGCGGGTATTATCCATCCGGTATGGCGGGTAATGCGGCAGGGTTTCGTCACTTTATCCTGAGCGAGTTAAAACCATTTATTGCCGGTAAATATGCAACTGACAGCCGGCGCGAAGCATTATTCGGTCATTCCTATGGCGGTTTGTTTACTGTCGATACGCTGTTTGCGGCACCAAACGCGTTTCAGCATTTTTATGCCGCCAGTCCATCCGTCTGGTGGAATGGGGGTTACCTTATTCAGCAAGCCGAACGTTTTCTTGCGCGCTCGATACCGCACACCGCCAGTCTGGCCTTATCGGTGGGAGAATATGAACAGTCGCTGGAACCGTGGGAATGGCAGTTGCCCGACGAACAGCGTCTCGCGCTGCGGCGGCATCGTCATCAGCGGCGGATGGTCGACGGGATCCGGGAACTGGCGTGGTCGTTGCAGAACCACTCATCGAATTTACAGGTTACGCTGGATATTTATCCTGAACAGTCGCATCAATCCGTTCCGTTGTTCGCTTTGCAGCATGCGTTGCGTACCCATTTCCGGCAGGATCCTGCCGGAAATGGTCGATAAGAACTTCAGAAAATGGTTTTCAGCTTTTTTCCCCGACGCCCCGATTCTCAGGATGCCGTTCCGAGCATCGATAGCTGTGAAATTGGCGGTGTGAAAGCGCCGGTGTCTTCCTGTCGATCGCTGTCCTGCCCCAGTTGGAATATTGCCGCTGCCTGGGTGAGCTGGCGGGCCTGCTCTTCCAGCGATGCCGCCGCTGCCGCAGATTGTTCCACCAGTGCGGCGTTCTGCTGTGTGACGCTGTCCATCTCCGTAACCGCCTGACTGACCTGATTGATTCCCTGAGCCTGTTCGTCGGAAGCCGATGCAATCTCGCCCATCAGATCGTTCACCTGCCGGATAGAGGTAATCACGCCGTCCATGACTTCGCTGGTTCGCGCTACCTGCCTGGAACCGGCATCAACGCGTTCAACGGATTCAGTAATCAGACCCTCGATTTCCTTGGCCGCCTGAGCGCTTTTTTGCGCCAGATTACGCACTTCTCCCGCCACCACGGCGAAACTGCGTCCTTGCTCACCGGCGCGCGCCGCCTCTACGGCGGCGTTTAGCGCCAGAATGTTTGTTTGAAAAGCTATGCTGTTGATCATGCCGGTAATTTCGGTAATTTTATGCGAGCTGGTGGCGATACTCTGCATAATGACGCCCAGTTCACGTTCCATTTCCCAGCCCTGTTTGGCGACCGTAGCGGCATTCTCCGCCAGTCTCGTGGCCTGATGAACGTTATCGGTATTATGTTTCACCGTAATACCCAACTGCTCCATGCTGGCCGCGGTCTGTTGCAATGCCGATGCCTGCTGTTCCGTACGGGAAGAGAGATCGTTGTTACCGGCGCTGATCTCCGCCGTGCCCTGATAAATGGAGTGGGCGCTGTCGCGGATGGTGGATACCGTTGATTTCAGGCTTTCCTGCATCTCTTTCAGATAGGGAATAAGCTGGCCTGCGTCGTTACGGCCGAAATCTTCCAGAGAGCGATCGAGCCGTCCTTCCGCCAGCGTACGGAAATGCGCTTTAATCAAGGTCAGGGGTTTAACCACATAGCTCGACAGATAACGATCGGTCAGCAACAGGATGATGGCGCCCGTCGCCATGGCGGCAATCAGGATCTTTTTACACCAGTCGACCAGCGAATAGATCTGCTGCAACGTATGGTTATCCGCTGACAGGGCCTGATAAAGATTTAACTCGGTGATAAATGCCTCATTCAAAGACTGAAAATCATCCCGGAATAAACGCCGGTACTCGGCAAAGCGTTTTTCTTGCAGCGTGTCCATCATGGGCTGCAATCCCTGGTCGATGAGTTTGCTCCAGGCTGCAATCACGTTATCGACTACCTGCCGATCAATCTGTGGATGCGTTTGTTGTTTGAATTTCTCAAGGTTATCTTTGCTGCTCTTTAAGGCGTCGACGGCTGACGAAACCGTAACGTCAATGTCATCCAGTTTTCCGCTTTGCATCAGCGTCATGGCCTGATTGAGGCGGATTGCGGCGCGTAATGCCTGATTATTGCCGTCGGTCAGGGTATTTAACCCTTCAACCTGTGTATTACCGATGGTCAGGAAATGCGTCGCCTGATTGAGGGATGATAATGTGAACCATGAGACGCCTCCCCATAACAACAAAAAAAGGCTGAGAATAATCAACAATACTTTTCTGATGGTGATATTTCGCAACAACAACATAGCGACTCCCGGTGTATCAATATTGTCCTAACTATTAATAGCCTATCGGCAGTTGGGGCAATTGTTTGCATACTGATTTATTATGAGCTACGCCGGAGTCGGGTTATTAACAATTACGCATATTCTATCGTGAACGGTCCGGACTTTTTCCTGCCATGTCGTCCCCGCCATTTTGTTAAAGCGCTGCGGTGCCGGTCTTTGGTCTCACACCGTTATCGGCTTGGAAAGCAAGATGATTTACGCGATGATCGCCTTGAAATCTATTGGGTATAGTGTGTGTTATCAGGAGCATGCTATTCTGCTGAAGTCAGCCAGCATCGGATAAAAATAACTAACCGTGCATAAGGGTCGATTTAATAATAATTAATGTTGCTATTATGTGAACGAATTAACAATCGATTCAAATTCTGGTATGCTGACGAGGCTGGACCGGACACTCTATTACCTTACATCCACAAGCTTACACCCAGGCATGGACATCAAGACCGGGACAAGAGCGCCGGGCATAACGAAGACAATGAGAGCGAGGAGAAAGTCGTGCTAGAAGAATATCGTAAGCACGTAGCCGACCGGGCTGCACAGGGGATTGTTCCTAAGCCGTTAGATGCCATACAAATGGCCGCGCTGGTTGAGTCATTAAAGCACCCACCCGCAGGCGAAGAAGATGTTTTACTGGATCTGTTAGCTAACCGCGTTCCCCCTGGTGTTGATGAAGCCGCGTATGTGAAAGCGGGTTTTCTGGCGGCCATTGCAAAAGGCGAGGCCACTTCTCCCCTGGTGACGCCTGAGAAAGCCGTTGAGCTGCTGGGCACCATGCAAGGTGGTTACAACATCCACCCGCTGATTGAAGCACTGGATAGTGATGTGCTGGCGCCCATTGCCGCCAAAGCCCTGTCTCACACTTTGCTGATGTTCGACAACTTTTATGATGTGGAAGAGAAGGCGAAAGCGGGTAACGCTTATGCCAGGCAGGTTATCCAATCCTGGGCGGATGCCGAGTGGTTCCTGTCCCGCCCTGAGCTGGCGGAAAAGATTACCGTAACCGTATTTAAAGTGACCGGTGAAACCAACACCGATGACCTGTCGCCTGCGCCAGACGCCTGGTCGCGTCCCGATATTCCGCTGCATGCGTTGGCGATGCTGAAAAATGCCCGGGAAGGCATTGAACCCGATCAGCCGGGCGTGGTGGGTCCGATCAAACAAATCGAAGAACTGAACAAAAAAGGTTTCCCGCTGGCTTACGTTGGCGACGTGGTCGGTACGGGGTCTTCACGTAAATCGGCAACCAACTCCGTACTGTGGTTCATGGGGGATGACATCCCTTATGTGCCTAACAAACGCGGCGGCGGCGTGGTGCTTGGCGGTAAAATTGCGCCGATCTTCTTTAACACCATGGAAGATGCCGGTGCGCTGCCGATTGAAGTGGATGTCAACGACCTGAACATGGGCGATGTGATTGATATCTATCCGTACAAAGGCGAAGTTTGCCGTCATGACACCAATGACGTGCTGGCGACGTTTGAACTGAAAACCGACGTACTGCTGGATGAAGTTCGCGCAGGGGGACGTATCCCGCTGATCATCGGTCGTGGACTGACCTCCAAAGCCCGTGAGTCGCTGGGGCTGCCGCACAGCGACGTATTCCGTATTTCCAAAGCGGTGGAAGCCAGCGCCAAGGGCTTCTCGCTGGCTCAGAAAATGGTTGGCCGCGCCTGTGGCGTCGCCGGTATTCGTCCGAACGAATACTGCGAGCCGAAAATGACCTCCGTAGGGTCGCAGGACACCACCGGGCCGATGACCCGTGATGAACTGAAAGATCTGGCCTGTCTGGGCTTCTCCGCCGATCTGGTGATGCAGTCTTTCTGTCATACGGCGGCGTATCCGAAGCCGGTTGATGTGACGACTCACCACACGCTGCCTGATTTCATCATGAACCGCGGCGGGGTTTCCCTGCGTCCGGGCGATGGTGTCATTCACTCCTGGTTGAACCGCATGCTGCTGCCAGATACCGTGGGAACCGGCGGTGATTCCCATACCCGTTTCCCGATTGGCATTTCTTTCCCGGCGGGTTCCGGGCTGGTGGCCTTCGCCGCTGCAACGGGCGTGATGCCGCTGGATATGCCCGAGTCCGTACTGGTTCGCTTCAAGGGTAAAATGCAGCCGGGCATTACGCTGCGCGATCTGGTTCATGCCATTCCGTTGTATGCCATCAAGCAAGGCCTGCTGACCGTGGAGAAAAAAGGGAAGAAAAACATTTTCTCCGGTCGTATTCTGGAAATCGAAGGTCTGCCGGATCTGAAAGTCGAGCAGGCGTTTGAATTGACGGATGCCTCGGCGGAGCGTTCCGCCGCGGGTTGTACCATCAAGCTGGATAAAGCGCCGATCGTTGAGTATCTGAATTCCAACATCGTGCTGCTGAAATGGATGATCTCGGAAGGCTACGGCGATCGTCGCACGCTGGAACGTCGTATTCAGGGCATGGAAAAATGGCTGGCCGATCCGCAACTGCTTGAAGCGGACGCCGATGCGGAATATGCCGCCGTTATCGACATCGATCTGGCTGAAATCAAAGAGCCGATCCTGTGTGCGCCGAACGATCCGGATGACGCTCGCTGGCTGTCTGACGTGCAGGGTGAAAAGATCGATGAAGTCTTTATCGGTTCCTGTATGACCAACATTGGTCACTTCCGTGCAGCAGGTAAACTGCTGGATAGCCACAAAGGCCAGTTGCCGACCCGTCTGTGGGTTGCGCCGCCGACCAAAATGGATGCGGCTCAGCTGACGGAAGAAGGCTATTACAGCGTATTTGGCAAGAGCGGCGCACGGATTGAAATCCCGGGTTGTTCGCTGTGTATGGGTAACCAGGCGCGAGTGGCCGACGGTGCGACGGTGGTTTCAACTTCCACGCGTAATTTCCCGAACCGTTTAGGGACGGGGGCGAATGTATATCTGGCTTCCGCCGAACTGGCCGCGGTGGCATCCCTGCTGGGCCGTCTGCCGACGCCGGAAGAGTACCAAACCTATATGAACCAGGTGGATAAAACCGCGCAGGATACCTACCGCTATCTGAATTTTGACCAGTTGGGTCAATATACCGAGAAAGCGGATGGCGTGATCTTCCAGACCGCAGTCTGAATCGCGATAGTGCTGTTCTTCGGGGGAGACCTCGGCCTAATGCCGGTCACTTAAGGTGACCGGCATTGTTTTTTATCGGATATTTACCTCTTCTTCCCCTCACTTCTCTGGAATAACGTTGCTTCCGTCGCCGCGGTAACATCAGATAGTCTGCCTGCTCATAAAAATGAATTTGACCGGCAGCGTAAGAGATATAATTTTCCATTATATAGCAATGGGTTATGATGATGTTGAGAAAGAGCTGAAGATGACGGGCCGGAAGAAATCGTCATCCGGCGCGGGAAGCGGAGGTGAGTTTTACGCATTGCCGCCATGTCAGCGGGTTCGGCGGCCTGAGAAGCAAATAATCTTACCGGTTTTTACCAGACGTTTGCGAACCATCACTGTGGCAATACCCAATGCCCTTTAAACTAAAAATAACGAGAGTGATACAGGAGGGGGCACCATGGACTACGAATTTCTGCGCGATGTTACCGGCCAGGTGATAGTCAGAATGTCAATGGGGCATGAAGCCCTTGGCCACTGGTTTAATGAAGAGGTGAAAGATAATTTAGCGTTACTTGAACAGGTGGAGGCGGCGGCGCATTCCGTGTCGGGGAGCGAACGTCAGTGGCAGTATGTCGGCCATGAATATACCCTGTTGCTGGATAGCGAAGAGGTGATGATACGCGCCAACCAGCTTGAATTTTCCGTCGATGAGATGGAAGACGGGATGAGCTATTATGATGAAGAAAGTCTATCGCTCTGCGGTACGGATGATTTTCTGACGGTAATGAAAAAATATCGCGAGTTTGTATGGGAAAATGGCGCGGCAGGGCAGAAGAAGACATTATGACCGCCCCGGCTCTTGTTGGTGATGCTGTGTCATCGCCATTTTGCTTAAAGGTGGCCGTCCATGCGGTCACCGGGTCCGATAATCAGACGGCTCCGCACTCGCCGGCCTTTGGACGTGTGCGTTCAGCGTGAGCTATGCCGGGAACACGCCCAAATACCGTCGCTATGATTAATGGCTATTTTTTTAAGTGATTTTTCCTCGCATCGGTATCCAAATATCAAGCGTATAATAAACTATAAGCATTAAATCTTTCCAAAAAATTCTAAAGACACTTTTATCGCGTCTTCTGCACCAAAACCACCGGCTTTTGTGATAACAGGAATGGCATTATTTATTTCACTATCAATCAAGACCCCGCACGGAATACATGGCGCGACCTCATGTTGGACCCGATAGCCTTTCGCTTTAATTGTTTTTGCAACCGCAATGGCAATATCGCCGCCGGTTAAAAATAACCCGCCCACGCTGTTTTTTTGTAAGATTTCTCTGGTGATCTCACTCAGTTTTAAACTTATGGTTTCGCCCAGTTCCTGCCTGGAGAAACCCAATTTTTCACATCGCTCTTCAATAGTATTACGGGCGCTGGAATCAGTGCACGATCGAATAATACAGTGATGTCCTTTTTTAAGGATATCTGAAGCCTCGGTAACCACCTCGGTTAATAACTGAATATAGTCACTGGACAATAATCTATCGACGTCAATGTCAATAATATCGGCTAAACTATTTTTGACCACATAGTTAATTTGCTTAATCGTTGCATCACTCATAGAGCCGGATATCACTAACGCGGGTGATTTATTGTGTCGCTCTTTGTAAAAACGTTCAGGCAATACACTGGCCAACCCGGCAGCGCCAACAAAAGCAACAGGGCAGGATATATTATCAATCGCCTGGCCTATTATCCGCAAATCCTCCTCGGTTTCAGTATCCAATATAATAATGGAACGTTCTTTATTTTCAATTATATCAATGAGTTGGTTTGCGTTCCCACTGCGAATATTCGCCAAATGAATTTCGTGAACGGGCAAATCAGTTTGGCTGGCGATAATGTTTTTAATGGAGGACGAATGGATCGGCGTTTTGGGATCCGTTGCATATTCTGTTTCTAATAACGGTGTTCCGTTGACATAGCAAATACCTTCTTTGGTCACTCGTCCATTATTAGGGATTGCCGCGACGACTAATGCCAGCCTGATATTCGTTACGTCAAAAATGGCTTCTATTTCAGCACCTAAATTACCTCGCAGGGTTGAATCTATTTTTTTGTAAATCGTCATCCCCCGGGATTCTGTTTCCTGTTGAATAATGCAGGTTTTTATTCGCCGTTTGGACTCGTCAATGGATACGGCCCGGGTTTCTGAGTCAATGACCAGCACTTCCGTATCGGTTTCGTTTTTATCATCCCATAAAAAAGAGACATCGACTTTTGCGCCTTTTTTAGCAAATTGAACGCCTGTATCATTAGAACCGGTAAAATCATCGGCGATAACTAATAATTTCATATCATTCCTCTCGAAATGGTTGTTCTTATCTGACTGATTTATAATTTTTTTTAACGCCTTCCCCGGTCACATTCTGGTGTTGGCGCTTCCGGGGATTAATAAGCGACGTCCTGTTTCCCGCCGCAGGCCCGCCTTTGGCCGGCCAAATTGATAGATAAACATGCCGGTTAAAAGATGAAAATTACGCTATTTCTTCTTCATCCGGTGAACTTAAGGCATTGTTGCGTTTTAACATCCATGAGGCTAAAACGGGAGCCAGTATTGCAGTCACTAATACTGATGCGGCGACCTGGGCCGTAGCAACGTCCACATATTGGGCAAACCGGGGATCAACCGCTGCAATAATCGCAGGATTGGCTATCGCGTTACCAGCCGTTGTCCCGGCGATAAAACCGATACCGCTTTTAGGGCCGCGGCGAAGAATATATTTGTAACCAAGATAAACTAACCAACCTGTAAAAGGGGCAACGATTATCCCGACAATAATACCCTGAACGCCGCCGGTAACAACACTGGTAAGATTAATGCCGGTACCTAATGCAAAAGCAAAGAACGGGATGACGATGTTAGGTACCGGAATTAAAATAGCCTTCCATTTACTATCAAGGTTACCGACTATCATGCCCAGGATGAAGGGTAAAATAGCCGCGACAAACATGGATAAAGGTATTTCAGCTAATCCGGAAACCCCTAAAAATAACATGCTAAAGAATGGGCCGTCAGTAACCGCTGAACCCATATAGGCTCCACGATCCCGATAGTCGCCGTATTTCCCGGTAAATGCTAACCATAAGCCACCGTTACTATTATCCGCGGCTGCCAGTAAAGCCAGAATGGAGATCCCTAAAAAACCATCAATGCCGATAAATAAACCTAAACAAACAATCAGGAATCCTGGTATGACGCTTTTCATGAATACAACAACACCGGTATGGGCGAGAACCGGCCCGCTGGAGCGCCAGGATACCTGTGTGCCGGTTGCAAAAATTAATAGTGCAATTAATGGCATGGCACTATTTTTAAACAGTGCTGTAGTAAAAGATCCCACCATTAATGCATCAGAAAAAAAAGTTCCAAAAATTGACCCCAGGATTAGTGGAATTAACATTAATCCACCAGGTATTTTATTCATGAAATCAAACATCGGTATACTAAATGCTTTAGATTCTGTAACCATTTTTAATCTCTCCTGGATATGTCACTATAGAAAATAACAATCCTATCTATATTTTCTATACGTAATCATGTTTATCATCGGCGCCGGCACATTCTTCACCAGCCGCTGAACCTGTAGTCAAGAGTAGCGGCGTGCGCGGCAGAGGCGTCTGTCCAGCCTGCTGGCGGGTCTGTTGAATCAGTGTCTGGACTTTGCTAAGGAGCGTATTGTGAATATTCATCCTGTCTGCCTATTGCTGTTGCTGTGCTGAATTTTCTCTTCACGCGACTCTTGCCCTCCGGGATTGTTCGTTCATTAAGAGAGACGACAGTCCACGATGTTACTAAGAGTAATTTATAAGTTAATTAGATATTAAATAATCTGATCTTGCTCACATATAATCAATTATGATTTAATATAATCAATCCAGGTTCAGATGACAAGGCGAGGAGAGACCGGCTTATTCGCTATGTTTGTCTGGTGGTTTCGTTATCCTGCTTATGTTATGACGGATTGCGTGAGCGAAATCGATCAAAAAAGATTGCCCTGATACAGCAGCGTGACCTGGTACTGAACGATATTCCGGTGCATTTTCATACGCCGCCGCCGCGCTGGAGGCCAGCGGGTTCCAGATTAAGAGACAAATTACCGGTTGAGAGCCATGGGGACGGCGGCAGGAGTGTCTGGCCGGCGATGCGCCTGTAATGACTAAAGCAGGCGGCTTTGGCGACGAAACCACCTTGCTCGACGTTTTACGTTTTATTGAGGAGAAGGCCAGTGAGTAAAACTATAGCAGTAACCATGGGTGATCCGGCGGGTATTGGTCCGGAGATTATTATCAAGTCTCTGGCCGAGGGGGAACTTTCCGGCGCGCCTGCCGTCGTGGTTGGGTGTGTACAGACACTGCGTCGTATTCTTGCGCTGAATGTCGTGCCAGCGGTGGAGCTAAGGGTGATTGATAAGCCTGCCGATGCCATTTTTACACCGGGTGTGATTAACATAATCGATGAACCGCTGGCTGAGCCGGAGACGCTGAAGCCCGGCAAAGTTCAGGCGCAGGCGGGCGATCTGGCCTACCGCTGCATTAAACGCGCGACAGAACTGGCGATGGCGGGCGAAGTGCATGCGATCGCTACCGCCCCGTTGAATAAAGAAGCGCTCCATTCTGCCGGCCATCTTTATCCGGGGCATACCGAGTTGTTGGCGAAACTGACCAACAGCCGCGACTACGCGATGGTGCTGTATACGGATAAACTGAAGGTGATTCATGTTTCAACGCACATCGCATTGCGCAAGTTCCTCGATACGCTTAACCGCGAACGCGTTGAAACGGTCATTGCGATGGCGGATACCTTTCTGAAACGGGTTGGTTTCGCACATCCCCGCATTGCGGTCGCCGGGGTCAATCCGCACGCCGGCGAGAATGGGTTATTCGGCGATGAAGAGATCAAGATCGTGTCGCCTTCTGTTGAAGCGATGAAGGCCAAAGGCATTGATGTGTACGGCCCGTGCCCGCCGGATACCGTTTATCTGCAAGCCTATGAAGGCCAGTATGATATGGTGGTGGCGATGTATCACGATCAAGGGCATATTCCGCTGAAATTGCTTGGTTTTTATGATGGGGTCAACATCACTGCCGGGCTGCCTTTTATTCGTACTTCCGCCGATCACGGTACGGCTTTTGATATTGCGTGGACAGGAAAAGCGAAGTCTGAGAGCATGGCGATCTCAATCCAGTTAGCCATGCAGCTCGCGTAATTCGCGCTTAGTGACGGACTTCTCACGACGAGAGCCGTATGAGTTAAACGGATGAATATCGTCGAGGAGAAAACATTGAGCGATGCTTTGCGCATAAGTGGAGAGAGAGTGAAAGGGCAAAGCCGTCTGGATCAGATTATGGACTATCTGAAGAGCCATAATCTGGTGACGGTGGATGAGCTGGTTTCCGTCATTGATGCCTCCCCGGCGACCATTCGCCGCGATTTGATCAAACTGGATGAACAAGGGGTGATCAGCCGTAGTCACGGTGGCGTTACTCTCAATCGTTTTATCCCTTCCCAGCCAACGACCAACGAGAAGCTGCAACGTAATTTGCAGGAAAAGCAGGCGATTGCCCGCTATGCGGCGAAGCTGGTGAAACCGGGTAGTGCGGTGGTGCTGGATGCCGGCACCACCATGCTGGAATTGGCGCGTAACCTGACCCATTTACCGCTGCGCGTTATTACGGCTGACCTGCAAATTGCGCTGTTTCTGTCTGAATTCAAACAGATTGAAGTCACCATCATTGGCGGGCGTATTGATGACAGCAGCCAGTCCTGTATTGGTGAACATGGCCGGCGTCTGCTGCGCAGCATCTACCCGGATATTGCGTTTATCAGTTGTAACTCGTGGAGTCTGGAAAAAGGCATCACCACGCCGACCGAGGAAAAGGCAGGCCTGAAACAGGATCTCGGCCTGAATGCCAGTCGCCGGGTATTACTGGCGGACAGCAGCAAATACGGCGCTTATTCTCTGTTCTGTGTCACGCCGCTTGCGGATTTGAGTGACATCGTTACGGACGTGGGACTCCCTCCCGATGTACAAAACCAGCTAAAGGCGCAGCCCTTTAATCTGAAACTGGTGTGAGTGTTTCACCCGGGATGGCGGTTTCCCCGGCGCTTTCCCTTGGCACCAGTTCTACTGTCAGCAGCCGCTGTTGGTTTTCCTCTGTGGGATTAATCAACAGCTGTAGCGCCTGTTGTCCGAGTTCGGCTTTATTGATGGCGATCGTCGTCAGCGGTGGGTGCGCCATGGCGGCGGTTTCGATGTCATCAAAACCGACAATGGCCATATCCTGCGGGACTTTCAATCCTCGCTGCTGACAAACACGCATGGCAATCAGTGCGGCGGAATCATTGTAGGCAAAAATGGCGTCGGGCGGTTGGGGCAGAACCAGCAATTCTTCCACGGCTTGGGTCAGCGAGGCTTCAATATCCAACAGGGGAGGCGCAATCGCTTCGTATTCCGGTGGAGTAAGCTGTTTGGCGTCGAACAGCGCCTGACGGTAGCCCTTTTCGCGTAAACGGATACTGTAGTGAGCAAGGCTGCTGGCGAGAAACGCGATACGTGTTCTGCCCTGTGCCATCAAGTGGCGAGTGGCGAGATAGCCGCCCTGAAAGTTATCGGGATTGACGCAGGGAAGGTGCGGCGACCACAGGTCAACCAGCGCCAGCGGTAGTTGCATATGTTGTAAAACCGCAAGCAGTTCCGGTTCAAAAAAGCCGGCGCACAGCAGCGCATCGGGATTGTGCAGACGGACCTGCTGCTCCACCGGGTCAGTGGGGCCCAATGCCAGAAAGCTCAGGGCGATCCCCGCTTCCCGGCAGGCATTTTCCACGCCAAGCAATAACGGTGAATAGAACGACAATGCGCTGGAAATATTGTGCTGGCGATGCAGTAAAAACAGTACGCGACGGACTTTATCGTTACGCAGCCGGGTGAAGTCGTAGCCCTGTTGCTGCGCTATGCTGAGAATGCGTTGACGCGTCTCCTCTTTCAGACCCGGTTGTCCTTTTAATGCCCGTGACACCGCGCCTGCCGAAACGCCCGCCTCAGCGGCAATATCCCTGATCCTGATACGTTTGGTCATTCGTTACCTTCGATCGGTATGGGCATTACGATTCAAATATGTCAGGGAAGATTACCACAGCGTGGTGCCGCAGCGGATGTTGACGACAGTTTTTGTCCCAGCCACGCCGCGCCCCGAACACCGCTGCTGTCCCCGTGTACCGCCTGAACAATGGGCGTCGTAAAGGTATTGCTGAACACATAGCGGGCAACCTGCGTATCCAGCCCCTGATACAGTACGCGACGATTTGATAACCCGCCGCCGATCACGATGACATCAGGATCGAGCAGATTGACGACGTCCGCCAGCGAGCGGGCCAGTTGATCCTGAAATAGCGTAAACTGAGAACGAGCATCGTCGTCCTGCATATCGACGGCATCCAGAATCTCTTTGGCGGTCAGCGTGCGCTGATAGCGCAGGTTGTAGCGTTGCGATAAACCCGTGCCGGAAATAAAGGATTCAATACAGTTATCTTGCCCACAGTAACAGGTGGCGGTGGGGCCATCTCGTTTCGGGCTGTAACGCGGTAACGCGTTGTGCCCCCATTCACCGGCACAGCGATTGCGCCCGTCTATCACCTGCTGATGAATGGCAATACCGCCGCCGCAGCCGGTGCCGAGGATCACGCCAAAGACGGTGTCGTATCCTTTTCCCGCGCCATCTATGGCTTCTGACAGCGCAAAGCAGTTTGCATCATTACTGATGGCAATCGGCTGTTGGCAGTATGCTTCAAGCATGGCAGGCAGCGGCTGCTGGTTAATGACCAGAATATTGGAATTCTTGATGTCGCCGTTGCTCGCTTCGACGGTTCCCGGCAGACAAATACCGATACTGAAAGGATGCGACACTGCCTGACGAACATCGTCGATCACGCGGCACAACAGGGTGAAGAACGCGATGTAGCTTTGCTTTTCCGTTGGATAGCGCTGTTTGTACACCGTCTCGCCGGGGGAATTCAGCACCACAGCTTCTATTTTCGAACCACCGATATCAATGCCCAGACTTAACATGCTTCATCGCTCCCGCTCAAAACCCCGACGGATGGAGGCAGCGCCATGACCTGTTGCGTCAGTCTACTTCTTTTTGTTTACTAAACTCAATTGGCTTTATCGATGTTATGGGGTGGTTTTTTATTTTTATTCATATATTTCATTAAGATATTTTTTATATTTCTGAAGATGAAAGCAAAAATAAACCAAAATTGTGAACAATATCACGACAGGAGTAGTAAGATATTTTCTTTGTTTACTAAACTTTTTGGGTCGTCATTAAATAAATCCGGCGAGTCTCCAATCCTGTCATCAGAGTGAGCGCTAGATTTTTTACCGAGGGGAAACGGAGTCAGCGTTTCCCCTCGGGGCTGGCATGGCGCGCTACTTCATACTTGATGCAATGGCATCAACGTTGTGTTTAAACGCGGCGGTGTAGCTTGACGCAGGGCCGGATGCATCGGTCAGGGCTTCCGGATACAGCTCACCGCCGGGCTGTGCGCCGCTGGCGTTGGCAATTTGTTTCACCAGACGCGGATCGGTCTGATTTTCAATAAAGTAGGTTTTGATTTTTTCTTCCCTGATTTGTTTGATCAGTGAAGCCACTTTTTTGCTGCTGGCCTCTGATTCGGTGGAATAGCCGACTGGCGACAGGAATTTCACGCCATATGCCTGGCTGAAATAGCCGAATGCATCATGACTGGTCAAGATTTTGCGTTTTTCTGGTGGAATATCGGCAAAGGTTTTCTTTGCGTAGCTGTCCAGTTCGGTTAACTGCCGGATATAAGCTTCCCCCTGTTTGCGATAGTCGTCGGCATTCTGCGGGTCTGCCGCAATTAGCGCATTAACGATGTTGTTGGCATAGATCACCCCGTTGCCCATACTGTTCCAGGCGTGGGGGTCGGTTTCCGTTTTGCCGTCTTCGATCATGGTCCGGGTCTGGACGCCGTCGGAGGCGGTGACCACTTTGCCGGTATAGCCCGAGGCGGTAACCAGCCGATCCAGCCAACCTTCCAGTCCCAGTCCGTTAACGAAAACCACGTCGGCTTTTGCCAGCGTTTTGCTGTCCTGCGGAGACGGCTCGAATTCATGGGGATCGCCATTGGGTTTAACCAGTTCGGTTACCGTAACGCGATCGCCGCCAATATGACTGACCATGTCGCCCAATACGGAAAAGCTGGCAACCACATTCAGGTTTTTTGCCATCGCCAGCGGGCTTAAAAGCAGACCGGATAAAGCAAGCGCGAGTAGTGAACGTTTCATTTTTTCCTCACAGAAGTTCTACATCATGGAATCAGCGGCGAGCACGGAGCATGCCGCCGTTGTGGCCGAAGCAAATTGAAAAACAGAAAAACAGCGTCGTGGTCAAAATAATGGCCGGTCCTGCCGGCAGGTCAGCGTAGTATGACCAGAGCAGCCCGATCAGGCTGGATGCCATGCCGAGAAGCATCGCTGTCACCAGCATGATGGCAAGCCGCTGTGTCCAGAAGCGGGCGCAGGCGGCAGGGAGCATCATCATGCCGACCGCCATCAACGTGCCCAGTAGTTGAAAACCCGCCACCAGATTCAACACGACCAGCGATAGAAACAGGCCGTGAATCACCGCGCGGTGGCGGCCGGACGCAATGCGCAAGAACGTCACATCAAAGGATTCAATCACCAGCGCCCGATAGATAATGGCGAACACGATCAGAGAAGCCGAGCCGATCAGCGCAATGTCGATCAGGGCGGCGCGGTCGATGGCCAAAATAGAGCCAAACAACACATGCAACAAATCGATACTGGAGCCCCGCAGGGAAACCAGCGTGACGCCGAGTGCCAGCGAGCCGAGGTAAAAGCCGGCAAAGCTGGCGTCTTCTTTCAGTTCAGTCTGACGGCTGACCAGGCCGGAGAGCATGGCAACCGACAGTCCGGCGATAAAGCCGCCGATGCCCATCGCCAGCAAGGACATGCCGGAAACGAGATAGCCAATGGCAACGCCCGGCAGGACAGCGTGAGAGAGCGCATCGCCAATCAGGCTCATTCTTCTCAGCAGCAGAAAACAGCCCAGCGGCGCGGCGCTGAGCGTCAGGACCAGACAGCCGACCAGTGCGCGACGCATAAAGCCGAATTCGGCGAACGGCGTACTGATTAAATGAAACCACGTCATGACGCCACGCTCCGCAGTACCGGAGCGGCACTGGCGCTTGTCGGCCGGCTGGCGAAGATCTGCTGTCGGTTTCCCCAGCGGTGACTGCCGTTGATCAGCTGTAGAACCTGGGGGAAATGTTGCTCAACCAGTTCCAGATCGTGCAGCACGGTAAGGATCGTTCGGCCTTCTTCATGCAGTCGCTGAAGAAGGGTCAGCAGAGTCTGCGTGGTTTGGCTGTCGATGCCGGTAAAGGGTTCATCCAGCAGGATGATGGGCGATTGGGTCAACAGCAGACGGGCAAACAGAATACGCTGTAGCTGCCCGCCGGAGAGCTTGCCGATGTGCTGATGGGCGAACCCGGCCATGGAAACCGCTTCAAGCGCCTGTATTGCTTTATTACGCCAATCGGCGGAAATACCACGCAGCAGACCGCTGTGCGGCAAACAGCCCATCAGAACCAGATCGCAGACGCTGATAGGAAACTGTCGATCAAACTCGGAAAGCTGCGGCAGGTAGCCAATGGTATTTTTTCCCGCATTATTGATGCGAAAGGTGCCGGACAGCGGAGGAAGCAGCCCCGCCAGCGTTTTTAGCAGCGTGGATTTTCCACTGCCGTTCGTACCGATAATCGCCGTGAGCGATCCTGAATTGAAACTTCCGCTTAGTATCCCCAACGGGGTCTGGCCACGGTAGCCAAACGCCAGTTCTTGTAATGCGATCATGGCAACATCACCGCCCAGACAACCAGTAACCACAGGAATGACAATAGCGCTGACACCAGCAGGACCCGTTTGGGGGCGGAGAGGGAATAAAGGCTCATCATCGTTATCCGCACATTGATATGAATTGTTATATTATAACATAACATTTTTATTGCAATATGGCATGCCGGAATAGGTAAAAAAGTATTTAAAAACGTTATGAGACTTCCGCGTGGTGATGAGGGGGCGCGTCATGCGCAGGGTTGCTGAAAATTCTCTCCTGAAAGCGCACGGTATTTAATCGTGCAAATTTGCATTGTCATGTCATTATTTCGCCGTCGTCATGGATTGTTTTATGTGACTCTGGTTAAAAATATTTTAACCCTTTATTTATAAAGCGTGTTTTTGTGGGATTCATCACATATAAAAAAGTGGCAATCTTATTTATTAATGCGAATTGTCAAAATTTGAATGCAAATAAACATTAATGCAAATTTGCATTGAATTAACGAAACAAGGGGCGCATAAGATGCCGACGGGATCGCTCGATAAATTACAAACCGAAGCGTTGCTGGAGCAGGTGGCGCGGGCATTCTGCCGGCTAAAGGCCATCGACAGCGTGACGCAGGAAACCGATCTTGCCGATGAGCTGGCGATTCAGTTTGAGGAATGGGATTGGGAAGTGGGCGTCGGGCTTTACGGTTTTTGGAAACTGGCGAATCTGAAGCAGGATCGTGCCATGTTGCTGGCGCTGGAGCAATGGTATCAGCAAAAGCTGGATATCGGCCTGCCGCCGCGGCAGATCAATTCCACGGCGCCGATGCTGGTGCTGGCGCTGCTGTGTCTGGATAACCCGCAGGCTCCATCGCAATGGCGGCAGGCGGTGAGCGAATGGGCCGACTGGCTGCTGCATTCGTTACCCAAAACGGAAGATGGCGGTTTTCAGCACACGGTGAAAGAACGCCCCAACACCGGACAATTGTGGGATGACACGCTGTTTATGGCCGGACTCTTTCTGGTGGCGGCAGGGCGGTTGTTGTTGCGCCGCGATCTGATTGAAGAAGCCGAGTATCAACTGTTAACCCATGCCCGCTATCTGGCGGATGTACGCAGCGGGTTGTGGTATCACGGCTGGACATTCATCGGAAGACATCATTACGCTAATGCCTTCTGGGGGCGAGGCAACGCCTGGATCACGCTGGTGCTGCCGGAAATGCGCGTGCTGGCGCAGGATCAGCTGTCTGCGCCGGTGTTGCGCACGCTGGAAGCCATTCTGGAGCAGCAGACGCAGGCGCTGGCCGGTTGTCAGCACGACTCCGGCCTGTGGCATACTTTACTGGACGATCCGGATTCTCCGCTCGAAACCTCCGCCAGCGCGGGCTTTATCGCCGGGATCCTGACGGCGCGGCGGCTCGGCATGTTGAACGATTTTCCGCAGGCGCGGTTGGATAAAGGGTTTGCCGCCGTCGTCGCGCAGATTGATGACGCGGGCGTGGTGCAGGGCGTCTCCGACGGCACCGCCATGGGACATGATTTACAGTTTTACCGCGATATTCCCAATGTTGCCGTGCCTTACGGACAAGCACTGGTCATGCTGATGTTATTGGCGCGCTTACATTCTGTTTGAAGAGACTGGCAAGGGTGAGTCTGGAAGCGTTCGGCTGCGGCGAACGGTGGATCAACGAGTGTAAAATGAACGATCTGATACCCGCAGGCATTATATACTGGCGATGACCATGCTCACTTTGTTGCCGGTGACGGCGGTGTGTGTCTTCCTGCCAAAATACATCGCTACAGGTATTGCCAATACGGGGATGAAATAACGATGTCGACACTCAAGGATATTGCCGATCGCGCCGGGGTTTCAATCAGCACGGTATCCCGTGCTTTGAACGGCACTGCGCCCATCAGCGCCAAAGTCAAACAGCGCATCATGGCGATTGCCGCCGAGCAAGGCTATCCCTTGCATAAGGCAGGTAAGGCGTTGGCGCCCCATGCCGAGCCACTGCGTCATATTATGCTGGCCACGCCGCGCAACCTGATGCTGGAAAATGATTACAATCTGGTCTCGCTGACCCTGATTAACGCGCTGAAAACCCTCTGTCTGCAACGCAATATCCAACTGCGTCCTTTTCTGGGCGAGCACGATACCATTAACGAACAACAACTGCTGCGTGAGCTACAGGACGGACGTGAAAGCGGCATCCTGATTGTGAACGACGATCACCCCATGCTGCTGAATGCCGTTGCGGAAAGCGGTATTCCGGCGGTGCTGATTAATGGGGAAGACCCCGGCATGCGGCTGAATTGCGTGATGCCGGCCAACCATTATTCGGCTGCGGCTGCCGTGCGCTATCTTATCGGACAGGGACACCTGCGCATTCTTCATCTCACCTGGACATCCCGTATGACCATCAAACAGCGTGAGCGAGGCTATCGTGAAGCGTTGTGCCAGGCAGGGATTGAGGTAGACGAAGCGCTGATTCTGTCATTGCCGGATTTCCACCCGCGAACGGCGCGGGATGCCGTCTTGCGTTGGCTGACCGCCCATCCCGATCGTCTCGGCGTGACGGCGGTTTTCTGTGCCGCGGATAATCAGGCCATTGGCGTAGTAGATGCGCTGTACCAGTATGGGCTACGCGTACCGGAAGATATTTCGGTTATGGGTATGGATGATATTTTGCCGCTTGATATGCTGCCCGTTTCGCTCACGACCGTGAATCTTCCCTTTGAGGCTATCGCCAGGGCTTCGCTGCAACTGCTGACGCAGCAGCTGACGCCATCACAGGCGCTGGGGGTTGCCCAGCGTACCGAACTGGCGGGGCGCGTGGTGATCAGGGGGTCGGTGCGGGCGTTGTAGCTTGCCTTAACCACTCTGTTTCGGGGCGTGGCGTCAAGGCGAAGCGTATGGCAGGGGGACAACTGAGGATATCGACCGTGAAGAAAAAAGCCCCGAACTAGCGGGGCGTTACAGCGATATTCTATCCAAACTATGAAAAATAAATCCTAGAACGGGATATCGTCGTCAAAGTCCATTGGCGGCTCATTGCTGGGCGCCGGCGTGTTATTTTGCGCAGCAGGGCGGGCTTGCTGCGGCTGAGCGCCGCCGCTGAATTGGTTGCCGCCCTGCGGCTGTTGAGGCTGGCCCCAGCTACCTTGCTGCTGACCGCCGCCGGCAGGCGCTGCGCCACCGCTCTGACGTCCGCCCAGCATTTGCATGGTGCCGCCGACGTTGACCACGATTTCGGTGGTATAGCGTTCTACCCCGGACTGATCGGTCCATTTACGGGTTTGTAGTGAACCTTCAATATAAACCTGAGAGCCTTTGCGCAGGTATTCGCCTGCGACTTCCGCCAGTTTGCCGAACAGGACAACGCGGTGCCATTCGGTTTTTTCTTTCTGCTCGCCGGTCTGCTTGTCACGCCAGCTTTCGGACGTGGCCAGAGTGATGTTGGCAACTGCACCACCATTCGGCATATAGCGAACTTCCGGGTCTTGCCCCAGATGTCCGACAAGAATCACTTTATTAACGCCTCTGCTGGCCATGCTCGTGTCTCCTGATGAATCAATAGATTTATTTTTAAGTCTAAACGATCAATCTTAACATGGGAAAAGTATCTATCATACCTGCGGAACGCGATCAAAAATGAAGAAAACGTTTGCAACATTTGCATAGAAAACGGATTGGATACTGGATATCCATTCAGCTTTTTTTGTGCCATAATTGCACGTTTCGTACCGGTTGTCTCCATCAGTGAGATGATGCAAAACTGTATTTATTCCGGGAAGTGTGTGAATGGATAAGATCGAAGTTCGTGGTGCCCGTACTCATAATCTCAAGAATATCAATCTGATAATCCCTCGCGACAAGCTGATAGTGATCACCGGATTATCTGGTTCAGGTAAGTCATCGCTGGCGTTTGACACACTGTATGCCGAGGGACAGCGACGTTACGTCGAGTCACTTTCCGCCTATGCGCGCCAGTTCCTGTCGCTAATGGAAAAACCGGATGTCGATCATATAGAAGGCCTGTCGCCGGCGATTTCCATCGAGCAGAAATCTACCTCACACAACCCGCGCTCCACGGTGGGGACGATTACCGAAATTCATGACTACCTGCGTTTGCTGTTTGCGCGCGTGGGTGAGCCGCGTTGCCCGGAGCATGATATTCCGCTGGATGCCCAGACGGTTAGCCAGATGGTGGACAACGTGCTGGCGCAGCCGGAAGGCAAACGTCTGATGCTGCTGGCGCCGATTGTGAAAGACCGTAAAGGCGAGCACAACAAGACGCTGGAAAATCTGGCGACGCAGGGATATATCCGTGCGCGTATCGACGGTGAAGTCTGCGATCTTTCCGATCCGCCGAAGCTGGAATTACAGAAAAAACATACCATTGAAGTGGTGGTCGATCGTTTCAAAGTGCGTGACGATCTGGCTCAGCGTTTGGCGGAGTCGTTTGAGACGGCGCTGGAGCTCTCCGGTGGTAGTGCGGTGGTGGCGGATATGGACGACCCGACGATGCCGGAACTGCTGTTTTCCGCCAATTTCGCCTGCCCGGTCTGCGGTTACAGCATGCACGAGCTGGAACCGCGTATGTTCTCATTCAACAACCCGGCTGGCGCGTGCCCAAGCTGTGACGGCCTGGGGGTTCAGCAATTTTTCGACCCGCTCCGGGTGGTACAGAATGCGGAGCTGTCGCTGGCGGGAGGAGCGATCCGCGGCTGGGATCGTCGTAACTTCTATTATTTCCAGATGTTGCGTTCGCTGGCCGACCATTACAAATTTGATGTTGATGTACCGTTTGAAAGCCTGGGCGATTCCATTCAGCAACTGATCCTTTACGGTTCAGGCAAAGAAAATATCGAGTTCAAATATATTAATGACCGGGGTGATACCTCGGTGCGCCGTCACCCGTTTGAGGGCGTTCTGCACAATATGGCGCGCCGCTACAAAGAGACGGAATCCAGCGCGGTGCGGGAAGAGCTGGCGAAGTTTATCAGCAATCGCCCTTGCGCCAGCTGCGGCGGTACGCGTCTGCGTGAAGAAGCGCGTCATGTATTTGTCGAACAAACTACGTTGCCACAGATTTCCGATATGAGCATCGGCCATGCGATGAGCTTCTTCCAGAATATGAAGCTCAGCGGGCAACGCGCCCAGATTGCAGAAAAGGTGCTGAAAGAAATCGGCGATCGTCTGAAGTTCCTGGTTAATGTCGGGCTTAATTACCTGTCGCTCTCACGTTCGGCAGAAACCTTGTCCGGTGGCGAAGCGCAGCGTATCCGTCTGGCAAGCCAGATTGGCGCGGGTTTGGTGGGGGTGATGTACGTGCTGGATGAACCGTCCATCGGTTTGCATCAGCGAGATAACGCGCGTTTGCTGGAAACGCTGATTCATCTGCGTAATCTGGGCAATACCGTGATTGTGGTCGAGCATGATGAAGATGCGATTCGTGCCGCTGACCATGTGATTGATATCGGACCGGGGGCGGGTGTACACGGTGGTCAGATTGTGGCCGAAGGTACAATGGCGCAGATTATGGCGGTGCCTGACTCGCTGACCGGGCAGTTCCTGAGCGGCAAACGCAAGATTGAAGTCCCCGAACACCGCGTTCCGGCTGACCCGACCAAAGTGCTGAAGCTGATTGGTGCGAAAGGCAATAACCTTAAGGATGTGACCCTGATCCTGCCTGTAGGGTTGTTTACCTGCGTGACCGGTGTTTCAGGTTCGGGCAAATCCACGCTGATTAATGACACGCTGTTCCCGCTGGCGCAGCGTCAGTTAAACGGCGCCACGCTGGCGGAGCCTGCGGCATACCGTGAGATTCAGGGGCTGGAGCATTTCGACAAGGTTATCGATATCGATCAGAGCCCAATTGGCCGCACGCCGCGCTCCAACCCGGCGACCTATACCGGCATTTTTACACCAATCCGTGAACTGTTCGCCGGCGTGCCGGAAGCGCGAACCCGCGGCTATAATCCTGGTCGTTTCAGCTTTAACGTCCGCGGCGGACGTTGCGAGGCCTGCCAGGGTGACGGTGTGATCAAAGTGGAAATGCACTTTCTGCCGGATATTTATGTGCCGTGCGATCAGTGTAAAGGTAAGCGTTATAACCGTGAAACGCTGGAAATCAGGTACAAAGGCAAAGGCATCCATGAAGTGCTGGATATGACTATCGAAGAAGCTCGCGAGTTCTTTGATGCAATACCCGCGCTGGCCCGTAAGCTGCAAACGCTGATAGACGTTGGCCTGTCGTATATCCGTCTGGGGCAGTCGGCAACCACGTTATCCGGTGGCGAGGCGCAGCGTGTGAAACTGGCGCGTGAATTATCGAAACGCGGCACCGGTCAGACGCTGTATATTCTGGATGAGCCGACAACCGGCCTGCATTTTGCCGATATTCAGCAATTGCTGGCGGTTTTGCACCAATTGCGCGATCAGGGAAATACCATTGTCGTGATTGAACATAATCTCGATGTTATAAAAACCGCCGACTGGATCATTGATCTGGGGCCGGAAGGCGGCAGCGGCGGCGGTGAGATCCTGGTTTCCGGTACGCCGGAAACCGTTGCCGAGTGTGAAAAATCGCATACCGCGCGTTTCCTGAAACCGATTCTGGCGCGTCAGCCGGCGTAATGTTGTTCTTATCCATCGCGTTCAACATGCAGGAAGCTAAGGCGACGGTATGTTGAACGCTGGCAAGGATATCGTTTAAAGAATACGGGCATCGGGTAAAAGACTTATTCTTCTCGGTTTCTTGTTTAATCTTTATCACGTGCTGTCGTAGCACTATCGGAGGTTTTCCATGTGGATACAACATGAAATCCGTCTTAAGCCTAAAACCAGAGGCTTTCATCTGATTACTGATGAAGTGCTGGCGCAGGTGAAAACGTTACGACAAATTAACGTTGGGCTGATGCATGTTTTTATCAAACATACTTCAGCAGCACTGACGATCAATGAAAATGCCGACCCTACCGTGCGGCAGGATTTTGAAAATTTCTTTAATCATATGGTTCCGGAAGATGAACCTTATTATCGCCATGTATATGAAGGCAGCGACGATATGCCCGCGCATCTGAAAGGGAGTCTGTTGGGAAATAATTTAACTATTCCGATCAGCAACGGACGCTTAAATATGGGGACCTGGCAGGGAATTTATTTATGTGAGCATCGTAATCATGGCGATAGCAGGACGCTTATTATCACTATCCAGGGGGAATAACGGTAATGAATAAACGAAAATTCACCTGCTACTCATTTGAGCTGAAGTTCTATTGTATTTTTAGCACTTTCACAAAATGAAGAATGTTTTTTATATTGATAGTTAATGCGTATTATTCTGAGCCCAGCTTAATTTATTCTTTCCAGCGGTTTCTTATCAAAATTGATTAACCTCCACGATGCTAATGTATTACTCAGTTGATATAAAAACAGTGATTTCTCCATTAGGCGGGCGACCCACCGGGAATGCGGATTCTGCCAGCGGACAACGCGTTGGCGCTTGTCACCATTGCGGGTAAAACGACGAATAGTTCGAAGAACTGACGTTCGTTCTAATCCAGCCATGCTAATCCGCTTTCATTGAAGAAAAGCGGCTTTATGTTCTGCCTGTACGGCAGTGAACATTGCGATTTTACTGTGACCGTCTGCCCGTCCTTTCTAAGCTGCCTATACGGCAGTGAACATCTATTGCTGCTATGGCTCGCTGGCTGAACTTTTCTAAGCTGCCTATACGGCAGTGAACTGTATTTGGGCGATGATTTGGCCGGGACTTTCTTTCTAAGCTGCCTATACGGCAGTGAACACGATGGGTTGAAAACGGCCTTCTGCGTGGCCTTTCTAAGCTGCCTATACGGCAGTGAACGTAAGAAGATACCTGCTGAATAGTTAGCGATATTTCTAAGCTGCCTATACGGCAGTGAACATCAATTGGTTCCTGATGGCCGTGGCGGCAGTTTTCTAAGCTGCCTATACGGCAGTGAACTTCAAGGCGCGCTTGCGTCGTCTGCAATGAAATTTCTAAGCTGCCTATACGGCAGTGAACGAGTGGAAAGGCGCAGGGGAGGACAATTGAGGTTTCTAAGCTGCCTATACGGCAGTGAACATCACCATTCTCATACCCCTCAATTTCATTGCTTTCTAAGCTGCCTATACGGCAGTGAACTTACTACGACATCCAGATTAGCGAGCGCTTTGTTTCTAAGCTGCCTATACGGCAGTGAACATTCAGAGCATGCTGGATATCGACACGGCAGATTTCTAAGCTGCCTATACGGCAGTGAACAAACAGAGAAAGTAATACCGTCCGCTGGGAAATTTCTAAGCTGCCTATACGGCAGTGAACCCGGTTCTTAAACTGCGAGGTCACGATGTTGATTTCTAAGCTGCCTATACGGCAGTGAACTCATTGAGTCGGCGTGGCTTGACGGGTTTGATTTTCTAAGCTGCCTATACGGCAGTGAACATTTCGGTGATCAGATCGTTCTTTTCTTCTGTTTTCTAAGCTGCCTATACGGCAGTGAACTGCTTGTTTTCATGATATGCATTGAGCTGGTTTTTCTAAGCTGCCTATACGGCAGTGAACGAAGGGAAAGATATTCCCGCAGCTATACCAGTTTTCTAAGCTGCCTATACGGCAGTGAACATCGAGTCAGGAAATATTGAAGGGAACGAGGCTTTCTAAGCTGCCTATACGGCAGTGAACCGTTAGTTTTTTACACTAATCACCAGATTTTTAAAGAAAATACGCATTTTTTTGCAAAACTCCCTTTTTTGTTATGAAGGCCAACTGCATTTGAAATCAATCAGTTGCAGTCGGCCGTAAAAAAAGGGTCAGAACCAGGGGATGGTGGTTTCTGTGCTTAGACCATAGAAGGAGAAACGACCTGCGACGGGAGTATCCTGTAGTGGTCCATGCTCAACGAACAGTCGAAACATTTGTCCGCTGGAAAGGCTTTTTAGTTGCACAAAGGGCAGTTTGCTACGTTTCTCTACTGCATCAGGAATCCGCACAGCGGCTTCAGCAGCGGTAAGCCACCCTTTATTAACCGAACGGCGGCGTAGCCTTTCGGCGCTGCTTTTAACCTGAACGCGACGCACGGTGCGAAATTTCACGCCATCGGGTACGGCCTGGAGTTTGGAAATTCGGGTGTAATCCCGTAGCCCTTTCAACCAACCGGTTTGCTCCAGTGTCGATAACGCTGTTGCTGTACCATGCAGCCGCAGACATTCCCCCAACGTTTTGCCGACCTCAGGAAAGCTCACGCCGATTGAACCGTCTGCCAGTAACCCTAGTGCTCGATGTAGTTTGGCAAACAATGCGTTCAATAACTGTGGCGCATTGAATTCCAGGTCCGGTAATACACGAATGTCGATGTAGTGATCCATTGTCGCTACCTTATTCGCCTTTTTCGCCGAACACGCCGCCACGAATCAGCGTGGCGATCACATAGTGCTGTTGCTCTGTCGCTGGTACATCCCCTTTAATGACCCAGTTATCCAACAGCGTATAAAAATCCATTTTTTCTTTCGGCTGGCGGTATGCTTTACCACGGCTGGTGACTGAACCGTAAGGTTCGACTGCAATCGGACCTGCCTCATCGGCTGCCGGATGCCAGTCATCAATGGTGCGTAGCGCATTACCGATTTTCTGAGAGTGAATGGCGGCGACGCCATTCACCTGATAAAGGATTTTGCTTTTTCCGTTACGGGCTTTTTCATCCAGCACCAGTTCCTGAGAGGGGAAAACCTCCTGTCCGTTGCCGAGTTGTACGTAAGCTTCCACGGTAAAAAGGGCAGAGGATTCTCCAGATAAACCTTGTGCGATTGCCTGTGCCAGCGCAGCCAACTCACCGGACGGCTGGCTGAACTGGCGTAGCGAATAATCCTCACCGTTGAATTCCCAGCGTTGCTGGTGAGTGGTGACCACCACGCGGATAGCTTCTGCGCCGATACGGTTGCGCCATAAAAAGCGTCCATTGGCGATATTCTCCGCATAGCGCGCTGCCAGTACGTCAAACCCTTGCTCACTGGCATAGCCTGTAATGATTTGCCCTAGCGCCGCCTGATAGTCCTGATCGTTACACACCGACGGCTGTGTCAGATTACCCAATACCCGCAGGGTAAACACCACTTTCAGGGTATCAGCGTCGAAAGGGAGGGCGGCTACATCGACCTTTTGTAAATTAGCGTTCTGAATTGCTGTGTCCAGTTTAGCTGGATCGCTAGTAAGCGTGTTTTTCAACCGGTTGGAAATCGTTCCCCGTACCGATTTTTCCTGAATGGCAAGCGGCGCCCAGTTATCTTGTTGTGCCCGGTTTCCTGCATACATCAGGGCATCCGAATTAGCCAGTTTGCGTTCAAAAGCCAGTACTGAAGCGGTTTTTAACGTCGTTGCTGTTTTTGCCATGATTCAATCCTTAGTAGTCAAATTCGTAGGTTGTTTCTTCTGATTGTTGATCACTGTCTGCTCGTTGGCGGCAATGATATTCCCCGTCCTGATAGTCATATTCCCAGAGAATATGCCGGATATCATGAATACGGTGCGCCCCTTGCCATTCCCCCACGCCGTAGACCGCTTCGGCAAAACAGAATGGTGTTTGGGGATCCCGGGTTTTATCCACTTCACCGGGGGCATGCAGCGGAGAAATTGCGCGATAGCCGATCATTAGCGGCGTCAGAAAACCGCCTTCTCCCGGTTTGGCGACGTATTGCCATTGCACGGTATTATCTTCTGTCGACCGCTCTGCACGCATTTTCAGGGCTGAGAAATCAAGCCAGGCATCAAGCATTTCCGATTGTGGGTCGGTTTGCCGCAGCGTCTGTAAATGGCTATGCAATAGTGTCGTTCGATCCCGCAGTACAAAACCCGGCAATAAACGACGCATCACCAGGCGTGTATCGGCCTCCGTTTCCGGTAATGGCTGCACAGTGACTTGCTCTATATCGACGATCGTCCCGCCCGCCAGCCTCTGGCATAGCGCTGACTGGGTAAGGTATTCACGCAGTGCGGCGATATCAGCGGGTAGCGGCCCCTGACATGCCATCAGCAGCGATACCGTCATATGCATGCGGCCTTCCTCGTTAAAGGCGGCGGTCTTGGCGTCTTTGGTTAACGGATTACGGGTCAAAGCGAAACTACGCTCCCAACTGGAACCGTAAGCGTGTAATTGATGTTGATGACTTACCACACCGCAGCCTTCCAGTGTCAGATCGTGACTGGCTTGCAGCTTGCGTGACAGCGCATGGGTAAATCCCAGAAAATGGGTAATGGCGGGAAAGCCGTAGGTCAATCCGGCAATCGCATTGGCGTTTTCTACCCGAATACGGCGGAATACAATGAGCGTACTCATGCTAATTCCTCCTTCAAGATACTTTCCATTTCACGCATACGTTGTTTAAACAGGGCGGCGGTCGACCATTCGCGGCGTTCCACTTCACCAAAAATCAATTCATCATGCTTAAGTCGGCGGTTTAACCAGTGGCCAAAGTCATGAGCCACCTCTTTCTGCCAGTCTCCTGATTCGCGTTCATGGCGAAAGGCGGCATCATCCACGCAGCGGTGTGGATTGAGCCACAGCTGTTGCGCACGGTTTAGCTCGGATTCCGCACTCCAACTGGATGACAGGTTCTGTACGCTGGCAACGTAAAAGAAGAGCTGGTCGATCACTTGATCGAGATAGCGTAGTCGCTGATGGCGGATGTTCCGGTTGTTTTCCACTGTTTTGACGCTGAGTAAAAACTGTCGCATCCGTATCAGTGTTGTTCGGGTGTAGTAATCCGCTTCGCCACGCTCGCGGAAAATGGATTTATGCCGCTGCGGCGGTTGTTCTACACTCCGCCACTGCGGCGGGGCGCAACTGAGCAGGTAGGAGCGTCCGCTTCGGGTGCTGTTAAGCGAGGAAATATTTTGTGGCTTGGTACCCCCCATATTCTGTACGGCCAGATTGGGATAGCTAATCGAGAGCTGGTCGTGCCACTGATTTTCTTTCTGCGCCTGACGGATCGCTTTTGCCTCATCACCAAAGCGAACCGCATTTATACGCTGATACAGCGCCTGTGCCAGCGAGGAAGGGTAGAGTGGGCTGAGCAGATGATATTCGCCATTTCCAATCGGAAAATAGATCTGCTTTGCCAGCTTGTGTGAACTTGGCTGACGATCGGTGAATACCTGCTGAAATCCGGCGAGCCATTGCGCCAGTTGTTCCGGATTTTCGGCTAACGCGGCCAATGCGCTGTGGTCATTGCGTTGTAATGCCGCTACCAGCGAATCCCCCTGGTGCTCGGTCTGCAACAGCTTGGCGACGTCCAGTGCGGCGGCGTTGCCTACGGCATCAATAGTCGATTTTGTTAGCGTTGCGGTGGAGAGCGTTTTGGCATCAATGACAGTTTCGGCGCTAAAGATGCTGCTGCCCTTGGCATCGCTGTGAGTGAATTTCAGCGCATGCGTTACCAGACTGATTTGTCCGGCGCGGCTGGCGGCGTCCGTTAACCAGGCCCGAACTTCATGGCGTTGCTCTATTTCCCTGCGTTTCTGTACTAGTTCTGATTCAGCGGCGGCCAGGGCATCACCGCTCAGCTCAGATCGTTTCTTCTCCGCCTCTTTATCATGGGCATCCAGCTTGGCCTGCCGTCGATTTTCGATGTAGGAGACAATGAATGCTGTTAATCCATCCTTCATTTCGCGCACCCTATGTAATTGAATGGCTTATCTCATAGAAGGTGCTTGTTAAGCACCTGTAATAACACTGATGTTGAATACTGGTTAGCGATATCAACATAAAAATTAAAGTTTATTGATGGCGGTGTTAGAAAAAGAAGCACAACTAAAGCCACCATTTTCTTTCCCGATTTTTTTTTCATGGGAACTCCTCTTGATATAATTCAACAAGAAGAATAGTACACTTTAAGTCCTAGGTAAAATGTAGTTTAAGAAATATTAAGTTTGAAATACTAAGCCCTCCCCTTTACTATCGTTCGGACAGCCGTACAGGCTGCTTAGAAGTAGGCGAAATGAAGTTTAACTTTAACTGCCGTACAGGTAGCGGCGCATTCAATTGAGTGCGCCAAACACCCCTAACAGCGGATGCCAGCACCAGCTATTATCACTATCCCGCAGGCGGATTTCGCCGAAACGGGCGCTGACCCAGCTCAGTTCCCACTGTTTCTCCTCGGCCAGTCGTTGATACAAGGCGTGGTAGTCGGGATCGATCCAGGCGCTTACGCCGTCCGCCATGTGCTGTGTCACAGAGCGAATAATGTCAATTGGTTTCCAGCCACTGGGGCCGTCATCCTGAACCATGAAAACCGGCGCTTCGTCTTCATCGGCGATCCATAAGCAGTACAGACTCTCTTTGGCCGACTTACGAAACGGAGTGCGTCGCTGAAGCTCGCCGCACCAGTGGGGATGGGCTTGCCACCAGAGTGCGGCGGTCGGTTTTTGCGAATCGCGATTCTTCAGGCCAAAAAGCGTATCGCCCAATGCCACATGTTCCAGTGTGACAAAGGTCAACGGGCTGGTGATCGGTTTTGGCTGCAAAATACGGGGTGAGGCGCTGAGGTGGCGGTATTCTTCTTCTTTTAACAATTGATGCAGATCGTGTCTGGTGAGTTTTAGCTTTTCAGATTCAAACCCGGGTTTACAGTACGCCACTTTTTTGCCCTTTAGCGATCGCAGGTTTCGGCTGAGCAGATAAATATTGGGTGCTGACGGTACATGCTGTTCATCCTGTCGGTGACGAAGTATCCGGCCAGCCAGCTGAATCAGCGACCGCATTGAGCTAGGTTCGACAATCGCCCAGTCATAGTCATGATCGCGGCCCACTTCCGCCACCGAGGTCGCTATCACCACGAACAGATGGTGTCGCTGTGGGGTATTTCCCATCGCGTCACGAATTTCCTCTACCTGCCATATGGCATCGGCATCGCCGCGCATCAGCGCCGTATCCAGCCTTTGTTCGATGTGGGAACGCATCGCCATCGGGTGTTGGCTGTGGTAAATGCAATAATGAATGCAGGTATCCGATGGCGATGGCATTGCCAGTAGTTGACGAGCGACGGCCACCAGCGGATCGATGTTCGCCATCCTGATCAACCCCAGTGAAACGGTTTTACCGTTTTTATGCCTCTGGTGATATTGATGGTGCAAGTCGAACATCAGTGGATGTAGCGTTTGCGCCACCGCCAGATGAACATCCTCATCACGCGTGCTGGCGCTGCTCACAGGGGTAATTGCCGCAAAGCGTAGCGGTAACTCATGTTGTGCCAGGTTCTTCAGTCGCTTACTGATAAATGACTCATGCCCGGTAAAGAAATCGCTATCATTGCCATGTTGCTGGTACTGGCAGTCAAATTCATCAAACCAGCCACAGCACACGTTCAGCGCGGTGTCCGGTGTGCCATAAGCCTGCTGCCAGGCTGCGCGCCCATCAAGGTAGGCGGCGAAGAGCGCGCGGATCAGAATCGGGGGCAGCGTGGCTGACGAGAGCAGCACGCGCGATCCCAACATGCCGGCCCAGTTCACCAGTCGACAGAGTGCAGGCAAATCCTCCAGACCAAAATCATCCGGTTCGTCCAGCACCAGATCGGCGGTCAATAACCGCAACATCGGCGCGATCTGCCGGCCGCCGCGTAACCCTTCGGTGGCGGGCATCAGGTGATCAATTGTAGTGACCAGTACCGGCGCACTGAGTAACTGATGCAGGGTGGAGCCTTGCTCCAGCCACGCTTTCAGGCGGCCGTCATCCAGAGTGCCGTCGTAACGCACATATTGATGTTCGGCAAAGAGTGGATCAGCCGATTCACTACCGCTTTGATACAGTACTTCCTGCCGGCGATGTTTATCTTCTTGCTGCAATGTATACAGATCCCGCACTGCCTGGGAGCCGATCAGCACCGCCAGATCGTCCTCTTCCAGTTTTAATCGTTGCCGCAGGGCATCGCCAGTTTGCAGCGTTAGCGTTCTTAACCCCAACGCGATCGAGAAGCGGCAGCCAATGCTCTCTTCGGCCAGCCCATACATAATCCGGGCATTGGCGAAAGTTTTCCCCCGCCCCGTGGAGGCCATATTGACGCCGAAGAACCCTTGTCGGGCGCTGGTAGCACGGATGGAACAGGCCAGATCGAAGGCGCGATCCTGCCAGCGGAAACGTGCGTGTGTGCTGCGTTGGCGGAATCCCTTGTGACGGGTGATGGCAGGCAGCGTATCACGTAAATGTGGCAGACTGCGCCCTAACAGCAGGGCGTTCTGACCGACGCCAACACAATGTTCATCCAGTTGCTGCTTGCATTTCTTCGTTTGCCGATCGGTGTTGGCCCACACCGGGTAATCCTTATCCTGCCAGCCAACCGTTGCGATGCTGGCGGAATAATGATGGTCAGCCAACATCAACACCAGACGTGCCAGATGCACGGTCAGACGTTGATCCAACTGGCCGAAGTGCGCCAGCGACGGTAATTTCAGTGCTCGTCCGGCAAACTTGCGGGCCTTCTCACACCAGATTTTGCTGCGCAACGGCGTGCCGTGCGGGAACTGCCATACCTGTTCCAGATCGGATGGGCGCCAGTCGGGGTTACAATGATTGAGGGCATTCCATTGCGGAGATACATGGTCGGTCAGCCAGCGGTCGAGGTAATCCAGTTGTGGTTGTGATCTGTCCGGTGCCAGTTCAGGCGAGGGATTAAACACCGGCAACCGATGGTGGGAGACAATCAGCCAGGCTACAACCTGTGCCAGCGGCGGTAAAGAATGAAACGGGCTGTCGCCCGCAGGTGTCTTATCCCGTTGCAGACGGGACAGTAACGCCGTTTCCGCTTCCGCGGTGATGGTACTGAGCGCCGTTAGCCAGGCGCGATCATCCTGCTTGCCAACAAACGCCTGAAACAAGCGTAGCGATATCCATTCATGCCGATAAGGCTGGCTGCGAGGGCCTTTTTCGAGCAATCCCGCCTGAAACAAGGCATTGGCTTTGCCGAAATCATGAAACAACCCGGCAATCGCCGCCAGCAGACTGAATACCTCGGCGCTGTGCCACGGATTCTCATCTTTCGTACGCAGAATATCCCGGCTGGTGGTATTCGTTGGGACGCTTCCCTGGGCATTGAAGCGTCGGAGATTACCAACAATCCACAGTAATTCGGTATGGTTGGCGCTGCGGATCCAGTGGCAGGCTACGGCGGTATTACGACGTGCCGTTTTACGCAGCAGTTTGCGTAGTGTATTCAATCCTTCCTGAGTAATAGCTGTTTGCCAACTGCGTTCACCTTTACGTTCGGCAAACTGATCCAGCACCCGGCGGGTTTCTACCAGCGCTCGTTTGCTACATTCTGATATCAGCAGAATATTCATCTGCCCACCTGACTAAGCTGTCCAGCCACCTCTTGCAGGCTGGTGATCATGACATCCAACGCATCTGATTGCTGAAATGCCGTCAGGCAACGTTGGCGAAATTCCTGCTCATCTTCACCGGCCATCGCGGCAATAAATGCCTGCGGCAGTACCAATGCATCTTTGATCAGATCGGCAACGTCAAACACCAGTCCACCGCGTCGGGTCTTACCGTGCAAGACAGCCAAACCATGCGGCAGGCCCAATACCCATGTTGCCACTGCCGCTAGTCCATAAGCCAGATAGTTGCCGTGGTCGAGAAAACGGTTGGCCAAATCGGTACCCCCGCCGCGTTTGGCTCGGGTAAACTCACCGTAGTTCACGGTATTGGCGGCCAGTCTGTACAGTGCTTTGGTCATCATTGCTTCCTGCACCAGCACCTCATTGCTGTTGTGGCAGGACGCCAGCCCTTTTTCATAACGATCCAATAATGCCTGAAGATGCTCTGATTTAAACGTGAATCGTTGTTCCCGGGACAGACGAGAACCGAGCCAGTGCTGACGGATTTGCGCTATTCTCACCTGTTGAAACGCCACCGCTGCGGCCAACCTCTTTTGATCGTCAAACCAAAAGCTGACCCAGTCCTGTAAATATTCCGTTGGCCGATACTCGCTTTGCGGCGATAGCCAGGACACCGCCACTTCGGCTTCATTAGCTGCAAATAGCGGTGTCCCACCGCCGCCACAAAAGCCGATCATCACACCCGCGCGGGCAAATTCCCGCATTGCCGCTTGCGTCACGGATGTTCCAGTACCTAGCATCACAACACTGGTATTAGCAATGGGGATATTCCAGTACAACGACTGGTTTCCCTCTTCCGTGACATATTCTACCCGACCACCATTAACCAGAATTCGGCAGTGCTGGAGGTAATAAATATTGGCGCGTTTGGAATGCAGAATCGTTTTTAAATCTGAAGGACTAAAGACATTATCCATAATATATTCTCTGTCGCAGCGATAACTATAATGACACCGACGAAATAAATCGCAGACTAATTATTTAATAGAGAAATTTGTCATGCTCTGGAAACGACACCCAATAAATTTCGAATTGCGGGGGAGACAATGTCCCTGCGATAGGAAAGATAAAGGATAGAGAACTCAGATTAGCACAGTGGTGCGATGGAAAGTTACTGCCACAAATAATATTCCATCAGTGATGACCCTTTTTTATTTGCCTGACTTATACGTATTAATAATCAATAAGTTATAAGAAGCCTGGAAAAAAGGGGTTGGCATATAAAAATGATAATTGCTGCTGATAAAACAAATCGTTAAAGTGAAAAGGCTACGGTTCACTGCCGTATAGGCAGCTTAGAAAGTCTTCCCCATGATCTACTCCTGTATATGGATGTTCACTGCCGTATAGGCAGCTTAGAAAAGAGCGTGTGGTACTTGCATGTTAAAACTGGCGTTCACTGCCGTATAGGCAGCTTAGAAATTATCGCGTGGCTTGAACATTACCGCCCGTCTGTTCACTGCCGTATAGGCAGCTTAGAAAGATGTATCAGCAATAAACGCTGCACTTTCCGCGTTCACTGCCGTATAGGCAGCTTAGAAACGGTATCGGCGGCGGTGTTGTCATGTTTGGCCGTTCACTGCCGTATAGGCAGCTTAGAAAAATGGTGGCGAACTCACCGATCAGATCGGCTTGTTCACTGCCGTATAGGCAGCTTAGAAAACAACGATTACAACAACCTGATCGACAAATAAGTTCACTGCCGTATAGGCAGCTTAGAAAGAACGCGCAGAGCGTGAGAAGCGGGAAGCTATGTTCACTGCCGTATAGGCAGCTTAGAAAAACAGCAGGTAAACGCCGCCAATCAGGCGGAAGTTCACTGCCGTATAGGCAGCTTAGAAAGTAATCGAGACAAGAGCGTCGTTTTCCGGCTTGTTCACTGCCGTATAGGCAGCTTAGAAATCCAGGGAGCGTTCATTACGGACCGCAGCTTCGTTCACTGCCGTATAGGCAGCTTAGAAAACGGCATTACCCTGAAAGATGGCGAGAAACGCGTTCACTGCCGTACAGGCAGCTTAGAAATAAAAGGCCTTCTAAAACCATTTAAAGGTAACGTTCACCGCCGTACAGGCAGTTTAGAAACACACGCTGGATTGGCAGGAAAGAATAACGGTCATGCACTGCTGTGCATGACCGTTATTCCCTGTTAAAAAAGAACCACCGGATTAACCAAATCCATAATTGTTATGAATTACGGGCCGGTTAAACCCGGTGGCTTCGAATATTCTATTCGTTGTTTACTGAATGGCTGCAAAAGCCGCTGCAACGCGCTGGACGTTGCCGTGGTTCAGGCCCGCCAGACACATACGGCCGCTGGCAATCAGGTAAACGCCAAACTCTTCGCGCAGACGATCAACCTGCTCCGGGCTGAAACCCGTGTAGCTGAACATACCGCGCTGGGTCAGCAGATAATCAAAGTTACGGTTTGGCAAAGCCGCTTTCAGCGCGGTGACCAGCGTCTGACGCATTTCAATGATGCGCGAGCGCATCTCTTCCACTTCCGCGCGCCAGCTGGAACTCAGTTCCGTATCGTTCAACACTTTGGAAACGACCTGCGCCCCGAAATTCGGCGGAGAAGAGTAGTTGCGGCGCACGGTGGCTTTCAACTGGCCCAGCACGCGTTGCATGCTGTCGGTATCTTCACACACGATGGAAAGTCCGCCGACACGCTCGCAGTATAGCGAGAAAATTTTGGAGAACGAATTGGCGATCAATGCCGGAACGCCTGCTCGGGCGATGGTACGAATAGCGTAGGCATCTTCTGTGATCCCCGCGCCGAAGCCCTGATAGGCAATATCCATAAACGGGATCAGTTCACGGCTGATTACCACTTCGATAACGCGGTCCCACTGCTCGTTGGTCAGATCTGAACCGGTTGGGTTATGGCAGCACGGATGCAACAGCACAATGCTGTGTGCGGGTAACTGTTGCAGCGTAGCCAGCATGGCATCAAATTTCACGCCCAGGCTGTCAGCGTCAAAATAAGGATAGGTGTGAACGTTAAAACCGGCGCCGGCGAAAATGGCGATATGGTTTTCCCAGGTTGGATCGCTGACCCATACTTCTGAATCCGGGAAGTAACGCTTCAGGAAATCGGCACCGACTTTCAGTGCGCCGGAACCGCCCAGCGTCTGAATGGTGGCAACCCGGTTGGCGTTCAATACCGGATGGTTCTCTCCAAACAGCAGGTGCTGAATGGCAGTACGGTAAGATTGCAAACCTTCCATCGGCAGATAGGAACTGGCGCTCTTGGGTAATTGTTGCAGGGCGTCTTCTGCGGCGCTGACGGCGCGAAGCTGAGGAATAATATTTTGTTCGTTATAGTACAGCCCGATACTCAGGTTTATTTTGTCCGCGCGCGGATCCTGTTTGAACTTCTCCATCAGTGACAGGATGGGATCTCCCGCGTAGGCATCAACATTTTGGAACACAGTGTCGCTCTCCTGGAAATATTTATAGGGTATCGGGTTCTCGACTCGGTAAATCATCTTTTTATCTGGCTCTGACCATCAGACAGTATAGCGGCCGGGGCGATGATTCATCGCAATAATCAGGTTCAGAACGGTTGCTCCCAGTATGGAAGCAATCAGCATAGGTATGCTTACCACGAACAAGGAAGCCAGTACAATCACAACGTCCACGCCCATTTGTAATTTCCCTGCCCGCAGTCCGTATTTATCCTGTAAATAGAGGGCCAGGATATTAACGCCGCCCAGACTGGCCTTGTGGCGAAACAGTACAATGAATCCCAACCCCATGATGATATTACCAAACAGCGTGGCATAAAACGGGTTGAGCCGATCGAAATGGATAAACAGCGAATGCAGATCGGAAAATACGGAAACCAGTCCAACGGCGCAAAAGGTTTTCACGGTGAATTTCCAGCCCATACGGCGAACAGCCAGATAATAGAATGGCAGATTCAGCAGGAAAAAAGCCACGCCAAAGGATACCTGCGTCAGGTAATGCAGTAGAAAGGCGAGGCCAGCCGTACCGCCAGTCAACGCACCGGCCTGACGTAGCAAAATGACGCCAAAAGAAACCATCAGCGTGCCGATAAGCATGGCCAGAATATCTTCCAGCAATGTATGTGACAGTTTTTCGGTAGTGATAACGTTATCCATAAGAAGTATTCAATGTACGGTCAGTAAGCACCTGTCTGTTAAGCAAAAATCGCACCAGATGCGTGGAATATTGGGCGTAATTCGGCAGATTAAAGGCAGGAATAAGGGTAACTTATTGAATTATAAGTTTGAAGATATTGCACGAATGACGCATTGATTGCGGTTTTTGTGATTGATTTGTGCATTATATTCATCTAAAAGGCGAGGGTTGATGGTTTTATTGCACCAGAGAGAAGCATATTGCCCTATATCAGGGCAACAGCGGCATTTCAGGAGCCATCAGGCCATTTTCTTTGAGTCGGTTGAGTACCACGGACGTTTTCAGGTGCGCCACGCTTTTGTTTTGCGACAGGATCTGGCTAATCAGCGTACTTAATCCCGGCAGGTCGGCAACGGCCACTTTCAGCAGGTAATCGGCATCACCCGTTGTTTTATAAGCGTCAATAATGGCATCCACTTCCCCCAGCATCTGGTGGAATCTTTCAACATATTCGGTGGTGTGGTTTATCAGGCGGACTTCGATCAATCCCAGACATTCCAACCCGATAGCGTTGGGAGATAAGCGGGCGTGGTAGCCGAGAATCAGCCGCGCCTGTTCCAGTGCAATACGGCGTCGGGAGCACTGAGAGGCCGAAAGCCCGACCAGTTCACTCAGTTCCTGATTGGTCAGACGGCCATTGGCCTGTAGCAGCGTCAGGATTTTCAGATCGAAGTCATCAATGGTGTACATGGTTCTCCCCAAACGGCGTCAGACAGTTGAATTGACAGACTAACAGTTTTTTATCTCTCTTTGCCTACGACTTTTTTATTGCCACAGAGACCGTAACGGATTGTTTTGCACCATGATGGTTCATTTGTACGCATCCCCGGCGTGACAAAGGGTCAATTCGAGCGAAAATCAGCCTGTTAGTGCGCCAGATAAACCAAAATTTCGCATTTCATGCATGAAGCGTGAAATTCAAGATGAATTTAAATTATCACTGTTTTCATGGTGTTATCAACTGGGCAATGATTTACATTACTTATCTGCAATTTCGTTCGGCGAAAAAGCTGTCGCATCAGGAAACGCGTTTAAAATCCTGGCTATTTCATCACCAATGTGACGGGTCTGCTGTTCCTGGCTGGTATTTTGGTGATGATGGCGATGGCGCCGGAAATTCAGATTTCGGTCTTGCTGATACCGATCGGGCTGTGAAGGGAATGATTAACGTAATAATAAAATCCGAATGTCTTTTATAGGGGGAAAATCATGATGAAATGGGGTTCATTAGCATTGTTGCTGGTCGCCGGAGGGGTAAGCGCCGAATCTCATCTGGATACGGTTCAGCAGCAAGGCGTGCTGAACGTGTGTACCACTGGCGATTACAAACCGTATACCTTTCTGCATGACGATGGTAGCTACGAGGGGATCGATATTTCCATGGCGGAATCACTGGCAAAAAGTCTGGGCGCTAAGGTGAATTTTGTGAAAACCACCTGGAAAACGCTGATGCCTGATTTTCAGTCCGGTAAATGCGATATCGCTATGGGCGGAATTTCCGTCACGCTGGAGCGGCAGAAAAAGGTGTTTTTTACCCAGACGCTGGACGTGGACGGGAAAATTCCGCTGGCGCGTTGCGAGAATAAAGATAAATACCAGACCATCGAGCAACTCAATCAACCATCCGTGCGGTTGATTGAACCGGCGGGAGGAACCAACGAAGCGTTCGCCCGGGCTTACTTGCCGCAGGCAACGTTGATGTTGCAGGACAATGTGACTATTTTCCAGCAATTGGTGGATAAGAAAGCGGATGTGATGATTACCGAGGCATCAGAAGCCTTGTTCCAGCAGAAACACTACCCGGAACTGTGTGCGATTAACCCGGACAAACCGATGCAGTACGGGGAAAAAGCGTATATGTTGCCGCGCGAAGATATGAGCTGGAAATTGTATGTGGATCAGTGGCTGCACTTGACCAAGGCGACAGGTGCGTATCAGACGATTGTCGGCGAGTGGCTGGCCGTCGGACAGTAATCACATTTCAGACCAGGGAAGCGCCAACGGCGCTTCCTTTCGCTTTTATCCGTTCGTTTTATGCGGTCCGGTGCTGCTAATCATCAAGGTATTCCAACTGCGTGCGCTGCGTTAAGCGGGTAATCAACTCGTAGGCGCTGACGCCGGTATGGGTGGCGATTCTCTCCACCGGCAGGGCCGGTCCCCACAGGATGACTTCATCGCCCACGTAGTCCTGCGCGTCTGGTCCGAGATCGACGGTAATCATGTCCATGGAAACCCGACCGGACAGCGGAACTTCACGTCCGTTTATCCATACCGGCGTGCCTGCCGGCGCACAGCGCGGATAACCATCGCCGTAGCCGATGGCGACCACCCCAAGCCGCGTATCGCGCTTGCTGGTCCAGGTGCCGCCATAACCGACGGATTCTCCTGCTTTATGTTCGCGCACGGCGATCAGGTGCGACGTTAACGTCATGGCGGGCTGGAAGCCGAAATGGACGGCATTTTCATTGTCGAGGGGGGACACGCCGTACAGAATAATACCGGGACGAACCTGATCGCGGTGCGCCTGCGGCCACAGCAGAATGCCGCCGGATGCCGCGATGGACTGTGCCCCCGGTTTTCCCTGCGCAAACGCATCAAGATAGGCCAGTTGACGTTCTGTTACACCGCATTCTGGTTCATCGGCGCGACAAAAATGGCTCATGATGTTCACCGGTTGCACCACATTGTGGCATTCGGTTAGCCGCTGCCAGAACGCATCCGCCTGTTCCGGCAGTACGCCGAGACGATGCATTCCCGTATCGAGTTTCATCCAGACGCGAATCGGGTGGGGGAGGTCGGCTTGTTCCAGCGCCGCAAGCTGCTCGGGGCTGTGAACCGCGGTTTCAAGCTGATGGGTCGCCAGCAGGGGAAGATCGTCGGCAGAAAAAAAACCTTCAAGCAGCAGGATAGGTTTGGTGATCCCCGCGGCACGCAGCGTCAGGGCTTCCGAGAGTCGAGCGACGCCGTAGCAGTCGGCGTCGTGAAAAGTCTGTGCCGCTTCAACCAGACCATGACCGTAAGCATTGGCTTTTACCACCGCGACCAGACGACTTTCAGGAGCCAACTGGCGAACCCGTTGCAGGTTATGACGCAAAGCCCGGCGGCTAATGACGGCAGTTGCCGTTTTCATTCTTTATCCTTAGCGCATGATTATCATTGTGCGCTATTCATCATCGTATTGTGGGCCGGCATAGTTATCAAAGCGCGACCACTGCCCGTTAAAGGTCAAACGTACGGAACCGATCGGGCCGTTACGCTGTTTCCCTAAAATAATTTCTGCAATTCCCTTTAGGTCACTGTTTTCATGATAAACCTCATCACGATAGATAAACATAATCAGGTCGGCATCCTGCTCGATGGATCCCGATTCACGCAGGTCGGAGTTTACCGGCCGTTTATCCGCACGCTGTTCCAGGCTTCGGTTAAGCTGGGACAGTGCAACAACAGGAACTTGCAATTCTTTTGCCAATGCTTTGAGTGAACGGGATATTTCCGCAATTTCCAAAGTACGGTTATCTGACAGGGACGGTACGCGCATTAATTGCAGGTAGTCGATCATAATCAGGCTCAGACCGTCATGTTCGCGAAATACCCGACGGGCGCGGGAACGCACTTCCGTTGGCGTCAGGCCGGAAGAGTCGTCGATATACATGTTGCGCTTTTCCAGCAGGATGCCCATGGTGCTGGAAATTCGCGCCCAGTCTTCATCATCCAACTGACCAGTACGGATACGGGTTTGGTCGACGCGGGACAACGAAGCCAGCATACGCATCATGATCTGTTCGCCGGGCATCTCCAGACTGAAGATCAGCACCGGTTTATCCTGCATCATGGCGGCGTTTTCGCACAGGTTCATGGCGAACGTGGTTTTCCCCATTGAAGGACGCGCCGCGACGATAATCAGGTCGGATTTCTGCAAGCCGGCGGTCTTCTTGTCCAGATCCTGATAACCGGTGGAAACACCGGTTACGCCGTCATGCGGGCGCTGGTAAAGCTGTTCGATACGGGAAACGGTATCTTCCAGAATGCGATCGATGCTCTTCGGGCCTTCATCTTTACTGGCGCGGTTTTCGGCTATCTGGAAAACGCGGGATTCGGCCAGATCGAGGAGGTCTTCACTGCTGCGCCCTTGCGGATCGTAACCGGCATCGGCGATTTCGTTGGCGACGGCGATCATCTCGCGTACGACGGCTCGTTCCCGCACAATGTCGGCGTAAGCGCCGATGTTAGCCGCGCTGGGGGTGTTTTTCGCCAGTTCGGCCAGATAGGCAAAGCCGCCGGCCGACTCCAGATCGCCTTTCTGCTCCAGTGATTCTGACAGGGTGATCAGGTCGATCGGCCGGTTCATTTCCAGCAGACGCTGCATTTCGGTGAAGATCAGGCGGTGGGCGCGATTATAGAAATCGTTGGAAACAACACGCTCTGCCACGTTGTCCCAGCGTTCATTATCGAGCATCAGTCCACCCAATACCGATTGTTCCGCTTCCAGCGAGTGTGGCGGAAGCTTTAATCCTTCCATTTGGCGGTCACGGGGTTCATTCGATTTATTGGTTGGTCTTTTTTCTGCCATGAAGCGAGGTCTTTACCGGTTGATTTGCCATTGGATTAGAGGGCATTGTATATCTGAACGCAGGAAATGCCACACTGCAATACGTATTATGGCGAGACAATGAAACCGTCACGGTTGAGGAGATAACATGGCAAAACGAGTTCAGTTCAGAGCTTACGGTGGGCCAGAGGTTCTGCAATATGTTGATTTTACACCCAATGAGCCTGCGGCGGGTGAAGTTCAGGTGGAAAACCGCGCCATCGGCATCAATTTCATCGATACCTATATTCGCAGCGGTTTGTATCCGGTTCCCGATTTACCTTCCGGGCTGGGGTCGGAAGCGGCCGGCGTGGTAACGAAAGTCGGCGCCGGCGTCGGTACGGTTAAGGTCGGCGATCGCGTGGTTTATGCTCAGTCGGGGTTGGGAGCCTACAGCGATGTACATAATGTATCGGAAGATAAGGTCGCTATCCTGCCGGACGCCATCAGTTTTGAGCAGGCGGCGGCCTCTTTTCTGAAAGGGCTGACGGTGTACTATTTGCTGCGTCAGACTTATGAAATCAAACCTAATGAAATCTTTCTGTTTCATGCCGCAGCCGGCGGCGTGGGGTTGATTGCCTGCCAATGGGCGAAAGCGCTGGGCGCCAAACTGATCGGTACGGTGGGGTCCGATGAAAAAGCGCGGCGAGCCAAACAGGAAGGGGCCTGGGCAACGATTAACTACCGTACTGAAAATATTGCTCAGCGGGTTGCGGAACTGACCGATGGCAACAAGGTTTCGGTGGTGTATGACTCGGTGGGGAAAGATACCTGGGAGGCGTCTCTCGACAGCCTGCATCGTCGCGGGCTGATGGTCAGTTTCGGGAATGCGTCAGGTCCGGTGACCGGCGTTAATCTGGGCATCCTCAATCAGAAAGGTTCACTGTATGCGACCCGTCCGTCACTGCACGGTTATGTCACTAACCGTACTGAACTGGATCAGGCGAGCAGCGAGCTGTTCTCGCTTATTGCCAGCGGCGCGATCAAGGTGGATGTCGCACCGGAACAGGTCTTTGCCTTGTCCGACGTTCAGGCCGCGCATCAGGCGCTGGAAAGCCGTCGTACTCAAGGTTCCAGCCTGTTGATACCGGGACGGTAATCGGGCGTTTCCATCGCCGATGTTGGAAAAGCAGAAGGCCTCCCAAGGGAGGCCTTTGCCATTACGCTAATTTCATCGAGCTGTATGTAGGGTACAGCGGGGTAGTCGCCATGAAGGTGCCACTGCGTGACTATTATGTTTCCTGACGATGATGAAATCGTTTTGCCAGCTGCCTTTAATAGGCTGTTTTTTCAGATAATGATAAAACCTGATGTCAGGCAAGACGGGCAATAAATTGTGGCGACATCCTAGCAGCCGTTATCAGGAAAAAATATCTGCTGGCGCACAGTTTTGCATATCCCTTTATCCTTCAGTGGTGGTCCAACCTGGTTGGTCACATACCCTGTTAAGGAGATTGTCTGCCGAATCAGCGGTAATAGCGCACCGGTTTTTGCTGAAAATGACGCCATATCCAAACCACGGCGACGGCCAGCAGTAGCCACGGCAAGACTTTGAGCGTGACGACGAACAGTCCGCCAATCAGCATAAAAATCGAAGCGATAAACAGTGCGGCAATCACGCCCAGCAGCGAGACGCCGGTGACCATCAGCATAATAAAGAATCCAATAACGAAGAAAATTTCCAACATGGTGTGCTCCTGTGGCGGTTGATTATTTTTGCCTGTTAAGCGTGATTCGTCGCCTGTGTCGATAGCAAAACGCAATGGCGGTTATCATGTAATTACAATAATCGTGCCAAAACGTATCGCTGATAACTTATTGATTTATCAGCGACAGCCGGAGAAGGGAAAGCATGGTGTTAGTCAAAACGACTAACAGTTAGTCTGTTTTATGACGGGTTATCCTGCCCGTCGCCCTTACGGGCCGTCACGGTGGGATTGATTAATGCCAGCGCACGTTCAACAACGGCGGCATCGGCTCCCGGTTTATGCGCATTTTCGCTCAGGTAACGCCGCCACTGGCGTGCGCCCGGCACGCCCTGAAACAGGCCGAGCATATGACGGGTAATGTGGCCTAACGCGGCGCCGTTCGAGAGCTCACGTTCGATATAGGGATACATGGATTCCACAACGGCGGCGATATCCGGGCTGGCCGCCTGTTCGCCGAACAGTTCGCGATCCACTTGCGCCAGTATGCCGGGGTTTTGATAAGCCTCACGGCCCATCATCACGCCATCCAGATATTGCAGATGGATTTTGGCCTCTTCCAGCGTTTTGATACCGCCGTTGATGGCAATCGTCAGTGCCGGAAAGTCTCGTTTCAACTGATAGACGCGTGGGTAATCCAACGGCGGGATTTCGCGATTTTCTTTCGGGCTAAGGCCAGATAGCCAGGCTTTGCGGGCGTGGACGATAAAGGTATCGCAGCCGCCGCGAACGGCCACGGTTTGGATAAAATCGCACAGGAATTCATAGCTGTCTCGATCGTCGATACCGATACGCGTTTTCACCGTCACCGGGATCGAAACCCGATCTTGCATCGCCTTGATGCAGTCAGCCACCAGCGTAGCTTCTCCCATCAGGCAGGCGCCGAAGCGGCCGTTTTGCACGCGATCGGACGGGCAGCCGACATTCAGATTCACCTCATCATAGCCGCGCTGTTCGGCCAGATAGGTGCATTGCGCCAGCGCCTCGGGATCGCTGCCGCCCAACTGTAACGCCAGCGGATGCTCTTCCTCGTTATAAGCCAGATAGTCGCCCTTGCCATGAATAATCGCGCCGGTAGTGACCATTTCGGTATATAACAAGGCATGGCGGCTTAACTGGCGGAGAAAATAACGGCAATGACGATCGGTCCAATCGAGCATCGGCGCAACGGAGAAGCGTCCTGACGGGAATGTGGCGTGTGATGCTGCGTGCTGGGTGACTTGGCTATGTTGTGGCATGGATCTTATTAGGTCAGTGGTTGCGTCGTTTTCCCCGCAGGGAAAAGGTCATAAAAGGATAATACTATGCACTATACCATAAGATGGCTTGTTGGCTGGCGCTGACACGGTGATCATGCGCTATGCCCACAATAGATTTCACGCCGGCACATTTCGTGACCCGTTCAAAAGCGCCTGATTTGATAGCGTATGCTGATGCCTCGTTCAAATCTTTTTCCCTCCCCATACGGCATTCGGCTCGTCACTGCTGTAGCACTTGCTGTAAACGTCTGGGGACGTCAGCGGCATAGCGTTTAAGCTGGTCGATAAACCTATCCACCAGCGCCGAAGCAGGGCGATGCAGTGGACGAATCAGGCTGACGGTGAACGGAACATCAATACTGAAAGGACGCACGACAACGCCGGACGCCGCGTAATCCAGGGCGGTCAGCGGATTGACAATCGAAATACCGACGCCAGTGCGAACCATGGCGCAGACCGAAGCCGCACTGTGCGTTTCCAATACCATCTGTCGTGCCACGCCCTGTTCCTGAAACAGTTTATCCAGCAGTTGGCGATAGCTGTCGGCGCTCGACAGGCTGATAAAGGGTTCATCGGCAAAATCGGCGGGAGTGAGCACGATTTTTGCCGCCAGAGGATGTCCGGCGGGCAGCACGCAGACTTCGTTCAGCAGCATCAGCGTCTGGCGCTCCGTACCGGCTGGCGTTAGGTTGTTTTCCGTCAGTCCCAGATCGTGTCGCTGGGCGGAGAGCCACTCCTCCAGCAGCGGCGATTCTTGCGGAATGATGTGCAGGCTGAGCCGGGGATAGCGGGTCAACAGCGGTTTACATACATCAGGCAGCAACGACTGGGAAAACACGGGCAGGCAGGCGATCGAAAGCTGCGCCTGCTGAAAACGGCGGATGTCGCTGGCGGCACTGATAATTCTGTCCAGCCCGTAATAGGAACGCTGGACTTCTTCAAACAGCTGTAACCCTTGCGCCGTGGGATACAGTCTCCCTCGCACCCGCTCGAACAGGGTCATCTGAATCAGCTTTTCAAACCGCGCCAGTTCACGGCTGACCGTCGGCTGCGAGGTGTTCAGCAATGCTGCCGCCTCCGTCAGATTACCGGTCGTCATGACCGCATGAAAAATCTCAATGTGTCGCAATGATATTGCCGCCATGTTTCCCCCTAATCAAATGCGCCAACCCATATCATAAATGAATAGACTATGCCTAAAACGATATTTGTTTACCACTTTGGTAATTTTTTATAGTGGGGATCGGTAATTTCAAACTTTATATGCATAGTTGGTAATAAAAATCATGCCACACGATCTGAACGACATGACGCACGCGCTGAATGCACAAAGCCTGCGTGAACTTCCCGTCCGCTTTGGTTGCCCGGTCTGGGCTTATGATGCGCAGACCATCGTGGATCGCATCGCGCAATTGCGTCAGTTCGATACCATTCGCTTTGCGCAGAAAGCCTGTTCCAATACGCACATTCTGCGTCTGATGCGCCAGCAGGGTGTGAAAGTGGATTCGGTATCGCTGGGGGAAATCGAGCGGGCGCTGGTGGCTGGTTTTGTGCCGGGAACGGCGGCGCACGAAATCGTGTTTACCGCCGACCTGCTGGATCGTCCGACATTACAGCGGGTAACGGAGCTGAATATCCCGGTAAATGCCGGTTCGGTGGATATGCTGGAACAGTTGGGCCGTCAGTCGCCGGGCCATTCGGTCTGGCTGCGCGTTAATCCCGGTTTTGGTCACGGCCACAGTCAGAAAACCAACACCGGCGGCGAAAACAGCAAGCACGGCATCTGGTATGGCGATCTGCCGCTGGCGCTGGCGCATATCCAGCGCTACCAGCTGCAACTGGTGGGGATTCACATGCACATTGGTTCCGGCGTGGACTACGGCCACCTGGAACAGGTGTGTGATGCCATGGTGCGGCAGGTTATCTCGCTGGGTCAGGACGTTCAGGCGATTTCTGCGGGCGGCGGCTTGTCTATTCCGTATCGTGAGGGGGAGGAATCGATTGATACCGAACACTATTACGGTTTGTGGAATACGGCGCGTGAAAAAATTGCTGCTCATCTGGGTCATCCGATAACGCTGGAAATCGAGCCGGGGCGTTTTCTGGTGGCGGAATCGGGCGTGCTGGTGGCCGAAGTCCGCGCGGTGAAAACGATGGGAAGCCGCCATTTCGTGCTGGTGGACGCAGGTTTCAACGATCTGATGCGTCCGGCGATGTACGGCAGCTATCACCACGTATCCTTGTTGCCGGGCGACAATCGCGATCTGAGCCAGGCAACGCTGCGCGACAGCGTCATTGCCGGACCACTGTGCGAATCCGGAGACGTGTTTACCCAGCAGGCTGGCGGGGGAGTGGAAACCATCGCGTTGCCGGATGCGCAGGTTGGTGATTATCTGGTCTTCCACGATACCGGCGCTTATGGTGCCTCCATGTCCTCCAATTACAACAGCCGGCCGCTGCTGCCGGAAGTGTTGTTCGAGCAAGGTAAACCGCGGCTGATTCGCCGCCGTCAGACGCTGGAAGCGTTGCTGGCGCTGGAGTCGGTTTAATCGGGATGATTTGGGGAGGTGAGGCATTGATCGATGCCTCATTTTTTATTCCATTCTCTGATTTTTTCGTATCTGGACACAATAAGACGAATTACTGAGAAGTAATAGAATAACCATAGTGAAATATTCATATTGCCAGAACATCAGGATATAGTTTATGGAGTGAAAGTGTTTTTTAAGGATAGAATAAATGAAGAATCAATTTTGTGATGTTGATGATTTAGGTTTTCCAAAATTTACAGGGTTTGATTTTATAAGATATCACTTACCGGATAGCTCTAAATATGTTACTGGAAAATCTTATCTATGGGCTTATAAGGCTGCTTATTTGTACTACAATAGAGATAAAATAATAAGGTATGCTCATGAAGAAAAAGTTCCGGTTTTATTGCTGGCTGGTGTTGCTATAGCTGAAGTTGGCGGAGTTCCTGAAAGATTAAAAGCTTATGGTGTTTTGCAGTTTAGACAGATGATTAATGATACGATTAATGGTACGAATAAGTCATCTAATGCTACTATCGAATTTTAAAAGGGATTTGATGTGATGGTATATATAAAAATCATGTTGTTGATTTTTTGTTGTATTGCAATATATTTTTTATCCTCATTTGAAGAAGAAATTTATATTGACGGAAAAGAAATATTAAATGCATGTATGGCTTTTAGAGCTTTTGTTGTTGATGATGTTAGAGATTTTACTGGGGTGATTTCATTTCTTATTTTTGTTTTTCCTTTCTTGTTTTTATGTATTAAAAAAAGAGTTAAAGATGTTAGTCTTAATATAATTTCTGCCTTTTTATTATCGTATTGGATATGGCGATTTTTTATAAGAATCAACTTATGCTGAGGGATGAGATGGAGATCGGACTGATGAAAAGAATCATACTGGCCTGTTCTGCGGGCATGTCCACCTCGCTGGTGGCAGCCAGAATGGAAAAGGAAGCGGAGCGTCGTGAACTGGAACTCAAGATTTACGCCGTTCCGGAGCAAAACCTGCGTGATGAGCTTCAGGAATATGGCAATGATATTATTGCCGTGCTGTTGGGGCCGCAGGTACGTTTTAAGCTGAATGAAAATAAAAAGCTGACGGATAGCTATCAGATTCCCATTGCGGTGATCGATCCTGTGGCATACGGGACATTAAATGGTGCGAAAGTGCTTGATCAGGCGCTGAGTTTGGTAAAGTAGGCCGATTATTGTTCCTTAATATCAGCGTTGGCATCAGTCGGACAATAGGATTTTGGCGTGTATTTGTTTGATTCCGTACCGATCTTTCAGGAGCAACGGGCGTAGACATGGCAAAAATTGTTTATCTGGCTGAGTACCCTCAGCATCAGGAGCAGGTGACGGACTGGTTGTGGCAGGCGTTTGGCAGTCACAGCAGCCGTGAGTTTTTTGCCAGTGTGGTGCGTAGCAGCCTCAATCCCCCCGCATTGCCCGTGACGTTCATTGCACTGGAAGCGGATCGCCTGGTTGGCACCGTTGGGCTGTGGCGCTGCGATTTGATCAGCCGTCAGGATTTGACCCCCTGGCTGGCGGCGCTGTATGTCGATGAAAATCAGCGTGATAAAGGACTGGGGCAGATGCTACAGCGCCATGTGCTGGATTATAGTCGCCGCGCCGGGTTTGCAGACCTGTATCTGTACGCGACCTTCAGCGGCTATTACGAAAAATTCGGCTGGCAGTATATCGGGGATGGACTGGATTATCCTGATAAAACGGTGAGGCTATATCGTCAAGGGTTATAGCATGGCGGTGAAAATGGATTTGTGTGCTGGACTCAACGTGTTTTCAGGCGATTTCATCGTCCGCGCCAGACAAAGAGCCGCGGGATCACCACGGCTCTTTAATGTTGTGACCAGATACCCTACTCAGAAAGAGGCCCAATCCCCTTCATTCGCTGACGCCTTTTTCCCACCCGGCGACGCCAGCGCCGGTTTGAGCGTTAACGGTGCGACAGTCGGCGTATTGGCAAGCCGGCTGTCGTTGTCCAACAGGAATATACTCACCGTCTGAGCCAGTTGTGCCGCCTGTTGTTGCAGAGACTGAGTCGCCGATGAGGCTTCATTAACCAGCGAGGCGTTCTGCTGGGTGGTGACTTCCATCTGGTTCACGGCAACGTTCACCTGTTCAATGCCCAGCGTCTGTTCGTTGCTGGCGGAACTGATTTCTCCCACCAGGTCGCTGACCCGGCGCACGCCGTTGACGATTTCCTGTATGGAAACGCCCGCTTGCTCGACCAAACGGTTACCCGCTTCTACGGTTTCGACTGAATGATCGATCAGCTCTTTGATCTCTTTGGCCGCTGATGCACTGCGCTGTGCCAGGCTCCGGACTTCGCTGGCAACCACGGCAAAGCCACGGCCTTGTTCACCCGCCCGCGCCGCCTCTACTGCCGCATTGAGTGCCAGAATGTTGGTCTGGAACGCAATACTGTCAATAACGCCGATGATATCCACGATCTTTTTAGATGATGCGTCGATCGCCCCCATGGTTTCGACAACTTCAGTCACCAGTTGCCCGCCGGACTGCGCCTGCCCGGTGGTCGCCTGTGCGAGCTGGTTGGCTTGCCGGGCGTTATCCGCGTTCTGTCGTACCGTTGCGCTCAATTCTTCGATAGAGGCGGCGGTTTCCTGTAGCGCGCTGGCTTGTTCTTCGGTTCGGCTGGAAAGGTCGATGTTGCCTGCGGCGAGCTGCGACGATGCGCCGGCGATGGATTCCGAGCCCTGCCGGACTTCACCGACGATAGTGCGCAAACGAACGGTCATGTCTTGCAAGGCATGAAGTAGCTGGGCCGCTTCGTCGCGCCCTTCAGGCTGTATGGCATATGTCAGATCGCCTGCCGCCACGGCCTGCGTGGCTTGTACGGCACGAGCCAGTGGCTGAACGATACTGCGCGTGAGCATCCAGGCAACCAGTGCGCCGACGGCGGCGCTTAGCAGCCCCATGATGCCAAGGAAAAGGTAACCCTGACTTGCGCTTTGATTGATGCTTTCGCCCATCTGGTCGATGCTGGCGCGCTGGTGGTCACTCAGCGCCTCGACACTTGCCAGATAGCCGTTTGACGCCGGTATAAACTCTTTTTCGAATAGCTCGACGGCCTTATCAAACTGGCCCGCCGACTTTGCCGTGATGATGGCGTCGCGTTTTTTGATGTAAAGCTGACGGTATTCGCCGACCTTGTCGAATAAGGATTGCTCCTCAGGGGTGGAAATCAGGCTGGCAAATTGTTCCTGCCGTTTGCTGCTTTGTTTGCTCGCCGCGGCGTTCTCGGCGGCGAACAGCTCAGCCAGTGAATCGTCATTACTGCGGGCAACCGCCATACTCCGTTGCACGCCTGCGACCAGCGCGGCGTGCCAATCCGATGCCAGACGTTCTTTACGAAGCGGTTCTTGCATCATTTGTTGCGTACTATGAGAGACCTGGTTGAGTTGATAAATACCGCTGGTCAGCATCACCAGAGAAAATAGGATGAGTAAACCAAATCCTCCGGCCAGCCGGGTACCGATTTTGTAGTTCTTCATTATTTTTTATAAACCCTTATGTGGAAGTCAATACCTGCCCTTTGGCAGGACTTTTAGATAGTACGCCTGGTTATTTTATAGATTTCGTTGAAAAAGCGGCTTAATTACCTTCTATTCTGATGGTCGCCATCAGGTAAGAAATAAACAGGTCTTAATTCGGGTGTTATATTTGTTTTTTCTATTACTTAATCGAAGTTTCTTATAAATTCCGTGAGCGGTTTAATGCCGGGTTATTGTGGCTGCCGAAGGCGAAGAACGTCATTTGTTTTCTGTTTGTTATTTATTCCCGGAATAAAGACATTGTATGTTGAAAAATAAACTGGATTATTATCATCGGTGGTAAGTCTGACTTTGATCAGCCGGCAGCCGGGTGGTTTGTTTATGAAAGGGCAGTGAGATGCGTCGATCCTGAGGAACAGGCTATCGTGTTCTTACAGGATACGGCAGAATTTTACAGTTGGTTGCACTTCTGGCAGAACTCTTTCGATTACTCACTGGTTTATCGGGTTACGCCTCTTTAGAGTAAAAAGTCCCAGAGGTATTGATTGGTGATGTATCAATGTACTCTGTACATTGAACCATTTAATTACACCGACCTACGCGGATGCGTAGGTTTTTTTTGCCTGTCGTTTCTGCCAGTCGATCGTTAAATCGGGAAAATACATCTACCGATAACAATAAACGCTCGTTTCGCTAATAAAGCATTACGCGCGCTACAAATAGAAGCAACAAACTTACTTCGCCGAATGAGTCCAGATTAAATTATTATTGCTTTATCACCCACCTTAAATTTCTCCCCCGCGAGTGAACGACGACTTGTTTAAGCTATTTCAAAAGTGTTATCGGTATTAATATTGCCGGCGCTCAGCGTCAGGTCATTATCGGCAATGATATATCCAGTGTTTATCATGCGCTGATATTGCCTGTTTCACCATTATTCCGGCATGACAGCATGGGGAGACAGTTTCAGCCGTGTACGCTTATACTAAAGGCGAATTATCCTAATAAGTTACCTTACTGCTGGTCATGCGTCGGTTATTCTGGTGATGAATGGGTCACTATAGTATTTTTACGGGGTGATCACGGTCTGTTTCAAACAGGCCACACCGTTTAATCTGTCTACGGGAGAAGACATGATTTATACCCTGTTGCGTTGGGTGTTCCGCCGTCTGTACCGCATCCGGATTGAGGGCGACAGCAGCCGTTTTCAGCAATCAAAATTGTTGATTACGCCCAATCACGTTTCCTTTCTTGATGGTGCGCTGCTGGCGTTATTCTTGCCGATCAAACCCGTCTTTGCCGTGTATTCATCCATTTCAGAGCGCTGGTTTATGCGCTGGCTGAAACCCTATATTGATTTTGTGCCGCTGGATCCGACCAAGCCACTAGCCATCAAGGGATTGATTAAGATGATAGATGGTGGACAGCCAGTGGTGCTCTTCCCTGAGGGACGGATTACCGTCACGGGGTCGCTGATGAAAATATACAGCGGCGCGGCGTTTGTCGCGGCCAAATCGGGCGCAACGATTATTCCCGTGCGGATTGATGGCGCGGAGCTTTCGCCATTTGGTCGTCTGGGCGGCATTTTTAAACGTCATTGGTTTCCGCAAATCACCATCAGCTATCTGCCCCCCACCCGGCTACCGATGCCCGAGGCAGGCAGCGCCAGAGAACGCCGTATATTGGCGGGTGAGCATCTGCATCGGATTATGATGGATGCGAGGATGGCCACGCGCCCGAACCAAACGCTGTATCAGGCGTTTCTTGCTGCCCGCAAGCGCTATGGCCGCAGTTCTCCCTGTATTACGGATATTGCGTTCAAAGAGGACAGCTATCAGGGATTACTGAAAAAGTCGCTCGGCGTATCGCGAATTCTGCAACGTTTTACTCAGGCGGATGAGCATGTGGGGATGTTACTGCCCAACGCGACGATCGCGGCTGCCGCCATTCTGGGGGCAACGTTACGCAACCGCGTCCCTGCGATGTTGAATTACACGTCGGGGGCCAAAGGGCTGCAAAGCGCGATGAAGGCCGCCACGATCAAAACCATTGTGACTTCACGCCAGTTTTTGGAAAAGGGCAAGCTAACCGACCTGCCTAAGCAGGTGAGTGAGGCCCACTGGGTCTATCTGGAAGATTTGAAAGATACGGTGACGCTGGCGGACAAACTGTGGATTCTGCTTCACCTGTTGTTTCCTGCCAGGGCGATGTTGCCGCAGCAGGCGGGCGATGCCGCGATAGTGCTGTTTACTTCCGGCTCGGAGGGGAATCCGAAGGGCGTGGTGCACTCTCACGACAGCCTGCTGGCGAATGTCGAGCAGATCCGCACCGTGGCGGATTTCACCCCGCGTGACCGCTTTATGTCTGCGTTGCCATTGTTCCATGCCTTTGGATTGACGGTCGGTCTGCTGACCCCGCTGATCACCGGCGCCAGAGTGTTTCTCTATCCCAGCCCGCTGCACTATCGCATTGTGCCGGAGCTGGTATATGACCAGAATTGCACCGTGCTGTTCGGCACGTCCACCTTTCTGGGCAATTACGCGCGCTTTGCGCACCCTTATGACTTTGCCCGTTTGCGTTATGTGGTGGCCGGGGCGGAAAAACTGTCGGAATCGACCCGCCAGATATGGCAGGACAAATTCGGCATTCGTATTCTGGAAGGCTATGGCGTGACGGAGTGTGCGCCCGTGGTGGCGATCAATGTGCCGATGGCGGCCAAAATTCACACCGTGGGGCGTCTGCTGCCGGAAATGGAATCCCGGCTGATCGCCGTGCCGGGGATCGATCGCGGCGGGCGCCTGCAACTGCGCGGGCCGAATATCATGAAAGGCTATCTGCGGGTTGAACATCCGGGCGTGCTGGAAGTGCCGGCGGCGGAAAACGCACAAGGTGAATTGCAGATGGGCTGGTATGACACGGGCGACATTGTCGAACTGGATGACAAAGGATTCTGTACCATCGTCGGGCGGGTTAAACGCTTTGCCAAGCTGGCGGGTGAGATGGTGTCGCTGGAAAGCGTGGAGCAACTGGCGATAAAAACTTCCCCGGACGCGCAGCATGCCGCCAGCGCCAAAAGCGACAGCAGTAAAGGAGAAGCGCTGGTGTTGTTTACCACCGACGGCCAGCTGACCCGTGAGAAACTGCTGGCGCAGGCGCGTAGTGGCGGCGCGCCTGAGCTGATGGTGCCGCGGGATATTCGGTACGTGAAGGCATTACCGTTACTCGGCAGTGGTAAACCTGATTTTGTCACATTGCGCCAGATGGCTGAACATGCCGAAGAACGGGAGCAGGAATCATGAGTCAGACGCCGGAACCAACGACGCCGTTGTTGTCGCGCAGCATGAACGCGGTCATTATCGCGCAGTTTTTTTCCGCCTTTGGTGACAATGCATTGTTGTTTGCCACGCTGGCGTTGATCAAGCAACTCGTTTATCCCGACTGGAGTCAGCCGTTTTTACAGATGGGCTTCGTGGTGGCGTATATCATTCTGGCGCCTTTCGTCGGGCAGGTTGCGGACAGTTTTGCCAAAGGGCGGGTGATGATGTTCGCCAATGCTCTGAAGCTGGCCGGCGCGCTGCTGATTTTGATCGGGGGAAATCCGTTTCTGGGATATACGCTGGTGGGGGTTGGCGCGGCGGCTTATTCGCCAGCCAAGTATGGGATTCTGGGCGAGATCACCCGCGGCGACCAACTCGTCAAGGCGAATGGCCTGATGGAGGCTTCCACCATTGCGGCGATCCTGACCGGGTCCGTTGCCGGCGGCGTGCTGGCCGACTGGAACCTGTACGCGGCGCTGGCGATTTGCGCCGTTACCTATGGCATTGCGCTGGGCGCGAACATGTTGATCCCTCGCCTCAATGCGGCGCGTCCGGGACAGCAGTGGCATCCGGCTCGGATGATGCACCGCTTCTTCTCTGCCTGCCGCGTTTTGTGGCGTGACGGGGAAACCCGCTTTTCGCTGGTTGGCACCAGCCTGTTTTGGGGCGCGGGCGTGACGCTGCGTTTTCTGCTGGTGCTGTGGGTACCGTTGGCGCTGGGCATTACGGATAATGCGACGCCTACGTTGCTGAACGCGATGGTCGCGGTGGGGATCGTGCTGGGGGCCGGGGCCGCTGCTAAACTGGTGACGCTGAAAACGGTACAGCGCTGTCTGCCAGCGGGCGTGCTGATTGGCGTCGTGGTAGTGATTTTTACCCTTCAGCACAACCTGATCAGCGCCTATGGTTTACTGATTTTGCTTGGCGCGCTGGGCGGCTTTTTCATTGTGCCGCTCAATGCGCTGTTGCAGGAACGTGGCAAAATCAGCGTGGGGGCCGGCAATGCCATTGCCGTGCAGAATCTGGGTGAAAACGCCTCGATGCTGCTGATGCTGGGGCTTTACTCGCTGGTGGTGAAACTCGGCGTATCGGTTATCACTATCGGGATCGGTTTCGGCGTATTATTCGCATTGGCGATTGCATTGCTGTGGGGATGGCTGATTTTCACCAAGCGGCGTTAAGGCAATCATAGCGAGGGTCTTAAGAGACAGGTATGAATCTGATATGGCATGACTGGGGGGTTGAGGACCTGAACGTCTATTCATTGCATGACATTCTTGCTCTGCGTAATCAGGTCTTTGTCGTTGAACAAACCTGCCCGTATCTGGATATTGACGGTCGCGATTTGGCTGACGGCAATCGCCATATTGCGGCATACGATAACGGGAAGCTGTCCGCTTATGCGCGGCTGCTGGCGCCGGCGCCAGGCAAGGATGCGGTAACCATCGGTCGAGTGATCGTCGCGCCCCATGTCCGGGGTCAGCAACTGGGGAATCAACTGATGGAACATGCGCTGCTTGTCTGCGCGCGCCATTGGCCGCAGAAAGCGATTTTTCTATCCGCGCAGGCACATCTGCAATCGTTCTATGCCAGCTTTGGCTTTGTCGCGACGGGGAGCGTCTACGATGAAGATGGGATTGCGCATATCGATATGTTTTCCGGCGCCTCATCGTAGGTGCGGATACCTCACGACGCATCGTTGAACGCATTCACGATCCGTCCCGCGCTGCGCCCGATTAAGTCGTCTGCCTAAAACGTGTTTTTCCACAGGCCGTGCCGGTTGCAATACGCGTAGGCGGTGAATCCCCGTTTGCAGTTAAACTTGCACTGGCTGCCTTTGCATACCGCGCGGTCGCAATAGACGTAGGCATCGCTTTCCGCCAGCGAAAAGATCGCTGAAGGCTTGTCGCCCGGCGCGATGAATTTGATTTGCCCGCCCTGGAATGTGTAGAGATAAATCCATTCCAGATGATGTTCACCGTCCATCGGATGCGGTGGCGCGCCGACGGTGACGGATAGCGCGTTGGATTCAAACCCGCCGGATACCACCATGGCGGGCAGGTGCTGTTCGGCTGCGGCATCTGTCGGCCCCTGTGGTTTCAATTCGACCATCGGCTCACCGCAGCAGATGATGGATAACGTGCCCTGTCCCGCGTATTGCTGCACCAGCAGCCGGCGGCAGCGTGAGCAACGATAAAAGGCCGGTGCGGCAGTAGAGAATGTCGGCTTGGTGCTGTTTCTGACGCGAGTTGAGGTTTTATGTCCGACGCCGCGCCCGTCCGCATTTTTGTTTCTGGTTAACATAAACGCATCCTCCACTATGGTGAAAAAAAGGGGGAGGGCGTAATGACGTTTTCCGCCGGGGTGTGATGGTCGTCCAGTCCGAGCCGATGAATAATATCCTGGCGCAGCAGGTATTTTTTAATCTTGCCTGAAGCGGTGCGCGGTAAACGATCGATGACCACCACATGCTCGGGATACTTATATTTTGCGACGCGTTTACGGCTGAAAAATGTAATGACGTCATCCAGCGTTAGCGTCCGGTACGGTTCCTTCAATACGATATAGGCGCAGGCGCGTTCCCCTAACCGCTCATCGGGCATGGCGACTACGCCGGCCTCGCGGATCCGGGGATGTTGCAGCAGAATTTCTTCCAGTTCCAGACTGCTGATGTTCTCGCCGCCCCGCACGATCACATCTTTCTTGCGTCCGGTAATTTTGATGTAGCCGTCCTCGTCCATGCGGCACAGGTCGCCGCTGTAGTACCAGCCATCTTCGTCCAGCGCATTGGCCGTTAATTCCGGCTCATCCAGATAACCCATAAAAACGTTTGGTCCGCGGGAGGCCTCTTCCCCTTCTTCTCCGAATGGCACCGGTTGCCGGGCCTTATTGACGACTTTGACTTCCACGCCGGGCGTGGCGGTTCCGTCGGTATTGATGATGCGCGATAGCGGCGCGCCGGGTTTTGCCACGGTATGAGGCGCGCTTTCCGTTGCGCCGTATACGCTGAAAACCGGGATCCCCGCCTGCAAACACTCTTTGATGATTTTTTTCGGTATCGTCGTACCGCCGCATAGAAAAAAACGCAGTGAAGACAAATCGTAGCGGTGCTGTTGCAGGGTACACAAGACGTCATACAAAAAGGGCGTCGCGCCCATAATGCAGGTGCATTTTTCCCGCTCCAGCAGCGTCAGGCATTGGGCCGGGGTGAAGATATCAAGCAGGACGCTGCGGGCGCCGATGATAAAAGGCGCGGTGACGCCATGTAAAAATCCGGTGGCGTGCGCCAGCGGGGCGGGCATCAGAATGGTATCCAGCCAGGTCAGGTTTAGCGTGGCGCAATAGGCGCGCTCGCCGGCGAGGATATTATTGTGCGTCAGCATCACCCCTTTGGGAAAACCTTCGGTGCCGGAGGTGAATAACACCGCGGCAAGGCTGTCGCCCTGGGTCTGAATGCGGCGCTCCAGCGGAGGCGTCTCCCGCAGGATCTGACTTAACGACACCCCGGATTCGGCTGGAGCCAGCTTATCGACGGCGACAACCTGCTGTAAGTCGGGCAACTGAGCGCGCAGTGGGGCGATGACGGACGTCGGCGCGGCGTTTTTAAACCGCGTCGGCATAAATAACAGGCGCGCCCGGCATTTGTTGAGTATCCAGGTGAGTTCGGCTTCGCGGTAAGCGGGAAGCAGCGGAACGGATACCGCCCCGACTTTCAGACAGGCCAGATAAATAAGCGTGAATTCACACCAGCCGGGAAGCTGAAACGCCACTCTGTCCCCTGGCTGTATCCCCGCGTCGAGAAGGTAAGACGCGACGCGCGCCGCCGCGGTATCCAGTTCCGCATAAGTATATTCGGCGCCCTGATTATCGGTTACGGCGATTTTTTCCGGCGCGGTGATGGCCGACATATGCCAGTAGTCCGCCAGCGACGCATCGCCCCAATAGCCCATTTTCCGGTACTGCGTTCTGCGCGCCGGATTAAATTTGATGGTGACACTCATCAGTAGGTTCTCAGTTATATCCCGTTATCTTTCACGTTGCCGATGTAGCGGTTTCATACGTCTTGCCGGTTATTGGGTATATGCCGTCGCCGTATTTTGTTTTTTGAGATACATCGCCAACGCCCCGAACAGCAAAGGCAATGGCAGAAACAGAAAGACATCGCTGAACGACCAGTTGGCGGCCAGCATCGCGGAACCGATGCCCGCACCGCTGATCGCTCCCAGCCGACCGATCCCCGTGGCCCAACTGACGCCGGTCGCACGCATGAACGTGGGGTAAAAGTGGGCTGCCAGCGCATAACACCCCGGATTGATGCCGTTGATCGTGAAGCCAAGCAGCAGCACCAGTGAACATAACAACGGCAATGTTGGCATGTGCAGGCCTAATAGCAGCGCGCCGCAGGCTCCGCCCAATAGCGTCAGCGCAATGGCCCGGTGTTTCCCCCAGCGATCCATTTCCAGGCCGATGCAGAAATTGCCGGCGATGCCGCCTACCTGGAATATGGCACCGATGATGACCGCCTGAGATAACGTCAACCCCGCATCCCTGACCATTAATGGCAGCCAGCTCGACAGTAAATAAACGCTGAATAAACCGATAAATAGGGTGGCCCAGATAGCCAGCGTGCCGGTGGCATATGGCGCGTGAAAGAGCGATCCGATGGCGCTTTTCTGCGTGATTCGCGGTTCGGAATTGATGAATCGGGTATTGGCGTCGGCGACCTGGGGAACAAAACGGTTAAGCAGTCGCGCTAACCGCTGTTGATATCGGGTATGCAGGACCAGAAAACGCATGGACTCGGGTAAATACAGCAGCAGGACGACGGTCAGCATCAGCGGCAGCACGCCACCGGCAAGGAACACCGAGCGCCAGCCGAACATCTCGATCAGCCGTTCGCTCGCCAGCCCGCCGAGTGCGGCGCCGGTATTAAATCCGCAGTGGATGGCGGTCGACATATGTGAGCGGCAGCGTTTAGGCGCGTATTCGGCGACCAGCGTCGTGATGTTGGGCATGGCCGCGCCCAGGCCGAGCCCGGTGAGAAAACGAAAGATAATCAGACTGAGCAGATCCCACGACCAGGCCGAAATCAGGCTGCCGATGCCGAAAAACAACACTGAACCGACAATCAGCGTCTTACGTCCATGGCGATCGGCCAACGGGCCGGAAATTAATGAGCCGCAGGCCAGTCCTAGCAGTCCGCTCATCATGACCGGGCCTAATTCATGGCGGGAAATTTGCCAGTCATCGATCAAGGCCGGGGCAATAAAGCCCATGGCGGTTACATCAAAACCGTCGACGGCCAGCGTAATAAAACCCAGAAAGATAATCAGCCATTGCCGCGGGGTAATGGGCTGAGAATCTAAAATGGTACTGATATCAATTTGTTTTTGACCAGACATACCCATCTCCATTCGTTGTTGTTTCAGTCGATACGTCATGGTGGTGTTTATTGGGTTAACGTCGTGCAATACGTAGCGGGAGCGGGCCGTCAGCCAAAACGGTATTCGATGCCAAACGTACCCTGCGGGTATTCCCACTTCTGGATAATCGAATCACCGCACAGCACCCGGCATGTGCCGCACTCCAGACAGCCTGCGTAGTCAAAATGAACATTGCCTTCGGCGTCCTGTTTATACAGGCCGGCGGGGCAGGCGATGACCAGCTTTCTGAATTGAATCGGATCGGGCGCGTCAACCAGCAGGATATGCGGATTGCTTTCATCAACCCGGAACTTATTGACTCCCAGTTTGATATCGACATTGACATTGACATTGTTCATAGCGCACGTACTCCATTGACCCCATCTTTCAGCAGATTAAGCAGGCCGACCTGTCTGCTGCGGGACCAGATTTTGGCTAAAACGGATTGACCGGGTTGGCCGTCAATGACGAATAAATCGGACATCAGGTCGGCGGCCATGCGCGGGTATTGGTTGAATAAACGCGGGTTTTCCATAAAGGCCGGCAGCTTGCGGTAACGATGCATATCCTGCAAAACGAAGCTCTGTTCCAGTTGCCGCCGATAGTCCATCAGGCCGTCGGCGCTGAAATCCTGCGTCTGTTTGGCATTGATCGCGGTGATGGCGGCGGCTTCCGCCGAGGCGATAGCCAGATCCATACCGCGTACGGTATAGCCCAGATTCAGGCAAAGGCCGGCAGCGTCTCCGACGATCATTACGCCATTGCCGACCATCCGGGGCAGCATCGACATTCCGCCTTCCGGCACCATGTGCGCGGAGTATTCCTGCAACGTTCCCCCCTGAATAAGCGGCCTAATGGTGGGATGTCGCTTAAAATCTTCCAGCATTTGCGGCACGCTTTTATGTGCCTTTTCGACATTTCCCAGCCCGCAAACCAGCCCGAGAGAAAGCGTATCGCGGTTGGTATAAAGGAATCCGCCGCCCAGCAGTCCGTCCGATGGCGAACCGGCAAACAGCCAGGCCGTCCCTTCGCCGGAAGGTAAATTAAAGCGGTCTTCCAACTGTGATTGCGGCAGTGAGATCAGCTCTTTAACGCCAACCGCCAGGTGGTGTGGAGAAGGCGGCGGCACCAGACCGATATCGCGGCCAAGCAGGGAGTTGACGCCATCAGCCAGGATGACGATATTGGCCGCCAGCGTATCCTCGCCCGCCTGTACGCCGGTGATCCTGTCGCCCTCTTTAAGCAGGGCGTCAACCCGGACGCCGGCAATAAACTGCGCGCCCGCGCCTTCCGCTTTTTCCATCAGCCACGGGTCAAACTCGCTGCGCAATACCGTGTAGGAGTTTTGCAGCGGCTGGTCTGGCCGCTCGGTATGAAAGTCCAGCGTGACGGCGCTTTCCGCGGTTAAAAATGAAACTTTTTCCCGCGTGACTTTTCTTTCAACCGGCGCTTCCCGCGCAAAGCCGGGCATGATTTTTTCCAGACTGTGGGCATAAAGACGCCCGCCGGTCATGTTTTTACTGCCGGCCGCGTTGCCGCGTTCTATCACCAGAACATCCAGCCCGGCTTTAGCCATCACGTAGCTGGCGATGCATCCGGCGACGCCCGCCCCGACCACGATGGCATCGAATTTTTCTTCCGACATGGGTTTTGCTCCCTGGCCCGCGACCGTTTTTATACGAGCGGACTCTTATTATTAGCGGCTTAGCCGTTCAATTAAGGCTGGTACGACCTTGTAGATATCCCCGACCAGGCCATAGTCGGCGTACTGAAAAATGGGGGCGTTTTTGTCTTTGTTGACGGCGACGATGGTTTTGGCGCCGTTTCCGCCGACCATATGTTGAATCTGCCCGGAAATGCCGAGCGCCAGATAGAGATCGGATTTCAGCAATACGCCGGAAACGCCGATATAGCGTTCGCGCTCCATCCAATGTTCGCCTTCGGCGATTGGCCGCGAACAGCCCACCTCGGCCTGAAGACGCGCCGCCAGATCCTGCACCATGCGCAGATCGTTCTGCGCCGCCAGGCCTCGCCCGATGCCCACCACGCGTTTGGCTTTACTCAGGTCTACGCTGCTGGCGGGTTTTCCCCGCCGTTCCAGGCAAACTATTTCCTGCCGGGGCGTGATGTAGCCCTTCTCTGTCACCAGGCAGGCGCGCGGCGTATTTTCCGGCAATGGTTCAAACACGCCGGGAGAGACGGTGGCGATAACCAGCGGCGTGGCGATGCGTTCCCGGCCAAAGGCCAATCCGCCGTACATCCGGTGTTCGGCGCAGATCCCGCCGGATTCGATACTCAGGGCGGTGACATCGTTAACCAGCGCGGCATTGAGCTGGATACTCAGTCTGGCGCCCAGCGCCTTACCGCGTTTGGTGGCGGCCAACAGGATGAGCGTGGCCGGTCGTGGATTGGTTTGCTCAAGCGTATGATTTATCATCGCGGCAATGGTTTCCGCATAATTTTCTATCCGCTGTAGCGCCGGCATCTCGCCCAGCCAGTACAGGGTATCCGCCGCGCCCAGTCGCCGAATATGTTCGACGCCGTCGGCGTTGACCGCCAGCGCCGTAACCTGTTCTCCCAACTGGCGGGCGCCGGCCAGCAGTTCGGCATAGCGATCGTTCTTATCGCTGAACACCCATACGTTAGTCAGTTTATTCATGGCGGTTTCCTCTCTAGTTCAGCGCCTTACTCAGGTAGTCGGCCAGTTGGCTGATGCTTTCGGGTGAGTCATCTTCAATAATGATGTGTTTGCGCGCGGTCTGGGCCGGCGCAAAGACGCTGACCAGTTCGCTGTGCGGGGGCGAGGGCGTCCAACCGATGTCGTCCGGGCGCCATTGCGTCACCGGCTTTTTCCCCGCGCCCAGAATGGCTTTCATTGAAGGGATCTTCGGCACGTTAATATCGGAGGTGACGCACAGCACGGCCGGCAGCGGGATTTCCAGCACTTCCACTTCATCTTCCAGCGAGCGCTCGACCCTGACGCGGTTTTCCGTCACCGCAATCGCGCTGACGGCATTCAGGGTAGGCAACTGAAGCATTTCCCCCACCAGCAGACCGACCTGTTGGGCATACATATCGCCGGAACCTTCGCCGAATAGCATCAGATCGAATTCGATCTTGCCGGCGGCGGCGGCCAGCGCCTGCGCGGTGTCGTAAGGCAGGGCGCGTTCCAGACGTTCGTCCTGCACCAGATAAAGCTCGTCGGGGCCGCGGGATAGTAGATCCTTGCGGATTTTGGAATTTTCCAGCAGTTTGCCGCCGACGCTGAGCGCGGCGATCCGATCGCCAGCGCCGGCGAGCTGAGCCGCCGCTTCCAGCGCATTCAGGTCGAACTGGCTGATCTTGGCGTCGACGCGATCAAAATTCAGCGTTCTCTCAGGTGTGATCACAATGTCCTGTTCTTCGGGCACCAGCTTGCAACAGGTGATGATTTTCATTATTCCCCCTATCGGCTTTCGTACTGTTTCAGGATCTGGCGGGCGGAGATATACACCATGATTTCATCGGTGCCTCCGCCAATGCGATTTACCCTGGTATCCCGCCAGAATCGGGAAATACGGCTGTCGTCGGTGTAGCCCAGACCGCCCATGATTTGCATGGCGTCGTCGATCACCTCGCAGGCAGATTGCGCGCAGTAAATCTTGCACATCGGCGAGGAAAGACGCATGGGTAGGCCGCTGTCGCACTCCCAGGCCACCCGGTAAACAAAATTCTTCATGTTCTGGATTTTGATGGCCATCTGGGTGAGTTTGAGTTGGATCATCTGGAACTGGCCGATGGGTTTGCCGAACTGGATACGCTGATTGGCGTAGCGGGCGGCATCTTCAAAAGCGCACTCGGCAACGCCGAGAGAGTGTGCGGCGATAACCAGACGCTCAATCTCAAAGTTTTCCATCATATGGATGAAGCCGTAACCTTCGCGGCCCACCATATCGCTTTCCTCCACTTCCACGTTATCGAGGAAAACCTCGCAATTGCTGACCATATGCCAGCCGACTTTGTGCAGATCGTTGCGTTTTACGCCGGGAGCGTTGGGATCCAGCCACCATAAGGTAAAGCAGCGTTTGGGATCGTCCGGTTCGGGATTGCGCGCCAGCACCAGCATGTAAGGGTAGTCTTTGGCGCCGGTAATAAAGGTTTTTTGTCCGTTCAGGTAAACCTTGCCGTTTTTGCGCGTGTAGGTAGTGGCAATGCGGTTGTTGTCTGAACCAGCCTGCGGTTCGGTAAAGGCCAGCGAGTAGGCGGGAATACCCGACAGACCAATTTCGGCCGTTTTCTCCAGCTGTTTCGGGCTGCCGAAGCGCTGCATATTATGAATGCACTGCCCTTCGGTCATGATGTAGGCGGGCGCGCCCATCCGCGCGATCTCTTCCAGCACCAACACCTGGGTCAGCATATCGGCGGGAACGCCGCCCAGCTCCTCAGGGATCCCTAAAAGACCGATGCCGCTTTCCGCCAATGCGGAAAAGAACTCATGGGGAAACTTGCGCGTTTCATCGCAGGTTTTGAAATATTCTTCAGGAAAATCGCGGCTGATAAGCTCGCGGATACTGGCGAGCAGCAGTTCCTGTTCTTCGGTTAGCAAAAAGTCCATGATTGCTCCTGATTATTACTGGCCTGGAAGTCCATAACGTCTCCTCATTAAAGGCTGTCGTGGGATATATTCCCTTTATCATTTTCAATGAATATTTTTTTCGGTATTGCCGTTATTCATTGAATACTGTTATTTATGGCGATGGATATTTTTAGTGGGTTTTTAATGGTTTTATTTTCTGGTACCCGGCGAGCATAGAATAACTATTGTCGCTTAGATATAGACAATCATGACAATTACTTGGACAAAATAGACATTTCTTTTTTTATGAGATAAGGGATATAGATCATTGCTGTGAATTTTAATTATATTGATTAACATTGATTTAACCTTATATGGCGTAAATACACATTGCTAATAAATATTGATCTCTCTCGCAAAAACAGGAATGAATCATAAAAATAAATATTTAATATAAAAGTGTTTATTTTATAAATTATTGTTTTTTAATTGTTTTTATTTTGTTTCCTCTAGGGCGTTTATCGCAATGTTCGATTTGTCCTGTGATTAGTTGAAAATGTCAATGTTTAAATGATGCATCCTGTTCCTATAATCTGATTATCGCCAACCATGCAGCGAATTATTTACAGAGAATAAAATCCTCGCAATGCGTGGAAACGATTAAATACCAATTTAATCACCATCATAACTTTCGTATTCACTCAATGATAAATAGAAGGTGGTATATGGCCATATTATCGCAACAAGAACTGGATGCCTTGAAGAAAAAAGTCCGTAGAGTGACAGAAACCGATCTGGAAGAATTGCAACTGGAAGTGGAAAGAACCAATGTCTTTCCTGAAGCCTATTATGATGTGTGCCGTAAAAATGATTTATTCCGCCTGGCTATCCCCGAAGAATATGGCGGCCTGGGACTGAATTGCGAACAGTTTTTCTCGGTTATGGAAGAGTTCTGCCGCGGGCCGGGCGGCATGCGAATGAATTTGCATCATGCCAACGGTCTGAACTGGCGCATCCTGCGCGATCACGGCGCGGAAGATTTAAAGGCCCGCTGGCTGCCGTTACTGGCGAATAAAGACGCCTACATCAACTTCGCGTTAACTGAGGCCGGCTGCGGTTCCGGGGCGGATATTCGCACCACCGCGGTCAGGAAAGGCGACAAATATGTCCTTAACGGCTCAAAAACGCTGATCTCCCACACCGACATCTCCGATGCCAGCTATGTCATTGCCGTCACGGATGAAAATAAACGCAAAAAAGGCGGTCTGACCGCCTTCCTGATCGAAACCAACACTCCCGGTTATTACATCGATCCCATGCCGCACATGATGGGATGCCGCGGCGCGGGCCACGCCTATCTGCGCTTTGAGAACTGCGAGGTTCCCGCACACAACATTATGGGGAAAGAGGGCGACGGGCTGGATATTTTCATGGATGCGCTGGCGCACTCCCGCGCCATGATCGCCGTCACCTGTCTGGGCATGTCCCAACGCTTTCTGGAACTCGCCATCGCGCGGGCCAAAGATCGCGTGACGTTCGGTAAACCGCTGGCCGCGCGCCAGGCCATCCAGCAGACCCTTGCCGACATGGGAACGCAGGTCCATGCGCTGCGGGTGATGTTGCAGGACTGCGCCAGAAAATTCGATCGCGGCGAGGATATCGAAATGGTCTCCGCCATGTGCAAGCTGCACGGCATTGATACCGTCCGTACCGTATCGGATGGCTGCCTGGAGATCTTCGGGGGAATCGGGTATTTCGAGGATAACCCCTACGGACCGGTCGAAAGAATGTACCGCGATGCCAGAGCGTTATGGTTTGAAGAAGGGCCGCGTACCGTTCAGCGCCTGACGATTGCCCGCCCGCTGATTGCCAGCGCCGGCGTTATTGCGTGATGCCTCGCTAGCAGCGTCATCATCACCGATCACAATGGCTGCATCTCTTGGCGTCATCGCTGGTGTAGCCATTTTCGTTTTATCGCGGGAGTGGCATATGAGTACATCAATTGGTAATACACGCTGGAACATCGTGGTTCTGCTGATCATTGATTATTTTGTCATGTTTGTCGCCAGAAGCAGTATGTCCATGTGCGGGCCGGCGTTAATGCAGCAGTATGGTTGGAACGCAACGGAGTTCGGTTGGGTGTCCACCGCCTTTTTTATCGGCTATGCCGTAACCATGTTGCCCGCCGGCGCGCTGGCCGACCGCTTTGGCGGCGGCGTCGTGCTGGTGACCGGCACCCTGTGGTGGGCGCTGTTCACATTTTTAACCCCCTTTGGCTCGACGTTGGGGATAATGATGTTGCTGCGTATTCTGGTGGGCATCGGGCAGGGCGTGCTGGTGCCGGCTAATTTTTCACTGCTGGCCAACTGGGTGCCGAAAAATGAATCCGGCAAGGCCACCGGGTTATTGCAGGTAGGCTGTCCGGCGGGCATCGCCGCTTCGATGGTGTTTTCCGCCTGGATTATCCAAACCTGGGGCTGGCAAATGGCGTTTTATGTCGTTTCCCTGCCGGGCATCCTGTGGTGCCTTATCTGGTGGCGGTTAGGTAAAAATCGGCCGGAGCAGCATCCCCATATCACGCCTGCCGAGTTGTCTTATATTCAGGCCGGGCAAAAGATCGCCCCACCAGCCGGCGTTTCATCAAGCAACACGGACGGCGTACCGGTACTCAGTAAGCGCGATATCTTTTCCACGCCCTCGGTCTGGGGATGTTCGCTGTGCTATTTCTGCACCAACTATCTTTTCTTTCTGTTTATGACCTGGCTGCCCACCTATTTTGCCATGGGACGGGGGATTGACCTGAAGCAGAGTGCCATTTACTCCATGCTGCCTTATCTGGTGGCGATTTTCGCTTATCCGCTGGGCGGTCTGGTGGCCGATAGCGCTTCTCAGCGCTTTGGGCAAAATTTCGGCAGGAAACTATCGCCGATTCTCGGGCTGCTGCTGGCCGGGCTGTTTTTAATTCTGGGCACGCGCGCCGGCAGCCTGTGGAGCGCCGCCGGATTGATCTCCGCTTCCAACTTCTTTTTGTGTTTTACCATGGCATCGCATTTCTCTATTCCTATGGTTTTTTCCCAGAAAAACACCGGCGTACTGGTGGGGCTGAACGGCGTGTTTGGCACGGCCGCCGGCATTCTTTCGCCGGTATTTTCCGGTTTGATCATTGATATCACAGGCAAATATGAATACGCCCTGTACCTCGGCGCGACGGTCGCCATCGTCGGCGCGCTGATCATTCTGATGGTGCGTATTCAGCCAATCGAAAAAAGGGATCATCCGGTGGTTCATCAAACGCTGAGAATGTAACTTTTTGATATTTTAATAAAATCCAGATTATCTACTGAGTGAAGGAGTAAATATCATGAGACCATTGGAGGGAGTGAAAGTCGTCGATCTGACCTCTTTTCTGGCGGCGCCCACGGTGCCCCGCATTCTGGGCGACTGGGGCGCGGATGTGATTAAGATCGAACCGCCGGCCGGGGATCCCGGCCGGACGCAGGCGTCGGTTTTCAATATGCCCTACAGCGATGAGGAAAACCCGGCATTTGATATTGCCAATGCCAACAAGCGATTCCTGTGCCTTAACCTGAAAAACGATCGGGCAAAATCGATCGCCTATAAAATTCTGGCGACGGCGGACGTCATTGTGACCAACTATCGGACGAAAGCGCTGGAGCGTCTGGGTTTCTCCTATGAAGAGCTGCACCTGCGTTTTCCCGGCCTGATCTTCGCGCAGATCCTTGGCTACGGTGAACAGGGGCCGGAGAAGGATACGGCGGGATTTGACGCCACCGCCTACGTGTGCCGGGGCGGGATCCTGGGTTCCACCAACGAACGGGGCGAAACGCCGATCAATTCGGTGAATGGTTTCGGTGATTTTCAGGCTTCGATGTGCCTGGTTTCGGGCATCTGCGCGGCGCTGCTGGCACGCTATAAAACCGGCAAAGGCGATAAAGTCACCGTAAGTCTGCATCATACGGCCCTGTTTATGATGAGTATTGCCGTGGTGTCTGCTCAGTACGGCAACCGCTATCCGAAATCCCGCCGTGAAGTGGCCAACCCGTTCAACAACACCTATCAAACCCAAGATGGCCGCTGGATGGTGATCTGTATTCCTGAATATGACCGCTTTTTTAATAAATTCATGACGCTGCTTGGAAGGGCGGATCTGGTGGACAGCCCTGACTTCTGCCGGATTGACGACGTCAACCGTCATGGGCGCAACCGCGCGATTATCGATATCATCAGTGAACAGATCGCTCAGAAAACGTTGAGCGAAATGATGACCATGCTCAAGCAAAACGATTTTGCCCATGAGAAAGGTTATACGCCTGACGAGATCCTGGAGGATGAGCAGGCATGGGCGAATGACTGTCTGCGTCAGGTGACTTACCCCACGGGTAACCAGCGGGTATTGACCACGCCGCCGGTGAACATCGGGGAAATGGGGCCGGCCCGTATTCTCCCATCGCGGGCGTTGGGTTATCACTCCCGGCAAATCCTCTCTCAGTATGGCTATTCAGCGGCGGAGATTGACAGCCTTAGGGCTGAAGGCGCGGTGATCCTTCATCCTCAGTCAGAATCTGTTGAATGATGCGGCCATGCCGGCAGCAAACATGTGCATGAATACAGGACAGCCTGTCACGCGATACGGTCTACGGCGGTGGAACGATATCCGTTGCCATGGACGCGCCACATTTCATCTAAGCCGATTATCCATGAGTTTGCGGGCGGGAATATGAAGCCAATAAGTCATTGCGGTGATAACGCCACTGCTTTGATCCGCCGGCTCAAACGTCGGAAGTCCCTACTGTATTCAAGATGATTAACCGAAAGATCGGACAGATTTAAGGGGAACGCTGATGACGAACACTATTCCCGCCTATGCCTTATATGGCGAAAAATCAGAGTTAAGCTGGGAAAACTTCTTTAATGTCGAAAATATTTCTTATCGCTCAAAAGTCTATAACTGGAAAGTTAGTCCACACTTGCATGAATCATTAATTCAGGTGCTGTTTATTCAGCAAGGGCAGGTTGATGTGTTACTCAATTGCGCCCGCTTAACGGCGGTGTCTCCCTGCCTTATCCTGGTGCCCGCGCAGACCGTTCATGCCTTTCATTACACGCCGGACACCGAAGGACTGACCGTTACCGCTTCTCAGAAACCACTGGAATCAATGGCAAACCTGCTGGCGCCGAGTTTGATGAAACTGATTCACCAGCCGTGCGTTATCGCGCTGGATAAAACGGCGGGCGACAAAAAAACCGTGCTGGGTTTTTACAAAGCTATGCTGCGCGAACTTCGCGTACCGACGGTCAACCAGACGGCGATGTGTATGTCGCTGTTTACCTCGCTATTTATTTATATCTCGCGCATTAGCCATTTGTCGCTGGAGCAGCAGGAGCTCGCCACTTGTTCACGCAAGGCGGCGCAGATTAATAAGTTCCTGCGTAGCGTGGATCGGCAATTCAGGATGCGGCTTTCCGTGAATGACTATGCTTGTGAAATGGGCATGTCGCCCGGCCACCTTTCCCGGCTGTGTCGTATTGCTCTGGGGATGTCGAGCCTGGATGTGATCAATATGCGGGTGGTGCAGGAGGCTCAGCGTGAATTGGTGTATACCGCGAAAACCATCAAACAGCTGGCGGCGTCGCTGGGGTTTAACGATGAAGCCTACTTTACCCGTTTTTTTCATAAGCATACCGGCGTCAGTCCGAAACGGTTTCGCGAACTGGCGGTGCAGCAAATTGCCCTGTCGGAGGAGTTGCCGGCGGCCGACGAGTCGTCTGACAAGTCAGCTTTACAGGATGATTACGCGCAAGAGGGCGACAACGTGAAAACGACGTAATTAACGGGAATGTCCGGAAATTGATGCTGCGAGTATAAAGAAAACCCCGAGAGTATCACCTTCCCGGGGGCTTCTGCGCAGCGTATGGCTTGACGCGCAATACGCCGTTAACTGGCTGAACTGGAAATTTTACTGCCCAGTTTTTCCACATCCTGACCAAAACCGCGCGCGGTATTACAACCGCTCAATACCGAGACCATCAGCAGCGATGCTATGAGTAATTTTATATATTTCATCGTCGTCACCAGCAGATTCAACATGCGTACACTTTGTCATAACCGTACGCGGAAATTCAATCTCAGGAAGCTGAAAACGCTGACATTTATCAAAATATTCTCACCGGAGTCAGCGCGTGACTCGGCGGCGTTTTCATCGCCCCCAGTTTTGCTATATCCATCCAATATTGCGCACAGCGTCTTGCGGCGTCAGCTTAATTATTTTGTTGTTCCGTCCGCATTTTATCCCGGACTTTTTGCAGAAACTCATCGCGATTCCATTCCTGTGGCTTCCCGCGAGTTAATCCGCTAAAAACAGCTCCAGCAGCGAATTTAGAAACAGCTTGCCGTGCTCGGTAATCTGCCAGTGAGTGGCGGTCTCAATCAGGTAGCCCTGCGCCAGCGCCTGATCCAACTGCGGGCGAATCACGCTTTCATCCAGCCCGGTGTAGGCGCTGAAGTCTGCTCGCGGGGCGGTTTCCAGCAGGCGAAAACGGTTCATAAAGAATTCGAAAGGCCGGTCTTCATTCGCCACCTCATGCTGTTTATCCAGATAGTTGCCCCGCATATAGCCGCGCGGATGGCGGGTTTTCACCGTGCGCAGAATACGCCCGTCGCTGAAGGTCAGCTTGCCGTGCGCGCCGCAGCCGATGCCCAGATAATCGCCAAAGCGCCAGTAGTTGAGATTGTGCTGACACTGATAACCCGGTTTGGCATAGGCCGATGTCTCATACTGGCGGTAACCCGCCGCGCTCAATAGTTGGTGCCCTTGCTCATAAATATCCCACAGCGCGTCGTCGTCCGGCAGCTTGGGCGGGCGGGAGCCAAACAGCGTGTTGGGTTCGATGGTCAGTTGATACCACGACAGATGGGGGGGATTGAGCGCAATCGCCTGACGCAGATCGTCCAGCGCTTCTTCCAGCGACTGGTCGGGCAGCCCGTGCATCAGGTCAAGGTTAAAGCTGCGTAATCCCAGTCCGGCGGCCAGATGAGCGGCGCGTTTGGCCTCTTGCGGGCCGTGAATGCGGCCCAGCCGGGTGAGCTTATGCGGATTGAAACTTTGTACGCCAATCGAGATGCGGTTGATGCCCGCGCGCTGATAGCCGCTGAAACGATCGGCCTCTACCGTACCCGGATTGGCTTCCATGGTGATTTCGGCATCGGGCGTTAGCGTCAGGCGCGCCCGCACGCCATCCAGCAGCGATTGCATCGCTTCCGCGCTCAGCAGGCTAGGCGTGCCGCCGCCGATGAATATCGAATGCAGCGGCCGAACGCCCGCCAGCGGCAGATCGGCATCCAGATCGGCCAGCAGGTGGTCAACATATTCCTGATGCGGAATATCGCCTTTCAACGCGTGGGAGTTGAAATCGCAATAGGGGCATTTTTGCACGCACCAGGGAATATGAATGTACAGGCTGAGCGGCGGTAGCTTAAGCATGACGCAGGGCATCCAGCAGCAAACGCAGCGCCTGACCGCGGTGAGACAGCGCGTTCTTCTCTTCACGCGTGAGCTCGGCGGCCGTTTTGCCCAGCTCCGGTACGAAGAAGATCGGATCGTAACCAAAACCGCCTGCGCCGACGGGGTCATGCGTCAGCACGCCTTTCCAGCTACCGAGGCATACCAGCGGAGTAGGGTCTGCCGCATGACGCAGATAAACCAGCACGCAGTGGAAGCTGGCGCCGCGCTGTTCGTCAGGCACCGCTTTCAGGGTATGCAGCAGCTTGTCCAGATTCTGCCGATCGCTGGCATCCACCCCCGCGTAGCGCGCGGAATAAATGCCCGGCGCGCCGCCTAATGCATCCACCGCCAGCCCGGAGTCGTCGGCGATGGCGGGTAAGCCGGTAATCTGAGCGGCGTGGCGCGCCTTCAGGATCGCATTCTCAATAAATGTCAGGCCCGTTTCTTCAGCGGAATCGACCCCCAGTTCCGTTTGGGCCACGATATCCAGACCAAAATCCGCCAGCAGACTGGCGAGTTCACGCACCTTACCGGGGTTACCGGTAGCCAAAACCACTTTTTGCATTCCTGTTTTCCTGCGTCTTTATTGAATCAGTTCCGCGACTTCTGCCGGGATGGTTTGCGGGTTGATGATTTTAATCTGTTTATGCCGACCGAGTTCACCTTTTTCGATAATGACCAGACTTTTAGCAACCCGGAACTGTTTGGCGAGGAATTTGGTCAGATGGGCATTGGCCTGCCCATCGACCGGTGGGGCGGTGATGGCGACTTTCAGTTCGTCGCCGTGCAGTCCGATAATCTGGTCGCGACTGGCTTTCGGCTGTATATACAGCCGAATGATCAGATCGTCGTTATGGCGGGTGACGGCGCTCACAGCAAGAACCACAATCCCGGAAACAGATCCATACCCAGATAATTGAGCATATACAGGATCAGGATCACCACCATGGCGGAGAAATCGATACCGCCCATCGCCGGGATAATGCGGCGGATTGGCGCCATAAAGGGTTCCGTCAACTGGTGCAGCAGATATTCAATAGGGCTGCGGCCCTGACTGATCCAGCTCATCAGCGAGCGAATGATCACCACCCAGAAAATCAGATAGCCCGCCGATTTAATCAGGGAGATCAAACCGACCAGCAGATTCATCGGGCTGAGCGATAGCGCACCCACCTGAATCAGCAACAGCAAAGGATACTTGATGGTGGTCAGAATAAACGCCAGCAGTAGCGATGCGCTATCAATCGGGCCCAGTGACGGCAAAATACGACGTAGCGGGCCGACAATCGGCTGAGTAATTTTTACTACGAATTGCGACAAAGGATTATAAAAGTCGCTGTGCGACCACTGCATCCAAATGCGCAACAGCAATACCATCACGTAGAGGTCGACCAGCGTCTTGACCAGAAAAGTCAGGGTAAGCATAGATACATCAGTTCCTTATTAAAGAGAGTAAACGGGCGGATGATTAGCGCGTTGCATTAAAATAACTTTTCCATTTCCTGTGCGCGGTTGACCGCAGCCTGCATGGCCTCTGCCACCGTCTGCGTCAACTGGCGTTCGTTAAACACCCGCAGCGCTTCCGCCGTGGTGCCGCCTTTGGACGTCACGTTTTCCCGTAGCGTTGACAGCGGCGTCCCGGGGTTGGCTTCTACCAGCGCGGCGGCGCCGGAAGCCGCCTGCTGTACCAGCAGACGCGCCGTCTCCTCATCGAATCCCTGGCGAATCGCTTCCTGTTGCATGGCTTCCATAAACAGGAAGAAATACGCGGGCGCGCTGCCTGCGGCGGCGATAACGCCGTTAATGCCGGATTCATTCCCGACCCAGCATACTTTGCCAACGCTTTTCATCAGTTCGGCGGTGAATGCCCGGTCGGTTTCGCTAACGATCGCCGGCGCATACAGTCCGCTCATGCCTTTCCCTACCAGTGACGGTGTATTCGGCATAATGCGCACGATATTCAGCTTCTCGTCTAACAGCGCCTTAAAGCGGTCAATGCTGATCCCGGCGGCAATCGACAGCACCAGTTTGCCAGTGAAATCCACCTGCTGGCGTAATGGTTCGCATACGGTTGCCATCATCTGCGGCTTGACGGCCAGTACAATAACATCCGCCTCCTGCGCGCAGCGCACGTTATCAGCACTGCCGGTGACGCCATATCTGGCCGCCAGTACATCGCGATTCCTGCCGGAAGGCGCGCATACGCTGATATTGCCGGCGGGGTAACCCCCTTCAATTAATCCGGCGATAATGGCCTGCGCCATATTACCGGCGCCTATAAACACTATTTTACGTTGCTGCATCTGAATTCTCGCTGATTACCGTTATTCCGTTAAGACCGTGTCCCGGTGACGGGCTCTGATTAATGATGACGAATCAGGCTGCCGAATAGTCACGCGCACCGAAAATAGCCGTACCGATTCTCACCAATGTACTTCCTGCTGCGATCGCCGCCTTCATATCATCGGTCATCCCCATCGACAGGGTATCGATATGGGGGTGATGTAAGGCTAACGGCTGAAACAGATCGGTCATTTGCCGGAAAACGGCCAACTGACGCTGATAATCCGTTTCCGGGGCCGGAATAGCCATCAAACCACGTAGCCGCAGATTCGGCAACGCCGCCACGCTGGCGGCCAGTTCCGCTAATTCATCGACCATAATGCCGGATTTACTCGGTTCATTGCTGATATTGATTTGTAACAGCACATTCAGCGGCGGCAGCGTTGTCGGGCGCTGTTCGCTCAGACGCTGGGCGATCCGCAGACGATCCACCGTGTGGAACCAGTCAAAATTTTCGGCTACCAACCGACTTTTGTTCGACTGTAACGGACCGATAAAGTGCCATTCCAAATGCGTTTCCGGCTGGTTTTCCCGGAAGTAACGAATTTTGTCCACGCCTTCCTGAACATAATTCTCACCAAATGCCCGTTGTCCGGCGCTGATTGCTTCTTCGATGGCCGTCACAGGTTTGGTTTTACTGACTGCAAGCAGCGTGATGTCCTCTGGCGCCCTTGCGCACTGTCGCGCGGCCGTTGAGATCTGCTGCCGAATGTCCTGTAGGTTCTGTTGGATAGTGGTCATAGTCGTTCAGGAGATTAATCTATGGATGTGGGTGAATGGGTGGCGCTTAGTGTAAAACATAATGCCTCGGATCTGCACCTGTGTAGCGGACATCCTCCGGTATGGCGTATTGATGGTCGGCTACGGTCTGAAAATACCTTACCATGTTTATGTTCCGAACAGCTGGAACAATGGTGTGCGGCGTGGCTTGAGCCGGTTCAGCAACAGCAGTTGCGGCAGTCAGGGCAGGTTGACGGGGCGCTGACGCTGGTTGATGGGCAGCGCCTGCGGGTTAACGTCTTTCGTCAGCGTCACGGGCTCTCCATCGCGCTGCGGCTTATCCCATCGTCCTGCCTCTCGCTGGATGCGCTGCGGGCGCCGCGGGTTCTTGCGGATCTGCTTGAACGGAAGGATGGGTTGATTTTGGTCACGGGCGCGACGGGGAGCGGGAAATCCACCACGCTGGCCGCCATGATCGGCGCCTTGAACGAACGGCATCCCCGTCATGTCATCACGCTGGAGGATCCGATCGAGTTTATCCATACCAGCCGGCAATGCCTGATCCAGCAGCGGGAAATCGGTCAGCATAGCGTGTCGTTTGCGCAGGCTCTTCGCGCGGCACTGCGGGAGGATCCCGATGTTATCTTGCTGGGGGAACTGCGTGATACCGAGACTATTCGGCTGGCGCTGACCGCGGCGGAAACGGGTCATCTGGTGCTTGCCACCCTGCATACCCGCGGCGCGGCACAGGCGGTCGACCGGCTGGTGGATGCGTTTCCCGGTGAAGAAAAAGCCTTTGTCCGCAGCCAACTGGCGGCATGTTTACAGGCGGTGGTGGCGCAGCGGTTGCTGCCGATGTCATCGGGCGGACGTGTCGCACTGTTTGAGGTGCTGACGGCAACGGCCGCCGTAGGGAACCTGATTCGGGAAGGAAAACATCATCAGTTGCCGAGTTTGATTCAAACGGGGGCGGCGGCGGGTATGCAGACGTTTGAGCAAAGTTATCGACAGCGCTGCCGGGAGGGATTGCTGTCCGAGTCCGGCGAGGTGGTCACATGATATCGCAGGATAAAAAAGTCCCCGCAGAGCGGGGACAACCTAACGACTACAGAGAACAGGGAATCTTCCCGTGAAAAAAGCGTCATGATACACGGATGGCGGTTATTGGCTGCCCGCCAGCGCTTCCGTTAATGCCAGCATGGTGAGGGATTGTCCGTAAGCGCGTTGTTTAATGGCAATGCGGCGATAGTGATCCAGATCGGCGCCGACCGATGTGCCTGCCGATACATCCGCAACTTCGCCTTGTGCATTGATGCGGCTAAGCAGTGCATCAACCCCTTTCCAGGCGGCATCCTGATAACGTTCGTCCAGCAAACCCAGGCGTATTCCCTTCAGCAGTGCGTAGGTGAAACCGGCGGTGCCGGAGGCTTCCAGATAGCTGTCCGGATGATTGAGCAACGTATGCCACATGCCGCTTTCATGCTGATATTTCACCGCCGCGTCGGCCTGACGACGGAATGTGTTGAGGATCATCTGGTAGCTGGCATCCTGCGTATCCAGCATCTCCAGAAAATCGACGGTACTGATTGCTGCCCAGCCGTTGCCTCGGCCCCACAGGGCGGCGCCATAGTTGCCTGGCCCGTTAAAACTCCAGCCATGCATCCACAGTCCGGTTTGGCGATCGATCAGATACTTGATGTGGAGTAAGAACTGATAAGAGACTTCCTCGCGATAGTCCGGGCGATTCAGGTAAGCGCCCGCACGGGCATAAAACAGGCCGCTCATAAACAAGGTATCGACCCAAAGCTGCTCTTCATTCAGGTGGTCGCTGGTACAGTGGGTAAAACCATTTTCCTGTGTGCGCAACAGCTGGTTTTCAATCCAGCCGGCATATTCACGGATCAAGGCGTCATGTTGGCGATCCTGCTGTGTAATGCCCATGGTGGTGAGCGTCAGCATCGGAGCCATACGGTTGATGTTTTTTTCTGGCAGCCCTTCCTCAAGACGGCGTTGATACCAGCCGTGAATATAATCCAGATAGTGCGGTTTCCCTGTTACCTGATAGAGACGCCAGATACCGTAGATCCCGACGCCTTGCGACCAGTCCCAGTTTTCAATGGAGAGATCGGAGGCAATGACTTTCAGCTTTTTTAGCGCCTGATCGTCGGTGCGAACGGTAATAATCTCATTAAATAACAGATCCAATTTTTCATTTATGTGTTGTTTGCTATCAGCCGGCATTTTTTTCTCACGTTTTTGTAAAATGAAATGGGTGAACGGCAGCATTTATCATCGCTGGTTTTTGTCATGAAACGGTAGCGGAACATCGATATGCATCGGCGTTCCGCTGTCGCATTACATGATCCTTTTTAAAATTCGCGCTCCGCTTCGCGGGAAGGACTGCGCGACCTCTTCCAGCGTCATCTGTCCATAATCATACTTTTGCAAATGTTCTAAAAATGCTGCCAGCAACTGCGGATTTTCCATATAGGGCGAAGGAGGGATATCGCCATACAGCGACTCTACCTGTTTGAGCCCTTGAACCGGAAGCTGATCGGGATTGATCGTGCCATCCGCCATTAACTGAGCAACCGCCGCCTGACTTAGCGGCACGCCGCGCTGTAACCCCATCGCTTTAACCCCTTCAGGGGAATTCAGCATGAAGTTGATAAGCTGCGCGGCTTCCTGCGGGTAACGGGTATTTTTGCCAATGGAGAACATCATCGCGGGCTTGAAGAAAATGCCGCTGTCATGCGCGCCCGCCAGCATTGGATACGGGCCGACTTCCAGTGTCGCCGGCGCTTTCAGGCTGCCGGAAAAGGTGTTATCGGTACTCCAGGTGTGTACGCCGCCGATTTTCCCTTCCAGCCAGTGTGGTATTTCCCAGGCGTTGGCTTTGCCATAAGCGGCAAAAAATTTCATAGACGGAATCACATGATTGTCGACCAGCTTTTTATACAGGCCAAAGTATTCCTGCCATTCTTGTGGCGTAAAGGCGAAGGTCTGGTTTTTTTCATCAATCATGGTTTTGTTATATTTCTGAATCATATAGGAATTCAGAAATGTCATGATGGTGGTATCGTGGTTGGCGAGCAGGAAGGGATAATAGTCATCACCGAGTTTTTGTTTAAAGATCGGGCCGGCGGCAATCATCTCATCCCAGGTTGTGGGATAGGCCAGGCCCACTTTCTGCCACAGTTCCGGGTTGTAGTACATGGAACGTCCGGTCATGGCGACAGGCACCGCGTTCAGTTTTCCTTCCATGGTGACCATTTTTTTCGCCTGATCGGCAAACTGGGTCAGATCAATCTGGGTTGCGACTTTGCCGATGTCGTAAAACCCATTGCCGTCTTTGGAGAACAGCACCATCCAGTTCCAGTTGGTCTGCATAACGTCCGGTTCATTATTACCGGCTAACTGTGTGGTTAGCTTTGATAAATAGCCGTCCCAGCCTGCCGGCTCGGATTTGACTTTAATATCCGGGTGGGCCTTTTCAAATTCCGCAATCGCTAATGACGTAGCCTGATGGCGTTGATTTCCTCCCCACCATGAAAAACGAAGTTCCTTGGTTTCAGCGTGTACGCCGAATGTGCTGAACAATGAAAAGCTCACGGCAAAACATAACGGCATCATTTTTATTTTCATAACAACCTCATTGTACTTTTTGTAGGGGACAAGGTGTTTATCATAAAGAATATAACGGGTGTTGATTAAAATTCCACGACAGCTTTTAACAGGTTTTTATTATTAACAATTTCACTTTCATAAATATCCGATAGTTCGCTAAAGGTGAAACGATGACTTAGCATCATTTCCGCTTTTAACTTTCCCTCACTCATTAGTTTTTCAACTTTTTTGAAATCTTCCGTTGTTGCATTTCGGCTGCCTTTCATCGTGGTTTCTTTTTTATGGAAATCCGGATCGGAGAAAGAAAGATTACCTTTGAACAGACCGACAAAAATAATCTGACCACCATGACGGATGAGATTCACGCAGTTATTCATGGCATGCTGGTTACCCGTCGCGTCGATCACTTTGTTCGGCAGTTCGCCATGAAACGCTTGACGCAACTGGGATTCAAAATCGGCATCGGCCGGATTCAACACGCAGATCCCTAAAATATTTTTACTGTGCTCACGCCGCTCCAGCTGTGTATCCGCCAATACGACATGCAGCTTATCCGCCTGTGCGATGGCGGCGACGCCGAGGCCGATAGGGCCGCCGCCCACCACCAGTACGCTTTCGCCGGGCGTACAGTCGGCGCGGCGAACTGCATGGGCGCTGATGGCGAAAGGTTCGATTAACGCGGCCGTTATCGGGTCAATATTTTCCGCGGAAAGTAAATTTTCGGCGGGAACAGAGAGATATTCAGCCATACCGCCATCTTGATGAACCCCGATAACCGAAATATTTTCACAACAGTTGGGGCGGTTATTCAGACATGCGCTACAGTGGTTGCAGGCAATGTAAGGAATAACGCTGGTTTGTTGGCCAATACGGAATGATGTTATTTTTTTTCCTAAAGCGATCACTTCGCCGCATATTTCATGTCCCAATACGCGGGGGTAATTAAAAAAAGGTTGGTTTCCCGCCCAGGCATGAATATCGGTACCACAAATACCTACTGTTTTTACTTTAATCAGAACCTCACTGTCTGATGGAACAGGAATGGGGCGATCTATATATTTCATTTGTGTTGGGTGTTGGCAAATTAAGCTTTTCATAACATTATTCCGACCTCAAGGCATCCTGTTTATGGAATGAATCTTTTATTAAAAAGCGCCGTTAGGTAGCGCAAAGTTTTCAGTAATGTGATTAATCACACTGACTTCAGTTCTTAATCGGTTTTTAATGCATAAAAAGCAGTTTGAGGTTGTCGATGAGCAGGACATCAACACTACGCCACAGCGTGATCAATCAATTCATTGAGGCGATCTCGCTGGGACATATCACTTCGCCCTTGCCGTCGCAGTCCACGCTGGCGGACATGTTTAACATCAGCCGCACCACGGTGATCCATGTGCTGAGCTATCTGATGGAACAGGGCGTGCTGCAACAGGCGGGAGGTAAGTACGCCATTGCGCGTCAGCCGACCGACGCTGACGGTTTTGACGTTATCAGCGGTACGATGGATGAGCAGACTGAGCTGTTTGAAAGTCGGTTTTACCACATGATCAATCAGCGCCAGATACTACCCGGTGATACCATTACCGAACTGCAACTGGCGCGCCAGTGCAATGTGCGGCCGGTCGTGGTGCGTGAATTTTTACTCCGCTTTTCCCGCTATGACCTGATGGAAAGCGTGCGGCGCGGACACTGGAAAATGAAGCAGTTTGATCAGGAATATGCAGAAAAGCTGTTTGAACTGCGCGAAATGCTGGAAGTTCATGCGCTGAATTGTTTCATGAATCTGTCTGACAGTGACAGCCGCTGGATTACCGTGCGTGAGCTACTCGAAAACCATCGTCATTTGCGCAACACCATCAATCAGAATTACCGGATGTTTTCCCTGCTCGATCAGCAACTGCATATGCTGCTCATCTCCGCCGCCAACAATCCATTCTTTGACCAGATGAGCGAAATCATTTCGGTGATTTTTCATTTCCACTATCAATGGGACGATCGGGCGCTGAAACAGCGGAATACGCTGGCGGTGGAAGAGCATCTGGCTATTTTGAGCGCTATGGCATGCCGCGATCGCTCACTCGCCATGCGTGAACTGCGCCAGCATCTGGATACGGCAAAACAGTCAATGATTCAATCGATAGAACGCCATGCGCAATGAACATAAGGCGGTGAGGCATCCGGAGGATAACCCGGATGCCCGACATTCAATCGGGATAGCTCAACCGTTCCGGAGTACGGCGCATGATGACTTTGCCATGGCGGATCGACACGCTGGCTTTCGCCTGGCGGCATAAGGCTTCATAGTCATTCCCGGCATCCAGTATCACCATATTGGCTGGGCGACCGACGGCAATGCCATATTTCTCCCCCAGATTCATCGCTCTGGCGCTGTTATCCGTGACGAAATCAAGGCAGCGTTGCAGATCTTCATAGCCCATCATATGGCAGATATGCATCCCGGCATCCAGAACGCGAAGAATATTGCCATTACCGAGCGGATACCACGGATCCCTGATGGAGTCCTGTCCGAAGCAGACATTCATGCCCGCGCGATCGAGTTCGGCCACCCGCGTCACGCCGCGTCGTTTGGGGAAAGTATCGAAACGTCCTTGCAGATGAATACTTTCGGTTGGGCAGGAAACAAAGTTGATCCCCGACATCTTGAGCAAGCGGAATAGTTTATAGCAGTAAGCGTTGTCGTAAGAGCCCATGGCCACCGTATGGCTAGCGGTGACCCGATGTCCCATCCGGCGGACCCGGGCTTCTTCAGCCAATACTTCAAGAAAGCGTGACTGGGCATCGTCGGTTTCGTCACAGTGTACGTCTACCAGACAACCCGAGCGTTCAGCCAGATCCATCAGGAATTTGATGGAACTGACGCCCTGATCGCGGGTGTTCTCGAAATGGGGAATCCCGCCGACCACATCGGCCCCCATCTTAATGGCGCGCTCCATCAACTGGCGTCCGTTGGCAAAGGATTCAATGCCTTCCTGAGGAAACGCGACGATTTGCAAATCAATCAAATCCCGCGCTTCCTGCTTCACTTCCAGCATGGCTGTCAGCGCGGCCAGACTGGCATCGGTGACGTCAATATGGGTGCGCACATGCTGAATACCGTGATCCCGTAGCATGCCGATGGCGGTGTGCGCCCGGCGTTTGGTGTCGTCGTGGGTGATGGTGGCTTTGCGCTGGCTCCAGCGTTCAATGCCTTCAAACAGCGTACCGCTGATGTTCCATTCCGGTTCACCCGCAGTCAGCGTCGCATCCAGATGAATATGCGGCTCGACCAGCGGAGGAATGACCAGTTGGCTACCGGCATCGATCGTATCGCTGTTTTCCGCTGTGGTTAATCGCGCCGGCTGGGCATTAATGGAGGCGATCAGACCGTTGTCTACGGTGATAGTGAAAAGTCCGTTTTGTCGTCGAAGTGCGGCATTAATAATTTTCATAAAAACTCCTGCTGTTGCGCATTTAAACGAAATTGAGGATTGCTGAGTGACTGGCCTGACTGCCGTTCAATCCGTTATAGACGCAGGTTTAGCGTATTTCGGTGAATCGCTAGGCGTTCCGCTGCCTTGATGAGATTACCGTTATCTTGCAGTACGGCGTCCAGTGTTTCCAGCAACAGTGCCGGTTTTTTACGATGACCGTCGAATAAATGTCCCTCGGTTTCTTTCATAAACCGGGTGCCCCGGTCCCGATCGGCAACCGCCGTTAGCAGTTTGAGCCCCCCTCCGTTATCCGCACTTTAAAAAACGCTCGCCAAAACGGGTAGCATCTTCGCTGGTGACTCATGGCGACGTGGCGCTATTTGCGAACGCGATGAATAATGGATCATCACATAATTTATTATCGTTAAAATAACCGGTAACACTTGGTATCGCTGCCAATAAAAATACCTTAACTAGCCACCTAATTATTAATTGTGAATATATTTTTACTGTTCCCTATCCCTTTACAAAACATATTTTCCCGGATAACATCCCGACCATAAAACAAGGGGTTTTTAAAAAATTTAATTAAAACGGATTTTAAAATGGCAAATTTAATATACGCATCGATTAACGGCAACAAGCAAGGGCTTATCTCTTCCGGCTGCGGCACGCACCTTTCCATCGGCAATAAATATCAGCAAGGCCATGAAGATGAAATCTTCATTTATGATTTAATCAGTTACCTTGAACACCATGACAACCTTTCGCTCCATCCTCTGGAAATAAGAAAACCGATCGACAAATCTTCCCCCCTGCTGGCAATGTCGCTGAGCAACCATGAAGTATTGCAATGTGAATTCGTTTTCTATCGTATTTCTGAGAGCGGAGGAATCGAGAAGTATTTCGTGATAAAACTGAGGGACGCCCGGATTGTCGAATTAAAGCTATCCGCCCCACATTCAATGACGCAAAATGATATGCCGCCGCAGGAAAGCGTTTCCTTTAAATATGCTTGTATCGAGTGGGAACACTGCAAAGCGGGCACCAGCGCCTATTGTTTATGGTGATATGATGTCAGCCATTAATCTGGAAGGAAAAATAACCCAACTAAACCGGCTGACGGATGAACTGGCGCTGCTTTATATCCACGGCTATGAGGCCCGCCGGGAGTTTCTGAAAGAAATCGCCGTGTTGACCAGCCAGCTAAGACAGGATGTGCTTAACTTCTGCTTAACGGAAGAGGCGGCTATCCGTTTACTCGATAAAGAAATAAACAATCTGCAAAAACAGAAATTTGACTTATCGACGCAAAAGATGATGCAGTATTATGTTTTTGAAAAAGAGAAAAAAGCGCAATCTTTTAATATCATATTAAAACAGATTGGCTTTATCGGCGGAGGATCACAGGTTGTGGCCGGTATTGCCACCTGCGCCGCCTCTGCGGGCTATCTTTGCGCCGGATTCGGGTCGCTAAATGTTTCCCACGGTTTAAATAATTTGTATGAGAACGGTTATTATCTGCTGTTTAGGGAAAACCGGTCGGGCTGGACGCGGGATGCCTATCGAGCTGTTGCTCAATCAATAGGTCAAAGCGAAAATCATGCTGATCTAGCCTACGCCAGCGTCGATTTAGGGATTTCCGCCTATGGGTTATTCAGAAATGTTGTAAGAGAAGATACTTTCCGGCTTTTCAGATATATTAATAGTGATTTTGTTCGTGGATGGAAGACTATGGGAACGGTGCCTTTGATTTTTGAAGGTTTTGTGGACGCATCAACAATCAACGGAATTTACACTTTATATAAAAATGAATGATACTATAATTTACTCTTATGTATGGCCGATTTACGTATATATATTTACATCGATACTCTTTTTATTACTATTTCGTAAGAATAGAGTGATTTTATTCTTACTCGGTTCTTTTCATATGATCGCTTTCAGATATGATTTAAAAAACGCGCCTTTTTTCACGCTACTTGACATCCCTATAAACTCAAGCGTGAGCATTAACTATTTATCTTTGTTTTTTTGCGGTATAAGTGCACTGTTAATTTATTTAGAAAATAATAAAAATGAATGACATAGTAATTTATTCTTATGTTTGGCCTGTTTATTTATACCTGTTTATATCAATCATCTGCTTGCTGTTATTTCGCAGAAAAAGAGTTTTTTTATTCTTATTAGCTTCTTATCATCTTATTGCTTTCGGGTATGGATTAGAGGATTCTCCTCTCTTTAACTATCTTGGTATCCCCATCTATGATGATATGGTAATTAGGCATCTCTCTTTGTTTTTTTGGGCATTATGTGTTTTTTTATTTTATCTGGAACATAAAAGAGATGTTTAATCTCTTTTATAAAACTTACCTTATACCTATAAACTATACAGAGATCCACTCGCGATATGAAAATGAATGATGTAATTATTTGTTCTTATGTCTGGCCTGTCTATGTATACATGGTTTCATCCATAACCTGCTTTATCTTCTTTCGCAGAAGCATTTTTTGTTTATTCTTATTGGCGTATTTTCATATGATTACTTTCTTAAATGGATTAAAAGACTCTATCCCTTTCAATTACCTGGATATTTTTATTTATGATAGCATGGATATTCGCTATTTATCTTTATTTTTTGGGGGAGTATGCTTACTCTTATCGTGCCTGGAATACAACAAGAGAACTTAACAGGCTCTCATAAACGTAAATAGCCCAATTACACAGGCTGACGGATGATTACCTGCTGTTTAGGGAAAACCGGTCGGGCTGGACGCGGGATGCCTACCGGGCGATAGCCAAATCGATAGGTCAAAGCGAAAACCATGCAGATTTAGCCTATGCTAGCGTCGATTTAGATATTTCCGCTTATGGGTTATTCAGGAATGTTGTAAGAGAGGATAGCTTCCGGCTTTTCAGATATTAACAGCAATTTTGTTCGGAGTTGGAAAACGATGGGGCCAGTATCTTTAACCACTGAATTCACAGTAGATGCTGTTACGTTCACTGATATTTACATATTATATAAAAATGAATGACGTTATCATCTCTTCTTCAATATGGCCTATTTATGCATACATCTTTGTATCCATAATCTGCTTTTTCTTATTTCGCAGGAGCAGGGTTGTTTTATTATTATTATCATGTTTCCATTTAATCACTTTCAAAGATGGATTAAAAGAATCATTCCTCTTCAATCATCTCGATATTTTTATCTATAACAGTATGGGGGTTAGATATATATCTTTGTTTTTTTGGGGGGTGGGTATATATTTATATTATCTGGAACATAAAAGAAATGTTTAATCTCTTTTATAAAACTTACCTTATATCTATAATTCATACAGGGAATCCATACGAGATATGAAAATGAACGATATAACCATTTACTCTTACATCTGGCCTGTTTATGTATACATATTTGCATCTGTAGTCTGCTTTTGTTTACTTTATAAAAATAGAGTGATTTTATTTTTATTGAGTGCATATCATCTGTACGCTTTCAGATATGACTTAAAAAATACACCTTTTTTTACACTTCTCGATATTCCTATAAATTCGAACGTGAGTATTAACTATATCTCTTTATTCTTTTTTTTTTATGTCTATTTCTCTATTTTTTAGAAAACAAAAGAAACCTTTAACCTCTTATATACCCAATAAACCTCAGGATGCAGGTTTGAGTACCTGAAAACGATCATAAATCGGGACGTTAGTGAGTCCGCTATTTCTGGCAGCGTGTTTGCCCGCAAGCAGCCGGTAGAATTTCCCGAATGCTTGCGGGCTATCGACGGCTACATCTGGAATGCCGCCATGGAACGCATCAGCTGCATGGATTGTTCTTCCAGCGATTGGGTGGTGGCTGAAAACGACTTCACCAATTGGGTGTTTTGCTGCGCCGCTTTATCAATTTGGGTGAAGGCGATATTGACCTGTTCAATGCCCCGGTACTGTTCTTGTGTCGCGTTGGAAATGTTTTTCATCAGTTGGGTGATCCGCATAATCGCCTCATCCATTTCATCCATGGTTTCGCCGGCACGTGAAGCCAGATCCAGCCCTTCTGAAATGCGCGTTTGCGAATCCGTTATCAGGGCGCGGATCTCTTTGGCGGCCTGCGCGCTGTTCTGCGCCAGATTGCGGACTTCTCCGGCAACGACGGCGAATCCCCGGCCTTGTTCGCCTGCGCGGGCCGATTCTACCGAGGCGTTCAACGCCAGAATATTGGTCTGGAAAGCGATGCCGTCAATCACGCCAAGAATGTCATTAATCCGTTTGGCGCTGGTGTCGATTTCCTGCATTTTTTCGATGACATAGCAGACAGATTCACTGCTGAGGCCGCTGGTATCGGCCGCGCCGTTGGCGATCTGATGCGCTAACTCCGCATGCTCGGCATTGTTTTTCACGGTAGCGCTCAGTTGTTCCATGCTGGCTGCGGTTTGCTCCAGTGACGCGGCGGACTCTTCGGTGCGCTGAGAAAGACGGATATTGCTTTCAAAGAGTTCGTGGCTGGCATGGTCGATCTGGGTGCTGGCATCACGTACCTGACTGACGGAATCCAGCAGTGCGCCTTGCATTCGGCCGATCGCATCGTTAAGCCGTCCCAGCTCATTACTGCCCCCCAGCATCAGACGATGTGTCAGATCGCCCATGGCAACGTGTTCCAGTTGCTTAATGGCATGATCCAGCGGTTTTAACAGCATGTGCCGCAGCGCGATCCAGGCAAGGCTGGCCAGCGCGACCGACAGCAGGCAGGAAATAACGATGAGCAGCAACATTAATTGTTCATTGCGTTCCGATAGCGCCAGCCGCTGTTCGGAGAGCTGTTGCGCGTACAGACGAAAGGTCTGAATGGATTGATCAAAGGCATCGCTCAACGGCCCGAGCTGTTTTTCGAGCACGTCGTAATATTCATCGGTGTATTGTTTTTGCAGTGAACTCAGCATCGGCATCATGCCTTGTTCGAGATAAGCCTGATAGGTTTTTTGTACTTCCTGCGCCAGAACGCTTCTCTGGGTATCGGGTTCGACAGACGCCATAACGTGAGAGATGTCCTGCTGGGACTGGAGCAGGTTTTTTTCCATTATTCCTGTTTCCTGCGTCCCTTCTTCAAGCCGCCCCATTTCAATTTTTCTGACGGCAAGCGTAGCCGATGCTCTGGCTCTGAGCGTCAGGTTATATCCATTCATCAGACTACTGAGTTCGGTTCCCTGGATTTGGTTCAGCGCCAGCAGCGCTTCCTTGTCCTTTTTAATGGCCAGAATACCCATACTGCTGACGATAAGCAGCAACAGAGTCATTAATAACAATAATGTCAGTAATCCGGCACGAATGGAGATATTTTTCAGGCCCATGGTTTCCTTTTCCTTGTGTGTACAGCATAAACGACAAACGTCGTAAACCTTGTCGACTCGTTAAACATCACGTTGCCCTTGAGGCGATTAATAAAACAGAAAATACGGGGTCACTGCTGTGAGAGCATACTTGATGACTGTAAAACAAAGATAAAATTAAAAATATATGGCAGCGCAGAAAAAGCGAACAATCTGTTCATCGCTTGCCGGTCAAGGGGGGGATAGCCGGGTTAGCCGCGGAATAAGCGTCCCGGCTCTCCGCAGGAAAACGGCCCTGTCGGGAGTCAGCGATAAAAAAATCATTATTTAAAAGAGAGGACCAGCTCTGGCAATATCGGATGGCGAACCAATACGTGCCGGTTGAATCAAACGAGGTCTGAGTGCGGCGGCCGGTCCGATCTTTTCTGGGGGAATAACTGATGAAAACAGCGGTGGCTTTGCGTCATGTTCACTTTGAAGATTTGGGCATTCTGGCGCCATTCTTACAGCAGCGTGGCTACAGTTGTCGTTATCTTGACTCCGCGGTAGACGATCTGTCGTCGGTCGATCTTGCTGACTGTGATTTGCTGGTGGTGTTGGGGGGCCCCATTGGCGCGTTCGATCATGATACTTACCCTTTTTTGGTTGCGGAATTAAGCCTGATCCGTCAACGCCTGGACAGCAGAAAACCGGTGCTGGGGATTTGTCTGGGGGCTCAGCTGATGGCGCGGGCGCTGGGTAAGCGCGTGGCGCCAATGGGAGTCAAAGAAATCGGTTTTAGTCCTTTGACGCTCACGTCAGCCGGAGAACGTTCGGTGTTAGCTGCTCTGGACGGCGTCGCGGTTCTGCATTGGCATGGCGATCAGTTTGACGTTCCCGATGAAGCGCAACTGCTGGCAGGGACCTCGGTTTGTCCGCATCAGGCGTTTGCGATTGGCAATTATGCGCTGGGTCTGCAATTTCACCCGGAGGTGGCCCCCGGCAATCTGGCGTCTTGGCTGGTAGGGCATGCCTGCGAACTGGGACAGGCAGGCATCGATCCGCGTTTATTACGGGAACAGGCGGAACGTTATTGCGCGGTACTGGCCGATGCAACCTATCGCATGATGGATGATTGGCTGACGCAATGCGAGCAAGCTCAATAATCGTCCTTATACTCGTCATACTTCAAGTTGCATGCGCGTTGGCTGCGTTCAGTCATCCGAATCACTTACCTGAGTAAGCTCATCGGGATTCCTTCTCTTGCCGCCTTCCTGCAACTCGAATTATTTAGAGTACATACTCGTCATACTTCAAGCTGCATGCGCGTTGGCCGCGTTCAGCTTAGGGGATATGACATTCGGGAACATTCGCCAATAAAATTGTACGTGAATGAACGAAATATTATTGATGGCGTGAATAAATATCCGCGTTGTGTTGCAGATTCGGTCTTTTTTAAATAGTGCGTTTGATAAATGATCATATTTATCAAACGCCGGCTAATGTGAACTTTTATTTTTTCATGATAACGCCAGGTCTGGCACACCCTTTGCTCTATTGGTTTTGAACATTGAAACCAGAATGCGTTGCTTGTTAACGTTTATTAAAATAGAGGTGTGTGATGACGCGTAAATTAGCGATTTATGGTAAAGGGGGGATTGGTAAGTCAACCACGACCCAAAATACAGCGGCGGCATTAGCCTATTTTCATGGAAAAAAGATTTTTATTCATGGCTGTGATCCGAAAGCGGATTCTACCCGTTTAATCCTGGGAGGCAAACCACAGGAAACATTAATGGACGTGTTGCGCGATCAGGGCGCGGAAAAGGTTACCAATGACATGGTGGTGAAAAAAGGCGTTTTTGATATCCGCTGCGTCGAATCTGGTGGCCCTGAACCCGGCGTGGGGTGTGCTGGCCGTGGTGTTATTACCGCCATTGATTTGATGGAGAATAATAATGCCTATACCGATGACCTGGATTTTATTTTCTTTGATGTACTGGGAGACGTGGTCTGTGGCGGGTTTGCCATGCCGATCCGCGATGGCAAGGCGCAGGAAGTCTATATCGTGGCGTCCGGTGAGATGATGGCGATCTACGCTGCCAACAATATCTGTAAAGGGTTGGTGAAGTATGCCAAACAGAGTGGCGTCCGTCTGGGCGGCATTATTTGCAACAGCCGTAATGTGGACGGTGAGAAAGCGTTTCTGGAAGAATTCACCGCCGCCATTGGAACGAAAATGATTCATTTTGTCCCACGCGACAATATTGTACAAAAGGCGGAGTTTAATAAGAAAACGGTGACGGAATATGAGCCTGAAGCCAATCAGGCAAAAGAATATTGCGAATTAGGCCGCAAGATTATTGAAAATAAAGATTTGGTTATTCCTCGTCCGTTAACGATGGATCAACTGGAGTCCATGGTCGTTAAATATGGTCTTTCCGACTAGATTATTCATTGTTCTGAATAAATGCCGTATTCGGCTTTATTGATGATTTTCATTTAGCGTGGGGAATGTATTATGCCTTACCATGAGTTTGACTGTAGTAAGTGTATTCCTGAAAGGAAACAACATGCGGTCGTAAAAGACCCGGGCGAAGATTTAACGTCGGCCTTGCCGCTGGGATATTTAAATACCATTCCGGGCAGTATTTCTGAGCGCGGCTGTGCCTATTGCGGGGCGAAGCATGTCATTGGCACGCCGATGAAGGATGTTATTCACATCAGTCACGGACCGGTCGGCTGTACTTATGATACCTGGCAGACAAAACGCTATATCAGTGACAATGATAACTTCCAGCTTAAATATACGTTCGCCACGGATATGAAAGAAAAACATATCGTGTTCGGCGCGGAAGGGGTTCTGAAGAAAAATATCATTGAAGCCTTTGATGCGCATCCGACGATTAAACGGATGACGATTTATCAGACCTGCGCCTCGGCGCTGATCGGCGATGATATTGCCGCCGTGGCGCAGGAGGTGATGGATGAGCGGCCCGAGGTGGATATTTTTGTCTGCAACTCTCCGGGTTTTGCCGGTCCAAGCCAGTCTGGCGGGCATCACAAAATCAATATTGCCTGGATTAATCAGAAGGTGGGGACGGTCGAGCCGACGATCACCAGCGATTACGTCATCAACTACGTCGGTGAATACAACATCCAGGGCGATCAGGAAGTGATGGTCGATTATTTTAAACGTATGGGCATTCAGGTGTTGTCCACCTTTACCGGCAATGGTTCTTATGACGATCTGAGGGCCATGCACCGGGCGCACCTGAACGTGCTGGAGTGCGCACGCTCCGCCGAATATATCTGTAATGAGCTGCGCGTCCGTTACGGGATCCCTCGTCTGGATATTGATGGCTTCGGCTTTACTCCTCTCGCCGATTCATTACGAAAAATCGGTTTGTTTTTCGGCATCGAAGATCGGGCCCAGGCGATTATTGATGAAGAGATCGCCCGCTGGAAACCGGAGTTGGACTGGTATAAGGCTCGCCTGAAAGGAAAAAAGGTCTGTTTGTGGCCGGGCGGTTCGAAATTGTGGCACTGGGCGCATGTGATTCATGAAGAGATGGGCGTGGAAGTGGTGTCGGTCTATACCAAATTCGGCCATCAGGGGGATATGGAAAAAGGCATTGCCCGCTGTGAGGCTGGGGCGTTAGCCATTGATGATCCCAATGAGCTGGAATCGATTGAAGCCATGTATAGGCTGAAACCGGACGTCATTTTTACCGGGAAACGCCCTGGTGAAGTGGCGAAGAAAATCCGCGTGCCGTACCTGAATGCCCACGCCTATCACAATGGACCCTATAAAGGATTCGAGGGATGGGTACGCTTTGCCCGCGATATTTACAACGCCATTTATTCACCGATTCACCAACTGGCAAAACTGGATATCAGTCAGGACGAGATCCCCACAGACAGTGGTTTTGTCACCGCCAAAATGCTCTCTGACGCCAGCCTGAGCGATGAGATCCGTAACGCGCCGGATTTGCGCGAATACAGCGGCGGCTATGACAGCGTATCCAAACTGCGCGAACGGGTTTATCCCACGTTTGCCGCCGTTCAATCATCCGTAGCCGTTGGTGAGTAGGGGGGCGTTATGAGCAATCCAGATGAGGCAAAGATTGATGCGCTGGTGGACTACATCATGAAGAACTGTCTCTGGCAGTTTCACTCCAGGGCGTGGGATCGTGAAAAGCAAAATGCCGGTATCTTGCTGAAAACACAGCAGCTGCTGTGCGATGAACCCGTCGATCTGAGCACCCCGGCCGATCGCTGCTATTGGGTGGATGCGGTCGTGCTGGTTGACGCCTACCGATCGCGTTTTCCCTGGCTTAACGATATGGATCACGATGCTATTCGTGTGCTGATGAAGGCACTGCATGAGCGGATGGATTATTTGACGATTACGGGGTCGCTGAACGCAGAGCTCACTGACCAACGCTATTAAGAGGTGCCTGAAATGTCTTGTGAATTGAAAGCCAAAGATCGCGTCGGCGTGATCAATCCGATCTTTACCTGTCAGCCAGCCGGGGTGCAGTACGCCAGTATCGGTATCAAGGACTGTATCGGGATCGTGCATGGCGGGCAGGGCTGCGTGATGTTCGTCCGTTTGCTGATCTCTCAGCACCTGAAGGAAAGTTTTGAAATCGCATCTTCTTCGGTACACGAAGATGGCGCGGTTTTCGGTGCGTTGGATCGCGTGGAGCAGGCGGTGGACGTGTTGCTGATGCGCTATCCCCACGTGAAGGTGGTTCCGATCATCACCACCTGTTCAACGGAAGTTATCGGCGATGATGTTGACGGTGTGGTGATCAAGCTGAACGAAGGGCTGTTAAAGGAGAAGTTTGCCGATCGTGAGATCCACCTTATTCCGATCCATTCTCCCAGCTTTGTCGGCAGCATGGTCAGCGGTTATGACGTAGCGGTAAGAGATTTCGTCAAATACTTTGCCAAAAAAGGGGAGCCCAACGGCAAGCTGAACGTGATTACCGGTTGGGCCAATCCCGGTGACGTGACGGCCATTAAGCATCTGCTGGCGGCGATGGAGATCGAGGCGACGGTACTGTTTGAAATCGAGGATTTTGATTCACCGCTGATGCCTGCCGGAAATACGGTGTCTCATGGCAATACGACCATCGAGGACCTGACCGGTACGGCCAATGCGCTTGGCACTATCGCGCTGAATCGCTATGAGGGCGCCAAAGCGGCACGCTATCTTGAGGATAAATTTAATGTGCCGGCCATTATTGGACCTTCGCCCATTGGCATTCGCAATACGGATACCTTTCTGCAAAACCTGAAGAAAATGACGGGTAAACCGATCCCGCCGGCGCTGGTTCGTGAGCGAGGGATCGCCATTGATGCGCTCACCGATCTGGTTCATATGTTTCTCGCGGATAAAAAAGTCGCCATTTACGGTAATCCTGATCTGGTGATTGGGCTGGCGGAGTTTTGTCTGGATTTGGAAATGAAACCGGTACTGCTGCTGCTGGGGGATGATAACGCCAGCTATGGCAGCGATCCCAGAGTGACGGCGTTGCAGGAAAAAGTGAGTTTCGGGATGGAAATTGTCACCAACGCCGATCTGTGGGAGCTGGAAAATCGTATTACTCAGCAGTCATTGGAACTGGATTTGATTCTTGGTCATTCCAAAGGGCGGTTTACGGCGATTGATAACCAGATTCCCATGGTCCGGGTTGGATTTCCAACCTATGACCGCGCCGGGTTATATCGTCATCCGGTTGTTGGCTACGCGGGCGCGACCTGGCTGGCGGAACAAATGGCCAATGCTCTGTTTACGGATATGGAATACAAGAAAAACAAAGAATGGATTCTGAATGTCTGGTAGCACCGTGTTCGACGGGCAAATGGCCGATCCCGGGGGCATTTGCGTCTGGCTTTGGACGGGAGATCGGATGGGCGGTTTACGCTGCCGCACGCCGTCTCTGCGTCGGAATCTCGAATCTTGAGGATCGGCACGATGCGCTTGCCCGCGGCTTCCCTGTCTGGCCGGGCATCGCCCCTTTGATCTGAACGGAATGCGCCCATGTCAAAATACATTTTTGAAACGGATGAAGAACGGTTCTCGCGCTGCTTGCAGGATGCCCGCGGCTATCATCGACGAGCGATGCTGTTCTCCGAACAGCAGCAGTCGCCCAGTCTGGTGTTTAACGTGGCGGCGTTGGCGGTTGAAAATTACCTGATCGCCCTCTGTGCGAAGCATGGAAATATGCCGTTCAATCATAACTATGCCAGCTTGCTGAGCTCGGTGACCGAGGTCATGCCGTTGCCTGCGTCGCTCTGTCACGGCATTCGCCAACTGGACGGCATTTTTGGCATTTGTTCTGTGGACAATTATCACCACGGTACGCCGGGTGTTGAAGACAAAACGTCCATTCTCTCTGTCTGTCGCGAGCTTTCCTCGCTGTTGGAATCAGCGGAATAACGCATTCTGACTGCGTCACTATCATCAGGAGCAACCATGTCAACGCCGTCCCCCTCTGCGGAAAAATACTGTCCTCACGGCGAGATGCGCCGGGATGACCGGGAAATTACCGATGCGCTGGAAATCGAACAAATTATTCAGGCTTCCCGGGTGATGTACCTTGCGCTATCCAGTGACGATATTCCTTTTGTCGTTCCGGTGTTTTATGCCTGGGATGGACAGGCGTTCTATTTTCATTCGGCAAGAAGCGGTACCAAAATCGATATCATGAAACGCAATAACAAGGCCAGTTTCGTGATCTCCGTCGATCAGGGCGTTATTGAAGATGCGATGGTGTGTAATTTCGAAGCCCGTCACCGTACGGTAATCGGTTTTGGCGAAGTCGTCTTTGTCGACGATGAACAAGAAAAAATAACGGCGTTAAACCGCATTGTAAAACGGTTTACGACGCGACCGTCTGGTTTTCCAGCGGCCAACCTCAAGGCCACGCAGGTCATCCGAATCAATATCCTTTCCCTGAAGGGGAAGAAGCACGGATTCTGAGCCGGACAGCAAGAAGGAACCCATGATGAGAATTGCCGTCTTTGTTGACCCGCATGGCGAGATTGCCCCTTTGTTTACGCCCGGCGTAGTGCGCGTATTTACCCGTTGCGGCAAGCATTGGCAGCCGATCAGCGACATTCCTTATGAGCTTTGTCAGGACATGGGATTAGAGGAAATCCGTACCCGGACGCTGACCATGCTGGCGGAGCTTGCGGCGTGCCGGCACTTTGTCGCATTGAATATTCATGGCGCGCTACTCGCCTGGTTTGATGGAATGGGGATCACCATGTGGAAATGCCGCGGTATGCCGGAAGCGTGTTTGAGCGCCATTCATGATGCGATCGGGCAACCCCCCCCGGAGCGGGTTGCCGTGGAAGAGACGTTTATTCAGGCCGGCACGGATGACGGTGAGTATCACATCAATCTGATGACGGCGCTGGCAAGCGATGCCGGATTGACGTCAAAACAGCTATTGTTGCCTTTTTTACAGGCTCAGGAATTTAGCCGACTCGATGTTATCTGTGACCACCTGCCAAAATGGTTTACGCAAAAGCTGCCGGCGTTAAATCTGGTGGTCGAGGTTGAACATCAACCTCAGGGATATCTCCTTGCCACGATCCACCCAGCGACGGGCGCTTCCTGATACCGCTTACTGAAACACGATCGCTGATACGCAATTTGCTCAGACCGCCTGTCCCCACATGGAATGTACTAAAACGTACATTCTCCAACACGAGTGTTCACATGAGAACACTTTTGCCTCATCGCCGCCGGCGAATAAATTTAAATCACTTTTAAATCAAGGTAATAAAATCTATTGGTTACCGGTGAAGATGGCGTCTATTTTGCAATGGTTCTATATCCATATCCAAGCCGTTTGCGGTAACGCCGAAATATGATGGCGGCGCGGGCGGAGGGTGTTTGGACAAGGGCGTGAACTCGGTGGGGCGCCGTTGTGTCTTCCGGAGAAAAAGCCATGAGTTGCAGAAAAGGCAGTATGACAGAGGCGGATTCAGGGCGGCATATTTTAAAACCGCTGTCGTTTACCTGTCTGTTGGGAGAATGTCGTTCTGAGTTATTGCCGCTACTGTCGGAAGTCAGCAAGGTGGTCAGCGCGGAAGGATCGTTATCCAAGACATTGAAATTGGTTTTGGAACTGATGAAGCAACACCTTCAGGTCACCCGCGCGATGATTACGCTCTATGATGCGAGCTGCGACCAGATCTTTATTCACGAAAGTTTCGGACTGTCACAAGAGGAAGCCGAACGGGGCGTCTATTATCCCGGTGAAGGGATTACCGGGAAGGTGGTTGAAACCAGACAGCCCATTATTGTGCCGCATATTGCGGACGATCCCCGGTTTTTGAATCGTACCGGCAGCTGGGATAAACACGAAGATCGCCATCTTTCCTTTATCTGTGTGCCGATTATGCGCGGAATGAAAGTCATGGGCACGATCGGCATTGAGCGGTTGTACAACAACGAACAACTGCTGTATCTGGATCTGGAGGTCTTACGGATTATCGCCACGACCATCGCCCAGGCGGTGGAGTTGCACCTGCTGGAAAGAGCGCATCAAAGAGTGCTGAGAGAACAGCATTCTCTGCTGAAGCAGGCGCTACAGGAAAAATTCAAGCCGGCGAACATTATTGGTAATTCGCGGGTGATGCAGTCAGTTTATCAGATGATCGAAAAAGTCAGCCACGCCCGTACCACCGTTTTGATTCTGGGAGAAAGCGGAGTAGGCAAGGAGCGCGTGGCGAGCGCGATTCACTATAACAGTCATTGCGCCAATGGGCCGTTCGTGAAGTTCAATTGCTCTTCGTTGCCTGAAGGGGTGATTGAAAGCGAGCTGTTCGGTCATGAAAAAGGGGCGTTTACCGGCGCATTATCACGCCGGGCCGGGCGTTTCGAAGAGGCGGATGGGGGAACCATTTTTCTTGACGAGATCGGCGAACTGACGCCCTCGGCGCAGGCCAAACTACTGCGGGTGTTACAGGAGCGCTGTTTTGAGCGGGTGGGCAGTAACGAAACCATCAAGGTGAATGTCCGTATTCTGGCGGCAACGCACCGCAATTTGCAGGATATGGTTGCCAGCGGAACGTTTCGCGAAGATCTGTTCTATCGCCTGAATGTTTTCCCGATCACCATCCCGCCATTGCGTGAGCGCGGAAATGATATTCTGATCCTGGCCGATCACTTCAACGCGTATTTTGCCAGGGAGCAAGGGGTTGATGTGCCTTCGATTGCCACACCGGCGTTGAATCTGCTGCTGAACTATAGCTGGCCGGGCAATGTGCGGGAACTGGAAAACACCATGGAGCGGGCGGTTCTGCTGGCGGATGAGGGGGTGATCCACAGTTATCATTTACCGATCGATCTTCAACCCGTGGTGCTGGGTGAAGCCGTAACCGGGCTGGAAGCTCAATTGGCCAGAATCGAGTATGACATTATTGTCGAATCGCTTTCGCGCCATCAGGGAAATATTTCCCGGACAGCGGCGCAGCTGAATATGACACGCCGTGCGCTGAGTTTGAGAATGGAAAAATATCAGCTGGATTACAAAATCTATCGATGCGGGCGTTAGCGTATGGATAACACGAAACCCGCCGGCATCGGCACGGCGCTTCCCGCCACGCCGGTTGGCGCCGGGCGTAAAGGTGTAAAGAAGAAAGCGCATTCGCAGCATGATATCAACCATATCATCACCCACTCTTTTGCCATGAAACGCGTAATGGAAAAGGTGGCGCGCTTTGCGCCCACGTTATCGCCGGTGCTGCTGCGTGGAGAGCCCGGCACCGGTAAAGATGTTATCGCCAGAGCCATACATGCCCAATCGCCGTGCGCTCGCCGCGCTTTTATCAAAGTGAGCTGCGATTACACGTCCGATGAACAAATGATGCTGGCGTTACTGGGAAGTGACGCGCGCGACAACCCCCATTCCGGGGCGATTGCGGAGGTGAACAACGGTACGCTGTTTTTGAGTGAGATCGGTTTTTTTTCGCTGCGTTTGCAAAAGTGTTTGCTGCGTCTATTGCAGGAAAAAGAGTATATTCCGCTGTCGGGTAACCAGGCGTTGCCATGCAAAATGCGGGTGATTTGCGCAACGGAGCTGAATCTTGAACAGCGTGTGGCAAACGGCGATTTTCTGCCTGAACTCTATTACCGATTACATGTCGCGACCATTGTTCTGCCGGCATTGCGCGATCGTCATGAGGATATTCCGGGGCTGGTCGACTATTTTTTTGAGCGCTTCAACCGGGTCAACCACCTGAATGTTTCCATGACGGAAGAGGCGCGTTCGCCGTTGTACCTGTGCGCCTGGCCGGCAAATGTTCGCGATTTGGAAAATTGTCTGGAATATGCGGCGCTGCATCGTGACGGGGAGGTGATTAAACAGCTTCCCTGCCTGTCTGAACGCTGTCTTCGGCAGCAGTTGAATCTGAAGATTGGCAGTTATGCGCAAACGCAGACGGATTCGCCAGCGATGCCTTTTGCCATGACGAATCCCCTCCCGCACTGGCAGCCTTGCGCCACGCTGCCGCATATCTCCATGTCCGTGATGGATACCCCCAGCGGTTGCGATCCCAGCGATGAGATCCGCCATCGCATTATCGCCGCGTTGGAAAAAAGCGGCTGGGTCAAAGCCAAAGCGGCGCGTTTATTAAATCTCACCCCCCGCCAGCTGTATTACGCCATGCAAAAATTGCAGATAGCTGTCAAAAAGTTCTGATTCGTGGCTTTTGAGCAGCGCTTCACGCCGTGTCTCTGAAGATATACCGCGGCTGCGGCTAAATAATTAGCCGTAGTGTTTGTTGCTGGTTTATTATCTACTTATATATCCGTATCTTTCACGTTACGGTGGGATGGCTTCACACCCAGGCTTCGCCTGCCATGTCGGTTTGGCGTGTTCTGTTGTTGCCTCTTGCCTTAAAATATATCGGAAATGTCAGGCAGTTTACCGATAAGTCGCTTGATCTATTTCTTTGGGACGGCTTCAGGTCGTCGGTCAATGATACCCAGAGGTATCCGAGGTTTATGTGCAGTTAACAAGTTTCACGGACTATGGCTTGCGGGCGCTGATTTATATGGCGTCTTTACCCGGCGGAAAAATGACCAGCATTTCGGAAGTGACGGAAGTGTATGGCGTGTCGCGTAATCATATGGTCAAAATTATCAATCAACTTAGTCGTGCGGGATTTGTTATGGCCGTGCGTGGAAAAAATGGCGGGATTCGATTGGGAAAACCGGCAGATTCAATCCGGATTGGTGATGTGGTGCGTGAGCTGGAACCGCTTTCGTTGGTTAACTGTAGTATCGATTTCTGTCATATCACTCCGGCTTGCCGACTAAAACAGGTACTCCAGCAGGCAGTACAAAATTTCTTGCAGGAGCTCGATCAATACACGTTGGCTGATATGGTCAAAGAAAACCCACCGCTTTACAAATTGTTGTTGGTTGAATGAGTTATGTTCAGCCTCCTGCTGATGACAACGGAGGAACCGCAATGTCACAAGATCCATTCCTGGAACGCGAAGCAGAAAAATACGAATCCCCCATCCCGAGTCGTGAATTTATACTGGCGCATATTGCCAAACGGGATACCCCGATCGGCCGCGAAGAGCTGGCTGCCGATTTACAATTAACGGGTGAAGACGCGCTTGAAGCGTTGCGTCGTCGCCTGCGTGCGATGGAGCGCGATGGGCAGTTGGTGTTTACCCGTCGTCAATGCTATGCGCTGCCAGAAAAGCTGGACCTGCTGCGCGGTACGGTAATCGGCCATCGCGACGGTTTTGGCTTCCTGCGCGTCGAGGGACGCAAAGATGACCTGTACCTGTCCGCAGAGGAAATGAAACGCGCCATTCATGGAGACGTGGTGCTGGCTCAGCCATTGGCCGCCGATCGTAAAGGTCGTCGTGAAGGCCGCATCGTGCGTGTCCTTGAACCGCGCACCGGGCAGATTGTCGGGCGTTACTTCGTTGATGCCGGCGTCGGGTTCGTCGTTCCGGACGACAGCCGGTTAAGTTTTGATATTCTGATCCCGAAAGAAGAGATCAACGGCGCCCGGATGGGATTTGTCGTTGTCGTGGAACTGACCCAGCGTGCGACCCGACGTACCAAAGCGGTCGGGAAGATTGTCGAGATCCTCGGCGATAACATGGGGACCGGGCTGGCGGTCGATATCGCGCTGCGGACTCATGATATTCCGCATACCTGGCCGCCGAAAGTGGAAGAGCAGGTCAAAGATCTCGCCGAAAACGTGCCTGAGGAAGCGAAGAAAGGCCGCGTGGATTTACGTAAACTGCCGCTGGTGACGATTGACGGTGAAGATGCGCGCGATTTCGACGATGCGGTTTATTGCGAGAGGAAACGCGGCGGCGGCTGGCGTCTTTGGGTGGCGATTGCCGATGTCAGCTACTATGTGCGTCCGAATACGCCGCTGGATCACGAAGCGCGGGCGCGTGGAACCTCGGTCTATTTCCCGTCGCAGGTCGTCCCCATGCTGCCGGAAGTGCTGTCCAACGGCCTCTGTTCGCTCAACCCGCAGGTGGATCGCCTGTGTATGGTCTGCGAAATGACCGTATCGGCGCAGGGCAGACTGACGTCGTACAAGTTCTACGAAGCGGTGATGAGTTCACACGCCCGTCTGACCTATACCAAAGTGTGGAGTATTCTTCAGGGTGACGCCGAACTGCGCGAGCACTATAAGCCGCTGGTGGGCGGACTGGAGGAACTGCACAAGATGTACAAGGTGCTGGAGCACGCCCGAGAAGAGCGTGGCGGCATCGCGTTTGAAACGGAAGAGGCGAAATTTATTTTCAACGCTGAGCGCCGGATTGAACGTGTTGAATCGGTGGTGCGTAATGATGCGCACAAGCTGATTGAAGAATGCATGATTCTGGCAAATATCGCTGCGGCAAGATTTGTGGAGAAAAATGAAGAGCCGGCGCTGTTCCGCGTTCACGATCGGCCGAGCGAAGATCATGTGCTGGCGTTGCGCAGCGTTCTGGGGGAACTGGGCCTGACGCTGAAAGGCGGCATGAAGCCACAGCCGAAAGATTATGCTGAACTGATGGTGGAGATCGCCGATCGCCCCGACCATGAAATGTTGCAGACCATGCTGCTGCGTTCCATGAAGCAGGCGGTTTACGATCCGGAAAACCGTGGGCATTTCGGGCTGGCTTTAACCTCTTATGGGCATTTCACGTCGCCTATCCGCCGTTATCCCGACCTGTCGTTGCACCGCGCCATCAAATATCTGCTGAGCGACCGTAAGACGCGCTGGACGCCGAGCGGCGGCTGGCACAGCGATATGAATGAAATGCTGCAACTGGGCATGCATTGTTCAATGACCGAACGCCGGGCTGATGAAGCGACGCGTGACGTGGCGGACTGGCTGAAGTGCGATTTCATGCAGGATCATGTGGGTGAAGTGTTTACGGGGATTATCGCCAGCGTTACCGGTTTTGGCTTCTTTGTGCGCCTGAACGATCTGTTTATCGATGGACTGGTGCACGTTTCCACACTGGATAATGACTATTATCGTTACGATAATATCGGCCAGCGTTTGATCGGCGAGTCTCGCGGTCAGGTTTACCGTTTGGGCGATGAAGTGGAAATTCGTGTTGAGGCGGTCCATATGGATGAGCGCAACATTGATTTTGCACTGGTATCGAGCACGCGCAAACCGCGAGGTGAAGGTAAAACCGCCCGCGATCGGGCCAAGAAGCCGGATAATCGGGAAGCGAAACCGAGTCGCCGCCGTCGCAACGCCGCCAGATCTCCGGCTAATTTCGAGCCTGACGCCGCTTTCCGTAAGGAAGGTGAACGCAAGGCCAAACCGGCGAATGCGAAGCCTAAAAAGAACGCGGATAAAGCGAAAAAGAACGCTGAAAAAACGCGTAAGATTGCCGCGGCAACCAAAGCCAAACGCGCCAGGAAAAAGTCTGTAGAGTAAGGCAAATCACGGTCTGATGACGGCGTCGCCAGACCGTGCGGTTGTTTTGGCGTTTGAATGCTTGACCGAACGGTACGGTGAATCGTGCCGTTCATGATTAATCTGAAGAGTATCAATGAGCGAAATTATTTACGGTATTCATGCTGTTAAAGCGTTATTAGCGCGAGATCCCCAGCGCTTTCTGGAAGTCTTTATTCTAAAAGGACGAGACGATCGTCGCCTGCAACCTGTGATTGCCGAACTGGAAGCGCAAGGTATGGTGATTCAGTTGGCTAACCGTCAGTGGCTGGATAGTCAGGCCGAGGGGGCGGTTCATCAGGGAATTGTCGCCAAAGTCAAAGAAGGGCGAAAGTATCAGGAGAATGACCTGCCGGCGCTGCTGGAGAATCTGGACACGCCTTTTTTACTGGTGCTGGACGGCGTGACCGATCCGCATAACCTCGGCGCCTGTTTGCGTAATGCCGATGCCGCGGGGGTACATGCGGTCATCGTGCCACGCGATCGTTCGGCACAGATGAATGCAACGGTGAAGAAGGTGGCCTGTGGCGCGGCGGAAAACGTCCCGCTCATTAGCGTTACCAACCTGGCCCGCACGCTGCGGCTGTTGCAGGAACACAATATCTGGATTGTGGGGACCGCAGGCGAAGCCGATCATACGCTGTACCAAAGCAAGCTGACAGGGCCGATGGCGCTGGTGATGGGGGCTGAAGGCGATGGTATGCGCCGTCTGACCCGCGAACACTGCGATGAGTTGATCAGTATCCCGATGGCGGGCAGCGTATCATCACTGAACGTGTCGGTAGCCACGGGCGTGTGCCTGTTTGAAGCGGTGCGTCAGCGCGGCTGATAATCGGCGAAACGCACGTCGGCACCGTCAGGATCATCGCCTGGGTGTGATTATTCTCTTACTCTGGTGAGAAAGACCCCTCAACGATACAACACGGCCCGCGCATACCAGACGCCGGGCCGGGCATTCTCTTCTGTTTTCGTGACAATCACATAGTAATGGGCGCCGTAGGCATTGGCTTTTTGCTGAATAGCCCGTTCAGCGTCATCCGGACTACCGTATACGGTGACAGAGATCGCACCGGTCTTTTCCAGCGAGCGGGACTGAGTATGCCTGATTTCAATGGCGTGGTCAGCCGGCGCGGGCGCGGGTTCAGGTTTTCCCTGTAACACCTGGCAGGCGGGCAGCATGAGTATAAACAGCGGCAGTAAGAGAAGGTGTGCTTTGTTCATCGGTTTGAACCTGAGAGATAACGATTTGTACTAATGTAGCGCTATCAGCCACGTTCCGACAGGGGAGCGTGAAATAACGCGGGCCGACGCGCGTGAGCGGATCGGCCGCTGCGGATGAGCTGAACCTTTATTCCTGAATACGAAAAACGCTGACCAGTTCGCTCAGGTGATGACCTTTCTGACGCAAGACGTGCGCGGTTTGTTCCGAGTTGCTGACCAGAATAGTGTTTTCCTGTGTCGCCTGACCAATCTGCACAATGGCAATATTGACCTGACCGATACCGGCGGATTGCTCGCGTGACGCGATATCAATGTCGTTAACGATGGTGCTGACCTGCTGAATACGGTTACGCAAATCATCCATGACCGCCTGTGTTTTCTCGGAAAAATGATAACCGGCTTCGATTTTTGCCAGCGATTCTGAAATCAATGTCTCAATCTCTTTAACCGCCGTGGAGGTACGTTGCGCCAGCGCCCGCACTTCTGCGGCGACAACCGCAAAGCCTTTTCCATGTTCGCCGGCGCGCGCCGCTTCAACCGCCGCGTTCAACGCCAGTATATTCGTCTGGAAAGCGATGGATTCAATCACGGTGGTGATATCAGCAATGCGTTGGGATGAGTTTTTGATATCGCTCATCGTCGTGACCGAATCGGTGACGGTCTGGCTACCGCTCTGTGCGGCGGCGGCGCTTTGCCCGGCCAGATCTTTAACTGCGGAAACATTATCCGCGTTCTGTTTAACGGCGGCGGACAACTGCTCCATACTGGCAGAGGTTTCTTCTACGCTGCTCGCCTGACGGGCGATCTGTTCGCTGATGTTTTCGCTGTCGGCCGCCAGCGCGTCCGTCCCTGCGCTAATTTCCCCGGCGGAGTTTCTGACCTGCGCGACGATGGTGGTCAGGCCCTGCCCGATACCATTAATCGCATCGATCAAACGGCCGACTTCATCTTCGCGCTGCGTCAGCAATGTTGCCTGAAGATTACCCGCGGCAAACTGTTCAGCAACGCCAACGACTTCAAGCAGTGGACGGCTGAGCCATTTGCGCGTCAGAAGAACAAAGAAGGCGGCAAACAGGGCTACCAGCGCGATACCGCCAAAGAGAAACAGATTCCGGGTATGATTGACTTCGGCCAGCAGGCTTTCTTTACTGGTGGTGCCGATTACGGCCCAGTTCCACTGAGGGATACTTTGATACACCATAACCTGCATTTTTTCCTGCTCTGGCAGGGTATTGTCTTCATACTCGAGTGTGCCGCTTTCCGTTGTCAAAATCTGATCCAGCGTACCTTCTGACCAGTCTGGACGTTGATTGGCATTACTTTTGTGATAGAGGTAATTGCCTGCGTCCTTGCCCTTTTTGGTGTTAATGACAAAAAAGTGGCCGTTTTCACCGATTTTCTTATCCAGAATCCGCTGTTGCATGATGGTGAACTGCTGGGTGATATCGACACCCACAAACAGAATACCGATGATTTTTCCTTCACTATCGAGTATTGGCTGATATTGCGTGATGTACTGTTTACCGAACAGCGTGGCCAGCCCGCTGTAGCTTTCTCCCTTGATGATTAGGCTGTAAGCCGGGTTGTCCCGGTCGAGTTTTGTGCCGATGGCCCGGGAACCATCTTCTTTTTTCAGTGAGGTGGTGATGCGAATGAAATCGTCGCTGTCACGCGCGAAAATGGTAGAAATAGCACTGGTGCGACTGAGAAAATCGTCCGGCACAATGGTATTCAGATTTAATACCGTATCCCCGGCTCTAAGCGTTGGCATATCGGTATTGTCGAAAGCAGTACGGTTAGCCGTATCCAGCGTAAACCGCGTCGGTAAAAAGCTGGCAAACAGACGGGAATAATTACTGACTTCCGCCTGAAGCCCCGTGTCATACATGCTTATCATATCGGTCACGCCCGAGACCTGGCTTTGCATGTCGCTGAGCGTTAGCGATTTAAGTTGTTCACCCGCGGAACGAGTGAGTGAAAGTGTAAAAGCAATAAACAAGATCGCCACGCTTAGTGAAGCGATGACAGATAACTTGATGCCCAGGCCCCAGCGTTTAAAGGAAAATCCCAACATAATTGATCTCTTCTAAAAAGGTTGTTTTTTTAGTCTTGTTACAAAAGTTCTAACGGCATTAAATGAAAAAAATTTAATGCCGGTGTGTAAATATCCATTTCGGTAATTGATTTCAATCAATGTTATTTTTCTATTTTTGTGAAATGAGCAATGATGTCAGTAGGTTGCCGGAAGCGGCATTTTGAGATAAGCCATAGTCCAGGTATCGTGGCGTTGGTTTGTCGTCAGTGCGCCTGCGTGCAGGGGGCACAGGATTTAGCGACATGAGCAGAAACCAGGGGGAGACGATGGTTGAAATGTCGGTCGATATGATCAATAGCGGCATTGAAGCGATTCATGCAGTTCCGGCGGGTAAACGTGAAGCGGCATTACCTACGATTTTTTTCTTTCATGGTTATACCTCTTCAAAAGAGGTGTACTCCTATTTTGGCTATGCGTTGGCGAAAGCGGGGTTCCGCGTGATCCTGCCGGATGCCCTGATGCACGGCGCCCGCTATGACGGTGATGAAGCCCATCGGTTGCGCCATTTCTGGGATATCTTGCAGTCAAATATCAAAGAACTGCCCGGCTATGTGGATGAATACCGGCGGCGCGGTCTGATTGCCGGAGAACGTATTGGCGTGTGCGGCGCTTCGCTGGGCGGGATGAGCGCGTTGGGTTGCATGGCGCGTTATCCCTGGATTTCTGCGGTGGCCGCGTTTATGGGGTCGGGCTATTTTTCAACGCTGTCGCGCACGCTGTTTCCACCGGTAGTGGCTGGAGAAGAGGGGGCCGGGGAAGTATTACGGCAACTGTCAGCCACGCTGGCCGACTATGATGTTTCCTCCCGGCTGACGGCCTTGTCCGACCGGCCTTTACTGGTGTGGCACGGTGAGGCGGATGAGGTGGTGCCGGCGGAGGAAAGCGCCCGTCTCTATCGTGCATTGCACGCAAGCCGGCAGGATCGGAAGCTGCTCTATCTGACCGAAGCGGGCGTCGGGCATCGTATTACCCCCTCCGCTTTGCTGGCGGGAACGGACTTTTTTCAGCAGCATCTGTTAGAACAATCGTAGTGTGTTATTGAAACCGGATTCTGGCAGGAAGGTTCTGCCAGAATAAAAGAGGTTAAAGATTTCTCTTGTTTTCTAAATAATAAAGAAATAAACATACGCCGCAAAAGAATAAGGATAAATAGTTAATGCTTATGCTTGAGTTTATAGGGATGTCGAGAAGTGTGAAAAAAGGTGCGTTTTTTAAACCATATCTGAAAACGGTCATATGGAAACAGCCGAGTATGATTAAAATCACTCTGCTTTTGTAAAATAAAAAAAAGAAAATTATGGATGCAACTATATATACATAGACAGGCCAGACATATGAGTAAATAATGATATCATTCATTTTTGTATAATGTGTAAATTCCATTGATTGTTGATGCGTCAACAAAAATTTCAGCGACTAAAGGTACTGGACCCATGGTTTTCCATCCGCGAACAAAATCACTATTAATATATCTGAAAAGCCGGAAAGTATCCTCTCTTACTACATTTCGGGATAACCCATAAACGGAAATCCCTAAATCGACGCTGGTGTAGGCTAAATCAGCATGATTTCCGCTTTGGCCTATTGATTTGGCTATCGCTCTATAGGCATCCCTTGTCCAGCCTGACCGGTTTTCTCTAAACAGCAGGTAATAGCCGTTCTCATACAGATTATTTAAGCCGTGGGAGACATTTAATGATCCGAATCCGGCACAAAGATAGCCCAGCGAAGCGGTACAGGTTGCAATACCGGCCACTACTTGTGTTCCCCCGCCGACAAAGCCAACCTGTTTCAATATGATGTTAAGTCGGCGATCTTCCCTCTCTTTTTCAAAAATATAATACTGCATCATCTTTTGCGTCGACAAATCAAATTTCTGTTTTTGCAGATTGTTTATTTCTTTATCGAGTAAACGGATAGCTCCATTTTCCGTTAAACAAGAGTTAAGCACATCCTGTCTTAGCTGGCTGGTTAACACGGCGATTTCTTTCAGAAACCCCCGGCGGGCCTCATAGCCGTGGATATAAAGCAACGCCAGCTCATCCGTCAGCCGGTTCAGTTGGGTTATTTTTCTTTCCAGATCCATGGTTGGCATCATATCACCATAAACAATAGGCGCTGGTGCCCGCTTTGCAGTGTTCCCATTCTATACTCGCGTATTTAAAGGACACGCTTTCCTGCGGCGGCATTTCATTTTGTGTCATTGAATGCGGGGCTGACAGTCTTAATTCGACAATCCGGGCATCATTAATAATTAGGCGGCTGGTTAATGTGTTTTTATGGCAGTTCAGAGGAGCGTTGTCTGTTATTTTAATGATAATAAATTATGCTTTTTAATTAAGTGAATAACTTATATTTACAGACTGTTAATAAGTCTATTTACGGAATCAGAACGGTGATAATGGGATAGAAGAGCGAAGCGTCCGCGCCAAGGCTTACAGGGATGTACTTGCAGCGTCTTTACGATCTCTGTCCATTATCGCTGCTCATCGCATGTTGTCATCAATCTCATATTTATTAATTTGGCAGGTTCGCCTGTCACTGAAGCCCTCCGTTCGCAACAGGGTTGTGAGCTAAACGCCATCTTGCTATTGCCGTGGTGGGGCACTATACTTACGCGTCATTTTTTCAGCCGCACACATACACACGTTCCTTGCTTCCATGGGCCGCGGTTGACCCTGACAGGAGGCTGAATAATCCGTAAGGAGCAATTCGATGCGTCATTACGAAATCGTTTTTATGGTTCATCCTGACCAAAGCGAACAGGTTCCGGGCATGATCGAACGCTACACTGGTGCTATCACCGGTGCGGAAGGTACGATCCACCGTCTGGAAGACTGGGGCCGCCGTCAACTGGCTTACCCGATCAACAAACTGCACAAGGCTCACTACGTTCTGCTGAACGTTGAAGCGCCGCAGGAAGTGATCGATGAGCTGGAAACAAACTTCCGCTTCAACGACGCCGTTATCCGTAGCATGATTATGCGCGTTAAACACGCGGTAACCGAAGCATCTCCGATGGTTAAAGCGAAAGACGAACGCCGTGAGCGTCGTGAAGATTTCGCAGAAGCCGGCGATGATGCAGATGCTGGGGATTCTGAAGAGTAATTGTGGTGACGACCAATCGTCTGGTGTTGTCCGGCACAGTGTGTAAGACCCCCATTCGTAAAGTCAGTCCTTCGGGTATTCCTCACTGTCAGTTTGTGCTTGAGCACAAATCAACGCAGGAGGAAGCCGGATTTAACCGGCAAGCATGGTGTCGTATGCCCGTGATTGTCAGTGGACCAACGTCACAAGCATTTACCCACAGTATAACGGTCGGCACGCAACTCACCGTGCACGGGTTTATTAGCTGCCATCAAGCACGCAATGGCCTGAGCAAGCTGGTGTTACATGCCGAGCAGATTGAATTGATAGATTCTGGAGACTAGCCAAATGGCACGTTATTTCCGTCGTCGCAAGTTCTGCCGTTTCACCGCGGAAGGCGTTGTAGAGATCGACTATAAAGACATCGCTACGCTGAAAAATTACATCACTGAAAGCGGCAAGATTGTTCCGAGCCGTATCACCGGTACTCGTGCAAAATACCAGCGTCAGCTGGCCCGCGCTATCAAGCGTGCGCGTTACTTGTCTTTGTTGCCGTATACTGATCGTCATCAGTAATCGGCCACTGTCCATTAACGAGACTTTGAGAGGATAAGGTAATGCAAGTTATTCTGCTTGATAAAGTAGCAAACCTGGGCAGCCTGGGTGATCAGGTAAACGTTAAAGCGGGTTATGCCCGTAACTTCCTGGTTCCGCAGGGCAAAGCCGTGCCGGCAACCAAGAAAAACGTTGAGTTCTTCGAAGCACGCCGTGCTGAACTGGAATCCAAACTGGCTGAAGTTCTGGCCGCTGCCGAAGCTCGCGCTGCCAAGATCACTGAACTGGCAACGATTACTATCGCGTCTAAAGCCGGCGACGAAGGTAAACTGTTCGGTTCTATCGGCACCCGTGATATCGCTGATGCGGTAACGGCGGCCGGTGTTGAAATCGCCAAGAGCGAAGTTCGCCTGCCGAACGGCGTTCTGCGTACTCTGGGCGATCACGAAGTGAGCTTCCAGGTACACAGCGATGTGTTCGCTACGCTGAATGTCGTTGTCGTTGCTGAAGCGTAATTAACGCTTTTTGCTGACAACGCGTAAAACGCTGGCCTTGCGCCGGCGTTTTGCATTTCTGGAGCAGAAAAATCGGCGTTAGCGCATACGCGTAAAAGTGCCATCGTCGTTACGGGTGAATCTAACGGTCTGATTATCCGTCGTCGTGATTTCCAGCGTCGTCACCATCCCTTGCGTATTAACCTGCAATTTTACTTCCTGTCCCGCCCGCAAGTTACTGAGTGGTTTATCCTGACCTTCTACCTGCGCCATCGCGAAAACATCGCCAACCGGCAGGTTGTTATCACGAAAGAGCTGCGCCATCGTTTGACCGGCAACGATTTGATAGCTGCGCCAGTTTGTTTCCGTACTGGGTGGTGGCGGCGGGGAATCAGGTTGTTCCGCCACTGGCCGATTTTCAATGATTTCGGCCTGCATCGGCACACTGTTGTCGGTTTGCTCTATCGGCACGGTAAATGGCGGAGGAGGCGATGTCTGAGGGGGGCTATAGGGCCACAGCAGTATCACCAGTAGTAAACCGATAGCGATTAAAATCCAGCGGCGATGGAAGAGAGGAAGCGGCTCCATCCAGCGATAGCCGTCGGGCAGATGCCAGAGTTTTTTCAATGACGCTTTAATCCGCTGGCCAGATGATGTTGCTGGCGATGCAGGATTCTCTGGATCATCCTCGCCAGAGCGTTCCGGGCCGCGACGGATAAAACGCTGGCAGAAGCGTAATAGCGCTTGGTAATCCCAGGTTGTTTTTCGCTTCCTGGGCGCAATTCTGCCCATGGTGACCTCTCTTGCAACGGTATAAAAATAAAAACACGATTTAGTATATCGGTAACCACTGGATGATGACCAGTTAACTCTTTGATGCTTAAGGTAACGGCGATTCAACAGCGTTCGATTTACTAGTATAGGTTAGCTGGCCAGGATTACCCGGTTTGACTGACGAACCACGTATTGATCCGCACACAGGATTTTACCCTAATCTCCGGCGCTGTTATGCTGCGCTTTCGGTTTTTTACAGATTAAAAGGAACATCCATGACAACCCCTTCTTTTGATAGCGTCGAAGCGCAGGCAAGTTACGGCATCGGCTTACAGGTTGGTCAACAACTACAGGAATCTGGTCTTGAAGGTTTGATCCCGGAAGCCCTGGTCGCTGGTTTGCGCGATGCGCTGGAAGGCAATGCGCCAGCGGTACCAGTGGATGTGGTTCATCGTGCTCTGCGTGAAATTCACGAACGTGCTGATGCGGTACGCCGTGAGCGCCAGCAGGCGATGGCGGTAGAAGGTCAGCAGTTCCTGGCTGAGAATGCCCAGAAAGAGGGCGTGAGCAGTACCGAATCTGGTCTGCAATTCCGCGTGCTGACTCAGGGTGAAGGTGAAATCCCCGCGCGTCAGGATCGTGTTCGTGTGCACTATACTGGCCGTTTGATCGACGGCAGCGTGTTTGACAGTTCCGTTCAACGCGGTCAGCCAGCAGAATTCCCGGTCAGTGGCGTGATCCCGGGCTGGATTGAAGCCTTGACGCTGATGCCGGTCGGTTCGAAATGGGAACTGTATATCCCTCACCATCTGGCCTATGGCGAACGTGGCGCTGGTGCCTCTATTCCGCCGTTCAGCGCGTTGATTTTTGAAGTTGAGCTGCTGGAGATTCTGTAATCTCAATGCGGTAAAAAGAAGGCGCTTATTTGAGTAATGCCTCTTAAGCGGCTTATATCCCCGGGCTGCCACGGTATGAGGCGGCCCTGCGAAACCCCGTCCCGTGTGCGGTAGTACCGTAGCCACGTCCACCGGTGACATATGCCGCATTTAGCGCGAGACCTCCTCTCGGGTAATAAAATGCCTATTGATGATTTTTTAATGAATAGGGAACGCCGGGGATGGATGAATCGTACTGTCAGCAATTCGTTAAGAAGCGTAAAACCAGGCAAATGGGCGATTGTCTGATAGTGGAGGGGAATGATTCTCCGTATATCTTTGCCAATCCGCAGTAGCGGCAAGGAAGGAGTTACCCTATGTTTAAGCCACTGTTAGTCAGTACGTTATTCGTTGGAATGTTTGCTATGACGCCAGCGGCAGAAGCGGCCAGCGTCAGCATTGATCTTATGCCCGGCGTGACGCTGAATATTGGCGATCGGGATCGCCGGGGTTACTACTGGGATGGTTATGACTGGCGAAGCGAACGTTGGTGGCATGAGCATCGTGGCTATCACCGTGGGGAACGTAACCGTCATGGCTACTATTGGGACGGCTGGCGTTGGCGCGATGTAGGCTGGTGGCGAGCGCATCAGTCCAGAGGTTTTGATCACCGCCGTTTTGACGATCGCAGTCCGCGTCGGGATAACCGGGACTATCGTCAGGCCCGGGGACCCGAGCGGGGGGATAATCGACACGATCGCGATGGGCGGTGATAATGGGTAGATCGTAAAGGCGCTGCAAGTACATCCCTGTAAGCTCGGGCCGCGCCATCCCTGGCGCGGACGCTTTACTCTTCTATCCCATTATCACCGTTCTGATTCCGTAAATAGGTTTGTCAACGGTCTGAAGCCACGCAACTGCGCGGCTTCATTCTTTCCTGAAAGGATTATTGCATCCGTATTGGCGTTTTATGGCCTGCTGTTTTGCAGGTCGATGCGATAGACCGCAAACCCGGTGTCGTCAGTGCCAACGGCGGTCATCGGGTATTGCGCTTTTTCTTTAATAAACGCGGTGGCTTTGTCAGACGGCGACGTTTCAACGCGGATATCTAACGGCGTGTTGCTGGTGATAGGCGCCAGCCGCCAGTTATTATCCGCCTGCGGTTTCACTTCCCCTGATTTTTTGCTTTCAGCACTGATGTAGGCCGCCAGAACAGAACGGTTTTCATCCGGAGACGCAAAAGCCACGTGTTTTTCCCCGGTGCCGGCAAATTTTTCACCGTAAGCACGGTAGTTATTGGTGGCGATCAGGAAAGTCGCTTTGGGATCGATGGGTTTGCCTTTGAACGTCAGATTTTTGATGCGGTGGGCACTATCATCGATCAGGGCGCACTCACCGTCATAGCGTGCGGGCTGAGTGACATCAATTTGATAATCAACGCCATCGATGACATCAAAATTATAGGTACGGAAGTCATCCCAGTTGAGCAGAGACTGTGGTTGGCTGTTGTTGACATCGATCTGCCGGAACTGGCCCGCGGAACATTCCAGCCATTCCTGAACCTCTTTCCCATTCACTTTAACCGTTACCAGCGTATTGGGGTACAGATACAAATCGGCGGCATTACGGAAGGTCAACTGGCCTTTTTCTACCTCGACATAGCTGGCCGGATCATTTCTGCGACCACCGGCTTTAAACGGCGCCGCGGCGGACAGAACCGGCAGATCGGCCAGATCGGGATCGCCCTGAATGAAATGTTCGACGTAGGCGCGCTGAGCGTTATTGACGATCTGTACTGTCGGATCATCCTGAATCAGCGAGAGATAGCTATACATGTTGTCCGCTGATTTACCAATCGGTTTGCTGACGAAATCACGCGTATTCTGGTGTGCATCCGATAGAACGTCGACCAGCTTTGCATCTTCGGCCGCCAGCGATTTTTTCCGGGCCTTGTCATAGATGGGGCGCGCTTCCGCCGTCGCCTGTTCGACAACCCACTGTCCACTGTCATTATTCAGAATAAAATCAACCACGCCAAGATGATCGCCCCATTGTCCTGGCATGACGGCGGGCACGCCATTAAGCGTACCCTGCTTGATATCCGCCCCTTTGATGGCAGAAAAATCAGTGCTGGGGAACACGGCGTGTGCATGGCCGAACATAATGGCATCAATGCCCTGAATTTGGCTCAGATAATAGACGGAGTTTTCTGCCATGGCTTTATAAGGTTCGGCAGAGAGCCCGGAGTGTGGAATAGCGATGACCAGATCGGCGCCCTGCCTACGCATTTCCGGTACCCACTTTTTGGCGCTTTCCGTAATGTCTTCAACGGTAACTTTCCCCGCAAGGTTGGCTTTATCCCACTCCATGATCTGCGGCGGAACGAAACCGATGTAGCCGATACGCAGAATATGCCATTTACCTTCACGATCCTGGACGGATTTATTCTCGATCCGATAGGGGGTAAACCACGGTTTCCCTGTTTTGGCATCGAGTACGTTGGCATTCACATAAGGGAATTTCGCACCAGACAATGCCTGATGCAGATAATCCAGACCATAGTTGAATTCGTGGTTGCCGATATTACCTACGGAGTAATCAAGCGTGTTCAGCGCCTGATAGACGGGATGGATTTCATTTTTTTTCAGCCCTTTGGCTGCCATGTAATCCCCGAGCGGGCTACCCTGAATAAGATCGCCATTATCCACCAGTACGCTGTTGGTCGCCTGCTCGCGCGCCGCATGAATCAGGCTGGCAGTACGCACCAGGCCGAATTTATCGGTCGGGGTATCCTTGTAATAATCGAAATCCATCATATTGCTGTGCAGATCGGTGGTTTCCATTACCCGTAAATCAACGATGGCGGCATGAGTGGTGGAGGTCACCAGCATGGCGAGCAGGCTGAGCGCCAGCGAATGCTTCATTACTTAACTCCTTTGCGAGTATTGTCGGGGCGTGAATCTGTCCGTGAAGGTTAATTATCCGGGATATATCTCATATAATTATGAATTCAGGGGGAATTATCACAGTAAATTGTGACGATGACATAGAATAACGGCAATAATCGTAAGTGAGCTCACAGTTGTATAATGAGTACGAGGGGGAAGCCTGAGTGACATATCGGCATCCGTTACTCTGTATCTAACCCGTAACGATGAGGTAGAAAATGCTAGAACATATTTGCCGACTGGCCCGCGATGCTGGCGCTGCCATTATGCGGGTTTATGAGGGACATCAGCCCACTGAAGTCACGCATAAAAAGGATAATTCGCCGGTGACGGCGGCCGATCTGGCTGCCCATCAGGTTATCCGTGAAGGGTTGGCGGCGGCATTTCCCGATATCCCGTTACTGTCGGAAGAGGATCCGCCGCAGTGGCCGGAACGCCAGCATTGGCAGCGCTATTGGTTGGTTGATCCACTGGATGGCACTAAAGAATTTCTCAACCGCAACGGTGAATTTACGGTAAATATTGCTCTGATCGAAAATGGGCAGGCGGTACTGGGCGTGGTGTATGTCCCGGTAACCGATGTGATGTATTCCGCCGCGGAAGGTAAAGCCTGGAAAGAAGAGCAGGGTGAGCGTCGTCAGATTCATGTTCAGGACGCGCGTCCGCCGTTGGTTGTGGTCAGCCGTTCCCATACGGATCAGGAATTGAAGGATTACCTCAGTCAGTTGGGGGAACATCAGACCGTTGAAATCGGTTCGTCACTGAAATTCTGTCTGGTTGCGGAAGGAAAGGCCCAGCTTTATCCCCGCTTCGGGCCTACCAATATCTGGGATACGGCCGCCGGGCATGCGGTTGCCGTGGCCGCCGGGGCGCAGATTCATGACTGGCAGGGAAAACCCTTGTCTTACTCGCCGCGTGAATCGTTCCTGAACCCCGGCTTTCGCGTATCGCTGTTCTGAATACCGCTATTTTTCATTCAGCAACTGATGCAGCAGGGATATGACCTGCTGCACTTCCTGCCCGCTCAGGGCGCCGTCTTTGACAAAGCGAACGTTACCCCGCTTATCCAGTACGATGATGGCCGAGCTTGCGGGCTCCAGTTGCCAGGCCTTACGCACGTACCCCTGGCCGTCCACAATGAACTGCGACCAGGGGTACGCCTTTTTATTATCTTCGAGGCTGCTACGGACAAACATGCTGGTACCGATAATGGCGTCATCGGTATTGACGATTGTCGTCGTTTGGTAATATTCGCGTGCTAGATTGGCGGCCTTTAGCGCGGTCATCAGCGGATCATTCATTTCTTTGGCCGATGTCCTCCCGGCGATATGTTGCACCACCCGCACTTTGCCCGGCAGCTGCGCGCTATTCCAGTTTTTATAGCTAAACTTATTATCCTGGTACTGAAGTTCACCCCGGTCAGCGACGCCAACGGGCGGGATCGACTGTCCGGATTGAAGATTGTGAGCGGAGGCCAGCAACGGAATAAAACCTAATGCGATGCAGAGATGACGGAGTTTTATCATAGTGTTTCCTTAGCAGGGATTGGCCTGATTCGATGTCAGGCTTTGGAATAAGCGTAGAGCCAGGAAACAGGTCTGTCCTGCGATTTGAGAGTCAGTTTGTGCCAGAGGGCACAAACACCTACTTTTTGAAGGTTTATACTGACACTAAGCTGATTAATTTAAAATTGTTCTGTAAAAATGTGTAAAAGCAGTTAGGGATACTATATTGGTGGGAACTAAACACGATTCCACGACACTAACTAACGTATCCGATATTTATTAGCGCGCTTAACCCTGTCCCCATTTTGGCGAGAGGAAACGCGTAGAAAAATAAAGCGGGAGGAGAGTAAAAACAATGAAGATCTTCGAACGTTACAACCCTATGAAAGTCGCCAAGTATGTGAAAACCTTGTTTCGCGGGCGGTTGTATATCAAGGGAGTTGGTGCTTTTGAGTTCGACTACGGCAAAATTTTACTGCCGAAAAAACAGGATAAACAGCATTTGCTGGTCATGTCTGAAGTGAACCGTCAGGTCATCAGGCTACAGGCCGAAATGGGATAACGGGCATCGTTCCAGCAGGTTGCTGACACGTATTATCAGGTTATTTGACACATACCCGCTTATCAGGCGGGTATTTTTTATGACGGGCTATCCTGCCCGCCACCCTGCGGGCCGCCACTACGTGACGTTGAAAAACGCTCCTGCGTTTTTTTATGACGGGCTATCCTGCCCGTCACTACGCGACGTTGAAAAACGCCCCTGCGTTTTTTTATGGCGGGCACCGCCGGTCGGTTTATCGCTTCTCTTCTTTTATCTCTTCGGTTTTCGCGGCGTTTGGGCGTTCTTCCAGACGCGTGACCAGCAGCTGATCGATCTTATAGCTATCAATATCCACCACTTCGAATTTATAACCGGAGAAGCGGACAAAATCCGTGCGTTTCGGGATCTTGCGCAGCGTGTACATCATGAAGCCGCCGATGGTTTCATAGTTGCCCGAATGAGGGAAATCATCGATATTCAAGGCACGCATCACATCTTCTATCGGTGTGCCGCCTTCGATTAACCAGGAATTCTCGTCACGGGCAACAATCTGTTCTTCCAGTCCCTGTCCGAGCAGATCTCCCATGAGCGTGGTCATGACATCGTTCAGCGTAATAATACCGACCACCAGCGCATACTCATTCAGAATGACGGCGAAATCTTCACCAGCGGTTTTAAAACTTTCCAACGCTTCAGAGAGCGTGAGCGTATCGGGCACGATGAGCGCAGGACGAATCTGCACGCCGCTGTGCAACTCAAGGCTCTGGTTGCCCAGAACCCGGTTCAGCAGGTCTTTTGAATCGACATAGCCGACAATCTGATCGATGTGGCCGTCGCAAACCAGGAATTTTGAGTGCGGCTGTTCGGCAATCTTCTCTTTGATTTGCTCTTCCGCTTCATGCAAATCGAAGAAGACGACGCTTTCACGTGAGGTCATGGAAGAGGGAACCGTGCGTGATTCAAGCTCAAATACGTTTTCAATCAGCTCATGTTCCTGTTTACGCAGCACACCGGCCAGCGCGCCGGCTTCGACCACGGCGTAGATATCATCAGAAGTGATGTCGTCTTTACGCACCATGGGCAATTTCAGTAAACGGAAGATCATGTTTGCCAGGCCGTTGAAAAACCAGACCATCGGACGGAAGATAAACAGGCAGAAGCGCATGGGGTTGATTATGCGGATAGCGACGGCTTCCGGTGCAATCATACCGATGCGTTTCGGCGTGAGATCGCCAAACAGAATAAACAGGCTGGTGACCAGTACGAATGAACAGATAAAGCTGACTTTATCGGCTGCCTCAGGGGACATGAACTGTTCAAACAAAACGAAAAACGTGGGTGAGAATGCGGCATCACCAATAATACCCGCCAGAATGGCGACGGCATTAACGCCAATTTGAATAACAGTAAAGAAAATACCCGGTGTTTCCTGAAACTTTAATACCAGGTCGGCGTTGAGGTTCCCCTCATCGGCCATCAATTTAAGTTTTATTTTACGTGACGCAGCCAGCGATATTTCGGACATTGAGAAAAATGCACTGACGGCAATAAGAAAAATTATCAGTAATAGACTGTTTAACATGGTTTTTTCGCATTGGCTCTGAAAGGGAGCCGGCGATCCTCAGAAAGGTAGATCATTTCAGATAACGCATAGCAAGCCGCTAACAGGGCAGGAAGTCTGCCCAAATTATTTAAATTAAATATATCCATCATCTTTCAAGATGCCGGCGAGTTGGTTTTCCGGCAGCTTGAAATCTATTGGTATAACGTGCGCAGTATAACAGGAGTGGTGAAAGTACCGCCAGAGATCAGCGTTGAGGCGGCAGGCAAACCCCGATACCGCCTAATCCGCAGTAGCCGTCGGGATTTTTGTACAGATATTGCTGATGCTCGTCCTCGGCATAGTAGAAAGGACCCGCAGGCGCGATTTCGGTACTGATGGTCCGGTTATCGCCACTCGCTTTCATTGCCTGCTGGAATTGCCGGTAACTTTCCTGAGCGGCCTCTTCTTGTTCTGGCGTCAGCGTATAAATACCCGAGCGATACTGGGTGCCGATATCTCCTCCCTGCCGCATTCCCTGGGCGGGATCGTGGTTTTCCCAGAATAGCGTCAGTAGCTGGGGGTAGCTGATTACCGCTGGATCGAAAACCACCCGCACCGCTTCAGCGTGATCGGTTTTTCCACTGCAAACCTCCCGATAAGTCGGATTAGGCGTGTAGCCACCGGTATAGCCCGCCGCGGTGCTGTAGACACCGGGCTGCTGCCAGAACAGACGCTCGACTCCCCAGAAACACCCCATGGCAAAAAGGGCGACATCCATATTATCTGGAACATGCGTCATTGAGTGTTCGTTGACCGCATGCAGTCTGGCGACTGGCATCGGTGTTGTTCGTCCAGGCAAGGCGTCAGAGGATTTTATTCGCAACGTTTTATCGGCATGAAATGTCACTTTGTCAGCTCCCGGTATAGCGGTAGATATCATGGTATCTGGATAATGTCGTGTTTAGAGCATAACTGAGAAGTTTTGCGCTGTCTTTATAAGCCGGGGGTGTTTAATGTTAAGGTAGTGTTTACCTATAATGCTGCATTTTAATGTTTGCAGGTTTAAATCTATTTTTAAGGGAAAATACCAGCATTTATCGCTAACCTTAATAGGCCATGCCATGTCTACCGTTGCTGGCGGCGGGTTTCATTCTCTGGTCAGTGCGGTCGAACGCGGTGATAAAACCGATGCTAAAGCGGCGATGTTATAAAAGTCATGCTATAGATTTGGTGTGACAGATTGATGTAATCAGGGAGCTAAGTGACCATTCTTACAGGACAAAAACACAGCCTTTCTGGCTTTGGTGTGCCACGGTATCGTACCTTCGGCCTATTGTGCGCATTCGGTTTATTGGGCGTATTGCTATTTGCACCGGCGACTTACGCCGCCAATGTCCGTTTACAGGTAACGGGACTGGAAGGCGCGCTGCAAAAAAATGTGCGGGCGCGCTTATCCACCATTGCGGTTGATGAAGTTAACGCCGATGGGCGCTTTCGTGCCAGGGTTGATGAGGCGATTCGTCAGGGACTGCGGGCATTAGGCTATTACGATCCACAAATCGCCTTTGAATTCAGACCTGCGGTCAACGGTGGACGGCCGGTTCTGATTGCCAGCGTGGCCCCCGGCGAACCGGTCAGGATAGCCGAAGTGAATGTAGATTTGCGCGGCGGCGCTCGCGACGATAGCGATTATCAACAGCGGCTGCGGGACGATCTCCCGGCGATCGGTTCGGTATTGAACCACGGTGATTATGATAGCTTTAAAAGCGGGCTGAATAATCTCTCCCTGCGTAAAGGGTATTTTGATGCTCGTTTTCAGCGCAGCCAACTGGGGATTATGCGCGAAGAGAGAAAGGCATTCTGGGACATCGACTATGACAGTGGTGAACGTTACCGCTTTGGGGCGGTGAAGTTTCAGGGTGCGCAAATCCGCGACGATTATCTGCAAAATCTGGTGCCATTCCACACTGGCGACCCTTACAGTAGTGAAGAACTGGGCGAATTAAATCGCCGTCTGTCCGCGACGGGCTGGTTCAATTCCGTGGTGGTTTCGCCTGATTTTGAACAATCGAAAACGACCAAGATCCTGCCACTGGAAGCGGTCGTCACGCCGCGAACCCGTAATCAGGTGGAAACCGGGGTAGGATATGCGACAGATGTGGGACCTCGCTTTAAAACGACCTGGAATAAACCCTGGCTCAACTCACGCGGCCATAGCCTCTCGAGCAGTCTGAGCGTTTCGGCGCCGGAACAGTCGCTCGATCTGAGTTACAAAATCCCGTTATTGAAGAACCCGTTGGAACAGTATTACCTGTTACAGGGCGGCTTTAAGCGGGAAGACCTTAATGACACGCAATCCGATTCAACCACGCTGAATGTGGCGCGCTACTGGGATCTCTCCAGCGGCTGGCAGCGGGCGATCAACATGCGCTGGAGCCTTGACCACTTTACGCAGGGGAGCGTGACCGATACCACCATGTTGCTTTATCCCGGCGTTAGCATTAATCGAACCCGCCAGCGCGGCGGGCTGATGCCGGTATGGGGTGACACTCAGCGCTATTCGATCGATGTTTCCGACACCCTGTGGGGATCGGATATTGATTTCGTGGTTTTTCAGGCACAAAACGTCTGGATCAGAACGCTGGCGGAGAAACACCGCTTTGTTGCCCGTGGCAATCTGGGGTGGATTGAAACCAATAGCTTTTCCCGCGTTCCCCCTTCGCTGCGTTTCTTCGCGGGCGGCGATCGTAGTATTCGCGGCTATAAATACAAATCGGTTTCACCGCGGGACAGCGACGGCAAACTGACCGGGGCGTCCAAACTGGCGACCGGATCGCTGGAGTATCAGTACAACGTGACCGGAAAATGGTGGGGCGCCGTGTTTGTCGATTCCGGCGAAGCGGTGAATGACATCAAGCAAAACGATTTCAAAACGGGGGCCGGTATCGGTGTTCGCTGGTCATCCCCGATTGGCCCGGTAAAGTTCGATATTGCCACGCCTGTAGGCGATCCTGAAAAACATGGCGTGCAGTTCTATATCGCGTTGGGGCCTGAATTATGACAGAGATGAAAGAGAATAAACCCTCGACACAAGATGACGCTTCAACACGCGAAGTGAGCAAAAAGAAAAGTGGAAAGTGGCTTAAAAAACTGGGCATCGGCATTAGTGCTTTCCTGTTGTTAATCCTGATCTCGCTGGCCTTGCTGGTAGGGACAACGCCGGGTTTGCACCTGTTGTTGAACGGTGCGGCGCGTTTTGTTCCGGGTCTGGATATTGCGAATGTCAGCGGCGGCTGGCGCGATTTGACGCTCAGTCAGGTCAGCTATCAGATGCCGGGCGTAACGGTGAAAGCGGGGACGTTCCATTTATCGCTGGCGCCTGGCTGTTTGCGAAAAAGCCAGATTTGCATTAACGACCTGTCGGCAAAAGATGTGGACGTGGTGGTAGATACCGCGGCGCTCCCTGCGACAGAAGAGCCGGCCGCGCCCAGTGAGCCACTGACGGAATTGTCCACGCCGTTCCCTATTTCGCTCAATCGGCTGACGCTGGATAACGTGAAGGTGACCGTGGATGACACGGCCATTTCGCTGGGATCGTTCCGCACGGGCATGCAGTGGAAAGAACGGGCGTTCACGCTGTTGCCAACCCAAATCAGCGCGCTTTTGATCGCATTACCGAAGACGCCGGTTGATGTGCTGGAAGATGGAAAAGTGACGGCGGCCGAAGTCGCCGCAGCGGTGAAGGAAACGGCTGCAACGGTACGCGAATCGGTTGAGAATGGAACCTCGCAAACCATTCAGATTGATAAAACCCTTCCGGGTGCGCCGGCCCAGCCGGCGGATAAGTCAGCCAGTCAGGAACCGACGCCGCCGGAACAACCGTTGGGTGAGCGCCTGACGGAACTGTTCTCCAAACCGCTTCTGCCGGATTTACCGCAGTTCACATTGCCGCTGGATTTGAATATTCCAGAAATCCACGGGGAACAGCTGCGACTGACGGGCGATCAGGACATTCTGATTTCTGACCTGATGATTCAGGCTTCAACGCAAAATCAGCATCTGCGTCTGGATCGGCTGGTGGTTCAATCGCCACAGGGCGGACTCAATGTGCGGGGCGAGGCGACGCTCAGCGAAAATTGGCCGGTATCACTGTCGGCAAATAGCGTACTGAATATTGATCCGCTGAAGGGCGAAAAACTCAAGCTGACGGTAGACGGCGGGTTGCGCGAACAGCTTAACGTGGCCCTGAATCTGTCTGGTCCGCAGCGTGCGCAGTTAACGATGCAGACCGAACTGGCGGAAGTGGGATTACCCCTGGCGCTGACGCTGGAAAGCGGACAGGTTCGTTGGCCGCTGACGGGGGAAGCGCAATATCAGGCAAATGATGTGCGTTTGCGATTCAACGGTAAAGCGACGGACTATGCGCTGTCGTTACGCAGTGACATTCGTGGAACGGATTTGCCTCCGGCTACGTTGCTGCTGGACGGTAAAGGCAATGTGCAGCAATTCAATCTGACCCGCCTGCGTATAGCGGCATTGCAGGGGAATGCCGATCTGAGCGCGGTGGTGGACTGGAGCAAAGCCATCAGCTGGCGCAGCGAGCTGCTGATCAGCGGCATTAATACCGTCAAGCAGTGGCCTGAGTGGCCTGCCAAAGTGGACGGTAAGATTACCACTCGCGGCAGCGTTTATGGCGGGAGTTGGCAGCTACAGGTGCCGGAACTGCATCTGGATGGCAATGTGAAGGAGAACAAGCTGACAGCCAGAGGCGAACTGCGCGGGAACGCGGCCGGCCAGTGGCAAATACCGGGGCTGAATCTGGCTCTGGGACGTAACCAGCTGAATATCAAAGGTGATTTGAACGATAAGTGGCAACTGGATGCTGACATCAATGCGCCCTCGTTGACCGGCATGCTGCCCGGCCTCGCCGGTCGGGCGTTGGGAACCCTGAAGCTGCGCGGCGATTTGGGGGAACCGCAGATTCTGGCGGATATCACGGCGTCGGGGCTGCGCTGGCAGGCGATGACCATTAGCCAGATAAAGATCGATGGCGACATCCGTTCAGAACCATCGTCTTCCGATTCATCGTCCTCAACGCAACAGATTGCGGGCAAACTTGCGGTTCGGCTTGAACAGCTGCGTCAGGATAGCCTGAACATCGGTTTGCTGACGTTGAATGCCGAAGGCAACGAGAAACAGCATCAGCTGCGTTTGAATCTCCAGGGAGAACCGGTTTCCGGCCAATTGGCCCTGTCTGGCAGTTTCGATCGTCAGGCGCAGCGCTGGCACGGCTCACTGAGCAATACCCGGTTTGATACCCCGGTTGGCGAATGGCGGTTGACACAGGAAATCGCGCTGGATTATCAGAATGAACCGCAAAAAGTCAGCATCGGCACGCACTGCTGGCGCAACCCGAATGCGGAACTCTGTGTACCGAAAACCATTGAAGCCGGGCCGAGCGGTCAGGCCAGCATCCGCCTGAACCGCTTTGATTTGGCGATGATTAAGCCGTTCCTGGGTACGGATACGGTGTTGTCAGGAACATTTAGCGGCGGCGCAGATGTCAGTTGGCAGGCCGATCAGGGGCTGCCGCAGGCGAAAATCACTCTGGTGGGAAACAATATTAGCGTGCGTCAGCAGGTGCAAGGGAACACGCTGCCTGTGGCGTTTGACACCTTTACGCTGAATGCCGGTCTCGACCGTGGACGTGCGCAGCTCGGCTGGCTGATGGCCATTCGGGATAACGGACGGTTCAGTGGTGATGTTCAGGTAACCGACCCGCAGGGAAGACGTAATCTTGGCGGGACTATCACCATTGACAATATTTCTCTGGCGCTGCTTAACCCGGTTTTGCAAAAAGGGGAAAAAGTGGAAGGGCTGCTGAATGCGAATCTGCGCCTGGCCGGAAATGCAGAACGGCCTCAGATATTGGGTCCAATGGTATTGGAAAAACTGGATATTGATGGGAGTTGGATGCCGATTGATCTCACCACGGGCCGGTTGGCGGTGAGTTTTAACGGCATGTCTTCCACCTTGCAGGGATTTCTGAAAACCGATAACGGACAGTTGAACCTGGGCGGTAACGCGGACTGGTCGCAGCCAGACGCCTGGCGGGCGCGTATTGCGGCAAAAGGCCAGCGGTTGCGGGTAACGGTGCCGCCGATGGTGCGTCTTGATGTTTCGCCGGATATCGTATTTGAGGCAACGCCGCAGCTGTTCGCACTGAACGGCTCGGTCAGTATCCCCTGGGCGCGTATCGTGGTTAAGGATATGCCGGAAAGTGCGGTGGACGTTTCGTCAGATGAAGTGCTGCTGGATGCGCAACGCCAGCCATTGGAGCAGGCTTCCACATCTATCCCCATTAACAGCAATCTGATTATCCGTATCGGAAATGATGTGCGGCTGGATGCTTTCGGTCTGATCGCCCGTTTGCAGGGCGACCTGAAAATGGTTCAGGATGAGCGGGGACTGGGCTTAAACGGCCAGATAGATATCCCTTCCGGCCGCTTCAAGGCTTACGGGCAGGATCTGATTGTCCGTAAAGGTCTGATACAGTTCTCCGGTCCGCCGGATCAACCTATGCTGAACATTGAGGCGATCCGTAATCCTGACAATACTGAAAATGACGTGACGGCGGGCGTCCGGGTTACCGGCATGGCAAGCGCGCCGAAAATCGAAGTTTTCTCCGATCCTGCGATGTCGCAGCAGGAAGCCTTGTCCTACCTGCTCCGCGGGCAAGGTCTGGATAGCAGCGGCGCGGATAGTTCTGCCATGACATCGATGTTGGTTGGTTTAGGGGTTGCACAAAGTGGTCAAGTTGTGGGTAAAATCGGCGAGGCTTTTGGCGTAAGTAATTTAGCTCTGGATACACAGGGCGTTGGCGACAATTCTCAGGTTGTGGTCAGCGGTTACGTTCTTCCTGGCCTGCAAGTCAAATATGGCGTGGGTATATTTGATTCTTTGGCAACGTTAACGTTGCGTTACCGTTTAATGCCAAAGCTATACTTGGAAGCGGTGTCTGGGGTTAGCCAGGCATTAGATGTGCTCTATCAGTTTGAGTTTTAGCGATGCGAATTATTGTCTACGGCAGTTTACGGCGCAAACAGGGAAATAGTCACTGGATGACCAACGCCCAATGGTTGGGAGATTGTCAGCTCGTCGGGTACGAGCTGTATAATCTCGGCCATTATCCGGCGGTGGTTGCCGGTGATGGGGAGATTCATTGCGAGGTGTATCGCATCAGTTCATCAATATTGACAGAGCTTGATGCGTTAAAGCGAGACGGCCACGAGTACCAGCGTGAGCTGATCCCGACCCCTTTGGGGAGCGCCTGGATCTATCTTTATAAGCATTCGGTGGAAGGATTACCGCGTATCACCAGCGGGGACTGGCTGAAACGCGATGAAGAACCCTGAAACGCCATATCGTGATGGTTCGAAGGGGGACGGGCAGGGATAGCCCGTCATAAAAAAACGCAGGAACGTTTTTCAACGTCGCTTGCGGCGCGGCCTGTCATAAAAAAACACCGCGCAAGGCGGTGTTTTTGACGGCGGATAACGGATGTTCTCTGCCGTTATTCCCGACAGCGCGGGGGATCAATCAGCTTACTTGTTCTTGGCGCGTTCGAAGGAGGCGACGATTTCTGCTTTGGCCGCTTCGGCGTTATCCCAGCCTTCAACTTTAACCCACTTGCCTTTTTCCAGATCTTTGTAATGTTCAAAGAAGTGGCCGATCTGCGCGCGCAGCAGTTCCGGCAGATCGTTAACGTCTTTAATGTGATCGTATTCTTTGGTCAGTTTGCTGTGCGGGACGGCAACCAGTTTGGCATCTTCGCCTGCTTCGTCAGTCATTTTCAATACGCCGACTGGACGGCAGCGAATCACTGAACCCGGCTGTAACGGATACGGAGTCGGTACCAATACGTCAACCGGGTCACCATCCAGAGACAGGGTGTGGTTGATGTAACCATAGTTGCACGGGTAGAACATGGCGGTAGACATGAAACGGTCTACAAACAGAGCGCCGGTGTTTTTATCAATCTCGTATTTGATCGGATCAGCATTAGCTGGGATTTCAATAACTACGTAAATATCTTCCGGAAGATCTTTGCCCGCCGGGACATTGTTCAGACTCATGTCGGTTTCCTTCTCTCTTCAAACCTGAAATGGAGTGGCGGTCATTATAGCCAAATCACGCCCAATGTCCCCATTTTTAGGTGACTACCGGCTGGCGATACCGCCTCTTCTTCATTCGTCTTTTTTGTCGGCATCGGATTTCTTTTTCTTGCCGAGCTTATTCCAGATTTTCCCTTCCTGCCCGCGCCACAGGCGCTGAATGTTGTCATGATGGCGCATTAAAATCAGACAGGACAGCATTGCGACAGGAAAAGTGAACTGCGGTTTAAACCACCAGACGTAGAATGGGGCAATCAGCGCGCTGATGATGGCCCCGAGGGATGAGTAGCCGCTCAGCAGAACGGTAAGTAACCAGGTTCCGGTCATCAGACCGGTCAGATCCCAACCGATAGGCGCAATGGCGCCGAAGGCAGTGGCAACCCCTTTTCCACCGCGAAAGCGAAAAAAGATCGGATAGATATGTCCCAGACAGGCCGCGATAGCGGTCAGACCAAGATATAGCGGGGGAATGCCCAGCGCGTAAGCCATCCAGACGGGCAACATGCCTTTCAGCACATCAAAAACCAGTACGGCGGCAGCGGCAGCTTTACTACCGATACGCAGAACGTTGGTGGCCCCAGGATTTCCCGAACCATGTTCGCGCGGATCCGGCAGCCCTGCGATTCGGCACACCAGAATCGCACTGGAAATCGAGCCACACAGATACGCGATTAACATCATACCAAGCGCGGTTGCACTCATAACGCAGTTCCGTTTAATAGGAGTCGTTTTACTCTTCGCATCTGTGGATAATACGCATATTCCGTCGGAAGTGGTATCCGACAACGACAAAAACAGAGAACGACGTGATGGATATCGTATTTATTGAGGAACTTACCGTCATAACCACCATTGGTGTTTACGACTGGGAACAGACCATTCAGCAGAAGCTGGTGTTCGATATCGAAATGGGATGGGATAATCGCCGGGCGGCGGCCAGCGATGATGTTAACGACTGCCTGAGCTATGCCGAGGTCAGTGAGGCCGTGATTGAGCACGTCGCCGGGCAACGTTTCGCGCTGGTGGAACGGGTTGCTGAAGAGGTGGCGCAGATCCTGATGCAGCGTTTCCCGATCCCCTGGTTACGTATCAAGGTCGGTAAGCCGGGTGCGGTAGCGCAGGCGCGTCAGGTCGGGGTGATTATCGAGCGCGGTACGCGATGATATCCCAATAGATTTATGGCGGGCTACTCTGCCCGTCTCCGGGTGCAATTTGCAGATGGCGGGTATAAATCTGATTTGACTTAATTAATACTGATTTACGTGCAACTAAACGGTAACCTGAAAGGTCTATAACGTTTATACCCGTCATGCTCCAGGCGGGAATATAGCGGCTCGCTCAGCAGCGTAGCCGCTTTTTTATGACGGGCCGTCGCAAGCGACGTTGAAAATTGCGTTGCCGTTTTTTATGGGTTGTGTTTTTCATTGTTTACAACAAGAGTCAAGGGATTTTAGATGGCAGACCTGCATTCGTTGTTCATCGCGTTTATTCTTGGGGTGGTTGAAGGGTTGACCGAGTTTCTACCCGTTTCTTCGACTGGGCACATGATTATTGTTGGTCACTGGTTAGGTTTCGCTGACGAGAAAGCCAAAACCTTCGAAGTTATTATTCAGTTGGGATCTATTCTTGCGGTTGTCGTGGTGTTCTGGCGTCGGTTATTCGGGCTTATCGGGATTCATTTCGGCCAGGTTCCGCATGAAGGGCAAACTTCCGGCCGCTTGAAGCTGACCCATATTCTGTTGGCCATGATCCCGGCCGTGGTGCTTGGTCTGGTTTTCCATACAGTCATCAAAACATTATTTACCCCCCCAAATGTGATGTATGCGTTGGTCGTCGGGGGCTTCCTGCTGTTGGCTGCGGAATGGTTAAAACCGAAACAGCCGCGGTCAGTCGGGTTGGATGATATTACGCATCGTCAGGCATTCATGATCGGCTGCTTTCAGTGTCTGGCGTTGTGGCCTGGGTTTTCCCGTTCAGGCGCGACCATTTCCGGCGGCATGCTGATGGGCGTTAGCCGCTACGCCGCATCAGAGTTCTCTTTCATTTTGGCGGTGCCCATGATGATGGGCGCGACCGTTCTGGATTTCTATAAAAGCTGGCATTTCCTGTCGCTGGCGGATCTGCCGATGTTTGCGGTTGGCTTTGTGACGGCGTTTGTGGTCGCGTTGATCGCGATTAAAACCTTCCTGCAAATTATTAAACGCATCTCTTTCGTCCCGTTCGCTATTTACCGTTTTATTGTGGCGGCGGTGGTGTACATGGTGTTTATGTAAGCCTGAACGGATGAGATAACAGGCCACCAGCGTGCGTGGCCTTTTGCCGGTTATGCCGTAGGGGAGGCGTGGTCCTGCTGTTGCGTTTTCCACTGTTCCAGCGCGTTAGTCCGACGACGAGACAACTCGTTGCGAACCTCAATTCCCTGATAACCGTCGGCGACGACGTCCGCGCTGGTGACACGACTGACCACCCGAAACGCGTCACGCAGATAATCTCCCTGCGGATAGGGGCTCTCTTCAAAGCCGGTTCGGCCTCTGGCATCCGCCTCGCTGGCGATCGCCAGCTGTCCCAGACGCTGTGGCTTGCGCCAGACGTCAATAGCGTCAAACAGTTTCATCAACGTTTTGGGCTGTAGTATCTGGACGGTATGAATCAGATCGTGGTATTCCGCCACCAGCTTTGCCAGATCCCGTATGTGGTTAGGCACGCGCAGGCGTTGGCACAGCGACTCAACCAGTTGAACGCCGGCGGGGCCGTGGCCGTGATGCCGGGGCCATAATTCTGGCGGGGTCAGGCCTTTTCCCAGATCGTGGCACAGTGTGGCAAAACGGACGTCGATATCCGGGCTGAGGCGGGCGGCCATCGCCAGCGTCATCAGGGTATGAATACCGGTATCAATTTCCGGATGCCATTTGGCCGGTGCCGGGATGCCATAAAGTTTATCGATTTCGGGGAACAACACTGCAAGGGCTCCACAGTCGCGCAACACCTGAAAGTACACCTGCGGCGAACGGGTGCCGAGCGCTTTTTCGGTTTCTTTCCAGACGCGTTCAGGCGTCAGATAGGCCAGTTCTCCTTCCCGGGTCATTCTTTGCATCAGCGCCATGGTTTCTTCCGCAATCTGAAAGCCAAGAGAGGCGAAGCGGGCGGCGAAACGGGCGACGCGCAGAACCCTTAACGGATCTTCGCTGAAGGCGTCGGAAACGTGGCGGAGCAGGCGATTGTCCAAATCGCGACGGCCATGGTAAGGGTCAACCAGCTCCCCTTGTTCGGTTTGGGCGATGGCGTTAATCGTCAGATCCCGGCGCAGCAGGTCTTGCTCCAGCGTGACGTCTGGCTCGGCGTGGCAGACGAAACCGGTGTAGCCTTGACCCGATTTTCTCTCGGTACGTGCCAGTGCGTACTCGTCACGGCTGACAGGATGCAGAAAGACCGGAAAATCCTTTCCTACCTGTTGATAGCCTTGTGCCAGTAATTGTTCCGGCGTGGCACCGACAACCACCCAATCTTTCTCGGTGACGGGTAAATTAAGCAGGCTGTCCCGGACAGCACCGCCGACAAGATAAATATTCAATGCCGGGCTCCTGAAGTAGCGCATGATATTCACTACATATTAACATCTTTGATTCACATTATTGCCTGCACGTAAAAATGCCTGCGTATGCAGGCATGATTGATTAAGCGGCGTTTGGGCGGCGATGGTTTTATCCCATCCAGCGATCGTTCTTTTTTCTGCGCGGGAGAATATGCGGCAGCAACAGGCCCAGTAACAGACCCGCTCCGGCAACCCCGCCGCCGTACATGAACCATTGCAGAATGATCGTGCGCTGTTTGTCATCAAGCTGAACATTGGCGGCGCTGACTTTTTTCTGGGCAACGATCAGCTGATTTTTCAAATCCTGATTTTCGTTACGTAGCCCATTGATAATTTCGTCGCTGGCCGCCACTTTTTGCTGCATCTCGGTCGTGCGCTGATTCCAGCTCTGGTCAATATTATTCAGTTTATCGGTCAGGTCTTTAACCTGATTTTCCAGTTCAGGTACGCGCGTACGCAGGCTGGGGGTTTCGCTTAGCTGATCGAGCGGGATCCAACTGGTGCGGTTTTTGTCATCGCGAATTTGGGCGTAACCCGCCCCTTCATTGACGCTGAGTACGGTGACCTGATCGCCGGCGTTCAGTGTGCCGACGATGCGATATTGGTTACCCGGGCCACTGTGTATGTAGGTCAGTAACTCATCGGAAACATAGCGTTTTTCTTCAGCATGAGCAGTCCAACTCAGCGTGAAGGTCATCAAGGTAAAACAAATTAGGCATAATTTCTGCATAAGATCATCATGTTGCGTGAATTGTGGGCTGATAGTAGAGGCTTAAGTCTGACGAGGCAATAATTAAACCGAAATGAGAACTATCTTACTCTTGGGTCGACCGCGGCCCGGTAAGCCGGAATACCGCGTTTTTACTGGTTTTTTTCGGTAGTCAGGATTGAAATGCCAGCCTGACGGCGGGTAAGAAATGCGCGCCTGTTCGCAGGTGAAAAAGAGAGAGTGCCGTAACAGTGGCAAGCTGAAGTAAAATGTTATTTACTGGCGTAATTGGCGCTGACCCGGTGTTACCCCCTTCATCTTTTCAGTTGCAGGCGTGTTGGCTTCCTGCATCCTGGAATCTATTGGGCATAGTAAATGTTATGAGTGAAGAAATAGAACTGAAGTTTATCGTTCACCCTGACAGCGTTGATTCGCTGCTGAAACAGCTGACTGACTGGCAGAATGAGTACAGCCAGAGTGAACATCTGCGGGCCCATCGGCTGACGAATACCTATTATGAAACGGCTGACAATTATCTGCGTCAGAATGGGATTGGTCTGCGGATTCGTGGCGAGAATGAACGCTATGAAATGACGGTGAAAACTGCCGGTAAAGTGGTCGGCGGATTGCATCAGCATCCGGAATACAATGTGGCGCTGGAAAAAGCAGAACTGGATCTCAGCCTGTTGCCTGCGGATATCTGGCCGGAAAATTGTGATGTGACGGCATTGCAGCAGTCGCTTGCCCCTCTGTTCAGTACAGACTTTACGCGCGAAAAGTGGGTGATCACTTACTACCAGAGCATTATTGAAATCGCCTTTGACCGTGGAGAGATTCGTTCGGGCGAACTGAGTGAACCGCTTTGCGAACTGGAGATGGAACTCAAAATCGGGCAGACGACACACCTGCTGGAACTGGCGAAGGAAATTGCTGATTTTGGGGGATTGCGGCAGGGAAGTCTCAGCAAGGCCGCACGGGGATATCATCTTGCCAAAGGGAATCCGGCGCGTGAGTGTCGTCCTGTCACGGTGCTGGCGCTAGAGCCCAAGACCAATATCGATCAGGCGATCAATGCAGCGCTGGAGTATGCGTTGGCGCATTGGCAATATCATGAAGAGCTCTGGGTCAGAGGCGATGCCGCCGCGCGCGAGGCGTTGCCGCAGGCCAGCGCGCTGATTCGCGAGATGCTGGTGCTGGTTGGCGGGCTCGTTTCCCGTAAGGTAACGACGCTTTTCCGGGCCGCGCTGACCAATCTGGAGGCGAAAATTGAGGAGCAGGGCGATGCGGAAACACTGTGCTACAGCGTGGAGTATCTGCAAAGTAAGCTGGTGCTCACTTCCTGGTTGATCAATGCGGGCTGGCGCGCCTATATGGATAACAAAGATCGTATCCGGTTGCAGGGCTCCTATAAACGTTTTGCCGATATTATGCTGAGCCGAAGCGCCGCCGACCTGCGGAGTACGTTCAACAACACGTTGAGCGAAGTGCAATACGAGCAGCAATTGCCCCGGCTGCATCGCAATATTTCGGCCTTTTATCTGCTGTCGGGCGCTTATCCGACAGAACAGGTGGAAGAATATATCGAACGCTGGCGGGCACTGATTCGCTCAATTGAGCAGTTTACCGTCGACCACTCGCCGTCACCCTATCTGGAAACCTGCCGCAAACAAGCTCTGGCCCAATCACCATTCTGGTTACACAGTGCCGGGAATTAATTGTTAATTGCGTTCACCCGCCAATGATGGTGGGTGGCATACCAAGGGAATCACCATGTCGACACTTCCTTTGCCATCATTACCTGCACTATTGGCGGAACAGTCTCAACGGGTTTTATTACGCTTACGGGAAACGCTCCCCGATCTTGCTCCCGCCGCAGAGTGCGATCTGGCGGTCCTGGCGTTAAGCGATTTTGTCGGCGACGCCCTGACGATGCATCCCGACTGGTGGCAGGCGCTCCATCAGCAACCACCGCAGCCAGAGGAATGGCGGCACTACCCCGATTGGTTGAATACGGCGCTGGCGGAGGTCAATGATGAAGCGGCGCTGATGAACGTGCTGCGCCAGTTCCGCCGCCGGATTCTGGTACGGATTGCCTGGTCACAGATACTTAGCACCAGTACAACCGAGCAAACCCTCAAGCAGCTTAGCGAACTGGCGGAAACGTTGATTGTTGCCGCCAGAAACTGGCTGTATCAGGCATGTTGCCGTGAATGGGGAACCCCTTGTAATGCTCAGGGCGTTCCTCAACCCTTGTTGATCCTCGGCATGGGGAAACTGGGCGGGGGTGAACTGAATTTCTCTTCTGATATCGACCTGATTTTTGCCTACCCTGAAAACGGCCAAACGCACGGAGGGCGGCGTGAGCTGGATAACGCCCAGTTCTTTACCCGATTGGGACAGCGGTTGATTAAAGTGCTGGATCAGCCAACGGTGGATGGTTTTGTCTATCGCGTTGACATGCGTTTGCGTCCTTTTGGCGACAGTGGGCCGCTGGTGCTCAGTTTTGCAGCCATGGAAGATTATTATCAGGAACAGGGGCGTGACTGGGAACGCTACGCTATGGTCAAGGCACGCCTGCTGGGGGGAATGGATGACGCCTACAGCCAGGAGTTGCGCAGCACCCTGAAGCCTTTTGTTTTCCGGCGCTACATTGATTTCAGCGTGATCCAGTCGTTACGGAACATGAAGGGTATGATTGCCCGTGAAGTCCGCCGCCGGGATTTACGGAACAACATCAAATTAGGGGCCGGCGGCATTCGTGAAATTGAATTTATCACCCAGGTCTTTCAACTGATTCGCGGCGGTCGCGAACCCGGCCTACAGCAGCGTGCGCTGCTTCCTACACTTCAGCATATTGGCGTGCTGGGGCTGTTAGGCCCTGAGCAAGTGATTGCGCTCAGCGAGTCTTATCTGTTTTTGCGTCGTCTGGAAAATTTGTTGCAGGCGATTGCCGATGAGCAAACCCAAACCTTGCCCGATGATGAACTGAACCAGCAGCGGCTGGCGTGGGGAATGGGATGTAACGATTGGACCGCGTTGCAGGAGACATTATCGCGGCATATGCAGGCGGTGCGCGGTGTTTTCAATGACTTGATCGGTGACGATGCGTCGGATAGCAATGATATTCCCGATTATGGCAGCTATAGCAGCCTGTGGCAGGATACATTGGACGATAGCGATCTGGCGCTGCTAACGCCGCATTTGACCGAGCCGGTACGGGAGAAATTACTGCATGAGATCATCGGGTTTCGTCAGGACGTCGCGAAGCGGACGATCGGCCCGCGGGGTCGGGATGTCCTGGATCAACTGATGCCGAATCTGTTGGCGGAAGTGTGCGCCCGTCAGGAAGCCGATACCATTCTGTCACGGCTGACCCCGCTCTTGCTGGGGATCATGACGCGTACCACCTATCTGGAATTGTTACTCGAGTCGCGCGCCGCGCTGGCCCAGCTGATTCGGCTGTGTGCCGCCTCACCCATGGTGGCCAGCCAGTTGGCCCGCTATCCCTTACTGCTGGATGAACTGCTCGATTCTGCGACGCTGTACCAACCGATCGCGCCGGATGCGTATTCCGACGAATTGCGTCAGTACCTGATGCGAGTACCCGAAGAGGATGAAGAGCAGCAGTTGGAGGCGGTGCGCCAGTTTAAACAAGCGCAGCAGTTGCGCATTGCTGCCGGGGATATTGCGGGCGTGCTCCCCGTAATGAAAGTGAGCGATCACTTAACCTATCTGGCTGAAGCCATCATTGCTGCCGTCGTGCAACAGGCATGGGGACAAATGGTGGCTCGCTATGGTCAGCCTTCACATCTGCAACAGCGTGAAGGCCGCGGCTTTGCGGTTATCGCCTACGGAAAATTGGGCGGTTGGGAGCTTGGCTACAGTTCAGATCTTGATTTGGTTTTTCTGCTTGATTGTCCGGCCGATGTGATGACGGATGGTGAGCGCAGTATTGATGGCCGCCAATTTTATCTGCGTCTGGCTCAGCGTGTGATGCACCTGTTCAGTACGCGGACGTCATCTGGCATTTTGTATGAAGTGGATGCCCGCCTACGGCCATCGGGCGCGGCCGGCATGCTGGTCAGTACCGTTGAAGCGTTTGATGAGTACCAGCGTAACGAGGCCTGGACCTGGGAACATCAGGCTTTGGTGCGGGCGCGTATGGTTTATGGTGAATCAGGCGTACAGCAGCAGTTTGAATCTATTCGGCGCGCGATCCTTTGTCGGGAACGTGACGCGGACGCCTTACGTACGGAAGTCCGTGAAATGCGCGAAAAAATGCGTCAACACCTGGCTAACAAAGACAGTTCACTGTTTGATCTGAAGACGGATGCCGGCGGCATTACCGATATTGAGTTTATCGTACAATATCTGGTGCTGCGTTATGCCGCACACGAACCGCGCCTCACCCGCTGGTCGGATAACGTCCGCATTCTGGACTTGATGGCGCAGTATGGCGTGATGGAGGAGAGCGAAGCGAGCGCGCTCAAACTGGCCTATGTCACACTGCGCAATGAGCTGCACCATCTGGCATTACAGGAATTATCGGGCCGGGTCAGTCAGAACCGATTCGTTGCCGAACGACAGCTGGTACAACAGAGCTGGAATAAGTGGTTAGGCTGAGGCTGTGATATTATCACGCGCAATATGCGAAATAATTTTGGAGTATGGGATGAAAGTTACGCTGCCTGACTTCCGCCAAGCGGGGGTGTTAGTGGTTGGTGATGTGATGTTGGATCGTTACTGGTACGGGCCAACCAGTCGGATTTCCCCCGAAGCCCCGGTGCCGGTGGTCAAGGTCGACACGATAGAAGAACGTCCCGGCGGGGCGGCAAACGTGGCGATGAATATCGCATCGCTGGGCGCCGGTTCGCGTCTGGTCGGTTTGACGGGGATCGATGACGCTGCACGAGCGCTAAGTGCGAAACTCGGTGAGGTTAACGTGAAGTGTGATTTTGTGTCCGTGCCGACGCATCCGACGATCACCAAACTGCGTGTTCTGTCTCGTAATCAACAGCTTATTCGCCTGGATTTTGAAGAAGGGTTTGATGGCGTTGACCCACAGCCGATGATTGAACGTATTCAGCAGGCACTGCCCAATATTGGCGCGCTGGTACTGTCCGACTATGCAAAAGGGGCGTTGGTTCATGTCCAGAGCATGATCCAGACCGCGAAGGCCGCCGGCGTACCCGTTTTGATCGATCCCAAAGGAACCGATTTTTCACGCTACCGTGGCGCGACATTGCTGACGCCGAACCTGTCCGAGTTTGAAGCCGTCGCGGGTCGTTGTCAGAATGAAGATGAATTGGTATCCCGTGGTATGAAGTTAGTGGCTGACTATGAACTGTCAGCGCTGCTGATCACCCGTTCAGAACAGGGAATGACCTTGTTGCAGCCGGACAAAGCGCCTTTGCATTTACCGACGCAAGCGCAGGAAGTGTATGACGTGACCGGGGCGGGGGATACGGTGATCGGGGTTCTGGCGGCGTCGCTGTCAGCGGGCAATTCGCTGGAGGAAGCCTGTTTTCTGGCCAACGCCGCCGCGGGGGTTGTGGTCGGTAAGCTGGGGACGTCTACGGTGACGCCGATTGAGCTGGAAAATGCGATTCGCGGCCGTGCTGAAACAGGTTTTGGCGTGATGAGCGAGCAGCAGTTGAAGGATGCGGTTGCGCTGGCGCGCCAGCGTGGCGAAAAGATTGTCATGACGAATGGGTGTTTCGATATTCTTCATGCGGGGCACGTTTCCTACTTATCGAATGCCCGCAGGCTTGGCGATCGGCTGATTGTTGCGGTAAACAGCGATGCTTCGACACAGCGTCTGAAAGGGCCGACCCGTCCGGTGAATCCGCTGCCTCAGCGCATGATCGTGCTGGGTGCGCTGGAAGCCGTGGATTGGGTGGTGGCGTTCGAGGAAGACACGCCGCAGCGTCTGATTGCCGAAGTGCTGCCAGACGTACTGGTGAAAGGCGGTGATTATCAACCGCATCAGATTGCCGGCAGCGAAGAAGTATGGGCCAACGGTGGAGAGGTTAAGATCCTGAATTTTGAGGATGGGTGCTCCACAACCAACATCATTAATCGTATCAAAGCGGGTGAGTCTGAATAACCGATGATGTCGCGTCATTAAAAACAGGTATGAAACCATTGAATGTAGAGTCAGTCGAAATGCGTGAAGCCACATTGCGCGTCGCAGAACTGCGCGCGTTGTTGCGCCATCATGAATACAAATATCACGTCGAAGATGCGCCGGAAATTCCTGATGCGGAGTATGACCGCCTCATGCAGGAACTGAAGGCGCTGGAAGCGGCCTATCCGCAGTTGGTGACAACCGATTCACCGACTCAGCGCGTAGGGGCCGCGCCGTTGGCCGCTTTCGAGCAGGTGCGGCATGAAGTACCGATGTTATCACTGGATAACGTCTTTGATGAAGACAGCTATCTGGCGTTTAGTAAGCGTATTGGCGACCGGTTGAAAAATGCCGAGGATCTGACGTTCTGCTGTGAGCTGAAGCTGGACGGCCTGGCGGTGAGTCTGCTGTACGAAGAGGGCGTTTTGGTTCGTGCCGCGACGCGCGGAGATGGCACCACCGGAGAAAACATCACCAGTAACATTCGTACGATTGGCGCCATTCCGCTGCGTCTTCAGGGTGAAAACATCCCGCAACGACTGGAAGTGCGCGGTGAAGTGTTCATGAAACATAGCGGCTTCGAGAAACTGAATGAGGAAGCGCGGCGTACCGGCGGTAAAGTGTTCGCCAATCCTCGTAATGCCGCCGCTGGATCGTTGCGTCAGCTCGATCCCCGAATTACGGCCAGGCGCCCGCTGACCTTTTTCTGTTACGGCGTTGGTCTGCTGGAGGGCGGCGAGTTGCCGGCCAGCCACTGGGAACGTCTGATGCAGTTTAAACAGTGGGGATTGCCGGTCAGCGATCGTATCAAACTTTGTACCGGCAGCGCGGAAGTTCTCGCTTTCTATCATCAGGTTGAACAGACCCGCGGTTCGCTGGGGTTCGATATTGATGGTGTGGTGATCAAGGTTGACGATCTGGCGTTGCAGGAGCGTCTGGGCTTTGTTGCTAAAGCGCCACGCTGGGCCGTGGCCTTCAAATTTCCAGCCCAGGAACAGTTGACCTGGATACGTGATGTCGAATTTCAGGTTGGGCGTACCGGGGCGATAACGCCGGTTGCCCGTCTTGAACCTGTCGCGGTGGCTGGGGTGATGGTCAGTAATGCGACGCTGCATAATGCCGATGAAATCGAACGCCTCGGATTACAGATTGGCGATCGCGTCATTGTCCGCCGTGCGGGGGATGTCATTCCGCAGATTGTGGGCGTGGTGGAATCTGAACGGCCGGAGGATACCCGGCCGATTGAATTTCCCACTCACTGTCCTGTGTGTCATTCCGACGTGGAGCGTGTGGAGGGCGAAGCCGTTACGCGTTGTACCGGCGGGCTGATCTGTGGTGCGCAGCGCAAAGAGTCGCTGAAGCATTTTGTTTCCCGTCGTGCGCTGGATGTGGATGGCATGGGCGACAAAATTATCGATCAACTGGTGGAAAAACAGTATGTCGAAACGCCGGCCGATCTGTTTCGACTCAGTGCGGGCATCTTGACCGGCCTCGATCGTATGGGACCGAAGTCCGCACAGAATCTGGTTAATGCATTGCAAAAAGCGAAAAGCACCACGCTGGCGCGATTCCTGTACGCGCTGGGGATTCGTGATGTCGGTGAAGCGACGGCGGCCAACCTGGCGGCACACTTTGGCTCGCTTGAGGCATTATTTGCCGCAGACGAAGAAGCATTGCTTGAAGTGGCTGATGTGGGGAAAGTGGTCGCCGCTCATGTGCGTCACTTCCTCGATGAAGATCACAATCGGAAAGTGATCGGCGAGTTGACCGATCCCGAGGGGATCAACGTTCACTGGCCGGCTCCGGTGGTGGTGAAGGCCGAAGAGATCGATAGTCCGTTTGCAGGGAAAACGCTGGTACTGACCGGCTCATTGAGTATCCTGTCCCGTGATGAAGCCAAAGATCGTCTAACGACACTGGGGGCAAAAGTCAGCGGCAGCGTCTCGAAAAAAACCGATATGGTGATTGCCGGCGAAGCCGCGGGATCGAAACTGGCTAAGGCACAAGAGCTGGGTATTCCGGTGATTGATGAAGCCGAAATGATTCGCCTGCTGGGGGCATAAACAGATGGAAAAAGAGGATCTGCTTGAGATTGCCAATACGCCGATGCCTTTTGGTAAATATCAGGGGCGTTCTCTGATTGATCTGCCGGAAGAATACCTGCTGTGGTTTGCCCGCAAAGGGGAGTTTCCGAAAGGCCGTTTAGGCGAGCTGATGCAATTAACGCTGGCGATAAAAATAGAAGGGTTGCAGGGGCTGGTGAAGCCACTGAAACATAAAAATAAGGCATAACTTTACATTATGCCTTGTGCCCTAACTGATTCGGGTTGCTGTATGACGGGTATATGTCGATATGGTTTAGATGTAAACGTTAATCTGGTTTTCTTCGGTCGGGCGATTAACGCCGTCAGCCTGAGATTTTGTCCCGAAATCAGCAGCAACCGTATCCTCGGCTGATTTTTGCGCCTGAGCGCTTTGCTGGGCCTGCTGGGCTTCAAGCTGAGCGATCTGCGCTTCAATGGTTTGAATCTGAGCCTGCAACATTTGGCTCTGTGTGGCCGCCGTTTCTGAGTCTCCAGATGAACTGGATACACTTTTGAGTTGTTCCGTCAATTTTTCCAGTTGCTGATTTAATTGGCTAATCTTCTGCGTATAGCTTTGTGAGCTAACTGCTGATGATGTTGTTGATGATGAAACCGCACTGATGGTGGACATTTTCCCTCCTGATAAAGATCACACAAGGTGTGATCTTTATTATCGGCTAATATCCATTTCGCTTTGTTAAGGTTTTGCCTGGTAACGCGAAGGGTTGCCGCCATTTATTCATAACAGATGTAACAGAAAGTGTATTTTTTAGCCCTTGCCGTGCGCCCGCTTTTTTATCAGTCTTATATGCGACGGCGTTACATGCAAAATGTCTGACGTTTAACTGCCATAGACATTAATCGCGCTATTCAACCGCATTGCCTGACGGTTTAACCCTTCGGCCGCTTCGGTGGATTGCATCACCATATCGGTGTTGCGTTGCGTCATTTCCTCTATCTGAGCAATAGAGGTGTTGATTAATTCCAGTGCGGACGTCTGCTCATGGGTGGCATTGCTGATTTCCTTGAGCATGGTGGCAACCTGTAGGACTTCATTCACCATGTCATTGATATGTTTACCTGCATTCTCAACCATCACGCTGCCTGAGTTGACGCTTGCCACGTTGGCATCAATCAGGGTTTTGATCTCTTTTGCGGCAGAGGCGGAATGCTGCGCCAGATTGCGGACTTCCGAAGCGACCACGGCAAACCCTCGTCCCTGTACCCCGGCGCGCGCGGCTTCTACTGCGGCATTCAGCGCCAGGATATTGGTCTGGAACGCAATGCTGTCAATAACGCCGATAATGTCGACAATCTTGTTACTGGCGCTGGAAATGGAATCCATCATTCCGATGGTTTCCTTCATGATCTCGCCGCCTTTCAATGCCGTATTACTCGCCAGTTCAGCCATTTGTGTGGCCTGTGTGGTGGTATGCGAACTTTGCTGAACCGCAACGGTAATCTGCTCAATGGCGGCCGCCGTCTGTTGCAGATTGGCGGAGGTTTCTTCGGTACGGGTATTCAGCGCAATATTGTTTCCCGCCAGTTTGTGGCTGACACCCGTCATGCCTTGTATCTGTGTACCAACATCGTCAACCAGCGAGTGCAGGTTAAGCCCGAACTGATTGATCGCACGAAGCAGCAGACCGATTTCATCGACCCGGTTCAGGTGCATATGTTTCACTTTACGGCCGGAAACCACATGCTGTGCCTGTTTCAGAATCATTTTCAGTGGGTTGGCGATTTGTTTTTGCAAGAACAGATCAAGAAGCGCAATGAGAGGGAGAGTAAAGGCGGCTAACCACAGCGGGTTAACGCCATTAAGCGCCAGCGCCGCGGGGAAAATGCCCGCGATCAGGATCGCCAGCCGCAGTCGCCAGCGGACGGAGAGTTTCTGAAATAGCGACAGCGGTGAAAACAGGCCGGTTCTGACAACCAGTCCTTTGTAAAATTTACGATGTTTAACCTGTTTTTTCTGTACGGCCGCATAGAGTGATTCGGCAAATTTTATTTCATCTGCCGCGGGTGTGTTACGAACGGAGATATAACCTGTCAGTTGATCCTGGTGATAAACCGGAGTGACATTGGCTCTTACCCAATAATGGTCGCCATTATTGCGCCTGTTTTTCACCAGGCCTGTCCAACTGTCACCTTGTTGTAATGTAAACCACATATCTGAAAATGCTTCGGTAGGCATATCCGGGTGGCGCACAATGTTATGTGGTTGATTAATTAATTGATCTTCAGAAAATCCACTGACTTTGATAAATGCGGAATTGGCGTAGGTGATATGACTTTGAATATCTGTCGTGGACATTAATGTCGTATCCATATCTAACAGATACTCCTGCTGTGTAACAGGTGTATTCAACCTCATTGGGAACCCCGGTAGTTTTTTATTGCTGTTTAAATTAATCAATATATTCAAGTGGGTACGCTGATTTCTTTTTTGAGCTTTTTGCATCTGTACATCAAAAATTAACGGCATGCACGGTTTTATGGTGAGCGTTTTTTTCATTGCGAACAGGATGCCGGCTCTTATTGGGTGAGCGACGATAAATCCTTCTTTTTGAGAATCATTTACCGAATACAATCACACGGTTATCAGTATAGGTAAATCTATGATGATGGGGATCTTCTGTCAATTAATTCATTTTATTATAAATAAATCATTGGTAGAAAATAATTATTAAAAGAAGTAATTGTAAATGACCGGTAAGCGCTAAATGGCTTTGCGTCAGGTACTGAAAGATATTTTGTTTGTTAAATTATATTGAGTAATATTTGGCTTTTTAGTCAAGATTGTTACTGATTATGGTTTTTTCTACTGCCGTTTTTAATGGTTAATGGATATTAAGTTAACTTCCGGTCAAAAAATGGGTTATTGAATTAATAAATGAAAGAGCCAGAGTATTTTCTGGCCCCATAAGAAACGCATTGTTTCAATCAGGTTACGGGAGCCGGATTGAACACGGCCAGCGCGTTGTGAAGACCCCATTGATCTGACCAGGTTTTCTTTCTGCCGCTGGCAATATCCAGAATGAAGCGGAAAAGCTGCCAGCCGACATCTTCAATCGTGGCTTCGCCCGTTGCAATCGTACCCGCATCGATATCCATAAGATCATACCAGCGGTTTGCCAATGCTGTACGCGTAGCCATCTTGATGACCGGTACGGCCAGTAAACCGTAGGGCGTACCGCGTCCGGTGGTAAATACCTGAACGGTGATGCCGGAAGCGAGCTGTTGTGTTCCACAGACAAAGTCGCTGGCTGGGGTGGCGGCATAAATCAGGCCGCGTTTGGTTGGGCGCTGGCCGGGCGATAGCACTTCAACGATGGCGCTGGTGCCTGACTTGGCGATCGAACCGAGCGCTTTTTCCACGACGTTGGCCAGCCCGCCTTTTTTATTGCCGGGCGAGGGGTTGGCGCTGCGATCGGTCTGGCCGCTATCGAGATAGTTATCATACCAGGCCATCTCTTCCAGCAGACGCTTACCCACTTCTTCGTTGATGGCGCGCGGCGTCAGCAAATGAATGGCGTCACGCACTTCGGTGACTTCGGAAAACATGACGGTAGCGCCGCAGCGCACCAGCAGATCGGAGGCAAACCCAACGGCGGGGTTGGCCGTCACGCCGGAAAAGGCATCGCTGCCACCACACTGCATGCCAACCACCAATTCAGCTGCCGGACAGGTTTCACGCTGGCGCTGGTTCAGCTTTTGCAGATGCCGGTCGGCCATCGTCAGAATATCATCAACCATCGATTTGAAGCCGACATGTTGTTCATCCTGCAAACGTACAATACTGCTGTCGTCCAGCGCGATGGGCTGAACATCAGGCGTGCCTTCAAGCAGACGTTCTGGCTGTAACTTTTCACAGCCGAGGCCGACAATCAGCACTTCACCGCCAAAATTGGGGTTCAGCGCCAGATTATGGATCGTCCGGATAGGCACCACCGCCGCAGGCGCATTAATGGCAACGCCACAGCCATACAGATGGTTGAGCGCAACGACGCCATCCACATTCGGATAGCGCGGCAATAAATCCCGCTCAATGATCTTGACGACATAGTCAACAACGCCGGCGACGCAATGTACGCTGGTGGTAATGCCAAGCAGGTTTTTAGTTCCCGCGCTGCCATCGGCATTACGGTAGCCTTCAAAGGTATAGCCTTCTAACGGAGGCAACGGAGCGGGAACTCTGGTTGCCAACGGCAGGGATGCCAGTTCCGGTGCCTGAGGGAGGTCGACAAGCGATTCATCGATCCAGCTTCCCTGCGGAATATCGCGTAATGCATAACCAATAATTTCGCCATAGCGGATAATGGCGTCGGATTTGGCAATATTGACTAAGGCAACCTTGTGGCCTTGCGGGATATGTTCAATTAATTCGAACCCATTATTAAAACGGGTCCCGGCACGTAAGCCATTATTATTAACCACAATGGCAACATTATCAGAATCATGAACCTTAATATAAAGCGGTTTTTCTTTTTCAGCATTAATCTCTGATTTATCTGACATGGTGCAACCCTTTTTTCTGTATTTATAAGATGCGATTTACGATTGCAATCATATTTTATTAACTTCATTGCTCATTGATGAGTATACGTGAACGATAAGTCATTGCGCACTGTGCATTTGACTAAAGTATTTCGTTTTTTTCTATTCCTGACAGGGCTAATATCCAGTTATTGGTGATATTTGTCACATTCTTTTTTGCCTGATTTATTTTCGATAAAAAAAAGAGAATAAATGTGCTTTCAATTAAGTGGGAAGGCTGTTTTTCGTGAAATACCTCGCATTGTATAGGGCAAGTGCACCAACATATTCAAAAGGATTATTTTAATGTTGTGCTTTTATCTAGTGAGCAAACGCTGGGTAAAATTTATACTCTTCTGGCGAGTGATGGATATCGATTAATTACTCCGATGCCATATAACCTGACTATTCGTAAAAAATAAGAATAGCAATTTATTATTCACCAATCTTCATTCTGATAACCCTACAACATGTTATCTGTTATTCGGAATGAATGCGCTTAACCGCGATCGAAGCAGGAGTTCATCATGAATACAGTAAACTCAGCAGCAGGTGCTATACAGAAGCGAACAAACGCCCGCTACTGGATTGTCGTGATGTTATTTATCGTCACGTCATTTAACTATGGCGATCGTGCCACGTTATCCATTGCCGGTTCGGCGATGACCAAAGAGATTGGACTGGATGCGGTGGGCATGGGATACATTTTCTCTGCCTTCTCGTGGGCCTACGTGATTGGACAGATCCCTGGCGGCTGGCTGCTGGATCGCTTTGGTTCCAAGCGTGTCTATTTCTGGAGTATTTTTACCTGGTCTTTGTTTACCCTGTTGCAAGGATTTGTCGATCTGTTCCCGACAACGGCAACCATCGTGATTGCGCTGTTTCTGTTGCGTTTTATGGTCGGGCTGTGTGAATCCCCCTCTTTCCCGGGGAATAGTCGCATCGTTGCCGCCTGGTTCCCGGCGCAAGAGCGTGGCACCGCGGCCGCTATTTTTAACTCCGCACAATACTTCGCCACCGTTATTTTTGCGCCGATTATGGGATGGCTTACCCATGCCGTTGGCTGGGCGCATGTGTTCTGGTTCATGGGTGGATTAGGGATCATCATCAGTTTCCTCTGGCTGAAAGTCATTCACGATCCGAAAGATCACCCCGGCGTCAATCAGGCCGAGATTGATTATATTGAGGCGGGTGGCGCGTTGACCAACATGGATGCCAAAAGCGAGAAAAAGGTTATCGTAAAAGGTGAGAAATGGCATCAGGTCAAGCAGTTGTTGCAGTCACGCATGATGGTCGGTGTGTATATCGGACAATACTGTATTAACGCCCTGACCTATTTCTTTATCACCTGGTTCCCGGTTTATCTGGTGCAGGCACGCGGCATGTCCATTCTTAAAGCCGGGTTTGTCGCTTCCGTGCCGGCTATCTGCGGTTTCGTCGGCGGCGTGCTGGGCGGCGTTATTTCCGATTACCTGGTGCGTCGAACGAACTCCCTGACTTTCGCCCGTAAGACACCGATTGTATTGGGGATGCTTCTCTCCATGTCGATGGTTATTTGTAATTACGTCGAAACAGAATGGATCGTTGTCGCCATCATGGCTGCCGCCTTCTTTGGTAAGGGGATTGGCGCGCTGGGTTGGGCTGTCATGGCCGATACGGCGCCGAAGGAAATCAGCGGGCTAAGCGGCGGGTTATTCAATATGTTCGGTAACGCTTCAGGCATTGTGACGCCTATCGCTATTGGCTACATCATCGGGATGACGGGCTCGTTCAATGGTGGGTTGGTATATGTGGGCATTCATGCGCTTGTCGCGATTGTCAGCTACCTGTTTATTGTGGGTGAGATTAAGCGTATTGAGCTGACGCCATTTCGCAAATAACGGTCGGGATTAAAACGCCGCGCTATTTTCAAATAGCGCGGCGTTTTATCTATTATTTATTGGTCTGTTGCCCCATCCCGGTATGAAAACCTGTTTTCCGCTTTGTTTTTCTGTCACCGGCGAACCTTGAGAGTCTATTCCTGTTTTTTTTGCACGCTGCGGACATGGCGGTTACTCAATGCGCTTTTTGCAGCCTTGGCGGAGCGCTTTTTCATTGTTATGACGATAAGTGGTTTTTCGTGAAATACCTCCCATTAGTTTGTGCCGATGACATATTTAATCTGCTTTTTGCCCTTGAATACTGAGCTATTGCCCAATGAGTTGTGAAATAAGAAAACTTATAATTTTAATCAACGCTGGCAGGGCAACGTCATGATTGTGCTGTTGTATTGATAACGCCGATCGCTTGTTTCGTATTATCAACGGTCCTTTTTCTTTTCAACGTAAAGATACGCATCATTCACCGATTTAATTTCAGGAGAGTGTAATGGGCAGCAATAGCGTTTCGGATACTCCCATCATTATCGATATGAAAGTTATTCCCGTCGCAGGTTATGACAGCATGTTACTGAATATCGGTGGTGCGCATGGCGCTTACTTTACGCGAAATATCGTTATTCTGACCGATAATGCCGGTCATACCGGGGTGGGGGAAGCGCCCGGCGGCGAGGTGATTTACACCACGCTGGTGGAGGCGATCCCCCGCGTGAAAGGCCAGCAGATTGCGCGAATGAATCGTCTGGTTCATGACGTGCACAAGGGTAACCAATCTTCAGATTTCGATACCTTTGGTAAAGGCGCCTGGACATTTGAGTTACGGGTCAATGCGGTTGCCGCGCTGGAAGCCGCATTGCTTGATCTGCTGGGGCAGTTCATGGGGGTGCCGGTGGCGGAGCTATTGGGACCAGGTAAACAGCGAGACGAAGTCACGGTGCTGGGTTACCTGTTCTACATCGGCGATCGTACAAAAACCGATTTGCCTTATCTGAGCGGTGAACAAGGCAAGCATGAGTGGTATCACCTGCGTCACCAGCAAGCGATGGATAGCGAAGCGGTTGTTCGTTTGGCCGAGGCAACAACCGATCGCTATGGATTTAAAGATTTCAAACTGAAAGGCGGCGTGTTACCGGGCGAGCAGGAAATCGACACGGTCAAAGCGCTTAAAAAACGTTTTCCGGAGGCGCGCATCACCGTCGATCCGAATGGAGCCTGGCTACTGGATGAGGCCATTCGTCTATGTAAAGACATGCAGGGCATTCTGACTTATGCCGAAGATCCGTGCGGCGCTGAACAGGGCTTCTCCGGCCGTGAAGTGATGGCGGAATTCCGCCGGGCTACGGGGTTGCCGGTCGCCACTAATATGATCGCCACCAACTGGCGTGAAATGAATCATGCCGTGATGCTGCAAGCCGTCGATATTCCGCTGGCGGATCCGCATTTCTGGACTATGCACGGCGCGGTCCGCGTCGCGCAAATGTGCGATGAATGGGGCCTCACCTGGGGCTGTCACTCGAATAACCACTTTGATATTTCGCTGGCCATGTTTACCCATGTCGGGGCGGCGGCGCCAGGTAATCCAACGGCGATTGATACGCACTGGATCTGGCAGGAAGGCCAGCATCTGACCAAAGAACCGCTGCAAATTGTCAATGGCAAGATCCGTGTGCCGGATCGTCCGGGGCTCGGTATTGAATTAGATATGGATCAGGTGATGAAGGCGCATGATCTGCACAAAAAATTACCCAGCGGTGCGCGTAATGACGCGGCTGCGATGCAATACCTGATTCCCGGTTGGACGTTTGATCGTAAACGCCCGGTATTTGGCCGCTAACCCTACGCGACCTCGTGAAGTGAAAAAAGGATAAGAATATGACGTTGCAAAGTACGACTCCGGTTATTACCCATATGCAGGTTATTCCCGTTGCCGGGTATGACAGCATGTTACTGAACCTCAGCGGCGCGCATGCGCCGTATTTCACCCGCAATATCGTTATTATGCAGGATAACGCCGGGCATACGGGCGTGGGGGAAGTTCCGGGCGGAGAGAAAATACGCCAGACGCTGGAGGACGCCGCTGAACTGGTGGTCGGTAAGACGCTGGGCGAATATAAAAATGTGATGTCGGCGGTGCGTAATCAGTTCGCCGATCGTGATGCATCCGGTCGTGGTCTACAGACGTTCGATCTGCGCACCACTATCCATGTCGTGACCGGTATCGAAGCCGCTATGCTCGATCTGCTGGGGCAGTTCCTCAATGTCAGCGTGGCTTCTCTGCTTGGCGATGGCCAACAGCGCGACGCCGTCGAAATGTTGGGTTATCTGTTCTACGTCGGCGACCGCAATAAAACCGATCTCCCTTATCAGAGCCAGCCAGATGAGAAATGCGACTGGTATCGTCTGCGCCATGAAGAAGCGCTCACGCCGGAAAGCGTGGTTCGTCTGGCGGAAGCCGCTTACGAAAAATATGGTTTTAATGATTTCAAACTGAAAGGTGGCGTGCTGGCGGGCAGTGAAGAAGCGGAAGCGGTGACTGCTTTATCTCAACGTTTCCCGCAGGCTCGAATTACGCTGGATCCCAATGGCGCCTGGTCATTGAATGAGGCCATCCAACTTGGCAAACAGTTGCGTGGCGTACTGGCGTATGCGGAAGATCCATGCGGCGCAGAGCAGGGCTTCTCCGGTCGTGAAGTGATGGCGGAATTCCGTCGCGCCACAGGTTTACCGACCGCAACGAACATGATCGCTACCGACTGGCGGCAAATGGGACACACCATCTCCCTGCAATCGGTCGATATTCCATTGGCAGACCCGCACTTCTGGACTATGCAAGGTTCTGTACGCGTGGCGCAGATGTGCCACGAGTGGGGATTAACCTGGGGTTCGCATTCCAATAACCACTTTGATATCTCTCTGGCCATGTTTACGCATGTTGCGGCGGCAGCCCCGGGAAAAATCACGGCGATTGATACGCATTGGATCTGGCAGGAAGGTAATCAGCGTCTGACCAAAGAACCGTTGCAGATCGTGGGGGGGATGGTGGAAGTGCCGAAGAAACCGGGTCTGGGCGTTGAGCTGGATATGGATCAGGTGATGAAAGCGAATGAACTGTACAAAAGCATGGGGCTGGGAGCGCGTAACGATGCCATGGGAATGCAGTATCTGATCCCCGGCTGGGCGTTTGATAACAAACGGCCTTGTCTGGTTCGTTAACCTGTTATTTTACTGGATTTTCAATGGCGCCGTGTCAAACGGAACGGCGCCGGAATGACCGAGGATAAAAAATGAATACTCCGATATTACCTAACCGTTTTCGCCAAAATTTACGGCAGGGTAAAACCTTGATTGGCTGCTGGTGTGCGCTGGGTAATCCCATTTCAACCGAAGTGTTGGGGCTGGCAGGGTTTGACTGGCTGGTACTGGATGGCGAACACGCACCTAACGATATCGCGACGTTTATTCCGCAATTGATGGCGTTGAAAGGCAGCCGCAGTGCGCCCGTTGTTCGCCCGCCTTGTAATGAGCCGGTCATCATCAAACGCCTGTTGGATATTGGCTTCAATGACTTCCTGATCCCCTTTGTGGAATCAGAGGCGGATGCAGTACGCGCGGTAGCGTCAACCCGCTATCCGCCTGCCGGCATTCGGGGCGTATCGGTGTCGCATCGTAGTAACTGCTACGGAACCGAGCCTGATTACTTCGCCACGATTAACGAAAACATTACCGTCATGGTGCAGATTGAAAGTCAGGAAGGCGTCGACAATCTGGATGCGATTGCGGCCGTTGACGGTGTGGACGGTATTTTTGTCGGGCCGGGCGATCTTTCCGCCGCGCTGGGGTATCTGGGGCAGCCTAATCATCCTGAAGCCCAGCGGGTTATCCGCCATATCTTTGAACGCGCCGCGGCGCACCACAAACCCTGCGGTATTTTGGCTCCGGCAGAAGCCGATGCCCGCCGATATCTGGAATGGGGCGCGACTTTCGTGGCGGTCGGCAGCGATCTGGGCGTGTTTCGCGGCGCCACGCAGGCGCTATGCGACAAGTTTAAGGCGTAGTTCCGCTGTGCGTCGAGCGTACACCGGTAGTGATAAATACATCAGACAATGAGGTTATAGCGATGAAAATTGGTTTTATTGGACTGGGAATCATGGGAAAACCGATGAGTAAAAATCTGCTGAAAGCAGGTTACTCATTAGTCGTGATGGATAGAAATCAGGAGGCCGTCGCCGAGGTTGTTGCCGCGGGCGCAACGGCGGCGGCAACGCCGAAACAGGTGGCGATACAGAGTGATGTGATCATCACCATGTTACCTAACTCTCCCCATGTGAAAGAGGTGGTGCTGGGGGAAAATGGCGTTATCGAAGGTGCGCGGGCCGGCAGTATTGTGGTGGACATGAGCTCGATTGCGCCACTCGCCAGCCGGGAAATTGCCGCTGCGCTGGCGGAAAAAAAGATCGATATGCTGGATGCACCCGTCAGCGGCGGTGAGCCGAAAGCGATTGACGGCACCTTGTCGGTTATGGTCGGCGGCGATAAAGCACTGTTCGAACGCTGTTTTGACCTCCTGAAATCGATGGCGGGATCGGTGGTGCACACCGGGGACATCGGCGCCGGGAATGTCACCAAGCTGGCTAATCAGGTGATTGTCGCGCTAAATATCGCTGCGATGTCGGAAGCGCTGGTGCTGGCGACCAAAGCGGGCGTCAACCCGGAGTTGGTTTATCAGGCGATACGCGGTGGTCTGGCGGGCAGCACCGTGCTGGACGCCAAAGCGCCGATGGTTCTGGATCGAAACTTCAAGCCCGGCTTTCGTATTGATTTGCATATCAAGGATCTGGCCAATGCGCTGGATACATCACACGGTGTAGGGGCGCAACTGCCGCTGACGGCCGCGGTTATGGAGATGATGCAGGCGTTGAAAGCAGACGATCTGGGATCGGCCGACCACAGTGCGTTGGCCTGTTATTATGAAAAATTGGCTAAGATTGAAGTCACACGGTAGGCCGGTGTGAGGGTTGTCGGATCGGCATACATGATGGTATGCCGGTCTGGTTGTCGGGGTAATCATTCTGATAAACGCCGATTCAGTAGCGCATGGATTATTGAAATGCAATCGGGACGTTTATGAAATCGGATCGTTTATGAAAATAGTTATCGCACCGGATTCTTATAAAGAGAGCTTATCTGCACAAGAGGTCGCCACTCAGATCGAAAAGGGATTTCGCGACATCTTTCCCGATGCAAGCTATGTCAAATTGCCTGTCGCCGATGGCGGCGAGGGCACCGTGGAGGCCATGGTGGCGGCCACCAGCGGTAAGATTGTACAGGTGAAAGTGACAGGACCGTTGGGCGACAGGATTGATGCGTTTTTTGGCCTGTCGGGCGATGAGAACACGGCGTTTATCGAGATGGCGGCGGCCAGCGGACTGGAGCGCGTGCCCGCACAGCAGCGCAACCCGCTGCTGACCACCAGCTATGGTACGGGAGAACTGATTCGCTGTGCATTGGACCATGGCGTCAAGCATTGCATTATCGGCATTGGCGGCAGTGCAACCAATGACGGCGGTTCGGGAATGGCGCAGGCACTGGGCGCAAAGTTGCTGGATGACGCCGGCAACCAGATTGGTTATGGCGGCGGCGCGCTTGATGAACTGGCAAGTATCGATATTTGTGAACTGGATCCGCGCATCAAGGATTGCCGTTTTGAGGTGGCCTGCGATGTGACCAATCCCCTGACGGGAAAACAGGGGGCATCGGCGATATTTGGTCCGCAAAAAGGCGCGACGACTGAAATGATCGAACAACTCGACAACGCCCTGAAGCATTACGCCTCGATTATCCGTCACGATCTGGATATGGACGTTGAGCAGGTGCCCGGCGCCGGCGCGGCAGGCGGTATGGGGGCGGCGTTGCAGGCATTCTGCGGTGCCGAATTACGGCAGGGCATCGAAATTGTGACCGAAGCATTGGGACTGGATGAGCTGGTCAAGGACGCTTCTCTGGTTATTACCGGTGAAGGTCGGATTGATAGCCAGACGATTCATGGCAAAGTGCCGATTGGCGTTGCCCGGGTCGCCAAACGCTACAATAAACCGGTGATCGGCATTGCCGGCAGCTTGACCGCGGATGTGGGTGTGGTGCATGAACATGGTCTGGATGCCGTATTCAGCGTGCTGTACAACATCTGTTCGCTGGAAGAGGCGTTGGATAATGCCGCTGACAATGTGCGTATGGCCGCGCGTAATATTGCCGCCACCATTAAGCTATCGAAGGATTTATCGTAGTGCGGCAGGATAAGAGGCAGGCGCTTTTTTAAAGCGCCCGCTTACTGCGAAGAGACCTGTTGAAAATGCAATTTCGCCGCTTCAGTGACGTTGTCTATCTCATCCAACAGTTCCAGCCATTCCGGTTCCAACTCGCTGGCATCAATGCCTTTGCGTAACTGCTGTTCCAGATAGCAGCAAATGCGCTTTAATCGCGGAACGCCGCTATAACTGCAACTGCCGTGTAGTTTATGAATTAAATCAACAAGGTTATCGTCTACCTGACCGTTCAATATGTCCGCTATCCTGCCGCGAACTTCCGGCAGAAAATCCAGGAGCATCTGTAACAGATCGTGTGCCAACTGTGGTTTATTGGCCGCCTGACGTTGCGCCAGCGTCCAGTCCAGCGATAGCTGGCTATCATCATCGTGTTCATTTGACGGCGAAATAACCGCTTCGACAGGCGAGTATTTGGCCAGCACGTTTCTCAGCATCTGCTCGTCGATCGGTTTGGCCAGATAATCGTCCATGCCCGATTGCAGCAGGCGTTCTCGTTCGTCATCCATGGTGTGTGCGGTAACGGCGACGATAGGGGTTTTGGCATGATGGGGTAGCCGGCGGATCCGTTCGCTGGTACGGATACCATCCATTCCCGGCATCTGGATATCCATGAGAATGATGTCGATCGCGTGGTGTTTGGCCTGATCGATGGCATCGGCACCGTTTTTACACAGGATAATGGTTTCGACTTGCTCTTCCAGCAACGTACCGATCAGCTTCAGGTTGGCCGGATTGTCATCCACGGCCATCACGCTCAGCGGCAGCCGGGCGGTGTGAGGGCGAATTGGCGGGGCTGTCTCCGGTAGTAGTGAAAGTTGGAACAGTGAACGGTCTTGCAGCAGCGGTAATAAACGCGGCGCTGAGATGGGTTTGCTCAGGCAGGCGTGAACGCCAAATAGCTTGAGCTGCTCCGCGTCCATTTGTGCAAGACTGGGAATCGCCAGAATAACGCAAGGCGCACGACGGCAGACATCACGCAATTTCGGCATGTAGTCCAGCAGGGTGTTGCGATAATGCACTGGAATACCGAGCAGCAGGATATCGAACGAGCTTTCGGGGAGCTGTTCCAGCGTCGGGCTGTAGCTGATAGTCAGCGGCGTCTGACCCAGGAGATTCAGCGTAGCCTGAGCGGCCGCCGGATTGGATTCAACATACGCCAGATGTTTGCCGTACAGCAGACGATAAACCGGCCTGGTGGGAATCGCATGCGGGTTTAACGGCAGACTGATATGGAACCAGAACGTCGAACCCTGATTTAACTGGCTCTGGAAACCGATATCTCCGTCCATCTCCCTGACCAGGCGCTGGGTAATCACCAGACCGAGTCCGGTGCCGCCGTGGCGGCGGGAGATGCTGGTGTCTGCCTGACGGAAGGCCTGAAATAGCTGAGACTGTTGTAATTCGGCAATGCCGATCCCGGAATCGCGGATTTGAATTTCCAACTGAACCTCATTGTGTTCCTGTCGGCGTTTCTCTACCCGAATATCAATGTTGCCCTGCTCGGTAAATTTGATGGCGTTACCCAGCAGATTGGTGATGATTTGCTGGATCCGCAGCGGATCGCCGACAAACTGTTCCGGGATATCGTTCTGGATATCCAGCGTCAACTCCAACCCTTTTTCATGGGCGGTATGGGCCAACAGCATAACGACTTCATCCAGCGTGTTGTGCAAAGAAAACGGGATATGCTCCAGAACCAGTTTGCCGGCCTCCAGCTTCGAGAAATCCAGCACGTCGTTGATGATATTCAGCAGGTTGTTGGCGGAGCGCTCAATGGTGCGCAAATAATCGGTTTGCGTGGTATTTAACGGCGTTTTCAGCGTCTGACGGGTAAAACCAATCACGCCGTTCAGCGGGGTTCTGAGCTCATGCGACATGTTGGCCAGAAACTCGGATTTAATACGTGCCGCTTCCTGAGCGCGTTTTTTAGCAATATCCAGTTCAACGTTCTGGATCTCCATCTGTTCCAGCGTTTCACGTAAATCATAGGTAGCCTGATCGATATTCTGCTGCATTTCTTCATGATAGGCGGTCAATGACATGGCCATGGAGTTGATGCCATTTTTCAGCATATCGAGCTCGCCCAACATGCGGCCTTCCACCCGGCTGTCCAGCTGTCCGCGCCGGATGCGATCGACCGTTTCGACCATATTGCGAATCGGCGCGGTCACGTCCCGCATCAGACGATAGGCAAACAACACGGCGGCGCCCAGACAAAGCAGTAGCAACAGGGCCGCAACGAAAATCTCCTGATACTGCTGGAGCTCGATCGCAGTGATGTCCAACTCAATGACGATATAGCCGAGCGGCGCACTGCCGTCATGGACGGAAGGGAGGAACTCCCCGGCGGTCAATTCACTATCGGCAGTGATGGGCATATGCAGAATCAGCGAATTTTTCGTATGGTGCTGGTGCAAACCGTGATAGTCGGAGACGTCCTTTATCCACGGCGACAGCAATTCATGGTGGCGCGCATTGGTGGTCGCCAGCAGTTGGTTTTGCTCATTAAACACGCTGATGGTTCGGATAATACCGGAGTGGCTCCGGTGGATCGCATTAATCAGCGGCTGGATTGTCTTCTGTTGTTGCTGCGTAATGGCATAGGCGCTGGTGATGGCCAACGGTTCGATGATGCTCATGCCAGCCTCGGCCAACTGCGTCTGGAGCTGGTTATAGCGATGGATGACGAAAAAGGCACTGAGCAGCAGCCCGATCATTAATGTTGGTGCCAAAATCATTATCAACATGCGTGCGCGCAGACTGTATTTGGTCATGAGGTTCCAATGTGGGAGAATTAAGCACGGCTTACCCGTCGTCTTCCAAATTGCAGATATTGGGTTCTCTGCATCTTGAAATCTATTGGGTATATAAAGTTTAAAAATTATTGTACTGATAAAACGATCGTAAACTATGGCGCAATTCTACTCTCCAAACCGGCGCGTGACGACCCGGCAAGTGATCACTGTGACGGTGGACTCCCTGGATCCTTTTGGACAAGGGGTGGCACGGCATCAGGGAAAAACCATTTTTATACCGGGTGTCCTGCCAGGAGAACAGGCGGAAATCCAACTGACGGACGAAAAGCGCCAGTTTGCCCATGCTAAACTTAAACGCATTTTGACGCGCAGCGCAGAACGGGTTGAGCCAGCTTGCCCGCATTTCAGCACCTGCGGCGGTTGCCAGCAACAGCATGCCGGCATTGAATTGCAACAGCGCAGCAAAGCGTCGGCGTTGACGCGCATGATGGCCCATGAAATGGGGTCGTCGCCGGCGGTGACGATTATCGCCGGGCCATCTTATGCCTACCGGCGGCGCGCCCGGCTTGCGTTATACTTCCAGGCGAAACAGCAACGGTTGTTTATGGGCTACCGACAGTCGGGGTCCCACGACCTGGTGAACATTAAAACCTGCCCGGTGTTACGCCCGGAACTGGGAAATCTGCTGCCGCCGCTGCATGACTGCCTGAGCCGCCTGCAAGCGGCAAAACGGTTAGGGCATGTCGAATTGGTTTTGGCGGACAATGGGCCGCTGGTGGTGTTGCGCCATCTCGATCCGCTAAGCGCGGCCGACACGCAGGCGCTGCGTGATTTCGCGCAACAGCAGGATGTCGCGGTTTATCTGGCGCCCGATGCGGAGTCTCTGACGTGTCTTTCCGGATCAACGCCGGTGTATCAGATTGCGGGACTGGATCTGGCGTTCAGCCCGCGGGATTTTATTCAGGTCAATGACGCGGTTAACCAGCAGATGGTCGCGCAGGCACTGGCCTGGCTGGACGTTCAGCCACAGGATAGAATATTGGATCTGTTCTGTGGCATGGGCAACTTTACGCTCCCGCTGGCGCAGCGGGCGGCCAGCGTCGTTGGTGTGGAAGGCGTGACGGCGCTGGTGGAAAAAGGGCGCGAGAACGCCCGGCGTAACGGACTCGGCAATGTCACATTTTTTCACCAAAATCTTGAAGATGACGTCACTCTACAGCCCTGGGCAGCCCAGGGTTTTGATAAGATATTGCTTGATCCGGCACGAGCTGGCGCAGCAGGCGTGATGACGCAGATTGTCAGACTTGCGCCCCAACGTGTGGTTTACGTTTCCTGTAATCCCACGACGCTGGCGCGTGACAGCAAAATATTGCTCGCTGCCGGTTATCGGCTGGCGAATGTTGCTATGCTGGATATGTTTCCACATACCGGACACCTTGAGTCGATGGCGCTGTTTTTGCCCGGTTCGGGTGGGGCGGATACCCGGTAAATTTCAGGATGCAGGAAACCAGAGCGCCTGCGATTTGAAAGACGACGGGTATAACGTAGGGAGAAATTATGGTTGCGGTAAGAAGTGCGCATTTGAATACGGCTGGTGAATTCGTACCTGACGCGTGGATTGCTTCGCTTGGCATCGCCAGTCAACAGTCATGTGAACGTTTAGCCGAAACCTGGCGCTACTGTGAACGGCAAACGCAAGCTCATCCCGATGCCTTGCTGCTGTTATGGCGCGGTATCGAAATGGTGGAAATCCTCTCCACGCTGAGTATGGACAATGACAGCATGCGTGCTGCCATGCTGTTCCCCCTGGCCGATGCCAATGTGGTGGATGAAGCCACATTGCAGGAAGAATTTGGCAAAAATATCGTCGATCTGGTGCACGGTGTACGCGATATGGATGCGATCCGCCAGCTGAAGGCGACGCAGCATGATTCGGTTGCCTCGGAACAGGTGGATAACATACGCCGTATGCTGCTGGCGATGGTGGAAGATTTCCGCTGCGTGGTCATCAAGCTTGCCGAGCGTATTGCGCATCTGCGCGAAGTGAAGGACGCCCCTGAAGAAGAACGGGTGCTGGCGGCCAAAGAATGTACCAACATCTATGCGCCGTTAGCCAACCGGCTGGGGATTGGCCAGCTCAAATGGGAGCTGGAGGATTTTTGCTTCCGCTATCTGCATCCCGATGAGTACAAGCGTATCGCGACGTTGCTGCACGAACGCCGTATCGATCGCGAACAGTACATTGACGATTTCGTCAAAACGCTGCGCGCGGCAATGAAAACGGAAGGGGTTCAGGCCGAGATTTATGGCCGGCCGAAGCATATCTACAGCATCTGGCGCAAGATGCAGAAAAAAGCCCTGTCGTTCGATGAACTGTTCGATGTACGCGCGGTACGTATCGTGGTGGAGCGCTTGCAGGATTGCTACGGCGCGTTGGGGATCGTGCATACCCATTACCGTCATCTGCCGGATGAATTTGATGACTATGTCGCCAACCCGAAACCGAACGGTTATCAATCCATTCATACCGTGGTATTGGGGCCGGGTGGAAAAACCCTTGAGATCCAGATTCGTACCCGTCAAATGCATGAGGATGCCGAACTGGGCGTCGCCGCGCACTGGAAATACAAAGAAGGCACGGTTGCCGGCGGGCGTTCCGGTTATGAAGGCCGTATCGCCTGGCTGCGCAAGCTGATTGCGTGGCAGGAGGAGATGGCGGATTCCGATGAAGTGCTGGATGAAGTCCGCAGTCAGGTGTTTGACGATCGTGTTTATGTGTTTACGCCCAAAGGCGATGTGGTTGATTTGCCAGCGGGCTCGACGCCGCTCGATTTTGCCTATCACATTCACAGCGATATCGGCCATCGCTGCATCGGGGCGAAAATCGGCGGACGTATCGTGCCGTTTACCTACCAGTTACAGATGGGCGATCAGATTGAAGTGATCACCCAGAAACAGCCGAACCCGAGTCGTGACTGGTTGAATCCGAACCTGGGGTATATCACGACCAGCCGCGGACGCTCAAAGATTCACAACTGGTTCCGCAAGCAGGATCGCGACAAGAACATTCTGGCGGGGCGGCAGATTCTGGATAACGAGCTGGAGCATTTGGGCATTAGCCTGAAGGCGGCGGAAAAACTGCTGTTGCCGCGTTATAACGTGAACTCGCTGGACGAGCTGTTGGCCGGTATTGGCGGCGGCGACGTGCGTCTCAATCAGATGGTTAATTTTCTGCAATCGCAGCTTAACCAACCCAGCGCTGAAGAGCAGGATCGTGAGGCGTTACGCCAGCTGACGCAAAAATCACAGCAGCCGCCGGCGCGCAGTAAAGACAACGGCCGCGTGGTGGTGGAGGGGGTGGGCAATCTGATGCATCACATTGCCCGCTGCTGTCAGCCGATACCGGGTGACGAGATCACCGGATTTATTACCCGCGGTCGGGGAATTTCCATTCACCGCGCCGACTGTGAGCAACTGGACGAGCTGCGCAGTCATGCGCCGGAGCGCATAGTTGACGCGGTGTGGGGCGAAAGCTATTCCAGCGGTTATTCGCTGGTGGTGAGGGTGATAGCGAACGATCGCAGCGGTCTGCTGCGTGACATCACCACCATTCTGGCGAATGAGAAAGTCAATGTGTTGGGCGTGGCAAGCCGCAGCGATACCAAACAGCAGTTGGCGACGATTGATATGGATATCGAAATATACAATCTACAGGTTCTGGGCCGCGTTTTAGCCAAACTCAACCAACTGCCGGATGTGATTGATGCCCGCCGCCAGCAAGGGGGATGACGGGTGATGATGGGGTATTTCCCTTCGCGTAAAAATTGCGCTGAGGAACAACAATCTCCAGGATGAGTGGCATGGATGCCACGAAAGCCGCTGCCGCGTAGGGAACGCGTCAGCGGCGGTCCGTCAGGAGATTGTTTTTCCGAAGGCACCGCGAAGCGGCGCAATCCTCGCGAAAAAGACCGGGGTCACGGGGCGGCGTCGATTGGACGCCCCGTGTCGGGCGCGTCGCAGATGCGGAAAAGATGCTCGGAATTTATCGCGCACGAAACCTTCCCCTTACCCTCATAATCCGCCGTAGAACAATAATCGTTTAATTTTCAGGAATATTATGACTGTATCTGCAATGAACTCACCCGCGATTGAGCGCCTGCTCACTATCATGAAAACCCTGCGCGACCCGGAAAACGGTTGTCCGTGGGATCGCAAGCAGACGTTTGACACCATTACGCCCTATACGCTGGAAGAAACTTACGAAGTGCTGGATGCCATCAGCCGTAAAGATTTTGACGATCTGCGTGGTGAGCTGGGCGACCTGCTGTTTCAGGTGGTGTTTTATGCGCAGATGGCGCAGGAACAAGGGTTGTTCGATTTTTCCGACGTCTGCGACGCCATCAGCGATAAGCTGGAGCGGCGCCATCCGCATATTTTCGCCGATGCGGCGACGCCGGTGGACAGTGAAGCCGCACTGGCAAGCTGGGAGCAGACCAAGGCTCAGGAAAGGTCTGAAAAAGATCGCCACTCACAGTTGGATGATATTCCCGAGGCGTTGCCTGCGTTAATGAAAGCACAAAAAATTCAGCAGCGCTGCGCGTCCGTGGGTTTTGATTGGGACAGTTTAGGGCCGGTTGTCGACAAGGTTTACGAAGAAATTGATGAAGTGATGCATGAAGCCCGGCAAGCCGTTGTTGATGAAGAAAAACTGCGTGAAGAGATCGGTGATTTATTGTTTGCGACGGTCAACCTTTCCCGTCACCTGGGGCACAAGGCTGAACGCGCGCTGCAAGAGGCCAATCGCAAGTTCAGCCGGCGTTTTCGTCAGGTAGAACAAATTGTTACGGCATCCGGCAAAACGCTGGAGCAGGCAACGCTGGAAGAGATGGAAGCCGCGTGGCAGCAGGTCAAACAGCAGGAAAAAGACCGTTGATTTGATTTTTATCCCTATATCATCATTTTTATGGTTTTTAATTCGTAATTAAATGATTTTAAAATGATTATTGATTAATTATGGACGAGGATAAACCCCTGTGGCCGACGGGTTGGAATCGCCGCGATGAGTAAAACGAACATTTGTGGCGTTCATCAGGTTCCGGTATACTACTTTCCCGTCTTGGTACTTCCATCGTCTTTAAACCTAAACTCTCAGGTTCAGCATGACAACTAATTATATTTTTGTGACCGGCGGGGTCGTTTCCTCTCTGGGTAAAGGCATTGCCGCAGCCTCTCTGGCGGCTATTCTTGAAGCCCGTGGCCTCAACGTTACCATCATGAAACTGGACCCGTATATCAACGTGGATCCGGGCACGATGAGCCCGACGCAACACGGCGAAGTGTTTGTCACCGAAGACGGCGCCGAAACCGATCTTGACTTGGGCCACTACGAGCGTTTCATTCGCACCAAGATGTCGCGCCGTAACAACTTCACCACCGGCCGTATCTACTCTGACGTATTGCGCAAAGAGCGCCGCGGCGACTATCTGGGCGCCACGATTCAGGTTATCCCCCACATCACCAATGCCATTAAAGAACGTATTCTGGAAGGCGGCGAAGGCCATGATGTCGTTCTGGTTGAAATCGGCGGCACGGTCGGGGATATCGAATCTTTGCCATTCCTTGAAGCGATTCGCCAGATGGCGGTGGAAGTCGGCCGGGAACATACGCTGTTCATGCATTTGACGCTGGTGCCTTACCTGGCGGCGGCCGGAGAAGTGAAAACCAAACCGACTCAGCACTCGGTGAAAGAGCTGCTTTCCATCGGTATTCAGCCGGATGTGCTGATTTGCCGTTCTGACCGAACCGTCCCTGCCAATGAGCGTGCAAAGATTGCTTTATTCTGTAATGTGCCGGAAAAAGCAGTAATATCCCTTAAAGACATTGATTCCATTTATAAAATCCCGGCGCTATTGAAATCACAGGGTCTGGACGATTATATTTGTAAACGATTCAGCTTGGATTGCCCGGAAGCGGATCTGTCCGAATGGGAGCAGGTTGTTTACGAAGAAGCGAATCCGGGCGGCGAAGTGACCATCGGAATGATTGGCAAATATGTCGCCCTGCCGGACGCCTATAAATCGGTTATTGAAGCGCTGAAACATGGCGGATTGAAGAACCGGGTGACGGTAAACATCAAGCTTATCGACTCACAGGACGTTGAAACCCGTGGTGTCGAAGTATTGAAAGATTTGGACGCTATCCTGATTCCCGGCGGTTTTGGCTATCGGGGCGTGGAAGGTAAGGTGATGGCGGCGCGTTACGCCCGTGAAAACAACATCCCTTATTTGGGCATTTGTCTGGGAATGCAGGTCGCATTAATGGAATTTGCCCGTAACGTGGCGGGTATGGATGGGGCAAACTCCACTGAGTTTGTGCCAGACTGTAAGTACCCGGTCATTGCGCTGATTACGGAATGGCGTGATGAAGACGGTAATATCGAAGTACGCGATGAAGCGAGCGATCTGGGGGGAACCATGCGTGTTGGCGGGCAGCAATGTCACCTGACCGAAGGCAGCCTGGTTCGTCAGCTTTACGGTGAAACGACGATTGTTGAACGTCACCGTCATCGTTATGAAGTCAACAATATGCTGTTGAAACAGATTGAAGCGGCGGGATTACGGGTTGCTGGCCTTTCCGCCGACCGCAAGCTGGTGGAGATCATCGAATTACCCGATCATCCATGGTTCGTGGCCTGTCAGTTCCATCCGGAATTTACATCAACGCCGCGTGATGGACATCCACTGTTTGCCGGCTTTGTAAAAGCCGCTGGCGCTTATCAAAAGCGTCAGTTGAAGTAAGGGTTTTGCCAGCAACGCGCGATCTGTACCCAATAGATCGCGCGTTGTTCGTCTGAGGTTTTAGTTTAACTTGTACTGAGGAAAATCTAATGTCCAAAATTGTTAAGGTCATCGGCCGTGAAATCATCGACTCACGCGGAAACCCAACTGTTGAAGCGGAAGTTCATCTGGAAGGTGGTTTTGTTGGTCTGGCTGCTGCGCCATCAGGGGCTTCCACTGGCTCTCGCGAAGCGCTGGAACTGCGTGACGGTGACAAATCCCGTTTTCTGGGCAAAGGCGTAACCAAAGCGGTTGCTGCGGTTAACGGCCCGATTGCTCAGGCCGTTCTGGGTAAAGATGCGAAAGATCAGGCGAACATCGATAAAATCATGATCGACCTGGATGGTACTGAAAACAAATCCAACTTCGGCGCTAACGCGATTCTGGCAGTTTCTCTGGCTAGCGCCAAAGCCGCCGCCGCTTCCAAAGGCCAACCGCTGTATGAACACATCGCTGAATTGAACGGCACTCCGGGCAAATTCTCTCTGCCTCTGCCAATGATGAACATCATCAACGGCGGCGAACACGCGGACAACAACGTTGATATTCAGGAATTCATGATTCAGCCTGTTGGCGCGAAAACCGTTAAAGAAGCGATCCGCATCGGTTCTGAAATTTTCCACAATCTGGCAAAAGTGTTGAAAGCCAAGGGCCTGAACACCGCGGTTGGTGATGAAGGCGGCTATGCGCCGAACCTGGAATCCAACGCTGCGGCACTGGCTGCTATCAAAGAAGCGGTGGAAAAAGCCGGTTATGTACTGGGTAAAGATGTGACTCTGGCCATGGACTGCGCGGCTTCCGAGTTCTACAACAAAGAAACCGGTAACTACGAACTGAAAGGCGAAGGCAAAACCTTTACCTCTCAGGAATTCACTCACTATCTGGAAGGCCTGACCAAAGAATATCCGATCGTTTCTATCGAAGACGGTCTGGATGAGTCTGACTGGGATGGTTTTGCTTATCAGACCAAAGTTCTGGGCGACAAAATCCAGCTGGTTGGTGACGATCTGTTCGTAACCAATACCAAAATCCTGAAAGAAGGTATCGAAAAAGGTATCGCTAACTCCATCCTGATCAAATTCAACCAGATCGGTTCTCTGACCGAAACTCTGGCTGCAATCAAGATGGCGAAAGATGCCGGCTACACTGCTATTATCTCTCACCGTTCTGGCGAAACCGAAGATGCAACCATTGCCGATCTGGCGGTAGGGACTGCGGCCGGCCAGATCAAAACAGGGTCTATGAGCCGTTCTGACCGTGTTGCCAAATACAACCAACTGATCCGTATTGAAGAAGCGCTGGGCAGCAGCCGCGCGCCGTTCAACGGTCTGAAAGAAGTTAAAGGCCAGTAATCACCGCCTGCTGCGTTTGTCGGAAGCCGGATCGGGTCTGACAAACGCATCGCGTTAACCGCAGAATCCAGAAGCGTTAATTCGTTTCTGGATTTTTTTATGGCGAGCTTTTCCTGCCCGCCACCTTGCAGGCCGTCGCAAGCGGCGTTTTTTATGCGCGTTTCTATCCATCCCGGTCGTTCCCGCCTCATTTCTTGTGATCGCCATAAACGAACCTAAGGTTCCTTTAAATTAAAATGGCTTTTTATAAAATCTTTGAAGCCGATCGGGTAATTCTTCCTCGTGGTGCCAGTGGATGGCATTCGGTGGCAAAAGCACAAAGGTTTTCAGTAGTGCCGGACGTTACCTTAATGCCATGGCGGCAGGATACCTGCCATCTTGAACGCAGTGAGATACGGCTCTTGTAACCCGCCATGACACCTTCATAAATAAAAATGACCGAGGAAGGATGGGAATGAAAACACGTAAAATCGGGTTGGCTAACTATTTAGCCTATGGCTCGGGCGACTTTCTTGGGGCTGGCACTACCGCGCTGACGGCCGCCTGGTTACTCTACTTTTACACCACGTTTTGTGGCTTAACACCGATTGAGGCAACCTTTATCTTTGCGATGGCCCGTGTACTGGATGCCGTCGTCAGTCCGTTAATGGGCTTCCTGACCGATAACTTTGGTTCGACCTGGCTGGGTAAACGCTTTGGTCGCCGTAAGTTCTTTATTCTGCTCGGTATCCCTTGCGTCTTCAGCTACAGCTTTATGTGGGTGGGCGATATGGGATATTGGTACTACCTGCTGACCTACTTACTGTTTGATGTGGTCTATACCATGGTGCTGGTGCCGTATGAAACGCTGGTGCCGGAAATGACCGACGATTTCAAACAGAAAACCAAATTCTCCGGCGCGCGCATCGCGTTAGCTCAGCTGTCCGCTATTCTGGCCGCGTTTTTACCGGGGATTTTGCTGGGCTATTTCGGCAAAGACAATGCGGTTTCGTTCTTCTATTCCAGCCTGGTGTTCTCCATCATCTGCGCGATGGTGCTGACGCTGGTCTATTTCTTCACCTGGGAACGGCCGCGCGATCAAATGTCGGAAGCGTCGCTGCGGGCGGAAAAAGAGCGTCAGTCCTTGTCGCTGGTTGATAGTCTGAAGCGATTGAATGTCGAACTGTTGTCTACGTTGCGCATCCGTATTTTCCGCCAGCATCTGGGGATGTATCTGGGCGGTTATATTGCGCAGGACGTGTTTAACGCCGTATTTACCTACTATGTGGTCTTTGTGCTGATGCAGAGTCCGACCGTCGCTTCCAACCTGATGGGGACGATGGCGATTCTACAGTTTATTTCCGTGATTGCGATGATCCCGCTGTGCATTCGTTTCGGACCTGCGCCGTCTTACCGTTTGGTCGTCTGCCTGTTCGGATTGAGTGCGGTTTCCTACTCCATTCTGTGGTACAGCGGCCTGCAAGATACTTTCTCACTGCTGCTGCTGATCTCTGCGCTGGCGGGTTTGGGCCGCGGCGGGATCAACTATGTACCGTGGAACACCTACACCTATATCGCCGATGTGGATGAAGTGATTACCGCCCAGCGTCGTGAGGGGATCTTCGCCGGCATCATGACGTTGACCCGCAAGGCTTCTCAGGCCGGCGCGGTGATGCTGGTGGGGATCGTGTTGCAGCTATCCGGTTTTGTCTCGGGCCAGAGCGTACAGGCGCCGGGCGTTAGCCATACTATTCTGATGATCCTGAGTTTTGGCACCGTAGGCGTTCTGGCGTTGGGATTCCTGGTTTCTCTGCGCTTCAAACTCAATTTGCATACGCACAGCATTCTGCGGGAAGAAACGCTGAAAATGCGTGAAGCCGGACGCCCGATTCCCGAAAAAATCACGCCGGAAGCGCGAGCTGTGGTCGAAACGCTGGCGGGGATGCCGTATGAATCCCTGTGGGGCAATAACAATATCGGCTACCTTAACCGCCACAAGAAGGCCAAGACACCCACCGCGCCGATGACCCAGTCCTGAATGTCTTGAACTGTTGAATGATAACTAAATTGGATAAATGACTATGACCGTATTCAGTGTAAAACATAGCCCGCTATTACGTCAGCCAGAGCACTTCATTTCCCGTGAAGAACTGAAAGCACTGATTTGCCGTATCACCGACAATCTGGTGAATATTGAAGATAAAACCGGCGAGTTTTTGTTACGGTTGGACGATGGTCGGGTGATTGATACCAAAGGTTGGGCAGGCTGGGAATGGACGCACGGCATCGGCTTGTACGGTATTTATCAGTATTACCAGCAAACGGGCGATAAACAGATGCGGGCCATCATTGATGACTGGTTCACGGCGCGTCTGGCTGAGGGAACGCCGACCAAGAACGTCAACACCGTTTGTCCTTTCCTGACGCTGGCTTATCGCTATGAAGAAACGCGCAATGCCAACTGGGTGCCGTATCTGGAGCGCTGGGCCGAGTGGGTGATGTATGAAATGCCGCGTACGCAAAAACAGGGTCTGCAACACATTGTTTATAACAATGAAAACACCGAGCAGATGTGGGACGACACGCTGATGATGAGCGTGTTGCCGCTGGCAAAAATCGGCAAACTGCTGAACCGTCCTGAATTTGTGGAAGAGGCTACCTATCAGTTCCTGCTGCATGTTCAATATCTGATGGATCGTGAGAGCGGTCTGTGGTTCCACGGCTGGACGTTTGAAGGGAAACATAACTTTGCCAGAGCGCGTTGGGCGCGTGGCAACAGCTGGCTGACCGTCGCGATCCCCGAATTTATCGAACTGCTGGAATTGCCGGAGCAGAATGCGACGCGGCGTTTCCTGTTGCAGGTGTTGGAAAGCCAGCTTGAAGCGTTGGAGAAATATCAGGACGACAGCGGTCTGTGGCATACGCTGCTTGACGATCCGAAATCATATCTCGAAAGCTCGGCAACAGCCGGTTTTGCTTACGGTATTTTGAAAGCGGTGCGTAAGCGCTATGTGGATAAACGCTATGCGCCCATGGCGGAAAAAGCGATCCGCGGTGTGATTGGCAACGTGAATGCCGAAGGGGAGCTGGTTCAGGTGTCATTCGGAACCGCGATGGGGCAGGAACTGGATTATTACCGCCAGATCCCGTTGACCTCGATGCCTTACGGGCAGGCGATGGCGATTCTTTGCCTGTCAGAGTACCTGCGCGTTTACCTGTAATCGCCGCAGCGGACATCCCGCCGGGATGTCCGCTACCAATCTAGTCCGTCAGTCCCGCCACGCTGTAATTAATCGGAACCCAGCGATAACCGGATTTCTCATCCGCCTTAACGTGACCGATGCCAGGGAATGAAATATGCGTTCCGGCCACCCAGTAGCCCTGAGCGGCGGCATCCGCCAGCACTTTACTGCGGGTTTGCGCCGCGGTATCCATATCGGAATCAAAGCTGATGGTGGTCGCCGGTACGGGGAACTGCACCGCCGCAACGTGAATGATATCCCCCCATATCAGCAATTTCTGTCCTTCGCTCTCGACCCGGAAAGCCGTATGACCGGGAGTATGACCGGGCGCGGGCAGCGGCGTAATACCGGTAAAGAGCGGATGCTCAGCGGCAAAGGTTTTCAGCTTATTGGCTGACTGGATGGCGCGAAAAGTATTCTGCACCCGTTGGAACGCCGGTTTCTGCGCTTCACTGGCCTGTTTCAGATTTGCTTCGCTGAGCCAATAATCGGCCTCGATCTGGCTAACGTAGACGGTGGCGTTGGGAAAGGTGAGTTTGCCATCGGTAATCAGGCCGCCGAAGTGATCGCCATGCAGATGCGTCATTAATACGGTATCCACCTGCTCGGGCGTATAGCCGGAGGCCTTGAGGTTATTCAATACCTTACCGACGGAAGGATTGTTCTGTTTGCCATTGCCGGTATCCACCAGAATCAGGTTTTGTCCGGTGTTAATCAGATAAGTATTGATGGAGGTATCGACCGGGGCGGTCAGCGATTGTTCCGCCAGCAGGGCGTTGATTTGTTCCGGCGATGTCCGGGCCAGCAGTTTGTCGACCGGCATGGCGTTGGTACCGTCAGCCAGGGCGGTAACTTCAAATTGCCCCAGCGGCATGCGGTAATACCCCGACTGCGTGTTAACCTTTGGAACCGGTTGTGCCGTGGCGATAACGGGGACGAAAACAAACGCCAGTAACAGTAAAGCGAAAGATCTCAGTCGATTCATGTTTTTCGTTCCTTGTTAATAAGTTAGCGTTGAAATGGTCGATGCGGCATGCTTGTTGCCTGTTGATTATTAACCGTGTTGCAACATTACTCAAATCAAACGCCGGCATTTCAGCCTGAACGGTAATGGTGTGGGAGGTTTGGCGCGTAGACCTGCGATCTGCGATAATGCCTCTTTGAGTCAGCGTGATAGTGGGAAAACATGCAGTACCCGATTAATGAAGTGTTCCAGACATTACAGGGCGAAGGCTATTTTACCGGTGTTCCGGCGGTATTCGTGCGCTTGCAGGGCTGCCCGGTAGGCTGTAGCTGGTGTGATACCAAACATACCTGGGACAAACTGGCCGATCGGGAAACGTCGCTGGATAAGATTATCGTCAAAACTCAGGAAAGTGATGCCTGGGGAGCCGCCACTTCCGAGGATATTCTGGCATTGATGGCGCGTGAAGGTTATACCGCCCGTCATATCGTGATCACCGGTGGTGAGCCCTGCATTCACGATCTGGCGCCGCTGACGCTGTTGCTGGAACAGCACGGGTTCAGCTGTCAGATAGAAACCAGCGGGACGCATGACGTGCGCTGTTCACCCAACACCTGGGTAACGGTTTCGCCCAAGGTAAATATGCGTGGCGGCATGAAGGTGCTCGATCAAGCGTTGCAACGGGCTGATGAAATCAAGCATCCGGTTGGCAGGGCACGAGATATCGAGGCGCTGGATGAATTGCTGGCGCGCCTGGACGATGACAAGTCGCGTATTGTGGCGCTACAGCCGATCAGTCAGAAAGACGAAGCAACCAAACTGTGTATTGCGACCTGTATTGCCCGTAACTGGCGGCTTTCCATGCAGACGCATAAATATTTGAATATTGCCTGAGGCGGGCGGCGTGAAGACGCAGCCGTTTCACGCCGCCTGAAGAGAACCCACGGTCAGGATGATCGCTTATTCACCTGTGTAGATACACCCAGCGGTGCAGGTTTCTTTTACCATCACGGCGCTCAGTTCCGGCAAGGAGGGTTTCAACTGTTGCCAGATCCAGTGGGCCAGCACTTCGCTGGTCGGATTTTCCAGCCCGGGAATATCATTCAGATAATGATGATCCAGTCTTTCCCAGGTCGGCTTAAACGCCGCTTTCAATTCAGCGAAATCCATCACCCAGCCGGTATGCGGATCAACCTCGCCGGTGATTTCCAGCCGAACCATAAAGGAATGCCCATGCAGGCGCCCACATTTATGCCCTGCCGGCACATGGGGCAGGCGGTGAGCGGCTTCAAACTGAAAATCTTTAAATAGCGTGGTTGCCATGGCGATGCTCTCAATTTCTTTCAAACGGGAAAACCGTCGCATACTACCGGAAAGTGTAGCCTGAAGCACGTTTCGTCATGACCCGGAAATAACCTGAAGCCACTTATTCCTTCAATTGTACCATCTCGTCGTGATGCCAGCCCGCGGGGAGAGGCGATGGACGATGCAGCGTCAGGTGGCTGACAACCAGATTGTCGACCCCGCGCGCAAACAGTCCGGGCATTCCCTGCGGATAATATTCCACGCCATAGGCGCGGCCGGTTGCCGGATTGACCCGGTAGGCATTATCCAACCCCATCCCGGTCGGCCGTTCCGGATTGCATGGCGGACGTATGTCATACATGCCTTGTTCCGGTGACGGGCTTTGCCGTTGTTCAAGATATACGGCATGGAAGTGGATATCGCGGATATAGCCCGGCGGTGTGCTGTGCAGATTAATCGCCCCTTCGCTGATGCCCGAGAGCTGAGAAAACTGGACGGTTTCGATGCGGCCGGGTTCAATGGCCGGATCGCGATAGCGCACGGAAATAAATACCGGATCGGCTTTTCCCCAGTGGCACGGGTGCGCCGCGAGACACTGAAACGTAATATTGCTGAACTGAATGCGTCTGAACGCGCCGCCATCACGGGAAATCAGGCCGATACCGCGATTAGAATCATAAATGGCGCAGTTGCTGACGGAAATGTCTTCAATATCGGCAAAGGTTTCAGTGCCGATTTTCAGCGCGCAACTTTTGGATCGCAATAGACAGTTGGTTATCACCATCTGTTGGGCCTTGCGCTGCAAATGAACGGGTTTGGCCGTGGTCTTGATGCATAGCGCATCGTCGGCGGCGCTCAGTGAACAGTTGCTGATTTGTACCTGCTGGCAACTGTCGAGATCCAGCGCATCGGTATTGGCCATGGTCAGATCGTTATCAATCGTCAGCCGTTCAACGATGATCCGACGACAGCTCACCAGATGCACGGTCCACATCGGCGCACGTTCAATGGTGAAATCGCGCAATTGAATGTGTTCGCAATCTTCAAAAACAACCATGCGTGGCCGGTATTGGGCGGGCAGACGATAGCCCTGATCGTCGGGTTCGGCAGAGAAATAGGCATCGGCATTGCCAATAATTCTACCCTGACCGCACAGCGTGATATTGCGTTGCTGGCAGGCATACAGGAATGCGCGGTGGGATAGCTCGGCCACGCTGATGGTGTTGGCCTGAGTGAATTGCTCATAATCCCCGCTGACGATCAGTTCAGCCCCGGCCTCCAATTGCAGGCAGAAATTCGACGGTAGCAGCAGCCCTCCCAGCAGATAGCGCCCAGGTTCAACAATCAGCGTACCGCCGCCGCGAGCGGCGATCTGGTCAATCGCCTGCTGAAAAACGGCGGTATCCAGCGTGATACCATCGGCGGCGGGGGAATACGACTGAATAGATATCCTCATGTTGTTATCCTGTCTGTACATCCGTTGATGGCGTTATTGCAGCACGTTTTCTCCCATCTGACAGCTATGGTGTGATGAAAATCACCGGGTTCTGGAGAAGAATCACAGCGCACCATCATTGCGCCGGTGAAGTGTGAATGACCTGACTTCCGGTCTTTTGGGGTCGGGAACGCGTGTGTGTTTCATCACACTTTTACGACGGTACCTGTCTGTGGCCAGGTGTCGAAACGTCTTCCTGTTGGTGTGGTGTTTTTAATTTGTGAATTAAATCTCCTTTTGATGTGTTCCGTAAGTTAATGGTGTGAGAGCGTGCGGTATTGTTGACCGACGGGAGAACGGTATAGCGTTGAAACGTCCTCTGATCATGCGGAGGTATAACGATTTCTTCTGTCAGTCACGCAGAACGCGCGTTTATCCGGGATTACGTCTGGTGAAGACATCAGCAATCCGCCTATCTTGTTATCGTCGGGAAGAGGCCAGTGTCCGCCCGATCCCTATCCTGAACTGCTATACCCGTCATCTTTCAAGTTGCAGGCGCGTTGGCTTCCTGCGCCTCGAAATCCATTGGGTATATAACAAGCTGCACATAACCGGAGCAGCGCGATAACAAGCTCGTCGGGGGAAAAATGAGATTACTGATAGGACTGATTTTCATCGCTTTTTCTGCGCTGTGTGCGGCACAGACGAATGAACCTGTGGAACTGCGCATTTCCTGGTGGGGCGGCAACAGCCGTCATCAGGCAACATTGGCCGCATTGGACGCGTTTCAGAAAAAATATCCCAATATTACCGTGAAGGCGGAATACACCGGCTGGGACGGGCACCTGTCCCGGCTGACCACGCAAATCGCCAGCGGCGAAGAACCCGATGTATTGCAGGTGAACTGGAACTGGCTGCCGATATTCTCCAAGTCCGGCACGGGTTTTTACGATTTGACTCGTCTGCAAGACACGCTGAATTTACAGGATTTCCCTGAAGATGCGCTGACGCCAGCCACGATTGACGGCAAAGTGAATGCCATATCCACCTCTTTGAATGCCCTGGTCATGTACTACAACGCAGAAACCTGGAAAAAAGCCGGCTTACCGTATCCGACTACCTGGGATGAACTGTTTCATGCCGGCAAGGTATTCAAAGAGAAATTAGGCGACAGCTATTTTCCTCTCGCCTCGCCGGCTCAGGACAGCGGTGAAGGGATTCTGGAGCTGATTAACTACTACATGACGCAGAAGTATCAGATAGGGATGATCGATGAGAAGAATAAACGCTTTAACTACACGGAAGAGCAATGGATCGAGGCCTTTCGTTTCTACCAGCGTTTGACGAATGAACATGTGATGCCTTCGTCGAAATACTATAACGCTTTCGGCAAGGTCGGCATGTATGAAACACGCCCCTGGATTAACGGCGAGTATGGCGGCGCGCATCTGTGGATTTCCGTCGTGAAGAAATATGCCGATCCGCTGACGGCGCCGGGTAAGCTGGAGCTGGGGCCTTACATTATGACGCCGGGGTCGGAGAATTCAGGGCAGTTCTTTAAACCGTCGATGCTGTTTGCCATCAGCAAAAACACCCGGCATCCGAAAGAAGCGGCCCTGTTGTTGAATTTCCTGATGAACGATCCGGAAGGCAGCTTGCTGGTGGGCACCGAGCGCGGTATTCCACTCAGCCGTATTGCCCGTCAGGCGTTGGCGGAGAAGCAACTGCTGGATAACAGTGACTTGTCGGTGGCCGGACTGACGCAGGCGCTGGAAAAACCGATGCAAACGCCAGTATCCTCTTATCTGGAGGATCCGCAGCTCGCCAGTCTGATCCTGCAAACCATCGAGCAGTTGGATTACGGCAACAAGAGCGTGGAAGTCTCCGCGAAAAACTTTAGCAACTCGGGTAATCGTATTTTGCAGCGCGTCATCCGCTAACCATACAACGCTCATTTACCGGTGCTGTTCGCCAACGCCGTCAGCTGTTCTTGCAGGCTGTCAGCCAGTGAACGGGGGCGTTCGGCATCGAACATGACATGCATACTCACCGGGTAATCCCGGTGTTGCAGGCAAAAATCATCCATCTCATGCCCGAGTCCATACAGCGCCTGAATGTTGGTTTTGCCGATTTCCCGTAGCGTCCAGTTATTTTCCACCAGTTTGCAGTAATGGAGCGTAAAAAACGCTTTCTGCGCATGCACAAACGCACGGCAATACAGCGCCAGTCCTCGCCACTCCTGTAACCAACGCTGTCTCAGCGCATCTGGCATCGTGTACTCGCGGGTAAATTGCAGGGCAGCCTGCTGACACTGTTCCGCCAACTGCCAGGCGAGATCTTTCTCTTTGGCAATCTGGTACAGGTTTTGCGCGGCCAGTTCGGACTGCTGCGGATCGAAGGTGATATCCCGTCCCGATCCCGGCAGCCAGTGATTACGGTTCAACTGCCCATACAGGCTCCAGATCGCCTGACCGTAGCTGGTCGGCAACATACTGTGACGGTGAAAAACATGGTGGCGGGCATACAGCGATAGTGAAATCGCCTGATGAGCCTGTTCCAGTAAAGCGAGCATCGCCTGTCGCGCGGCATCGTCCGGTTGCCACTGATAGCGTTCGGCCAGCCATTGGCCGAAAAGGGTGGCTTCGCTGGTGGGGGGCGCATTTTTACTCAGTAATCTGGCACAGGCGAACAGCGTGAATTCGCTCAGCGTTCCCAACACGCTGTGGTTATCGACGCCTTCCCAACTGATACGGCAAAGCACGCTGGCAATGGCGGGGTTTTTTTCCTGACACCACAGCAACCGGCCTTGTACTTCGGTATAACGGATAAACGGCAGATTGCCCCAGCAGACCTCTTCCCCGGCCAAATCCAGCTCCACCCAGATTTCGCGTCCGCTGACCTCCAACAAGGCCGGATTGTTGGGAAACTCAGGCCAGAAACGCTCCGGCGTCATCTTTATTGCCACGGAAACAAACTCAGGCAGCGCACTCATGGCATTGAGCACATTGCTGATATCATCATGACTGGCGGGGAACGCGCGTAGCACCAAATGACGCTGGTGATAGTGCATTACCCGCGCCACGGCGGAAAATAGCCGATGATAGATCTGTTCGCTGTCAGATTCCGGCGGCCAGTGTGCGGCGGCGGGCGTCAGTCCGTTCATCTCATCCCCCGAAGGGGCAGAAAAGCGCAGCAGACTATCGCTGTTGGAGATGGCCAGCAACAGACCGCTTAAACGCGGGATCTGTTGCAGCAGCAGCTCGACTTTGGCAGACAGATACTCGCACCAGAAATCGGTATCCATCCGGAGGCTGTGCTCGTCGTCCAGCAATTCCGGATGATGCAATAGCAGTTCGGTAGGAAACGACAGCTCTTTACATTGCAGATAGAATGTCAGCCCCTGTTCATGGCAGTAGGCCGCCACCTGATTCAGATAAATACAGCGCGAGCGCTGCTGGCTGCTGATGCGATCGTCGAAACGGGCATGGTTATACGCTTTCGGTGTCACCAGTTTGTCCAGTAAATCCGCCGATCCCAGCACCAGCGTGTTGAATCCCTGCTGGCGGGCATACGTCACGACCTCAATAACGCGATCCCAATGCCAGATGTCCTGAGTATTCAATTCCAGCGCGCGGCGTTGCCACATCTTTGATTATTCCATCCGTCACCTGAGTGTTGATCGCGAGTATAGCGCCCATTCGGAATGGCGCTGGAATCATTCAAATCATCAGCGCAGTAAAATGTGACCTATAACACTTTAAGCAATAAGGATTATCAGAAAAACCATTTAGTCATTTTGGTTATTTGATATGTCCATCATTTCTTTAATTGTTAAGATGCGGATGGTTAACCTTATGTGCCACTCATCTTTTTATTTCACTTATTTGCATTAGTAGCGGCTACAAAGACAAGGAATTAGCGATCATAATGAAAACTCCGGTTTCTCCTACTTCGTTGCTCCCGTTGAGTGCGGATCAATTAACGCGTTTGCAGGCGGCAACCGGTGATTTTTCGCCTGCGCAGCTTGCCTGGTTGTCCGGTTATTTTTGGGGGCTGCTGCAACAGCCGACAGAACAATCGCCATCAGGCATCGCGACGGGCTCCGCCAGCGCGGGCTCACCGGCGGCAACCGCCGCGCCGGTTCCTGGTATCACCCTGATTTCCGCGTCTCAAACCGGCAATGCCCGTCGGGTTGCCGAGCAACTGCGTGACGATCTGCTGGCGGCGAAACTGACGGTCAATCTGGTTAACGCGGGCGACTATAAATTCAAACAAATCGGTCAGGAAAAGCTGCTGCTGATCGTGACGTCGACCCAGGGAGAAGGGGAGCCGCCGGAAGAAGCCGTTGCCTTGCACAAATTCCTGTTTTCCAAAAAAGCGCCGCAGTTGAACGATACCGCGTTCGCTGTTTTGGGGCTGGGCGATACCTCATATGAATTTTTCAGCAAGGCGGGGAAGGATTTTGATCGCCGCCTTGCCGAACTGGGGGCGGAACGACTGCTGGAGCGCGTGGATGCCGATGTGGATTATCAGGCGGCGGCGGAACAGTGGCGGCGCCAACTGGTGGATCTCTTGCAGGCGCGGCTGCCCGCGCAGAGTGAGGCCGCGGTACAGGCCAGCACCCGCGGCGCGCTGGATGAAATTACCAGCAGCCCCTATAGCAAGACTGCTCCTTTGCACGCCACATTGTCGGTGAATCAGAAAATTACCGGACGTAACTCAGAAAAAGATGTACGTCATATCGAGATCGATCTGGGCGATTCCGGCTTGCGTTACCAGCCTGGCGATGCGCTGGGCGTGTGGTTTGATAACGATCCCGCGCTGGTGCAGGAAATTCTCGAACTGCTATGGTTGAAAGGCGATGAACCGGTGAACGTTGAAGGAAAAACGCTACCGCTATCGCAGGCGCTGAAAAGCCACTTTGAACTGACGCAGAACACCGCACCGATTGTTGAAAAATATGCCGCGCTGTCCCGTGATGAAACATTGCTGGCGCTGGTGAGCGATAAATCCGTGCTACAGCAGTTTGCCCAGCGAACACCGTTGGTGGACATGGTGCGCCAGGCGCCGGTGGAACTCATGGCCGAGCAGTTGATCGGTCTGCTGCGCCCGCTGACGCCGCGTTTGTATTCCATCGCGTCTTCACAGGCCGAAGTGGAAAGTGAAGTGCATATTACGGTTGGCGTCGTGCGCTATGACATCGATGGCCGGGCGCGGGCGGGCGGTGCTTCCAGCTATCTGGCCGACCGCCTGAACGAAGACGATGAGATTCGGGTATTTATCGAATATAACGACAATTTCCGTCTGCCCGTCAACCCGGAAACGCCGGTCATCATGATTGGCCCGGGGACGGGGATTGCGCCGTTCCGCGCTTTTATGCAGCAGCGTGAGGCCGAGGGAGCGGAAGGCAAAAACTGGTTGTTTTTCGGCAATCCGCACTTTACCGAAGATTTCTTGTATCAGGTTGAATGGCAGCGCTACGTAAAAGACGGCTTGCTGACCAACATTGATTTGGCGTGGTCACGCGATCAGGCGCACAAGGTGTATGTGCAGGATAAACTGCGGGAAAAAGGCGCGGAAGTCTGGCGCTGGCTCCAGGAGGGAGCTCACCTGTATGTCTGTGGCGACGCCAACCGAATGGCGAAAGATGTCGAACAGGCATTACTGGACGTGGTGGTTGAGCACGGTGGCATGGATATCGAGCAAGCCGACGAATTTTTAAGTGATCTGCGCCTTGAGCGCCGTTATCAGCGAGATGTGTACTAATGAGCGAAAAATTATCTGTAAGTGAAAAACATCCCGGCCCATTAGTGGTAGAAGGGAAACTCGCTGATGCCGAACGTCTGAAACGGGAAAGTGACTTTTTACGCGGTACGATAGCCGAAGACCTGACGGATGGCCTGACCGGCGGCTTCAATGGCGACAACTTTTTACTGATCCGTTTCCACGGAATGTATCAGCAGGACGATCGCGATATCCGTGCCGAGCGTGCCGAGCAGAAACTGGAACCCCGGCATGCGATGATGCTGCGCTGCCGTTTGCCCGGCGGAGTGATCACGCCAAAACAGTGGTTGGGCATTGATAAATTTGCGGCTGAAAATACGTTGTACGGCAGTATCCGTCTGACCAACCGCCAGACGTTCCAGTTTCACGGCATCCTGAAGTCAAATGTGAAACCCGCGCACCAGTTGCTGAACAGCGTAGGGCTGGATTCGCTGGCGACCGCCAATGATGTGAACCGTAATGTGCTGTGTACCTCGAATCCGGTGGAATCCGAACTACACCAGCAAGCCTATGAATGGGCGAAGAAGATCTCTGAGCACTTGCTGCCGCGTACCCGCGCCTATGCCGAAATCTGGCTGGATCAGGAGAAGGTCGCCACCACGGACGAAGAGCCGATTTTGGGGGCGACCTATCTGCCGCGTAAGTTTAAGACCACCGTGGTGATCCCGCCGCAGAACGATGTGGACCTGCATGCCAACGATCTCAACTTTGTGGCGATTGCCGACAATGGCCGTCTGGTCGGGTTCAATGTGCTGGTTGGCGGCGGGCTGTCGATTGCGCACGGTGATAAGGCAACCTATGCGCGCACGGCCAGTGAGCTGGGCTACATTGCCGTTGAGCATACGCTGGCGGTTGCGGAAGCGGTGGTCACGACCCAGCGCGACTGGGGCAATCGTACCAACCGTAAGAACGCTAAAACCAAGTACACGCTGGAGCGCGTTGGTGTTGAGACGTTCAAACAGGAAGTGGAAAAGCGAGCCGGGGTGAAATTTGAGGCGATTCGTCCGTATGAATTCACCGGGCGCGGCGATCGCATCGGCTGGGTTAAAGGTATTGATAACAAATGGCATTTGACGCTGTTTATCGAGAATGGCCGTATTCTGGATTATCCGGGGCGTCCGCTGAAAACCGGTCTGGCGGAAATTGCTAAAATTCATAAGGGCGATTTCCGTTTGACGGCAAACCAGAATCTGATCGTTGCCGGTGTCTCCGCGCGTAGCAAAGCGAAGATTGAAGCCCTGGCGCGCGAACACGGTCTGATTGATGATGGCGTGACCGAGCAGCGTAAAAACTCCATGGCCTGCGTATCGTTTCCAACCTGTCCGCTGGCGATGGCGGAAGCGGAACGTTTCCTGCCGACATTCGTCACCAGGGTTGAAAATATCATGCAGCGGCATGGCGTGGGCGATGAGCATATCGTGCTGCGCGTAACGGGATGCCCGAACGGCTGTGGTCGTGCGTTGCTGGCCGAAATCGGCCTGGTGGGGAAAGCGATTGGACGCTATAACCTGCATCTGGGCGGCAACCGTGAGGGAACGCGTATTCCGCGCATGTATCGCGAGAATATTAATGAAACCGAGATCCTGGCCGAAATTGATCGGCTGATTGGCCTCTGGGCGAAAGATCGTCGCGATAATGAAGGTTTTGGCGATTTCACCATCCGTACCAACATTATCAAACCGGTGCTGGATCCCGCCCGCGATTTTTATGACTGACAGGAGATCCTGATGTCTGAATTTAATCTTGACGCGCTTAATGCCTTGCCGAAAGCGGAGCAGAGTGCCGCGCTGGCTGCCGTGAATGAGCGGCTTGAGTCGTTGTCTGCGCAGGAAAGGGTCAGTTGGGCGCTGGAGCATCTGCCGGGGGAATATGTGCTTTCCTCCAGCTTTGGGATTCAGGCGGCGGTGTCGCTGCATTTAGTGACACAGCGACGACCGGATATCCCGGTCATTCTGACGGATACCGGCTATCTTTTTCCGGAAACCTACCAGTTTATTGATGCGCTGACCGATCAACTGAAGCTGAATCTGAAAGTGTATCGTGCCGCTCTGTCACCCGCGTGGCAGGAAGCGCGTTACGGTAAGCTATGGGAGCAGGGGGTTGAAGGCATTGAACAGTACAACCAGATAAACAAGGTCGAACCCATGAATCGCGCGTTGAGCGAACTCAACGCGCAGACGTGGTTTGCCGGGTTGCGGCGGGAGCAATCCGGCAGCCGTGGGCATCTGCCGGTTCTGGCGCTTCAGCGCGGCGTATTTAAATTCCTGCCGATTATCGACTGGGACAATCGTCAGGTTTACCAATACCTGAAGCAAAACGGCTTACGCTATCACCCGCTGTGGGATCAGGGCTACTTGTCCGTGGGGGATACGCATACCACCCGTAAATGGAAACCGGGAATGAGCGAGGAAGAAACGCGATTTTTTGGGCTCAAACGCGAATGCGGACTGCACGAAGGATGACGCGTTAATGCTGCAAACGTCGTCGTAGCGTTAATGACGGTTTCTCGTTGAATAATTTCTGGTAATCGCTGGAGAATTGCCCCAAATGCCAGAACCCCCATTGCATTGCCGCATCCTGAACGGTGTGGTGCTGGGAGTATGGACTGGTGAGTTCACGGCGTACCGCATTGAGGCGGATGATTTTAAGCCATGCATTAGGCCCTATCCCCAATTCGCTGTGAAAGGTATTTTGTAATGTACGCCGGCTGACATGCAGTTGTCGGCATAACTCGAGAACGGTCACCGGTTCTGACGTTTGGTTCAGCACGTATTCACGCGCAAAAGAGATCAGTTTCCGGTGATTTCTGTTCTGTGCCCGATCGGAAGAGGGTTGTACGTTTTCCAGAAAGGAAATGAGCGTTGTCAGCAGGTTATGTTTGAGCACTTTTCCCGCATTCTTTTGTTTCATCAATTGCGGGGAGTGGCAGCCATATCCGAGCGCGTGACGAATAAAAGCGCAGAGCGTTGCTTTTTTGTGGGGATCCATCATCAACGCGGTTCCCTGATTCAAGCGCTGGGTCAACCATTCAGGGTCATTCAACGCGTCGATATACTGATAGAGTACATCGTGAGAGATCACCACTCCCATAATGGAAAAATCATCGGGCGTCGTTAACTCAAACTCTTTGCCGCCGGGACTGACGGCAATAGAACATTTGTCTAATTGCTGTGAGCCAATAAACCCCATGCTTTCCTGAGCAGCGGGAATGCCGAACCAGAAAGAGCCCGGCCATACCATGCAGGACTGGCGTAATGCGAGATTGGTATATTCATGACAGAGTTGAACGCCGTCTAACAGCAACTCCTGAAGCTCTCCGTGGAAATGACCTGGCGAAACCTGATCGTAAAGCTGTTGCCAGGCCGTAATGGAACAGGATTGTGTGTAAACGTCCTGAGTTGAATACTGATGTATGTTTTGAGCCTCGCTCAAGGAAGACAACATCTTTTCTGGAGGAGAAACCAGAGCATCAAGATGGTGTAGCTGGGTAAGGTTACCTGTCCTCATGTGCGCTTACCTCCAATAAAACAATATGATACGTATCACATAACCCCATGTCCGGGCGTTATTGTCGAGCCGATACGTTATCTTTGGTTGCCGCACGCGGTTGACGGCGGCGGCAACGTGGCTTTCATTGATTCTTAAACGATACGAAACATATCCACCATCACGCAACGACGTATACGCACAAATGTGCGCGCTGACGTCACGCCTTCCCCGGTGGGCGTTGAAATGGTCATGGAGGTACAGCCTTCGCCGCCCAAACCCAACCCCGCGATACAGGGGCCGTTCTTCACAAAAATACTGGTATTGATAGCGCTGGCCATTTTGTGCAGGTTATTGATATTGGTCGAATGCATTGCTGCGGTGTGACGGCAGCCGCCTTCCAGACGCACAGCCAGCTCAATGGCTTCCTGCACATTACTCACGCGCACCACCGGAAGGACCGGCATCATCATTTCCGTGATGGCAAACGGGTGGTTTGCGTCGGTCTCTGCCAGAAGCAGGCGAGTCTGTTCGCCGACGTGCAATCCAATCGCCGCCGCGATTTTTGATGCATCGCGTCCGACCCAATCGCGGCTGACCCGCCCTCTGCCATTCTCATCAATATCGGTGAGTAAGACAGGCAGCAGCTGTTTTACCTGTTCGTCATCCAATAACACGGCCTGATATCTCTGCATTTCTGCCAGCAGCTCATCAGCAACGCTGTCAACGACGATCACGACTTTCTCATCAACGCAGATGATATTGTTGTCAAAAGATGCGCCACGAACAATCGCCCGCGCGGCCCGGTGAATATCGGCGGTTTCGTCCACGACAACCGGCGGATTGCCGGCACCGGCGGCGATAAGCCGTTTGTCAGTGTGTTTACGCGCCGCTTCCACTACCGCTTCACCGCCGGTGACGACCAGCAGGCTGATACCGGGATGGCGGAACAGGCGCTGGGCCGTTTCAATATTGGGATCCTCCACGGTCACCAGCAGGTTCTCCGGTCCTCCCGCCGCGACGATCGCTTTGTTCAACAGGCTTATGGTGTGCAACGAAACTTTTTTCGCCGAGGGATGGGGAGCAAAAACGATGCTATTGCCTGCCGCAATCATACTGATGGCATTATTGATCACGGTTGCCGCCGGATTCGTCGAGGGCGTGACCGAGGCAACCACGCCCCAGGGCGCGTTTTCAATCAGCGTCAGCCCATTGTCTCCGGTCACGACTTTCGCCGACAGGCTTTCCGTTCCCGGCGTGCTGCGTGCCTGAGACACGTTTTTGGCGTATTTGTCGACCACCCGGCCCATGCCGGTTTCTGCTACGGCCATCTCCGCCAGTACCTGAGCATACCGCTCTCCGGCCTGGCGGATTGCCGCGATTACGCTTTGACGCAAGACAACGTTATCCAATCGCTTCTGGGCCAGAGCCGCGGCGTTAACGGCATCGTCAAGCGATTCAAATACACCGTATTGTGCATCAAACTCGACAAACGGGTGTGCCGGGGTGCTTAGCGCTTGTGTTGACAGTTCCATATGCGCAATCCTCTTTTTATATCAATGAGATAAAACCTAACAGGTTCATAGTGGGCGAAGGTGAATACGGAAATCCCACTATCAACGTGAGGTACAGCGACCACCTGGTCGTCGAACGTGATCACACGAACACATCATCTGTCTTACGCTGGTCCGTTGCCCGGTGGGCTGTAGGCATGTTGCGATGAATCAATGAAAGGAAATATCAAAAATCGGCAAACTCTTTACAACTTTGACGCATGTCATACACTGATTTTCAACTTCTGTGATCGTCAGGGCATTTCATGGAATGACGTTCGCGGGTTTTAGCCTGATTTTGTTTGTTGTTATTCCATTACGGAACTTGTCATTCCAATTCGGCATTTCATAAGTGTGATATCCGCACCGTATAGTCGCTTTATCTATTTTTTTGCTTAGTTAAGGCGTTTGTGAACTATCTACCTTTATTCGCTGACCTTCGGGGCCGCCCTGTGCTGGTGGTCGGCGGCGGTGAGGTCGCCTCACGTAAAATTGGACTGTTGCAACGTGCCGGCGCTGAGGTGAAGGTTGTCGCGCAGTCGCTGGCGGACGATCTGGCTGAGCAGCTTGAAGCAGGCAAGATTCAATGGCTGGCCCAGCGCTTTACGCCGGAATTGTTGTCCGGCGTATTTCTGGTCATTGCCGCAACGGATGATGCAGCGCTGAACGCCGCGGTATTTGATGCTGCCAATCAGCGCCATCTGCTGGTTAATGTGGTGGACGATCAACCCAGGTGCTCTTTTATTTTCCCCTCTATCGTCGATCGTTCCCCGCTGATGGTGGCGATTTCGTCGGGGGGGCAAGCACCGGTACTGGCGCGTCTATTGCGTGAAAAACTGGAGGCGCTGCTGCCCGCCAGTCTGGGAGCCATGGCCGGGATCGCGGGTAGCTGGCGCGATCGCATCAAATCGCGATTGCATTCGATGAGCGCGCGCCGTCGTTTCTGGGAACGGCTGTTTGTGGGACGCTTCGCCACGCTGGTTTCCGCGGGGCAACTCTCGCAGGCAGAGGATGAACTGCAACAGCAATTGCAGCAACAGCACGCTGAGCAACAACAGCCGGCTGCGACACGCGGTGAGGTTGTGCTGGTGGGCGCCGGACCCGGCGATGCCGGACTGCTGACGTTGCGTGGTTTGCAGGTCATTCAGCAGGCGGATGTCGTGTTGTATGACCACCTGGTGAGCGCTGACGTATTGGAGTTGGTACGCCGTGATGCCGAGCGCATCTGTGTGGGCAAGCGCGCCAGCAATCATTCCGTCTCTCAGGACGAGATTAACCAACTGCTGGTGACGCTGGCGCAGCAAGGCAAACGGGTGGTTCGCCTGAAAGGCGGCGATCCGTTTATTTTTGGGCGCGGCGGTGAAGAACTGCAAAAGGTGGCACAGGCAGGCATTTCCTTTCAGGTGGTGCCTGGCGTGACTGCCGCCGCCGGCGTCACCGCGTATGCCGGTATCCCGTTGACCCATCGGGATTATGCCCAAAGCGTGGTGTTTATTACCGGGCATTGCCGACCTGATGGCGATGCGTTGAATTGGTCAACGCTGGCGCGTGGACGCCAGACGCTGGCGATTTATATGGGAACGGTGAAAGCGGCAGAAATCAGTCAACAGCTGATTACGCACGGTCGCTCGGCGGAAACGCCCGTCGCCGTGATTGGACGCGGAACCCGACACGATCAGCAGGTATTGGTCGGTACATTGCAACAGTTGGAACAATTGGCCCAGCAGGCGCCGACGCCGGCCTTGCTGGTGATTGGTGAGGTGGTGAATTTGCATCATCAGATCGCCTGGTTTGGTCAGCAAACGCTGGCGGCACGGCAAGATAGCCGTCCGGCGGTAGTGAATTTGGCTTAAGGAATGGTTATGGACGAGAAACGACTCACTCATTTACGGCAGCTCGAAGCCGAGAGCATTCACATTATCCGTGAGGTTGCGGCAGAGTTCGGCAATCCGGTGATGATGTATTCTATCGGTAAAGATTCCTCGGTCATGCTGCATCTGGCGCGTAAAGCGTTTTATCCGGGATCGCTGCCGTTCCCGTTGTTGCATGTGGATACCGGCTGGAAATTCCGTGAAATGTACCAGTTTCGCGATCGGACAGCGAAAGCCTACGGCTGTGAGCTGTTGGTGCACCGTAATCCTCAGGGCGAGGCGCTCGGCATTAATCCGTTCATCCACGGCAGCGCCAAACATACCGATATCATGAAAACCGAGGGATTAAAGCAGGCGCTGGACAAATATGGTTTCGACGCCGCGTTCGGCGGCGCTCGCCGTGATGAAGAGAAATCCCGCGCCAAAGAGCGTATTTATTCATTCCGCGATCGTTTTCATCGCTGGGATCCGAAAAACCAGCGTCCTGAACTGTGGCATAACTACAACGGTCAGATTAACAAAGGGGAAAGTATTCGCGTTTTCCCGTTGTCCAACTGGACCGAACTGGATATCTGGCAATATATCTATCTGGAAAATATCGATATTGTACCGCTCTATCTGGCGGCGATGCGTCCGGTTCTGGAGCGTGATGGCATGCTGTTGATGGTGGATGACGATCGTATCGATTTGCAACCGGGCGAAGTGATCGAACAACGTATGGTTCGTTTCCGTACGCTGGGCTGTTGGCCGCTGACGGGCGCGGTGGAGTCAAACGCGCAAACGCTGCCGGAAATCATTGAAGAGATGCTGATTTCCACTACCAGTGAGCGTCAGGGACGGATGATCGACCGCGATCAGGCCGGTTCAATGGAGTTGAAAAAGCGTCAAGGGTATTTCTGAGGAGTCGTCGAATGAGCCAGCGCGTTGTAAAAGATTTGGTCGTAAAAGATGCGGTTGTCAATAACAGTACCATCGCAAAACAGATTGCTGAACAGGGTGGGGTTGAAGCCTACCTGCATGCTCAACAGGATAAAACACTGCTGCGTTTTCTGACCTGCGGCAGCGTCGACGATGGCAAAAGTACGCTGATTGGCCGTTTGCTGCACGATACCCGCCAGATTTACGAAGATCAGCTCACCACGTTGCACAGTGATAGTAAGCGTCTTGGCACGCAGGGTGAGAAGCTGGATTTGGCTTTGCTGGTTGACGGACTTCAGGCTGAGCGTGAGCAGGGCATCACCATCGATGTGGCGTACCGGTACTTCTCCACGGAAAAACGTAAATTCATTATTGCCGATACGCCGGGACATGAGCAGTACACCCGCAATATGGCCACCGGGGCATCAACGTGCGAACTGGCTATTCTGTTGATTGATGCGCGCAAAGGCGTGCTGGATCAAACGCGTCGTCACAGTTTTATTGCTACGCTGCTGGGCATTCGGGATCTGGTGGTGGCAGTGAATAAAATGGATCTGGTGGACTATCAGCAGGCGGTTTTTGAACAGTTCAAGCAGGACTATCTGGATTTCGCCCAGCAGCTGCCGGCCGATCTGAATATTACCTTTGTGCCGATTTCCGCGCTGGATGGCGATAACGTCGCCACGCCGAGCACTACGATGACCTGGTATACCGGGCCGACGCTGCTTGACGTGCTGGAAACCGTCAATGTGGCGCAGCGTAGTCTGAAACTGCCCATGCGTTTTCCGGTTCAGTACGTGAATCGACCCAATCTGGATTTCCGCGGCTATGCGGGAACGCTGGCATCGGGGATAGTCCGTGTGGGGCAGCGCGTTAAAGTGCTGCCTTCCGGGGTTGAATCAACCGTCAGCCGCATCGTGACCTTTGATGGCGATCGGCAACAAGCGCAGGCTGGTGAAGCCATTACGCTGGTTCTGGCGGATGAAATCGATATCAGCCGCGGCGATCTGCTGGTAGACAGCAGCGAAACGCTGAAAGCCGTGCAGAATGCATTGGTGGATGTGGTGTGGATGGCGGAACAACCGCTGGTGCCGGGACAAAGCTACGATATCAAGATTAGCGGTAAGAAAACGCGCGGCCGGGTGGAGAATATCCAGTATCAGGTGGAGATTAACTCCCTGACGCAGCGCGTCACGGAAAATCTGCCGCTCAATGGGATCGGGCTGGTTGAACTGACCTTTGATGAGCCGCTGGTGATGGATAATTATCAGCAAAATCACGTGACTGGCGGCATGATCTTTATCGATCGTCTGAGTAATGTCACCGTGGGGGCGGGTCTGGTAAGGGAGCCCATCGAACAGGTTTATCAGGAGCCCGGCGCATACAGTGCGTTTGAATTGGAACTGAATGCGCTGGTTCGACGTCATTTCCCACACTGGGGCGCCCGTGATTTGCTGGGAGGAAAATAACGTGTCTTCAGGCCGTCCATCATCTGCCGATGAGAATGTGGTCTGGCATTCACATGCCGTATCACGCAAGGCGCGCGAGCAACTGCATGGCCATCAGGGCGTCGTGCTCTGGTTTACCGGACTTTCCGGGTCCGGTAAATCAACGCTGGCGGGCGCGCTGGAGCAGGCGTTGCATCAGCAGGGGGTGAGCACTTACCTGCTGGATGGCGATAACGTGCGGCACGGTCTGTGCCGCGATTTGGGGTTCAGCGATGACGATCGGCGGGAAAATATCCGCCGCGTCGGCGAAGTGGCCAAACTGATGGTTGACGCCGGACTGGTCGTGCTGACCGCTTTCATCTCACCCCATCGCGCCGAGCGTAAAATGGTGCAGGACCTGCTGGGTCAAGGGCAGTTTATTGAAGTGTTTGTCGATACGCCTTTGGCGATTTGCGAAGCTCGCGACCCCAAAGGGTTATACAAGAAAGCCCGTGCGGGTGAGCTGCGTAATTTCACGGGGATCGATTCGATTTATGAAGCACCCGAAGTGCCGGATATTCATCTGGATGGCGAACAATTAGTAACAAATTTGACGGACCAATTATTAGATCTGCTGCGTGGCCGAGCTATTATCAATCTCTGACGTTTTCGCCGCTCTACCCGATAGATTTCACGATTTGTAGAGTGATGCGGGAGAATAATGGAAAAGATGATGCCGAATGCCACGCAGCTAACGATCAGCAAGACAAAACCGATACGAGATGATGAAGATCGTGTCTCGTATCCCTTTATGGGCGCGGTCGCGGGGTTTTCTTTTTATTGGCTGGCTTTCACGCTCCCTTTTCTGGTGTATGGCTCCAATACCACGTTGTTCTTCATGCTCTACACCTGGCCTTTTTTTCTGGCCTTGATGCCGCTGTCGGTGCTGATGGGCGTCGGGCTCAGTTTTATGCTGGGGGGAAACGTTTTCTATACCCTCTCCGCCACAGGGCTGTCAGTGGTGTGCCTGTTCTGGCTGGTGTTCTCCTTCCTGACCGGCTGGTAGGTGACCAGCCCATGTATCGGCTGGCCTTAACACATCAACGTGTTCTGTAAACGCGTCTTACAGCACTTTGCTCAGGAAAGTGCGCGTACGCGGATTACTGGGATCGGTAAAGATCGTTTCTGGTTTACCCTGTTCCTGAATGATCCCCTGATCGATAAAGATCACCCGATCGGCAACTTCCCGGGCGAAGGCCATTTCATGGGTGACGATTACCATGGTCATGCCTTCCTGCGCCAGCGTTTTCATGACCGCCAGCACTTCACCCACCAGTTCAGGGTCCAGCGCGGATGTTGGCTCATCAAATAACATAATGGCCGGTTCCATCGCCAGGGCGCGGGCAATCGCAACCCGCTGCTGCTGGCCGCCGGACAGGCTGTTTGGCCAGGCGTCGATTTTATCCAGTAATCCGACTTTCTCAAGCAAGGCCCTGGCGCGTGCTATGGCCTGCGAACGGGATAATTTCTTGACGTCCATCGGCGCCATAATCAGATTTTCCAACACGGTCATGTGCGGGAAAAGATTAAAGCGCTGAAATACCATACCGACGCTTTCACGCATACGGTTCAAATTGGTTTTCTGATCGTGAATGGCAAAGCCGTTGACGGTGATCTCGCCTGCTGACGGCGTTTCCAGCGCGTTGAGACAGCGCAGGAACGTACTCTTTCCTGAGCCGGATGGGCCAATCATGCAGATCACTTCCTGATGGGCGATATCACAGGAAATACCGCGCAGGACGTGTGTGTCGCCAAACTTTTTTTGCAGGTTATTAACGTGAATCACTTTTACCGAACCTCGTTTCCATATGCCGAACCAGCAGTGAGAGCAGAAAAGTAATAACCCAATAGACGAGAGAAATCGTCAGGTAGGGTTCCCAATAAGTAGCATAGGCGCCGGAAACTGTACGGGCGGCGTAGGCGAGATCGGCCAGGCCGATTGCCGAGGCCAGCGAAGAATCCTTCACGATGGCGATCGCATTGTTCCCCAGCGGCGGCAGCATGCGGCGGAATGCCTGCGGCAGGATGACTTTCCGCATCGTCCGGCCATAGCTCATCCCCAGCGAACGTGATGCTTCCATCTGACCGCGATCGATAGACTGAATGCCGGCACGGAAAATTTCGGAAACATAGGCGCCGGCGTTCAGGGTGATTGCCACGATGCAGGAGAGAAATGCGCCATAGTCGGAACGCAACGTACGGGCGAAATCCACGGACATGATGTTGCTGGTGACCAACAGGCCATCACGCGGATTGATAAACAGCGGCACCAGCGCAAAGTGTACCACCATGATTTGTACAAACAGCGGCGTCCCGCGGAACGCGCTGATATAGATGCGAACCGGCCATTGTACGCCATAATGCAGGATGTATTTCCAGGGGCCGTGCGGCGCCTGCGCCAATCTCCCCAGGCCAAGCGTCAGCCCCCAGCAGGTGCCAAGGATGACACAGATAAAGGTGCATTTTATGGTCATCCAGGCACCCTGCGTAAATAATGGTGCGTACTCCTGAATGATCTCCCAACGAAATCCCGTCAAGATTGTTTCCTTTCGTGAATAGACTAACGTAATGGTTTGCTATTGATGCCGGGCGGGTGATGCCCGTCCGGCTGATGCGTTTGATTCTACTGAAGGTGATGCAGTTGTGGTTTCCAACTGGCGGATTATTCGGCAGGCAGAGCCGGTACATCGCTATCGAACCAGGTTTGATAGATTTTGGCATAGGTGCCGTCGGCAATAATCTTCTTCAGGCCGGCATTGATCTTGTTGCGCAGTTCATCATTGCCTTTGGCAACGGCAATACCAAAATACTGACGCTCAAACTTGGCATCGGAAACCAGATTGAATTGTTTTTCAGGGTGGGTCTTAATGTAAAATTTCACCACGCCGACATCGCCGATCGCGGCGCCGATACCGTCTTCATACAACTCCTGCAACATTAACGGCGTATTATCGAAACGTTTAATCGATGTGCTGTTTTTGCCCAGCACATCGGAAACGACTACATCGCCGGTACTGGAATTGACAACGCCGACTTTGTGGTCTTTCAGCGCGGCGATTGAGTCGATAGCGGAGTCTTTAGGTACGACGATGGCCTGTTCGGCGGGGAAGTAAGGGGCTGAGAAATCAACCATTTGTTTCCGATTATCGGTAATCGTTATTCCGGAAATGATAATATCGCGATCGCCGGAGTTCAGGGTGGCGAAAATACCTTCCCATGGCGTGTTGATCAGCTTGATATTAAAGTTTTCCGTCCTGGCGATCGCTTTGATGATATCAATATCAAAGCCTTCCAGCTCTTTCTGTGCGTTTTCGAATTCAAACGGACGATAGGTGCCTCCGGAACCGACGACATAGGTAGGTTCTGCGGCAAATACGCTGCCAGACATGGCTGTGGCACACATTGCGCCAATCAGTAACAGTTTTTTAAACATGAGCTCTCCTGGTGTTTGGTTGAGTTTCTTCTGTGTGTATGCACTTTTTTTATGCATTTTGTCTGCATAAAAATACACAGATAGTGCTAAGGGTTCAACTTACGTCTCTGTTTAACCGGATATTTGCTGATGATCACACGGTAGGGGATTGGCCTGTCGATAGGCGATATGGCTGAGTAAAACACTGTAATGAATATGGTTATTCATGCCGTTGCCTTCCATGATGAACCGGGATGAAGGCGTTCATGGTGAGTATTCCTGACGTGAATCTTTCCGTCTGCCGCCTGACAGTGTGGAGTCGAAGCAAAAGTTATGGGATGATTAGGCGTTTTTTCAGGGGGCGGGATGGGAAAACTTACGCTGTTATTATTGGTGTTGCTTGGCTGGCTTCAGTATTCACTGTGGCTGGGCAAGAATGGTATTCACGACTATGTGCGGGTAAAAGATGATGTTGTTGTCCAGCAGGGGAACAATGCCAAACTGAAAGCCCGTAACGAACAATTGTTTGCCGAAATTGACGATCTGAACGGCGGACAGGAAGCGATTGAAGAGCGTGCGCGCAACGAACTGGGCATGATTAAGCCTGGTGAGAACTTCTATCGTCTGGTGCCGGAATCCAGCCATCGTACTGCGACGACGTCTTCATCCTTACCTAACAACACATCGCGCTAAACATGCTAAAACAGAGTGCTTCCCAGCCAGAGATTGTCGCTGTCCTGCCTGCTGCCGGTAATGGCAGCCGGATGCAAAGCGACTGCCCTAAGCAGTACCTGACCATTGGTAATAAAACCATTCTTGAACATGCCGTGAGCGCGCTGTTATCCCACCCGCGGATTCATCGCGCTGTCATTGCCATTAGCGCCGACGATCTCTCATTTCATACTTTACCTATTGCCCGCGATCCCCGCGTCAGTGTGGTTGTGGGAGGAAAACAGCGCGCCGATTCTGTATTGGCGGGGCTACAGGATATTGCGGAGACGGAATGGGTATTGGTACACGATGCCGCGCGTCCCTGTTTGCATCAGGACGATCTGGAACGGCTACTGAGTCTGGTTGGACACAGTGATGTGGGTGGAATTCTGGCGGCGCCGGTTCGTGATACCATGAAGCGCGGTTCAGGACAGATTATCAAACACACTGTTGATCGCAGCGATCTATGGCATGCGTTGACGCCACAGCTGTTTCCGTCCGCGTTGCTGAAAACCTGTTTACGACGCGCCTTAAACGATGGCGTGGTGGTCACCGATGAAGCGTCGGCGCTGGAGTATTGCGGCTATTGCCCACAGATTGTCAGCGGTCGGGCTGATAATATTAAGGTGACCCGTCCGGAAGATTTGGCATTGGCTGAATTTTATTTAACGAATTTGCACCACAATCATACGATTGAATAAACATAAAGGAGAATGCGCAATGCGTATCGGTCACGGTTTTGATGTTCATAAATTCGGTGGAGAAGGACCGCTGGTGATCGGTGGCGTGCGTATTCCCCATACTCAGGGATTACTGGCCCATTCAGACGGTGATGTTGTGCTGCATGCGGTGACGGATGCCTTATTAGGCGCGGCGGCGTTGGGCGATATCGGTAAGTTGTTTCCTGATACTGACCCGGCGTTTAAAGGCGCCGACAGCCGTGGATTATTGCGGGAAGCGTGGCGGCGGATTATTGAGAAAGGCTACCGTCTGGGAAACCTGGATGTCACGATTATCGCCCAGGCGCCTAAAATGGCGCCGCATATCCCGCAAATGCGCGTCAATCTGGCCGAAGATCTCCAGTGCCATATGGATGATGTAAACGTTAAAGCCACCACAACGGAACAGTTGGGTTTTACCGGCCGGGGGGAGGGGATTGCCTGCGAAGCCGTGGCGCTGCTGGTAAAAAATGAAGCGGGTGAAATCGTCGCATGGTAAGTACGCTCTGATGGTAACGATGGATAATAGCGAAGCGCTAATCTGGCTGCATGGCAAGCCGCAGGCATCGGGGATGCTGAAATCCACAGCAGAAGATTTCAGCGTGATTGAGGATCTGGGATTTCAGCCTGATGGTGACGGTGAGCATATTCTGGTTCGTATTCGTAAGCGCGGCTGCAATACGCAGTTTGTGGCCGAAGCGCTGGCAAAGTTTTGCCGCCTGCCTCAACGCGAAGTGAGTTATGCCGGCCTGAAAGACCGTCATGCCGTTACAGAACAATGGTTTTGCCTCCATATTCCCGGTAAGGCATCACCTGACCTGAACGCCTTCGAACTGGAAGGTTGTGAGGTACTTGAATTTGCGCGTCATCGTCGTAAATTGCGTATTGGTACGCTGCAAGGTAATGATTTTTCGCTGGTGTTGCGTCAGATCAGCGATCGCTCAGCGGTGGAATCCCGTTTACGGCTGATTGCCGAACGAGGGGTGCCTAACTATTTTGGTAGCCAAAGATTCGGCAAAGACGGAAATAATCTCGAGCAGGCTCGTCTCTGGGCGAACAACGACATTCGGGTAAAAGAACGCGCTAAACGCAGTTTTTATCTTTCCGCCAGCCGTAGCGCGTTGTTTAATCAGGTGGCTGCCGCCAGGCTTGCTCAACAGCAGGCCAAAACCGTTTTACCCGGCGATGCGTTACAATTGACCGGCCGGGGGAGCTGGTTTGTCGCCAGGTCGGATGAATTGGCGGAGTTACAGGCGAGACTTGATGCGGGCGAGCTTCAGGTAACCGCGCCATTACCCGGTGATGGCGCTCTCGGTACTCAGGATATCGCACTGGCCTTTGAGCAGCAAAGTCTGGTCGGGCAAGAAACGTTATGGTCATTATTACAACGTGAACGGGTCGAACCCGCTCGGCGTGCGATCTTGTTGTATCCGCAGCGTATGAACTGGAACTGGCTGGATGAAAGTACGGTTGGGCTGACATTCTGGCTGCCGGCCGGCAGTTTCGCGACCAGCGTGGTGCGTGAAATTATCAACCAGCAACAGGGAACGGATATTGTTGCCTGATGTATTGCGGTTTATTTTTCTTGATCGGGTATCTTTGACGATGATGATGGGGTTAGCCAAATCTGAGGTTAGCGGAGAATGGTGAACAAACGCATGCAAACGTTGCTGGCGCAGCTGCGCCAGTTGGGAATACAGGATGAACGCCTGTTAAAGTCTATTGAGGCTGTACCCAGAGAACGCTTTGTTGACGAGGCGTTTGAACACAAGGCTTATGAAAATACCGCATTGCCGATAGGCTCCGGTCAGACGATTTCGCAGCCTTATATGGTGGCGCGGATGACGGAATTACTGTGCCTGACGCCGGTTTCGCGCGTATTGGAAATTGGCACGGGTTCCGGCTATCAAACGGCGATTCTGGCACATCTGGTCAAGCATGTTTGTTCTGTTGAGCGCATCAAAGGATTGCAATGGCAGGCTAAACGTCGGCTTAAACAGCTTGATTTGCACAATGTTTCCACCCGCCACGGCGATGGCTGGCAGGGCTGGGCTTCTCGCGGACCTTTTGATGCCATTATTGTGACCGCGGCGCCGCCAGAGATCCCGAAAGCCTTGCTGGCACAGCTGGATGAAGGCGGCGTGATGGTTTTGCCGGTTGGCGATCAATCACAAACGTTGCAGGTCGTGCAACGTCATGCGGGAGAGTTCATTATCCAGTCTGTTGAAGCCGTTCGGTTTGTTCCGCTAGTCAAAGGCGAATTAGCCTGATACCGTTGCGATGGTTTTGTATTGTTGTTAATTCATTAAAATTTCAATACAACTGTTTTATGGTACGAACTCATTGATATTGCTAGCATCAGATAATGATTGTTGTCTCTCCTGTTTTGCTTATGCGCCAGTGATGAAGAAATGGCGAGCTTTTCGTTCTGACTGATGAACAAAAACACCTGATATCAGCTGCGCTACAATGGGTGCGAGGTGCAAATGTCTGAATTGATTAATGAATTTTATAGTTATAGGGGAATGGGCGCATGGGAAGCCGAATGATGAATTTGCGTCAGATTGCTGCTTGTATGGTGATTATCTTAGGCGTGGCTGGGTGTTCCAGCAATAACACCAAATCCGCACCGATAAGCAGTGTCGACGGAAATACGGGCAGCAGAACGTTATCTGCGTCCTCATCACGAACGACATCGGGTGACGCAGTGGCCACCACGAGTGATGGCCGAATTGTCTATAACCGCAGCTATGACAATATCCCAAAAGGAAGTTATAGCGGCAATAGCTATACCGTCAAGCGGGGCGATACGCTGTTCTATATCGCCTGGATTACCGGTAACGATTATCGGGACCTGGCGCAGCGGAATAATATCCCGGAACCCTACAGTCTGAATGTCGGCCAGACGCTGAGTCTTGGCAATGGTTCTGCCGGTACAACCGGCGGTTTGACCAGCGGCGGCGGTATGCTGGCCGCGACGGATGCGACGACGGGAGGCGTTCCAGTGCCGCCGTCAAGTTCGCAAATACAGACTACACCGGTTGATTCTCAGTCAACTAACGCGTATTCTGATAATTCGGGTAAACAGAATGTAGGTAAAATGTTACCTACGGCAGGGGCGACAGCCACTGCGCCTGTGACCGCACCGGCAAGCAGCAATGCAAGTAGTACCGCTGCTGTCGGTAGCTGGCGTTGGCCTACCGAAGGGAAAGTCATCGATAGTTTCTCTGCATCCGAGGGGGGAAATAAAGGGATTGATATCGCCGGTTCACGTGGGCAACCTATCATGGCTACCGCCAGTGGGCGTGTAGTTTATGCGGGCAACGCCTTGCGAGGTTACGGGAATCTGATAATCATCAAACATAATGATGACTACCTGAGCGCCTATGCCCATAATGACACTATGCTGGTCCGGGAACAACAAGAGGTCACGGCGGGGCAACAAATCGCTACCATGGGTAGCACCGGAACCAGTTCAGTTCGTTTGCATTTTGAAATTCGTTACAAGGGGAAATCCGTAAACCCGCTGCGTTTTCTTCCGCAGCGATAAATCGGGCAGAGTATTCCGGTATTCTGCCATGGGATCACGGGTAGGAGCCACTTATGAGCCAAAGTACGCTGAAAGTTAACGAGTTACAGGAAGATGCTGATTTCGAAGAGAATGGACTTGATGTTTTTGACGATAAGGCGCTGGCAGAGGAAGAAACCGCTGATAATGACTCGGCTGAAGACGAGCTGTTAGCACAAGGCGTCCCACAGCGTGTTTTAGACGCAACGCAACTCTATTTGGGAGAGATTGGTTATTCGCCTCTTTTAACCGCTGAAGAAGAAGTCTATTTTGCCCGGCGCGCATTGCGCGGCGATGTTCCGTCGCGGCGCCGGATGATCGAAAGCAACCTGCGACTGGTAGTGAAAATTGCTCGTCGTTACAACAACCGCGGGCTGGCGCTTCTGGATCTGATTGAGGAAGGGAACCTTGGTTTGATCCGGGCTGTTGAAAAATTCGATCCTGAAAGAGGATTTCGTTTTTCCACTTATGCCACCTGGTGGATTCGACAAACGATTGAACGGGCAATCATGAATCAAACCCGCACCATCCGTTTGCCTATCCATATCGTCAAAGAGCTGAATGTTTATCTGCGTACGGCACGCGAACTTTCTCATAAACTGGATCACGAGCCGAGCGCGGAAGAAATTGCCGAGCAGCTTGATAAACCCGTTGATGATGTCAATCGCATGCTGCGACTGAACGAACGCATCACCTCTGTTGATACACCGCTTGGCGGTGATTCGGAAAAAGCGCTGCTGGACATCCTGGCCGATGAGAAAGACAACGGGCCGGAAGACACCACTCAAGATAACGATATGAAGCAGAATATCGTGAAGTGGCTGTTTGAACTTAACGCCAAACAGCGTGAAGTTTTGGCCCGGCGTTTTGGTTTGTTGGGTTATGAAGCCGCAACGTTGGAAGATGTTGGTCGGGAAATCGGCCTGACTCGGGAACGCGTCCGGCAGATTCAGGTTGAAGGCTTACGTCGTCTGCGTGAAATTTTGCAGGTGCAGGGCCTTAACATTGAAGAATTGTTCCGTGAATAACGTGAATAATACGGAGCCGATGCGGTATTCGTCAGAATAAAAATGGTGGGGGTAACCCACCTTTTTTTATGGCGGCCCTTCCCATTCAGAAAGGGCGCTTGGATGAAGATTAGCGAACAACGTTTTCCAGCAGGAAATCGATGATTTCGCTGGTTTTAATCATCTGCTTTTCACCGCCGCGGCGGTTCTTATATTCAATCTCTTCGTTATCCAGATTACGATCGCCGATGACGATCGTGTGTGGCACACCAATCAATTCCATATCGGCGAACATAACGCCCGGACGCTCTTTACGGTCGTCCAGCAGGACCTCAATACCGTGGGCGCGCAACTGCTGATAGATCTCTTCAGCGACTTCCTTCACCCGGAAAGATTTGTGCATATTCATTGGCAGAATCGCTACGTGGAACGGTGCGATGGCATCTGGCCAAATAATGCCGCGATCGTCGTGATTCTGCTCAATGGCGGCGGCAACCACACGAGTCACCCCAATGCCATAGCAGCCCATGGTCAGGATCTGATTACGTCCATCTTCTCCCTGAACGGTAGCTTTCAGCGCTTCTGAATACTTACTGCCCAGTTGGAAGATATGGCCTACTTCGATCCCGCGTTTGATTTGCAGCGTTCCTTTGCCATCCGGGCTGATATCGCCTTCTACCACGTTGCGAATATCTGCAACCAGCGGCAGGGAAACATCACGTTCCCAGTTGATGCCAAAATAGTGTTTACCGTCCGTATTGGCGCCGGCGCCGAAATCGCTCATCGCGGCAACCGTACGGTCAACCACGGCGGGAATCGGTAAATTCACCGGCCCCAAGGAACCAGGACCTGCGCCGACGATAGCGCGAATTTCTTCTTCCGTTGCGAAAGTCAGCGGACTGGCGACCAGGGCGATTTTCTCGGCTTTGACTTCATTCAGTTCATGATCGCCTCGAACCAGTAATGCGACCAGTTTATGGCCGCTCTCTTCCGCCGCTTTCACCAGCAGCGTTTTGACCGTTTTTTCAATCGGCAGCCTGAATTGCTCAACCAGTTCAGCGATGGTTTTGGCGTTTGGCGTATCAATCAGACGCATCTCTTCCGTTGCTTCCGCTCGGCCTAACTGGGGGGCGACGGCCTCTGCCAGTTCAATGTTTGCGGCATAGTCGGAGCCGGTAGAGAAGACAATATCGTCCTCGCCGCTGGCGGCCAGTACCTGGAATTCATGAGAAGCATTGCCGCCGATGGAGCCGGTGTCGGCCTGAACGGCCCTGAAGTCGAGGTCCATGCGGCTAAAAATTTTGCTATAGGCGGCATACATTGCATCGTATGTCACCTGTAGTGATTCCGGTGAAGTGTGGAAAGAGTAAGCATCTTTCATCAGAAACTCACGGGAGCGCATTACGCCAAAACGTGGACGGACTTCATCACGGAATTTGGTCTGAATCTGGAAAAAATTCAATGGCAGCTGTTTGTATGAGCTGATTTCATTACGAATCAAATCGGTAATGACTTCTTCGTGCGTAGGGCCGAGAACAAAAGGGCGTTCCCCGCGATCGACAAGACGCAGCAACTCCGGGCCGTATTGCTCCCAGCGACCGCTTTCTACCCACAGATCGGCAGGCTGAACAACCGGCATGGAAATTTCAATCGCGCCAGCGTTATTCATTTCTTCGCGCACGATGGTTTCAACTTTTCTCAAAACCCGCAGACCTGTGGGCAACCAGGTATAAAGACCGGAGGCCAGTTTGCGAATCATTCCGGCTCGGAGCATCAACTGATGGCTGATAACTTCCGCATCGGCAGGCGTCTCCTTGAGTGTGGAGAGCATATATTGACTAGTACGCATGGTGTTTTAGTTCCGTCAGAACGAGAAATAGCATCGTGCTGCCTAATGCAGCCGAAGGCATAAAAAGTGGCTTAGTTTAACAGCGTGGACCGTCCGTCAAAAGAGAGTCGGCAGAAATTTATGCATGAATAGCCGCAGCCCGTTCGTGGTAACCGTCATCTGACGTTTTTACGGTGGGCTATTTATTCGTGCCCATCGCCCTGCTGGTTGTTGCTGGCGACGTTTTTTAACGGGATTCGAGGGACAATACCTCGGTTTGTTGTCCAGATACCCGCCAGCGCACGTTAAATTCCAGCAATAAAGCGGCATATTCCCGCTCCGCATCCTCTCCTTTTCGGTAAGCTGGGCGCGGATCCTGAGCTAAGACCTGACTGATAAAGCGTTTTAAATATGGATACTTATGGTGACCGCTGGCGATCTGCTGTTCTGCAAGCGGGGAGAAAATAACGGACATGTTAGCTTCCGGGGCGGACTGTGCGAAGCCTGCCAATGCATTGGGATGGCTTTCCGCAAAAGGAAGATAGGGTTTGATATCAACGACTGGCGTACCATCGACCAGATCGAGACTGCCTAATTCCAGCGTGACGCGATCGCCTTGCGTATGGATAGCTTTCAGCTCCACCAATGACATCCCGATAGGGTTTGGCCGGAAAGTAGAGCGTGTCGCGAATACCCCAACGCGTGCATTGCCACCCAGTCTTGGCGGCCGAACGGTGGGGTGCCAGCCACCCGCTATGGTTTGATGGAAAATGAACAAAATCCATATATGGCTAAAGTCTGCCAGTCCACGCACGCATTCCGCCTGATTATAAGGCGGCAATAGCTGGAGTTCTCCACCACCATCTTCAATCAGACCCGGCTGCCGCGGAATGGCAAATTTTTCTTTATAGGGTGAACGGATAACACCGACCTGATTGAAAACAAACTGACTCATTGATCTGAAACTTTCAATGCTGTGCCCTGACAGACCGCCTGACGATAGCAACCGGCGACGCTGCTGATGATCTGGCATTCATGCAGTAAAACCGCATTGGCTTTCATGGCTGTTGCCCTGTTCTGCATTCGCCTGCGGGCATTGGCCGTATTGGGTGGCGCGTCCTGAGCAGTAACCTGACATGATGAACCAGACACTTCACCCATATCACGGAATGGTTTGCCAACCAGTTCTTCAGCGCTTTGATATAAAACGGCAGGTGCCGGGCGCGGAGCAGGTTTTGGCTTGGCTACCGGCTCTGCTGCCTTGGGTTCACTCGCAGGTTGAGGAGCCGGTTCCGTTGGTTTTTGTAATAGAGAGCAACCTGTTAGCGACATCGTTAACAGAATAAGAGGGATTACGCGCATAGAATGACCTCTGCTTTTTCTTAAAGAGCGGATATTGAAGCAAGCTATTGCACAAATAACAAGACGGGCCGGGGCCCGTCTTGAGGATATATTTTAATAAAACGAGTAACCCGAATGTTACCAGCCTTTAACGGCACCGCCATTAAAGATTTTATTCGCTGCTTCGTTAACTTCGTCTGACTGATAGGCCTGAACAAATTTTTTCACGTTTTCCGCATCTTTATTGTCTTCGCGGGAAACCAGCAGGTTTACATACGGGGAATCTTTCTCTTCAACAAAGATACCGTCTTTAGACGGCGTCAGGTTAATCTGACTGGCGTAGGTGGTGTTGATGATTGCCAGAGCAATTTGTGCATCGTCCAGGGAACGTGGCAATTGAGGGGCTTCCAGCTCAACAATTTTGAGGCTTTTCGGATTTTCCGTTACATCCAGAACCGTCGGCAACAGACCAACATTATCTTTCAGCTTAATTAAGCCTACTTTTTGCAGCAGCAGCAATGAACGGCCCAGATTGGTTGGATCGTTTGGCAGCGCAACCTGTGCACCATCCTGTAATTCATCCAGTGACTTTATTTTTTTTGAATATCCAGCAATCGGATAAACAAAGCTATTACCAACGGAAACCAATTTGTAGCCACGATCTTTGATTTGCTGCTCCAGATAAGGTTTGTGCTGGAAAGCGTTCAGATCGATATCACCTTTGCTTAGTGCTTCGTTAGGCAAGACATAATCATTGAAGGTGACTAATTCAACATCCAGACCATATTTGTCTTTTGCCACTTTCTGAGCAATTTCCGCAACTTGCTGTTCGGCACCAACAATGACACCCACTTTAATATGATTGGGGTCTTTTTCTTCCTGACCGCATCCCGCTATAGCCAGAGCGCCAATCAATGCGCCGACGGCTGCGATGGATTTCAATTTGATCGCCATATCCTTCCCTCTAAATTAAATGTCTTCGTGGCATGTGCTCGAAATAAGCACATGCGGGTTTCAACGCTTGCTTACTTATGTGTGACGGCTTTTACTGCGCGGTCGCCACAGAATTGAATCAGATAAACCAGAATAACCAACAATATTAATACAGTATTCATCACTGTCGCGTTATAACCAATATAACCATACTGATAACCAATTTGACCTAAGCCGCCCGCGCCAACGGCGCCGCCCATCGCGGAATAACCAACAAGTGTGATGAGCGTGATGGTCGCGGCATTAATCAGACCCGGTAATGCTTCTGGCAACAGTATTTTTCTGATGATTTGCATGGGCGTCGCCCCCATGGCTCGTGACGCTTCAATCAATCCTGTTGGAATCTCCAGCAGCGCGTTTTCTACCATACGGGCAATAAAAGGCGCCGCGCCGACGGTTAATGGAACAATTGCGGCTTGCAGACCGATGGATGTACCGACAATGATGCGGGTGAATGGAATCATCCATACCAGTAAAATGATAAAAGGAATGGAACGGAAAATATTTACCAGGGCTGAAAGCCCCCGGTAAAGTTTGGGGTTAGAGATAATTTGCCCCGGTCGGGTGGTGTAAAGCAGCACGCCCACCGGCAGGCCAAGCACAAAACCAAAAAAGCCGGAAACCAATGTCATTGCCACGGTTTCCCACACACCACGGGCCATTAGCCACATCATGGCTTCAGACATAACCTAATACCTCGATATTTGCATGGTGATCTTGCAGGAATTTTATTGCCGCCAGAGTATCCGCCTCCTGTCCGTGCATTTCCGCCAGCATAATGCCGAATTTTACTCCGCCTGCATAATCCATCTGCGCGCTGATGATATTATTGTTGACGTTGAAACGCCGGGCGACTTCGGATAGCAACGGCGCGTCTACGGATTGACCGGTAAACTCCATACGCAGCAATGGCACGCTGCCTTCCCGCTGCGTTGGCGTCATGCGTTCAACGTAATCTTCGGGAATATCCAAATGTAATGTTGAATGGATGAATTTCTGCGCCAGCGGGGTTTTGGGGTGGGAGAACAATTGTCCCACCGTGTCCTGCTCAATCAGACATCCATCGCTGATCACGGCAACCTGGTCGCAAATACGTTTTACGACATCCATTTCGTGGGTGATTAATAGGATCGTCAGTCCCAGACGACGATTGATATCTTTAAGTAACGTCAAAATGGATCGGGTCGTTGCCGGATCCAACGCGCTGGTTGCTTCATCGCACAACAAAACTTTAGGGTTACTGGCTAATGAACGGGCAATGGCTACACGCTGCTTTTGTCCGCCGGAAAGGTTGGCGGGGTAGGCGTCGTGCTTATCTGACAGACCCACTAAATCCAGTAATTCATTCACCCGGCGGGTAATTTCGCTCTTTGGCGTGTTATCAAGTTCCAGCGGAAGGGCGATATTGCCGAAAACCGTGCGCGACGAAAGCAAATTAAAATGTTGGAAAATCATCCCAATTTGACGGCGCGCGCGCGTGAGCTGACTATCTGAAAGTTGGGTCAGATCCTGACCATCAACCAGCACTTTACCTTGCGTGGGGCGTTCCAACAGATTAACGCAGCGGATCAGCGTACTTTTACCTGCGCCTGATGCGCCAATAACGCCATAGATCTGTCCCGTCGGAACATGAAGGTTGACATCAGCAAGCGCAGTAATCGAGCGTCCATTTTGCTGAAAAACCTTGGTAATATTAGAAAGTTCAATCATATATTTTTATCGTTAGTGCCTATGGCTGGATAAACCAGATTCCGTGGAGACGGAATAGTCATTGGATGTTAGGGCGTCTAGACGTCTGAGTCAATTGAGATTGATGTTACCGGGCGTTCTCTCTGTCGGTGAAAACATGCGATACTAACGAGTAATTTACGCCATCGGGAGCTAAGTAAGTGGCACAAAGTGTTCCAGCCGTTTTTCTTGATCGTGACGGCACGATCAATATCGACCACGGTTATGTGCATGAGATCGATCAGTTTCAATTCATTGACGGTGTGATTGAAGCCATGCAAGAACTGAAGAAAATGGGGTTTGCTCTGGTGGTTGTCACCAATCAATCCGGCATTGCGCGTGGTAAGTTTACTGAAAATCAGTTTATGCAGCTGACCGAGTGGATGGATTGGTCTTTGGCAGACCGCGATGTCGATCTGGATGGCATCTATTTTTGCCCACACCTTCCCGATCAGGGGGAAGGGGATTATCGTCAGACGTGTGATTGTCGTAAACCAGAGCCAGGCATGCTGCTCGCTGCACAACGACACCTGAATATCGATATGGCTGCTTCCTATATGGTAGGGGATAAAGTAGAAGATATGCAGGCGGGGATCGCCGCTGGTGTTGGAACCAAGGTCCTGGTTCGCAGTGGCAAACCGATCTCTGAACAAGGGGAAACATTGGCGGATGGCGTCATTGATAGTCTTGCGGATCTTCCTCAATGGATAAAAAAGCGTAGTTAATAGACTAAGTGAATGAAAGTTGTGCAAACAGAAAGAAGTTGAATATATTTGCTTGCGCTTCCAGATTCCCTCTCTATAATGCGCCTCCATCGACACGGCACTGTGAGCTTAATCACAGTGGTGCGGAGAGAAAAGAAAGAGAAAATGCTGAAAATAAGCGTTGACTCTGAAAGAGGAAAGCGTAATATACGCCACCTCGCGTTAGCGGCTCAGGCCCAAACGCAACGCTCTTTAACAATTTAATCAGACAATCTGTGTGGGCACTCACAAGACCGTATCTTGATGATATAAAAAGTCTTGAAGAGTGACTGACAGTAAATTCATTACGAATAAACAGTTATTAATTCTTTGAGCACAGCTTTTAATTAAGCGAATCAAACCATTCTTAAATTGAAGAGTT